>NZ_JABJRA010000011.1 GCF_013155365.1 Nocardioides sp. zg-DK7169
GGCACCGAGCGGCCGCGGCCGCTCCACCCGGGCGGTGCCGCGCGTGGCCGCCGCTGCGCCGGCCGCCGCCTCGGCCGGGTCGCGACGCCGGCGCCGCGGCAGGTGGGTCCCGGCGTTGCTCGGGGTCGCCGTCGTCGCGCTGCTGTCCGTGGTCGCGCTGGCGATCGGCACCGACCGCGGCGCGGAGCCCGCCGGGTCCGCCACGCCGGGCACGACCGCGAAGCCCCCGCCGTCCCCGGAGCCGAGCACGCCCACCGCAGAGGATCTGCGCGCCTTCGTCACCTACTACCTGCAGCAGGCGGCGAGTGACCCGGCCGCCGGCTTCGCGATGCTGACCCCGGCCTTCCAGGAGGCCAGCCAGGGCCGTCCGGGGTACGACGGGTTCTGGGGCGGGGTCGTCTCCGTGCGCGACGTCGAGGTCACCGAGGCCGATCCCGAGTCGATGCGGGTGACCTACACCTACACCTACGACCTCGAGGGCGGCGGGAGCCGGACCGAGACGGTGAGCCTGCAGCTGGTCCACGACGGCTCGCGCCTGCTGGTCGCCGACGAGGGGTGACCCCCCTAGGGTGGGGCGGCGCACCCCCCGGCCGCCCAGCGCTCGAGCTGGCCGCTGTTCCCACCCTCTCCCCCCCAGGAGGCACCGTGCCCGACCAGATCCCCGAGGACGGCCTCGACCTCGCACGACTCGAGATGCTGCGCGACCTCGACCCCGGCGACACGACCTACCTGGACCGGGCGATCGCCAACTTCGTCACCACCGCCCAGACCGCGGGGGGCACGGTCCGGGACGCGGCGCAGCGCGGGGACCACGAGGAGCTGCGGGCGGTGACCCACAAGATGGTGGGCAACAGCCTCAACCTCGGGGTGAACTACGTCGGTGCGGCGGCGCGCCGCCTCGAGCTGCTGGCCAGCGAGGGCAGCACCGAGGGCGCACTCCCCCTGATCGACCGTCTCGACGCCGCGCTGGCGCGCGGAGTCGAGGACCTGCTCGCCTTCCAGGCCTCCTACCAGCCCCCTCGCTCCTGAGCCGGACCGCCAAGCAGCCGGGTTGGGTACTGGCGCGGCGAGCGCCTGCCCCGGGCGCCTCCCGAAGGAGGAAGCATGAAGTTCATCGTGACCCTGATCGTCCTGGCCTGGCTGGCCATCGGGGCCCTCGCCGCCTGGCAGCGCGGCTACTTCGGCGACGACCGCGACGTCAGCTGCACCAACGCCGGTGACACCGTCCTCACGGTGGTCGCAGGTCCGCTGAACTACGTCGGGGTCAACCCGAAGGTCGACTGCACGCTGCCCGAGCCCTCGCGGTGAGCCGTGCCGGACGGCCCCGACCGGGGCCGTCCGGCGGCAGGGGCACCCTCGCGATCCGGGGCGGCGGACCGGGCCGCGCGCCGCGCACGGCGCGTCAGGCGCAGGTCTCGTCGTCGCGGCGGACCTCGCCAGAGGCCCAAAGCCGGTCGCAGACCTCCTGCTTGCCGCAGCAGCGTCCGACCGGTCGACCGCCCAGCCAGCCCCGGGTCGGGCCGAGCTTGCGGTACGGGATGGGCTCCAGGGGGTCGGACTCCTCGCGCATCCGGGACTGCAGCGCCTCGGAGGTCTGCCTGCCCGCGTGCCGCACCAGCGGCGCCAGCCGCTCGAAGTCCACCCGCTCCAGCGGCCCCACCGCCGACAGGGCCGCGACCGGCCCGTCCGCAGTCAGGATCGGCGCCGCCACGCCCCCGACCCCGGGCATGCCGAGGCCGCGCTCGTAGCCGACCCCGCGACGCCGGATCTCCGCGAGCTCCGCGTGCAGCAGCGCCGGGTCGTCACCGTCGATGCCGCCAGGGGCCGCACACTCGCCGAGCAGCGAGTCGACCTCCTCGGGCGGCAACCAGGCGAGGATCGTCTTGCCGATCGTGGCGTTCGTGACCCACCACCGGCTGCCCACGTCGGAGGGCAGGGTGAGGGCGTAGGCGCCGCCGAGCTTGTCGAGGAACAGCACCTCCGGGCCCTCGAGCATGCACAGGTGCACCACCAGCCCGGTGCGCACGTGCAGGTCCAGCAGGACCGGCGCCGCGGCCTCGCGCACCTGCTCCCGGCTGGGACCGCGCGACCCGATGCTCGCGGCGCGGTGGCCCAGGGAGTAGCCGGTCGTGTGCCGGCGTACCCACCCGAGCTGCACGAGCTGCTCCAGGATCCGGTGGCAGCTGGAGCGCGGCAACCGCGCGCGGGTGCCGATCTCCTCCAGCGAGAGCCGGGTTCCCCAGCGGTCGAAGGACTCGAGGACGCGCGTCATCCGCACGATCATCGTGTCGCTCGTGGTGCTCGCCGAGGCGGAGCGGGCAGGGTGCATCGATGCCTCCGGGGGGTCATGACAAGCGGCCCGAGCAGTTTGACGTCCGTCACATCGCGGCGCAAACAACCGGCTCCCGATCATCGGGAGCCGGGCCACGGCGGGCCCGGCTCCCAGGTCCTAGCGTGCGACTCCGCTCACGCCGTCGAACGGCGTCGACGGCCCACGCCGCCGACGCACCTGACCCCCTCGGAGGACAGCACGATGACCATCCAGGCGACCGCCCCCGACCCCCTCGTCTCCCCCGCCCTGCCGCCCGTCCCGGACGGGGCCGCGCTCGTCGCCCGGCCCGGCTCGGCGGAGATGCGCCGGGTGCTCGGGCAGTTCGCGAGCGGCGTGACGGTGGTGACCGGGCTCGACGAGGGCGAGGCCGTCGGCTTCGCCTGCCAGTCGTTCGCCTCCGTCTCCCTGGACCCCCCGCTGGTGCTGTTCTGCGCCGGGCACGGCGGCACCAGCTGGCCCCGCATCCGGCGCGGTGGCCGGTTCAGCGTCAACGTCCTCGCCGAGGACCAGGACGACCTGTGCGCCCGGTTCGGCTCGCACACCGGGCGGCGCTTCGAGGCCCTGGACTGGTCCCCGTCGCGGTGGGGCACCCCGAGCCTGCCGGGGGTCCTCGCCCGGGTGCACTGCTCCATCGACGCCGTGCACCGCGCCGGCGACCACGACGTCGTGATCGGCGCCGTCGACGAGCTGGAGTGGGTCGGCGACGGCGCGCCGATGGTCTTCTTCCGCGGCGCCTTCGCCGCCACCGCCCCCGGGGCGCCCGGGCCGGCACGGTGAGCAGCGGGTCCGGCGCACCGGGGATCGGGCTCTTCCTCGACCTGCGCAACCCCGAGCGCTGGCGCCGCCCCTGGCCGGATCACTACCGCCGCCAGCTGGACCTGATCGCGGAGGCCGAGCACCAGGGTGCCGACGCCGTCTGGTTCACCGAGCACCACGACGTCGACGACGGCTACCTCTCTCAGCCGCTCACCTTCGCCGCCGCGGCCGCGGCCCGCACGTCGCGGGTGCGGATCGGGACCGCCGTCGTGCTGGCGGCGCTGCGACACCCCCGCCACCTCGCCGAGGAGGCCGCCGTCGTCGACCTCGTCTCCGCCGGGCGTCTCGAGCTGGGCATCGGCGCCGGCTTCGTCGCACACGAGTACGCCGCGTTCGGCCACGAGCTCGCGCAGCGCTACCGCCTCACCGACGACGCGGTCCGCGAGGTGCAGCGCCTGCTCGGTGTGGTGAGCCCCGGCCCGGTGCAGCAGCCGCCGCCGGTCTGGCTGGGCTACCAGGGCCCGCAGGGCGCGCGCCGGGCCGGCCGGATGGGCACCGGCCTGCTGTCACTCGACCGCCGCCTCCTGGAGCCGTACGCCGCCGGGCTGGCCGAGGGCGGGCATGACCCGTCGACCGCGCGGATGGGCGGGTTGCTCGACCTGATCGTGGCCGAGGACCCGGAGCGGACCCTGGCCCGGGTGCTGCCGCACTTCGTGCACCAGCTGAACTCCTACCGCCGGATGGCGGCCGGACCGGGCGGCGCCGTCCGGGACCTCGCGGTCGAGGAGGTGGCCGCCGACACCCGCGGACCGGGCCGGATCCCGGGCCTCAGCGTGCTCACGCCGCAGGAGGCCACGGCGACCATCCAGCGGCGTACGTCCGGGATCCCGGCGCGCCACGTCTACTGCTGGGCCAGCGTCGCCGGGATGCCCGACGACATCGTGACCGAGCACCTCTCGCTCCTGCTCGGCACCGTCGCACCCGCCGTGCGCGCCGCGGCGGCCGCACCTCCGGCCTGAGCAGCCGCCACCTCACGGGCAGCTCTTCGGGCGACTCCCGATTCGCGGGAGCGCCGTTCGAGCCGGGTGACGGGCGTCACGGATGGTGTCGCTGCGTACGGGCGTCTCGGGCTGCCCGCTGCGTTCCCCTCTGTTTCCCCCTCTTTCGATCCAGCACCACTACCCAGGAGGTAGGCATGAGCGCCACCACCCCCAGCGACGAGATCCGGTTCATCGAGACCGGCGACGGCTACTCCCGCTTCGCCCGCGGATGGCACTGCCTCGGGCTGGCGGACGACTTCCGCGACGGCAAGCCGCACGAGCTGAAGATCTTCGGCCAGACGGCCGTCGTGTTCGCCGGCGAGGACGGCGAGATCCACATGCTCGACGCGTTCTGCCGCCACATGGGCGGCAACCTCGCCCACGGCGAGATCAAGGGCAACGAGATCGCCTGCCCGTTCCACGACTGGCGCTGGAACGGCGAGGGCCGCTGCACCAAGGTGCCCTACGCCCGTCGTACGCCGCTGCGCGCCCGCACGCTGCGCTGGATCACCATGGAGAAGAACGGCCTGCTGTTCTGCTGGAACGACCCGCAGGGCAATCCGCCGCCGGCGGACGTGACGATCCCCGAGATCCCCGACTACGACGCCGGCAAGTGGACCGCCTGGTCGTGGAAGTCCTACCTGGTCGAGGGCGCGCACTGCCGCGAGATCGTCGACAACGTCGTGGACATGGCGCACTTCTTCTACGTGCACTACCAGATCCCGCGGTACTTCAAGAACGTCTTCGAGGGCCACGTGGCCAGCCAGTACATGAACTCCACCGGCCGCGAGGACATCAAGACCGGAGTGCAGATGGACCTGCCGGACGCCGTCACCCGCTCCGAGGCCAGCTACTTCGGCCCCTCGTTCATGCTCGACACGATCTGGACCGAGGCCGACGAGCAGGTCATCGAGGCCAAGCTGGTCAACTGCCACTACCCGATCAGCGAGAACTCCTTCCTGCTCCAGTACGGGATCATCGTGGAGAAGCTGCCGGGCATGTCGGACGAGGACGCCCAGGCGATGGGCCAGACCTTCGTCGACGGCCTCGAGGTGCAGTTCCTCCAGGACGTCGAGGTCTGGAAGCACAAGACCCGCATCGAGAACCCGCTCCTCACCGAGGAGGACGGGCCGGTCTACCAGCTGCGTCGCTGGTACCAGCAGTTCTACGTCGACGTCGAGGACGTCACGCCGGACATGACCAAGCGCTTCGAGTTCGAGGTCGACTGCGACTACGCGGTCGAGACCTGGGAGGCCGAGAGCCGCGTCGAGTCGTCGTCCACCGCCACCGCCGGCGCCTGAGCCGCACCCAGCAGAAGGAACACCCACGATGAACGACGTCCGACGTCAGATGATCGACCACGCAGACAAGCTGCGTGAGCAGGCCGAGGAGTCCGAGCAGCTGTGCCGGCTCCCCGACGAGACCGCGGCCCTCCTGCGCAGCTCCGGCGCCATCCGGATGCTCCAGCCGAAGGAGTACGGCGGCCAGGAGACCCACCTCGCCGAGTTCGCCGAGACCGTGATGGGGACCGCCAAGATCTTCGGCTCCGCGGGCTGGGTGCAGGGCATCGTCGGCGTCCACCCCTGGCAGCTCGCCTTCGCCGACCCGCGGGTGCGGGAGGAGGTGTGGGGCGAGGACCAGGACACCTGGCTCGCCTCGCCGTACCAGCCCAACGGGCGGCTGGTCCCCGAGGGCGAGGACGGCTTCCGCTTCTCCGGCCGCTGGCAGTTCTCGTCGGGCACCGACCACTGCCAGTGGATCTTCCTCGGTGGCCTGCTCGCCGGCACGGACGGCGAGGTGATCAACCCGCCCAAGATGGTCCACGTCATCCTGCCGCGCAGCGACTACGAGATCGTCGAGGACTCCTGGAACACCGTGGGCCTGCGCGGCACCGGCTCCAAGGACGTCATCGTCCGCGACGCCTACGTGCCGGCCTACCGGGTCATGGACTGCGACGAGGTGATCGACGGCACCGCGGTGCGCAAGGCCGGCCGCGACGAGACGCTGTACAAGATGCCCTGGTCGTGCACCTTCCCCGCCGGCATCACCTCCGCGATCATCGGCATCGCCGAGGGCGCGCTCGAGACGGCGCTGGGTTACCAGCGCGACCGGATCAACGCCCACGGCACCGTGGTCAGGGAGGACCCCTACACCCTCTCCGCCCTGGGCGAGGCGGCCGCCGACATCCACGCCGCCCGCGGCGAGATCCTCGGCAACATCAACCGGCTGTGGGACATCGTCGACTCCGGTCGCGAGGTGTCCTTCGAGACCCGCGCCCTCGGCCGGCTGGCCCAGGTGCGGGCGGCACACCGCGCCGTCGACGCCGTCGACCGCATCTTCGCCCGCTCCGGCGGCACCGCGCTGCGCATGGACCACCCGCTGCAGCGGTTCTGGCGCGACGCCCACGCCGGCCTCAACCACGCCATCAACATCCCGGGCCCGACGTACCACGCCAACGCGCTGACCCACATGGGCGTGGAGCCGCAGGGCGCACTGCGCGCCCTGATCTGAGCCTCGCCCCGCCCGGGCACACGCCCGACCCACCCGTGACTTGCAAGGAGACATGCAGATGAGAGAGATCCGTGCCCTCGGATACGTGACCGTGGCCGCCACCGACATGGAGCGCTGGCGCGACTTCGCCTTCGACGTGCTCAGCTTCGGTGAGGGCAGCGGCCCGGACCCGGACGCGCTGTACCTGCGGATGGACGAGCGCGCCGCCCGCATCGTGGTGCGCCCCGGCGACAGCGACGGCGTGCAGACCGTCGGTTGGGAGGTCCGCGACCACCTGGCGCTGGCCCGGGTCGAGAAGACGCTGGCCGACGCGGGCTACGCGCCCAAGCGGCTGAGCGCCGAGGAGGCCGACGTGCGCCGGGTCGAGGAGGCGATCGCCTTCACCGACCCCTCCGGTCTCCAGGTCGAGGTCTTCTTCGGCCCCGTGCTGGACCACTCGCCGCTGGTGACCCGCCACGGCAGCCGCTTCGTGACCTCGGGCCTGGGCCTGGGGCACATCGTGCTGCCGACCACGGACATCGAGGCCTCGCAGAAGCTCTACCTCGACACCTTGGAGTTCCTGCCGCGCGGTGCGATGAAGCTCGACACCCCGCCCGGCGTCCCCACCCAGCGGATCCGGTTCATCGGCGTCAACCAGCGCCACCACAGCCTGGCCCTGTGCCCGGCGCCGGCCATGAAGGCGCCCTCGCTGATCCACATCATGGTGGAGGTGGACTCCCTCGACAGCGTCGGCCGGGCGCTGGACCGCTCGAACAAGGCGGGCTACTCGCTCTCCTCGACGCTGGGCCGTCACACGAACGACAAGATGGTGTCGTTCTACGTGCGCGCCCCCGGCGGCTGGGACGTGGAGTACGGCTGCGAGGGGATCCTCGTCGATGAGTCCCACTACACGGCCGAGGAGATCACCGCCGACAGCTACTGGGGTCACGACTGGTCGGGCTCCGAGCCGCTCGCGGCGTTCAGTTGAGCGCCGTGACCACCGAGTCGAGCCTTCGGACGGAGGAGCCGTGAAGCAGATCAGCTGCCAGAACTGCGGCAACCGCGTGCTGGTGGAGAAGTACAGCCCGATCCACACCAGCGTGCAGTGGTTGCAGGACGCGGGCACCTGCCCCGAGATCCGCGAGGGCGCGACCGGGGCGGGCGGGACCGCACTCGTCCCGACCTGCGGCCGGCTGCGGGCGTCCATCGTCGCGGCCGACCGGGCCGGCGAGCTCCCCGGGACGACGTACGCCGAGCCGGCGCCGCTGCCGCGCGAGCTGCTCGACGCGGCGGCGGGCGCGCAGGAGTGACCGGAGAGCAGGGCGGCCCGGGCGGGTTGGGTGACCTGGCGGCGCGGATCGACCGGATCGAGTCGACCGAGCAGATCCGCCAGCTCGCCTACCGCTACGCCCAGGCCCTCGACAGCCGGGACGTCGACGGTCTGGCGGGCCTGTTCGTCGAGGACGTCACCACCCATGACGGCCGGGTCGGCCGGGAGGCGCTGGCGCAGTGGTACGACCCGGTGCTGCGTCCCTACGGCATCACCTTCCACCTGGTCGCCAACCACACGATCGAGTTCACCGACCCCGACCACGCGACCGGGGTGGTCTACTGCCGCCCCGAGCACGAGGTCGACGGCGAGTGGATCGTGATGCCGATGCAGTACTGGGACCGCTACGAGCGCCGCGACGGGCAGTGGTACTTCAAGTCCCGCAGCACGCACGTCTTCTACGCCGCCGACGTCGCGGCGAGCCCGCTCGCCGCACCCGGCCGCTTCCACTTCCCCGGCAACCCGTTCATCAGCCGAGCGGACCTGCCGGAGCGGTGGCAGACGTGGCGGGACTTCTGGTCCAGCGACGACTGACCAGCCTCCACCGCACCAGCCCACGGGCCGGGCCGGTCCCCCGGGGGACCGGCCCGGCCCGTGGCGTTCGGTGGAGGAGACCGCCGGTCGAGCAGGCCGTTGCTCGAGCTTGTCGAGACTCCTGGGGAACCCGCTTGTTCTCGAACACATGTTCGACTAGACTGAGGCATGGCCTCCCCCGAACTCCCCGACTGCGACACCCCAGCCGCCGTGCTGGCCTTCGCACAGGCGCAGCGGGCTGCGGCCCAGGCCGCGGAGGTCAAGGTCCTGGAGGCCGCGCTCCTATGGGCGGCGATGCACCCCGAGGAGTCGATCTCGGACGGGGCCTCGACAGGCTCGACGAACGGGACTGCCGGGCTGATCTTCGCCGAGATCGCGGTCCCGCTGGCAGGTGAAGGAGCTCCCCTGGTCGCGGAGTTCGCGCCGATGGAGCTCGGTGCCGCGCTTGGCCTCTCGACCGACTCCGCGAGGTCGCTCATCGGGGACGCGCTCGAGCTGGCGCACCGGCTCAAGCGGACCTGGGCGCTCGTGCAGGCGGGAACGGTCCCGACCTGGAAGGGCCGGCGCCTGGCGCAGCTGACGAGGCTGCTCCCGCCGGACGGCGCCGACTTCGTCGACCGCCAGCTCGCCGCCGTCGTCGGCAACGTCGGCTGGGCTGCGATCGAGCGGCTCGTCGATCACGCCCGGGTCACCTTCGACCCGGAAGGTGCCGAGAAGCAGCGCCGCCAGGCCGCCGACGGGCGCCGCTTCGACGTGCACACCGAGGCCGTCGACTTCGACGGGACCGTGCAGGTCGAGGGGACCCTCGACCTCGCCGACGCGCTCGATCTGGACGCCGCGATCCGGCAGGGAGCCCAAGAGCTCGCCGCGCTGGGCTCGGAGGAGTCCCTCGACGTGCGCCGCTCGATGGCCGCCGGCGAACTGGCCCGGGGCCAGCTGACCCTCGACCTGAGGGTCGAGGCCGGCGGCGGGACCACTGCGGCGGTGAAGCCGCGGCAGGTCGTCATCCACGTGCACCTCTCCGAAGCGGCCCTCGGCGGGAAGCCGGGCATCGCGCGGGTCGAGGAGACCCGCTCCATCGTCTCCACCGAGCAGGTCCGCGACTGGTGCGGACCCGACACCCAGGTGACGCTCAAGCCGGTCATCGACCTCGACGCCCACCACCACACCGACGCCTACGCCGTCCCCGACCGGCTCAGCGAGCAGACCCGTCTCTCCCAACCGAGCTGCGCGTTCCCATGGTGCGAACGCCCCGCCCGCCGCTGCGACACCGACCACGTCGTGGCCCACGGTTCGGGCGGCCCGACGTGCTCCTGCAACCTCGCACCGCTCTGCCGCCGACATCACCGGGCCAAGACCCACACCGGCTGGACCTACGACAAGACCGGTCCCACGACCCACCTTTGGCGATCGCCGCACGGGCTCCACCTCGTCAAGGAACGCGGGGCCACCCGGCTGCTCACTGCACACCCACCCGACGACCAGGACTCCTGAGAACTCCGGCCTCGGGCCAGACGCGGAACCCGTCCTCGTGGATGTCGACCACGGTCAGGAAGGTGACCACCTCGCCGGGAGTGAGTAGGGCGGGTGGGGCTCGAACCCACGACCCAAGGATTATGAGTCCTCTGCTCTAACCGACTGAGCTACCGCCCCGCGAGCACCGACGATGAAGTCGGGCTCTCAGCGCGCCGAGCGTATCGCTGGCGCCGCCGCACCAGGGACGCGGGTGCGACGCTGGACCGGGACGGGCGAGGCAGGGAGCCGCGGGGTCGAAAAACGGGATGACGGCGCTTGGACCCGCCCGGGATGCTTCACCGGAACCGAACGGAGCACGCATCACACCATGGACGAGATCAGCACGCGCTTCCTCAGCTGGGCGTCGGTCCTGGCGGACAACACCCGGGCGCAGGCCCAGACGACCAGCGAGATGGCCTTCATCCATCCGCACCTTGCGCTGATGCCCGACGCCCACCTCGGCAAGGGCGCCACGGTCGGGTCGGTCATCCCGACCCTTGGCGCGATCATCCCGGCGGCAGTGGGGGTGGACATCGGCTGCGGCATGATCGCGGTCCGCACCCAGCACGTCGCCCGGGACCTGCCCACGGACCGGCGTCCGCTGCGGGAGGCCATCGAGACGGCGGTCCCGCTGTCGGCGGGGAGGTACAACCGCGCCGTCACCCGGCCCCACACCGAGGAGCGGGTCGCCACCCTCGCCGACGCCGCCGCACAGGCCGGGTTCGACCCCGCGTCGTACGCCAAGAACTGGCGGCTGCAGCTCGGCACGCTCGGTTCGGGCAACCACTTCATCGAGGTGAGCCTGGACGAGGAGGACCGGGTCTGGCTGTTCCTGCACTCCGGGTCGCGGGGCCTGGGCAACAAGATCGCGCAGCACCACATCGAGGTCGCGCAGCGCTACTGCGCCCGGCACCACATCACCCTGCCCGACCGCGACCTGGCCTACCTCGTCGAGGGAACGACGGAGTTCGACCGGTACCTCGCCGAGCTCGGGTGGGCGCAGGAGTTCGCCTACCAGAACCGCGCCGAGATGATGGACCGCGTCGTCGCCTGCTTCGAGGACTGGCTCGGCGAGCCGGTCCTGCGCGAGCAGGAGGTGAACTGCCACCACAACTACACCGCGCGCGAGCACCACTTCGGCAAGGACGTCTGGCTCTCCCGCAAGGGCGCGATCTCGGCGCGGGAGGGCGAGTGGGGTCTCATCCCCGGCTCGATGGGCACCCGGTCGTACGTCGTGCAGGGCCGCGGCAACCCGCTGGCGCTGCACAGCGCCCCGCACGGCGCGGGGCGGGAGCACTCCCGCAACGCGGCGCGCAGGAAGTTCACCCGCGACCAGCTGCGCGAGGCCATGACCGGCATCGAGTACCGCGACACCGAGGCCTTCATCGACGAGATCCCCGCGGCGTACAAGGACATCGACGTCGTGATGGCCGACGCCGCGGACCTCGTCGAGATCCGTCACACGCTGCGGCAGATCGTCAACGTCAAGGGCGACTGATCCACCCGCGGTTCGGCCTAGACCGCGGCGGGTCGGGGCCGAATCCGCTCCGTGGGAGCGCTCCCGTGGGCTAGGTTCGCCGCGATGAAAAATTCACCTATCGTCGGGGGCCCGCTGGACGGGGCCGAGGCGCAGCTGCCTGTCGGGGGCGACGTGCCGAGCGACCACCAGATGCTGCTCACCCGCGTCGGGGACACCTGGCACGCCTACCTGCTCGTGCCCCGGCCGGACTCCGAGGAGCGGATCCTCAGCCACCTCGGCGAGGTCGACCAGCTGCCGCAGCTGCGCGACGAGCTCAGCACCAGCGCCTCCGCGATCGCCTCGGCCTGACCTCGACCCTGCCGGGCGTCCTCGCCTAGTCGAGCACCACCGGCGCCGCGTCCACGTCGGTCGCCGTGCCGCCTCGGCGCAGCACCTCCGCACGGGCCCGCGCGATGCCGCCGTGCTCGAGCGCGGCGAGGGTCGACTCCCCCGACCACACCGTGCGACCGCGGTGTCGCACCACGACCCGCATCTGCGCCGCGAGGTGCTCGATCGCGCCCGGGACGTTGCGCCGCTCGAGCGGCAGCGGCACTGGCAGCACGTGCGCCCGCCCGAGGTCGCCGCGTCCCTCGACCTCCACGCTCCAGCGCGCGCTGCGCCCCCGCAGCGACCAGTGCTCGTCGGCGACCTCCGCGCGCACCGGCGAGACCACCGGATCCCCCAGCCGCACCACCCGGCCGTCGGGCAGCCGGACCACGACCGCGGTCACCGTCGTACGCAGCGGCCCGGCGCTGACCTGGCCGCCGGCGAACGCGACGCACGCCGCGTCCTCGGCGAAGCCCTGCGCCTGGCCCCACCACCAGGAGTCGGGGAACCCGCCGCGGCCCCAGTTCTTCTCGCCGTACGCCGTCCAGCCGTCGAGGTCCCAGGCCTGCTCGCCGAGCACCGCCGTGCCGTGGGCCCGGCCGCCGAGCAGCCACGGGTGCCAGTACTGGTTGAGGCCCGGCACCGTCTGGAAGACGCTTGACCCGCCGAAGGAGCGCCGCGACCACGGGACCGCGTCCTCCAGCCGGACGTCGAGGCGTGCCGTCGGGCCGAGGTCGACGCGGAGCGCGTCGGGAGTCCCGTGGAAGGCGTCGCCGGCGCGTGCCCCGAGGCCGTCGGGTCCCGCCGTCGCCTCCGGGTGGACGGTGGTGCGCAGGAAGCCGCCCGGGTGCGCGGCCAGGCCCAGCGTCGCCCAGCGCCCGTCGGCGGCCCGGTTGACGCCGTTCAGCGCGATCACCACCCGCCCGGTGTGCGGGTCGGTGAAGCGCCAGAAGTAGCCCTCCATCGCGACGCCGTGGGCGCGCAGCGGGTCGCCGTACGGCAGGTCCGCGCCACTGGCCCGGTAGCGCGCCAACAGCCGCCGGGCCGCCCGCGCGGGCGCCGGGATCACCGTCGGGTCGAGGTCGGGCACCCCCGCACCATGCCCCGCTCCGCCGCTCCCCATGCCGCTACCGTGGCGCCATGGGTCGGATCCGGGTCGGCATCTCTGGCTGGACGTACGCCGGGTGGCGCGGCGACTTCTACCCGAAGGGCCTGCCGCAGCGCGCCGAGCTCGCCCACGCGGCCAGCCGGCTGACCTCGGTGGAGATCAACGGCTCCTTCTACTCCCTCCAGCGCCCCACGTCGTACGCCGCGTGGCGCGAGCAGACCCCGGACGGTTTCGAGTTCGCGGTCAAGGGCGGCCGGTTCATCACCCACATGAAGAAGCTCCGCGACGTCGAGGTGCCGCTGGCCAACTTCTTCGCCTCCGGGGTGCTCGCGCTCGGCCCCAAGCTCGGCCCGGTGCTCTGGCAGCTGCCGGCGACCCTGCCGTTCGACGCCGAGCGCCTCGAGCACTTCTTCGGGCTGCTGCCGCGCACGACGCTGGAAGCCGCCGAGCTCGCGCGCCACCACGACGCGAAGGTGCCCGAGGACCGCTCCCTCACCGTCGCCGAGGCCGACCGCCCGATCCGGCACGTGCTGGAGTTCCGCAGCGAGTCGTTCTGCACCGACGAGGCCTTCGACCTGATGCGCCGCCACGGGATCGGGTGCGTCGTCGCGGACACCGCCGGGCGGTTCCCCAGGGCCGAGGTCGTCACCAGCGACGTGGTCTACGTGCGCCTGCACGGCGACACCGAGCTCTACACCAGCGGCTACTCCCCCGAGGCGCTCGAGCGCTGGGCCACGCGCTGCCGCGAGTGGGCGCAAGAGCAGGACGTCTACGTCTACTTCGACAACGACGCCAAGGGCTTCGCCCCGCACGACGCGATGGCGCTCAGCGCGCTGCTCGGACTCTGACCCGCGCCTGAGGCCTCGACTCGACCGTCACAAGTATCGACTCGACGCTCGGAGGTCGCGGGTCGACTCGGTGCAGCATGCGCTGAGTGACCTCTGCTCGTGCAGCAGAACCGTCCGCCACATGCAGACGGACCCGCCCCCGCGAAGGCGGGTGACGGGTCCGTGTGGAGTGCAGGTCAGCGCTTCACTCGGACCACCTTGGCCGTCGTGGCAGGCGCGTACTGCGACTCGTCCTTCGGCGTCAGCTTCACCGTGACGACGCCCAGGTCCCCGCGAGCACGTCGGGGGAGCTTTCCGAGCTTGACCGTCGCCTTGCGGCCGGCCTTCACCGACATGGTGCTGGTGAGCTTCTTGTCTCCCGCGACGACCGTCACCCGGACCCGGCCCGAGACGCTGGCTCGGACGACGACCGTGGTCCTCTTGCCGGCGCGAACCTTGGTCTTTCCTACGGTGACCTCGGTCGAGACCTTGGCGACCAGCGCGACCTGGATGGTGGTCGGCACCGAGTGCACCGTTCGCGTGCCCGCGGTGACGGCCACCCGGTAGCGGTGTCGTCCGGTGTTCGCGGTGACGTCCTCGAGCACGAGCGAGGACTTGTCCTGGTTGACGATGTCGGTCCAGCTCTCCTGACCGATCGGGCTGCGCTGCCACTGGTAGGTCAGCGCGCCCTCACCCTCGGCGGTGACCGAGAGCCGCACGGTGCCCCCGACCTTGGCGCGGACCGACGAGGGCGACTGCTCGACGATCACCGGGGCCGGCGTGAGGTCCTCGAACTCCGGGATCGGTGCGCCGGCCTCCGTGACGACCTTGCGACCGTCGTCGTGCTTGGTGACCACGAACTCGTCCCACACCTCGCCGACCGGGACGTCGGTGGTCGCCGTGGCGGTGCGCTCGGCGATGTAGGAGGTGTAGTGCAGCTGGTCGTCGCTCACCTTGATGACTGCGAAGCTGCTGAAGTCCTCGCCTTTGCGGACCTGGGTGGCCCCGTTGTTGGTCCAGACGTTCTTCGCGTCCGTCTCCAGGTCGTAGTGCTTGGCCCCGGAGTTCTGGACGATGTAGACCGGACCGTCCGTGACGCCGTCGAGGTCGGTCTTGTCCTCGTTGTTGAAGCCGCGGGCGTAGACGTGGTCGTGGCCCATCTGGACCAGGTCGATGTTGTGCTTCTGGAACACCGGCACCCACGGTCCACGCAGGTGCGGCTCGTCGCGACCGGCAGAGGCCGAGTAGACCGGCTGGTGGAAGGTGACGACGTTCCACTTGGACGGGGACTCGCCGAGGATGTGGTCCAACCACGCCGCCTGGTACTCGACCCACAGCGCCGCGACGCGGGTCGACGGGCATTCCGCACCGGAGCAGGACGGCAGCACGTCGGGCCTGAGGAACGTCGAGTCGGTGCTGGCGTTGATCGTGATGAATCGGACGCCCTGGTAGTCGCTGTAGTAGACGGTCTCGTGGGCGAAGTCCGACCAGTGGTCGAAGTAGGCCTGGTACTGGCGCGCGACGTCGGTGTCACCCACGCTGCGCTGGGCGAGATCGCCGATGCTGGAGGTGTTCGGCTGGTTGTCCGGATACTCGAAGTGGGCCTTCCACGACCGGAGCAGCTTGTCGCCGGAGTACTCGTGGTTGCCCGGAGCCGCGAAGACGTTGGTCGTGGCGGCGGCCTCCTCCATGCCCGTGAACCAGTGGTCCCACTGGGTGTTGTTGCTGGAGGTGTCGATCAGGTCGCCGGCGTGGACCGAGCCGATCGCGTCGGGGGCCTTCTCCTGGGCCAGCTCCACCACCTTTGGCCAGGTGGAGTCGAGTCCCACCTGCGCGTCGCCGTAGTAGACGTACTCGAACTCCTCCGTGTGCGGGTCGGCGGTCCGGAACGTCTTCCACGCGCTCCAGGCGTCCTGGTTGCCGACGCGATAGGTGTACGCCGTCGCCGGCTTCAGCCCGCGGACGGTGGCCGAGAAGTGCGGGTTGGCCTGGTTGACGGCGGTGCCCTGGGACACACCCGCGACCGTGCGGATCGGCCCGTCGCCGACGCGCAGCTGGACACGACCGTTGCTGACCTCGGGGTGCCCCGCGAGCCAGGTGAAGCTCTGCGACGTCGCCGGGGTCTCGGTCGGGGTCAGGATGACCCGGCTGGGAGCGTCGACCTCGGGACCGGGAGGCGGGGGCGGGAGCTCGCCACCGAGGTGGTCCAGCGAGAACCAGATGTCGGAGCTGGTGGCCCGATCCTGGTGGAGACGGACCGCGATCGTGTTGGCGCCCGCACGGAAGCTGGACGCCGGGATCGTGAACTCCAGCTCGCCACCGAAGCCGGCGTTGTAGCCGACATTGGGCGTCGTCTCCTCGACGAGGTGGCGCTTGACCTCGGCGCCGTTGACGAAGACGACGGCCGCGTCGTCGACGTAGCCGTCGAAGACGATGTCCTGCCCCGTGGCGAGCTGCTCGGCGCTCACCTGGAACTCGGTACGGAAGAAGTAGGTGGGGATGTTGTCCCCACCGGTCGGGCGCATGGGCAGCACCGTGGTCGCGCGCATGCCCGCCTCGAAGACCGGAGACTCCGCAGCGCCGTCCCACTTCGCCCCGAACCCGCCCTTGCCGGTGCTCCAGGCGGAGTCGTCGAACGCCGGCTGGGCCCATCCGTCGCGGTCACCGGTCGGGGACGGATCGACCCCCGTGGCCAGGTAGCGCCACGTTGTGTCGGCGTTGACGAAGGGCGTGTAGTACGTCTGCTCCACGGCGCTCTGCACCGCACCCGGAGCGACGGAGACCGGGCTGGCGACGGCGCCAGGGCTGAAACCCACGGCAGCGACAGCCAGGGCGACGCCCGCCAGTGACGTGCGCCGGGCGCGCACCCGGCTCACGGAGTTCTTCATTGCATGCTCCCTCTCGCTCTGTGCGCACCGACGCGCACCTGCGAGAGCGATTGAGCCACGATCGAATGAACGTTCGTGGGTGACCCGGCCACCCCTAGGTGTCCTGCAGCATAAGTTGTAGCGCTGACGGCAGGGGCTGCTGCACGGCTCCTGAGCCCGCCCCCGACGGCTCGCCTGCGAACCCGGCGGGCTCGTCGCAGACGGCCTCACAGCAATCTGGTCGACGCGACATGACAAGAGGCCCTGAACCGCGTTTCCGCAGTTCAGGGCCTCTCTCTGCTCCCCCGGTTGGACTCGAACCAACAACCCTCCGATTAACAGTCGAATGCTCTGCCAGTTGAGCTACAGGGGATCGGTGCAGCGCGGGAAACACTAGCAACTGCCGGGCCGAGTGCGAAATTCGGGGGCGGTCCCCGGTCAGCCGGGCTCGACCTCGGCGCGGGCCTGGGCGAGCGCCGCGGCGGCCACCCGGCGTACGGCGGGCTCGGCGGGGTCGATCCCGTCGTCGTAGTGCACCAGCCAGGCGATCTCGCGCGCCCCCGACGGCGCCCGGCGGGCGACCACACGCAGGCCGCGGTCGTCCCGGACGACGACGTGCATCTGGAACACGATGCTCGCGGTGACCCGCTCGCGCACCAGCTCCAGCAGCCGTCCCGGCTGCTCGAGGGCGAGGACGTGCACCGGGCGCTCCAGGCCCCACGAGCCGAGCTCGGTGACGCGCAGGACCCCGGCCTCGCTGTCCCAGTCGGCGGCCTCGACCCGCTCCCACGGCACGCGTACGACGGCGCCCGAGCCGGCCGGGACGTAGATCGCGTCGCGGGTGGCGGCGACCGGGCCGCGCCCCGACAGCGCGACCGCCAGGACCCGCTCCCCCGGGCCGACGGCGACGTCGGCGGCGGGGCCGGCACCGCGCCGGCCCATCAGGGCGGCCAGCCGGGCGATCATGCGGCCCCGATGATCCGGTCGCGCAGCGCGCGCCGGTGCTGCTCGAGGGCGGCGAGCTCGCCGAACATCTTGTTGTACTCCGTGGGGTGCTCGACGGGGTTGGTGCGCTGCAGGCGCGACTTGACCTCGGCGATGCGGCGCAGCGCGGTCAGCTCGAGCAGCCGGTTGACGTGCAGCGCGACGTAGGCGCCGTCGGGGTCCTTCGCGGTGAGCAGCGGCTCGACGGCGAGCGCGCTGATCGCCGAGGACACCTCGGGCTCGGTGGCGGCGTCACGCAGGCGCGCGACCCAGCCGACGTCGCCGGAGCCGACGGCCGGGCCGCCCTGCGCCGCGACGACCGCCCACACCCCGCGGTAGGTGGGGTGGGTGAAGTCCTCCGGACCGATCTCGGCGGTGGTGCGACCCACGGCCATCGGGTGCTGCACGACGAGCTTGAGCGTCTCGCGCTCCAGGCCGAACCGCGGGTCGCGCAGGTCCGGCAGCCGTCGCCGCGGCGGCGCCGCGGGCGCTGCCTCGGGCGCCGCGGACCGGACCGGCTGGCGCCGCTGCCCGGGCAGGTCGGCGGGACGCTTGGCCGCGCGCTGCACCTCGCTGCGCGCCTGGTCGGGGTCCACGCCGATCATCTGGGCCAGCTCGCGGGCGAACGCATCGACCTTGGAGCGGTCGCGGACGCTCGAGACCAGCCGGGCGCCCTCGCGCAGCGCGTCGACGCGCCCGTCGGCGCGGTCCAGGTCGTACTTGCCGACGATGTTGCTCAGCACGAAGCGGTACAGCGGCGTGCGCTTGGCGACCAGCTCGCGCACCGCCTCGTCGCCCTTCTGCAGGCGCAGGTCGCACGGGTCGAGGCCGTCGGGCTCGACCGCGACGTAGGTCTGGGACACGAAGTTCTGGTCGCCCTGGAAGGCGCGCAGCGCGGCCTTCTGTCCGGCGGCGTCGCCGTCGAAGGTGAAGATCACCTCGCCGCGGAACTCCTCGTGGTCGTGCAGGAAGCGGCGCAGCACCTTGGCGTGGTCGTCACCGAAGGCGGTGCCGCAGGTGGCCACCGCGGTGCCGACGCCGGCCAGGTGGCAGGCCATCACGTCGGTGTAGCCCTCGACCACGACTGCCTGGGTGGTGCGGGCGATCTCCTTGCGGGCCAGGTCGAGGCCGTAGAGCACGTGGCTCTTCTTGTAGATCGGCGTCTCGGAGGTGTTGAGGTACTTGGCGTCGATGCGGTCGTCGTCGAAGATCCGGCGGGCGCCGAAGCCGATGGTCTCCCCGCTCGCCTCGCGGATCGGCCACAGCAGCCGGCCGCGGAAGCGGTCGTACGGCGAGCGTCCCCGCGCCACCAGGCCGCCGACGACGAGCTCCTCCTCGCTGAACCCGCGGGCGCGCAGGTGGCGGAAGAGGTCCTCGCCGCCGCGGGGCGCGAAGCCCACGCCGAAGGTCTCCGCCGCGGCCTGGTCGAAGCCGCGGTCGGAGAGGAACTGGCGCGCGACCCGGGCGTCCGGGGTGAGCAGCTGCTCGGCGTAGAACTCCTGGGCCACGCGGTGCGCCTCGAGCAGCTTGCTGCGCTGCGGGCCCTTGGGGCGCTCGACGCGCTCGTCACCCTCCTCGCGCTTGAGCTGGACGCCGAACTTGTCGGCGAGCCGCTCGACGGACTCCGCGAAGGACAGCGCCTCGACCTCCATCAGGAAGTTGATGACGTCGCCGCCCTTCTGGCAGCCGAAGCAGTAGTAGAAGCCGCGGCTCGGCGTCACCTGGAACGACGGGGACTTCTCGTCGTGGAAGGGGCACAGGCCCTTCTGGGAGCCACCGCCGGCGTTGCGCAGCGTCACGTAGGAGGAGACGACCTCGTCGATGCGCGCCTTCTCGCGCACCTCGCTGATGCTCTCCTCGCGGATCCGGCCTGCCACGCGGCCGATCCTACGGTCCGGTCCCCGCCGCACGAGCGGCACCTGTGGAGGAGGACCAGACGAGGGGGCCGGGACGGCTCAGTAGGCCCCGCTCATCACGTTGGCCAGCGGCTCGCCCGCCGCGAAGCGGTGCAGCTGGTCGCGCACCAGGCGGTGGGCGCGCGGCCACATCGCGCTGCTGGCCCCGCCGACGTGCGGGCTGATCAGCAGGTTCGGCACCTCCCACAGCGGGCTGTCGGCCGGCAGGGGCTCGACGTCGACCACGTCGACCGCGGCGCGCAGCCGCCCCGAGCGCAGCTCGGCGAGCAGGTCGTCGGTGACGACCACCGGGCCGCGGGCCATGTTGACCAGCAGCGCGCCGTCCTTCATCCGGGCGAGGAGGTCGGCGTCGACCAGGCCGCGGGTCTCGTCGGTCAGCGGCACGATCAGCACCACCACGTCGGCGTCCGGCACCAGCTCGGGGAGCTCGGTGAACGCGTGCACACCCTCGCGCGCCGTCCGCGCGACGCGCACCACCTCGACCTCGAAGGGCAGCAGCCGGGCCTCGATCGCCTCGCCGATGGCACCGTGCCCGACCAGCAGGACCCGCTTGTCGGCCAGCGCCGGGCGCCACTCGAAGGCCCACTCGTGCCGGTCGTGGGCGCGCACGAACTCGGGCACGCCGCGCAGCGAGGAGAGGATCAAGGTGAGCGTGAGCTCGGCGGTGGAGGTGTCGTGGATGCCGCGGCCGTTGCACAGCGTCACGCCCTCGGGCACCCGGCTGCGCACGTTGTCCACGCCCGCGCTGAGCGTCTGGACCACCTGGAGGCTGCGCATCTGGGGCAGCACGTCGCCGACGTCGGGTCCCATCCGGTACGGCGTGACGTAGAACGCCACGTCCCCGATGCTGTCCGGGACGTGCTCGGCGGGGTCCACCACCTCGTAGCGCAGCCCCGCGGGCGGGTCGCCGAGGAGCTCGGGGTCGAAGGGGAGCCAGACGAGCGGTGCGGTCACGAGGTCGACCCTAGCCAGTTCCGGCCCTCCCGGGGAGGCTCCCGTCCGCTGCCCGGGCTACCCCGTGCGCCCGCTCAGCCGCTCGTGCCACGCCACCGCGCTCGCATCGGTCAGCGAGGCGACCTGGTCGATGACCACCCGCAGCCGGGCGGCGTCGTCGGCCGCGGCGTGCCAGTCGTCGACGAACGCGGGCTGGAGCTCGTCGGGCCCCCGGTGCGCCAGCCGGGCGACCAGTCCCATGACCAGCTCGCGCTGGCGCTCCATCAGCCGCACCCGGTCCTCGGCCTGCATGACGTAGTGCGCGGCGACCCCCTTGAGCACCGCGATCTCCAGCATCGTGCTCCGCGGCACGACCAGGTCGGCGCGGTGCCGCACGAACGGCCCGTCGCCCGCGGCGAACGTCGCGTGCTGGACCGCACCGCAGAAGCGGCCGATCAGGTCGCTGGTGAGGTTCTTCAACGCCGCCTGCGCACGCCGGCTGCCGTCGTAGGCCACCGTGGGCCAGCTGTCGATCGCGGTCAGGTCGGTGAGCACCTCGTCGAGCTCGCCGTCGTCGGCCTCGGGGACGTACCAGGCGCGCACCGTCTCCCACACCGCTGCTCGGTCCAGGCGGGTCAGGTCGACGCGGTCCGCGACCACACCGTCCTCGACGTCGTGCACCGAGTAGGCGACGTCGTCGGCGAGGTCCATCACCTGCGCCTCGACGCAGGTGCCGGTGCCCTGCGGCGCGCCACGGCGCATCCAGCTGAAGACCGGGAGGTCGTCGTCGTAGACGCCGAACTTGCGCACGAAGCGCGGCGTGCCGTCGGCGTGCACCCCGCTCGGGTCGCCGGCGGCGAGACGGCGCCAGGGGTACTTGGTGCAGGCGTCGAGGGTCGCGCGGGTGAGGTTGAGCCCCACCGAGCGACCGTCGTCGTCGAAGGTCTTGGCCTCGAGGCGGGTCAGCAGCCGCAGCGTCTGGGCGTTGCCCTCGAACCCGCCGCAGTCCTCGCTCAGCTCGGCGAGCACCTGCTCGCCGTTGTGGCCGAACGGCGGGTGCCCCAGGTCGTGGGCGAGCGCGGCGGTCTCGGCGATGTCGGGCAGGCCGCCCAGGGCCCGGGTGATGTCGCGCGCCACCTGCGCCACCTCGAGGCTGTGGGTGAGCCGGTTGCGCACGAAGTCGTCGGTCTGCGGCCCGACCACCTGGGTCTTGCCGGCCAGGCGGCGCGACGCGGCCGCATGCACCACCCGCGCGCGGTCGCGCTCGAACGGCGTGCGCGCGGGCGCGTCGACGCGCTTGGGGGGTTCGGGCACGAGACGCTCACGGTCGGTGGCGTCGTACAGGGCGAGGGGGTCGACAGACATCGCGTCCGACTGTAGGCCCTGCCGGGGACGACCCCGTAGGTCGAGCCTGCCGAGACCGGTGCCGCGGAGTTGGACGCCGCGGCGCCCCTCCCTGATCATCCGGTCATGGCCGATCGCCCTCTGCACGCAGCGAACTGGCTGCTGAACGCGCGCGAGCGCGGCAACCGGTCCACCCGCCTCGACGCGCGGCACCCCGACGGCGTCGCGTGGTCGGCGGGCAACCGCGCCCGTCCCCTGGTCGACGGGGCGACGTACTTCGCCGAGCTCCACGAGCGGCTCGAGGCGACCCGGGCCGGCGACGTGGTGATGTTCACCGACTGGCAGGGCAACCCCGACCAGCGACTCACCGATGACCCGGACAGCACCATCGTGGACGTGCTCGGCCGCGCGCTCGACCGCGGCGTCGACGTGCGCGCCCTGGTCTGGCGCTCCCACCTCGGGCTGCTGGGCTACCACGCCGACGAGCACCGCGACCTGGGCCGCCAGCTCCAGGAGCGCGGCGCCGACGTGGTGCTCGACATGCGGGTCCGCGCGAACGGCTCGCACCACCAGAAGATGGTGGTGCTGCGCCACCGCGACGACCCCGCCCGTGACATCGCCTATGTGGGCGGCCTCGACCTGTGCCACGGGCGCCGCGACGACTCCACCCACGGCGGGGACCCGCAGGCCGAGCCGATCTCGAAGGAGTACGGCGAGCGTCCGCCGTGGCACGACGTCCAGGTGGCCCTCCAGGGACCGGTCGTCCACGACGTCGAGACCGTCTTCCGCGAGCGGTGGGAGGACGGCACGCCCCCGACCCGCAGCCCGCTGCGTCGCGGCCGCGACGCGGCCGCCCGCCTCGACGAGGAGCGCCGTCCGCTTCCCCCGCAGGCCCCGCCGCCACCGGCGCTCGCCGACGACCACACCGTGCAGCTGCTGCGCACCTACCCCGCCCTGGGACCGGGCTGGGCCTACGACTTCGCGCCCGACGGGGAGCGCTCGGTGGCGCGCGGCTACAGCAAGGCCGTGGGCGCCGCACGGTCGCTGATCTACCTCGAGGACCAGTTCCTGTGGGGCCGGGAGATGAGCGACGTGCTGGTCGGGGCCCTGCGCGCCAACCCCGCCCTGCGGCTGGTCTGCGTGCTCCCGCACTTCCCCGACCAGGACGGCTGGTTCGCCCGGGACCCGCAGATTGTGGGCCGGCTGCGCGCCGTACGCCGCCTCCAGCTGCACTTCGGGGAGCGGGTGGCGTTCTACGGCTTGGAGAACCACGCCGGCACGCCGGTCTACGTGCACGCGAAGGTCTGCGTGATCGACGACGTCTGGTCCTCCATCGGCTCCGACAACTTCTGCCGCCGCTCCTGGACCCACGACTCCGAGCTGTCGGCGGTGGTCCTCGACGAGGAGCCCACGGGCGGCTACGGCCAGTGGCTGCGGTTGCGCCTCGCCGCCGAGCACCTGGACCGGATGGAGCCCGACGAGCTCGCCGCCGTGACCAGGACCCACGAGCCGAAGCTGTTCGACGTGATGGCCGACTGCGAGGACGCCGACGCGATGTTCGCCCGGTTCGCGGAGAGCGCCGACGCCCTCGACACCTGGCACGCGGGCGGCCGCCGCGGCCCCCGCCCGCCCGGGCGGCTGCGTAGGCTGCCGACCCCGACGCTCCCGGTGGCCCGGCAGCTGATCGCAGCGCCGTGGTACCGCTACCTCCACGACCCCGACGGACGTCCCCGCCGTATGCGCCGACGACGTACGTTCTGAGCATGCGACAGGAAGGCTCCTCGTGACCGCATCCATCCCCCATCCGGGCCCACCCTCGCGCGAGCGCGTCATCGCGCGCGGCCTGGAGTGGACCGCTCGCTGGAGCGGTCGCTGGATCCTCATCGTCATCGCGCTGTGGCTGGCCGGCCAGGTGCTCGGACGGATGTGGACGATCCTCCTGCCCGTGGTGCTCGCCCTGATCGTCACCACCGTGCTCGCCCCCATCGCCGGGTTCCTCCAGCGGTGGATGCGCCTGGGGCCGGCGCTGGCCGCGGCCACCACGTTGGTCGGCTCGCTCGCCCTGATCACCGGGCTCATCGTGGCGATCGCCCCCTCCACGATCGGTCAGGCCGGCGCGATCGGCGACGACGCCGTGGCGGGGCTGGACCGGATCTCCACCTGGCTGCGCGACAGCAACCTGGTGAGCGGCAAGCAGATCGACACCGCCGTCGACGCGGTGCAGGACAAGCTGACGGAGTCCGCCTCCGCGATCGCCTCGGGCGTGCTGGTCGGCGTCAGCACCATCACCAGCCTGCTCGTCACCCTGGTCGTCACCCTGATCCTCACCTTCCTGTTCCTCAAGGACGGGCCGCGGTTCCTGCCGTGGCTGCGCCGCATCGCCGGTCCGTCGGTCGGCACTCACCTCGCCGAGCTGCTGAGCCGGGCCTGGGCGACCCTGGGCGGGTTCATCCGCACCCAGGCGCTGGTCAGCTTCATCGACGCCGTGTTCATCGGCCTCGGGCTGGTCCTGGTCGGCGTCCCACTCGCGATCCCGCTGGCGGTCCTCACGTTCTTCGGCGGCTTCGTGCCGATCGTCGGCGCCTTCGTGGTCGGCGCCATCGCCGTGCTCGTGGCGCTGGTCTCCAACGGCTGGGTCGGCGCGCTCATCATCCTCGGCGTCGTCGTGGCCGTGCAGCAGCTCGAGGGCAACGTCCTCTCCCCGTGGCTGCAGTCGCGCAGCATGCAGCTGCACGCCGCCGTCGTGCTGCTGTCGGTGGCCCTGGGCTCGGCGCTGTTCGGCATCGTCGGCGCCTTCCTCGCCGTCCCGGTGACCGCGATGATCGCCGTCGTCCTGCGCTACCTCGACGAGCAGGTCGCCATTCATGCCGGGGAGACCGGCGCACCCGCCGCGGCCACCGGCGGAGCCGGAGAGGCGGGCCAGCCCCTCGAGCCGAGCCAGGACAGCCGGCCCCGTGCCGACGAGGACGCCACCACCGAGGCCCCGCCCGGGACCTCCGACCCGCGATCGGGGACCCAGGACGACCCCGAGGGTCGCCCCTGACGCCTACGATCGAGGAATGAGCGTGGCCCGCGAACGCCCGACCATCCTGGTGACCGGTGCAGCCGGCCCGGCCGGGCGCGCGCTCGGAGTGCTGATCGGCCGGCTCCCGCCGTCCCGGCGCCCTCGTGCCGTGGGCGCCGACCTTGCTCCGCGCCCGACCGAGGGCTACGAGCTGATCGAGGCGGTGCCGGCCGCCGACGACCCACGCTACGACCGGGCGATGCTCGAGCTGGTCGACCGCCACCGGCCAGACCTGGTGCTGCCCACCGTCTCCGAGGAGCTCCCGCGCCTGGCGGTCCTGGCGGCGGCCACCGGGCTGGGCGACCGGGGCCTGGTCCTGTCGGGGCCCGGCCCCGCCAGGATCGCCGGCGACAAGCTGTTGACCATGTGGGCGCTCGCACGTGGCGGCGTACCCGTGCCCGGCCACACCGCCGGCGGCGAGCTGGCCTCGGCGGCGCAGGCGCTGCGCTGGGCCGGCGGTCCGGTCGTGGTCAAGCCACGGGTCTCGCGCGGTGGCCGTGGCGTGCACGTGGTCGAGCACGCCGACGATCCGGTCTGGGACGGGCTCGACGACTCCTGGGTCGTGCAGACCTTCGCCGGCGGGGTCGAGTACAGCCCCCAGGTCCACCGGTCCCCACGCACCGGCGAGTGTCTCGTCGTCGTGCTGGAGAAGACCGGCCGCAAGCAGGGACGGGTCGGCAACGCGACCTCGGTCGTGCGCCTGCCCGACGACCGGGCGCCCGACGTCGCGGAAGTCGCCCGGCGCACGGTCGAGACGCTGGACCTGGTGGGCCCCGTCGACCTCGACGTACGCCGCCGAGGCGACGGCACCCCGGTGGTGCTCGAGGTCAACGCCCGCTTCGGGGCGGTCTCCCCCGCGGCCCCCGAGCTCCTCGACGCGGTCCTCGACGAGGGGGCGGCCGGGGCCGTCCCGTGACGTCCCTCCTCATCGCCCTGGTGCTCGTCGTCGGGATGGCCCTGCTCATCGGCGGGATCGTGCGTCTGACGTTCGTGCCGCTCGCGATCCTGTTCGCCGTGCGCGAGCGCCGCGCCCCCGCGGGGCCGATCGGTCTCGGCCCGATGTTCGCCGAGCCGCCGACCGTGGCCGTGGTCGTCCCGGCCTACGAGGAGGGCGTGGTCATCGAGGCGTGTGTCGCCTCCATCCTCGCCACCGGCTACCCGCGGCTGAGCATAGTGTGCGTCGACGACGGGTCCAGCGACGACACCTTCGCGCGGATGCAGCGCCTCGCCCGGGAGCACCCCGAGGTGCAGGCGATCCACCAGCCGAACGCGGGCAAGGGCGCCGCCCTCAACACCGGCGTCGCCGCCAGCTCAGGGGAGATCGTGGTGATGGTCGACGCCGACGGCGTGTTCGGCCACGACACCCTCACCGAGCTGCTGCGCGGGTTCCGCAACGAGCGCGTGGGCGCCGTGGGCGGCAACGACCAGCCCGGCAACCTCGACCGTGTGCAGACCCGGTTCCTGGCGCTGATCAGCCACGTGGGCACCGGGCTGATGCGCCGGGCCCTGGACACCCTCGACCTGCTGCCGGTGGTGTCGGGCAACCTCGGGGCCTACCGCCGCGACGTGCTCGAGCTGACCGGGCCGGTGCGCACCGACACCCTCGGCGAGGACCTCGAGCTGACCTGGCGGGTGCACCGGGCGGGCTACCGGGTGACCTTCAGCCCGCACGCCTGGGTGTTCGCGGAGTCGCCGTCGACGCTGCACGACCTGTGGCGCCAGCGGGTGCGATGGGCCCGCGGGCTGCTGCAGGCGGTCTCCATCCACCGCACGATGATCGGCAACCCGCGCTACGGGGCGTTCGGCCCCTACCTGCTCTACAACACCCTGACCCAGGTGACCGGCCCGTTCCTGTGGCTCCTCGGTCTGGTCTCCCTCACGGCCCTCGTGGGGGTGGACGGCACCTCATGGCTGCCGGCGTCGTGGCTCGCCTGGCTGCTCGCCCTCAGCGTGCTGGGCTCGACCGCGCTTCTGGTGCTGGCGCTCCTGCTCGACCAGGCCCTCTCGGACCTGCGTCACCTGTGGACCCTGCCCCTGTGGCCGCTCTACTCCACCCTGATGAGCTTCGTCATGCTCGACGCCGTACGGCTCGAGCTCGGCAGAGCGGAGAACCGATGGAACAAGGCGCGACGCACCGGGACGGTGTCGGTCCGAGGCAGCGACGGCGCTGGCCCTGGCTCGTGATCCTGGTCCTCGCGATCCTGGCGACGGTGGTGGCCGCGCTGAGCGTGGCGCGCCCCTGGGAGGACGTCCCGCCGACCATGAGGCGGGGCCAGGCACCCGCCGAGACCCGCTCGGTCAGTATCGACTTCGGGATCGTGACCGACCCGGAGACCGACTGGTCGGCGATCGACGAACATCTCGACCGGGTGGCCGCGAACATGGTCGTGCTGGGAACCGGCCGCGTGGAGTTCACCGCCTTCGACTGGTCGAGCCATCCCAACGCCGCTGCCGAGCCGGGCACCGACCACATCGCGCGCGCCGCCCGAGCACTGCAGGAGACCGAGGACGGCGCCCAGCGCGACTTCGCGCTGCTCGTCGACGCCTACGTCCCCAACTGGATCGCCGCCGACCCCTCGATCGCCGGTGCCGAGGAGAGCGGCTACCGCTCGATGTACCAGGCATCCGCGTACCAGCTGGCGCAGGGCGAGGTCGGCGACCGCCTCGTCGAGTACGTCGTGGCCCTCGGCGAGCGCTACCTCCCGGCCCAGATCGCGATCACCGAGCTGTTCTTGGACCACACCGCCGGACGCCAGGACCTGCAGCTGTTCCAGGAGATGACCGGTGCCGAGGACTGGCCTCGCGCGCCCGACGGAACGGTCGAGAACAACGCCGACGTGCTGCGCTGGCGCGCCGAGGTGATCACGGGGCTGCTGCGGCGCATGCGCGCCGGGCTCGACGAGGTCCGCGACGGCGAGGGCGCCGCGATCGAGCTGGCGATGGACGTCCGGGTCGACTGGGAGGACGACCCCGCCGCCGGGGCCCTCGCCTCCGGGCACGACTACGACGTCCTGCTCCGGGCCGCGGACCGGCTCATCGTCTGGGCCTACCCCTTCGACCGGCACTCCCCCGCCGAGATCGAGGGGATCACCCGTGCCCTGCGCGCAGCCGGGCAGAACATGTCGCGCTTCACGATGTCGGTCGGGCTGTGGGCCCAGACGTCCGTCGACGACGAGGCGATCACGCCGGACACCCTCGTCCGCTCGGTGCGGGCCGCCGGGACGAACGGGATCACGTCGGTCAACGTGACGCCCGTGTCGCTGATGGACGAGGCGCTGTGGCGCGCCCTCGCACGGGTCTGGGACACCCGGGCCCGCTGAGACCGACCTCCGGACCGGCCGCGGTCGTCAGTCGGTGCCGCACGGCAGGTCCGGCAGCACGACCTGCACGGTGGCCCCGTCCCCCGGGGTGCTCTCGAACCTCAGCGTCCCGCCGTGGTCGGCGACGATGGTCCGCACCACCGACAGTCCCAGGCCGACGCCGCGCACTCGTCGGCGCCGGGTGTCGCGCGTGCGGTAGAAGCGATCGGTCAGCCGGGACAGCTCGTCGGGATCGATGCCGGGGCCGTGGTCGCGCACCCGGATCGTCGCCGCGCGAGCGCCTCCGGCGGTCTCCGCGCGCTCGACGGTGACGTCGACGGTGGTGCGCGGGAGGGTGTACTTCAGCGCGTTGCTCAGCAGGTTGTCGACCACCTGGCCCAGGCGCTGGGCGTCTGAGCGCAGCGGCACGCGGGCGTCGCCCTCGAGCCGGACCTCCACGTCACGATTCCCGATCATCGGCGACAGGCCGGTCACCGCGGCACGGACCACCTCGACGACATCGAGCTCCTCGGCCGCCCACGGCACCCCGTGGGCCATCTGGGCGCTCAGCAGGAGGTCGTCGACCAGCTGCCGCAGGCGGGTCGCGTTGCGCTCGACGACCTCGAGGTAGCCGCGCTGCTCCTCGTTCCACGAGGGTGGGTCGAGACGCAGCAGCTCGAGGTAGCCCAGGATGGACACCAGCGGGGTACGCAGCTCGTGGGACACCAGGCCGATGAACTCGTCCTGACGGCGCTGCTCCTCATAGCGTGCCGACACGTCGGTGCCGACGAGCAGGTAGCCGGGCGGCAACCTCTCGATCGTGGCTCGCGGCGTGGCGACGATCTCCAGCGGCCGCGTCGTCCCGTCGGGCAGCGTCACCGGCCACTCCGAGAGGTAGGTCCCGCCGTCGACCGCGCTCCCGAGGACGAGGAGAAGCAGGTCGTCTTCCCCGTCGACCGGCCCCTCCCCCGGCTCCTCCCGCCGCCGCGCGACCTCCTCCCGGTCGAGCAGGTCGACGAACATGCTTCCTTCGAGCTCGGCGCGCCCGCGGTCCAGGAGGCGCTCGGCGCCGTTGTTCGCGGTGAGCACCCGACCTTCGTGGTCGAGAGTGAGGATGGCGTGGGACGTGACCGACTGGATGACGCTCGTCAGGAGATCCAGGGAGGCGCGCGCGGCGCGCGCCCGCTCCGCCATCCCCGCGCGCGCCTCGTCGAGGTCGCGGGCCTGGCGGCGCTCGTCCTCCACCATCGCGTTGACCAGCCAGGCCGGCAGGGTCACCACCAGGGTCCCGAGCACGGCCTGCAGCCAGGAGTACGGCCGGTCGACGGCGACGAAGGGGGTCAGCAGCAGGACCACCCACGACAGGGCGAGCCCGAGCGTGATGCCGAGCGGGCCCGGACGCAGAGCGAGGGTGAGCAGGGGCGGCAGCAGCAACGCCCCGCCGACTCCCCGCTCCAGCCCGGTGCCGAGATCGATCAGGCCCCACGCCACGATCTGTGCCGCGGGCAGCACGACGCCCACGTCGGTGAGCCACTGGCGCCACATCGGCGCGAACGAGACCGCCTGCACGGCGAGGACGAGGCCGAGGCCGACCTGCACCAGCACCGGCCACGCGACCGGCCCGCCGAGACGCAGCACCACGGCGCCGACGGCGACGTACAAGACGGTCGTCGGGACCTGACGCAGCCACAGCTTCTCCGGCGCTGTCCAGCGCGCCCAGACCCACCGGTGGGCGCGCAGGAACCGGCCGTCGGGGTTCAGCCCGCCTCCTCGTCCTGACGCCCGTGCTCGCGCGTCTCCCCGTGTTCGCTGCCGTAGTCGGGGACCGCCGGCGCCGCCGCGACCGCCGAGACCCGGGCGACGGACTCGCTCGCCCGCATGGTCTCCAGCGGCTCGACCGCGCGGGCCGGGCTGAAGCGCGCCCAGTAGCAGGCCGCGGCCCGCACGACCTCGGGCTGGATGTAGTCGCGGTGCGCCTGGGAGGTGAAGGCGGCGAGCATCTGCAGCTTGGTCTCGACGAACCCGTCCACGTCGACGAACCGGTTGGGAGCGAAGTTGACCGTCGAGGACGGGCTCTGGAAGCACCACACGTTCGGCACCGTGCGCCCGGCCACCTCGACCGCCTCGTGCACCGCCCTGTGGTCCTGGTGGCGGTCGTGCACGCCGTGCGTGTAGATCCGGTCCGGCCTCACCTCGGCGACGACCTCCTCAATGGCGGTGATGATGCCCTCGGCGGGGATCAGCCGGGTGTCGGGGAAATCGAGGTGGATCAGCCGAGCCCCGATCACCGCGGCCGCGGCGAGCGCCTCGCGGTGCCGCTCCCCCGTCGCGCCGCCCACGGCGCCGCCCGAGAGGGTCAACAGCGTGATCTCGTCGCCCGCGGCCGCGTGAGCGGCCAGGGTCGCGCCGACGCCGATCTCGAGGTCGTCGGGGTGCGCACCGACGGCGAGCACGCGTTCGGTCTCACCTCCCGGCGAACGGCGTCGCTCGCGCGCCCGCCGGGCCAGGACCGTGGCCCGTGCGGCGAGCTCGCTCGCCGCGACCGGCTTGGAGAGGAAGTCGTCGGCCGCCTCGCGCAGCGCCGTCACGGCGTGGTCGTAGGTGGGGTAGGCCGTCACGATCATGACCCCGAGCGCCGCGTCGAGCCTGCGCACCTCCGGGAGGATCTGCAGCCCCGAGCGCCCGGGCAGCTCGATGTCGCTCACCATCACGTCGTAGGAGTCGCGCCTGAGCCGGTCCAGCGCGGCCTCCGCGGTCGTGACGACGTCGACCTGCATGCCGGCATGGCGCTCCAACACGATCCGCAGGAAGCGCGCGGCGTCGGCGTTGTCCTCGAGCACGATCGCGTGAAAGGGGGTCTCCGCCACGCCGCACCTCCTCAGTGGTCGCTAGACCACTGTAGGCACGAAACCGCGAGAGCCGGGGCGCCCACGTGGGGCGACCCGGCTCAGATGCGTACGACGCGGTGTGCTCAGTAGGTCGTGACGTGCACGTGGTCGTAGTGGTTCGCGGTCACCGAGCCGCGGTCCTCCATGCCTCGCCAGCCCTCGCCGGAGCGCTCCACCGACCAGATCTGCTGGGCGTAGATCAGGTAGCTGACGCCGAGCTCGACGCGGTTCGCGCGGATGAACTCCGCGATCTCCCAGCCGAGGTCGCCGCTGACCATGATGTCGATGGCCAGGCCCTGGCCGTGCTCACCGTCGCTGCGCAGCGTGCCGTAGCTGGTGATCTGGGGGAACGCGGCGCACACCGCGGCGTGCACGTTGACGATGTTGGGGCTCACACCGCCGCCGACGGAGGTGCCGTTGGTGCAGGCACCACCGAGATCGGGGGTGGGCTCCTCGTCGCTGAGGTAGCCCGAGGTCACCCAGCGCGAGGCGCCGTCGACGACGACCTCGTCGCGGCCGTAGAGGTCGCGGCCGGTGACGAGGACCTTCTCGCCGGCCTCGAGGGTGCCGACCTGCTGGGCCTGGTCGCCCGGAAGGGTCCACACATTGAGGTCCTCGGTCGCCCACAGCCGGGTGTCGGCCTGGTCGATCGCGGTGCGGACCGCGGCGGGCGCCATCATCTTCTCGGCAGGGGTGAGCTCGCGCAGCTCGAAGCGCGAGGCGCTGCGGGAGAGCACGGGGCCGCGGCTGGCGGCCGTGGAGGGGGTGGCCGCGGCCTTGCGCGGCTCGGCTGCGGCGGAGGGCGAGGCGTCCTCGGTCGCCTCGGCGGGCGAGACGCTCGGGCTCGAGGCGCTGATCACCTCGGCGCTCTCGGGCTCACCGACGGTGACGCCGAGGCCGACGGCGGATGCGGTCGCCAGGAAGGCGAGGGGGCCAGCGATCACGATGGCACGGGGCTTGCGGGCATTGGTGTCCCGCTTGTGGCGATGTGCCACAGCGCTGATCCTTTGCTGTTGCGGGGCAGAAACATGCGCCGGTTCCGCGGGCTGCGGTCCCGGCGCTCTCGCCACACAACCACATCCCGGAGAGCCGTCCCCAATCTTTGGGGGTTCCGGCACCGTGTGTCGGCTCACGCCGTCCGGCGCCGGGTCAGCCCCCGGAGCCCGCGTCCAGGTCGTCGACGAGGGCGCAGCCGGCGCCGTCGGCGTCGTCCAGCCAGCCCTCCGGCAGCACCACGCGCTTGCGCGGGGAGCCCTGTCGCCCGCGGGGCGCGCCGAGCTCGGAGACCGGGAACGGCTCGCTCGGGTCGAGCTCCTCGAGGAGACGGTCCAACGCCGCGAGGGAGTCGACCAGCCCGAGGTTGCGCCGGATCTCCCCGCCCGCGCGGAAGCCCTTGAGGTACCACGAGACGTGCTTGCGGAACTCCTTGCAGCCGCGCTCCTCCCCCATGTGCTGGGCGAGCAGCTCGGCGTGGCGGCGCATCATCGCGCAGACCTCGCCCAGGACCGGCAGCGTCGCGACCTGCTCGCCGGTGAACGCCGCGGCCAGGTCGCGGAACAGCCAGGGCCGGCCCAGGCAGCCGCGGCCGACCACGACGCCGGCCGCACCGGTGTGCTCCATCATCCGCAGCGCGTCCGCGGCCTCCCAGATGTCGCCGTTGCCGAGCACGGGGATGTCGACGTGCTCGACGAGCTCGCCGATCGCGTCCCAGTCGGCCACGCCGGAGTAGGCCTGCTCCACGGTGCGCCCGTGCAGCGCGATCGCCGCGCACCCGGACTCCTGGGCGATCCGCCCGGCGTCGAGGTAGGTCAGGTGGTCCGCGTCGATGCCCTTGCGGGTCTTCATCGTCACCGGCACGTCGTACGGCGTGGCCGCGGCGACCGCCTCCTCGAGGATCTCGGCGAGCAGCCCGCGCTTCCACGGCAGCGCGCCGCCGCCACCCTTGCGGGTCACCTTGGGGACCGGGCAGCCGAAGTTGAGGTCGATGTGGGCGACGCCGTACTCCTCGCAGAGGATCTGCGCCGCGCGCCCGACGGTGACCGGGTCGGTGCCGTAGAGCTGCACCGAGCGGGTCGTCTCCAGCTCGTCGAAGACGAGCATGTCGCGGGTGTGCTGGTCGCCCTCGACCAGGCCGCGGGAGGTGATCATCTCGCAGACGTAGAGGCCGGCGCCCTGCTCGGCGCACAGGCGGCGGAACGCCGCGTTCGTCACGCCCGCCATCGGCGCGAGGACGACGGGGACCGCGACCTGCAGCGGCCCGAGTGCCAGGCCGGCGCGGGCGCCGTTCACGGGCGTGCTGGGTGCGGCGGTGGTCGTGGTCATCCGCACATTGTCGACCGCACCGCGCGCGCTCCCAAATTGCTCGCCCGGCGCGTGCGGGGAGCGGCTAGTTCTTCTGGCCGTTCTTCTTCTGGCCGTTCTTCTGGCCGCCCTTCGCGCCGAGCTGCTGGACCTTGCCGGTCCAGGTGATCGGGTCGAACTGCTCGGTGGGCCGGAAGCTCACCGCCGTCAGCCGGCCGCGCTCGGGCGCGAGGTAGACCAGGCAGATCGAGCGCTCCTGACCGGGCCGGAACGGCTTCGGCAGGTCGGTGCTCGCGCACGGCTGGAACCTGCTCGCGAAGCGCGAGTAGCTCACCAGCCGGTTCTTGCCGTCCACGATGTAGAGCGGCACCTCGGCACCACCGAGGTCGCTCGCGCCCACGTTGGCGACCTTCGCGCGCACGAAGTACGGCGTGGTGCGCCGCACGGCGTCGTCCAGCTTCCACCCGCCGAAGGAGCGCTCGAAGGTGGTGCGCTCCAGGCGCTCGACGGTCACCTCGAGCACGCCGACCTTCTTCTGGCGCGGCTCCCAGGCGACCACCGCGGTGTCGCCGAGGCCCAGGGCGCTGCCCGGCGCGGTCAGCTCGACCCCGTCGGGCACCGGCAGGTAGGGCTCGACCGACGGCGACTCCGAGCCGTCCCCCGACCCGGGCTCGGAGCCCGGATCGGCGGTGCCGGAGCCCGGCTCGGAGCCCTGGGACGAGGCGTCCGGGGATGATCCACCGGCGTCGTCGGAGCCGCCGTCGGAGGAGCACCCGGCGAGCAGCGCGGCCCCGAGCGCCAGCGCCGCGAGCGAGGAGACCGAGGACGTCGCGATCCGCCGAAGCCGCTTCACCCCAGTGTGCACGTGGGCTCCGATCAGCAGCCGAGCAGGCGCTCGGCGAAGTAGCGGCTGATGCCGTCCAGACCGATCCGCTCCTGCTCCATCGTGTCGCGCGAGCGGACCGTGACCGCGTCGTCCTCGAGGGTGTCGAAGTCGACGGTCACGCAGAACGGCGTACCGATCTCGTCCTGGCGGCGGTAGCGGCGACCGATCGCGCCGGAGTCGTCGAAGTCGACGTTCCAGTTGCGGCGCAGCTCGGCGGCCAGGGCCTTCGCCTTCGGGGACAGGTCGGCGTTGCGGCTCAGCGGCAGCACCGCGACCTTGACCGGCGCCAGGCGCGGGTCGAGCTTGAGCACGGTGCGCTTGTCGACGCCGCCCTTGGTGTTGGGGGCCTCGTCCTCGGTGTAGGCGTCGACCAGGAAGGTCATCAGGCTGCGCGAGAGGCCGGCCGCCGGCTCGATGACGTACGGCGTGTAGCGCTCGTTGTTGGCCTGGTCGTAGTAGCTGAGGTCCTGGCCCGAGTGCTTGGCGTGGGTGGAGAGGTCGAAGTCGGTGCGGTTCGCGATGCCCTCGAGCTCGCCCCACTCCGAGCCGGCGAAGCGGAAGCGGTACTCGATGTCGACGGTGCCCTTGGAGTAGTGCGACAGCTTCTCCTTCGGGTGCTCGAAGAGGCGCAGGTTGTCGCGGTCGACGCCGAGGTCGACGTACCAGTTCAGGCGCTCGTTGATCCAGTACTGGTGCCACTCCTCGTCCTCACCGGGCTTGACGAAGAACTCCATCTCCATCTGCTCGAACTCGCGGGTGCGGAAGATGAAGTTGCCCGGCGTGATCTCGTTGCGGAAGCTCTTGCCGGTCTGGGCGATGCCGAACGGCGGCTTCATGCGACTGGAGGTCACGACGTTGGCGAAGTTGAGGAAGATGCCCTGGGCGGTCTCCGGGCGCAGGTAGTGCAGGCCCGAGCCGTCCTCGAGGACGCCGAGGTGGGTCTTGAGCATCCCGGAGAACTCCCGGGGCTCGGTCCAGGCGCCGCGGGTGCCGCAGTTGGGGCACGCGACGTCCTTGAGGTCGACGTCGTCGGGGTTGGCGATGCCCTTCTTCTCGGCGAACGCCTCCTGGAGGTGGTCGGCCCGGAAGCGCTTGTGGCACGACTGGCACTCGGTCAGCGGGTCGTTGAAGGTGTCGACGTGGCCGCTGGCCACCCAGGTCTCGCGCGGCAGGATGATCGAGGAGTCCAGCCCGACGACGTCGTCGCGGGAGGTCACCATCGACTTCCACCACTGGCGCTTGATGTTCTCCTTCAGCTCCACGCCGAGCGGTCCGTAGTCCCAGGCGGAGCGGGTACCGCCGTAGATCTCACCGCACGGGTACACGAACCCCCGGCGCTTGGCGAGGGAGACGACGTTGTCGACGGCAGATGCGGGCGGCTTGGCCACTCTGAGAGCTCCTGTTCGCGGCCGGCTGGCTGCCGGCCGAAGATGGCGTGCGAGAAAGGATCAGCCTAGCGAGCGGGCGCGGGCCTCGTTGATCGCGGCCCCGGGCTCGACGACCTCGTAGGCGCCCGGCTCGTCGACGGCCCGGCCGAGCACCGGCACGGCGCGCACCTTCACGTCGTAGGAGGACAGCGCCCGGCGGTAGGCCCCGGGGCCCTCCCAGGTCGTGGCCAGCACCCACAGGGCGGGCTCGTCGACGTTGCGCCCGATGGTGCCGGAGACGAAGCCGGGACAGGCGGCGAGGGCCGCGCGGGCGTCCTCGAGCGCGTCACGGAAGGCGTCCTGCTCCTGCGGGGTGACCCGGAATCGGTTGACGACCAGCACGTCCCCGACCCTAGTGCCGAACGCCACTCCCCTGACTTTTGACAACGATTCTCATCTGTTTGAGAATCGTTCTCATGCGTTCTCCGTCCCGCCGTCTCCGTACCCCCGCCCTCGCCGTCCTGGCCCTCACCGCGGCGACGACGCTCGGGGGCTGCGGCGCCCTGAGCGACGACTCGGGCAGCGGGGGCGACGACGGCAAGGTGAGCGTCGCCGCCGGCTTCTACCCGCTGCAGTACGTCGCCGAGCGGGTCGGCGGCGACCTGGTCGACGTGGAGGCCGTCTCGGCCCCGGGCAAGGACCCGCACGACGCCGAGCTGACCGTCCAGGAGACCGCGACGCTCTCCGCCGCCGACCTCGTCGTGCTCCTCGAGGGCTTCCAGCCGGCCGTGGACGAGGCGACCGAGCAGAACGCCACCGGCGAGGTCCTCGACGCGGCCGACGTGGTCGACCTGCTCCCGGTCGAGGAGGACCACGACCACGACCACGGCTCGGGCTCCGACTCCGGGCACTCCGACCACGGGGAGGGCGAGGACCACGGGGAGGGCGAGGACCACGCCGACCACGACCACGGCGACGAGGACCCGCACTTCTGGCAGGACCCGCTGCGGATGGCCGACCTCGGCGACGCGGTGGCGGAGTCGCTGAGCGAGGTCGACCCCGACAACGCCGCGGCCTACGAGGAGGGCGCCGCGAGGCTGCGCGCCGACCTCGAGGCGCTGGACGAGGAGTTCCGCGAGGGCCTCGCGAGCTGCGACCTGGACACCGTCGTGGTCTCCCACGACGCCTTCGGCTATCTCGAGGACCGCTACGACCTGCACTTCGACCCGGTCGCCGGCCTCTCCCCCGACGCCGAGCCGACCCCGGCCGACCTCTCCGCGCTGCAGCGCCTGATCCGTGCCGAGGGGATCACCACCGTCTTCTCCGAGCGCCTGGCCCCGCGGCAGTTCACCGCCGCGCTGGCCGACGACCTGGGCCTGGAGACCTCGGTGCTCGACCCGCTCGAGGGGCTCAGCGACGAGACGGCCGACGAGGACTACCTGTCCCTCATGCGCGCCAACCTCGCCGCCCTCCAGGAGGCCAACTCATGCAGGTGAGACCGGTCCACCTGACCGGCGGCTCGGTGGCCATCGCCGGGCGCCCGATCCTGCGCGGCATCGACCTGGCGGTCTCCGCGGGCGAGTTCGTGGCCCTGATGGGCGCCAACGGCTCCGGCAAGTCCACGCTCGTGCGCGCCCTGACCGGGCTGCGTCCCCTGGGCCACGGCGAGCTGCGCCTCTTCGGCACCCCGTTCGCGCAGTTCCACGACTGGCAGCGCATCGGCTTCGTCCCCCAGCGCCCGGGCGCCGCCTCGGGCGTGCCGGCCTCGGTGTGGGAGGTCGTCGCGGCCGGGCGGCTGACCCGGCGCCGGCTGCTGCGCCCGATGTCGCGCGAGGACCGCGCCGCGATCCACGAGGCGCTCGAGGTCGTCGGCCTCGCCGACCGCGCCCGCGACGGCGTCTCCACCCTCTCCGGCGGCCAGCAGCAGCGGGTGCTGATCGCCCGCGCCCTGGCCGGTCGCCCCGACCTGTTCTTCCTCGACGAGCCCACCGCGGGCGTCGACCTGGCCAACCAGCGCGCCCTGGCCGCCTCGCTCGGCGAGCTCAAGTCGCGCGGCGCGACGGTCGTGCTGGTCGCCCACGAGCTCGGCCCGCTGGCGCCTCTCGTCGACCGCTCGGTCGTCATGCGCGGCGGACGGATCGTCTACGACGGGCCGCCCCTCGGCGACCACGCCGGCCCGGCCGACGTCGACCTGCTGCACGGGCACCACCACGCCCACGGCGTGCACGACGCACCGCCGCACCGCGACCATGCGCCGCACGTCGCGGCCCCCCTCGACGGCGGACCGACGGAGGGCCACCCGTGATCGAGCTGCTCGGACTCCCCTTCATGCAGCGTGCCCTGCTGGCCGCGCTGTTCACCGGGCTCGCCGCACCCGCGATCGGCACCTACCTGGTGCAGCGCCGGCTCTCGCTGATGGGCGACGGCATCGGCCACGTGGCGGTCACCGGCGTCGCGCTCGGCCTGCTCACCGGGGCCTCGCCCACGTGGACGGCCGTGGTCGTCGCGGTGCTCGGCGCGGTGCTGATCGAGGTGATCCGCGAGCGCGGCCACACCAACGGCGACGTGGCGCTCGCCCTGCTCTTCTACGGCGGCCTGGCCGGCGGCGTGCTGATCGCGGGGCTCGGCGGGCTGAGCCAGTCGCGGCTCAACCAGTACCTCTTCGGCTCGATCACCACCATCTCGCCCGGCGACGTCGTGGTGACGATGGTGCTCGCGGCAGTGGTCGTGCTGCTGTGCCTGGGGCTGTCCCCGCAGCTCTTCGCGGTGGCGCAGGACCAGGAGTTCGCGCGCGTGGCCGGCCTGAAGGTCCGCTTCTACAACGTGCTGGTCGCGGTGCTCGCCGCCGTGACCGTCACCGTCGCGATGCGCACCGTCGGCCTGCTGCTGGTCTCCGCGCTGATGGTCGTGCCGGTCGCGGCCTCCCAGCAGGTCACCCGCTCGTTCCGCACCACCCTCGCCGCGGCGATGGGACTGGGCATGCTCGCCTCCGTCGGCGGTCTGCTGATCTCGGCATGGGCGTCCTTCCACGCCACGATCGCGCCCGGCCCGACGATCGTCCTGCTCGCCCTGGCCTGCTTCCTCATCACCTGGCCGGTCGGCGCGTGGCTGCGCCGCCGCAAGCGGATCCACGCGCCGTTCCCCGACGACCCCGAGCCGGAGCACGAGGTCTGCGTCGAGGAGCACGTCGACCACCAGCACGGCCCGGACTGCGGCCACGTGGCGGTGCCGCACGGCGACCACGTCGACTACGTGCACGACGGGCACCGGCACGCGCCGCACGGCGAGCACTACGACGAGCACTGAACGGAGCACCCGCACCACCCCGCACGACCCGTCGGGCGGGCAGCCCGACACCACCGAGCAGACCGGAGGCACCGGCCATGAGCCCCATCGAGACCACCCCCCTGCGGCCCACCCGCCAGCGCATCGCAGTCGCCGAGGCGATGGCTTCGGTCGACGACTTCCGCTCCGCGAAGGAGATCCACGAGCTGCTCGGCCAGCGCGGCGAGCCGGTGGGCCTGGCGACGGTGTACCGCACCCTGCAGCGCCTCGCCGAGGCCGGGGAGCTCGACGTGCTCCGCACCGAGGACGGGGAGGCGCTGTACCGGCGCTGCTCCGACACCCACCACCACCACCTCGTGTGCCGCTCGTGCGGGCGCACCGTGGAGGTCGAGGGCCCGGCCGTCGAGCGCTGGACGCGCACCATCGCCGCGGAGCACTCCTTCTCCGACGTCAGCCACTCGTTGGAGATCTTCGGGACCTGCGCCTCCTGCGCCTGATCCCTGGCTCGTGGCCGCAGGCGCGGGCTCAGCTCCCGGCGCCGGCCTCGTTCGGCAGCGCCCCGCCGTACCGGCGGTCGCGCTGGGCGTAGGTCTCCACTGCCGCCCACAGGTGGCGCCGGTCGACGTCGGGCCACAGCACGTCGGTGAAGACGAACTCGCTGTAGGCGGCCTGCCAGAGCATGAAGTTGGAGAGCCGCTGTTCCCCCGAGGTGCGCCAGACCAGGTCGGCGTCGGGCAGCTCGGGCACGTAGAGGTGACGGGCGAAGACCTTCTCGTCGACCTTGTCGGGGTTGAGCCGGCCGGCGGCGACCTCCCGGGCGATCGAGCGCGCCGCGTCGGCCACCTCGGCGCGACCGCCGTAGTTGACGCACATCGTCAGCGTCAGCACGTCGTTGTCGGCAGTGAGCTCCTCGGCGACCTGGAGCTCCTTGATCACCGAGCGCCACAGCCGCGGCGTGCGGCCGGCCCAGCGCACCCGGACCCCCAGCTCGTGCATCTCGTCGCGCCGGCGGCGGATGACGTCGCGGTTGAAGCCCATCAGGAAGCGGACCTCGTCGGGCGATCGCGACCAGTTCTCGGTGGAGAAGGCGTAGGCGGAGATTGCCTTGACCCCGATCTCGATCGCGCCCTCGACGACGTCGAACAGCGAGCTCTCGCCCTGCTCGTGGCCGCGGGTGCGCGGGAGACCGCGCTCCTTGGCCCAGCGTCCGTTGCCGTCCATGACGATGGCGACGTGCTCGGGGACGAACTCGCGGGGGATCGCGGGAGGCGTGGCTCCGGAGGGGTGCGGGGTCGGTCGGCGGACGGCTCGCTTCACCCCCGGAGAGTACTAGCGCGGGTGCTCACCGCTCGACGTAGGCCAGCGACCGGAGGCCGCGCTCGAGGTGCCAGGCGAGGTACGCCGCGACCAGCGAGCTGGCCTCCTTGAGGTGGCGCGGCTGCGCGGACTCCACGACCGGCCAGTCGCCGGCGAGCAGCGCGCCGAGGACCTCGATCGTCTCAGGAGCCGGCGACGCCGAGCCGGGCAGCCGGCAGGTGCTGCACAGCACCCCGCCCATCGAGGGGTTGAACCAGCGGTGCGGGCCCTCGAGGCCGCACCGCGAGCAGTGCTCGAAGGAGGGGGCGTAGCCGGCCACGGCGAGCGAGCGCAGCAGGTAGGAGTCGAGGACCTGACCCGGTGCGCGCTGGCCCGAGGCCATCGCCCGCAGCCCGCCCACGAGCAGCAGGAACTGCTGGACCGAGGGCTGGCGCTCCTCGGCCGCGAGCCGCTCCGCGGTCTCGAGCATCGCGGTGCCGGCGGTGTAGCGGTCGTAGTCCAGGCCCAGCCCGGCGTGGAACGGCGTGAGCGTCTCGGCCTGGGTGATGGTGTCGAGGTTGCGCCCCTCGGCGAGCTGGAGGTCGACATGGGTGAACGGCTCCAGGCGCGAGCCGAACCGCGAGGTGGTGCGGCGCACGCCCTTGGCGACGGCGCGCACCCGCCCGTGGTGGCGGGTCAGCAGGGTGATGATGCGATCGGCCTCGCCCAGCTTGTGGGTGCGCAGGACGATCGCCTCGTCGCGGTAGAGCGGCACGCCTCCATTGTCCCCCAGTCCCCCAGCCGCCCCCAACAGCTCAGCCCCCGGCGCGCCGCCGGGCCGGGCGCTGCCAGGCGCGCAGCGCCAGCGCCGCCGCGGCCTCGTCGAGCCGACGTGGTCGCGCGCGCCACTCCCACGGGCTGCGGGCCACCTCGAGGGTCGCGTCCGCGAGCTCCGCGGCCAGCAGCTCGGCGTCGGAGGCGCGGTGCAGCGGGTCGCCGCGGTGCCCCACCACCAGGGCCGGCACCGTGATCCGGCGGCGCCGGGCCGCGGGCGGCGCGACCGGCCCGAAGAGCACCCCGTGCATCAGTGCCGCGACCGGGGCCGGGCGCTGGTCCAGCGCGTCGAGCCCGATGCCGGCCCAGAACGGCACCAGTCCGCGGGGCACCGGCCGGGTCAGGCGGCGTACGCCGTCGATGGCCCAGGGGACGTGGCGTGCGAGGAGGAGGAGCGGCGCGGCGGCCGCCAGGCCGAGCTCGAGGGAGCCGTGCAGCACCGGGGCCTCGAGCAGCAGGCCGCGCACCCGCTGCGGGGCGAGCACCGCGACCTCGAGCGCGACGTTCGCGCCCAGGGAGGTCCCGCCGACGACCGCCGCGTCGGCGCCGACGTGGTCGAGCAGCGCCAGCACCTGCTCGGCCCAGGCGGTGGTGGCGTGGACGTGCGGGTCCGCAGGGCGGTCCGAGCGGCCGTGGCCGAGCGGGTCCAGGGTGAGCACGTGCAGCCCCTGCTCGGCGAGGGTGCGGGCGAGGCGCTGGTGCATGCGGCGCGGGACCAGCGGCGCCGGCAGCAGCACCACCCACGCCGGCCCGGCGCCGTACTCGGTGTACTCCAGGCGGTCGCGGCCGCCGTCGTGCTCGAGGAACAGCTGCCCGATGCGCTCCGAGACCACCATGGCCGCAATCTAGCCGTCGGCGCCCCCGCAGGAGCGCCGACGGCGCAGATCAGGCGCGGTTGATGGCGCTGATGACGGCCTTCAGCGAGGCGGTGACGATGTTGGCGTCCACGCCGATGCCCCACAGGACCTTGTCGCCCACGGCGCACTCGACGTACGCCGCGGCCAGCGCGTCGCCCCCGGCGGACAGGGCGTGCTCGGCGTAGTCGAGCACCCGGACGTCGCCGCGGGCGGCGTACGCCGCGTTGCCGGCGGCCTGCTCCGCGGCGACCAGGTCGTTGAGCGCCTGGACGAACGCCGCGATCGGACCGTTGCCCTCACCCGTGAGCGTCCGCAGCTCGCCGTCCACGTAGACGTTGGCCGTGAGCGCGTCCTTCTCCCCGGCGGCCGAGGAGGTGTGCACGGTGTCCAGCTTCAGCGGGGTCTCGCGGTCGAGGTACTCGGCACGGAAGGTGCTCCAGATCGCGTCCGGGGTCATCTCGCCGCCCTCGGCGTCGGTGCGCTCCTGCACGACCCGGCTGAACTCGATCTGCGCGCGGCGCGGCAGGTCCAGCTTGTGCTCGGCCTTCAAGACGTAGGCGACGCCGCCCTTGCCGGACTGGCTGTTGACCCGGATGACCGCCTCGTAGGTGCGGCCGACGTCCTTGGGGTCGATCGGGAGGTACGGCGCCTCCCACTCGATGTCGCGCACGGAGATGCCGCGCTCGGCGGCGCGCCGCTCCAGGTCCTCCAGGCCCTTCTTGATGGCGTCCTGGTGGGAGCCGGAGAACGCCGTGTAGACCAGGTCGCCGGCGTACGGGTGGCGCGGGTGCACGGGCAGCTGCGTGCAGTACTCGACCGTGCGGCGGATCTCGTCGATGCCGCCCTCGATCGAGAAGTTGATCTGCGGGTCGATGCCCTGGCTGAACAGGTTCATGCCCAGCGTGACCAGGTCGACGTTGCCGGTGCGCTCGCCGTGGCCGAACAGGCAGCCCTCGACGCGGTCCGCGCCGGCCATCAGGCCCAGCTCGGTCGCCGCCACGGCGGTGCCGCGGTCGTTGTGCGGGTGCAGGCTGATCGCGCTGACGTCGCGCCGGGTCAGGCCGCGCGAGAAGTACTCGATCTGGTCGGCGTAGGTGTTCGGCGTCGACATCTCGACGGTCGCCGGCAGGTTCAGGATGATCTCGCGGCCCGGCTCGGGCTGCCAGACGTCCGAGACGGCCTCGCAGACCTCCAGGGCGAAGTCGGTGTCGGACTGGGTGAAGATCTCCGGGGAGTACTGGTAGCCGAACTCCGCGAAGGCGGCACCCAGGTTCTGCTCGGCGTACTTGACGACCAGCTCGGTGCCGTGGACCGCGATCTGCTTGCACTCCGCCGGGGTGACCCCGAAGACGACGCGCTGGAACAGCGGCGCGGTGGCGTTGTACATGTGCACGGTCGCGCGGGGGGCGCCGACCAGCGACTGCACGGTGCGCTCGATCAGGTCCTCGCGGGCCTGGGTCAGCACCGAGATCCGCACGTCGTCGGGGATCCGGTCCTCCTCGACCAGCTGGCGCACGAAGTCGAAGTCGGTCTGGCTGGCGCTCGGGAAACCGACCTCGATCTCCTTGTAGCCCATCTTCACCAGCAGGTCGAACATGGTGAGCTTGCGGGCCGGGGTCATCGGGTCGATCAGCGCCTGGTTGCCGTCGCGCAGGTCGGTGGAGAGCCAGCGCGGGGCGCGGGTGATCTTGCCCGTCGGCCAGGTGCGGTCCGGTACGTCGACGGGCACGAAGGCCCGGTACCGCTCGACCGGCATGCCGCTCGGCTTCTGCGTGTTGTCGGTGTTGCTCAGGGCGACGGGCTGCTGCTCGGGACTGCTCATGGTGGAACTCCTCGCTGGGGTGGTCAGTGTCGCCGGGACAGCACGCACTCCGCAGCGAGGGGTCCGGCCTTCAGACCTCGCTGCGGCAGCGAAGGAGGAGCTGACGCATCATTGCGCCTCACTGTAGCGGAGAGCGTCGACGCGGTGGCGAGGTGCCCGTCACCCCACGTCTTCGGCATCCGACCCCCGAGACGAGACCACGGTCTTTCACCCCTGCAGGTGATGCCTGACGGTGGGTCGCGGGCGCGTCCGGCGACTAGTTTCCCAAGCATGCCCTCTGCAGATCCCGCGACCGAGCGGCCCCGGCCAGCGCTGCAGCTGGGCGTGCTCAACGAGACCGAGCTCGTCCTCACCGGTCTCGACGGCATGCTTCGCGCCCATGGGGCCCGTGTCGAGCTGTCGGTGCTGAAGAGCGTCCGGCCCACGCACGGCCTCGACCTCGTGCTCGTCGACCCCTTCCACGCCGACGAGGAGCCGCACGCCCACGTGAGCCGGGTGGCCGCGCTCGGCCCGGCGAAGGTGCTCGTCTACACCTGGAACACCCGCGCGGCGAACAGGCGCACCCTCGCCGCCGCCGGCGCCCACGCGGTCATCGACAAGGCCATTCCGGGCCCGGAGCTGATCGCTCTGGTCGAGGCCGCGGGTCGCGGGGAGCGCGTCGAGCCCGAGCCCGCGACCGGGACGATCCCGCTCAGCCTGCGCGAGGCCGAGGTCCTGACCCTCCTGTGCCGCGGGTCGTCGAACCAGGAGATCGCGGACTCGCTCTACATCAGCATCAACTCGGTGAAGACCTACGTGCGCCAGACCTATCGCAAGCTCGGGGTCACCCGGCGCACCCAGGCGGTCGCGTGGGCGAACCGCCACGGCCACCCCTGCTGAGATCCCGGTCCCGGCCCCGGCTCCCGTCTCTTGGGACGGACGGTCGTCGTGTCGGCAGCGCCCCAGCGGGTACCGGCCGCGGCGTCCGCAACCCCCGTCGAAAGGACCACGGTGAAGGTCAACAGCAGGGTCGGTGCCGCCTGGGCGGTCGCAGTGTTCGTGGTGATCGGTCTCGTGCTGGTCCTCGTGGCCTCCCTCAACGGAGGCGACGACAACGACCAGGAGAAGCAGCCCGAGAGCCTCGGCGCGGTCGCCGCCGCTCCCGTCCCGGGAGTGGTGTGACCGCGTCGTCGCGGCGCCGGCCGGCGGGCCCGTGAGGCTCGCCGGCGCCCGGCGCCGAGCCGCCGCGGCCGGACTGGCACACTCCCGGGTCCGACCACGCCACCCTGGAGGGCTGCGATGACCGACGAGCTGAGCCTGGCCCCGACCCCGGAGGTCATGGAGTTCGGGGAGCTGCGGATCCGCTACGACGCGCGGGTCCTGCGGCCCCGTGCCTGGACCACCGCGCAGTCCGCCTGGGGCGCCGAGCTGCTGCGCGGCGGGCCCGAGGGCCCGGTGCTCGAGCTGTGCACCGGCGCTGGCCAGATCGGGCTGCTGACCATCGCCCGCGAGCGGCGCCGGCTGGTCGCCGTCGACCTCAACCCCGTCGCCTGCGAGCACGCCCGGTACAACGCCGAGCAGGCCGGTCTCGCCGACCTGGTCGAGGTCCGCGAGGGCGCGGTCGACGCGGTGCTCGACACCGAGGAGCGCTTCGCGCTGGTGCAGGCCGACCCGCCGTGGGTCCGGCGCACCGAGACCGGGCGGTTCCCCGAGGACCCGCTGCTGGCCATCGACGGCGGCGACGACGGGCTCACACTGGCCCGGACCTGCGTGGCGAGCGCCGGTGAGCACCTGCTGGACGGCGGGTCGCTGCTGCTCCAGCTGGGCTCGCGCGAGCAGGCCACGACCCTCGACGCCGAGCTGTCGCCGTCGGCGGGCCTCGCCCTGGTCGAGGTCCGGGAGTTCGAGCGCGGCGTCGTCGCCCACCTGCTGCGCACCCGCTGAGACGCGAACGGTCCCCGGGACGCAGCCGCCGAGGCGGCGGCGTACCCGGGGACCGGCGCGTGATCAGGGACGCAGCTTGGGCGGCAGCACCTTGTGGGTGCCGTCGCACCACGGCTGGACCGAGGACTTGCCGCAGCGGCACACCGCGGAGACCGGTCGCCGGGTGCGGTGCACCTGGCCCTCGGCGTCCTCCACGAGGTGGTCGCCGCGCAGCAGCAGCGGCCCGCCCGGGCACACCACGACGTCGGCGCGGCCGGGCTCTCCCCCGGACCCTGCCCCGGAGTCCGGGCGCTCCGCGCTCATGCCGCCGCCTCCCACAGGCCGAGCACGTGGGTGGCGAAGCGGTCCTCGAGGTCCAGGCAGGTGAAGGCGCCGAAGAAGACGTCGGGCCCCAGGGCCGGCTCCTCCTGGGCCAGCACGCCGCAGATGTCGCGCGCCGCGAGCTGCTCGTGCACGGCGTCCGCCTCGACGTGCTCGGTGTAGTACGCGACCAGCTCCGGGGCCATCCCGAGGCGCTCCAGGCCCTGGGCCATCCGTCGGGAGGGCAGCGAGCTCGTCGCCTCGAAGGCCGCCAGGTGGCCCAGCGCGGCGCCGCGCAGCGCCCGGCTCAGCCCGAACAGGCTCATCGCGTTGTTCTGCTCCAGCGCCTCCAGGGGTGCCTCGTCGACGTACGCGCCGTAGTCCGCGCGCAGGCCCACGGCCTCCATGCCCCGCTCCCACAGCCGGTGGTGGAGGCGCTCCGGGTCGCCGTTGCCGTACTCGTCGAACTGCAGCTCCATCAGCGCCGCCTTCGCCCGCGCGCCCAGCCGCGGGACCACCCACGCGGTGGGGTCGGCCTCCTTGAGGTGGTAGACCGAGCGCCAGCGCAGCAGGTCGAGCACCTGGTCGGCGTCGGCGCTGCTCTGCACCGCCCGCGCGAGCGACGGGCCGTCGTGGCCCTCGATGTAGGCGAACAGCTCGGAGCCGATCTCGGCCGCGGTGCGGCCCTCGACGGCGTACGGCGCCCAGCGCTCACGCAGCCGGCGCTCCAGGTCACCGGCGAGCCGGTGGCGCACCGTCAGCAGCGCCGGGTGCCACTCCATGCCGTCCTCGACGTCGTCGAAGCCGCGGTAGTGGAGCTCGAACAGCGCCCACAAGGCGATGGCGGCGTCGTCCGCGGACTCCGGCTCCACGTCCACGACCCGGGGGTCGCTCGAGCGCATGGTCTCGAAAAGGGCGGCGCTCAGCGCGCCGCGGGCCTTCGGGGTCAGCACCGGCCGGCCTCCCCGGTGCCGTGCTCACCGCGTCGTCGCTGCGCGCGGGTCAAGGTCTGGTTCATCCCTCTTTCGTACCCGACCGGTCCCAGCGGCAATCCGGGTGTCCTACCGGCCCGACCGGGGTACCCCGAGACGCCCCACACCAGCTCATCGAAGCGAGGACCCATGGATCCCAAGCAGACCGCGAAGGCCGCCAAGGACAAGATCGAGGAGGCTGCCGGCGCCGTCGCGGACAAGGCGTCCGCCATGACCGGACCGACCGTCCCCGGCGCGCCCGGCCCCGTGCCGGCTCCCGTCGAGGAGCCCACAGCCCCGAAGGCGCCGCTGCCGCCCAAGCCGGACCAGGGCGCGCCCGCGACCGGTACGGCGACCGGCGCCCCGACCGGGGCGCCGCCCACCGCGCGCGCCCAGCAGTCGGCGTACCTCACCAACTCCACCGGGACCCGGCTGCGCGACACCGACCACTCGCTGAAGGCCGGCGAGCGGGGCCCGACCCTGCTCCAGGACCACCACCTGCGCGAGAAGATCACCCACTTCGACCACGAGCGGATCCCCGAGCGCGTCGTGCACGCCCGCGGCGCCGGCGCCCACGGCGTCTTCGAGGGCTACGGCTCCGCCGAGTCGGTGACGATGGCGGGCCTGTTCGCCAAGGGCAAGGAGACGCCGGTCTTCGTGCGCTTCTCCACCGTCCTGGGCTCGCGCGGCTCCGCCGACACCGTGCGCGACACCCGCGGCTTCGCGACGAAGTTCTACACCGACGAGGGCAACTGGGACCTGGTCGCCAACAACATCCCGGTCTTCTTCATCCAGGACGGCATCAAGTTCCCCGACGTCATCCACGCCGGCAAGCCGCACCCGGACCGGGAGATCCCGCAGGCGCAGAGCGCGCACGACACCTTCTGGGACTTCGTGTCGCTGCACACCGAGGCCCAGCACCACACGATGTGGAACATGTCCGACCGGGGCATCCCGCGCTCCTACCGGATGATGGAGGGCTTCGGCGTCCACACCTTCCGCCTCGTCAACGCCGAGGGCAAGACCTCGCTGGCGAAGTTCCACTGGAAGCCCAAGCTCGGCGTGCACTCCCTGACCTGGGAGGAGGCGCAGCTGATCAACGGCATCGACCCCGACTTCCACCGCCGTGACCTCTACGACGCCATCGAGTCCGGCGCCTTCCCCGAGTGGGAGCTGGGCATCCAGGTCTTCCCGGACGAGCCCGACCAGATGTTCGCCGGGATCGACCTGCTCGACCCGACCAAGATCGTGCCCGAGGAGCTTGCCCCGGTGCAGCCGATCGGCAAGCTGACGCTGAACGCCAACCCGACGAACTTCTTCGCCGAGGTCGAGCAGATCGCCTTCCACGTCGGCCACCTGGTGCCCGGCATCGACGTCACCGACGACCCGCTGCTCCAGACCCGGCTGTTCTCCTACGTCGACACCCAGCTGTCGCGTCTCGGCGGCCCGAACTACAACCAGATCCCGGTCAACCGCCCGCACGTGCCGACGAACGACATGTTCCGCGACGGTTTCCACCAGCACGCCGTGCACAGCGGCGTCGCGCCGTACAAGCCGAACTCGCTGGACGGTGGCTGCCCGTTCGCGGCCGGTGCCGACCTCTCCGACGAGCAGACGCGCGCCTTCGTGGAGGCCGCGGTGAAGGTCGCCGAGGCCAGCAAGGTGCGCGACCTCCCGGCGTCCTTCGACGACCACTACAGCCAGACGCGCCAGTTCTGGCTGAGCATGACCCCGGTCGAGAAGGAGCACATCATCCGGGCCTACACCTTCGAGCTCGGCAAGTGCTACGAGCAGGCGGTCAAGGAGCGCCAGCTGCAGTGCCTGGCCAACATCGACCCGGTGCTGTGCCAGGAGGTGGCCACCGGGCTCGGCCTGCCCGCGCCCGAGCCGACGGTCCCGCTGGTGGACCTCGACCCGAGCCCGGCGCTGTCGCAGGTCAAGGGCCCCTTCCCGCCCGACGGCCGGATGGTCGGCATCGTGGTGGACCCCTCCGGTGACCTCTCCGGCGTCGACGCGCTGCGGCGCACGATCCACGACGCCGGCATGGTGGCGCTGCTGATCGGCCCGCACGGCGGCATGATCGAGGGGATGCCCGTGCAGCGCACCTTCGCAACCGGCCGCTCGGTCGAGGTCGACGTGCTGCTGGTCGCGGGAAGCCCCGTCCCGGCGCCCGACGCGCTCGCCAACCGCGACGACAAGGCCGGCGCCCCCGCCGGTCCCGGTCTCGACCCCCGGGTCGCGCTGATGATCCAGGAGTGCCACCGCCACGCCAAGGTGATCGGTGCCTGGGGCTACGGCCTCGACGCGCTCACCGCGGCCGGGATCTCCGACGACGACGCGGGCGTCATCACCGGTGACAGCGCCGCCGAGGTCTTCGGCCAGGTCCAGGAGGAGATGGGATTCCACCGGGTCTGGAACCGCTTCGCCACGACGGTGTGACCACGCACCGCCCCGCCTGACCGCTCCCCGAGCGGCGTACGACCCGCGGCGCCCGCGCAGGATCCCTGCGCGGGCGCCGCCGTGCGTGCGGAGGCGGCGCCGTACGGGTGCTCGGGGGCGCCCGTACGCATGACACCTCCCCGCTACGGGCACCCACGCGCATGAGCACGACAGCTGACGCCGATCGCCCCTCCCCCGACCACGACCCGGACGACGACGGCAAGGTCGACTCGCCCACGGACCTGCACAAGCACTCCTGGACCTACGTCCTGCGCAAGGTGGGCCGGGAGTTCAGCAAGGACCAGTGCACCGACCTGGCCGCAGCGCTGACCTACTACGCCGTCCTGGCGATGTTCCCCGCCGCGATCGCCCTGACCTCGATCCTCGGCCTCGTCGGCCAGGGCACCGAGGCGGTCGACGAGGTCCTGAAGATCCTGCGCGACCTCGGCGCCGACGGCGCGGTCGACACGATCGGCCCGACGCTGCGCGAGCTGAGCGGCTCGCAGGGCGCGGGCCTCGCCCTCGTCCTCGGTCTCGCCGGCGCGCTGTGGTCGGCCAGCGGGTACGTCGGCGCGTTCGGGCGCTCGATGAACCGGATCTACGAGATCGACGAGGGCCGCCCGATCTGGAAGCTGCGCCCCGTGATGCTCCTCGTCACCGCCGTGGTCGTGGTCCTCGCCGCGATCGTCCTGCTCGCCCTGGTCCTGACCGGCCCGGTCGCCGAGAGCGTCGGCGACGCGATCGGCATGGGCTCGACGGCCGTGCTGGTCTGGCAGATCGCCAAGTGGCCCTTCGTCCTGGCAGCGGTCGTGGTGATCGTCGCGCTGCTGTACTACGCGACCCCGAACGTCAAGCAGCCCAAGTTCCGCTGGGTCAGCCTCGGCGCCGTCCTGGCCATCCTGACGTGGATCGTGCTCTCGGTGGCGTTCGGCTTCTACGTCGCGAACTTCTCCTCCTACAGCAAGACCTACGGCGCGCTGGCCGGCGTCATCGTCTTCCTGCTGTGGCTGTGGCTGACCAACATCGCGCTGCTCTTCGGCGCGGAGCTCGACGCCGAGCTCGAGCGCGGCCGCGAGCTGCAGTCCGGACTCGAGGCCGAGCGGACCATCCAGCTGCCGCCGCGCGACACCCGCAACATCGAGAAGAAGCAGGACAAGGAGGCCGAGGACATCGCGCGCGGCCGAGCCCTGCGCGAGAACGCCGAGCGCCACTCGGACTGACCGGGCGCCCGACCTCGACCGACCCGACGACGAAGGAGATCGCACGTGGCCCTCACCTCGCTCTGGCAGGACCGGCACCCACGCACGTCGAGCGAGGCCGGTGGTCCCCCGGTCCTCGAGGGCGAGCACGACGTGGTGGTCATCGGCGGCGGCCTCACCGGCGTCGTGACCGCCCTCCTCCTGGCCCGCGCGGGCCGCTCGGTGCTCCTCGCCGAGGCCGAGCACCTCGGCGCGGTCACCACCGGGCGCAGCACCGCGAAGGTGAGCCTGCTGCAGGGCACGCAGTACTCGCGCATCGCCCACCGCCACCCGGCGAGCGTGCTGCGCGACTACGCGGAGGCCAACCGCGAGGCCCAGGCCTGGCTGGTGCGGTTCTGCGAGGACCACGGCGTGGGGGTGCAGCACCGCCCGGCGTACACCTACGCGCACGGTGCCAAGGGCGAGCAGTCCCTGCGCGCGGAGCTCGACGCGACCCGCCGTGCCGGGCTGGAGACCGAGTGGGTCGACGACGTGCCGCTCCCCTACCCCACCCGCGGGGCGGTCCTGCTCCTCGAGCAGGCGCAGGTGGACCCGTGCGAGCTGCTCGACGCGCTGGCCCGCGAGGCCGTCGCGCACGGCGTCCGGATCCTCGAGGGGGTGCGGGTACGCCGGGTCACCGGTGGCGGCCCGGTGCGCGTCGTCTCCGACCAGGGCACCGCGACCGCGGACCGCGTCGTGGTGGCGACCAACATGCCCATCCTCGACCGTGGCGGGTTCTTCGCCCGGATGCACCCGAGCCGCTCCTACGGCCTCGCGCTGCGCACGCCCGTCCAGCCGGTCGACGGCATGTACCTCTCCGCCGACTCGCCCTCGCGCTCGCTGCGCGACGTCCCCGGCCTCGACGGCTCCTCGCTGCTGCTCGTCGGCGGCAACGGTCACAAGGTGGGCGCACCGGTCTCGGAGCAGGCCCGCATCGACGGGCTCCGGGAATGGACCGCCCAGTGGTTCCCCGACGCCGAGGAGACGCACGCCTGGTCGGCCCAGGACTACGTCCCCCACCACGCCCTCCCGTTCGCTGGGCCGGTCCTGCCCGGCAGCGAGCAGATCCTGGTGGCCGGCGGCTACTCCAAGTGGGGCATGACCAACGGGGTCGCCGCCGCGCTCGCCCTGACCGGGCGGATCCTCGGCGGGCGCATGGCGTGGGGCCAGGTCTTCGAGCCGTGGCGCTTCCGCGAGCTGACCGGGCTCCTGGACTCCGCCCGCCTCAACGGCGAGGTCGGCCTGGAGATGGCCGGCGGCTGGCTGCGCCCGGTCCGGCACCCGGGCACCGGTCCCGCGCTCGCCGAGGGCGAGGGCGAGGTCCGCCTGGACCGGCCGGGAGCACCGAGCGCCCTGTCGCGGGTCGACGGCACCGAGCGACGGGTCTCGGCGGTGTGCAGCCACCTCAAGGGCGTGGTCCGGTGGAACGACGCGGAGAAGAGCTGGGACTGCCCCCTGCACGGCTCGCGCTTCGGCCCGGACGGCGAGGTGCTCGAGGGACCCGCGACCTGCGGGCTGGGTCAGCGGTGAACGACGGGCCTTCGATGGGATTGAGATGAGCCGATTCCTCATCCTGACGGGTGGTTTTTGGGAGCAACGACGTTTGCCGGACCCGCATCCGGGGCACAAGTAGTCCAGTCACACGCTCGCCCCCGCCGGACTCACGCAGCTCCGACGGGGGCGTCGTGTTGTCCGGGCCCGGTTCGGTGCGGTGCCAGACACCGGGGCCGGGTCAGTCGATCGGGCGCACCACCCGGGCCGGGTTGCCCACGGCGACCACCCGCGGCGGCAGGTCGCGCGTCACCACCGCGCCCGCGCCGACGACGGTGTCCGCGCCGATCGTCACGCCGGGGCAGACCACCACGCCGCCGCCGAGCCACACGTTGTCGCCGATCACGATCGGCAGCGCGGCCTCCCACTTCGCCCGGCGCAGGTCCGGGTCGACGGGGTGCGTGGGCGTGAGCAGCTGCACGTTCGGACCGATCATCACGTCGGCCCCGATCGTGATCGGGGCGACGTCGAGGGCCATCAGCCCGAAGTTGGCGAACGTGCGCGCTCCGACGCTGATCTGGGCGCCGTAGTCGACGTACAGGGGCGGGCGGAGCTCCACGTCGTTCCCGAGCGCGCCGAGCAGCTGCTCGAGCAGCCGGCGCCGCAGCGGGCGCTGCCGGCTCGTGGTGGCGTTGTACGCCGCGGTCAGGTCCTGCGCGCGGTCGGCCGCCTCGACGAGCTCGGGGTCGTCGGCGAGGTAGAGGTCGCCGGCGAGCATCCGCTCGCGCATCGAGCGCGGGTCGTCCTCGGGTCCGCTCGCGCCGGACCGGGGCTGGCTCACGTCGCGATGAACAGGATCTGCTCGCGGTCGTACTCCATCCCGGGGTGCTCCTGCGCGAGGTGCTCCTGGGTGCGGGCGACGAGCTCGTCCTCGTCGGCACCGGTCACCGTCGTGCCGCACGGGCAGGTCAGTCGTGTCTTCATGCGGGGACCCTACGGGCCCGGGTGCCCTGCTGTCTCGCGTGCGAGCTCGGCCCAGACCACCTTGCCGTCCTCGGAGCGGTCGATGCCCCACGACGCCGACATCGCGGCGACCAGGAGCATTCCGCGCCCGCCCTCACGGGTCGCGCTGTGCGGCTGGGGCTCGGGGGTGCCCCGGCCGCCGTCGCCGACCTCGATGCGCACGGTGGTGGGGTTCAGGGAGAGCCGCACGAGGAAGGACGAGCGGGCGTGGTTGATCGCGTTGGTGGCGAGCTCGGAGACCACGAGGCACGCCTCGTCGTGGAGGTGCTCGAGGTCCCAGGTCGCCAGCGTGCTGCGCACCAGCGAGCGCGCCTCGCGCACGCTGGCGAGGTCCTGGGGCAGGTCGAGCTCCGCGGTCTGCGCCCGCGAGGGCCGCGCGGGCCGCCCCGCGGCCACCACCAGGTCCACGAGGTAGTCGATGTCCTCGTTCTTCACCACGTAGCCGGCGGCGTGCTGCTCGTACCACGCGACGTCGGCGGCGTGCGGGTCCGCACCCGAGAACACGACGACCTGCATCTCAGGCGCAGCCTCGCGCACCGAGGTCAGCACCGCCCGGCCGGCGAGGTCGGGCAGGCCCAGGTCGAGGACCACCACGTCGGGCTGGAGCCGGCGGACCAGGGCGACCGCCTCCTCGCCGCTACCGGTCTCCGCGAGGACCTCGAAGCCGCCGCGCAGGCGCAGGGCCAGCCGGACCAGGCGGCGGGTCTCCGGGGAGTCGTCGACCAGGACGACCCGGATCGGGTCCGTCGCGCCGGCGCCCGGCCCTCCGCTGCGCTGCGGGCGCACCCTGCCGTTCGCCTCGCCGTCCACGGCGCCGTTCAGGTCGCTGGTCATCGCGCCGCCCCGTCGAGCGAGCCGGTCTCGCGGGCCCCGGTTGCGCCGTCGCGCGGGAGCTCGAGCACGAACGCCCCGTCGTCGACGCGGTACGTCGCGTCGCCGCCGTGGGCGCGGGCGATCTCCCGCACGATGTGCAGCCCCAGGCCGGTCCCCTTCGCGGAGCCCGTGGCGAAGCGGCCGAACAGCCGCGGCACCATCTCGGGGTCGACGCCCCCACCGGCGTCGGTCACGGCGATCTCGACGGTCTCGGTGCGGGGGGTGACGTGCACGCGTACCGGTGCCCGACCATGGCGCAACGCGTTGGTGACGAGGTTGTCCATGGCCTGCGTCAGCCTTCCCGGATCGGCGAGAACAGCGGCGTCCTCTCCCTCGAGGACCACCTCGGCCTGAGGATCCCGCTTCGCCCGCGCCGCCGCAAGTCCCCGCAGGTGACGCAGCACCTCGACCCGCTGGGGTCGCAGGTCCAGCGCCTGGGCCTGGGCGCGCGAGACCGTGAGCAGGTCGGTGAGCAGTCGGTCCAGCTGGGTCGCACTGTCGACCATGCCCTGGAGCAGCGAGGCCCGCTCGTCCTCGAGCAGCTCCGCCCAGTGCCGTTGCAGCATCTCCGCCGACATCCCGACGGTGCCCAGCGGGCCGCGCAGCTCGTGCGCGGTGACCGCCAGGAACCGGGCCTGCTCGTCGGCGACCTTCTTCAACCGCTCATTGGCCTCCGCGAGGGCGCGCGCCGATCGCTCCTGGCTCTCGAGGAAGGCGTGGCGCTCGGTGACGTCGCGGGTGACCTTCGCGAACCCCACCAGGGTGCCGGTCTCGTCGTGCACGGCGGTGATCGTCACCTGCGCCCAGAAGCGGCTGCCGTCCTTCCGGACGCGCCACCCCTCCTCCTCATAGCGGCCGTGCTCCACGGCCAGCTCCAGCTCCCGCTCGGGGTGCCCCGAGGCCTGGACCTCGGGCGGGTAGAACGTGCGGAAGTGCCGGCCGATGATCTCCTCGGCCGTGTACCCCTTGGTGCGGGCCGCGCCGGCGTTCCAGCTCGCGATGTGGCCGTCGACGTCGAGCATGAAGATCGCGTAGTCCTGCACGGTCTCCACCAGCAGCCGGAAGCGCTGCTCGCTGTCGCGCAGGGCCTCGTCGGCCGCCCGCTGGCGGGTCAGGTCCTGGACCTGGACCAGCACGTAGAGCGGGCGCCCGCGCGCGTCGCGCACCGGCGTGACGGTGGCCTGGAGGCGGCGCGCCGGGGCGCCGACGACGCCGTGGCCGAACTCGACCACGTCCTCGCCTCCCTCCACCACCCGCACGAGCGCTCGCGCGAGACCCCGGCGCCCCACGTCGACGAGGTCGGCGTACGGGCGCCCGACCAGGGAGGCCAGGTCGCGGTCGAGGAGATGGGCCAGGCTCGCGTTGGCGCGCACGACGCGGCCGGAGAGCGTGAGCGTCGCCATCCCGATGGCGGCGTCGTCGAACACCTCCCGGAAGCGCTCGACGTGCTGCGCGAGGACCGGCTCCACATGCGGTGCCTCGCTCGACGCGCTCGGCCGGTCACGGCCCAGCGCGGCCAGCAGCTCGTGGGGCAGGGTGTCCAGGCTCGAGGACTTCTGGAGGTACCGAGCGGCGCCGAGCTCCAGCGCCCGGTCGGCCAGGCCGTGCTCCTCGAAGCCGGAGAACATCACCACTGTGGTGTGAGGCGAGGCCTCGCGCACGTCGGGCAGCGCCTGGATCCCGTCGACCTCGGGCATGGAGACGTCCATCAGGAGGAGGTCCGGATGGTGCTCGCGAACGAGCTCGACGGCCTGGCGCCCGTTCGACCCCTCACCGACCACGTCGAAGTGCTCGGAGACCCGCAGCCGGGCGCGGACCAGCGCGCGCAGCTCGGCGGCGTCGTCGACCACGACGACCGTCGGTCGCGGCGTCGCGGCGAGGGGCGCAGTCGGCATGGCGTGAAAGGTACCCGGTGACGGGCCAGGTTCATGCTCCCCGCCCGAGGGGAGATCCGTCACCCCCGAAACCCGACTGGTTGGAGTTTCAACACGGTTCGGCGGGGATAGGTACCTCTCATGAGTACCGGAGCGATGCACCGACAGGCGCCGGACCACGTCCGGCGCGAACGAACCGCCACCCTCCTCGCCCAGGCCGCGGAGGCCGACACCGGCGAGCGTGAAGAACTGCTGAACGAGGTCGTCGTTCTGAACATCCAGGTCGCGCACGCCGTGGCGCGGCGCTTCCGCAACCGCGGAGTCCCGCTGGAGGACCTCGAGCAGGTCGCCTGCTGCGCCCTGGTGCGTGCCGCGTCGAAGTTCGACGTGTCCCAGGACCGCGACTTCCTGTCCTACGCCGTGCCCACGATGAGCGGCGAGCTGAAGCGCTACTTCCGCGACCACGGATGGACCGTGCGGCCGCCGCGCCGCATCCAGGAGATCCACTCCAAGGTGGTCGCCCTGCACCGATCGGGCATGGAGGACGGGCGTCCCGCCACCGCCCAGGACATCGCCGACGCGCTGGACATCCCGGTCACCGACGTCCGTGAGGCGCTGGAGACCCAGGGCTGCTTCCAGCCCGCGTCCCTCGACTACACGCTGCACGAGGACGGCGACATGACCGTCGGCGACCTGCTCAGCAGCGACGACGAGAGCGAGCGCGAGGCCCTCGAGGCGCGGGTGATGCTCCAGCCGGTCGTGCGCCGTCTCTCCGAGCGCGACCGCCGGATCCTGCACCTGCGCTTCGCCGAGGACTGCACCCAGGCCCAGATCGGCGAGGAGCTCGGCGTCACCCAGATGCAGGTCTCCCGCCTGCTGAGCCGGATCCTCGACGGCCTGCGCGAGGACCTCGCCGTCGACGAGCTCGTCGACGGACGCTGAGGTCCAGCCACTCCCCCACCAGCAACACCAGGACACCAGCAGCAGCGCCGGCCCCTCGGGCCGGCGCTGCTGGCGTTCCGGGACAGTACGACGGGGACGCTAGCCTCGGGCCCATGCCGCGCCTGCTCGTCGTCCAGCACGCCCCCACCCCGACCGTGCAGCGTCTCGCCGACGCCGTCGTCGCGGGCACTCGCGACGAGGCGATCGAGGGGGTGGAGGTGATCGTGCGCGACGCGTTGGCGGCCAGCGCGGAGGACGTTCTCGAGGCCGACGGCTACCTGCTCGGCACCCCCGCCAACTTCGGCTACATGTCCGGGGCGCTCAAGCACTTCTTCGACTCGACCTTCCACCAGGCCGGCGGCGCGCTCAGCGAGGACGGCTCAGCGGCCCGCGGCGGCGGACGGCGTCCCTACGGGCTGTGGGTGCACGGGCGCTACGACACCACCGGGGCGGTGCGCTCCGTGGAGGCCATCGCGGGGGCTCTGCCCTGGACGCGCTCAGCGCCGGTGCTGGAGGTCCTGGGCGACGTCACCGAGGAGCACCTCGCCGCGGCGTACGACCTCGGAGGCACGATCGCCGCCCTGCTCGCCACGACCTGAGGCCGAGCGAGCGGGCGGCGGGGGACCTGTCCGGCGAGCGTCAGGCGACGACGGAGGGCCCGGAGGGCGCGGAGTCGTCGCCGTCCAGCGAGGTGACGTAGGGCAGCGCGCAGACGAGCAGCACTCGCTGGGCGATCGTGCCGGGCTCGGCCACCAGCGTCAGGGTGGTGCCGTTCTGCTCCGCGGTGCGCAGTGCGGTGACCAGCACGCTGACCGCGACGCTCGGCAGGTAGTCCGCGTCGCTCAGGTCGATGTGCAGGGGGATCGTGTAGTCCTCGGTGTGCTCACGTACTGCGTTGCGCAGCGCGATCACGGCATATTCGTCCACCGAGCCACTGACCGTGAGCACGCCGGAACTGATGGTTGCCGAGAAGGGCCTCTCTTCCATGCCCTTGACCCTAGGGGGTGCAGACCCGAAAAGTCATTCGGGGGCCTCACCCCTACGGGCGAAAGAGCCCCCAAAGGCGCAGGTGGGCCGGATTCTCAGCGACGTCTCAGCTGCTCGGGTGCTCCTCGGGGGTCGACGTGACGTACGGCAGGCGCACCAGGTCGAGGACGTGCTGGGCCGGCGAGCCCATCGGCGCCACCAGGCGGACCCGACTCGGGTCGCGGTCGTCCGCCGGCGCGATCACCTCGAAGAGCGTCTGGACCCCGGCGCTCGCGAGCAGGGTGACCTCCGAGAGGTCGATCCACACCTCGCGGGTGCCACCGCGGGTGGCGTGCGCGAGCCGGCGGCGGAACTCGTCGGCGGCTCGCTGGTCGACCGCTCCCCGCAGCGTGACGCCGCCCTCGGTCGCCTCGAGGACCATCGGCTCGTGGCCCCCGGCGCGACCGGGCGCGGCGGAGGAGGTCAGCAGGCCGGCCTCGGTGGTGGGCCAGTAGCGCAGCCGCACCGTCGTCCCGTGCTCGTCGTGGCTCACGTCGAGCTCGTCGGCGAAGCCGCGCGCCATCGCCAGGCCGCGGCCACGGCCGCGGTCGGCACCCGGGGCGCGCCACTGGCCACGGTCGCTGACGCTCAGCTCGATCAGGCCGCCCGGCAGGAGCGCGCCGTGGACGACGACGACCGCCTCGGTGCGGGGCACGTCCGGCAGGTAGGCGTGCTCGACCGCGTTGCTGACCAGCTCGCCCACCGCGTGCTGGAGCGCGAGCTCGTCGAGGCGACCGACGTGGACCGTGTCGAGCCACTCGGAGAGGCTGTGGCGCACAGCGCGCAGGGTGTCGGGGAAGGCCGGCAGCACCAGCTCGAGGGGCTTCGGCGCCGCGACGACCTGTGCGGCCACGAGGGTCACGTCGTCCTCCATGCCGCCGGCCCGGGTGAGGTCCTCGACCGTACGGCGGGCCACGACCTCGGCCAGGCTCTCCTTCGAGGACGCCGCACCGCAGGCGGGGCCGGCCTCGTCGACGACCCGTCCGACCAGGTGGGCGAGGTCGAGGGTGTTCTGGCTCGCGGAGCGACCGGGGCGCTCGACCAGGCCGTCGCTGTAGAGCAGCACCAGGTCGCCGTCGGCGAGCGCGCGCTGCTCCAGCGCGAACGTGCCGCCGGCGCCGAGCGGCGCCGCGCCCGAGCCCGGAAGGTACGTCGTGTCGCCGGTGGCACTGGCGACCAGCGGCGGCGGGTGGCCGGCCGTGCAGTAGTGCAAGGTGCGTCGGTCCGCGCTCACCACGGCCACGCAGACGGTGGTCGAGCGGGCCGCGGGCACCCGGCGCGCACGCCGCTCGAGCATCTCGAGCGCGGCCACCACGTCCCCGTCCTCGCGCACCCGCTCCTCGAAGAGGCTGCGCAGCTCCCCCATCACGACCGAGGCACGCACGCCGTGGCCGACGACGTCGCCGACCACCATCACCGTGCGACCGTCCGCCAGGGCCAGCACGTCGAACCAGTCGCCTCCGGCGCAGGTCCCGTCCTGGGCGAGCAGGTAGCGCGCCGCCAGGGACAGGCCCGGGACGATCGGCAGCCCGTCGGGCAGCAGGGCGTCCTGGAGCGTCACCAGCACCTCGGTGTCGGCGTCGGCGCGGGCCTGGGCCTCTCGCGTCCGGGCCACCGCCGCGGCCGCCGCCCGTCGGTGCGCCGCCGCGGTGGAGTCGCTGGCCTGGGCGATCACGCCGCGGACCTCGCCGTCGTCGTCGCGCCACGGGGTGAGCACACAGCGGTAGTAGGCGTCGGCGGCGGTCGCGCTGCGCGCGGGCACCCGCCACTCCTCCTCGACGAACGGCACCCCGCTCGTGGCGACCTCCTGGGCCCGGGCGACCAGAGGGGCGCCCGCAGGCCCGGGGAACGCCTCGGCGACCGGCCGTCCGCGCAGGTCGCCGAAGACCGCCCGGGAGTCCGCGTTCATCGCCGTGAGCACCAGGTCGGGGCCCTCCGCGACCGCCAGCAGTCCGGGCGCGTGCTCGAACGCCGCGAGTGCTGCTTCGGACGGCTCGTCGTGTGACACGTTGCTGACCTCTCCGGGGTGGCTCATGGGTGGACCTGCGACTGGCACGCGAGGACCAACGCTCTCCGGCGGCGGGCGGCAGGCGGCGTTCGACCGGCCCGCCCCTCCGGTTCTCTCGTCCACGTCGCTGCCAGCATGATCCCCCTTGGACGTCGTGTCGGTGACGTCGCGTCCCGCGGTGGACGCGACAGGTGTCCCGCGCAGGGCGGTACCCGTGGGCACCCGTCGATAACCTGCGCCGCGGACGACCCCGGCCTCTCACCCGTCCCGGGCGGAGGCCACGCGGTCGAGCCGGCTGCGCTCAGGCCCTTGCACGATCACGGCTCACGGGTAGCGTGGCCTGCGAGCACGGGCCATACCCCGCTGAAGAAGCCGGCGGGGCACCACCGCACGACGGATGGACCGCCCCATGTCACCTCAGCACGCCGAGACCACCCCCCAGGCCACGACCGTCCCTGCCCCTGCGGCGATCCCGGCGCCGGCCCGCGACGGCGACCGGGGCAAGACCCGGCAGCAGCGCTCGGAGCTGACCCGCGAGCTCCTCGACCGGGCGTCGGCGACCACCGACGAGGCGACGCGCGACGCGCTGCTCGAGGAGGTCGTGCTGGTCAACCGCGGGGTCGCGGAGGCGGTGGCCGCGCGCTACCGCAACCGTGGGATCGCCCAGGACGACCTCGTCCAGGTGGCCTACGAGGGCCTCACCAAGGCGGTGCGGCGCTTCGACCCCGCGCTGCGCAACGACCTGCTCACCTACGCCGTGCCGACGATCCGCGGGGAGGTGCAGCGCTACTTCCGCGACCAGGGCTGGACGGTCCGCCCGCCGCGTCGCATCCAGGAGCTGCAGTGGCGCGTCAACCGCTGCCTCGACGACCTGGGCCACGAGCTCGGCCGCGAGCCCCGAGACGAGGAGGTGATGTCGCGCCTCGCCCTGGGCTCCACTGAGTACCGCGAGGTGCTGGAGGCGTTCGGCTGCTTCCAGCCCACCTCCCTGGACAACCCGGTCAGCGCCGACGGCGCCACCACTCTCGGCGAGCTGATCGCCGACGAGGACCGGGCCCAGCGGGCCAGCGAGGCCCGGGTGGTGCTCGCGCCGGTCGTGCGCCAGCTGTCCGAGCGCGACCGCCGGATCCTCTACCTGCGCTTCTTCGAGGACCGCACCCAGGAGCAGATCGGCACCGAGCTGGGGGTCACCCAGATGCAGGTCTCCCGTCTGCTCTCCCGGATCCTGCGCCGCCTGCGCGACCAGGTCGAGGGCGAGGTCGCGCCCACGTGAGCCGATGCCCATGAGGGACGAGACCCCCTCGGCGGCGTACTTCGCCGAGCTGGCCGTGGACCTGCTGCACGCCCCGGGCGAGCTCACCTTCCAGCGCGTGGTCGACCGCGCCGTCGAGGTGGTGCCGGGCTCGGACTACGCCGGGATCACGCTGCGCACCAAGCGGGGGCGGGCCACGACCGTCGCCTCGACCGACGAGATCGTCGAGCTCCTCGACAAGGAGCAGTACGCCCTGGGCCAGGGCCCCTGCCTGGACGCCGCCGACGACCAGCCGTGCCGGGTCGCGGCCGACCTCGGCACCGACGAGCGGTGGCCGCAGTGGGCGCCGTACGCCGTGGACCTCGAGGTCCGCTCGGTGCTCAGCCTGCGGCTGCACAACGGCACCGCCACCCTCGGCGCGCTCAACCTGTACGCCGCGCGTCCCGACGCCTTCGATCAGGACGCCGTCGACGTCGCGCTGATCTTCACCACCCACGCGACCGAGGCGCTGCGCACCTCCGCCCTGATCAGCGACCTGCAGACCGCGCTGGGCTCGCGCCACGCGATCGGCATCGCCCAGGGCGTGCTGGCGGCGCGCTACGGCCTCACCTACGAGGCGGCGTTCGCGGTGCTGCACCGCTACTCCAACGAGACCAACACCGTGCTCCGCGAGGTCGCCGAGCGGGTGATGGAGACCCGCGAGCTCCCCTCGCGGACGCCGCCCCCGGGGTGAGGCCCCGGCGAAGCGGCGGGCCCGTCACGAGACGTTAGGATCGGGCGTGCGACCCGTCCTGGACGAAGCCAGGCCGCACCGACGCCGATCCGATCCGGAGGATCCCTGTTGCCCCGCCGTGCGCGACACCTGTCCGGCCGTGCCCTCGGGCTCGCGGCGCTGCTCGCCGTGCTCGTCACGGGATGCAGCGACGAGGAGGCCCAAGGCAAGGATCCCGACCCGGCGCAGGTCGACGGCGTCGAGATCCCGGCCATCGGCGCCTGCCGCGTCCTCACCCCCGAGGACGTCGCCGAGCCGAGCAACGCGACCCGCACCGTCGACTGCGAGGAGGAGGTCCACACCGCGCAGACCTTCGCCGCCGGCGTGCTGCCCGAGCGCCTGGCCGACGCCGACCGTGACGACGAGGAGCTCGGCGCGTTCGCCTATCGCACCTGCTCCACGGCGTTCATGGAGTTCATGGGCGCCGACGAGAGCCTGGTCATGCGCAGCATGCTCAGCTGGGCCTGGTTCCGCCCCTCCGAGCAGGCGTGGGACGAGGGTGCGCGCTGGTACCGCTGCGACGTCGTCGGCGGCGGCGACCAGGCCAAGGAGTTCCTCACCCTCCCCGAGAGGACCGAGGGCCTGCTCGCCGGCCGGCCCGCGGACCGCTGGATGGCCTGCGTCGAGGGCCCGACCATCGAGGACGCCCCGCGCATCCCGTGCTCGCAGGAGCACGACTGGCGCGCGGTCAGCGCGATCAAGGTCGGCGAGCCGGAGGACCCCTACCCGGGCGAGCGGATGGTGGAGGTCACCACCCGCGACTACTGCTCGCGCTGGGTGGGCGCCTGGCTGGAGTACCCCGTCAGCTACGACTACGCCTACACCTGGTTCCACGAGGCGGAGTGGGAGGCCGGCAACCGGAGGTCGGTGTGCTGGGCGCGCACGGAGCGCTGAGGCCCGGGCGCGCCGCCGCTCTCGTGCTCACCGCCGCGCTCGCGCTGCTCCTCGCCGTCGTGCTCGGTGCGTGCACCGGCAGCTCGGAGGATCCCGACGCGGCCCCGACCGAGACCGCCACCCCCGAGGCCGTCCCGACCGCCCGCGAGGTGCCCGCACCGAAGGTCGGGACCTGCCACCGGCTGACCTACGCCGAGGCCGTCGCCCCGGTGGCCCCGGAGGGCTCGGTCCCGTGCGCGAAGCCGCACACCTCGGTGACCTACGCCGCTGGCGCGCTCGACGACGTGGTCCGCGGCCACCTCGTGGCCGTCGACTCTGCGCGCGTGCAGGCCCAGGTCGCGCAGACCTGCCCGCGCGCCCTGCGCGGGTTCCTCGGCGGCACGCTCGACGACCTGCGCCTGAGCATGCTCCGGCCGGTCTGGTTCACCCCGACCGTCGAGCAGTCCGACGCGGGCGCGCGTTGGTACCGCTGCGACGTCATCGCGGTCACGGCGGGCAAGCGGCTGACCCCGCTCGGGCGCGGCCTGCGCGGCGTGCTGGGACGCGAGGGCGACCGCAACCGCTACGCCATGTGCGGCACCGCCGCCCCCGACGCCGCGTCGTTCCGCCGGGTGCAGTGCTCGCAGGAGCACACCTGGCGCGCGATCTCGGTGGTCGGCCTCCCCGGGGGCCCCTACCCGGGCACCGAGGCGGTGCGCGCCGCCGGCCAGGCGCCCTGCGAGGACGCCGGCCGCGACGTCGCCGCGGACCCGCTGAGCTTCAGCTGGGGCTATGAGTGGCCGACCCTCGAGCAGTGGCGGGCCGGACAGACCTACGGCCGGTGCTGGGCACCGGCCTGAGGCCTCCTCAGAAGCCGAGCTTGCGCAGCTGGCGCGGGTCGCGCTGCCAGTCCTTGGCGATCTTGACGTGCAGGTCGAGGTAGACCGGCGTGCCGAGGAGCGCCTCGATCTGGCGGCGCGAGTCGGTGCCGACCTTGCGCAGCCGGGCGCCCTTGTGGCCGATCATGATCCCCTTCTGGGAGTCGCGCTCGACGTAGACGTTCGCGTGGATGTCGAGCAGCGGCCGGTCCGCCGGCCGGTCCTCGCGCAGCCGCATCTCCTCGACCACCACGGCGATCGAGTGGGGCATCTCGTCGCGGACGTCCTCGAGGGCGGCCTCGCGGATCAGCTCGGCGACGAGGATCTCCTCCGGGGCGTCGCTGAGGTCGCCGTCCGGATAGAGCTGCGGGCCCTCGGGCAGCAGCTGGACCAGCAGGTCGGCCAACAGGTCCACCTGGTCGCCGGCGCTGGCCGAGACCGGGACGACCTCGGCCCACTCCACCCCGACCTGGCGCCCGAGCTCGTTGATGTCCAGCAGGTGCTGGCCGATCTGCTCGGGGGTGGCCAGGTCGGTCTTGGTGGCGATCGCGACCTTCTTGGTGCGGCGCACCTTCGCCATCTCGTTGACGATGAACCGGTCGCCGGGACCGATCTTCTCGTTGGCCGGGAAGCAGGCGGCCACCACGTCGACCTCGGCCAGCGTGGTCTTCACCAGGTCGTTGAGGCGCTCGCCCAGCAGCGTGCGCGGCCGGTGCAGGCCCGGGGTGTCGACCAGCACCAGCTGGGCGTGGGGGCGGTGCACGATGCCGCGCACGACGGTGCGCGTGGTCTGGGGCTTGGAGCTGGTGATCACGACCTTGGCCCCGACCAGCGCGTTGGTCAGCGTGGACTTGCCGGCGTTGGGGCGGCCCACGAACGACGCGAACCCGCTGCGGTGCACCTGCCCGGACGCAGGGTCGGTCGCAGGGTCGGTCGAGTGGTCGGTCATGGTGTGGCCTCCTGCTGGGCGGACGAGGGGGACTCCCCCTCGGCCGCGTCCTGCTGGGCGTCGTAGTCGGCCCAGATCTGCTCGTCGTTCTTGCCGGCCGCCTTGCCGGCGCGCCACACGGGCCCCGGGTCGACGGCCCGCGGCTGGCGGCGGGCGACGCCGCGCCAGTAGCCCATGACGTCGTACGCCGTGCTGGGCAGGCGGCGCTCGCGCATCAGGTGCTTGCGGATCGCGCGCATCTGCGCGGACTCCCCCGCCATCCAGAAGTAGCCTTCGCCCTCGGGCCACTCGATGCCCTCGACGACCTCGGCCAGCGCGCTCTGCCCGTCGCCGGGCTGCTCCAGCCAGGTCACCTCCGGGCCGGCCGGGAGGTAGCCGGCGAGCTCGTCCGAGGCGCCGGCGGGCACCTCGGCCCAGATCCGGGTGGGGACCTCGACGCTCTCGGCGATGCGGGCCATCGCGGGCATCGCGGTCAGGTCGCCGACCAGCAGCAGCCAGCGCGCGCCGGGCGGCATCGCGAAGGAGCCCTTGGCCTCGGTCACGGTGACCTGCTCCCCGACGACCTCGCCGGGTCCGGTGCGCCGGGCCCACTCGGTGACCAGCCCGACGTCGTGGACGACCACGTCGAGGACCAGCTCGGTGCCGTCGAAGGAGCGCACGGTGTAGTAGCGGCTCTGGAACTGCTGGGGGATCACCAGGCCGACCCACTCGTCGGGGATGCCGGTGGAGACGAAGCCGGCGAGGCCGGGGCCGCCGAGGACGAGGCGCACGAGGTGCTCCGAGAGCTGCTCGCGGCGCAGGACCTCCACGGTGTGCTGCTGTGCTCGGGTGCTCACCCCCCGAGGTTACCGGTGGGGGCGCTCAGAACGTGTGTCGGAGCGGGTAGCCGCTGACCCCGTGCTCGTCGGTGCGGGTGGCGAGCACGTGGTGCAGCTGGATCTCGTTGCGTTCGAAGGCCAGGCGGCTCCCGGCCATGTAGAGACCCCACACCCGCGCGGTGCCCTCACCGACCTCCGCGACGCACTCCTCCCAGTGCTCGACCAGGTTCGCGCACCAGGCGGCGAGGGTGCGGGCGTAGTGGACGCGGAAGTTCTCGTGGTGCTGGACCTCCAGGCGGGCGTCCTCGACTGCGGTGACGATCGTGCCGGAGCCGGCGAGCTCGCCGTCGGGGAAGACGTAGCGGTCGATGAACGGGCCCGCGGTGGCCCGGCCGGTGTTGTCGGCGCGGGTGATGCAGTGGTTGAGCAGCCGGCCGCCGGGACGCAGCCGGTCGCGGATCCAGCCGAAGTACGCCGGGTAGTTGCGCACCCCGATGTGCTCGGTCAGCCCGATCGAGGACACCGCGTCGAAGCCGTCCTCCTCCACCAGCCGGTAGTCCAGGTGGCGCACCTCGGCGAGGTCCTCGAGACCCTCCTCGCGGATCCGTTCGCCGGCCCACTCGGCCTGTGCCTGGGACAGGGTCACCCCGAGCGCGCGGACGCCGTGCTCGCGCGCCGCGTGCAGCACCATCCCGCCCCACCCGCAGCCGATGTCGAGCAGACGCTGCCCGGGCCGCAGGTCGAGCTTGCGCGCGACGAGGTCGTACTTGGTCTCCTGCGCCTGCTCCAGGCTCGCGGTCTCGTCGGGGTAGACCGCGCAGGTGTAGGTCATCGAGGGCCCCAGCACGTGGCGGTAGAACACGTTGGAGACGTCGTAGTGGTGCTGGATCGCCTCGGCGTCGCGCCCCATCGAGTGGCGCAGGCCCTCCACGGTGCGGCGCCAGCGCGGCAGGTGCTCCTGCGGCGGGGGCGCCGGCGGCACCAGGGGTGCCACCCCGAGCCCGCGCAGCAGGTGGACCACCTCGGTCGGCGCCGGCGGGCGCAGCCTGAGGCTGCCCTGCAGCAGCGCGAGCGCCGCGTAGGGGTCGCCCGGGTGCACTCCGTGCAGCGCCAGGTCGCCCGCGACGTAGGCGCGCGCCATCCCCAGGTCGCGCGGCGCCGTCAGCAGGTAGCGCAACCCGCGCTCGGAGCGCAGCTCGAGGCGGATGTCGGCGTCGGCGGGGCCGGCGGCGCTGCCGTCGTACGCCTCGAAGCGCACCGGCAGGTCGCCGCGCACGAGCGTGCTGAGAGCGTCGCCGATGGAGATCGTCGGTCGGGAGAGAAGGGTCATCTCTTCTGCACCGCCTTGTCGTAGAGGTCCGTGAGCCGGTGGTCGGGATCGTGGCGCTCCTTGACCGCCGCCAGGTGGGGGCCGGCGTAGAGGCGGTCGAAGGTCTCGCGGTCGTAGAAGGCCTCGGAGTACAGCGACTTGTGGCCGCCGAGCTCGTGGACGCGCGCCTCGATCGCCCGGTTCAGCGGCGCCTCCCCTGCCTCCGGGCCGACGGGCACCGTGCCCCAGAAGCCGACGTTGACGTAGGGCAGGCCGGGCACCAGCGGGTAGGTGGGCCACGCGCTGTGGGCGACCAGCGGGCACAGCCAGACCGGGCGCATGCCGACCTCCTCGTCGAACCAGCCCAGGAAGTCCCCCAGCCGGTCCAGCGGCACCTCGACGTCCTGGACCACGCGCTCGCGCAGCGGCCGGCCGGCGCGCCGGTCGAGGCGGTCGACGACGTCGAAGCGCCGGTCCAGGCCGAGCAGACGGTGGTAGACCTCCGAGCGGCGCCAGCGCCGCGGCCACAACCGGCGCACGAGCGGGTGCTGCACGCCGAAGGCGCCCGAGCACCAGAACCAGTCGGTGTCCCAGCGCCACAGGTAGTCGTGGATGCTCAGCAGGTCGGTGCGGCGCTCGCGGATGCTGCGGTAGTAGATCTGCGAGCCGGTGTAGTCGCTGGTCTCCCCCGGCTCCTCGCGCCAGGTCGCGATGCTGAGGTAGAGCTCGGTGGGGCTGAAGGCGACCCCGTCGAGGCCGTCGACGCGGACGCCGTCGTGCTCGCGGGTCTCGATGATCGCCTCGACCGCCTTGGCCAGCGCCGCCGGCTCCTCGAAGCGCACGTGCCGCAGCTCGACGAAGGGGCCGACCGGCTCCAGCGCGATGCGCAGCCTCGTGGCGTAGCCGAGGGAGCCGTAGCTGTTCGGGAAGGCGTCGAAGAGCTCGTCCCCGGGTTGGGTCGTGACCACGACCCCGGCGCCGGTGAAGACGGCCATCTCCAGCACCGACTCGTGCGGCAGGCCGTTGCGGAAGCTGGTGGACTCGATGCCCAGGCCACTGACCGCGCCCCCGACGGTGATCGTGCGCAGCTGCGGCACGACCAGCGGCGCCAGGCCGTACGGGAGCGTGGCGTCCACGAGGTCCTCGTAGGTGCACATCCCCTGCACCTGCGCGGTGCGCGTCTGCGGGTCGACCTCGAGGACGCCGTCCAGGCCCGACACGTCCAGGCCGGGCGCCTGGACGGCCGCGCGGGGACGGAAGAGGTTGGAGGTCCGTTTCGCCAGCCGGACCGGCTGTCCCTCCGGCACGGCGGCGTAGGAGCTCCGCAGGCGTCGGACCGCCTGCTCGTGCTGCTCCCATGTGCGTGCACGCACCATTCCCCGCACGCTAGCGCCCGGGGAGCGCGACGTCGACACCCTTCGCGGCGCGCCCCGGCAGGTGCGTCCTCCCACACCGTGCATGAGGGCCGCTCCCGCCGGAGACCGGTCGCCGATGAGGCCTGCGTTCCCCGTTCCACCCGCCCCTGCGCTCAGCAGCGTCTCGCCGTGGCGCCGCTGGCTCGCCGAGCGGCCGCGTGCGGTGCTGGCCGTGAAGACGGCGCTCGCCGCTGCGCTGGCCTGGCTCGCGGTCCGCGAGGTGGGCGGCTCGCTCGCCGAGTACCCGTGGTACGCCCCGCTGGGCGCGGTCGTCGCGGTCAACGAGACCGTCGCCAGCTCCGCGCGCGACGCGACCCGCGCGGTGGTCGCCGTCCTCATCGGCGCCGGGCTCGCCTTCGGGGTGCGGCTCCTCGACCTGCCCTCCCCCGTCGCGCTCGCCGTGGTCGTGGGGGTCGGCACCGTCCTCGGCGGCTGGACGTTCCTGCGCGACCTCGGCAGCTGGGTACCGGTCTCCGGCCTGTTCGTCCTGCTGGTCGGCGGCGGCGACCCGATCCACTACCCCGCGGCGTACCTCGGCCTCACCGCGTTCGGCGCCCTCGTGGGCATCGCGGTGAACCTCGTCTTCCCGCCGCTGCCGGTGCTGCGCACCAGCAGCACCGAGGCCCGCCTGCGCGGCCTGCTCGCCGACCAGCTCGAGGCCCTCGCCGACGGGCTGCTGAGCGAGGAGGTGCTCGGTCGCGAGGAGTGGCGGCGCCGCCACCACGACCTGCTCCCCCGCATCCACGAGCTCGAGGGGGTGCTGGCGGAGCTGAACGACGCGCGCCGGGCCAACTGGCGCGCGGCCCGCTGGCGCGAGGTCACCGACCGCCAGCACGAGCAGGCCCGCGCTCTGCACCAGCTCTCGCTGCTCGTCGAGGACGTCAGCTCGCTCATCGTGCACCGGGCGCACCTGCTGCGCATCGAGCCGGAGGCGGGCAGCTCGCTGCTCGCCCCCGCCGGGACGACGCTCCAGGCGATGGCCGACCTGCTGCGCTCCCTCGACGGCCCCACGGCCGAGGAGGAGCAGCTGGTCGTCGCCGACGAGGCCGTGCAGCAGCTGGCCACCGCGATCCGCGAGAACAACGCGGGCTCGCGCCAGGACGGCTTCGTGGCCGCGTCCATCGCGACGTCGGTACGCCGCGCGCTCGCCTCGCTGACCCCCGACGAGCTGGCCGACCGGATCCCGTCGCACTGGTGACCACGGCCGCGCCGGCGGCTGGGGTCAGACCGTCTGGGTGCTCTCCAGCACGCGCCCGCGCGGGTCGGCGCGGTGCACCGTGAGGCCGACGCCGGCGAAGTCGGTGAGCGCGGCCAGGTCGGACGCCGCCACCTGCTCGGCGTCGCCGAGGACGACGGCGGCCTCGAGGCCGCGCGAGCCGGACGCGACCGCCATCGCCACGCACACGCCGACGGCGGACACCTGCAGCGAGGGCAGGTCGACCGTGGCCGCGGCGTAGGTGCGACCGTCGCTGTCGCGAACCGCCGCGCCCTCCGCGGCACCGGTGCGGGCACGGGTCGCCCGGGCCAGGGTGAGGAGCTTCTTGTCCTCGGTCGCCAGCTCAGTCACGCGTCGCCTCCTGCTTGTCGGTGTGGGTGTCCTTGCGGTCGGCGCGGTGGTCGTGCCGGTCGCCGCGGCCCTCTGCGGTGTCCTCGCGCGGCGCGACGACGCTGATGCGGACCGTGCCGATCTTGTTGCGGCGCCCGGCGGTGTCCTCGGCCTGGAAACGCAGCCCGTGCGCCTCGACCTGGGACCCGGCGATCGGGACGAGGCCGAGGTGCTTGGCCATCAGCCCGCCGACGGAGTCGACGTCCTCCTCCTCGACGTCGAAGCCGACCAGCTCGTCGAGGTCGTCGACCGGGTAGCGCGAGGAGACGCGGAACGAGCCGTCCTCGAGGTGCTCGACCTCGATCTCCTCCTCGTCGTACTCGTCGGTGATCTCGCCGACGATCTCCTCGAGGATGTCCTCGATGGTGACCAGGCCGGCGGTGCCGCCGTACTCGTCGACGACGATCGCGACGTGCTGACGGCTGGCCTGCATCTCCGAGAGCAGGGCGTCGACCGGCTTGGACTCCGGCACGAAGTGCGCCGGGCGCATCACGGACTCGATGCGCTGGGTCAGCTCCACGTCGGGGGCCTCGAAGTCGCGGCGCACGACGTCCTTGAGGTAGGCGAAGCCGACCACGTCGTCGAGGTTGTCGTCGACGACCGGGACGCGGGAGAAGCCGCTGCGCAGGAACAGCGAGAGCGCCTGGCGCAGGTTCTTGTGGCGCTCGAGGTAGACCACGTCGTTGCGCGGGACCATCACCTCGCGCGCGGTGGTGTCGCCGAGCTCGAAGACGGAGTGGATCATCCGGCGCTCGCCGGACTCGATCAGCGCCGACGCCTCGGCGAGGTCGACCAGCTCGCGCAGCTCGGTCTCGGTCGAGAACGGGCCCTCGCTGAAGCCCTTGCCGGGCGTCAGCGCGTTGCCGATCAGGATCAGCAGCTTGGGCAGCGGGCCGAGCACCCGGGTGACCAGGCTGAGCGGGCCGGAGGAGAACAGCGCCACGCTGTCGGGGTGCTGGCGGCCCAGGGTGCGCGGGGCGACGCCGATCACCACGAACGACACGACGAGCATGATCGCGATCGCGGTGAGGGTGCTGACCCAGAACGCCGCGTCGAGCACCTCCTCGACCTGCAGCGCGACCAGCACGGTGGCGGCGATCTCGCAGAGCAGGCGCAGGAACAGCGCGGTGTTGAGCGCGGGGGCGGGGTCGTCGAGGAGCGCGCGCAGGCTGCGGGCGCCGGGTCGGCGCTCGTCCTCGAGCTCCTCGGCCCGGGCGTGGGAGAACCCCGCGATGGCCGCCTCGGCGGCCGAGAAGAGGCCCGCGAGGACCACGAGTGCGGCTGCCGTCACCAGCAGCCAGATATCGCCGGAGGTCACCGCCGGGTCACCGGGCCCGCCAGGCCGCGAGGAGCTCGTCTTGGAGACCGAACATCTCCTTGTGCTCCTCGGGCTCGTAGTGGTCGTAGCCGAGCAGGTGCAGGATCCCGTGGACGGTCAGCAGCTCGATCTCGGCCAGCGTGCCGTGGCCGGCCGCCTCGCCCTGCTTGACCGCGATGTCGGGGCACAGCACCAGGTCGCCGAGGACGCCCTCCTCGGGCTCCTCGTCCACCAGGCCCGGGCGCAGCTCGTCCATCGGGAAGGCGAGCACGTCGGTCGGGCCCTCCTTCTCCATCCAGGTCTCGTTGAGCTCGGCGATGGTGGCCTCGTCGACGGCCTTGATGCACAGCTCCGCCATCGGGTGGACGCGCATGCGGTCCATCACGAAGCGGCTGAGCTGGGCCAGGTGCTGCACGTCGAGCCCGTGCCCGGACTCGTCGAGGACCTCGATGCTCACGAACGACCCTTCTGGTGTGGTGCGTGGGTGTGGGGCGCGGCCGGGCCGCGCGCGTCGAACTCGTCGTACGCCGCGACGATCTTGCCGACCAGGCGGTGGCGGACGACGTCGTGGCTGGTGAGGCGGTTGAAGGAGATGTCCTCGACGCCGTCGAGGATGTCCTGGATCACCCGCAGGCCGGACTTGGTGCCCGAGGGGAGGTCGACCTGGGTGACGTCACCGGTCACCACGATCTTGGAACCGAACCCGAGGCGGGTGAGGAACATCTTCATCTGCTCCGGGGAGGTGTTCTGCGCCTCGTCGAGGATGATGAAGGAGTCGTTGAGGGTGCGCCCGCGCATGTAGGCCAGCGGGGCCACCTCGATCGTCCCGGCCGCCAGCAGCTTGGGGATGGTGTCGGGGTCGATCATGTCGTGCAGCGCGTCGTAGAGCGGGCGCAGGTAGGGGTCGATCTTCTCGCTCAGGGTGCCGGGCAGGAACCCGAGCCGCTCGCCGGCCTCGACCGCGGGGCGGGTCAGGATGATCCGGTTGACGGCCTTGCCCTGGAGCGCCTGGACGGCCTTCGCCATCGCCAGGTAGGTCTTGCCGGTGCCGGCGGGACCGATGCCGAAGGTGACCGTGTGCTTGTCGATGGAGTCGACGTAGCGCTTCTGGTTCAGCGTCTTGGGCCGGATCGAGCGGCCGCGGTTGGACAGGATGTTGAGGCTCAGCACGTCGGCCGGGCGCTCGGTGGTCTCGGCGCGGAGCATGGTGATCACCCGCTCGACGGTCTCCGAGGACACCCCCTGGCCGGTGCGCAGGATCGTCACGAGCTCGTCGAGGAGCCGCTCGGCCAGCGCGACCTCGCCGGGCTCCCCGCGCATCGTGATGCGGTTGCCGCGGACGTGGAACTCCGCGTCGAAACCGCCCTCGATGATCCCGAGGTGCTCGTCGCCGGGGCCGAGCAGGGTGACCATGTCGATGCTGCTGGGCACGAGCACGGTGTGCCGCGTCGTGGGCCGGCTCGAGGCGTCGGCGTCGGTCGGGGCGCCCGCGCGGGAGCGGTGAGGGGAGTCAGTCATGGATGCCCGGTGGGGCGGCCTTTCTTCACGGTGCTGGAGCACCCTCCATGCTACGGGAGCGCCCCGACAACATCGACCGGGTTGTCGCACTGCCGGCGCCGGGTCCCCCGGCGTACCGTGGAGGGATGGCGGGGCGTGAGGACGGGCCCTCGGCCCGGCCCGACGAGCCGGACCGCCCCGAGCCGCGCCCGGACCGCCATCACGAGCAGCAGCCCGACCCGCGCCAGGACCTCCGTCCCGAGGACGGCGAGGACCTTGCCTACCTCGACGAGCACGACGACGACACCCCGCCGGCGTGGTTCGCCGGCCAGCACCTGCCCGAGGACGCGCGCCGCATGGGCCTGGACCACCGGGTGCCCGACGGCGCGCTGCTGGACTTCGCGGGCCGTCTCGACCCCTCCAAGCGCCTGCACCGGGTCACCGCCTGGGTGATGCTCGCCGTCTTCGGCACGCCGGTGGTGCTCCACGTGGTGCGGCTGCTGCGCGAGCTCGGCGGCTAGCGGGGCGGCTCAGCCCGGCGGCCAGTCCAGGGAGCGCCCGCCCAGCACGTGCAGGTGGGTGTGGAAGACCGTCTGGCCGGCGCCCGCGCCGGTGTTGAAGACCAGCCGGTAGTCGTCGGGGTGACCCGCCGACGCGGCCACCCGGGCGGCGGCGGACACCAGCTCGGCGACCAGCTCCGGCCGCGCGGCGGCGAGGGCGGCGGCGTCGGCGTGGTGCTCGCGGGGCACGACCAGGACGTGCGTCGGCGCCTGCGGGTGGATGTCGCGGAAGGCGAGGGTGTGCTCGGTCTCGTGGACCACGTCGGCGGGGATCTCACCGGCCACGATCCGGCAGAAGAGGCAGTCCTGGGTGCTCACGACCCCGATCCTGCCGTCACCCACCGCGGGCCTGTCAACCGGACGGTCCCGGCGCGCGTCCCATCCCCGTCGGCTCTCCCGCGTGCCGTCGGGGCCGACACGCGGCAGGGCCGGGGAGGCTCCGCCCGACCGGGCGGACCAGAGAGGATGACCCCATGAACGCGACCCGCTGGACCCGCACGCTCTCCTTCACCGCCACCACGGCCGTGGCCCTCGCCGTGCTCGCCGGGTGCGGAGAGGACCAGCCCGCGGCGCAGGACCCCGCGCCGACCGACAGCGCCGCCAGCGACTCACCCTCACCGGGCTCCCCGGACACCACCGGCTCGCCGGAGCCCGCGGAGCCGAGCACCAGCCCGACCGACGATGCGGGCGAGGCCACCGTCCCGGCGTACTTCGTCGGCGAGACCCCGCAGGGCCTGCGGCTGTTCCGCGAGTTCCACCGGGTGTCCGGTGCCGATCCGCTGGCAGCCGCCGCCGAGCTGGTCACCAGCGGCTCGCCGCGCGACCCCGACTACCGGACCCTGTTCCCCGCCGGGACCTTCGCGAGCGTGGAGCACACCGACGGGAAGTTCGTCGCCACGCTCGCCGACGACGCATGGCAGCAGGCGCCGGCGGGGATGTCGAAGAAGGACGCGGCCCTCGCCGTGCAGCAGCTGGTGCACACCCTCCAGGGCGTGCAGCAGCAGCGCTCGCCGCTGGAGGTCGTGCTCGATGGCTCGCCCACCACCCTGCTCGGGGTCGACACCGCCGGCGGGGTCCGCAACGCCGACCAGCTGAGCACCCTCGCGCTGGTCAACGTCACCACGCCCAGCGAGGGCGCGAGCGTCTCCGGCACCGTCACCGCCGAGGGCCTGGCCAGCTCCTTCGAGGCCACCGTGCCGTGGGAGGTGCGCCGCGGCGACGAGGTCGTGCTCGACGGCTTCGCGACCGCGGACGGCTGGATGGACAGGCTCTACCCCTGGCGCGTCGAGGTCGACCTCTCCGGGCTCGAGCCGGGCAAGTACACCTTCGTCGCGCGCACCGACGACCCGTCCGGGGGCGCCGAGGGCAACGGGCCGACCGAGGACACCAAGACCATCAACGTGGGCTAGGTCGCATAGCAGTCTGACCCGAGGAGGGCAAGGCGACACGCCGGTGGTGCCGCGTGATAAATGAGTCGCCGTCCATTTTCCGGAGGTGACTCATGCATCCAACCCTTCTCCGGCGACTGGCGGTCGTGCTCACCACGCTCCTGCTGGGCGCCACCACATTCCTCGTAACCTCGCCCGCCGGGGCCACAGCGGCAACCGGCGGGCAGGCGCGCGGCGGCGGCTCGATCTTCACCGAGCTCCAGACGGACTCCATCACGGGCCAGCCCGGGCGTCGCAACGTCGATGCCTTCGTCGCGCCGGCCGGCTTCGACCCGCTCACCGGCTACCCGGAGACGACCCCGGAGGGGTCCACGCCCCACCAGGACTCCTACCTGGGGCTGATCGCGGCCAAGGACGCCCACGGCGAGACCGCCCTCACGTACTGCATCGACATGTTCACCGGCACTGGGAGCGGGATCAACTACGTACGCGGTGACTGGAGCGAGGCCAACGTGCCGAACCTCGGCTACCTCGGCTACATCCTGGAGAACTACTTCCCCACCGAGCCGCGTCCGGCGGGCGTCTCCGACGACCTCAAGGCGGCCGCCACGCAGGCCGCGATCTGGTTCTTCAGCGACCGGATGGTGCTCGACCCCGCCGCCGAGCCCGAGCTGCACGCGCTGACGTCGGCCATCGTCGCCGACGCACTCGCCAACGGTCCGGCGACCGAGCCCGCGGAGCCGGCCCTCTCGATCTCCCCTGACTCGGCCCGGGCGCCCGTGAGCGGGGAGCTGGTCGGGCCCTTCACCGTCACCGCCGACGGACCCGCGACGCTGCGGGTCGACGGCGTCGAGGTGTTCAGCGACGCGGCCGGCACCCAGCCGCTGGTCGCCGGCGACACCGTGCAGGCCGGAGCCCGGCTGTGGGTCCGCACGGTCAGCTCGGACACGCCCCAGGGATTCGCGCTGCAACGCCAGGTGAGGGTCCCCGAGAGCACCGTCTACCTCTACGACGGCAGCAACCCCGGCTGGGCCGACGCGCAGAAGCTGATCCTCGCCCAGGAGAAGACCCTCGAGGCGGTGGCGAGCGTGCGCATCACGCCGTACGCCGAGGGCGGGATCGAGGTCACCAAGACCATCAGCGGCACCGGGGCCGGGCTCCAGGACCGCGTGGTCGTCGAGGTCACCTGCACCACTGACGAGGGCGGTGACCCGGTCGTGCGCACGGCGACGATCCCGGCCGGGACCGGCGCGGGCAGCGAGACCCTGTCGTTCACCGGCCTGCCCGCCGGGGCGCAGTGCACGATCACCGAGACCGAGAACGGCGACAACGCCCTCGTCAACCTCACCGCCAGCTCCCTGACCCCCGACACCGTCACGATCGTGGCGGGCGAGACCGCTGCGGTCGAGGCCAGCAACGACTACGAGCGCGCGCTCGGGCAGCTGCAGGTCACCAAGCGGATCACCGGACCCGCCGCCGGCGCGCAGGGCGACGTCGTGATCGCCGTCGACTGCGACGACCCCGTGGGCGCCTCCCCCGAGGGCGCCTTCGACCGGGAGTACACGATCCCGGCCGGTACCTCCGCGGGCTCCTACCCGCAGGAGGTCGTCACCGGCATCCCCGCCGGCACCGTCTGCACGGTCACCGAGACCGCCGACGGGGCCACCGACACCGTCGTCGCCGCACCGGTGCGCATCACACCGGGCACCACCACGATCGCCGACGGGGAGACCGCGGCGGTCACGGTCACCAACACCTACCGCGAGACCGAGGACGAGGTCGTCCCGGACCCGGAGCCGACCCCGGACCCTGGCCAGGACCAGGGCGGCGACGAGGACCCCGCACAGGTCGAGGACCAGGACCAGGCGCAGGTCGAGGAGGCCGAGGCGGCCTCCGGCGAGCTGCCGCACACCGGCGGGCAGGGCGGCCTGGTCGCGCTGCGCGTCGGCCTCGCCCTGCTGCTCAGCGGGGCAGGACTGCTGGCGCTGCGCCGCCTCGCCGGCCTCCGCACCCGGGGGTCCTGACCCCGGACGCGTCGCGCCCCTGAGCGCGACGCGCCCGCTCCAGCGCCGTCACCCGCGCCCGCACCTGCGGGCGCGGGTGACGGCGTGTCCTCTCGAGCCGGTCGTGACCGGTGCGGGCGACGGGGCCGCCGGACTCAGGACCAGCGGGGGGTGCGCGACAACAGCGCGGCCGTCGCGGCGACGCCTGCGGTGGAGGTGCGCAGCACCTCGGCGCCCAGGCGCACCGAGGCGGCCCCGGCCGCGACGAACGCGGCGACCTCCTCGTCGGTCAGCCCGCCCTCGGGGCCGACCACGATCACGAGCGGGCCCTCCGCGGGCAGGTCGAGGGAGGCGAGCGGCACCGACGCCTCCTCGTGCAGCACGACCGCCAGCGGGGCGTCGGCGAGCAGGGCGACCACGTCCGCGGTCGAGGCGAGCTCGTCGACGACCGGGAACCAGCTGCGCCGCGCCTGCTTGGCGGCCTCCCGGGCCGTGGCCCGCCAGCGGGCCAGGGACTTGGTGGCGCGCTCGCCCTTCCAGACCGCGACCGAGCGCGACGCGGCCCACGGGACCACCCGCGCCACGCCGACCTCGGTGAGCATCTCGACGGCGAGCTCGCCGCGGTCGCCCTTGGGCAGCGCCTGCACGACCACGATCGCGGGCGCGGGCTCGGGGACCCGGCGCACCTCGTGCACCGTCGCCGTCAGCAGCCGCTTGCCGGTGGCGGCGACCTCGGCGGTGACCGAGGTGCCCGCCCCGTCGGTGAGCACCAGCCGCTCCCCCACCCGCATCCGGCGTACGGCGACCGCGTGGTGGGCCTCGTCGCCCTCCAGGGTCACCGAGGTGCCGGGTCCGGCATCAGCCAGCGCGTCGCCGGAGTCGGCGGAGTCGACGAGGTGGACCGGGAGCGACATCGACTCAGTGGTTGAACGCGTCGCGCAGCCGGCCGAAGACCGACTTGGAGCCGGGACGGACCTGTCCGCCCGGGTTCTCCTCGCCACGCAGGGCGGCGAGCTCGCGCAGCAGCTCCTCCTGGCGGGAGTCCAGACGGGTCGGCGTCTCGACGGCCACCGAGACCACCAGGTCACCGCGCCCACCGCGCAGCCCGGGCACGCCGCGCCCGCGCAGCACCTGCTGGCTGCCCGACTGGGTGCCGGGCCGGATCTCGAGCTCGAACTCGGTCTCCTTGCCCTCGCGGTCCTCCTCGTCGAGGTCGGCCTCGAGGGTGGGCAGCGTGAGCGTGGTGCCCAGGGCCGCGGCACTCATCGGGACGGTGACCGTGCAGTGCAGGTCGTTGCCCTGGCGCACGAAGGTCTCGTGCGGGGCGACGCGGATCTCGACGTACAGGTCGCCGGCGGGGCCGCCGCCGGGGCCGACCTCGCCCTGCTCGGCCAGCTGCACGCGCACGCCGTCGTCGACGCCGGCGGGGATCTTGACCGTCAAGGTGCGACGCGAGCGCACCCGGCCCTCACCGGAGCACTCGCGGCACGGGTCGGGGATGATCGAGCCGAGGCCTCGGCACGCCGCGCACGGGCGCAGGGTGCGGATCTCGCCGAGGAACGAGCGCTGCACGTGGGCGACCTCGCCCTGGCCGTGGCAGGTCTCGCAGGTGACCGGCGCGCTGCCGGGAGCGGCGCCGTCGCCGTGGCAGGTCTCGCACAGCACGGCCGTGTCGACCTTGAGCTCGCGGGTGACGCCGAAGGCGGCCTCGGCCAGGTCGACCTCGAGGCGGATCAGGGCGTCCTGGCCGCGCTGCACGCGCGAGCGCGGACCGCGACCGCCGCCGGCGCCCGGCTGGCCGCCGAAGAAGGCGTCCATGATGTCGGTGAAGGAGAACCCGGGGCCCTGGCCGAAGCCGCCCGCGCCGCCCGAGAACGGGTCGCCGCCACGGTCGTACGCCGCGCGCTTCTGCGGGTCCGACAGCACCTCGTAGGCGTGGCTGACGACCTTGAACTGCTCCTGCGTCTCCGGGTCGGGGTTGACGTCGGGGTGCAGCTTGCGTGCGAGCCTCCGGTAGGCCTTCTTGATGGTGTCGGCGTCCGCGTCGCGGGCGACACCGAGAAGCTCGTACAGGTCCTGGCTCAACGTCTGCTCTCTCTGCTGGGCGGTGCGGGAAGAGGACTGCCGGGGGGCAGCCCGGGAAGGGCGGGGGGCGGTCCGGCGCTGGGCCGTTCAGCCCTCCTCGAGGATGCGGGACACGTAGCGGGCGACGGCACGCACCGCCGACATCGTGCCGGGGTAGTCCATGCGGGTCGGCCCGACGATGCCGAGGGTGGCCACCGCGCCGTCGCGCGGGCCGTAGCCGGTCGCCACGACGCTCGTCGAGGAGAACTGCTCGTAGGGGCCCTCCGCGCCGATGCGGACGGTGAGGGCACCGCCGGAGGTCGCCTCGCCAAGGAGCTTGAGGAGGACGACGTGCTCCTCCAGGGCCTCCAGGAGCGGACGGACCGCGGAGTCGAAGGAGTCGCCGTAGCGCGCCAGGTTGGCCGCGCCGCCGACCGCGATCCGCTCCGCGGAGCGGTGGTCGACCATCGACTCGACCAGCACGTCGACGACGGCGGAGGTGTGCCGGGCGCCGGGAGCGGTGCCCTCGGGGACGATGTCGGCGAGCGCGGCGGCCGCCTTCGCGATCGCCTCACCGGTGGCGGCGCGGTTGACCAGCAGGCGCAGGTCGGCGAGCGCCTGGTCCTCGATGGCGGAGTCGAGCTCGACGATGCGCTGCTCGACGCGCCCGCTGCTGAGGATGAGCACCGCGAGCAGCCGGGTCGGCGTCAGCGAGACCAGCTCGATGTGGCGCACCGTGGAGCGCGTCAGCGTGGGGTACTGCACGACGGCGACCTGACGGGTCAGCTGGGAGAGCAGGCGCACGGAGCGCTGCACGACGTCGTCGAGGTCGACCGCCCCGTCGAGGAACGAGGAGATCGCGCGCCGCTCGGCGCTGCTCATCGGCCGCACCGTGGTGAGCCGGTCGACGAAGAGCCGGTAGCCCTTGTCGGTGGGGACCCGGCCGGCACTGGTGTGCGGCTGGGTGATCAGGCCCTCGTCCTCGAGGGCCGCCATGTCGTTGCGCACCGTGGCGGGCGAGACGCCCAGCCCGTGCCGCTCGACCAGGGCCTTGGAGCCCACCGGCTCCTCTGTCGCGACGTAGTCCTCGACGATCGCGCGGAGCACGGCGAGCCTGCGGTCCTCCTGCATGTCTCGCCTCCCTGATCTGTCATCACTCGGGTCCGGTCGCGGGCGCCTCACGCTGGCACTCCACAACCCGGAGTGCCAATCGTACTAGGCAGTTCGCTCACTCGGTGGAATCCACGCTCGCGTGCCTCGGCAAGCAAGGTTAGGCTGGCCTTACTCACCCAGGAGGAGCCGTGACCGCAGACCCCACCACCCGTCCGCTGACCGATCCCGAGCACGACGCCGCCCGCGCCCGCAGCGTGCTCGCCTGCCCCGCGGCCGTGACCCTGGCGATCGAGGGCCGCTCCGGGTCCGTCGGCGACTCGACCGTCGCCGGCCTCGGCGTGGACGACCGCCACGGCACGCCCACCTTCCACTGCCCCGCGGGCTCCGCGCTGGCCGGGGCCGCCGCCCGCGGCGCCCGGGCCACGATCACGGTGTCCAGCGGGCTGGGCGCCCCCGGCTCCGCCGAGCGGGCCACCCGGCTGCTGGTCTCGGGCCGCCTCGCGGTGCGCGCCAGCGGGAGCTGCGGCTGCTGCGCGGAGTCGCGCGAGACCGTCGTCCTGGCTCCCGAGGCCGTGCTGCTCGCCCACGCCGGCGGACCGGCCGTCGACGTGGCGCTCGCCTCGTTCCGCTCCCCCGACCACGAGCTCAACGCCGGCTACCTCCAGCGCGTGGCCCGCCACCTCGCCGAGGACCACCAGGCCGAGCTCCGGCGTACCGTCGCCGCCGCCACGGCCACCCCGCTCGAGGAGGTCCTCGGCGTCGGCCTCTCCGAGCTCACCCGCGAGGGCGTCGCCGTCGGCTGGGTCGACCGCCAGGGCGCGCACCTGTCCACCCTGCGCTTCCCCCGCCCCGCCCGCGGCAGCGCCGAGCTCCACGCGATGCTGCGCCACGAGCTCGACGCGGGCCCGTGCTGAGCGGGAGGACGTAGGCTCACCCGGGTGAGCTTCAGGGAGGTCGCCGACCGGGTCTGGGTCGCGCGCCAGGAGTGGTTCGACCTCAACGTGTGCCTCGTCGGCGGCGCCGACGGGTTGCTGGCGGTCGACACTCACGGCTCCGACGCCGCCGCCCGGGCGGTGCTCGCCGACGTACGACGCCTCGGCCGCGGGCCGGTCGTCGCGGTGGTCAACACCCACGAGCACTTCGACCACACCTTCGGCAACGCCGCCTTCCGGTCCGCCTACGGCGAGGTCCCCATCCACGCCCACGAGGTCGCCGCGGCCGCCACGCCCGCGGCGGGGGCCCGCGCGAAGCAGGCCTACGCCGAGGACCCCTCCGACCCGCACCTCGAGGAGGTGCTGGCCACCGAGGTCGTGCCCGCCGACCACACCTTCTCCTCCGTACGCGTCCTCGACCTCGGCGACCGCGTCGTCGAGCTGGTCCACCCCGGTCGCGGCCACACCGCCGGCGACCTGGTGGTGCGGGTGCCCGACGCCGACGTCCTGCTCGCCGGGGACCTGGTCGAGGAGTCCGCGCCCCCCTCCTTCGGGCCCGACAGCCACCCGATGGAGTGGCCGCTTGCCCTGGAGATCGTCCTCTCGCTGACCACCTCCGACAGCGTGGTCGTGCCGGGGCACGGCGCCACCGTCGACCGCGCCTTCGTCGAGGAGCAGCGCGGGCTGCTCGCCGTCGTGGCGGAGACGATCCGCGACCTCGCCGGTCGCGGTGTGCCCCTCGAGCAGGCGCTGGCCGAGGGCGAGTGGCCCTGGCCGCGCGAGCACCTCGCCGACGCCGTACGACGCGGCTACGAGCACCTCCCGCGCGCGCAGCGCCGCTTGCCGCTGGTCTGAGCGGGTACTCCCGGACATGAGCGAGCACTCCGACGAGCCCGACGGTCCCGCCCCCGCCCGCGACGAGGCCTCCGGCGCCCCCTCGACCGGCATCTCCGACGAGGAGCTGCCCGAGGACCTGCGCCCGGCCGAGGACAACCCGCTGGCCGAGCCCCTCGAGCCCGGGGAGAGGGTGGAGGGCCTGCTCGAGGAGGGCAAGCGCGCCACCGAGAGCACCGGGGACGCCGGGGGTGACGAGGACGGCGCCGACCGGCCGGCCGCGGGGGTGTCGGAGCCCACGGGCGGCGAGAGCACCCCGGAGTAGCGCAGGTCACACCCGGGCGGGCGTGCGGCGCGTCTCGCCCGGACTGTCGGTGGGCCGACCTAGCGTGGTCCGGGTGACCGATCGTTACGGCTCCGACGTCCTCTCCGGCGACTGGCGTGCACCCAAGCGGGGGCGCGCCGTCGAGACCTCCGCCGACCCGGGCCTGGTCGTCGAGGAGGTCACCACCGACTGGGTGGGCGAGATCGTCGCGGTGGACCGCGACCTGCACACCGTGACCCTGGAGGACCGGCGCCACAAGCGGCGCACCTTCCCCCTCGGCGCGGGCTTCCTGCTCGAGGGCAAGCCGGTGATCCTCACCGCGCCGGTGCGCCGCACCGCCCCCGCCAAGCCGACGCGCACCGCGTCCGGCTCGGTGGCCGTCCACGACGCCAAGGCCCGCGTGGCGCGCGCCAGCCGCATCTTCGTCGAGGGCCGCCACGACGCCGAGCTCGTGGAGAAGGTCTGGGGCGACGACCTGCGCATCGAGGGCGTGGTGGTCGAGTTCCTCGGCGGCGTCGACGACCTCGCCGACCACCTCCTGGACTTCAAGCCCGGCCCGCAGCGGCGGGTCGGGGTCCTGGTCGACCACCTGGTCCCCGGCTCCAAGGAGTCCCGCATCGCCCAGGGCATCGCCCGCTCCGCGGTCGGCAAGCACGTCCTGATCGTCGGCCACCCGTTCATCGACGTGTGGCAGGCGGTCAAGCCCGACCGGCTCGGGCTGGCCGAGTGGCCGACGATCCCGCGCTCGATCGAGTGGAAGAAGGGCGTGTGCCAGCACCTCGGCTGGCCGCACCGCAACCAGGCCGACATCGCGCGCGCCTGGCAGCACATCCTGGGCAAGGTCTCGTCCTACAACGACCTCGAGCCCGCCCTGCTGGGCCGGGTCGAGGAGCTCATCGACTTCGTGACCGCCGAGTGAGCTCCCCGAGCCGGGTTCAGCTGCGCAGCATGTAGCCGTTGCCGTCCTTGCTGTCGGTGGCCAGGATGACGATGCCGTCGATGAAGGGCCAGATCGCCCCGACGCCGCAGGTCAGGATGGTGACCACCAGCTGGGCGATGCCCACGCCGGTGTGCCCGGCGTAGAGCCGGCCGATGCCGAGCGGCAGCAGCAGCTGGAGCAGGCCGGCGACGAGCTTGGACTTGTCCGAGTAGGGGATGCCGGTCGTCGGGTGCACGCCGTACGGCGCGCCCGGCGCGGCGTACGGCGTGAAGCCGTAGCCCGGCTGCTGGCCGTAGGGCTGCTGGCCGTACGGGTCCTGGCCGTACGGCGGCTGCTGGCCGTACGGCTGCTGGCCGCCGTCCTCGGGCTGGGGGTACTCGGGTCCCTGGGTCATGGCGAGCAGCCTAGGGCCGCGACGGGCGCGAGGACGCCACGACGGCCCGAGATCAGGGGAACCTCAGGGACCCCGGCACCGTGGTCCAGGGGGTTCAGGGCAGCAGGTCGCGGACCACCGCGTCGGCCAGCAGCCGGCCCCGACGGGTCAGCACCAGCCGGTCGGTGCCGGTCTCGAGCAGGCCGCGGGCCTGGAGGTCCGGGACGGCCGCCCGACCGGCGTCCTCGAGCACCTGCGGGTCGAGGCCCTCGCGCAGGCGCAGCTCGAGCAGCACCCGCTCCACGCGCCGGTCCTCGGGGGCGAGCACCTCGCGCGCCTGGGCGGGGCTGCGGTCCGCGGCCAGCCGGTCGGCGTACGCCGCGGGGTGCTTGACGTTCCACCAGCGCACCCCGCCGACGTGGGAGTGCGCGCCCGGCCCGACGCCCCACCAGTCCGCACCGGTCCAGTAGAGCTCGTTGTGCCGGCAACGCGCGGCGTCGTCCCCCGGCACCCCGCGCGCCCAGTTCGACACCTCGTACCAGCCGAGCCCGGCGGCGGTGAGCCGCTCGTCGGCCAGGACGTACTTGTCGGCCAGGTCGTCCTCCTCGGGCATCGCCAGCTCGCCGCGGCGCACCCGCCGGGCGAGCGCGGTGCCGTCCTCCACGATGAGGGAGTACGCCGAGACGTGGTCGGGCCCGCAGGCCAGGGCGGCGTCCAAGGAGGTCTCCCAGTCGGCGAGCGACTCCCCCGGCGTGCCGTAGATGAGGTCGAGGCTGACCTGCTCGAAGCCGGCGGCACGGGCCCACTCGACCGCGGCGGGCACCCGGCGCGGGTCGTGGGTGCGGTCCAGGACCGCGAGGACCTCCGGGACGGCCGACTGCATGCCGAAGGAGATCCGGGTGAAGCCGGCGGCGCGCAGCTCGTCGAGGTCGCGCAGCGTGACCGAGTCGGGGTTGGCCTCGGTGGTGACCTCGGCGCCGAGGACCAGGCCGAACTCCTCGTCGATGGCGCCCAGGATGCTGCCCAGGTCCGCGGGGCTCAGCAGGGTCGGGGTGCCCCCGCCGAGGAAGACCGTCTGCACCGGCACCGTGCGCTCGCCGAGCACGCCGCGGGCGCGGCGTACCTCCGCGACGGCCGCCTGGGCGTACGTCGCCCGGGACGCGCCGGGGGCGGTCCCGGCCGGGCCCAGCTCGGCGGCGGTGTAGGTGTTGAAGTCGCAGTAGCCGCAGCGCACCGTGCAGAACGGGACGTGCACGTAGAAGCCGAACGGACGCTCCCCCACGCCGGCGAGCGCGGACTCCGGGAGGGAACCGTCCAGGGGGACGGGGTCCCCGTCGGGGAGCGCGGAAGGCATGCCCCGATTGTCCCACCGTCGGCTCGGACGGGCACGTTGAGGACGCTCGGTCGAGCTGGGCCCTCCTCACGACCGCCCCACTCGACCGTCGTGCCCGCGGCTCATTGGAAGTCGCGGGAGCGGTGGCGGGCGCGCAGGGCGGCGCCGGCCTGGGGGTAGAGCTCCTCCAGCGGGCTGAGCCGGTCCGCGACGAGGTTGGTGACCCCGTCGGAGCGCTCGAGCATGCCCCGGATCACCATGCCCGCGGCCGACATCGCGGTCCTGCGGTGGCGTCGCCACAGCCCCGTGCTGCAGATGACGTTGAGCATGCCGGTCTCGTCCTCGAGGTTGAGGAAGGTCGTGCCGCCCGCGGTTCCCGGGCGCTGGCGGTGGACGACGAGCCCGGCGACGGTGACCCGGCGTCCCGCCTCGGCGGTGCGCAGGTCGGCCACCGAGAGCAGGCCGGAGCGGCGCAGGTGCTCGCGCAGGTGGGTGAACGGGTGCCCCTCGGGGGTGATCCCGGTGGCCCACAGGTCGGCCACCGTGGTCTCGACCGCGTCCATCTCGGGCAGCATCGGCGCTGGCGCTGCGACGCGCAGCCCCTCGAGCTGGTCGGGCGACTCGGTCCACCCGGCGTTCCACAGCGCCTGGCGCCGGTTCAGCCCGCTGTCGTCGAAGACCCCGGCCGTGGCCAGCGCCTCGAGCTGGCGGGTGTCGAGCCGCGCCCGGCGCGAGAGGTCGGCCTGGTCGGTGAAGGGCCGCTCGGCGCGCGCCGCCACGATCCGCTCGGCGACGTCCACGCCGATCCCGCGCACGGAGTCCAGCCCCAGCCGCACGGCGTACGCCGTGTCGCGGCGGTGCGCGGGGGTCGGGTCGGGGGTCCCCGGGACCCACTCGGTGCGGCCCTGGTCGCGCAGGCAGGCGTCCGGCCCGACCGGCCCGGGCACGGCGCCGGGGCGCAGCTCGAGGTCGGCGCGCGCCGCGGAGCGCACCAGGTCCGGGCGCAGCACCTCCACCCCGTGGCGACGGGCGTCGCCGGTCAGCGACTGCGGGGAGTAGAAGCCCATCGGCTGGGCCCGCAGCAGCGCCGCCAGGAACGCTGCCGGGTAGTGCAGCTTGAACCACGAGCTGGCGTAGACGAGCTTGGCGAAGGACAGCGCGTGGCTCTCGGCGAAGCCGAAGTTGGCGAAGGAGAGGATCTTGACGTAGATCGCCTCGGCGTCCTCGCCGGTGATCCCCTTGGCCGCCATCCCGGCGAACAGCTTGTCCTTGATCGACTCGATCCGCTCCACCCCGCGCTTGGAGCCCATCGCGCGGCGCAGCAGGTCGGCCTCGTCGGGGGTGCAGTCGCCGAGGGTGCGGGCCATGTCCATCAGCTGCTCCTGGAACAGCGGCACCCCCTTGGTGCGCTCCAGCACCGGCACCAGCGAGGCGTGCGGGTAGTCGACCGGCTCGCGGCCGGTGGCGCGGCGGATGTAGGGGTGCACCGCGCCGCCCTGGATCGGGCCCGGCCGGATCAGCGCGATCTCGATCGCCAGGTCGTAGAACTCCCGGGGCCGCAGCCGCGGGAGGGTGCCGATCTGCGCGCGGCTCTCCACCTGGAACACGCCGACGGAGTCGCCGCGGCAGAGCATGTCGTAGACCGCCGGCTCCTCCTTGGGCACCGTCGCCAGCTCCCAGCGCTCCCCCAGGTGGTCGCCGACGATGCGCATCATGTGGTCCAGGGCGCTGAGCATCCCGAGCCCGAGCAGGTCGAACTTGACCAGGCCCATGTATTCGCAGGAGTCCTTGTCCCACTGCAGCACGGTGCGCCGGTCCATCCGGGCGCGCTCGATCGGACACACCTCACCGATCGGGCGCTCGGTGAGCACCATCCCGCCGGAGTGGATGCCGAGGTGGCGCGGCGCGCCCAGCAGCTGCTCGGCGAGGGAGACGACCGCCGCGGGGATCTCGTGCTCGCCGCGCCCGTCCGCGTCCCGCTCGCCGTCCCCGTCGCGCGGCGGCACCTCGATGCGGCTCCAGCTGGTGATCTGCTTGGACCAGGCGTCCTGCTGGCCCGGCGAGTGCCCGAGCGCCTTGGCGGCGTCGCGCACCGCCATCTTGGGCCGGTAGCCGATGACGTTGGCGACCTGCGCGGCGTTGCGGCGCCCGTAGCTGTCGTAGACCCACTGGATCACCTCCTCGCGCCGGTCGGAGTCGAAGTCGACGTCGATGTCGGGCTCCTCGTCGCGGTGCTCGGAGATGAAGCGCTCGAACGGCAGGCGGTAGTAGACCGGGTCGATGGCGGTGATCCCGAGCGCGAAGCAGACCGCGGAGGCCGCCGCCGAGCCCCGGCCCTGGCACAGGATCCCCTGGGAGCGGGCGAACTCGACGATGTCGTGGACGATGACGAAGTAGCCGGCGAAGTCCTTGCGCTCGATCACCTCCAGCTCGTGGTCGACCTTGAGCCGGGCGTCGTGCTCCAGCGGGGTCCCGGCGTAGCGCTCGGCGAAGCCGCGCTCGGTGAGCGCGCGCAGCCAGCTGATCGGGGTGTGGCCCGCGGGGATGTTGCGCTTGGGCAGGCGCGGGCTGGCCTTCTGCAGGTCGAAGGCGAGCTCGTCGGCGAGCTGCACCGAGCGCTGCACGACCCCGGGGTGGCGCGCGTAGCGGCGCGCCATCTCCTCCCCCGAGCGCAGGCACGCGCCACCCGAGGGCGGCAGCCAGCCGGCGAGCTCGGCGAGGCTGCGCCGGGCCCGGATGGCGGCCATCGCCCCGGCCAGCCGGTGCCCCTCGGGGCGGGCGTGGTGGACGTTGTTGGTGGCCACGCACGGCAGCCCCCGGTCCCGGGCGATGGCCGCCAGCAGGTCGTCGTGGGCGCTGTCGAGCGGCAGCCCGTGGTCGCTCAGCTCGACCACGACGTGCTCGCGACCGAAGAGGTCGACGAGGCGGTCCAGCGCGGCGGCCGCCGCGCGCGGGTCGGGGGTGGGCCCCGCGAGCGCCTGGCGGACGGCGCCCTTGCGGCAGCCGGTCAGCACCAGCCAATGGCCCCGTCCGCGCTCGGCGAGCTCCTCGAGGTCGTAGTCGGGCCGCCCCTTCTCGTCGCCGCGCAGCTGGGCCTCGGTGATCGCGGAGGCCAGCCGGTGGTAGCCCTCCACCCCGCGGGCGAGCACCAGCAGGTGGGTGCCCTCCGGGTCGGCCACACCCAGCTGGGGCCGGGTCAGCCCGAGGGACAGCTCGGCGCCGTGGACGGTGCGCAGGTCCCGGCCGTCGCCGCGCGCGTGCAGCTGGGCGGCCTCGGCGAACAGCGGCGCGCCGTAGAACCCGTCGTGGTCGGTGATCGCCAGACCGTGCAGACCCAGGCGCAGCGCCTCGCGCACCAGCTGGTCCGGGGTGCTGGCGCCGTCGAGGAAGCTGTAGCTGCTGTGGCAGTGCAGCTCGGCGTACGGCGTGGCGACGACGTCGGGGCGCGGCACGTCGCCGGTGCTCGCGCGCTGGCGGCGCCGCGACACCGGTGCGTCGTCCTGCCCGGCGCGGACCCGCCCGGAGAGCCGGCGCTCGAGCTCGCCCCACGGCATCTGCGGGTTGTTCCAGCCCATCAGATCCGGCCCATCAGATTCGGCCCATCAGTCGTACGCCGCCTCGGTGCACCAGGTGTCCCCGGTGCTGTCGTAGGTGAGCAGCCAGGCCCGGCCGTCGACGCCCACGAGCTGGAAGCGGGCGATGCGGCGCGGCGCCACCCCCGGGGGCGTCTCCCACCACAGCTCCTCCACCGGCCACGGCCCGGTCCAGGCGGCGACCTGCTGCCACCCGTCTGCGGGCCCGGGGCGGAACCGGGCCGGGGCGCCGCTGGTCGCGCCCCGCTCGTCGACGACCACGACGGCGCCGTCCGTGCCCAGCACCTCGGCCGGCCACGGGGTCTGGAGCACCCGGGCCGGGGCGGGCGGCGGGATGCTGCCGGGCCAGGGCAGCTCCCGCGGGCGCAGGTCGCTGGGCCGCTCCCCCCACGGGACCAGTCGCTGGCGCTCTGCCGGCGAGCGGCCGCCCTGGAGCACCGGCGCGACCACCGCCTCGTGGCCGAGCATGCCCTGCACCCGCGCGATGCCGCGCTCGACGCGCTCGTCGGTGCCGCCCCACAGCCCGTCGGCGTGGACCGACTCCGGCACGACGGTCTCGGGCAGCAGCCGGACCAGCTCGACCGGGGCCGGCACCGAGCCGCCGCGGAACCCGCCCTGCAGCTGCCAGTGCAGCCGGTCGACGAGGTCGGAGGCGCCGAACCAGCGCGGGTGCAGCCAGCTGCGCGAGGACACCACCCTCCCCTCGCACTCGACCTCCACCCGCACCTCGGTGCAGGCCAGGTTGCGCGCGGCCAGGGAGGCGACCAGCTCCTCGGCGGTGCGCCGGGCGCTGAAGCAGACGGTCTCGGCGGAGTCCAGCGGCGGCTCGAAGGTGATCTCGCGGGTCAGGTCGGGCGGTGGGGTGCGCCCGGCGAGCAGGGTGTGGTCCTCGCCGAGGACGACCTGCTGCACCCAGGCGGTGCGGGCCCCGAACCGGGCGCGCACGTCGGCCGGCGGCAGCCCCGCGAGCGCGCCGAGGGTGCGCAGGCCGAGACGGCGCAGCAGGCCGACCGCGTCGGGGTCCTCGAGCACCTCGACCGGCAGCTCGCCCAGGAACGCCGCGGACTCCCCCACCGGCACCACGGTGCTCTCCTGGGGCCGGGCCCGGCGGGCGGCCTGCTCGGCGGTGAAGAGCTCGTCGGCGACGCCCGCGCGGCAGTCCCACACCCCGAGCGCCACCAGCCGCTCGGCGAAGACCGCCGCCGCCTCGGCCTCGCCGCCGTAGTAGCGGCCCGGCGAGCGCAGCGCGACCAGCCCCGGGCGCAGCGGCGCCACCCCCGGCTGGAGCTCCTCCAACGCGGCCAGGACGTCCTCGAAGGAGCGCGCGTCGCGGTCGGGGTTCGCGCCCAGCACCAGCAGCTCGGGGCAGCGCGACTGCGCGTCGCGCCGGCGCATGCCACGGCGTACGCCGAAGCCGCGGGCGGCGTCGTTGCAGGACTGCACGGTGTTGGCGACCAGGACCGCGGCCGGCAGGTGGGCGGGCCTGCCCTCCTCGGCCAGCGCGGCGACCACCGGCCAGTCGGGGCACCACAGGACCAGCACGCGGGTGCGCGGGCGGGTCGTCGTCGCGCTCATCAGCCGGCCTCGCGCACCGCAGCCGCGGGAGCGAGCACCGGCTCGCCACGTCGTACGACGCCGTCGGGCGCCGGGAACCACAGCGGCGCCCGGCGCGCGGGAGCGGCGCCGCGCTGCACCGCGACCACCATCTTGCGCGAGCGCAGGTGGCCGGTGCCGGCGTCGACGCCCGCCCAGCGCGACTGCTCCAGGGAGAGCCGTGCCTCGCTGCGCGGCCAGGGGCCGCACGCCACCAGCACCGAGCCGCGGGTGCGCAGCCGCGCCGACAAGGTGGCGGCGTCGCGCTCGGAGACCCGACCGGGCGGGCGCACCACGACGACCTGCACCACGTCGACCAGGGCGGCCGTGGCCTCCAGCCACAGCGAGCCGGCGTCGGGGACCAGCACCGTGCGCTCGAGCACCACGCCGAGCTCGGCGGCCGCCTCGACGCCGAGGTCGGGCATCCCCAGGACCGCGCTCCAGGCGCCGGCGGCCGAGGGGCCGGCCATCAGTGCGAGCGCCAGGACCGTGCTGTCGACCTCGTAGGTCCCGCCGGCGCGCAGCTGGAGCACCCCGGCGAGGGCCGGGTGGGAGTCCAGGGCCCGTCGCGGCACGCCGTCGCTCATCCGCTGCATGCGCTCGCGCAGCCGGCGGATCTCATCGGCCGCGGCGGCCGGGGAGGAGACGGAGATGACCACGCCCCCATCATCGAACACATGTTCGATGAAATCAACCCGGGATCTGCGGGCGGCCGTGGCGCAGGTCCGACCGCTCCTTCCACCATAGGTCGCGGCACCGACACCGTCGACCCGCGCCCCCGCCCCCGTCGGTCGGGCTCGTCGATCCCTCGCCACCACCGTCCCGGGACGCACCACGGCCCGCCCGGAGGACCGGGCGGGCCGTGGTCGTGCCGACGAGCAGAACCGGAGGGAGCGGGCCGGGATCAGCCGTAGAAGGAGGCGATCCGATCGGCGTTGTTCTGCGCGACCACGTTGCGCTTGACCTTCAGCGACGGCGTGAGCTCACCGGACTCGATGGTGAGGTCGTGGTCCAGGATGTCCCACTTCTTGATGGTCTCCCAGCGGTTGAGGCGGTTGTTGAGCTCCTCGACGTACCCGCCGATCATCGTGCGGACCGCGTCGGAGCGGACGATGTCGGTGTAGGAGGCCCCGGCCATGCCGTTCTCCTGCGCCCAGGCCGCCATCGCGTCCGGGTCGAGGGTGATCAGCGCGACCACGTAGTTGCGCTCGTCGCCGAAGACCATGAACTGGCTGACGTAGGGGCACAGTGCCTTGAACTTCGACTCGATCGCGGACGGCGCGATGTACTTGCCGCCCGAGGTCTTGAAGAGGTCCTTGATCCGGCCCGTGATGGTCAGGTAGCCCTCCTCGTCGAGGCTGCCCTTGTCGCCGGTGCGCAGCCAGCCGTCCTCGGTGAACGCCTTGGCGCTCTCCTCGGGGAGGTTGTGGTAGCCCGCCATCACGTGGGGGCCGCGCAGCTGGACCTCGTCGTTCTCGCCGATGCGGATCTCCGAGCCCGGCAGTGCGGGCCCGACGGTGCCGATCTTGTAGCCACTGGGGTGGTTGACGGCCGCACCGGCGGCGTTCTCGGTCATGCCGTAGCCCTCGAGGATGAGGATGCCGGCTGCGTGGAACCACTCCGCGATCTCGGGGTTGAGGGCCGCGGAGCCGGAGATGAAGAAGCGGACCCGACCGCCGAAGCGGTCGCGGACCTTGCTGAACACGAGCCGGTCGAACAGCTTGTGCTGCACGCCGAGGGCGAACGGCACGGGCTTGCCGGCGCGCTTGAGCCGGTCGACCTGGTTGCCGACGACGAAGGCCTTGAGGAAGATCTTCTCCTTCAGCCCGCCCTCGGCGGCCTGCATGGTGACGATCTTGCCGTGCGCCTTCTCGAAGATGCGCGGGGCGGCGCCCATGAAGGTCGGCTTGACGACCGCGAGGTTGTCGACGATGCGGTCGATGCGCCCGTCGATGGCGGTGGCGTAGCCGCAGGCCAGCTGGGCGGCGAGCAGGACCTTGCCGAACGCGTGCGCCATCGGCAGCCACAGGAACTGCAGGTCGTCCTCGTGCAGGATGTCCTGGGCCTCGATGGCCGCGCCCTGGTAGACCCACGAGCGGTGCAGCAGCCGCACGCCCTTGGAGCGGCCGGTGGTGCCCGAGGTGTACATCAGCATCGCGAGCTGGTCGGGGGCGATCGACTTGGCGACGTCCTCGACCGCGGTCGGGTGCTCGGCGAGGTGGCGGCGGCCGAGCTCGGCCAGCTCGGCCAGGGTGATCACCCAGTCGCCGTCGCCCTGGCCGTCGAAGAGCACGACCTTGGAGACGGTGGGGATGTCGGCGCGGTGCGCCTGGAGCTTCGCGAGCTGCTCGGCGTCCTCGGCGAAGACGATGCGGCTCTCGGAGTCGCTGAGGATGTAGGCGACGTCGTCGGCGTTGGTGCTGGGGTAGACGGTCGTCGTCGCACCGCCGGCACACATCACCGCGAGGTCCGCCAGGATCCACTCGAAGCGGGTGCCGGAGGCGATGCCGACCCGCTGCTCCGACTCCAGCCCGAGGGACAGCAGCCCGGCGGCGAGCTCGCGGACCTGCTCGCCGGTCTGGCGCCAGGTCACCGACTCCCAGGTCTCGTCGGGACGGGGGTAGCGGAAGGCCTCGACGTCGGGCGACTTCGCGACCCGGTCGAGGAACTGGACGGCGATGTTCGGCGCAAGATGATCGACGAAGGTGGGGTCGTGGTTCGCGGGCATGTCACTCCTGGCAGTGGACAGGGAGGGCACCCGACACATCGGCCGTTGGCCCTCCCGCGCGGCGATGGGTTCCCGTAACCTACGTCACTTCGTAACCCGCGGGTAACCCGAATCACAAAAACCGGATCGATAGATCCGGACACGTCCGCCGCGTCAGGTGCTAGTGCGGCGAGCTCACGCCCGCGGCGCGCGGGCCTCGAGGACCGTGCGCACGGTGTCCGAGAGCGCCTCCGCGCCCAGCACCTGGGCGGTGAGCTCGCGCTCGGTGGTCAGCGCACGGAAGACCATCGCCACGCTCACCTCGTGCTCGGGGCGGTGCTCGACCACGATCGGGTCCCCCGTCTGGACCACGCCCTCCTCCAGCACCCGCAGGTAGGGCCCCGGGCGCCCGTCGCGGGCGAAGCGCTTGATCCAGCCCGTCGAGTCGTGACCGGTCTGCTCCATGAAGCCGGCGAAGACCTTGCACGGCGTCCGCACCTTGGCGACCTCGAGCAGCGCGGTCCCGACCCGCCACCGCTCGCCGATCAGGGCGGCGTTGACGTCGATGCCGTGGGTGGTGAGGTTCTCGCCGAACTGCCCGTCGGGCAGCGGGGCGCCGAGCTCGCGGCCCCACCGGTCGAGGTCCTCGCGCGCGAAGGCGTAGACCGCGTTGTCGGGGCTCCCGTGGTACTTGGTGTCGCAGACACTGTCCCCGGCCAGGCCGCTGCGCAGCACCCGGACCGGCCGGTCGGTCCCGCACTTGCGGATCGCCGTCCGCCCGACCCGCCCGGTCCACTCACCGCCCTCGGGCTGCCCGAGGTTCACCGACATCACGCGTGCGTTCTCCACGTGCCCATCCTCTCCCCCGCAGCCTCGGCGCGCTGGTCTTCGCGCTCGGCGCTAGTCCTGCACGGCCTTGGCGACCGTGACACAGCGGGTGAGCCAGTCGTCGGTGGTGACCGTGCGAGCAGCACCCGGAGGGTCCTGCAGGCGCCACAGCGCGTTGACGAGCATCCGCACGACCACCCAGTCGCGTGCCCGGTGCTCGTCGAGACCGGCAGTGTCGACAACGGTGTGGAAGCGCCGCCGCAGCCCGTCGCGCACGCCACCGGGACCCGAGCGCAGCTCCTCCCAGCGGTTCCACAGCAGCGGCGCCGGCTCGTAGTGAGGGTCGCCGACCAGCGGCTTGGGGTCGATGGCCAGCCACTCCTCGCGGTAGCCGGCCAGCACGTTGGCGTCGTGGAGGTCGGTGTGCAGCAGCCGCTCGCCCCCGGGCACCTCCTGCGCCGCCAGGTCGCGGGCGCTGCTCACGGCCTGCTCGACCAGCCGCCGCGGCAGCGGCGCGTCCCGCGGCAGCGCCGCGAGCTCGTCGGCCCAGCGCACGACGTACGGCGCGAGGCGGCGGATGCTGCCCGGAGCCGACACGTGGAGACGCGCGTAGAGCCCGGCAACCACCTCGCAGCTCTCCAGGTCCCACCGCTCGGTGAGGTCCTCGCGGTGCAGCCGCTCCAGCAGCAGCGCCGAGCGGTGCGGGTCCGCGCGCAGCAGCTCCACGGCACCGCGACCGTGCCAGTGCTGCAGCGCCAGGTGCTCCTGCTCGGCCTCCTCGTGCGGGAAGCCGACCTTGAGCGCCGCGGGGCGCCCGCCGGCGGTGCGGACCGGGAGGACCACGGCGGTGTGGCCGTGGGTCGCCTCGCCGTCACCGGTGAGCTGCCACTCCTCGTGCAGCTCGCGCAGCAGGGCGGGCAGGGCGTCGAGCCAGTCCGCCCACGCGGGACCGCGGGCGGCGTACGCCAGCAGCCCCGCGGGCAGCCTCACCGCAGGGTCACTTCTTGCTCTTGTCCGCCGCGGGGGTGTTGGAGAGCGCGGCGGCGAAGGCCTCCTGGGGGACCTCGACGCGGCCGACCATCTTCATCCGCTTCTTGCCCTCCTTCTGCTTCTCCAGCAGCTTGCGCTTGCGGGTGATGTCGCCGCCGTAGCACTTGGCGAGCACGTCCTTGCGGATCGCGCGGATGTTCTCGCGGGCGATCACGCGGGCACCGATCGCGGCCTGGATCGGCACCTCGAACTGCTGGCGCGGGATCAGGTCCTTGAGCTTGCCGGCCATCATCACGCCGTAGCCGTACGCCGCGTCGCGGTGCACGATCGCGGAGAAGGCGTCGACCGGCTCGCCCTGGAGCAGGATGTCGACCTTGACCAGGTCGGCGGCCTGCTCGCCGGTGCGCTCGTAGTCGAGGGAGGCGTAGCCCTTGGTGCGCGACTTCAGCTGGTCGAAGAAGTCGAAGACGATCTCGCCCATCGGCAGGATGTAGCGCATCTCGACGCGGTCCTCGGACAGGTAGTCCATGCCCTGCAGGGTGCCCCGCTTCTGCTGGCACAGCTCCATGATCGTGCCGATGTAGTCCGCGGGGCTCAGCACGGTCGCCTTCACGACCGGCTCGCGGACCTCGGCGATCTTGCCCTCGGGGTACTCGCTGGGGTTGGTGACGGTGACCTCGCTACCGTCCTCCATGAGCACCTCGTAGACCACGTTGGGCGCGGTGGAGATCAGGTCGAGGCCGAACTCCCGCTCCAGGCGGTCGCGGGTGATCTCCATGTGCAGCAGGCCCAGGAAGCCGCAGCGGAAGCCGAAGCCGAGCGCGCCGGAGGTCTCCGGCTCGAAGGTGAGCGCCGCGTCGTTGAGCTGGAGCTTCTCCAGCGCCTCGCGCATGTCGGGGTACTGGTCGCCGTCGATCGGGTAGAGCCCGGAGTAGACCATCGGGTTCGGGTGCTGGTAGCCGCCGAGCGACTCGGTGGCCGAGCCGTGCTGGGTGGTGACCGTGTCACCGACGCGCGACTGGCGCACGTCCTTCACGCCGGTGATCAGGTAGCCCACCTCGCCGACGCCGATCTCGCTGGTCTTGACCTGCTCGGGGCTGATCACGCCGACCTCGAGCATCTCGTGGGTCGCGCCGGTCGACATCATCTTGATCTTGTCGCGGTGGTTGAGCTTGCCGTCGAAGACGCGGACGTAGGTGATCACGCCGCGGTAGGTGTCGTAGACGGAGTCGAAGATCAGCGCGCGCGCCGGCGCGTCGGGGTCGCCGACGGGCGCGGGGGTCTGCTTGACGATCTCGTTGAGCAGCTCCTCGACGCCGATGCCGCTCTTGGCGCTGACCCGCAGCACGTCCTCGGGCTCGCAGCCGACCAGGCCGGCGAGCTCCGCGGCGTACTTGTCGGGGTTGGCGCTGGGCAGGTCGATCTTGTTGAGGACCGGGATGATGTGCAGGTCCGCGTTCATCGCCAGGTAGAGGTTGGCCAGCGTCTGCGCCTCGATGCCCTGGGCGGCGTCGACCAGCAGGACCGCGGCCTCGCAGGCCTCCAGCGAGCGCGACACCTCGTAGGTGAAGTCGACGTGCCCGGGGGTGTCGATCATGTTGAGCACGTAGGTGCCCGGCTCGGCGCCCTGCTCGTTGCCCTCCGGCGCGGTCCACGGCATCCGCACGGCCTGGCTCTTGATCGTGATGCCGCGCTCGCGCTCGATGTCCATGCGGTCGAGGTACTGCGCACGGGCGGCCCGCTCGTCGACGACGCCGGTGAGCTGGAGCATGCGGTCGGCCAGCGTGGACTTGCCGTGGTCGATGTGCGCGATGATGCAGAAGTTGCGGATGATCGACGGGTCGGTCTTGCCGGGCTGCGGCGCGGGCTGAGTGGCAGGCACGGGCGACTCTCGTTCAGTGACAGGGGACGAACAGCCATTCTTCCACTCCGGGAGGACGGGCCACGAATCACTCGCCCACCGCCCGGTCGCCGGCGTCTCCCCGCGCGGACGTCGCGCGGGGAGACGGGTCGGTGATGGCGCAGGATGTGGCGGTGATCCCGACGACGATCCCGCACGGCCGCACCGCACGGCGCCTGGAGTGGGAGTACCTTCCGCCGATGCTGCGCGCGGAGGTCGCGCGCCGGTGCGGGTCCCCCGTGGTCGCGACCGAGTCGCAGGGCGCCGGGTTCACGCCGGGGTTCGCCTCGGTGCTGACCTGCGCCGACGGCAGCCGTCACTTCGTCAAGGCCGCGTCGGTGAGGGCGCAGCGCGCGTTCGCCCTGTCCTACCGCGAGGAGGCACGCAAGCTCGCCGCCCTGCCCGCGGCCACGCCGGCTCCGCGGCTGCGGTGGGTGCACGACGCCGACGACTGGGTGGTGCTCGGCATCGAGCACGTCGCCGCCCGGGCGCCGTACCGTCCCTGGCGCGCGAGCGACCTCGAGGCGACCCTCGACACCCTCGAGCAGTGCGCCGCGGTGCTGTCCCCCGCCCCGGCGGGCCTGGCCCTGGGCACCTTCGCCGAGGAGTTCGCGCCGTTCCTCGCGCACTGGGAGACGCTGCGCACCGCGCCCGCCGACGTCCCGGGCCTCGTGGCGCACCTGGAGGAGGCAGCGGCGCTGGCCGGGCGGTACGCCGAGGTCTGCGCCGGCGACACGGTCGTGCACACCGACATCCGCGACGACAACGTGCTGATCACCGCGGGCGGCCGGGCACTGCTGTGCGACTGGAACTGGCCGGTCGTGGGCGCCGCCTGGCTGGACAGCGTGCTGACCCTGATCGGGCCGCGCGGCGACGGCCTCGACGTCGAGGCCGTGCTCGCCACCCGGACCCTGACCCGCGACGTGCCGGCCGAGCACGTCGACGTGCTGCTCGCGCTGGTCGCCGGCTACTTCCTGGCCCAGTCCGCGCTCCCCGGTCCCCCGACGTCGCCGCACATGCGGGCCGCCCAGCGCTGGCAGGGCGAGGTCGTGTGGGACTGGCTGGGCGAGCGGCGCAGCTGGCGCTAGCGAGGCCCGCGGGCCCCGGGCCACCGGAGCCGGGTTTCGATTCCGAGATAGAGGATATATTTTCCGTGCCGCCACTCCGGCGCGCCCCGACACCAGGAGGAACCGCCCGTGCGCAAGCCGATCACCCGCTCCCTCGTCGCCGTGGGGGCCCTCGGCGCCCTGGCCCTCGCCGCCAGCCGCCTCGGCCTGATCGGCAGCGGCGCGCCCACGCCCGCCGGCGTGCTGCCCCTCACCTGCCGGCTGCGCGGGCACGGCTGGCGGGTGCCGCGCACCAACAGCCAGACCCCGATCCGGCGCACCTGCTCGCGCTGCGAGCAGGTCGACCTGCCGCTTCCCTGAGGCCGCTGACCTGCCTGATTTGGGTCGCCGCGAGCCCCACTGTTAATCTCGCTTGTCGCGTGTCTGGCTGCTGCCCTGCGCCGACCGCACCACGTACACAGCACGAACGGCCGTTCAGCACCAACGCTCGGCTCCACCCACACCTACGACGAAGGCGCAGTAGTGGCGAACATCAAGTCCCAGATCAAGCGGAACAAGCAGAACGAGAAGCGCCACGAGCGCAACAAGGCGGTCAAGACCGGCCTGAAGTCTGCGGTCCGCAAGTTCCGCGAGCTCGCCGAGACCGGCGACAAGGACGCTGCCATCACGGCTGGCCGTGAGGCGTCGCGCAAGCTCGACAAGGCCGTCTCCAAGGGCGTCATCCACCAGAACCAGGCCGCGAACCGCAAGTCCGCGATCGCCAAGAAGGCCGCCGCTCTCTGAGGCCTCCTCGCAACCAGGCGTCGTCCCCTCGGGGCGGCGCCTTCTTGCGTTGTGCGCCACGCATCGTGTGACGGGAGGCGTCCTCGTGAGGGGGCGCCCGCGCGGTCAGCGCCCGTCGCGCAGCCCGGTCACCGTGAGCACCAGGCGCTCGAGGGTGTACGACGCGTCGCTGGCCGCGCCCTTGACGTCGGCGTCGGCACGGGCCACCGCCCGGATCGCCTCGCCGATGGCCGCGTCGCTCCAGCCGCGCGCCTGCTCGCGCAGGGTGCGCAGCTTCCACGGCGGCACCCCGACCTCACGGGCCAGGTCGGCGTCGCGCAGCCCGCGGCGCGCGCCCTTGAGCTTGGCCAGGCCGCGCGCGCTGCCCGCGAACGCGGAGGTCACCAGGACCGGCGCCGTGCCGCCGTCCAGGGACCAGCGCAGCTCCTCCAGCGCGAGCTGACGACGGCCGCCGAACGCGGCGTCGGCGACGGCGAAGGACTTCGCCTCGGCGCGGCCGCCGAAGTAGCGACCGATCCTCTCGACGTCGAGCGGCTCCCCGGCGAAGTCCGAGGTGAGCTGGTGGGCCGCGGCCGAGAGCGAGCGCAGGTCCTGGCCGACGGCCTGGACGAGCGCCGCGGCGGCCTCCCCGTCGATGGTGGCGCCGTGGCTGCGGACCTCGGAGACCACGAAGCCGGGGTACTCGGAGGCCTTGAGCTCGGCCGACTTCACCTCGGTGACGGTCGGGAGCTTGCGGAGCTTGGTCAGCACGCCGGACCCCTTGGGCCCGCCGCCGTGGACCAGCACCAGCGCGACGTCCTCCGAGGGCGCGGCGGCGTAGGCCAGCAGGCCGGCCACCGACTCCTCGGGGAGGTTCTCGAGGTTGTGGACGACCACGCAGCGGATCGAGGAGAACAGCGACGGCGCGGCGAGCTCGCCCAGCGTCGCCAGGCTCAGGTCGGAGGCCGGTGACTCGGCCATCTCCGCCTCCGGGTCGTGGGCGCGGACCGCGTCGCGCACCGCGCGCACCGTCCGGTCGCCGAAGAACTCCTCCTTGCCGGTCACCAGGGTGACCCGACCAAGGACGTCTGCTGCCTGAGGACCTCTCGCCATGGTGGGGCTAGCCTCCCACAGCCCGCCGACGTCCCCGAGTCGGCGCGTGTGGTGTGCCGAGTCGGCGCGCGTGGTGTGCCGAGTCGGCGCGCGTGGTGTGCCGAGTCGGCGCGCGTGGTGTGCCGAGTCGGCGCGCGTGGTGTGCCGAGTCGGCGCGCGTGGTGTGCCGAGTCGGCGCGTGTGGTGTGCGGAGGCCCCCTGCTCAGTCGCGGGTGCGTACCGCGAGCTCGTCGTCGCGGGCCAGGACGAGCAGGTCGCCGCCGAGGTCGGTGCGCAGCACCCGGGCGCCGCTCGCCTCCAGCGGCGCCAGCGCGTCCGGGGCGGGGTGCCCGTAGTCGTTGTCCTCCCCCACCGAGACCAGCACCACCCGGGCGCCGAGGGAGGTGAGGAAGTCCGGGTCCTGGTGGCGGCTGCCGTGGTGGGGCAGCTTGAGCACGTCGACGCGCAGCCCCGCGACCTGCCGCGCCAGCGCCGCCTGGCCCGGTGGCTCGAGGTCACCGGTCAGCAGCGCGCTCACGCCCGCGACCTCCACGAGCAGCACGACGCTGGCGTCGTTGGCCGTCGTACCGTCGCCGGGGCCCTCGTACGGCGCGGGGTCGTCGGGGCGCAGCACCTCGACGCGGGCCTCACCGACGGTGCGGACACCCGGCGCCGCCGTACGGACCGGTATGCCGGACGCCGCGGCCGTCGCCACCACCTCGTCCACCGTGCCGGGAGGGTCGAGCAGCGCGGCCGTCTCCACGGCGCCGACGCTGCGCCCCTCGAGCACGCCCGCGAGCCCGTCGACGTGGTCGGCGTGGAAGTGGGTGAGCACCACCAGCGGGACTTCGCGCACCCCGAGGTCGTCCAGGCAGCGGTCAATCGCCTCCGGTTCGGGCCCGGCGTCGACGACGATGCCCGCGTGGTCACCGGCACGCACCACGAGCCCGTCGCCCTGGCCCACGTCGCAGGCGGCCAGCACCCAGTCCCCGCCCGGCCACCCCGGTGTCGGCACCCGCACCACGACCACGGCCACGGCGAGCACGCAGCAGGCCAGGCCGGCGATCGGGCGGCGCAGCACCCAAGGGCCCGCCAGCGCGAACGCGACGCAGAGCAGGGTGAGCAGCAGCAACGAGACCGCCTCGACCTCCCAGTCGACCGCTGCGGTCGGCAGCGCGGCGCCACGGCGCGCGACCAGGATGATCCACGCGACGCACCACGACGCGAGCGTCCCGAGCGCCGCGCCGGCCGGCGCCCAGACCAGGCCGAGCAGGCCACCGGCGAGACCGAGGACCGTCGCCGGCCCGACCACCGGGGTGACGACGAGGTTGGCGAGCACCGCGACCAGGCTGACCTCCCCGGAGATCCCGGCCACCACCGGCGTGCAGGCGAGCTGGGCGGCGGCGGGGACGGCCACCGCCTCCGCCAGCCAGCGCGGCAGCCACCGCGCCATCGCATCGCGCCACCCGGGTGCCAGCACCAGGATCCCGGCGGTGGCCAGCACCGAGAGGGCGAACCCGGCCGTCACCGCGAGCGACGGCTGCACGAGCAGGAGCGCGACCACGGCGGCGCCGAGCGCGCGCATGCCGCGGCGCAGGCCGTTGGCCCCCATCCCGACGAGCGCGACCGTGCCCATCACCGCGGCCCGCAGCACGCTCGGCTCGGTGCGGGCGAGCAGCACGAAGCCGACGATCCCGGCCGCCCCGACGACCAGCAGCCACCGGCCGCGCACTCCCGACCACCGGGCGAGCACCAGCAGGAACCCGACCACCAGGGTCAGGTTGGTGCCCGAGACCGCGAGCAGGTGGGTCAGCCCGGTGGCGCGGAAGTCGTCGGCCAGCCCGGGGTCCATCCCCGCGTCGTCGCCGTTCACCATCGCCGGCACCAGCACCCGCTGGTCCGCGGGCCGGTGCTCCACCGACGCCCGCAGCGACGCACGGACCGCCGCCGCCCCGCGCCACCACAGGTCCGGGTCGTCGAGGGCGACCGGCGTGCCCGACGGGCTGAGCACGCCGGCGAGGTCCGGCTGGTCGGGCGGGGAGAGCCGCCCCGTGAACCGCACCCGCGCGCCCAGCCGCAGGTCCAGCCACCGCTCGTCCCCGATCACCAGCACCGGCGCGCGCAGCCGGTGGGCGCGCCCGCGGCCCTCCACCTCCACGACCGTCACCCGCACGAGGACGACGTCGCCGAAGCGACCGGCGACCGGGCGGGGGTCGGAGGCCACCACGCCCACCGCGGACACGACCGCGCGCTCGGAGGCCAGCCGCCCCACCGGTCCCTCGGTCACCTGCTGCTGACGCACCAGGACGGCCACCACCACGGCGCCCGCCACCAGGACCAGCGCGGCGCCGGTACGCAGTGTGCCCCGGGACCACCGGCCACGGCGTACGCCCGCCGCCAGGGCGGCGAGCCCGAGCAGGACGGCGGCGACGACCAGGCCGAGGACCGCGCCGTCCAGCAGGTGCGCGGCGAGGCCGCCGGCCCACGCCCCCAGCCCGAGCAGCGGCATCCTCAGGTCCGGCAGGTCGCGCAGGGCGGCCCATGCAGGCGCGGACTGCTCCACCCCCTCTGCCAGGTGTCCCGGGCCCCCGGCGCCCACTCGCTCAGACCGTGACCAGCGGGGCGAGCTCGGAGAGGGTCACCTCGCCGATGCCGTCGACCTCCAGCAGCTCCTCGACCGCGCTGAACCCGCCGTTCTCCTCGCGCCACCCGATGATCGCCCCTGCGGTCACCGGCCCGACGCCGGGCAGCGTCTCGAGCTCGGCCTGGCTTGCGAGGTTGATGTTCACCAGGGCCACGGAGGCCGTCCCGGGTGCGGTCGGGCCGCCGACCGACGACGCCGCCACCCCCGACGGCGCCTCGACGCCGACCAGCACCTGCTCACCGTCCACCAGGACGCGTGCCAGGTTGAGGTCGACCAGGTCGACGCCGGGGCGAGCGCCGCCCACCGCCTCCAGGGCGTCGACCACCCGGGAGCCCGCCGGCAGCACGGCGATGCCGGGACGGCGTACGCGTCCCGCGACGTCCACCGTGACCGTCCCCGACTGCCCGGACGGCGAGGCCGCGCCGACGGCACCGCCCACCTCGGCACCAGACGGGACGGCCGTGCCCGGGCCACCGCCGGACCCGTCGATCGGTGAGGCGTCCGCGGCGGCCAGTCGCCCGACGGACTCGCTGCTGTCCGAGCGCACCACCCACCAGGCGGTCACGGCGAGCCCGACCGCGACGAGCACGGCGACGACCGCCACGGCACCGGCGCCCAGCCCGGCCCGGCCGCGCAGCGGGTCCGGGACGAGGGCGGCGATGCCCGCACCCCGGCGTCGGGACGCGTGCCGCCCCGGGACCGGCACGGGCGCTGCGGACGGCCCCCAGGGGGCGGGGTCGGCCCCGACCGGCTCTGAGCCGAGGTCGGGCACCGTGTCCGCGGCACTCCGCAGCTCCCCCCACGTCGCCCGCTCGGCGGCCGGCGGCCCGATGTGGGTGTGCTCGCGCCACCACTCCTCGTCGGTCTCGACGTCGTCGCGGACGTCGGGGTCGGAGGCGGCCCGGGCTCCGGCCAGCTCGGCGCCGAGCACCGCCAGCCGGCGGGCGACGGCGGCCTCGTGCTCGGGATGGGTACGACGGCTGCGCATGTGGCGACGCTAGGAGCGCAGGGCCCGTCCCCGCCGGGACACCCCCGACGCCTGTGGACGGGCGATCATCGGCGGTCCCCCTGTGGACGCTCAGCGGCCCGGGCAGCGCCACCTACGCCGACTCGCCGCACCACAAGCCCCGACTCGGCGCACCACAAGCGCCGACTCGGCGACGGGTCAGGCGGGGGTGGGGCGGGGGGCGACGCAGACGGCGATCATGCCGGGGCCGACGTGGGCGCCGAGGACGGCGCCGAGCTCGCCGCAGGCGACCTCGCGGCCGGAGAGGCCGTCGGCGAGCCGGGCGGTCAGCCGTTCGGTGAGTGCGGCGGCGCGGTCGGGGTTGGCGAGGTGGGCGACGGTGACGTCGACCTGCTGCTCCCCCGCGGCCGCGACGGCGAGCTCCTCGAGCCGGTTCAGCGCGCGGGTGGAGGTCCGCACCCGTTCCAGCGGCACGACGCGGCCGTCGTCGAAGCCCAGCAGGGGCTTCACCGCCAGCGCGCTGCCGAGCAGCGCGGCCGCGGCCCCGATCCGCCCGCCGCGGCGCAGATACTCCAGGGTGTCGACGTAGAACAGCGAGCGGGCGCCGGCCGCGACGTCACGGGCCGCCTGGGCGGCCTCGTCGGCCGAGCCACCGGCCTCGATCACCTCGGCGGCAGCGCGCACGGCGTACCCCACCGCGGGCCCGACCTGGCGGGTGTCGACGCAGACCACCCGGAGACCGGCGTCGCGCGCCGCCAGTTGCACGGACTCGAAGGTCCCGCTCATCTCCGCCGAGAGGTGCACCGACACCACCTCGGTCGCACCAGCCTCAGCGAGGCGCCGGTAGGTGTCGGCGAACACGGCCGGCGCGGGACGCGAGGTGCTGACCGGGGTGAAGTCCCGCAGCGCCTGCGCGACCACCTCCGGGCAGGCGTCCTCGGTGCCCTCGTCGAACACCTTCGGCCCGATGACCACCTGCAGCGGCACGACCGCGATGCCGTGCGCCGCCGCGAGGGCGGGCTCGAGCATCGCGGTCGAGTCGGTGACGAGACGGACCGGCATGGCGGTGAGAGTAGACGAGAAGGACGCTGCGCGGCCTCAGACGACGATGTTGACCAGCTTGGGCGCGCGCACGACGACCTTGCGCACCGCCCGGCCGTCGATCGCGCGGACCACGCCGGGGTCGGCCATCGCCAGCTGCTCCAGGTCGGCCTCGGAGATGTCCGGGGCGACCTCGAGGCGGGCCTTGACCTTGCCCTGGATCTGCACGACCGCCGTGACGGTGTCCTCGACCAGCAGCGCGGGGTCCACGACCGGCCAGCCGGCGCGGGCGACGCTGGGCTGGTGGCCCAGGCGCTCCCACATCTCCTCCGCGGTGTACGGCGCGACCAGCGACAGCAGGATCGCCACCGCCTCGGTCGCCTCGCGCACCGCCGGGTCGGCCGGGCCGCAGCCGGAGTCGATGGCCTTGCGGGTGAGGTTCACCAGCTCCATCGTGCGCGCCACCATGACGTTGAACCGGTGGCTCTCGATCAGCTGCGCCGCCTCGGCGACCGTCTTGTGCACGGCGCGGCGCAGGGCGACGTCGCCGCCCTCGGCCGGCGTGCCGACCGGCGAGGTGACGTCGCCGGACAGGCGCCAGGCGCGCTGGAGGAACTTCACCGAGCCGCCCGGGGACAGGTCGGCCCAGTCGATGTCGTCCTCCGGCGGGCCGGCGAACACCATGGTCAGGCGAACCGCGTCGACACCGTAGGTGTCGATCATCTCGCCCAGGTTGACGCCGTTGCCCAGCGACTTGCTCATCGCCTTGCCGCCGTTGATGACCTGGCCCTGGTTGAGCAGCGCGCTGAACGGCTCGACGAAGTCGACCATGCCCATGTCGTGCAGGACCTTGGTGAAGAAGCGGCTGTAGAGCAGGTGCAGGATCGCGTGCTCGACGCCGCCGACGTACTGCGCGACCGGCATCCACTCGCGCGCCTTGGCGGGGTCGAACGGGCCGTCCTCGTAGTGCGGGTCCAGGTAGCGCAGGTAGTACCAGGAGGAGTCGACGAAGGTGTCCATCGTGTCGCTGTCGCGCTTCGCGGGACCGCCGCACGAGGGGCACTCGACGTTGACCCAGTCCTCGGCCGCGGCCAGCGGCGAGGTGCCCTTGGGCTTGAGGTCGGCGCCCTTGAGGTTGTCGGGCAGGCGCACCGGCAGCTGGTCCTCCGGCACCGGGACCTCACCGCACGACTCGCAGTGCACGATCGGGATCGGGGCGCCCCAGAAGCGCTGGCGGCTCAGCAGCCAGTCGCGCAGGCGGAAGTTGACCGTGCCGCTGCCGCGCCCGTCGGCCTCGAGCTGCTCGATGATCCGGCTGATGCCGGCGGCCTTGTCGCTCAGCCCGTCCAGCGGGCCGGAGTTGACGTAGGTGCCGTCGCCGACGGTCGCGACGAAGGTCTCCTCGGGGTTGCCCTCGGCGCCCGCGACGTCGACGACGCGGCGTACCGGCAGGTCGAAGGTCTTGGCGAAGTCCAGGTCGCGCTGGTCGTGCGCGGGCACGGCCATGATCGCGCCGGTGCCGTAGTCGGCCAGCACGTAGTCGGAGGCCCACACCGGGATCCGCTCGCCGTTGACCGGGTTGACCGCGGTGACGCCCAGGTCCAGGCCGGTCTTGGGCCGGTCGGTGGCCAGCCGGTCGATGTCGGTGGCCTTGCGGACCTCGGCGAGGTACGCCGCCAGCGCGTCGGCCCGCTCGGGCGCGACGATCTCCGCGGCCAGCTTCGCGTCGGCCGCGACGACCATGAAGGTCGCGCCGTACAGCGTGTCAGGGCGGGTGGTGAACACCGTGACGGTGCGCGTCGAGCCGTCGGCCAGCTCGATGTCGAAGTCGACGTGCGCGCCCTCGGAGCGGCCGATCCAGTTGCGCTGCATCGCCAGCACCCGGTCCGGCCAGGTGCCCTTCAGCTGCTCCATGTCGTCGAGCAGGCGCTGGGCGTAGTCGGTGACCTTGAAGTACCACTGGTTCAGCTCGCGCTTGGTGACCTCGGCGCCGCAGCGCTCGCACATGCCCTGCACGACCTGCTCGTTGGCCAGCACGGTCTGGTCGTGGGGGCACCAGTTCACGGGGCTGTTCTTGCGGTAGGCCAGGCCCCGCTCGCGGAACTTCAGGAACAGCCACTGGGTCCAGCGGTAGTACTCCGGGTCGGAGGTGTGCAGCCGGTGCGACCAGTCGAAGGAGATCGCGTAGCGGCGGAACGACTCCGCCTGGGTCTCGATGTTGGCGTAGGTGTAGACCGCCGGGTGCTCGTCGTTCTTGATCGCGGCGTTCTCGGCCGGCAGGCCGAAGGAGTCCCAGCCGATCGGGTTCAGCACGTCGAAGCCCTGCTGCCACCAGTAGCGCGCCACGACGTCGTGCAGCGCCATCACCTCGGCGTGACCCATGTGCAGGTCGCCGGAGGGGTAGGGGAACATCGTCAGCGCGTAGCGCTTCTCCGCGCCCTCGGCCGCGGAGCCGGCGCGGAACTGGTCGAGCTCCTCCCACACCGGGCGCCACTTGTCCTGGACCGCGACGACGTCGTAGGTCACGGGCTCCTGGTCGGAGGTCTGACCCGCGCTGGGCGTGTGGGTGGAGGTCTGCTCGCTCATCTCGTTCTCTCGTCGGCCGGTGGGATCGCCTGCTGCCTGGCCGGGGCACCGCCCCGGGCACAAAAAAGCCCCTCGGGCACGAGGGGCGGCCGCGTCGGGTCGTGGTTCCTCCGACGCGGCTAGCTAAGGAGCAGGGTCCTGCACATGGGGCCATGGTAACGCTCCGCCCCGAGAGGCGCGGCACCGGAGACGCGCGCGGACCCCGCCCGAGCAACCATGGACGGAATGAGAACAGGTTCTAGTTTGCGCTAGGGTCGCCGCCCATGAGGATCGTGGTGACCGGGGCGTTCGGGAACGTCGGCCGCACGGTGGTGCGCCAGCTGCTGGCCGACGGCCACGAGGTGCACGCCGCCGACCTGGCGTCGAGGCCGAGCAGGCGGTGGGCGGCGCGACTGCGCCACCAGCGCCTCGTCGTGCACTGGGGCGACCTCACCGACCCGGCCACCGCGCCGGCGCTCCTCGCCGCCGGCGGCGGGGCGGACGCGGTCGTGCACCTGGCCGCGGTCATCCCGCCCACGGCGTACCGCCTCCCCGCGCTGGCGCGCCGGGTCAACGTCGAGGCCTCGCGCCTGCTCCTCGACGCCGTGGAGCGTGCGCCGCAGCGCCCGCGCCTGGTGTTCGCCTCCAGCATGGCCGCCTTCGGCGCCACCAACCCGCACACCCGGCCCGGCCTCGTCGACGCGACGACCCCGCTGCGCCCCGCCGAGATGTACGGCGCGCACAAGGCGGAGGTGGAGGCGATGCTGGCCGCCTCCGACGCGGAGTGGACGGTGCTGCGCCTGGGCGCCGTGGTCTCCAGCGAGATGCTCGCCGGCCTGGACCTGGAGATGGTGCTGCTCGAGGCCGCGCTCCCCCAGGACGGCCCGGTCCACGCGGTCGACGTCCGCGACGTCGCGCTCGCCTTCGCCGCCGCGGTGCGCGCCGACTGCGCCGGGAGGGTGCTGCTGATCGGCGGCGACGCCTCCACCCGGCTCACCCAGGTCCAGATGTCGGGCGACATGACCGCCGCGCTCGGGCTGCGCGGCATCCTGCCCGCCGGACTCCCCGGCGACCCCGCCGACGACGCGGCCTGGTTCTGCGTGAGCTGGATGGACACCGACGAGGCGCAGCGGCTGCTCGGCTTCCAGCGCCACGACTGGGCACGCACGCTCGCCGACACCCGGGCCACCTTCGGCCCGCGCCGGTACGTCGCGCCCGCGGCGCGCCCGGTGGCCCGGGCGGTGCTGGCCCGGCGCTCGCCGTACCACCGCGACGCGCGGCGCCACGCCGACCCGTGGGGCGTCATCGCGGCGCACTGGGGCGAGGCCGCCCTCGAGGGACGGGTGCCGGCGGACGGCACGGCCGAGCGCTGAGCGCCCTCAGCGGGCGGCGCGCGCGTAGGCGGCCGGGGTCTGCCCGGTCCAGCGCCGGAAGGCCAGGATGAAGCTGGACGCCTCGGCGTAGCCCACCCGGCGCGCGACCTCGGCGACCGAGATCGTCGAGCGCCCGCCGAGCAGCGAGCAGGCGAGCGAGGCGCGGACCTCGTCGAGCAGCTCCTGGTAGGAGGTGTCGCACTCGGCCAGGTGACGCCGCAGGGTCCGCTCGGTGCGGCCCAGGGCGGCGGCGACGTCGGTCATCGGCGCCCCGACCGCGAGGTGCTGGGTGATCAGCACCCGCACCTCCTGGGCCAGGCCGGTGCGCTCGCGGCGCCGGGTGACGGTCTCGGCGCAGAGCCGCTCGGCCAGCGCCCGGGAGCGCTGGTCACCGGCGGGCAGCGGCCGGTCCAGCTCGGCGACGGGGAACTCCAGGCGGGCGCGCTCCGGCCCCACCCGCATCGTGGCGCCGACGCCGCCGGGCACCAGCTCGTCGAGCACCGCCCGGATCGCCGCCGCGTCACGGGCGACGAGGAAGGCCCGCACGTCGTCGGGCAGCGCCTCGCCGTCGACGTGCACCACCACCCGCTCGCCCGCCAGCGCGGCGCGCGGCAGCGCGAAGGTGAAGCTGAGGTCGATGAAGCGCAGCGCCACGGCCATCGCGTCGAGCACCGTGCGGCTGGCCAGCAGCGCGTAGCCGAAGATCCCGAACGTCTCCGCGCGGTACGTCGCGCCCACGGCCGCGCCCGCGGAGGTGCCGCAGTGGCGCTGGAGGTTGCGCACCACCGCCAGCTCCTGCGCGGCGGTCACCTCGCGGTCGGCCACCTCGAGGTCGCCGACCCCGAGCCCGCTGCCGGCCAGCACGCTGCGCGCCGGTACGCCGCGCGCCGCGGCGTACCGCACGAGCAGGGCGACGCCGGCCACCGCGCGCGGGAACTCCCAGTCGCGCGCGGCCGGCCCGCCGAGCAGGTCCGCGGGAGCTGCGGGCCCAGCGGGGTCCGCAGCGGCAGCGGGGTCGGCAGGACCGACGGGGTCGACGGCGCCGGCGGACATGTCCGGAATTATGCATCGACTCGCCCCTGCCGTCTCCCCCTTGGCGACGCTCCGTCCTAGGTTTCCGGACATGGCACCCCGTGCAGTGATCATCGGCGCCGGCTTCGGCGGCCTCGCGGCCGCCCGCGCCCTGCGCCGCGCCGGCCTGACCGACGTCGTCGTGCTCGAGCGGGCCGACGACATCGGCGGCGTGTGGCGCGACAACCACTACCCGGGCGCGGCCTGCGACGTGCCCTCGGTGCTCTACTCCTGGTCGTGGGCGCTCAACCCCGACTGGGGCCGGCGCTACCCGACCCAGCCCGAGATCCACGACTACATCCGCCGGGTCGCGGCCGAGGAGGGCCTGCTGGACCTCGTCCGCACCGGGGTCGAGGTGGTCGGCGCGACCTTCGAGGAGGCCACCGGCACCTGGCGGGTGGAGACCACCACCCGCGACGGCGCGAGCACGACGCTGGAGGCCGAGATCCTGGTCGCGGCCACCGGGCAGCTCTCCCAGCCCGCGTTCCCCCGGGTCCCGGGCCGCTTCGAGGGCCCGGTCTTCCACTCCGCGCAGTGGGACCACGACGTCGACCTCACCGGCAAGCGGGTCGCCGTGATCGGCACCGGCGCGAGCGCGATCCAGTTCGTGCCGGGCATCGTGGACCGGGTCGGATCGATGACGGTCTTCCAGCGCTCGGCGCCCTACGTCGTGCCGAAGCCGGACCAGGCCTACCAGCCGCGCCACCACCGGCTGCTGCGCCGCGCGCCGTGGCTGATGCGCGCGGAGCGGCGGGCGTGGTTCTGGCTCACCGAGCGGTTCAACGCCGCGCTCGGCGGCGACTCGGTGATCAGCCGTCCGCTGCTCGGCGCGCTGCGCCTGGCCTGGCGCGGGCACCTGCGCCGCCAGGTCCCCGACGCCGCGCTGCGCGCCAGGCTGGTGCCCGACTACGCGCTGGGCTGCAAGCGGCTGCTCTTCTCCAACGACTGGTACCGCGCCCTGGCGCGCCCCCACGTCGACGTGGTCACCGAGGCCGTCGTCGCCCTCGAGGCCGACGGCGTGCGCGCCGGCGACGGCACCCTGCACGAGGCCGACGTGGTCATCTGGGGCACCGGCTTCCGGGCCACCGACTTCCTCGGCGGGATCAAGGTCACCGGCCGCGGCGGGCTGGACCTGCACGCGGCGTGGGACGACGGCGCCCGCGCCCACCTCGGACTCACCGTGCCGGGCTTCCCCAACCTGTTCTGCATCTACGGGCCGAACACCAACCTCGGCGGCAGCTCGATCATCAACATGCTCGAGGCCCAGGCCGGGTACGTCGCGCAGGTTGCGGGCGGCATCCTCGCCGGCCGCGCGCGCCTCGTGGAGGTGCGGCCCCCGGCGTACGACGCCTACGACCGCGAGATGCAGGAGCGGCTGGGCCGCTCGGCGTTCGCCGGCTGCGAGAGCTGGTACGTCGACGGCCAGCGCATCACCACCAACTGGCCGGGCCTGGTGGCGGAGTACCGCGCCCGCCTGGCCCGCGTGGACTGGGACGACCTGGAGGACGTGTCGTGAGCAGCAGCTACCCGCCCGAGCCCTGGGACCTGACCGGCACCGGCCTGATCACGCTGTGGCGGGTCCCGGCCGCGGCTGTCCCGCCGCTGCCCACCGGGGCGCGCGCGGTGACGGTGCGCGGCCGGGCGCTGGCCACCACGATGCTGGTGCGCTACGACGACCGCGGGGCGATGGCCTACCGCGAGCTGCTCGCCGGCGTGCTGGTGCGCCACGGGCGCCGGGTGGCGCTGTCGATCACCGACATCTGGGTGGACAGCGAGGCCTCGATGGCCGGCGGCCGCGCCTTGTGGGGCGTGCCCAAGGAGCTGGCCTCCTTCGCCCCCGACGCGGCCCTGGACAGCCCCGTCGCGACCGGTACGACGCGTACCGCCGGCGGCCCGGTCGCGACCGGGCACCTGGTCCGGCGCCGCGGGCCGGCGCTGCGGCTGCCGTTCCCGCTGCGCGCGCACATCGTGCAGACCCGCGACGCGCAGACCCTGGTCAGCCCGATCCGCGCCGGCGGGCGGCTGCGGCTGGCTCGCGCACAGTGGTCCTTCGACGCCGACGGCCCGCTCGCGTGGCTGCGAGCGGGCCGGGCAGTGACCTCCGTCGAGGCCGCGGACTTCGCGATGCGCTTCGGCGCCTGACCCCCTCGCCGAGTCGGGGCCAGTGGTTGCCCGAGTCGGGGCCAGTGGTTGCCCGAGTCGGGGCCAATGGTTTGCCGAGTCGGGGCCAGTGGTTGCCCGAGTCGGGGCCAATGGTTGCCCGAGTCGGGGCCAATGGTTTGCCGAGGCGCGCGGTAATGGCGTACGACGTCGCACCACAAGCCCCGACTCGCCGCACCACAAGCCCCGACTCGGCGAGCCGGGGGTGGCTCAGCGGTGGAGCTGGCGCGGCTGGCTCTTGTTGGCGACCCGGTTCTCGGCGTCGATCATCCAGGCCAGCTGCTCGAGGCGCTCGAGCACGGTGTGCAGGATGTCGGCGGTCGTGGGGTCCTCGGCGTCGACCTCGTCGTGGATGCGGCGCGCGGTGCCGGCCACGGCGTACAGCGCGGTCCCGATCAGGTCGACGGTCTCGGCGGTGTTGACCTCGGTCGCCGGGAAGGGCGGGAGGCTGGTCTGCTCGGCGACCGTCGCCGCACGGGCGTCGGGCGTGACGTAGATGGCGCGCATGCGCTCCGCGATGGTGTCGGAGAACTCGCGGGCGGCGTCGACGACCTCGTCGAGGGCCAGGTGGAGGTCGCGGAAGTTGAGGCCGACGACGTTCCAGTGGGCCTGCTTGCCCTGGAGGTGGAGGTCGGTGAGGTCGACGAGCATCTGCTGGAGGTGACCGGCGAGCTGCTCGGAGGCGGTGAACGCCGGACGGGCCACGTGGGTGGGGGCACTGGCGTGGAGAACGTCGGACACGACGAAGGTCCTTCCTGGTCTGCGGCTGCGGATTCCGCTATCCAAGCACCTTTTCTGGAGTCATTCCAGAAAGGTGAGGCTACCCTTCACGCCGGCTCCGCGACCCCGGTACCCGTCTGCGCCTGCACCTTCGCCCAGCGGTAGTCGGCCTTGCCGGAGGGCGAGCGCAGCACCCGCTCCACCCGCACGACCGCCTTGGGCAGCTTGTAGCGCGCGACGTGCCGCTCGGCCTCGGCGAGCAGGTCCGCGTCGTCGACCTCGACCCCCTCGACGAGCTCGACGATCGCGACCACCTCGCTGCCCCACCGCTCGGAGGGCCGGCCCGCGACCACGACGTCGCGCACCGCGCTGTGCGCCGCCATCGCGCGCTCGACCTCCTCGGCGAACACCTTCTCGCCGCCGGAGTTGATGGTCACGCTCTCGCGTCCGAGCAGCTGGATCCGCCCGTCCTCGAGGACCCGGGCCCGGTCGCCGGGCACCGACCAGCGCACGCCGTCGATGACGGGGAAGGTGCGCGCGCTCTTCTCGGCGTCACCGAGGTAGCCCAGCGGCACGTAGCCGCTGCGCGCCAGCCAGCCCTCGCCCTCCCCCGGTCCGAGCCGGCGCGAGAGCAGGTCGTCGACCACCCCGGAGTCCGGCTGCGGGGTGAAGACCATCGCCTCCGCGTCGTTGTCCTTGACCGCGGTCGCGCTCATCTGGATGCCGCTCTCGGAGGCGCCGGCGGTGTCGAGCACCATCACGTGCGGCGCCACCGCGAAGAGCCGCTCGCGCACGGTCGGGGTCAGCGGCGCGCCCCCGTTGCCGAGCACGAAGAGCCCGGACAGGTCGTAGGTCTCGCGCTCCATCTGCTCCACCAGCGGGCGCGCGATCGCGTCGCCGACGACCGGGATCGAGGCCACCCGCTCGCGGGCCGCGAGCTCCAGGGCGTTGGCGGGGTCGAAGCTGCGCACGTCGTCGAGCAGCACGATCTTGCCGCCGCCGGTGATCGAGTGGAACGTCGACCACAGCGCAGCGCCGTGCATGAACGGCGGCACCATGAGCAGCGACAGCCCGCCGCCGGAGGCCAGGGTGTGTGCGGCGAGCGCCTCGTGGGAGGCGAACGGCTCGGTGGTGCCGAACGGCGTACCACCCATCGAGGAGACGAAGATGTCGTGCTGGCGCCACATCACACCCTTGGGCATGCCGGTGGTGCCCCCGGTGTAGAGCAGCAGCAGGTCCTCCCCCGACGGCGTCGGCATCCCCGCGGCCGGGGCGGGCGTCGCCACCACGGCCTCGTAGTCCACCGCGCCGGGAAGCAGCGCGTTGCCGGAGTCGTCGGCGACCTGGACGAGCACCCGCAGGGCGGGCAGCCGCTCGCGCACGGCGGCGACCACAGGCGCGAACTCGGCGTGGTAGACCAGCGCCGTCGCCTGGGCGTCGGAGAGCAGGTAGACCAGCTCCTCCTCGACGTAGCGGTAGTTGACGTTGAACGCCGCGACCCGGGCCCGGAAGGCGCCGAGGGTGGCCTCGAGGTACTCGTTGCCGTTGCGCAGGTAGACCCCGAGGTGGTCCTGGCCGGACTCGTGCCCCGCGAGCGCCTCGCGCTCGGTGTGGCAGCCCAGGCCCTGCTCGACCAGGAAGTGCGCGACGCCGTCGATGCGGGCGTCGAGCTCGCGATAGCTCAGCCGCCGCTCGCGCCAGACCAGGACCTCGCTGTCGGGCACGGTCTCGGCGACGGTGCGGAACACGGTGGACAGGTTGAAACGGGTCATGCCGCTCCTCCGGTTGATCGCGTGGCCGCAACCTAACCGAGCCGGAACGGCGATGTGACCCGGATCTCACAATCGCCCGCGACGCGGTTGAGTGGTCCACCCCGGTCGAGGTGAGTACGCCGACTCAGGCGCGCCACCCCGGCGCCGGGCGAGGCTGGGGACATGGAGAACAAGACCCCGCCCCAGTCGTCCACGACCACCGCCTTCTTCGCCCAGGCTGCGATCTCGTTCGGAGTCTCGCTGCTCGGCATCGTGCTCGCGGTGCTCTACCTGCCCGTCGACCCGTGGGTCCGGGCGTTCCTGGCGATGACCACGCTCTTCCTGGTCTCCTCCTCCTTCACGCTCGCCAAGTGCGTGCGCGACGCCCAGGAGAACCGCTACGTTGTCTCCCGCCTCGACCAGGCGCGCGTCGACAAGATCCTGGCCGAGCACGACCCGTTCCGCGCGGTGTCGTGACCCACCCGGCCGGCGGGTACCTCACGGGCGCGGCCGAGCCCGGACCGCTGCTGCCACGAGCCACCGAGGTGACCCTGTGACCACCACTGCCCCAGCGTTCACGCCGCGCACCGTTGGCAAGGCCCTGCTGATGCCGAGCCTGGCCGTGCGCCTGCTGCGCTCCCCGCGAAGCCCGGGAAGCGGCACGGTCCTCCTCGCCCAGGCCTTCTCCTACGCCGGGGACCTCGCCCTCAACGGGCGCACCCGCGGGCGCTTCCTGGCCGGGCTGAGCTCCTTCCTCCTCGCCCACCTCGCCTACATCGCAGCCTTCCGGCGCCGCTCCTCGGTGCCCGTCCTCGCCGACCCGGGGCGCCGCCGCTTCGTGGTCGCCGGCGGCACGCTGTCCACCGCGATGGCGCTGGCCGCCGCGCGCACCGACCGGACCCTCGCCGCGCCGGTGGCGGTCTACAGCCTCACGCTCACCGCAATGGTCGCCTCCGCCGCCGCGGTCGACCACGACCAGGGCCGCGACCGGCTGCTCACCGGCGCCTCGCTGTTCCTGGTCTCCGACACCCTGATCGGGGTGCGCAAGTTCCTCGCCGGCGACCGTGGCCGGCTGCTCGAGGCCGGCGTGCTGACGACGTACGCCGCGGCGCAGTGGTGCATCGTCGAGGGGATGCGAGCCGGTTCCCGGCGCCGTGCCTGACCCGGTCCGCGCCACGCCCGCACCGCCGGTCCCGAGATGCCGGTGCTGAAATGCCGAAGGGCCGCCCCGACCTCGGTCGGAGCGGCCCTTCGTCTTCTTCGGTGGAGCTGAGGGGACTCGAACCCCTGACCCTCTGCATGCCATGCAGATGCGCTACCAGCTGCGCCACAGCCCCATCTCGTTCGCTTTCCCGCCAGGCGGTCCGGCCAACGACGAGAACATTAGCAACGGCCCCCGTGGATGCGAAATCGGGGGTCAGGGTGCGGATGGCACGGGCTCGGCCACACCCAGGTTGTAACCAGCGAGACGGATGATGCCGGTGTGGTTCTCGAGCACCACCCAGTGGCAGTTGCCGACCGCGCGGAACGCCCCCAGGGCACTGTCGGGCAGGCCGAGCAGGCCCAGGGTCGCCACGCGGATCGCGGCGCCGTGGGCGACCGCGACCCCGGTCCCGCCGGGCGCGACCTGACCGAGCAGCTCGTGCAGCGCCTCGCTCAGCCGGTCGACCACGGCGCGCGCGGACTCCGCGCCCCGGGCCACGGAGAGGTCGCCCGCGCGGAAGGCGGCGAACTCCTCGGGCGCGAGTGCGGCGTACTCCTCGTGGGTGAGGCCCTGGCGCTCGCCGAGGAAGAACTCGCGCAGGCGCGCGTCGTGGACCGGCTCCAGGCCGGTCTCCTTCGCGACGTACGCCGCGGTCTGGCGGGCGCGCGCGAGGTCGGAGGACCACAGCACCTCCGGTCGGTACGCCGCGATCGCCGGGGCGGCCGCGGCGGCCTGGAGGTGGCCGGTGTCGTCGAGCTCGACGTCGGCCTGGCCCTGGACCCGGTGCGCGTGGTTCCAGGCGGTGCGGCCGTGGCGCAGCAGGACCAGGCGCTTCACGCTCACGCCTGGGCGGGGCCCGAGCCGGGTCCCTGGGCGGGACCCTTCACGTCGGCGGGCAGCTCGATGACCGGGCAGTCGCGCCACAGCCGCTCGAGGGCGTAGAACTCGCGCTCCTCCTCGTGCTGCACGTGGATGACGACGTCGCCGTAGTCGAGCAGCACCCAGCGGCCGTCGCGCTCGCCCTCGCGGCGGATCGGCTTGGCGTCGGCGTCGCGCAGCTTGGCCTCGACCTCGTCCACGATCGCCTTCACCTGGCGGTCGTTGGACGCCGAGGCGAGCAGGAAGGCGTCGGTGATCGCGAGCTGCTCGCTCACGTCGAAGGCGAGCAGGTTGGTGGCGAGCTTGTCGCTGGCCGCGCGGGCGGCGATGTGGACGAGCGAGACGGCTCGGTCGGTGGCGGTCATGCGGGGTCTCCAGGTGCTTCGGTGGTCTGGGGGTAGAGGTCGTGCTTGGCGACGTACTGGACGACGCCGTCGGGCACGAGGTACCAGACGGGCTCGCCGCGACCGGAACGGCGGCGGCAGTCGGTGGAGCTGATCGCCAGCGCGGGGATCTCCACCATCGTCACCCGGTCGACGGGGATCGAGGAGAGCGTGGCGGGGTCCATGGTGTAGCCGGGCCGGGTGCAGCCGACGAAGTGCGCGAGCGCGAAGAGCTCGTCGGGGTCGCGCCAGGTGAAGATCTCGGTCAGCGCATCGGCGCCGGTGATGAAGTAGAGCTCCGCGTCCGGCATCGCGGCGTGCAGGTCGCGCAGGGTGTCGCGGGTGTAGGTCGGGCCCTCCCGGTCGACGTCGACCCGGGAGACCGTGAACCGCGGGTTCGAGGCGGTCGCGATGACCGTCATCAGGTAGCGGTGCTCCGCCGGGCTGACCTTGCGGTCGGACTTCTGCCACGGGTCGCCGGTCGGCACGAAGACGACCTTGTCGAGGTCGAACCAGGCCTGGACCTCCGAGGCGGCGACGAGGTGCCCGTGGTGGATCGGGTCGAAGGTGCCGCCCATGACGCCGACACGTCGTCGGCGCCTCGGCGCGGCGTCACTCACCTCGGGCGCGGTGCTCAGCTGTGCTCGCGGCCCGCGCCGAAGCTCACCAGGGCGAGGAGCAGGCCGAGCATGATCACGAGGATGACCGCTCCGACGCCCCAGGACAGGGCGTGGTTGATCTCGTGGTGGGTACCCTCGGCAGCGAGCACGGTCGTCAGCGCGTTGAACATGGCGACAGACTACCGGTCCCCACCCGCGTCAGCGCACGTGGCCGTCGCCGGTGACCACGAACTTGGTCGAGGTCATCTCGACCAGGCCCATCGGACCCCGCGCGTGCAGCTTCTGGGTGCTGATCCCGATCTCCGCGCCGAAGCCGAACTCCCCGCCGTCGGTGAAGCGGGTCGAGGCGTTGACCAGCACCGCCGCGGAGTCGACGGCCGCGGTGAAGCGGCGGGCGGCGGCCAGGTCCTCGGTGAGGATCGCCTCGGTGTGACCGCTGGAGTGGCGGCGGATGTGCGCGATCGCCGCGTCGAGGTCGGGCACGACGGCGGCGGAGATGTCGAGGGAGAGGTACTCGGTGTCCCAGTCCTCCTCGGTGGCCGCGACCACCCCGTCGTACGCCGTGAACGCCTCGTCGCCGTGCACGGTGACGCCGGCCTCCTGGAGCGCGGCCACGACGCGCGGCACGAAGGTGCCGGCGATGTCGGCGTGCACGAGCAGCGACTCCGCGGCGTTGCACACGCTGGTGCGGTGGGTCTTGGCGTTGAGGACGACGGCCAGCGCCTTGTCCTGGTCGGCGGCGGCGTCGACGTAGACGTGGCAGTTGCCGGTGCCGGTCTCGATGACGGGCACCGTGGAGTCCTCGACGACCGAGCGGATCAGCCCGGCGCCGCCGCGCGGGATCAGGACGTCGACGTGGCCGCGGGCGCGCATCAGCGCCTTGACGCTGTCGTGGCTGTCGCCCGGGACCAGCTGGACCACGTCGGGCTCCAGGCCGGCGGAGGCCACGGCGTCGCGCAGCACCGCGACGATGGCGGCGTTGCTGGAGCGGGCGCTGGAGCTGCCGCGCAGCAGCACCGCGTTGCCGGACTTCAGGCAGATGCCGGCGGCGTCCGCGGTGACGTTCGGGCGGGCCTCGTAGATCATGCCGACGACCCCGAACGGGACCCGCAGCTGACGCATCTCCAAGCCGTTGGCCAGCGTGCCGCCGCGCACCACCTCACCCACCGGGTCGGCGAGGCCGGCGACGTCGCGCAGCCCCTGCGCCATCCCTGCAAGGCGGTCCTCGGTGAGTCGCAGCCGGTCGACGATGTTCGCCGGGGTGCCACCCTCCTCGGCGCGCGCGACGTCCTCCGCGTTGGCCGCGAGGATCTCCGCACCGCGGTCCGTCAGCGCCTGGGCCATCGCCTCGAGGGCGGCGTCCTTCTGGGCGCGGGTGGCGAGGGCGAGCCCGTGGCTGGCCTCGCGGGCGCGTCCGGCGACGGCGATGACGTCCTGCTCGATGCTCATGGCACCAGCCTAGTGAGCGCCGGGCGCACCGGCACGCCGGTCTCGCCGCTCCCCCGCCCCGCTCAGGTGGCGACGGCGTGCACGTCGCCGGTCGCGGCGATCGCACGCAGCAGCCCGGCCGCGGCGTCGGCCGCCGGGTGCTCGCCGGCGCGGACCGCGAGGTCGACCAGGGCCGGCAGGTCGGCCTGCCGGGCCAGGTCGAGCGCCGCCTCCGGATCGGTGCCGTGGCGCTGGCGCCAGGCCTCGAGCACGCCCGCGACGTACGCCGGGTCCCGGTGCAGGCGCAGGAGGCTGCCGAGGTCGGTGAAGGGGTGCCCGGCATGGGCGCGCTCCCAGTCCACCACCCCGGTCACGGAGAGCGTGGCCTCGTCGAGCAGCAGGTCGGCAAGGGTGAGGTCGCCGTGCACCAGCGAGGTGCGCCCGACGGACTCGAGCTCGGCCTCGACCTCGTCGGCGACCGCCCGGAGGGCGTCCACCTCCGCGGCGCTCCAGCCGGTCGCGGCGAGCGCCTCGGTCTGCCGGTCGACCCGGGTGGGCAGGTCCTCGGCGCCAGGCGCGACGCGAAGGTCGCCGTCGACGAACCGGCCGGCTCGCAGCTGCGGCATCGCGGCCAGGTCGGCGGCCACCGCACCCACCGCGCGGCCGAGCGCCTCGCGCTGCGGCGGCGCCAGGCGGGGCAGCAGCAGGTCGCCGCGGACCCCCGGGAGGTGCTCGGTCACCAGCATCGCCGGCATCCCGGTCGCCGCGTCGGCATGCCGTGCGTCGAGCACCGCGGGCACCGGGACCAGCCCGCGCACCAGGCGCAGCACCGACTCCTGGACCTCGGCGGCGTGCGGACCGTGGCGGGGGTCGGCGAAGATCCGCACCACGCTGCGCTCTCCGCCGGCCTCGGCCAGGAAGGTCTCCCCCGACCACCCGCCCTCGACCGGTTGCAGGGAGGCACCGACGGCGGCGAAGGGATCCACCCGCAGATCGTCCCACCCCGCCCGCGCGCCGCCCCCGCCGGTCGGCCGCCGGTCGAGACCCAGCGACGACGAAGGCCCCCGGCGAGTGCCGGGGGCCTTCGTGCGTGCTGCGGGTGAGATCAGCCCTTGCGCTGGTTGATCTGCTCGGTGGCGGCCGGGAGCACCGCGTGCAGGTCGCCGACGACGCCGAAGTCGACGAGCTCGAAGATCGGCGCCTCCTCGTCCTTGTTGACCGCGACGATGGTCTTCGAGGTCTGCATGCCGGCGCGGTGCTGGATCGCACCGGAGATGCCGTTGGCGACGTAGAGCTGCGGTGAGACCGTCTTGCCGGTCTGGCCCACCTGGAAGGTGTGCGGCATCCAGCCGGAGTCGACGGCGGCACGCGAGGCGCCGACCGCCGCGCCGAGGGAGTCGGCGAGACCCTCGATCGGCTCGAAGTTGCCGCCGGTGCCACGACCGCCGGAGACCACGATCGCGGCCTCGGTGAGCTCAGGACGACCGGTCGCCTTGCGCGGCTGGGCGGCCACGATCTGCGCCTTCTTGGCGTCGTCGGAGATCGTCGCGGCGAACTCCTCGACGGTGCCGGCGCCGGCGCCCTCGACCGGGGAGGTCGAGTTGGGCTTCACGGTGATGATCGGGGTGCCCTGCGTGACCTTGGCGGTGACGGTGAAGTTGCCCGCGAACACGCTCTGCGTGGTCACCGGCCCCTCCTGCACGTCGACGGCGTCGGTGATCAGGCCGGACTTCAGCTTGATCGCGAGGCGACCGGCGATCTCCTTGCCCTCGTAGCCGGAGACGATGAGGACCGCGGCGGGGGAGGTCTTCTCGACCAGCTGCTGGAGGACCTCGGCCTTCGGGGCCACCAGGTAGCCCTTCACCTGCGCGTCGTCCACGGTGTAGATCTTCTCGGCACCGAACGCGGTGAGCTTCTCCGCGGCCGCGGCGGCCTGGTCGGCGGCGCCGATGAAGACGGCCGAGGGCTCGCCGAGGCGCTTGGCCAGGGCCAGCAGCTCGAGGGTGGGCTTGCGGATCGCGCCGTCGACGTGGTCGACGAGAACCAGAACTTCAGACATCAGTGACTCGCTCCTCTACGCACTCTGAGCCGCGGCTCAGATGAACTTCTTCGACGCGAGGAAGTCGGTCAGCGCGGTGGCGCCGGAGCCGTCCTCGTCCTTGACGATCTCACCGGCGGTGCGCGGCGGGCGGGCCGCGGTCTCGAGGACCTCGGTCCACGCGGCGCCCAGGCCGACCTCGGAGGCGTCGACACCCAGGTCGGCGAGCGACCAGGTCTCGAGCGGCTTCTTCTTCGCGGCCATGATGCCCTTGAACGACGGGTAGCGGGCCTCGCCGGACTGGTCGGTCACCGAGAGGACCAGCGGCATGGTGCCGCCGATGACCTCGGTCGCGGTGTCGCCGTCACGCTTGACGCGCACCTGGTCGCCCTGGGTCTCGATGACCGAGGCGAAGGTGACCTGGGGCAGGTTGAGCCGCTCGGCGAGCATCGCCGGGACGACGCTCATGGAGGCGTCGGTCGAGGCCATGCCGCAGACGACCAGGTCCACGGGACCGGCCTTCTCGACCGCCTTGGCGAGCACCAGCGAGGTGGCGATGGCGTCGGAGCCGGCGATGGCGTCGTCGACCACGTGGATGGCCTTGTCGGCACCCATCTGGAGGGCCTTGCGGACAGCGTCCACGGCCTTCTCCGGACCGATGCAGAGCGCGGTCACCTCGGCGTCGCCGGACTTCTCCTTGATCTGGAGCGCCTGCTCGACGGCGTACTCGTCGAGCTCCGACAGCAGGCCGTCGACGCCGACGCGGTCGACGGTGTTGTCCGACTCGAACTGCCGGTCGGCAGTGGCGTCGGGCACGTACTTCACACAGACAACAATGTTCATGGCGATGGCCGGGACGGCCCCTCCTGTGGACTCGGATGTGAACGCGAGGCTACCGACAGAAGCGGTGCGTCAACACAGATGACCGCGTCGGCAATCTCACAGTCCCTCACAGTGCCAGTGGCACGGTCGATCCGCCGCATCGGTCCCGCACCGCGGACGACGGCGCCCCTCGCGGGCCCCGTGAGCGCGGACGCAGATCGGCCCCGGCGCGCAGATTCGCCGGGGCCGATCGGTTTCAGCTGGTGGTGCGTGCGGGTGGCCTGGACCAGGCCGCCCACGGGGTCACTTGATCTTGACGGTGATCGTCTTGCTCGACGCCTTGAACTTCTTGTTCCCGGCGTACTTGACGGTCAGCTTGTAGTTGCCCTTGGCGATCTTCTTGAAGACGGCCTTGGCCGTGCCCTTCTTGATGTTCACCGTGGCCTTGCCGACCTGCTTCTTGCCCTTCTTGAGCACCAGGGTCGCCTTGCCGGCGGGCTTGGCCTTGGCCGAGGTGACCGTGACCTTGGCCGTGAGCTTCTTGGCCTTCTTGGCGTACGCCGTCTTGACGGCGGTCTTGGTCGCGGCGGCAGGGGCCACCACGACGGGGGCCTCGGCCACGGAGACCTCGGCGGTCGCCGGTGCGGCGCCCTCGTTCATGGTGCAGTCGAGCGGGTAGGTGCTCTTCATGTTGCCGAAGCTGACGGTCATCGAGATGTCACCGTCGAGCCCGGTGACCGAGAGCGGCAGGCTGCCGGCGGCGGTCGGGGTGATCGGGGCGAAGGAGCCGGTCCCGGAGAGCTCGATGGCCTCGATCGGCGAGCCGATCGGGGTGGGCGTGGTCCAGGTCCGGTTCCACTCACCCAGGTCGACCGACGCGGTGCCGGCGGCGCCGCCGGCGGTGGTGGTCGCGTTGGCCACGACACCGATGGTCTTGGTGGGGCTGGTGACCATGTAGTCGACGAACGGCTGGCCGAACTTCAGCGACGTGGCGATCGTGGGCGTGAACGCCTTGCCGACGGTGGCCGAGGACGGCGCGGTGATCGCGTGCGCGATCTCCACGTCGTAGGTGTCCTTGCCGCCGAAGCCGCTCTCGGTCATGTCGATCTCGCACCGCGCGTTGCCGAACGGCGCGTCGTCGCCGACCGTGACGGTGCCGACCTTCTGGTCCTGGCCCTCGTCAGCGGTGCACGGGACGTTGACCGGCGCGTTGACCGCACCGACCGTGGCCTTCAGGGCGGCCGACACGGCGCCGACCTCGATGGCCGCGTCGCCCACGGCGGCGGGGGCGGTGAGCTCGGAGTCGACGGTGCCGGCGAAGACCAGCTCACCGGCTGCCGGCGTCCAGTCCGCGACCGGGATGGTGACGGTCTTCGACTCGCCGGCGACGAGCACCGCGACGTCGATGGTGCCGCTCAGACGGCTCACCGGACCCATGGCAGTGGTGCCCATGTCCAGGCTGGCCGAGATCGTCGAGGTGAACCCGGCACCCGGCGCCACGGCAGCGGCCGGCGTACCGACCTCGATGCTGAGCGTCGAGTCCAGGGTCACGGGGGCACCGAACCCGCTCATGACGCAGCTGTAGCCGAGGTCGGTCGGGGCCGCGTGTGCGGTGCTGATGCCGGCCATGGCCGGGACGAAGCTGAGTGCGCCGGCGGCAAGCGTGCCGGTCGCGACCGCCGCGGCGCGGCGGCGGAACGAGGTGGTGGTCATGTCTCTCCCTCTCCGTGGCCGCCCGTGCAGCGACCTGCGGGACCACGGCTCCTCCACGAAGCCGCGGTGCGACCGGGGGCGCCGGTCGTGAGGGAGACGCTAGGACCAGGAGCGAGAAAATATACGCTTTCAGATATATCTTCTCACATCGTGAGTGACCTGTAACACGTCCGAAACCTGGTCGGCGGGTGCTCAGGGCCGGATGATGCGCTCCAGCAGCCGGCCCACGACGAGCCACGTGATGGCGGCCAGTCCCCAGTTGAGCAGCGCGTTCTTGGTCTCGCTGTCGAAGTCCATGACGCCGGCGTCGCGGGAGAAGACGCCGAGGTCGACCGCGTCGGCGAGCTGCAGCACGAACCGCACCAGCTCGTTGGACTCGTTCGTCGCATCGATCGCGACCAGGAGCGCCCCCAGGGCCAGCACGAGCGCGAGCAGTGCGCAGATCGTCCAGGCGACCTGCGCGACCGCACGTCGCGCCCGTGCCGTGCCGTTGAGGGTGGTGGTGCTGCTCTGACGTGCCACTGGGGTTTTCCTCCGGGATCCTCGGACCAGACCGGCGAAGGATCGCACACCCGCGGCCGGCGAAGCAGGGCTCAGCGACCGACGAAGCTCGCCTTGCCAGGACCGTTGTCGATGAAGGAACGCATGCCGATCGTGCGGTCCTCGGTCGCGAACAGCGCCGCGAACTGCTGGCGCTCGATCTCCAGCCCGGTCCCCAGGTCGACCTCCAGGCCGCGGTCGATGCTCTCCTTCGCCGCCCGGATCGCGTACGTCGCGCCCCCGACGAACTGCTTGGCCCAGGCCACGGCCTCGGCGTACACCTCGGCGGCAGGCACCACCCGGTCGACCAACCCGATCGCCAGCGCCTCGTCGGCCTGGACGAAGCGGCCGGTGAACACGATGTCCTTCGCCTTCGCGGGACCGACCAGACGGGTCAGCCGCTGGGTGCCGCCGGCGCCGGGGATGATTCCGAGCAGGATCTCGGGCTGCCCGAGCACCGCGTTGTCGGCGGCGAGGCGCACGTCGGCGCAGAGCGCGAGCTCGCAGCCGCCGCCCAGGGCGTAGCCGGTGACCGCGGCGACCACGGGCTTCGGGATCGTCGCCACCGCGGTGAAGCAGGCCTGCAGGTCCCCGGAGCGGCGGACCATGTCGGTGTAGGACATGTCGACCATCTCCTTGACGTCGGCGCCGGCCGCGAAGACCCGCTCCCCGCCGTACACGACGACGGCCTTGACGTCCTCGCGCTGCGCCGCCTCGGTGGCCGCGGCGCGGATCTCCTCCTGCATCTGGGCGTCCAGCGCGTTCATCTTGGGCCGGTCGAGCCGGATCGTCCCGACGCCGTCCTCGACCTCCAGCCGCACGTACTCCGCCATCACATGTCTCGTCTCTCTCGGGCCCGGAACCGGACGAGCTGGCGCGCGGACCGGGCAAGGTCACGGGTCTGCATCATGCGCCCCGCATTGTGCACGCCCCTGCCAGACTGGCGCGGTGAGCCCCCGTGTCTGGAAGCACACCGAGGAGCGCGCCGCGGTCTGGCCCGGGCGCAACTACCCGCTCGGTGCCACCTGGTCACCGGAGGCGACCAACTTCGCCGTGCACGCGCCGAAGGCCACCGCGGCCTGGGTCTGCCTCTTCGACGACGAGGGCGGCGAGCAGCGCCACGAGCTCAGCGAGCAGCAGCTCGGCATCTGGCACGGCGCGATCCCGGGTCTGGCGCCGGGGACCCGCTACGGCTACCGCGTCGACGGGCCCTGGGACCCCGCGCGCGGCGCGCGCTTCAACGTCGACAAGCTGCTGCTGGACCCGTTCGCGCGGGCCGTGTCGGGCGACCTGGTCGTCGACCCCGCCGTCTTCGGCTACGTCCACGGCTCCCCCGAGACGCGCAGCACCACCGACTCCGCGCCCTTCGTCCCGCGCAGCGTCGTGCACCACGACGACTTCGACTGGGGCGGGGAGGTGCCCCAGCGCCGGCGCTGGCGCGACACCGTCATCTACGAGCTGCACGTCAAGGGGATGACCGCCCTGCACGACCGGGTGCCCGAGGAGCTGCGCGGGACCTACGCCGGGCTGGCCACCCCGGCGGTCACCGACTACCTGTGCGACCTCGGGGTCACCGCCGTCGAGCTGCTCCCCGTGCACGAGTTCGTCTCCGAGCCGGGCGTGGTCGAGCGCGGGCTGTGCAACTACTGGGGCTACAACTCGATCGGCTTCTTCGCGCCCCACCACGCCTACTCCGCCTCCGGCGACCGCGGCCAGCAGGTCACCGAGTTCAAGGCGATGGTCAAGGCGTTCCACGACGCGGGCCTCGAGGTCATCCTCGACGTCGTCTACAACCACACCGCCGAGGGCGGGCCGCTCGGCCCGACGCTGTCCTTCCGCGGCCTCGACGACCACCTCTACCAGCGCGTCGCCGCGGCGCCGGGCGAGCCGGTGTCCGACGCCTACTGGGACGTCACCGGCTGCGGCAACACCGTCGACGCCTCCTCCCCGTTCGGCCTGCGCCTGATCCTGGACTCGCTGCGCTACTGGGTCACCGAGATGCACGTCGACGGCTTCCGCTTCGACCTGATGTCCGCCCTGACCCGCACCGAGCACCGCGTCGACATGCGCTCGCACCTGCTCACCGCGATCGGGCAGGATCCGGTGCTGCGGCACGTGAAGCTGATCGCCGAGCCGTGGGACGCCTCGATGGACGGCTACCGGGTCGGGCAGTTCCCGCCGCCGTGGGTGGAGTGGAACGACCAGTACCGCGACGAGGTCCGCGACTTCTGGCGCAACCACTCCTCCGGCATCCGCACCGTCGCCACCCGCCTCTCCGGCTCCAGCGACCTGTACGCCGACGACGGGCGCTCGCCGTACAACTCGGTCAACTTCGTCACCGCCCACGACGGGTTCACCCTGCGCGACCTGGTCACCTACGAGCACAAGCACAACGAGGCCAACGGCGAGGACAACCGCGACGGCACCGACAACAACCGGTCCTGGAACCACGGCGTCGAGGGCGAGACCGACGACCCCGCCCTGATCGCGGTACGCCGCCGGCAGGCGGCGAACCTGATGGCGACGCTGTGCCTGTCCGCGGGGGTCCCGATGATCACCGCCGGCGACGAGCGCGGGCGCACCCAGCGCGGCAACAACAACGCCTACTGCCAGGACAACGAGGTCTCCTGGATCGACTGGTCGCCCGACGACGCCTGGCTGGACGTCTACGAGGTCACCAAGGCCGCGCTCCGGCTGCGCCGCGAGCACCCCACGCTGCGCCAGCGGCACTGGTTCGAGGGCCGCCCGACGATGCTCGACGGCCCCAAGGACCTGGCCTGGCTGCACCCGACCGGGCGCGAGATGGGCGCGCGGGACTGGCACGACCCGGAGCTGCGCACCGTCGGGATGTTCCTCAACGGCCACCCGCTGCGCGCCCCGGGCCCGCGCGGGGAGCAGCAGCACGACTCCTCGTTCATGCTGTGGTTCAACGCCGGCTGGCTGCCGCAGGCGGTGGACCTGCCCGAGAACGACTGGGTCCAGTCCGGGCGGGTCGTGCTGTCCACCGACGCCCGGCTCCCGGTCGGCACCGAGGTGAAGGCCGGCGAGCAGATCGTGATCGGTCGTCGCACGGTCGTGGTGCTCCAGGAGTCCTGACCGGGGCCCGGCCTCCCCGCCCCGAGGGGAGGAACTGGTCGGCCCACCCCGTCTGGCGTGGGACGCTCGCGGCTCGGGCTGCGTCGAACAGGACGTAGACCACCCCGAGGAGGGACATGAGCACCCAGGCGCGGGCGGCCCAGGAGGCCGCTTTCACCGAGTTCGCGCAGGCGCGGATGCCACACCTGTACCGGTCCGCGTGGCTGCTGTGCGGCGACCGGCACCGGGCGGAGGACCTCGTGCAGGAGACGCTGGCGCGGGTGTACGCCCGGTGGGGGCCGGCGATCGCCAACCCCGCGGCGTACGCCCAGACCACGCTGACCCGCACCTGGATCAGCCAGCAGCGGCGCCGCAGCACCCACGAGCGCCCGGTCGAGCGGCTCCCCGAGGCGCAGGCGCCGGCCGGCCAGGAGGAGCTGCGGCTCACCCTGCTCACGGCACTCGCCGGGCTCGAGCCCCTCGACCGGGCGGTCGTGGTCCTGCGCCACCTCGACGACCTCTCGACCGAGGAGGTGGCGCACCTGCTCGGCCTCAGCAACGGAGCCGTCCGCAAGCGCCTGATGCGGGCCCTGCAGCGCCTGCGCGACCACCTCGACGTCCCGTTCACCGATCTCGTGCCCGAAGGAGTCCCCTCATGACCGACCAGACGCTGGCCGACCTGCTCCGCCACGCCCCCGACGACCTCGACCCGACCACGGCAGACCGGATCCTCGGTGCTGCCATGACCAGCGGCACCCGGCGCCGCCGCGGGCGGCACCTGGCCATCGCCGGTGCCGCCCTCTCGAGCGCCGCCGTGCTGGCGCTCGCCGTCTCGGCGTCCGGGGTGGTGGGCGGCTCGGACCCGAGGAGCCCCGCCGTGGCCGGCGCGCCCGATCCGTCCCCGGCGGTCACGAGCGAGCCCGCCGCCGCTCCCGACCCCGGGGACGCCGACACCCGGGGCCCGGTGATCGCGACCGACCGGGCGATCGCCGACGACGCCGCGCTCCGCGCTGGCCTCACCGACCTGCTGGCCGGCGCCGGGGAGCTGAGCGGGCTCTCGGTCGCCGCCCACGAGACCTCGGACCCCTCGACCATCGGCGCGCCGCCGGAGGGTCGCCGCGTGGGCTTCCTGCTCGACGGCGGCGCGGCCTCCGTGGTGGTGCAGCGCTGGGACGGGATCGCCGCCGTCGGCAGCACCCTCGCGCTCGGTGACCCCTCGGGCGAGCGCCGGGACCGGATCGCGGCCGCCGGCCGCACTCCCGCGCAGGGCGACACCTCGATCGCCCCCGGCGAGATGGTCGCCACCACCGCGGCCGAGGCGTGCGCCGGCGCCTACCAGACCTACCCGGCCATCGAGTGCCGCGAGGCGCCCGCGGGCTGGTACTCCGTGGCCCGTCCCAGCCAGGGCGATGCCATGCCGGACAGCTACCGGGAGCTCCTGGTCAGCCTCTACACCCCGGACGGGTACGTCGTGCGGGTCGACTCCTTCAACACCCCGGGCGAGAAGGTCGGCCCGGTGGTCGCCGAGCAGCCGGTGCTCACCGAGGCGGAGTCCCTGGCGTTGGCGTCCTCGGACCTCTGGTTCGTGACCCGCTGAACCTGCTCGGCCTCGTCACGGGAGCGCGACGAGGCCGAGCTCGGCCGGCGCGACCAGCAGGTCGTGGCGCGGCAGCACCCGCACCGTGTAGCCGAACCCGCCGGCGTGGTCGAGGACGAGCTCGCCGTCGTAGCGGTGCCGGTCGCCCTCGTAGCTCTCCGCCAGGGTGAGCCTCGTGGTGGCGGGGTCGACCAGCTCGCGGGACTCCGTGGTCGTGCCGTGGAGCAGCTGGACCTCGACGTCGCCCGGGGCCAGCCCGCCGAGCGCCACGTAGGCCGCGACCCGCAGCGTGTCGCCGACCTGCGGCTCCTCGCCGGTGCCCTCGGCCTCGACGTGCTCGACACGGACCTCGTCCCAGCGCTCGCGCACCGTGCGCTTCCAGTCGGCGAGGTCGCGCGCGGTGCCGGCGTCGAGACGCCCGGCCGAGGTCGCGGCCGGTGCGTAGAGCGCCCGCACGTAGTCGCGCACCATCCGGGTGGCCAGCACCTTCGGGCCCAGCGAGTGCCAGGTGTGGCGCAGCATCTCCACCCAGCCCTGCGGGACCCCGTCGGCGTCGACGTCGTAGAACCGGGGCGCCACCTCGTCCTCGAGCAGGTCGTAGAGCGCCTCCGCCTCCAGGTCGTCGCGGCGGTCGGTGTCCTCGATCCCGTCCGCGGACGGGATCGCCCAGCCGTTCTGGCCGTCGTACCACTCGTCCCACCAGCCGTCGAGGATCGACAGGTTCAGCCCGCCGTTGAGCGCCGCCTTCATGCCCGAGGTGCCGCACGCCTCGTAGGGACGCAGCGGGTTGTTGAGCCACACGTCGCACCCGGGGTAGAGCGGCTGCGCCATCGCGATGTCGTAGTCGGGCAGGAACACGATGCGCCGGCGCACCTGCGGGTCGTCGGCGAACCGGACCAGCTCCTGCACCAGTCGCTTGCCGCCGTCGTCGGCGGGGTGGGCCTTGCCGGCGACGACCAGCTGGACCGGGTGCTCGGGGTGCAGCAGCAGGCGCCGCAGCCGCTCGGGGTCGCGCAGCATCAGCGTCAGGCGCTTGTACGACGGGACGCGGCGGGCGAACCCGATCGTGAGCACGTCCGGGTCGAGCACCCCGTCGGTCCACGCGAGCTCGGCGGGCGCGGCCCCGCGCTCCTCCCACGAGGCACGCAGCCGGCGGCGGGCCTCGGCCACCAGCCGCTCGCGCAGCCGACGCTTGAGCGACCAGAGCTCCTCGCCCGGGGCGCTGTCGACCAGCGCGTCGAAGGACTCCGGCTCGGCGCCCTCCCCCTCGACGTCCACGCCGTGGCGCGCCGCCAGCTCGAGCAGCTCGCGGGCCACCCAGGTCGGGGCGTGCACGCCGTTGGTGATCGAGCCGATCGGCACCTCGGCCTCGTCGAAGTCCGGCCAGAGGCCGCGGAACATGTCACGCGAGACCTCGCCGTGCAGCCGGGAGACGCCGTTGGAGCGCTGGGCGAGGCGGAAGCCCATCACCGCCATGTTGAACACCGCCGGGTCGCCGCCCTCGTAGTCCTCGACGCCGAGGTCCAGCACCCGCTCGACCGGGACCCCCGGGGTGACTCCGCCGGTGCTGAAGTACTGCTCGACCAGGGAGCGCGGGAACCGGTCGATCCCGGCGGGCACCGGGGTGTGCGTGGTGAACACCGTCGACGCCCGGGCGACCTCGAGCGCGGAGTCGAGGTCGAGCCCCGGCCCGTCCGGGTCGGCGCTCAGCTCGCGCAGCCGCTCCACGCCGAGGAAGCCGGCGTGCCCCTCGTTGGTGTGGAAGACCTCCGGCGCGGGGTGACCGGTGAGGCGGGCGTGCACGCGGAGCGCGCGGACCCCGCCGACGCCGAGCAGGATCTCCTGGCGCAGCCGGTGCTCGGACCCGCCGCCGTAGAGCCGGTCGGTGACCTCGACGTACTGGTCGGGGTTGCCGGCGACGTCGGTGTCGAGCATCAGCAGCGGGACCCGGCCGACCTGGGCCACCCAGATCCGGGCCAGCAGGTCCGGGCCGGCCGGCATCGCGAGCCGGACCAGCGCCTCGCTGCCGTCGGCCTCGCGCAGCAGCGAGATCGGCAGGCTCGCGGGATCCAGGGAGGGGTAGGACTCCAGCTGCCAGCCGTCGCGGGCCAGCGCCTGGCGGAAGTAGCCGTGTCGGTAGAGCAGCCCGACGCCGACGATCGGCACCCCGAGGTCGCTCGCGGCCTTGAGGTGGTCCCCGGCCAGGATCCCCAGGCCACCGGAGTACTGCGGCAGCACCGCGGTGATCCCGAACTCCGGGGAGAAGTAGCCGATGGCGGACGGGAGCCGCTCCCCCGCGGCCACGCGGCGCTGGTACCAGCGCTCACCGGTGACGTACGCCGTGAGCGCGGCGCGGGCGGCGGCCAGTCGCTCCAGGAAGCCGGGGTCCTCGGCCAGCTGGGCGAGCCGCTGGGGCTCGACCCGGGCCAGCAGCGCGACCGGGTCGTGGCCGCTGCTGCGCCACAGGTCGGGGTCCACCTCCGCGAAGAGGTCCTGAGTCGGTGGGTGCCAGACCCAGCGCAGGTTGAGGGCGAGCTCCCCCAGGGCCGACAGCGCGGCGGGGAGAACGGGACGGACGCTCATTCGTCGGATCGCACGCACCGTCCGACCGTAGCCCAGCCCCGGGCCCCGGGGCAGCCGTCCGGGGACCGCCCCGTGACGCTCGCGTGACGGTCCTGTGACGGCCCCGGGTCCTTCTCGTGACGCCTCGGTGTCCCCGCCGGTGTCGACCGCCCGGACGGCCCCTGCGCGGCCAGACTCGGGGCCACACCCGTCCACACCGGGGCGCGAGGGCCGGAGGCTGCGCCACGGCATTGGGTACAGGCCCCCGGTCAGCGCCCCCCACCAAGGTTGGAGCAATGGTCGGACGCATCCCCGTCATGAACGTCCATCCCGTCGTCGATCTGGGCCGCCACCCGGCCAAGGCCACCGTGGGCGAGCCGCTGCCCGTGCGCGCGACGATCTTCCGCGAGGGCCACGACAGCCTCGGGGCCGACGTCGTCCTCACCGGCCCGGACGGCGTACGACGCCCACCGGTGCGGATGACGCCGCACCGGGAGGTCCCGGACCGCTACGACGCCGAGGTGGTGCCCGACCTCGAGGGCGCCTGGACCTTCGAGATCCAGGCCTGGTCGGACCCGATCGCGACCTGGCAGCACGCCGCCGGGTTGAAGATCCCGGCCGGCGTCGACGTCGAGCTGATGTTCACCGAGGGCCGGCTGCTGCTCGAGCGGGTGCTTGCCGACCTCGACGCCGCCGCCGGTGCGGAGGCCCGGGAGCTGCTCGAGGGCGCCCTGGCCGCCGCGAGCGACACCGACCGCCCGGTCGAGGCCCGCCTCGCCGCGCTCCAGGACTCGGCGCTCGAGGCCCTCCTCCACGCCCACCCGCTGCGCGAGCTGGTCACGGTCGAGGGGCCGTTCCCGGCGTACGCCGACCGGGAGAAGGCGCTGTTCAGCAGCTGGTATGAGTTCTTCCCCCGCTCCGAGGGCGCCCGGGTGGACCCGGTCACCGGGCGGGTCATCTCCGGCAGCTTCCGCACCGCGGCCGAGCGCCTGGACGCGGTGGCGGAGATGGGCTTCGACGTCATCTACCTGCCGCCGATCCACCCGATCGGCGAGGTGAACCGCAAGGGGCCGAACAACACCCTCACCCCCGGGCCCGACGACCCCGGCTCTCCGTGGGCGATCGGCTCGCGCCACGGCGGCCACGACGCGATCCACCCCGACCTCGGCACCCTCGAGGACTTCGACGCCTTAGTGGCCCGCGCCCGCGAGCTCGGGATCGAGGTCGCGCTCGACCTGGCCCTCCAGGCCGCCCCGGACCACCCGTGGGTCACCTCGCACCCGGAGTGGTTCACCACCCGCGCGGACGGCTCGATCGCGCACGCGGAGAACCCGCCGAAGAAGTACCAGGACATCTACCCGGTCAACTTCGACAACGACCCCGAGGGCATCAGCCACGAGGTGCTGCGGATCGTGCGGCACTGGATGTCGCACGGCGTGCGGATCTTCCGCGTCGACAACCCGCACACCAAGCCGCTGTCGTTCTGGGAGTGGATGCTGGCCGAGGTCCGCCGCACCGACCCCAACGTCGTCTTCCTCTCCGAGGCCTTCACGCGCCCGGCGATGATGCACGGCCTGGGCGCGATCGGCTTCCACCAGAGCTACACCTACTTCACCTGGCGCACGGCGCGCTGGGAGCTGGAGGAGTACCTGCGCGAGCTCGCGCACGAGTCGGACCACCTGATGCGTCCGAACTTCTTCGTCAACACCCCCGACATCCTGCACGCCTACCTCCAGTACGGCGGGCCCGCAGCGTTCAAGGTGCGCGCCGTCCTGGCGGCCACCGGCTCGCCGTCGTGGGGCGTCTACGCCGGCTACGAGCTCTACGAGCACGTGGCGGTCCGCCCGGGCAGCGAGGAGTACCTCGACTCGGAGAAGTACCAGATCCGGATCCGCGACTGGGAGGGCGCCGCGGCCGAGGGCCGCACCCTCGCGCCGTACCTCACCCGGCTCAACGAGGTCCGGCGCCAGCACCCGGCGCTCCAGCTGCTGCGCAACGTGGCGATCCACTCCAGCGACGACGAGAACATCCTGGTGTTCTCCAAGACCCGCCGGGGCACGGGCCCCGACGCCGCTGACGACACCGTGATCGTGGTGGTCAACCTCGACCCGCACGCCACCCGGGAGACGACCGTCCACCTCGACCTGCCCGCGATGGGGCTGGAAGAGGGCGAGGTGTTCGGTGTGCACGACGAGATCACCGGGCAGGACTGGTCGTGGAGCCAGCACAACTACGTGCGGCTCGACCCCGCGCACGAGCCCGCGCACATCCTCAGCGTCAGGAGGACGCGTTGACCGCTCCGACCGGCCCTGCCACCCGGCCCGACGCGCACGCCCCAGCCCCCCATCCAGCCCCGGAGGACACCGCCCTGAACGCCCACCCGCACGACGCCCCCGCCGACTCGACCGAGGGCGGCAGCGCCGTCTCGACGGCCGACTCACCGGCCGCGACCACCGACGACCCGGGCGCCGCATCGCGCGCCGATGCGGGGGTGCACCTCAGCCCGATGGGCCAGAGCCCGGAGGGCGACCCGTTCCCCGACGACCAGGCCCCCACGCCGGACTGGTTCAAGACGGCGGTGTTCTACGAGGTGCTGGTCCGGTCCTTCCGCGACTCCAACGGCGACGGGGTCGGCGACTTCCGCGGTCTCACCGAGAAGCTGGACTACCTGCAGTGGCTCGGCGTGGACTGCCTGTGGCTGCCGCCGTTCTTCTCCTCGCCGCTGCGCGACGGCGGCTACGACGTCTCCGACTACACCAACATCCTCCCCGAGATCGGGACGGTCGAGGACTTCCACCACTTCCTCGACGAGGCGCACGCCCGCGGCATCCGCGTGATCATCGACTTCGTCATGAACCACACCAGCGACCAGCACCCGTGGTTCCAGGCCAGCCGCGAGGACCCCGACGGGCCGTACGGCGACTTCTACGTCTGGTCCGACACCGACGAGCTCTACTCCGACGCCCGGATCATCTTCGTCGACACCGAGCCGTCGAACTGGACCTGGGACCCGGTGCGCCAGCAGTACTACTGGCACCGGTTCTTCAGCCACCAGCCGGACCTGAACTTCGACAACCCCGCGGTCCACGACGCGATCCTCGAGGCGATCGCGTTCTGGTTCGACATGGGCCTCGACGGGTTCCGCCTCGACGCCGTGCCGTATCTCTACGAGCGGCCCGGGACCAACGGCGAGAACCTCCCCGAGACCCACGACCTGCTCAAGAAGGTGCGTCGCTTCGTCGACGAGAACTACCCCGGCAAGGTGCTGCTCGCCGAGGCCAACCAGTGGCCCTCCGACGTCGTGGACTACTTCGGTGACTACGAGTCCGGCGGCGACGAGTGCCACATGTGCTTCCACTTCCCGGTGATGCCGCGCATCTTCATGGCGGTGCGCCGCGAGTCGCGCTTCCCCATCACGGAGATCCTCGACCAGACGCCGCCGATCCCGAGCGGCTGCCAGTGGGGCATCTTCCTGCGCAACCACGACGAGCTGACCCTCGAGATGGTCACCGACGAGGACCGCGACTACATGTGGAACGAGTACGCCAAGGACCCGCGGATGAAGGCCAACATCGGCATCCGCCGGCGCCTGGCGCCGCTGCTCGACAACGACATCAACCAGATGGAGCTGTTCTGCGCGCTCCTGCTCTCCCTGCCCGGGTCGCCGGTCCTCTACTACGGCGACGAGATCGGCATGGGCGACAACATCTGGCTCGGTGACCGCGACGGTGTTCGCACCCCGATGCAGTGGACCCCGGACCGCAACGCCGGGTTCTCCTCGGCCACCCCGGGCAAGCTGCACCTCCCGCTAAACCAGGACCCGGTCTACGGCTTCCAGTCCGTCAACGTCGAGTCGCAGCTGGAGAACACCTCCTCGCTGCTGCACTGGACGCGCCGGATGATCCACGCCCGGCGCAGCCACCCGGCGTTCGGGCTCGGCTCCTTTGTCGACCTGGGCGGGTCCAACTCCTCGGTGCTCAGCTACGCCCGTGAGCACGACCAGGGCGACGGGCGCCGCGACGTCATCGTCTGCGTGCACAACCTCTCGCGCTTCCCCCAGCCGGTCGAGCTGGACCTGCGCCGCTTCGAGGGGATGGTGCCGGTCGAGCTGCTCGGCGGCGTGCCCTTCCCCCGCATCGGCGAGCTGCCGTACCTGCTCACCCTGAGCGGCTACGGCTTCTACTGGTTCCGGCTCTCCGAACCCGACAACGCAGAGGAGGCGACGCTGCTGTGACTCCCCAGTCCAGGCACGCCAGCACCCATCTCGACCCCGAGGTCTTCGCCGACTACCTCGTCAAGACCCGGTGGTTCGCCGGCAAGGGACGCGATTTCACCGTCACCGGGATCCGCCGCCTCGGCGACGTCCCGGGGGCCAGCGGGGAGCCGCGGGTGGTCAACCACCTCGTCGAGCTCACCTACGCCGACACCGCCGGCGGCGAGCCGGCCACCGAGCTCTACCAGGTGCCGCTCACGCTGTACGCCGAGCCGGTCCAGCGCCTCGACCACGCCTTCATCGGCTGGTGGGAGGAGCCGGGCCACGGCTGGGTGCACGCCTACGACGCGCTGCACGACCGCGAGGCGATGGCCGCCTGGCTGCGCACCTTCGTCGGGGCCGTCCCGGTGGAGGGCGGGGTCTGGACCGACCCGGGCTCCGGCCTGACCTTCCACCGCACGCCCGGGCACGACCTGGACCCCGACGCGACCGCCTCGCTGTTCTCCGGTGAGCAGTCCAACTCCACCGTGCTCTTCGGCGACCACGCCGCCATGAAGGTGTTCCGCAAGGTCACTCCCGGCGCGAACCCGGACATCACCGTCCACGAGGCGCTCACCCGCGCCGGCTCCGAGCACGTCGCGGCGCTGTACGGCTGGGTCGAGTGGCGCGACCCCGACGGCCCGCACGGGCCCACCGACCCCGACGCGCCCGACGACCTCGGCGGTCCGGAGGCCCCGGCGCTCCAGCTGGCGATGCTCCAGCAGTTCCTGCGTGCCGGGACCGACGGCTGGGACCTGGCCCTGACGAGCGTGCGCGACCTGTTCGCCGAGGCCGACCTGCACGCCCACGAGGTCGGAGGCGACTTCGCCGGCGAGTCCGCCCGCCTCGGCGAGGCGCTGCGCGAGGTGCACACCACGCTGGCGACCGCGTTCGGCACCAGCCCGGAGGGCTCCGCCGCCGACCTCGGCGAGGCGATGACGCAGCGCCTCACCGACGCGCTCGCCGTCGTACCCGCCCTGGAGCCGTACGCCGAGGCGCTGCGCGCGACGTACGCCCGGCTGTCCGCGCTGGGCACGATCGAGGTGCAGCGCGTGCACGGCGACCTGCACCTGGGCCAGACGGTGCGCACCTCCGGGGGCTGGAAGATCGTCGACTTCGAGGGCGAGCCCGCGAAGCCGCTCGCGCAGCGCCAGCTGCCCGACTCCCCCTGGCGCGACGTCGCCGGGATGCTGCGCTCCTTCGACTACGCGCCCCAGGTGGTCGCCCGCTCGCTGGCCGAGGAGGACCCCGAGGGCGTCGCGCAGCGCGCCTACCGCGCCGAGGAGTGGGCCGAGCGCAACAAGCAGCACTTCCTCGACGCCTACGCCGGCGGTCCGCTGAGCCCGGAGCAGCAGCTCCTGCTCGACGCCTACGTCGCCGACAAGGCCGTCTACGAGGCGATCTACGAGACGCGCAACCGCCCCACCTGGGTCACCATCCCCCTCACCGCCATCGCGAGGATCGAGGCCTCATGACCAGCACCCCCGCCCACCGACCCGCCCGGCGTCCCGTGGACCGCGACCAGCTCGACCTGCTCGTGCGCGGCGAGCACGGCGACCCGCACGGCATCCTGGGCGCGCACCCCCACGACGGTGGGGTCACGGTGCGTGTCCTGCGCCCGCTCGCCTCCTCGGTCACGATCCAGCACGCCACCCCCGACGGCCACGCCGCCACCCGCCTCGAGCACGAGTACGAGGGGGTCTGGGTGGGCGTGCTGCCCGTCGCCGAGGTGCCCGACTACCGGATCTCGGTGGCCTACGACGGCGACCCGATCCTGGTCGACGACCCCTACCGGTTCCTGCCCACCCTCGGCGAGATGGACCTGCACCTGGTCAACGAGGGCCGCCACGAGCAGCTGTGGGAGGTGCTCGGCGCCCACGTGCGCCACTACCCCGGCGTGCTCGGCGAGGTCACCGGCACCTCGTTCGCGGTGTGGGCGCCGCACGCGCACGGCGTACGCGTCAAGGGCGACTTCAACGCCTGGGACGGCCGCGAGCACCCGATGCGCCAGCTCGGCACCTCGGGGGTGTGGGAGCTCTTCGTGCCGGGCATCGGCTCCGGGGCCTCCTACAAGTACGCCGTGCTCGGCGCCGACGGGGTGTGGCGCGACAAGGCCGACCCGATGGCCGCCTGGGCCGAGGAGCCGCCCAAGACCGCCTCGCGGGTCTTCGAGTCCACCTACACCTGGGGCGACGCGGAGTGGATGGACGCGCGCCGCGACCAGCAGGCCGTGTCCCGCCCGATGTCGACCTACGAGCTGCACCTCGCCTCCTGGCGCCGCGACCGCAGCTGGGCGCAGCTGGCCGAGGAGCTGCCGGCGTACGTCGCAGAGCTCGGCTTCACCCACGTCGAGCTGATGCCGGTGATGCAGCACCCCTTCGGCGGCTCGTGGGGCTACCACGTCACCTCCTACTTCGCCGCGGACGCGCGCTTCGGCGACCCCGACGGCTTCCGCCTGCTCGTGGACAAGCTGCACCAGGCCGGGATCGGCGTGATCCTGGACTGGGTGCCGGGCCACTTCGCCACCGACGAGTGGGCACTGGTGCGCTTCGACGGCACCCCGCTCTACGAGGACCCCAACCCCCAGCGCGGCTGGCACCGCGAGTGGGGCTCGCACATCTTCAACTTCGGGCGCCGCGAGGTCCGCAACTTCCTCTACGCCAACGCCGTGTACTGGCTCGAGGAGTTCCACGCCGACGGGCTGCGTGTCGACGGCGTCGCCTCGATGCTGTACCTCGACTACTCCCGCGAGGAGGGCGAGTGGACGCCCAACATCCACGGCGGGCGCGAGAACCTCGAGGCGGTGGAGTTCCTCCAGGAGATGAACGCCACCGTCTACCGCCGGATCCCCGGCGTCACCACCATCGCCGAGGAGTCCACCTCCTGGCCGGGCGTCACCCAGCCCACCTCCGCCGGCGGCCTGGGCTTCGGCTTCAAGTGGAACATGGGCTGGATGCACGACTCGCTGGGCTACATGCAGCACGACCCGGTCCACCGGGTGCACCACCACGGCGAGATGACCTTCTCGCTGGTCTACGCCTGGTCGGAGAACTACGTGCTCCCGATCAGCCACGACGAGGTCGTCCACGGCAAGGGCTCGCTGCTGCGCAAGATGCCCGGCGACCGCTGGCAGCAGCTCGCCGCGCTGCGGGCCTACCTCGCCTTCATGTGGGCCCACCCCGGCAAGCAGCTGCTGTTCATGGGCGCCGAGATGGGGCAGGAGTCGGAGTGGGCGGAGTCCCGCGAGCTGGACTGGTGGCTGCTGGACCACCCCGAGCACCGCGGCGTCCACTCGCTGGTGCGCGACCTCAACACGACGTACACCGAGACGCCGGCGCTGTGGGCGCAGGACCACGAGCCCGCCGGCTTCGCCTGGCTGGACGCCGACGACGCCGAGCACAACGTCTTCTCCTTCGTCCGCCGGGCCCCCGGCGAGCCGGACCTGGTGTGCGTGGCGAACTTCGCCGCGGTGCCGCACCACGACTACCGCCTCGCCCTGCCCGCGACCGGGCGGTGGGAGGAGGTCCTCAACACCGATGCCTCGACCTACACCGGGTCCGGGGTGGGCAACCTCGGCGGCATCACCGGCACGGAGGGCGCCCACCACGGCCAGCCGGCGCACGCCGACATCGTGGTTCCGCCGCTCGCGACGGTGTGGTTCCGCCGCACGGACTGAGCGGTCCCGGCCGGTCCCGCGCGTGCGGGGCCGGTCGGACCCGGTCCGGGCGACCGGACCTTTCGCCGCGTGGCTAGGGTTGCGGCGTGACCGAGCAGCCCAGCCTCACCGACGGGACGGTCACGCTGCGTGCGTGGCGCGAGTCCGACGTCGAGGTCGCGATCGCAGGCCATGACGAACCCGTGCTGCACTGGCTCGGCGTCGAGGAGGGCCCGAGCGCCGACCAGCACCGGCGCGCCATCCGGATCTGGACCGAGCGGTTCAGCACCACCAACCGGATCGGCTACGCGATCGAGGCCGGTGGCCGGCTCGTCGGGGGGTGCCAGGTGCGCGTCGACGACGACACCACCGGCGAGCTGCAGTGGGTGCTCTACGCCGGCCACCGCGGCCAGGGCCACGCCACCCGCGCGGTGCGCGTGCTCGCCGACTGGGCGCTCACCGCGGTCGGCCAGGGAGGCCTGGGCCTCACCCGGGTCGAGGCCCGCATCGAGCCCGCCAACGAGTCCGCGCTGCGCGTCGCCAGCCGCGCCGGCCTGCGCCGCGAGGGCGTGCGCCGCGTCGTCGCCGGCACCGGCGAGCAGCCGGCCGCGACCGAGTACGTCGTGCTGGCCCGCCTCGCCGACGACCCGCCGGTCAGCGACCCCACCAGCTTCCGCTCGCTGCTGAACTCCTTCCTGCCCCGCAAGCGCGCGATCGGGCAGATGCTGCTGCGCGACACCGCCGGTCGCGTGCTGCTGTGCAACCTGACCTACAAGAAGGACTGGGACCTTCCCGGCGGCGTGGTCGAGGTCGGCGAGTCCCCGCAGCTCGCCGCGGCCCGCGAGGTCGAGGAGGAGCTCGGCCTGGTCGTGAAGCCCGGTCCGCTGGTCCTCACCGACTGGATGCCGCCCTGGAGCGGCTGGGACGACGCGCTCTGCCTCGTCTTCGACGGCGGCGTCCACGACCCGGCGATCCTCGAGCGCGCGGTCTACCAGGCCCGCGAGATCCGCTCCGCGGAGTTCTGCACCGTCGAGCAGGCCACCGAGCGCTGCGCCGACTTCACCCTGCGCCGGCTCACCGCCGCGCTGGCCAGCATCGAGCGCGGCGGCGCGGCGTACACCGAGTCCGGGCGCTGAGGCTCAGGCCCGCTCGGCTCCGCGGGCGGGCACCGGCTCCGGCGCGGGCACCGGCACCGGCACCGGGGCGCTCCCCCGGCGCGGGCGCAGCGCCACCAGCACGCCGACGACCAGGAGCAGCCCGCCGAGCGCCTCCCCCGCGCTGGGCACCTGCGACAGCAGCGCCCAGGCCGACACCATGGCCACCACCGGGGCCAGCAGCACCCACGGCACGACGGCCGCCGAGGGGTTGCGGGCCAGCAGCGAGTTGAACAGCCCGTACCCCACCAGCGAGGCGAGACCGGCGGTGTAGAGCGTCGAGACCAGCGCCTGCCAGCCGAACGCGCCCAGCCCGTCGGCCACCGCCGCGGGACCGTCGAGCACCAGCGACACGACGAGCACCGGCACCGGCACCACGACTGCGGACCAGACGGTCAGCCCGAGCCCACCCGGCACCTTGGCGGCCCGGGAGACGACGTTGCCGATCCCCCACGACAGCGCACCCGCCAGGCACAGCAGCAGGGCTGCCAGCGTGACCTGCCCGCCACGGCCCAGGGCCACCACGACCAGGCCGGTCGCCCCGATCACGACGCCCACGGTCTGGGCGCGCGTCGGACGCTCGCGCAGCGCGACCGCGGCGATCACGATGGTGAACACCACCTGGGCCTGGAGCACCAGCGCCGCCAGGCCCGGGGGCAGCCCGGCGGCCATCGAGACGTAGAGGAAGCCGAACTGGCCGATCGACATCGTCAGCCCGACCGCCGCCAGCACCCGCCACGGCACGTCGGGCCGGGGCACCAGCAGCACCGCCGGGAAGACCACCAGCACGAAGCGGCAGGCCACGAACAGCAGGGGCGACACCTCGCCCATCCCCCAGTCGATGACCACGAAGTTGAAGCCCCACACGGCGGCCACCAGCGCGGCCAGGAGCGAGTCTCGTCGGTTCACCTCGCCAGCCTCGTGGACCTTGACCGTGCAGCACCAGCGAACGATCGTGCATGAATTGGTTTAGCGTTGCTTCATGATCGACCTCGACGCCGTCCTCGCGCTGCGCGCGGTCTCGACCCACGGGTCCGTGGGTGCGGCCGCGAGCGCGCTCGGCTTCACCCCGTCCGCGGTCTCCCAGCAGGTCAAACGGCTGGAGCGCAGCACCGGCGTCCCGCTGCTGGAGCGGGTCGGCCGCGGCGTGATCCTGACCCGCCACGGACGCCACCTCGTGGAGTCCAGCACCCCCCTGCTCGCCGGGCTCGAGGAGCTGGAGAGCGGACTGCACCGCCAGGCGCAGACCGTGGCGGGCCGGCTTCGGGTGGCGACCTTCTCGACCGCGATGCGCGGGCTGGTGGCGCCGGTCGTGCGCGACGTGCTCGACGCCCACCCCGATCTCTCGGTGACCCTGTCCGAGCGCGAGCCGTGGGACGCCGTCGAGCTGGTCGCCACCGACCGCGCCGACCTCGCGGTGGTGCACCGGTGGGGAGACGTACCGCTGAGCGTGCCGGACCACGTCGTGCTGACGCCGCTCGCGGACGACCTGGCCGACGTGATCCTGCACCGCGAGCACCCGCTGGCCGGGCGGGACCGGCTGTCGCCGGCCGAGCTGGTGGCGGAGGGCTGGATCGCCACCCCGCCGAGCAGCATCTGCCGTCAGTGGCTGGAGCGGATGTACGTCGGCACCGGCCACCCGCCCCGTGTGGTCCACGAGTCCTGGGAGTTCGACTCCCACCTGGCGATGGCCCGGGCGCGCCTCGGGATCGCGCTGATCCCGAGGCTGGGCCGCTCACCGCTCGCGCCGGACCTCTGCGCGGTGCCGCTGCACGACCCGGTGCCGCTGCGCCGGGTGCTGGCGGCGCACCGGCGCAGCATGACTGACTCCCCCGCCCTCACCACCGTGCTGGAGGCGCTGGTCGCGGCCCATTGACCGGCGCCGTCGGTCGCGCCTGTCGAGACCGCTCGGGCTCCGCCGGTCAGCACCGGGGCAGGCTGCGGGCGTACCCGATCGCGCTGCCGTGGTCGACGCCCGGCCCGCTGATGCCGGTGCCCATCAGGTGGCCCGGCCGCACGCGCAGGGACTTCGTGCCCGAGATGGTGCCGCCCGCGGCGCGGACCGTGACGCTGCCCGAGCCGCCGCTCAGCCGCATGAGCGAGCCGGTGTAGGTCCGGCCGGTCGCGCGGTTGTCCAGGCGCACCCGGACCCGCACGTCGCCGCCGTCGAGCGGGACCTTGCAGACCTGCACCTTGGCGCCGTTCGCCGAGGAGCCGTTCTTCCACGCCGCCTGCGCCGGCGGGGCGAGCATCGTCCCCGCCACCACGAGCGAGGCGACCGCGGAGGCCACTGCTCCGACCCGGAGACCGGAGCGGGAGAGGGAACGGGACGGAGCAGCGAGAGGGCGAGGCATGCCGGAAGGCTAGCCGTGCCCCACCGCCCCGAAACCCCGAGTCGGCTCTTGTGGTGCACCGAGTCGGCTCTCGTGGTGCACCGAGTCGGCTCTCGTGGTTGCGCGAGTCGGCGCAAGTGGCGTGCCCGGCCGGCGTACGACGGGCCTCCGCTCAGTAGCAGGCCCAGGACCACCACAGCGAGGAGGTCTCGCCGCGACGCAACGAAGCCGGGTCGCCGAAGAGCCAGGAGATCCCGCTGTCGCCCCACTCGGTGAACACCCCCTCGTCGGAGTCCAGCTGGAGGATCAGCGTGTCGGCACCCGGCGCCGCGGCGGCCGGGTCCTGCGCGTCGGCGCACCGCGGGTCCCCCTGGACGATGCAGGGCCAGCCGCCGACCTTGTCGCCGCCGCCGATCGCCGGCGGCTCCTCCTCCGGGTCGTCCTGACCCGGCACGGTGTCTCCGCCGTACACATCGGTGAACGCGGACCCGGCCGCCTCTCCGATGCGCTCGAGACGGTCCTCGTCCCCCAGGACGCCGAGGCGCTCGGGGCGATAGCCCTCGTGCAGGTCGGTGACCGCGGGCAGGGAGCTCTCCACCACGAACCGGACGGCGGTGGCCCGGTCGCGGTGCAGGAGCGGGGAGGACCACTCACCGGACCCGGTGTCCGGCACCGCGGCCGAGACCGGCTGGGCCGCCTCCCGGGTCAGCTCCTCGGCGGAGTGGAAGCGGGCGTACGCGCGGTCGCGGTGCTCGAAGGACAGCCCGAAGCACTCCACGGCGGGCACGAACCACTGCAGCAGGCCGCTGTCGGGGAGCTCCTGGAGGCCACGCGTGCTTGCCGGGGCGACGTCCGAGGCGGCCAGCGCCGCCGCGAGGTCGGCGAAGTTGACCTGCGCCACGAACGCCAGCGGCGCCCCCGCCTCGTCGGTCGGCCAGGACGTCCCGGCCGGCAGGAAGGGGTGGCCGCCGACGTAGGAGCCGCGGACATCCGTCGCGGGACCGTCGGGGAGGAGCCGCGCCTGCGCCTGGGCCAGGTCCGCGAGGGCGTCGACGACGTCCTCGGCGCCCTCGAGCAGGCCGAGGCGGGAGGTGACCACCGCCAGCTCGTCGTACGGGAGCGGCCTGGTCGTTCCGGTCTCTGAGGTCGAGGTCATGGGTGCAGGCTGACCACCGACAGGCCCTCGGAAACCCGCGGCGGCGCGCGGACCTCAGGCCTCGACCAGGTCCCGCGCGAGCGTGGTCGCGCCGACCACCGCCGCCGGCATCACGAGTACGGCGCCGAGCGGCACCAGGAAGCAGGCCTGCACCGACAGCCCGAAGGTGAGCACCTGGAAACGGTGTCCGCGCAGCAGCCGGGAGCGCTCGCTGCGGTCCAGGCCGCGGGCCTCCAGCGGGCGGCCGAGCAGCTCCCCGGCGAGGAACCAGGCGGAGATGCAGAACCCGCCCGCGAGCGCGGCCAGCGTGCCGACGACCGGCACCAGCCCCACCGCGACCACCCCGAGCGTCGTCGCGAGGCCGAGCAGCACCAGCGCGACGCCGTCGCCGATCGAGCGCAGCAGCCCCACCTCGTCCTCGGGCACCGGTCCGCCGAGCAGCGTCTCGGTCTCGCGCCAGATCCGCGCGTAGAACGGGTCCCCGACCAGCAGCGTGAGGGCGACGAACGTCGCCGCCGCGAGCACCACGAACCCCGCCACGAGGGCGAGGGCGAGGGTCACCCGCACCAGCCGCCGCACGGTGGCCGAGGCGTCGTCGACGAAGGGCGTGGCCCACCCGACCACGTCGCCGACCACCACGAGGAGCCCGACGAAGGCCGCGAGCAGCGCCAGCAGCACGAGCAGCGCGGGGACCAAGCCGAGCAGCATCAGCCCCGGACGCCGGCGCCACATCCCGAAGCCGCGCACGAGGTGTGCCGGTCCCGAGCCGGCCGCCACTCCTGCGAGCCCCGACCGCCCCGGCCGTCCCGGCTGTCCGGGCCCCCCGACGCTCACCGCCGGGCGCTGCTCCACCACGTGCTCAGAACAGCGCCGAGGCGAGGTTCTGGCGGCCCCGCAGCACTCGCGGGTCGTCGTTGCCGACGGCCGCGAAGAGCCCGAGCAGGTGGTCGCGGGCCTGGGCGCGCTCGGCGCCCGCCGTACGACGCACCAGGTCGACGAGACGGTTGAAGGCGTCGTCGACGTGGCCGCCGAGCATGTCGAGGTCGGCCACCATCGTCTGGGCGTCGACGTCGTCGGGGTTCGCGGCCGCGGCGGCGCGGGCCGCCTGGAGGTCGACGCCCTGGGTGCGCTGGAGCACCTTGGCCATCGCGAGCCCGGCAGCGGCCTCGGTGTCGGCGGGGTTGGCGTCGACCAGCTTCTGGTACTCCGCCACGGCGCGGTCGATGTCGCCGTCGCCGAGCGCGTCCTGCGCGGCGGCGTAGCGCGGGTCGACCTGCTCCTCCTCGCCCTCCGCCGCGGCCACGTGACGCGGCTGGTGGCGGTCGGTGATGCCCTGGACGGTGAGCTGCTGGGCGAGCTGGGTGAACATCGCGCGCAGGTCGTCCACCGGGATCGGGCCGGGGATCGGCTGGGTCGCGGGACGACCGTCGAGCAGCACCAGCATCAGCGGCACCTGCGGGATCTGCATGGCTTGGGCGATCTGCGGCGTGGCGTCGACGTCGATCAGCCCGGCCAGGAAGCGGCCCTCGTGCTCGGTCACCACCGCGGCGACGTCGGCGGCGAAGGTGTCCCCCGGCCCGGCCTGGGAGGAGGAGTGGAAGACCAGGACGACCGGGGCGGTCATCGAGGCCTCGAGGGTGCTCTGGAAGTTCGACTCGTCGACCTGCACGACGTACGCCGAGCTGGCGCCGGGCGCCGCGGAGCCGCCGGCCGCGGGGCCCGGGGCGCCCGCGGGAGGCGCGGTCGGGGCCGGTCGCTTCAGCGCCGACAGGTCGATGGCACCGGGACGGGAGAACGGCTGCTGCGTCATGGCCCACATCCTAGGGAAGACGACCCCATCCGGCCCGATGGCTCCGTCGCGCGGCTCAGGCGTGCGCGGCCTCGAGCAGCTCGTCGGCCGCCGCGTAGGGGTCGCAGTCCCCGGCCGCGACCCGCACGGCGAGCTCGCCGAGCTCGGCACGGCCCTCGAGGCCGCCCCAGCGCTCGCGCAGCGTGGTGAGCGCGATCGCCTCGATCTCCCCGCGTGCGCGGCGCTCGCGGCGCCGGGCCAGCTCGCCGGTGTCGAGCAGCCAGACGTGGTGCTCCTCGAGGGCGTCGACGACCTCGTCCACCCCGGTCCCGCTGCGCGCCGAGGTCGCGAGGACCGGCGCACGCCAGGCCTGCTCGTCGCGCTCGGCGAGGGCCAGCATCGAGCGCAGGTCGCGGCGCACCTGCTCCGCGCCGTCGCGGTCGGCCTTGTTGACGACGTAGAGGTCGCCGATCTCGAGGATCCCGGCCTTCGCGGCCTGGATGCCGTCGCCCATGCCGGGCGCCAGGAGCACCACCGTGGTGTCGGCCTGCGCGGCGATGTCGACCTCGCTCTGCCCGACCCCGACGGTCTCGACCAGCACCACGTCGTACCCGGCGGCGTCGAGCACGCGGATCGCCTGCGGCGTGGACCAGGCCAGCCCGCCGAGGTGGCCGCGTGCGGCCATGGAGCGGATGAAGACGCCGGGGTCCGCGGCATGGTCGGACATCCGCACCCGGTCGCCGAGCAGCGCCCCGCCGGAGAACGGCGAGGAGGGGTCGACCGCGAGCACTGCCACGGTGCGCCCGGCGTCGCGGAAGGCGCGCACGAGCGCGCTGGTGGAGGTGGACTTGCCGACCCCCGGGGCGCCGGTGAGGCCGACGACCTGCGCGCGCCCGGTGTACGGCGCCAGGGCGGCGGACACCTCACGCAGCAGCGGCGACGCGTCCTCGACCAGGGACACCAGGCGCGCCACCGCGCGCGGCTGGCCGGCGCGGGCGGCCTCGACGAGGTCGGGGACCGACGCCTGCCGGCGTCGGCTCCCTCCCCCGGTGCCGCTGAGGACCAAGGCGGGTCAGGCCTGCGGGACCCGGACGATCAGCGCGTCGCCCTGGCCACCGCCGCCGCACAGCGCCGCCGCGCCGACGCCGCCGCCGCGGCGCTTCAGCTCGAGCGCGAGGTGCAGCACGATGCGGGCGCCGGACATGCCGACCGGGTGGCCCAGGGCGATCGCCCCGCCGTTGACGTTGACCTTGGCGTCGTCGAGGCCGAGCTCGCGCGCCGAGGAGATGCCGACGGCCGCGAAGGCCTCGTTGAACTCGACCAGGTCGAGGTCGGTGGGCGAGATGCCCTCCTTCTCGCACGCCTTCGCGGTGGCGGCGGCGGGCTGCAGCTGCAGGGTGGAGTCGGGGCCGGCGACCTGGCCGTGCGCGCCGATCTCGGCGAGCCACTCCAGGCCGAGCTCCTCGGCCTTGGCCTTGCTCATCACGACCACGGCGCAGGCGCCGTCGGAGATCTGCGAGGAGGACGCGGCGGTGATGGTGCCCTCCTTGTTGAAGGCCGGGCGCAGCCTCGACAACGACTCTGCGGTGGTGTCGCCGCGCACGCCCTCGTCCTCGGAGACCACGACCTCGCCCTTGCGGGTCTTGACCGTCACCGGCACGACCTCGTCGGCGAAGACGCCGTTCTTCCACGCGAGCGCGGCCTTCTGGTGCGACTGGGCGGCGAACTCGTCCTGCTCCGCGCGGGTGAGGTTCTGCGCCGCGGCGTTGCACTCCTCGGTCAGCAGGCCCATCGCCTGGCTGGTGAACTGGTCGAAGAGGGCGTCGTAGGCCATCGAGTCGACGAGCTTCACGTCGCCGAACTTGATGCCCTCGCGCGACTTCGGCAGGAAGTGCGGGGCGTTGGTCATCGACTCCATGCCGCCGGCGACGACGATCTCGCACTCGCCGGCGCGCACGAGCTGGTCGGCCAGCGCGATCGCGTTGACGCCGGACAGGCACACCTTGTTGATGGTGATCGAGGGGACGCTCATCGGGACGCCGCCGGCGACCGCGGCCATGCGGGCGGGGTTCTGCCCGGCACCGGCCTGGATCACCTGGCCCATGACCACGTAGTCGACCTGCTCGCCGCTGACGCCGGCCTTCTCCAGGGCGCCCTTGATGGCGACGCCCCCCAGGTCGGCGGCGGAGAGGTCCTTCAGGCCGCCGGAGAGACGGCCGATCGGGGTGCGCGCCCCGGCGACGATGACAGTTGCAGACATGTGGTTCCTCCAGTGGTCGCCGGCCGCGGTCGGACCGGTCGAAGGCGATGCCCGCGACACTACCCACGTCGATCAGGGGTGGCGAGACACGTCCGGTCGCCCCCTGCTGAGGCACTTGTCACAACCCGTCGCGGGGCGTGGGGCGACCCGTCACCATGTCGGCATGACGAGCCTCGACATCCCCGCCCACCTGTTCACCCACATCGACCACGTCGGCATCGCCGTGCCCGACCTCGACGCCGCGATCGCCTTCTACGAGCAGACCTTCGGGATGCGCCTGGCCCACCAGGAGGTCAACGAGGCCCAGGGCGTGCGCGAGGCGATGATGGCGGTCGGCGACTCCGGCTCCTGCATCCAGCTGCTCGCCCCGCTCGACGAGACCTCCACGATCGCGAAGTTCCTGGACCGCTCCGGCCCGGGCCTGCAGCAGCTGGCCTACCGGGTGACCGACATCGAGCAGGTCAGCGCGATCCTGCGCGAGCGCGGCCTGCGGCTGCTGTACGACGCCCCGCGCCGCGGCACCTCGGACTCGCGCATCAACTTCGTGCACCCCAAGGACGCCGGCGGCGTCCTTGTCGAGCTCGTGGAGCCCGCTGCGACCGCGCACTGAGCACCGCTCGGACCCGCGGGCGACCGGGGTCGCCGGTGCCGCGCTGAGACCTACGCCACAGCCCATGTTCACCGATGGTTACTCGTGGGTATCTTCGCGGCACCACCCGACCTAGGAGCTCACGTGCAGAACATCCTCGACGCAATCCAGGCCGACGACGCGACCCCCCAGGACTTCGCCTCGCTGGCCCTCCCCGAGTCCTACCGTGCCGTGACCGTGCACAAGGACGAGGTGGACATGTTCGAGGGGGTGTCCAGCAAGGAGAAGGACCCCCGCAAGTCCCTCCACGTGGACGAGGTGCCGCTGCCCGAGCTCGGCCCCGGCGAGGCCTTCGTGGCGGTCATGGCCTCGGCGATCAACTACAACACCGTGTGGACCTCGATCTTCGAGCCCGTCTCCACCTTCGGGTTCCTCGAGCGCTACGGCCGCACCTCGCCGCTGGGCAAGCGCCACGACCTGCCGTACCACATCGTGGGCTCCGACCTGTCCGGCGTCGTGCTGAAGACCGGCCCCGGCGTCACCAAGTGGAAGCCCGGCGACCGGGTCGTCGCGCACTGCCTCTCCGTCGAGCTCGAGGGCCCCGACGGGCACAGCGACACGATGCTCGACCCCGAGCAGCGGATCTGGGGCTTCGAGACCAACTTCGGCGGCCTCGCCGAGGTCGCCATGGTCAAGGCCAACCAGCTGATGCCCAAGCCCGAGCACCTCACCTGGGAGGAGGCTGCCTCCCCCGGGCTGGTGAACTGCACGGCGTACCGCCAGCTGGTGAGCAAGAACGGCGGCGACATGAAGCAGGGCGACAACGTCTTGATCTGGGGCGCCTCCGGTGGCCTGGGCGGCTTCGCGACGCAGTACGCCCTCAACGGCGGCGCCACCCCCGTCTGCGTGGTCTCCAGCGAGGAGAAGGCGGCGATCGCGCGCTCGATGGGTGCGGAGCTGATCATCAACCGCTCCGAGGAGGACTACCGCTTCTGGAACGACGAGGGGACCCAGCAGAACCCGAAGGAGTGGAAGCGCTTCGGCGCGCGGATCCGCGAGCTCACCGGCGGTGAGGACATCGACATCGTCTTCGAGCACCCCGGCCGCGAGACCTTCGGCGCCAGCGTCTTCGTCACCCGCAAGGGCGGCACCATCACCACGTGCGCCTCGACCTCGGGCTACATGCACGAGTACGACAACCGCTACCTGTGGATGAACCTGAAGAAGATCATCTCCAGCCACTTCGCGAACTACCGCGAGTCGTGGGAGGCCAACCGCCTGGTCGCGAAGGGCGCCATCCACCCCACCCTGTCGCGCACCTACAAGCTCGACGAGACCGGCCAGGCCGCCCTCGACGTGCACCACAACAGGCACCAGGGCAAGGTCGGCGTGCTCTGCCTGGCCCCGCAGGAGGGTCTCGGCGTGCGCAACACCGAGTTGCGCGCCCAGCACGAGAGCGCGATCAACCGCTTCCGCGGCGTCTGAGCGCAGGTCGGGCCCGGACCAGCGCCGAGGAACCCATCCGCCCCTCGAGTCGTCGGGGTGGCGGGTGGGTTCTTCACCGTCCATCGGGGAGGATGGGGACTGCGCTGAACCGCCCGGTCGGACCGGTCGACAGCGCGACCGCGATCCACCCGATCTCAGTGGAAGAGGAACTCGATGAGCGACCAGGGCCTGTCCATCTTCGACGACGAGCCGGAGCGGCGCAGCTCCCCGGACGCCGACAAGACCCAGGTCATCCCGGTCACCGCGAGCCGGCCCGCCGGGACGTCCGGGGCCACCGCCGGCGCCCGTCCCGCCGGCCCTCCCCCCGGCTCCGGGGGTCCGGGCACGCCTCCTCCCGGCGCGCCACGGGCCGCCGCACCGGTCGAGCGGTTCCCGGTGGTGCGCCGCAACGGCTACGAGCCGAGCGCCGTCGACGCCCGCGTCGCCCAGCTCGCCAGCGAGCGCGCCGGGCTGGCCTCCGGCCTCGCCGAGGCCGAGCAGCGCACCGCGGCCCTCCAGGCCGAGCTCGAGAAGGCGCGCGAGCAGCTCGCCGAGGCCGAGAACCCCTCGTACGCCGGGCTGGGCGGGCGCGCCAGCGCCATGCTGCGCCTGGCCGAGGAGGAGGCCAGCGAGATCCGCGAGACCGCGCTGCGCGAGGCCGCCGAGATCCGCGAGCAGGCCGTGCGCGACGCGAAGGCCACCCGCGCCGACGCCGCCCGTGAGGCCGAGGACATGCGCACCGTGCAGCTGCAGGAGCTCGACGAGCAGCGGGCGCGCGCCGTCGCCGACGCCGAGCAGGAGCGTGCCCTGGCCCGCAGCGAGGCCGAGGACCTGCGCGCCTCCGCCCGCCGCGAGGCCGAGCAGCTGCGCCTGGCCTCCCAGCAGGAGGCCACCGAGCTGCGGACCTCCGCCCAGCGCGAGGTCGAGCAGGCCCGCGCCGCCGCGGACCGCGAGGTGCAGGAGGCCCGCCGGATGCTGGCGGTCGAGAAGGAGCGCCTGGCCCGCGAGGCCACCGACTTCCACAAGAGCGCCACCGCCGAGACCCGCAAGCTGGTCGAGGAGGCCGAGGCCCGTGCCACGGCTGCGGAGGAGCGGGCCCGCCAGGCCAACACCCAGGCCGCCGAGCAGCGCACCCACGCCCAGGCGGAGGCCGAGGCCCTCCTGGTCCGCGCCCGCCGCGAGGCCGAGCAGATCGTGACGTCGGCGCGCAGCCAGGCCGACTCGATCAGCTCCACCGGTCAGGCCGAGGCCGAGCGCGAGCTCGCCGCCACCCGCGCCGAGCTCGACCGCCTGCGCCGCCGCCGCGACGCCATCACCGCCCAGCTCGCCTCGCTGCGCGACGTGGTCGCCGGCTTCGGCGACGACGACTGACCCCGCCCGACCCGCACGACCCCGCACCACCTCCAAGCGCCGACTCGTACGCCGAGTCGGCGCTTGTGGTTGCGCGAGTCGGCGCTCGTGGTGTGTCCAGTCGGCCCTTGTGGTGGCGCGAGTCGGCCCTTGTGGTGGCGCGAGTCGGCGCTCGTGGTGGCGCGGAGACCGTACGCCGGCGCTCAGATCGTCGGCTCGACGCGGACCACCGTGCGCTCGCCGGCCTTGACGCCGATCACGCCGACGAGCACCAGCAGGCCGCCGGCGAGCTGGATCCAGCCGGGCAGCTCGTGCAGCAGCAGCCAGGAGAAGCCCACCGCGGCCACGACCTCGAGCAGCGCCACGAAGGACGCCAGCCGGGAGCCCAGGCGGCGGCCGGCGGCGATGCCGGTCGTGTAGGCGATCGCGGCGGTCACGACGCCGAGCGCCACGAGCGGGACCCACCAGGCGACGTCGCCCACGGCGTACTGCGCCGGGTCGGTCCCCGCCGACATCGGCAGTACGCCGAGCACCGCCAGGGTGCCGAGCACGACCGCGCCGACCACCAGGCCCCCCGCGGCGAGCACCATCGGGGGCAGGCCGAAGCTCTCGTCGGCGGAGATCACGAAGTAGGACGCGGCCCCGACCATCGCGCCGAGCGCCCACAGCACGCCCACGACGCTGAGCGCGGCGCCGGAGAACAGGTCGAGCACCAGCGCCAGGCCGACGACGGAGACCGCCGCCCCGACCAGCGTCACCGGGCCGGGGCGGTGGCCGTGGCGCAGCCACATCCAGACCACCACGGCCGCGGGGGCGGTGTACTCGATCAGCAGCGCGGGCGCGACCTGCATGTGCTGCACGGCCGAGAAGTAGCAGAACTGCGCCCCCGCGACCGCGAGCACGCCGTAGAGCACCACGACGCCGGCGTTCCTGCGCAGCAGCCTCCACTGCCCACGCAGCGCGACCAGGCCGAAGGGCAGCACCAGCAGCGCGGCGAGCCCGACGCGCACCAGGACCACGGCGCCCGGGCTCCACCCGGTGTCAAGGAGCCCCCGCGCGAGCGAGCCGGACATGCCGAAGCTGAGCGCGGAGACGAGCGCGAAGCCCAGACCGGCCGCCAGCCGTCCCCCGGCTGCTACCGGGACCGCGGTGGGGCTGTCATGGGTCATCGACGTCATGATCAGTGACGCTAGGCGGTGGCGGGTAACGTGTCAACATGCCCTTCGCTCATGACACGGCGGTGTCGCTGCAGACGGCCGCGGCGCTGGCCAACTCGGCCCTGGCGCCGGACACGCTGACCACGGTCGAGGACCTCGACGACTTCTACGCGCAGTGGGAGTACACCGGGCGGCGCGACGGCACCCGCGCGGAGCTGGACGACGTGCGCGCCCTGCGCCCGCGGCTGCGCGCGCTGCTCACCGCCGACCGCGACACGGCGGTCGAGCTGGTCAACGCGATGCTGCGCGACGGCGAGGCGCTCCCCCAGCTGGTGCGCCACGACACCTGGGACTGGCACCTGCACGCGGTCTCCCCCGACGCCCCGCTGGTGACCCGGATCTGCGTCGAGACCGCGATGGCGATGATCGACGTCATCCGCGGCGACGAGATGAACCGCCTCGGCATCTGCGCCGACGAGGACTGCGAGGGCATCGTCGTGGACCTCTCCCGCAACCGCTCCAAGCGCTTCTGCTCGGTGGCGTGCGGCAACCGCAACGCCGTCGCCGCCTACCGGGCCCGGCAGTCCTCCCTCACGACGTCCTGACGACCCGCCACCACAGGCCTCAGCACCAGCGCCGCACGCCCCGCGGCGACACGTCGCGGTCGCGCAGCACCACCGCCCACGCCTTCCCGCGGGTGCGGCACGTGCGCCGGAAGTCCCGCGCGCGGTACTCCACCGCCAGCACCCGACGCCCGTACGACGCGGCGTAGCGCCCGCACTCGCGGTAGCGCCCGCACTCCTCGGCCACCGCGAAGTCGAAGCCGACCCGGGTGCCGCGCAGGCCGGGCAGGTTCTTCTGCCCGGCGGCCAGCCCGGCGCGGTGGGCGTCGCGCACCAGCAGCCGTGCGAACGCGAGCGCCTGGCGACGGGTCAGCAGGCCGTGGCTGCGACTGAAGGAGTCGAGGTTGTCGTACTCGACCGCGTCGAACCCGGACCGCGCGCAGCCGCGCGTCCAGCGCCCGACGATCCGCGCGAGGCGCTCGCGCGTGGCGGCCGTGCGCAGGTCGAGCAGCCACTCGCCCCACTCCTCGTCGGCCACCGGACGCCCACCGTCGCGCAGCAGCAGCCCCGGCCGAGCACGCCAGAAGGCGCGCTCGTCGGGCTGGGTCTGGAAGCCGTTGACGTAGCAGACGTTGTAGCGCCCCGGCACCGGCTCGGCGCGCCGGTCGCGCACCACGATCCCCACCCGCGCCGGCACCGGGCGGACGCCGCCGAGCTGGTAGTCGGCGTCGGTGTCGACCGGCAGCGGCGTCGGGGCCGCCACCGGCGGGGGCGTCGAGGACACGGCCGAGGCGCCCGGGACCACCGCGGCGAGCGCCAGCGCGCCCACGAGCACGCCCAGCAGGAGCACGAGGACCGCGCGCGGCGCCGCGGGACCTGCACCCCGGAACGCGTCGCGAGGCGCGCTCAGAAGTCGAAGCCGTCGAACATGTCGCCGAGGCCCTCGCCCAGGCCGCCGAACATGTCGCCGAGCCCCTCGCCGACCTCGCCGATCGCGTCGAAGCCGCCGAACGCCCCGAACATCATCCCCATGAACATGAAGTCCATCGCGGCGAAGCCACCGAAGTAGCCCGCGGCGTACGGCTGGTAGGCACGACCGCCCTGCCAGTACGGCACCCGCTGGGTGCCGACCATCACCTGGCGCACGTCCGGCGCGGCCCCGGCCTGCACCCGCTCCAGGTCCAGCGCGCAGGCGGGCACGTCGCGCTCGGCGCCGCCGGCGGGGGTCCAGGGCACGTCGCCCACCGAGAGCCCGTGGCGCGGGTCGAAGAAGCACGGCGGGCGGCGCGTCGGCAGCGGCTGGCCGTGCACCCGCGCGCGCACGCAGGCGATCGCGTAGCGCCCGTCCTCGATGATCTCGGTGACGTGCTTGACCTCGTGCGGGGCGCTGAGCGCGTCGCCGGCCAGCTTGGCCGACTCGTAGGCGTCCAGCGCGCGCTGGTAGTCGGCGTTGGCGCCGGCGTCGAGCTGGTGCCCGGTCAGCTCGAGGTCGAGCTCCTGCAGGTCGACGCCGAGGGCGGTGATGTCCTCGAAGGTCAGCTTGCGCACCGGCGCGAGCTCGGCTTCGCGGCGAGCGAGCTCGCGTGCCTTGCGGCGGTTCGAGACGACGACGACCACGGCCACGACAGCGGCGACCAGGACGAGGAGGACCAGCCACTTCATGGTCCGACACTACGGCCCGCGACCAACCGTCGGGGCCAGGCGCGGCGTCGCTGGGACACCGCGTGTGGGGATGTGTGGTGGGGTGGGGTAGTGCGCTCCCCCATCCCTGACTACCTGACCGAGGTGCTGGACGCCTGCCACGAGGACGGCGGCGAGCTGGCGGACTACGTCGCCGAGCTCGCGCAGGCCGACCCGGACCGGTTCGGGCTCGCCCTCGCCACCGTGGACGGCGCCGTCTACGGCGTCGGCGACGACGAGGTGCCGTTCTCGATCCAGTCGATCTCCAAGCCCTTCGCCTATGCGCTGGCCATCGCCGAGCACGGGCTCGACGCGGTCCTCGAGCGGGTCGGCGTGGAGCCGTCGGGCGACGCCTTCAACGAGCTGTCGCTGGAGCTGGGCACCGGGCGACCCTTCAACCCGATGATCAACGCCGGCGCCCTGACGGTGCACGCGATGCTCGACGACGACCTGGTGTGCCGCGGGTTCTCCGCCTTCGCGGGCCGCGACCTGAAGGTCTCCGAGGAGGTCATGGCCTCCGAGCTCGACACGGCCGACCGCAACCGCGCGATCGCGTTCATGCTGCGCAGCCACGGCATCGTCGAGGGCGACGCCCAGCAGGTGGTCGAGGGCTACACCCGCCAGTGCGCCCTCCTGGTCACCGCCCGTGACCTGGCGGTGATGGCGGCGACGCTGGCGAACGGCGGGGTCCAGCCGGTCACCGGCGAGCGCGTGGTCCCGCACGAGGTGACGCGTCAGGTGATGGCCGTGATGGCGACCTGCGGCATGTACGACGCCGCCGGCGACTGGTTCAGCACCGTGGGCATCCCCGCCAAGAGCGGCGTGGCCGGCGGGCTGATCGGCGCCCTCCCGGGGCAGGCCGGGATCGCGACGTTCTCCCCCCGCCTTGACGAGCACGGCAACTCGGTGCGCGGCGTGCAGGTCTTCGAGCGCCTCTCGCGCGACATGGGGATGCACCTGATGGAGGTGCCGCCGCCGGCCCGCTCGCTGGTGCGCAGCCGCACCCGGATGCCCGGGGACACCGGCGACGGCTGGGTCTTCGAGCTCGAGGGCTCGGTCAACTTCGTCGGCATGGAGCGGGTGCTGCGCCACCTGTCCGAGGACCCGCCCGCGGACCCCGGTGTCGTGCTGGACCTGACCCGGGTCACCGAGGTCCGCGACGTGGGCCGCCGGATGCTCCTCGAGGCGGTACGCCGTCTGGTCCAGGACGGCCACGACGTCACGCTGGTCGACCCCGACGCGATGCTCGAGGCGTTCCCCGACGACCACACGGACGGCGACCTGGACGCCGGCGACGGCGTCGAGGTCCCGGTGTGCCGCGGCCCCGTCGGCGAGCCCGTCGGGGAGCCCGTCGCGGAACGGCCCGAGGACGTCCGCGAGGGCGCCTGAGACCCGCCCCCGCCGCGCGGCACGGCGTACGACGTGGCACGGCGTGCGACGATCGGCGCGTGACCGACACCCGCCTGGAGACCTCGCGCACGATCGGTGCGCCCGCCGCCGACATCTTCGCCCTGCTCTGCGACCCACACGGCCACGTGGCCATCGACGCGACCGGGATGCTCCAGGACGCCGACGGCGACCCGGTGCGCGCCGCCGGGGACAGCTTCGTGGTGCACATGGACCGCGAGTCGCTCAACGACATCCCCGAGATGGGCCGCTACGACGTCACCGTCACGATCCGCGACCTCGAGCCGGACCGGTTGATCTCCTGGACGATCCTCGGCCGGGTGCGCCCGCAGATCGGCCACGTCTACGGCTACCGCCTGGAGCCGGACCCCGAGCAGCCCGAGGACCCGGCGCGGACGCTCGTGACGTCGTTCTACGACTGGTCCGACATCCACCCGGACTGGGCCGGGCTGGACATGTTCCCCGTCGTCTCCGAGGCCGCGCTGCGCGGGACCCTCGGGATCCTGGACCGCACCGTGCGCCGCGGGTACCCCCGTCCGGGGCAGCCGCGGCCCACGCCGGAGGCCTAGCGGCGCGAGTGGTCGCGGAACCCGCGCCCGGTCTTGCGCCCGAGGTAGCCCGCGGTCACCAGGTGCTCCAGCAGCGGCGCCGGCGCGAAGCCGGGCTCGCGGAACTCCAGGTAGAGCTCGCGCTGGATGGCCAGCGAGACGTCGTTGCCGACCACGTCGAGCAGCTCGAAGGGCCCCATCGGCAACGCACAGCCCAGCTTCATCGCGGAGTCGATGTCGTCGGCCGTGGCGTAGTGCGCCTCGAGCATGCGCACCGCGTCGTTGAGGTAGGGGAACAGCAGCGCGTTCACGATGAACCCGGCCCGGTCGGTGCAGCTGACCGCGACCTTGCCGACCTGCTCGCACAGCGCGCGGGTGGTCTCGGTGACCGCCTCGTCGGTCGCGACGGTGGAGACCACCTCGACCAGCCTCATGATCGGGGCCGGGTTGAAGAAGTGCATGCCGACCACGTCGCGCGGACGGGAGGTGGCCTGGGCGCAGGTGATGATCGGCAGCGAGGACGTGGTGGTGGCCAGGATCGCGCCCGGCTTGCAGATCTCGTCGAGGTTCGCGAACAGGGTCGTCTTGACCTGGAGATCCTCGGCGATCGCCTCGACCACGATGTCCACCGACGCCAGTTCGTCGAGGGAGGTGGAGCCGGTCAGCCGCGCCAGCACCTCGCCCCTGGCGGTCTCCGCGAGCTTGCCGCGCTGCACCGCCTTGTCCAGCGACTTCTCGATCGCGGCGCGGACGCCGGCGACCTTGGCCTCCGAGCGCCCGACGTACACGACGTCGAAGCCGGCCTTGGCGAAGACCTCGACGATGCCGGTCGCCATCGTGCCGGTGCCGACGACGCCGACCTGGGCGATGTCGTGGCGCAGCTGCGGGCGCGCGTCGGCGGACGGGGTCTTGTCGTCGGGGACCACGACCGGGCTGTCGGGGCCCTCGTAGGTGTAGAAGCCGCGACCGGTCTTGCGGCCCAGCAGGCCCGCGGTGACCATCTGCTTGAGGATCGGCGCCGGGGCGTGCAGCCGGTCGCGACCCTGCTTGTACATCGTGTCCAGGATCTCGTACGCCGTGTCGAGGCCGATCAGGTCGAGCAGCGCCAGCGGGCCCATCGGGTAGCCGCAGCCGTAGCGCATGGCGGCGTCGATGTCCTCGCGGGAGGCGTACTTGTTCTCGTACATCGACACCGCGTGGTTGAGGTAGCCGAAGAGCAGGGTGTTGGCGATGAAGCCGGCCTTGTCACCGCACACCACCGGGGTCTTGCCCAGCGTGCGGACCAGCGCGGTCACGTCGGCGAGGACCGACTCCTCGGTGACCACGGTGCGCACGACCTCCACGAGGTCCTGCACCGGCGCGGGGTTGAAGAAGTGGGTGCCCACGACCCGGCCGGGCCGGGCGGTCGCGGCCGACAGGTCGGTCACCGACAGCGAGGAGGTGTTGGTGGCCAGGATCGCCTCGGGCGCGACGATCGCGTCGAGCTCGCGGAAGACCTGCTTCTTGGCCTCCATCGACTCCGGGATCGCCTCCAGGACCAGGTCCGCCTCCGCGAGGTCCTTCAGCGAGGTCGTGAGCGTGATCCGGCCGAGGATCTCGGCCTGCTCGGCCTCGCTCAGCTTGCCGCCCCGCACGGCGCGCGCCGTGGAGTGCTCCAGGTGGGCGCGGCCGCGGGCGAGGGTCTCGTCGTCCAGCTCGACGCCGACCACGCGGTGGCCGGTGCGGGCGAAGACCTCGGCGACCCCGGCACCCATGGTGCCGAGCCCGACGACGCCGATCGTCGTGAAGGGACGGGAGGTGGCTGCGGGCGTTGCGGGGGCGCTCGTCATGGCCGGGATCATGGCACGTATTACCGGGGAGTAACAGTGATCCAGGTCATGCGTTCCGCGCCTGTCCCCCCAGCGCGATGTCGAGGAGGATGCGCGCGCCCGCCCGCTCCAGGCCGCGCTCGCGCTCCTCGACCACCAGCCGCCGCTGCCACCCCGACGGGCGCTCCACCTCGGTGAACCCCAGGCGCCGGTAGAACGGCTCGTTGAACGCGACCTCGCGGTAGGTGGTCAGCGAGAGCCGCTCGTGCCCCGCCCAGCGGGCCTCCTCCAGGGCCGCGCGCACCAGCGCGGTCCCGAGGCCGCGACGGGCGTGGTCGGGGTGCACGGCCAGCTGCTCGAGATGCGCGTCGCCGTCGATCACCTGCACGTGGGCGAAGCCGATCGGGGGGTCCCCGGCGACCAGCAGGAACCCGGGGCGCAGGTCGCGGTCGCGCCCGTCGACCGGCTCGCCCCACCCCGCGTCGGCCGGCTCCACGCCCAGCGCCGCGAGCAGCACGGCGTCGGCCGCGGCCTCCAGCGGGGCGAGCCGGCGCAGGTCGCGCGGCGCCGCCGCACGGACGCCGGGCCGCTCCTCCGGCGGTACGTCGAGGCGCTGCGGGCGGGCGCGCGCGGCGTCCGCCGGGCTGGGGTGGTCGGCCATGCGCAGACCCTACGCGGGCGACCGGTAGCCTCTGCGCACGTGAGACTCGTCGTTGCGAAGTGCCAGATCGACTACGCGGGGCGGCTCACTGCCCACCTGCCGATGGCCACCCGGGTGCTGATGATCAAGGCCGACGGCTCGGTGCTCGTGCACTCCGACGGCGGCTCCTACAAGCCGCTGAACTGGATGTCGCCCCCGTGCACCCTGCGCGAGGGCACCACCGACGAGGGCGTGCCGGAGTGGACGGTCACCAGCACCAAGACCGACGACACCCTGCGGATCCTGCTCGCGGAGGTCATCAGCGACTCCAGCCACGACCTCGGCGTGGACCCCGGCCTGCAGAAGGACGGCGTCGAGAAGCACCTCCAGGAGCTCCTCGCCGAGCACCCGGCCACCATCGCCCCCGGCCTCACCCTGGTGCGCCGGGAGTTCCCGACCGCGATCGGCCCGGTCGACCTGATGTGCCGCGACGCCGAGGGCCGCAGCGTGGCCGTCGAGATCAAGCGCCGCGGCGAGATCGACGGCGTGGAGCAGCTCACCCGCTACCTCGAGCTGCTCAACCGCGACCCGCTGCTGACCACCAACGGCACCGTCAGCGGCGTCTTCGCCGCCCAGCAGATCAAGCCCCAGGCCCGGGTGCTGGCCGAGGACCGCGGCATCCGCTGCGTCACCGTGGACTACGACGCCCTGCGCGGGCTGGACGACCCGAGCCACCGGCTGTTCTGATCGGTCCATGCGGATCTTCCACGTCGCCACCCGTGCCGACTGGGAGGCGGCGCGGGCGCGCGGCGCCTACACCACCTCCACCCGCGGCGTGAGCCTGGCCGAGCAGGGCTACATCCACGCCAGCCGCGCCGACCAGTGGGAGGGCGTGCGGGCGGCGTACTACGCCGACGTGGAGGAGCCGCTGGTGCTGCTGGAGATCGACACCGACCTGCTCGACGTGCCGGTCCTCGTGGAGGCGCCGGCACCCGGGGCGGCGGAGACCTTCCCACACGTGTACGGCGCGATCCCGCCCGCCGCCGTGGTCGCCGTCAGGGAGCTGTGAGCTCCCCAGCGTCGGTACCGGGGTCGGCGCCGGCGTCGTAGCGCAGCCGGACCCGGAAGCTGGTGCCCTGCCCGCGCTCGCTGTGCACCGTGACCGTCCCCTCGTGGGCGGCAACCACCCGCTGCACGATCGAGAGCCCGAGCCCGGCGCCCTGCACGTGGGCCGCGATCGCGCTCGGGGTGCGGTAGAGGCGCTCGAAGAGGTGCGGGATCTCGTCGGGCTCGACGCCCACGCCGGTGTCGGAGACCTCGAGGACCGGCCCGGTGCCGTCGTCGCACACCCGCACCGTCACCTGCCCGCCGGACGGGGTGAACTTGAACGCGTTGGTGAGCAGGTTCTCCAGGACCTGGGCCAGCCGGTCGCGGTCCCCGGAGACCACGGGCACCGGCTCGGTCTCGATGACCAGCTCGACGCCGGCGGCGCGCGCGGCGGGCATCTGGTCGGCGACCACCCGAGCGGCGAGCGCGGCCAGGCTCATCGGGACGCGCTGGACCCGCATCCGGTCCCCGTCGAAGAACGCCATCGTCAGCAGGTCGTCGACGAGGCGCAGCTCGCGAGCCGCGTTGCGCCGGATCACCTCGACCAGCGCCCGGGCGCGGCCGCCCAGCTGTTCCTCGGGCAGGTCGGCGAGCAGCTCGGAGTAGCCGATCACCGAGGTCAGCGGGGTGCGCAGCTCGTGGGAGACGGTGCCGATCAGCTCGTCGCGCAGCCGGTCGGCCTCGGCCTCCATCCGCCGGCGCTCGGTGATGTCGCGCAGCGCCGCGGAGACCAGCACGCCGCTCTCGGTCACCAGCGGCGACAGCGAGATCTCCACCGGCACCTCGTGGCCCGCGCTGTGCAGCGCCGTGAGCCCCTGGCTCGCGCTCATCGGACGCGGGCTCGGTCGGCCCACGAACCCCTGACGGCGGCCCGGGTGCTGGGGACGGAAGCGCGCGGGGACGAGGACCTCGACCGGGTGACCGACCAGGTCCTCGCGGCGGTGGCCGAGCACCCGCTCGACCTGGCGGTTGACCAGCACGATCAGGCCGTCGCCGTCGACGATCACCGTGGGGTCCGGCGCGGCGTCCAGGAGCTCGCGGAACAGACCGCTGTCGAGTTCCGGCCGCGTCACGCGCGTATCGTACGTGGCGGGTCGTGAGGTCACTCCGCCAGCCCGGCGACCTCCTCCGCGCAGCCCCAGGCGAGGGTGACCCCGGCGCCGCCGTGGCCGTAGCAGTGGATCACCCGACCGGCCCGTTCCAGCCGCACGACCGGGCGCACCGGACGCAGCCCGACGCGGTGGCGCAGCACCTTCGCGCCCGCGAGCTCGGGCACCAGGGCCTGCGCGCGCCGCAGGATCGACTCCGCGACCACCGGGTCGGGGGTGCGGCTCCAGACCCCCTCCTCGTCGGTGCCGCCGAGGACGATCTCGCGCTCGCGCGGCACGACGTACGTCGGCCCGGCGGCGTCGAGCCACCACTGCTCCAGCCCGACCTGCTCGACGTGGACCACCTGCCCGCGCACCGGGAGGACCGCCCGGTCGCCGGCGAGCAGCCGGGTCCCGATCCCGGCGCAGTCGACCACCAGGTCGGCCCCGGTCGGGAGCGCGGCGAGGTTGAGCCGGGTGAGGGTGCCCCCGAGCTCCTCGACGCGGCGGGTGAGCCACCGCAGGTGCACTGGCATCTCCACCACGGGTGCGACGAACGAGCGCCCCGCGGCGTACCCCGGCGGCAGCGCGCGCGGCGCCACCAGCTCCGGGACCGCGTCGGCCCACCACGGCGGGCCGGTGGTCTCGTGCAGCACCTCGGTCCCCCACCGCAGGCGCACGCCCGACTCGGGCTCGTCCTGCGCCAGTGCGGCGAGCACCTCGCGCGAGCGCGCGGCCCAGGCGGTGACCCGGTCCTGTGGCAACGCTCGGTAGGGGTACCACAGCGCGGCCGCGATCGCCGAGGTCGTCTCCAGGGGCAGGTCGCGCGCGACCACGTCCACACGGTGCCCGGCCTCCAGCAGCCGTACGGCGGCGGTCAGCCCGATCACGCCGGCCCCGACCACGATCACCCTGCTCATCGGCACCTCCGCACCTCGACGTCCCTCACGCCGCAGTGTGGCGCATCCGCGTGCCCGCACCGCTCCCCGCAGGGAGAACGCGCCGTGCCCCGCCCGCTGCGCGCCGTGGGCCGCCGGGCCGATCAGGCGCCGGCGATGCGCGGCGCGGTCGGGTCGGTGTCGCCGCCGCCCTGCTCGCGGGCGACGTAGTCCTCGAGGTCCTCGACGTCGTCGCGGTTGCGGATCGCGACGGCCAGCAGGTCCGACATCGTCGCGACCTCCTCGACCTGCTCCTTGATGAACCACTGCATGAACTGCTCGGAGGCGAAGTCGTGCTCCTCGCGCGCGACCCGCAGCAGGTCGTTGATCTGCTCGGTGACGCGCTTCTCCTGCTCCAGGGCCAGGCGGATCGGCGCGACGACGTCCTCGAAGTGCGCCACCGGCGCCTCCGCGCCCGGGATCACGACGTCCGCGTCGGTGTCGAGGAGGTACTGCACCATCATCATCGCGTGGTCGCGCTCCTCGAGCGCCTGGCCGTAGAAGAACGCCGCCATCCGGGGCATCGTCAGCGCGTCGTAGTGCACCGCACAGGCGAGGTACTGGTTGTGGGCGGCGAACTCGTTGCCGATCTGAATGTTGAGCTGCTCGGCGAAACGGGGGGCGACCATCGAGGACTCCTGGCTGGACGTGGACACGGAGGAGGTCGCCGGGAGCGAGGGCTCAGGCGACCTCAGCAAGCTTCTTCTTGGTGACCTTCTTGCCGTCGACCCGCACGAGCTTGCGCTTCTTGACCGTATACCCCGGAGGCAGCGTGCCCTCCTTCAGCATCCGCAGCGGACAGCGCCCGCACTTGGTCTTCGACTCGCAGCACTCGAGCTTGGGAAGCTTGCGGACCTTCGCCTCCGACTTCGAGGCGGACTTCGACGCGTCCTTCGCCTTGTCCTTCGCCATGCCCAGCACGGTAGCAGGATTTCGTTAGGCATGCCTTACCTATGCCGGACTTTCTGTGGCCCGCGCCACTCGGCACGTCGATCGAGCCCCTCGCCCGCGCGGTCCTCAGTCCAGGCCGTTGGCCCGGCGGATCACGTCGACGATGCCGCCCATGATCTCGGTCAGCCCGAAGTCCTTCGGCGTGTAGACGCCGGCGACGCCGAGCTCGCGCAGCCGGCGGCCGTCGGAGTCCGGGATGATGCCGCCGACGATCACCGGCACGTCCTCCAGCCCGGCCTCGCGGAGCCCGTCGAGCACCGCGGGCACCAGCTCCATGTGCGAGCCGGACAGGATCGAGAGCCCGACGCAGTGCACGTCCTCCGCGACGGCGGCGCCCACGATCTGCTCCGGGGTGAGCCGGATGCCCTGGTAGACGACCTCGAACCCCGCATCGCGCGCGCGTACGGCGACCTGCTCGGCGCCGTTGCTGTGCCCGTCCAGGCCGGGCTTGCCGACCAGCAGCCGCAGCCGCCCGCCGAGCTCCTCGCCCGTGGCGCGCACCCGCTCGCGGACCGCGGCGAGGTCGGCGCCGGGGGCGGCCACCCCCACCGCGCCGCTGACACCCGTGGGGGCGCGGAACTCGCCGAAGACCTCACGCAGCGTCCCGGCCCACTCCCCCGTGGTCGCACCAGCGCGGGCGGCGACCAGGGTCGGCGCCATCAGGTTCGCGTCGGTCTTCGCGGCGGCAGCGAGCGCCTCGAGGGCCCGAGCGACCTCGTCCTCGTCGCGCTGCGCCTTCCAGGCCTCGACGCTGTCGATCGCCGACTGCTCCGCGGCCGGGTCGGCCGCCATGATCGCGGCGTCGAGGTCCGCGGTCAGCGGGGACGGCTCGGTGGTCTCGTAGCAGTTGACCCCGACGATGCGCTCCTCGCCGGACTCGATGCGCGCGCGCCGGGCGGCGTGGCTGGAGACCAGCGCCTGCTTCATGTAGCCCGACTCCACTGCGGCCACGGCCCCGCCCATCTCCTGCACGCGCTCGATCTCCGCGCGGGCGCCCTCGACGAGCTCGGCGACCTTCGCCTCGATGACGTGGGAGCCCTCGAAGATGTCGTCGTACTCCAGCAGGTCCGACTCGACGGCCAACACCTGCTGCAGGCGCAGCGACCACTGCTGGTCCCAGGGGCGCGGCAGGCCGAGCGCCTCGTTCCACGCCGGCAGCTGGAGGGCGCGGGCGCGGGCGTCCTTCGAGAGCGTGACGCCCAGCATCTCCAGCACGATGCGCTGGACGTTGTTCTCCGGCTGGGCCTCGGTCAGGCCGAGCGAGTTCACCTGCACGCCGTAGCGGAAGCGACGCATCTTGGGGTCGGTCACGCCGTATCGCTCGGCGGTGATCTCGTCCCACAGCCGCACGAAGGCCCGCATCTTGCAGGTCTCCTCGATGAAGCGCACGCCGGCGTTGACGAAGAACGAGATCCGGCCGACGACCTTCTCGAAGTCGTCCTCGGAGACCTGGCCGGAGGCCTTGACCGCGTCCAGGACCGCGATCGCGGTGCACAGCGAGTAGGCCAGCTCCTGCGTCGGGGTCGCCCCGGCCTCCTGCAGGTGGTAGCTGCAGATGTTGATCGGGTTCCACTTCGGGATGTGGTGGACCGTGTAGGCGATCATGTCGCTGATCAGGCGCAGGGAGTGCTCGGGGCCGAACACGTAGGTGCCCCGGGAGAGGTACTCCTTGATGATGTCGTTCTGCGTCGTCCCGGCCAGCTGCACCGCGACGTCCTCGGGTGCGAGATCGGGATTCTGCTCCTCCGCGACGACCTGGTACATCGCCAGCAGCCACATGGCCGGCGCATTGATCGTCATCGAGGTGTTCATCTCGGTGAGGGGAATGGAGTCGAACAGCTTGCGCATCTCGCCCAGGTGCGGGACCGGTACGCCGACCTTGCCCACCTCGCCGCGCGCGAGCGGGCTGGTCGGGTCGTAGCCGGTCTGCGTCGGCAGGTCGAAGGCGACCGAGAGGCCGGTCTGGCCCTTGGCGAGGTTGGTGCGGTAGAGCGCGTTGGAGGCTTCGGCCGTGGAGTGGCCCGCGTAGGTCCGCATCACCCACGGGCGGTCCTTCACGGGACGGTCCGGGCTGTGGTTCTCGGTCATGGGGGAAGGGTAGGGCGAGACCTACCCTTTGGTAACTACCTGTGGTCTTTCCTACATCCACGGCCCCGCTCTGGACCGGTCCCGCAATCGGAGAAAGCGGTCGCGCGCATGGAATTGGGCCGGTTGGGAGAACTGATTCCCACCGGGGCGGTGTTTTCACGAAGGCAAAATGAAGAAATAGCGGCCCTGCGTGCAACGAAATGGCGTGCTGGCGCGTCATTCTCGGTGACGGAACACACCAATGGGCGCGGGGCGCATTCTCGGGAGACGGGCGAAACGATGGAGATCAACTCGGACGGACCGGCTCTCGTGCTCAGCGGCGCCTTCGACGTGCGCAGCACCAGCGAGGTGCGCCACGCCCTCTACGCCCACCTCGCGGCCCGCGGTGAGGGCGAGGTCGTCGTCGACCTCACCGCCGTCGACGTGGTCGACCTGACCGCGCTGAGGGTGCTGGCACTCGCCAGCCGTCGTGCCCACGAGGAGCGCGGCCAGCACCTGGTGCTGCGCGGCTGCGGACCCGCCGTGCGCCGGATGCTGCACAAGAGCCGGCTGATCCGCGTCCTCGAGGTCGAGCGCGCCGTGATCCCGGCCTGAGCACCGGCACCCGGCCGGTGACGGGCGCCGCTCGCGGCGAGCACCGGCGCGCCGGTCGCGGGCACTAGCCTCGTGCCATGGTCAACCTCACCAGGATCTACACCCGCACCGGCGACGGCGGCGAGACGCGTCTCGGCGACATGAGCCTCACCACGAAGAACGACCTGCGCCTGCACGCCTACGCCGACGTCGACGAGTCCAACGCCGTCATCGGCGTCGCGCTCGCCACCGGCACCCTCCCCGAGGACGTGGTCCGGGTGCTGACCCGCATCCAGAACGACCTCTTCGACGTGGGCGCCGACTTGTGCACGCCGGTCGTGACGGACCCCGAGTACCCGCCGCTGCGCATCGAGCAGGCCTACGTCGACCGCCTCGAGGCCTGGTGCGACGAGTACAACGAGCAGCTGCCCGCGCTGCGCTCGTTCATCCTCAACGGCGGCACCCCCGCCGCCGCGCAGCTGCACGTCGCCCGCACCGTCGTACGCCGTGCCGAGCGGGCCGCCTGGGCTGCCTTCGAGGTGCACGGCGAGGCCATGAACAAGCTCGCGCTGACCTACCTGAACCGGCTCTCGGACCTGCTCTTCATCCTCGCCCGGTACGCCAACGGCTCGCAGGGCGACGTGCTGTGGGTCCCCGGCGGCGAGCGGGACTGAGCCGGTGACCCCCGAACGGTTCTGGGAGCTCATCGGCTCCCTCGGTGGCGTCGCCGACGACGCCTCCTGCGAGCGCCTGGACCTCGTGCTGCAGCGCTCCGGCGAGGGCGACGCCTTCGCCGACCAGGTGGAGGTCCACGTCGCCGACCTGCTGCGCCACTGCGGCGTCCCGGCCGACCTGCCCGAGGACACCGACGAGTGGGTCGCCGCAGCGGTCGTCGCTGCCGGGCGCGAAGCCTACGAGACGACGATCGCGGCCGGCGAGGAGCTGGACCCCACCCGCTGGCGCTGGCAGGACGCGGAGGCGCTGCTCGTCACCGGCTGGAGCAGCCACGCCGCGGCCGTCGACCCCACCCCGCGCGAGCACGACCCGGGCTTCCCGGTGACCCTGCAGTGGAAGGTCGCCTCTCCCCCGCCGGGGGTGGTGACCAGCTACGGCACCGACGACCTCGGCGACGACCCCGAGACCGGCGTCGTCGCGACCTCCGACCCCGCCTGGGACCGGGCCCGGCGCGACCTCGGCGCCGACCCGGCGCTCGTCGAGGAGCTGGCCGGTCTCGACTGGCTGGACCTGCACCTCGTGGTCCGCGACGGCGACGACGTCACCGAGCCCGTCCTGCACCCCTACCCCTCGCCGACCTCGGTGCGTTCGGTGGTGCTGGTGGTGCCGCAGTCGCTCTTCGCCGACCCCGCCACCCGCGCCGACGCCTACGTCGAGGCGGTGCAGGCGCTGGTCGCGGCGCTGGCCGGCCGCATCCACCGCTGACACGATCGGGCCCCTGCCCCGTGCGGGCAGGGGCCCGATCGGTCCGGGTGCCCGATGAATCAGGCGCGGCGGCGAGTGCTCCAGTCGGTGCCCGGCGGACGCGCCTCGAGCCACGCCTGGAAGCCGGTCAACGAGGCGACGCTCATCGCGAGCTCGACCTGGCCGGCGGGGCTGGCACAGCCGATGATGACGTGGTCGGGGTACAGCGACATCTCCTCGTGGCCCTCGGCCACGCGGCGCACCTCGTAGCTGAGCGAGGAGCGGTCCCAGCTGCGCTTGGGGCGCGGGGAGAGGGAGAAGATGCGGAACCACTCCAGCCGCTCACCGGAGTAGCGGCCCAGACCGAGCACCCAGCCCCGTCCGGGGCGGTCCGAGCGCACCCGGTAGCTCAGCTCGAAGGTCCCGCCGTCGCGCGAGAGGAACCGGCGCCGGAGCACCAGGGCCAGTCCGTAGGCCAGCACGAGGAGCACCAGGACGCCGGCGATGTCCAGCACCCACTGCCACAGCGGCATCTGCACTCCTGGGGGAAAAACACGTCGACCGGTGTCCGTCACCCTACTGGGGGACGGACACCGGTCGGCGTCGGGGTCGGAACCGGGTGACCGGAGTCCTAGGAGGCGCGCTCCACGGCGCGGATCCGGGCCTCGGCGCGACGGATGTGCGCCTCGGCCTCGCTCGGCTCCACGATCGCGTAGGCCTCCTCGAGGTCCGCTCGGGCCGCGTCCACGTCGATCTCGTTGGACAGCAGCGCGTGCGGGGAGAGGACCGAGACGCGGTTGTCCGCGACGGAGAGGAAGCCCCCGTCCGCCGCGGCGATCACGACCTCGTCACCCGTCGTGACGATCTCCACGACGGCGTGCACGAGCAGCGAGAGCATCGGCGCGTGCCCGGGGAGCACGCCCACGTCGCCCTCGGTCGTGCGGGCGATGACCATGTTGGCCTCGCCCGACCAGACCACGCGGTCCGCTGCGACGAGCTCCACGTGCAGAGCGTTGCCGTTGTCCTGAGCCATGATCAGAGGTTCTTCTGGATCTCGGCCCACTTGGCCTCGACGTCGTCGAGGCCACCGCACATGAAGAACGCCTGCTCGGCGACGTGGTCGTACTCGCCGTCCGCGATGAGGTTGAACGCCTCGATCGTGTCGCCGATGGTGACCGTCGAACCCTCGATGCCCGTGAACTGCTTGGCCACGTAGGTGTTCTGCGACAGGAACCGCTGGATGCGGCGCGCGCGGGAGACGATGATCTTGTCCTCTTCGGACAGCTCGTCGACGCCCAGGATCGCGATGATGTCCTGCAGCTCCTTGTTGCGCTGCAGGATCTGCTTGATCCGGATCGCGCAGTCGTAGTGCGCCTGCCCGATGTACTGCGGGTCGAGGATCCGCGACGTCGAGGTCAGCGGGTCCACGGCCGGGTAGATACCGAGCGAGGCGATCTCACGGGAGAGCTCCGTGGTCGCGTCCAGGTGGGCGAAGGTGGTCGCCGGCGCCGGGTCGGTGTAGTCGTCGGCGGGCACGTAGATCGCCTGCATCGAGGTGATCGAGTGACCGCGCGTCGAGGTGATCCGCTCCTGCAGGACGCCCATCTCGTCAGCCAGGTTGGGCTGGTAGCCCACGGCGGAGGGCATGCGACCCAGCAGGGTCGAGACCTCGGAGCCGGCCTGGGTGAAGCGGAAGATGTTGTCGATGAACAGCAGGACGTCCTGCTGCTGCACGTCACGGAAGTACTCCGCCATGGTGAGCGCGGAGAGCGCGACGCGAAGACGCGTGCCCGGCGGCTCGTCCATCTGGCCGAAGACGAGGGCGGTCTGGCCGAGAACGCCGGCCTCCTCCATCTCCACCATCAGGTCGTTGCCCTCACGGGTGCGCTCGCCGACACCGGCGAACACCGACACACCACCGTGGTTGCGGGCCACACGCGCGATCATCTCCTGGATGAGCACGGTCTTGCCCACGCCGGCGCCGCCGAACAGGCCGATCTTGCCGCCCTGCACGTACGGGGTCAGCAGGTCGATGACCTTGATGCCGGTCTCGAACATCTCGGTCTTGGACTCGAGCTGGTCGAAGGCCGGAGCCTTGCGGTGGATGCCCCAGCGCTCGTTGACCTCGAAGGTCTCGCCCGGGGCCAGGTTCAGCACGTCGCCGGTGGTGTTGAACACCTTGCCGAGGGTCGCGTCGCCGACCGGCACCATGATCGGGTCACCGGTGTCGCGCACCGGGGTGCCGCGGACCAGGCCGTCGGTGGGCTTCAGCGAGATCGCACGGACCATGCCGTCACCGATGTGCTGGGCGACCTCGAGCGGGAGGACGAAGTCCTCGCCGTTCAGGGTCACCTCGACCTCGAGCTTGTTGTAGATCTCCGGCATGTTGTCGACGGGGAACTCCACGTCGACGACCGGGCCGATCACGCGGGCGATGCGGCCGACACCCGTAGCGCCGGTCTGGTTGGTCTCTTCAACCGTTGCAGTCATGTCTCTCACTCACTCCCGGCGTTCGCATCGGCCAGCGCGTTGACGCCACCGACGATCTCGCTGATTTCCTGGGTAATGCCGGCCTGGCGGGCCTGGTTGGCGATGCGGGTGTACTTCTTGATGAGCTCCTCGGCGTTGTCCGTGGCGGACTTCATCGCCTTCTGGCGCGCGGCGAGCTCGGAGGCCGCCGCCTGCAGGAGTGCGAAGAAGATCCGGCTCTGAACGTACTGCGGGAGCAGCGCGTCCAGCACCTCCGACGGCGACGGCTCGAACTCGTAGAGCGGCAGCAGATCGGCCTCGGCGGGCTTCTCGACACCCTCGACGACCTCGAGAGGCATCAGACGCATCGCGGTCGGCTCCTGGGTCAGCATCGAGCGGAACCGGGTGTAGACCACGTGGACCTCGTCGGCGACGCCATCCTCGTCGGGCTCCTTGAGGAAGGCCTCGATCAGCGCATTGCCGATCTCCGCGGCGACCTCGTAGGAGGGCTGGTCGGAGAAGCCGGTCCAGGTACGCGCGACCGGGCGCTGGCGGAACTTGAAGTACGCCTCGCCCTTGCGGCCGGTGATGTACCAGTCGACCTCCTTGCCCTCTCCGCGCACCCGCTCGGCGAGGCGCTCGGCCTCCTTGAGCACGCTCGAGGAGTAGGCACCGGCGAGACCGCGGTCGCTGGTGATGACCAGGATCGCGGCACGCTTCGGGGTCCGCACCTCGGTGGTCAGGGGGTGGTCGACCTTGGAGTGGGACGCCACCGCCGAGACCGCGCGGGTCAGCTCGCGGGCGTACGGCGCTGCCGCCTGGGCCCGCTGCTGCGCCTTGATGATCCGGGACGCAGCAATGAGCTCCATGGCGCGCGTGATCTTCTTCATCGACTCCGTCGACTTGATCTTCGCGCGGTACTCACGCAGCGATAGGGCCATGGTCAGCCCCGCTTCTGCTTGACGATCTGCTCCTGCTCGAGCACGCCGTCCTCGAGGGCCTCGGCCTTCTCCTTGCCCGGCTTGACCGAGCCGCCGTCCGAGGTCTCGAACTGGTCCAGGAAGGCGTCGTAGGCCGCGGTCACGCCGGCCTCGTCCTCGAACTTCTGCGTCTCGCGGATCGCGGACAGGATGCCCGAGTGCGCGCGGCGCAGGTAGTCGAGGAACTCGTTCTCGAAGCGCAGGACGTCGCCGACCGGGACGCGGTCGAGGCGGCCGGTGGTGCCGAGCCACAGCGAGACGGTCATCTCCTCGAGCGGGTACGGCGAGTACGCCGACTGCTTGAGCAGCGCCATCAGGCGCTGGCCGCGGTCCAGCTGCTGACGCGAGGCGGCGTCGAGGTCCGAGGCGAACATCGCGAACGCCTCCATGGCGCGGAACTGCGCCAGGTCGACCTTGAGCGAACCGGTGACGGCCTTCATCGCCTTGGTCATCGCCGCACCGCCGACGCGGGACACCGAGACACCGACGTCGATCGCCGGACGCTGGTTGGCCGCGAACAGGTCGGACTGCAAGAAGATCTGACCGTCGGTGATCGAGATGACGTTGGTCGGGATGAACGCCGAGACGTCGTTGGCCTTGGTCTCGATGATCGGCAGACCGGTCATCGAGCCCGCGCCGAGCTCGTCGGAGAGCTTCGCGCAGCGCTCGAGCAGGCGGGAGTGCAGGTAGAACACGTCGCCCGGGTAGGCCTCACGGCCCGGCGGGCGGCGCAGCAGCAGCGACACGGCGCGGTAGGCCTCGGCCTGCTTGGTCAGGTCGTCGAACACGATGAGGACGTGCTTGCCGTCGTACATCCAGTGCTGGCCGATGGCCGAGCCGGTGTACGGCGCGAGGTACTTGAAGCCGGCGCTGTCGGAGGCCGGGGACGCCACGATGGTGGTGTACTCCAGCGCACCGGCGGCCTCGAGCGCGCCACGCACGGAGGCGATGGTCGAGCCCTTCTGGCCGATGGCGACGTAGATGCAGCGGACCTGCTTGGTCGGGTCGCCCGACTCCCAGTTCTGCTTCTGGTTGATGATCGTGTCGATCGCGATCGTGGTCTTGCCGGTCGCACGGTCACCGATGATCAGCTGGCGCTGGCCACGGCCGATCGGGGTCATCGAGTCGATCGCCTTGATGCCGGTGGCGAGCGGCTCGTGCACCGACTTGCGCTGGACCACGTTGGGAGCCTGGAGCTCCAGCGCGCGGCGCCCGGTGGTCTCGATGTCGCCGAGCCCGTCGATCGGGGTGCCGAGCGGGTCGACCACGCGACCGAGGTAGCCGTCGCCGACGGGGACCGAGAGGATCTCGCCGGTGCGACGCACCGGCTGACCCTCCTCGATGCCCTCGAAGTCACCGAGGATGACGACGCCGATCTCGCGGTCCTCGAGGTTCAGGGCCAGGCCCAGGGTGCCGTCCTCGAACTCCAGCAGCTCGTTCGCCATCGCCGACGGGAGCCCACTGACACGCGCGATGCCGTCGCCGGCCGATGCGACCGTCCCGACCTCTTCCTTGCTGGCGGCGTCGGGCTGGTAGTCGGCGACGTACTTCTGCAGCGCGTCGCGGATCTCGTCCGGACGGATGGAGAGCTCCGTCATCGTCGTTCCTTCTCTCTTTGGTCTTCGAAGTGTTCGGGGTGGTCAGCCGACGAGTCGGCGGCGGGCGTCGTCGAGGCGGGTGGAGACAGTGCCGTCGATGACGTCGTCACCGATCTCGACACGGACGCCGCCCAGGACGGCCGGGTCGACCAGCAGGTTGAGATGGATCGGCCGGCCGTACTGGCGCGACAGCACGTCGCCCAGTCGCCGCTGCTCGACCTCGGAGAGCGGACGGGCCACCCTCACGGTGGCGACGCTGCGCCCGTGCACCTCGGCAGCCACCTTCTGGTACTCCTCGAGGGCCGCCGACACGGTGCGGTGGCTCCCGGAGAGGGCCTGCTCGGCGATCACGATCGTCGCCGGGAGCGAGCGGCCCTCCAGCAGCGAGCGCAGCAGGCTCGCCTTGGCGCTCACCGTCCGGGTGGGATCGGCAAGCGCGTCGCGCAGCTCGGGGTTCTCCTTGACGGCCCGCCCGAGCGTGAAGATCTCGTCCGCGAGCCGGCCGGCGTCCGAGCCGACCGACCGGACCAGCGCGATGACCCCGAGGTGCTCGAGGGCATCGGCCAGGTCCCGCGTGGCGATCCAGCGCCGCGACACGGCCGAGCGCAGCAGACCGAGCGACTGCTCGCCGATCTTGCCGCCGAAGACGTCACCGACGAAGCCGGTACGCGCCTCGACGGGCACCGACGCGTCGGTGGCGAAGCGGCGCAGCGCACCCTCGGTGCGCAGCGTCGCTGCGACCGCGAAGAGGTCGCCGGCCACCGCCGCCGCGGCCGGACCGGACGTCATGGACTCCAGCTCCCCGGCCAGGGCGACGACGGCGTCGGCCGACGCGCCACGGAAGGACTTCGTCATCAGTTGACCCCCGGCGTCCCGGCCTCGAGGTCGGCGAGGAAGCGCTCGACGACACGGCCCTGACGGCCGTCGTCGTCCAGGCTCTCGCCGACGATCCGGCCGGCCAGCGTGGTGGCCAGCGTGCCGACCTCCACGCGGAGGCTGTTGACGGCCTGCTGCCGCTCCGCCTCGATCTGCGACTTGCCGTGCTCGACGATCCGGGAAGCCTCGGCCTGGGCCTGCTCCCGCATCTCCGAGACGATCACCGCACCCTGCTCACGCGCTTCCTCACGGATGCGCGCAGCCTCGTGACGGGCGTCGGCGAGCTGCTTCTCGAGCTCGGCGAGCTTGGCGTCGGCCTCGGCCTGCTTGGTCTCGGCCGCCGAGAGGCCGCCCTCGATCGCAGCCGTTCGCTCGGCGAAGGCCTTCTCGAAGTTGGGGACGACGAACTTCCGGATCGCCAGGAGCAGCACCAGGAAGACGGCGGCCCCCAGGATGATCTCCGAGACGTGCGGGATGAGCGGGTTCAGCTCTCCCGCGGCCTGGATCGATTCACGCATGGGTCACCTCGTCTTGGGGGTCGCGCGTCAGGAAAGGACGAAGGCGAGCGCGATGCCGATGATCGCAAGCGCCTCGGCGAGCGCGAAGCCGAGGATGGCGATCGACTGCAGGCGCGACTGGGCCTCGGGCTGGCGAGCCACACCGTTGATGTAGGCCGCGAAGATCAGACCCACGGCGAGGGCGGGGCCGATCGTGGCGATGCCGTAGCCGAGCATGTTGAGCGAGCCGTTGATGTCACCATTCATGACGGTGAGTGTTCCTTTCGGTTTGGTACTGCTTGAGATTCGTTTCTCGGGTGCTCACCGGCCCGCTGGGCACGGTGTGCTGCTCAGTGCTCGTCGGCGACAGCACCTGAGACGTACATGGCGGTCAGCAGCGTGAAGACGTAGGCCTGGAGGAACATGACCAGGAGCTCCAGGGCGGAGACTCCGAAGAACATGACCCAGGCGAGCACGCCGCCGACGGCGTTGATCGGGGAGAACGCCTCGAAGAGGAGGTACTCACCACCGAGGGCGAAGAGGATCAGCAGGAGGTGGCCCGCGAACATGTTCGCGAACAGACGCAGGGCCAGCGTCACGGGGCGCACCAGGATGTTGGAGAGGAACTCCAGCGGGGCGATCAGCAGCAGCACGGGGCCGCGGACACCGGCGGGGATGCAGGTGTGCTTCATGTAGCCCAGGAAGCCGTGCTTCCAGATGCCCACGCCGTTGTAGAGCAGCCAGCTCAGCGCGGCCAGGCCGTAGGCGTAGCCCGAGTGCGAGAACGTCGGGAACTGGATGAGCGGGATCAGGCCGAAGTAGTTGTTCACCAGCACGAAGGCGAAGAGCGTGAACAGGTACGGCACGAACTTCATGTAGTGCTCGGTGCCGATGATGTCGCGGGCGATGCCGTTGCGGACACCGCCGTAGGCCCACTCACCGGCGTACTGGAGGCGACCGGGGACGATCGCCGCCTTGCGCGACGCCGCGTAGGTCACCGCGAAGATGAGGACCGCCGAGAGGACGATCATCACCATCGGCTTGGTGATCCCACCGACGATCGGGGGCAGGTCGAAGTCCGCGGGACCGGGGGGCGTGAAGCCGCCACCGCTGGCCATGGGGACGAGCGCTGCTGCGAGGTTCCCAGCGATCAACGCCGTGTCTCCTTCATGTACGTCACTTCTTCGAGTCTGTGGGCGGCACGTGACCGAACTGCTTCACGACCATGTAGATGCCGAACCCGGCACCGAGGAGGATGCCGATGGCCACCAGGAAGGTCGTCCCCAACCAGCGGTCCGCCAGCCAACCGGCGCCGCCGTACAGGAGCACTCCGGCCACGATCTGACTGAAGGCCTGCCATGGGTCGGGTTGTGGTCCCTGGCCGTTCTCCGGCGCGTCTTTCGAAGCCATTGCGCACCGGACTGTAGCAGTCGGAGATGGTCATCGATCCCCCGCGTCCGTGGTGGAGGCGGTACGGCCCGCACCACCGGTCGGGAGGTCGTAGACGGGGATCCGGGCGCGCACGGTCCACACGACCTGCGCGACCATCCACACCAGCGTTCCGCCGATGATCCCGCCGACCAGCCACACCCGGTCGAGGGTGTCCTCGACCAGGCCCGCACGCTCGATCGCCACGAGGGCGACGAGCAGCAGGAGCACCTGGAGGGCGTAGGTCAGCAGCGCGAAGAGCAACGACGCCGCCGGCATCAGCCCCGCCACCGTGTTCACGGTGAAGGAGCCGAAGGCGAAGACCAGGACGGCGATCAGTGCCCCTACGAGCACGCCGAGCGCAGCGGCCGAACCGCTCACGAGACCACCGACCGCACCGGCCACGAGCCCCAGGCCCGCCGTCGTCGACGCAGCCCACACCAGCACCCGCACGCCGCTGTGGCGGTGCGGGTCGGCCGACCGCATGGTCGGCTTGGTCGGCATGGTCGTCGGCAAGATCGGCGGCCCGTCGTTCGTGTGGCGGTCTGGCTGTGTCCCGGATGACGCTCGGGGCACGGGCGCGGCCCATCGGGACCGCTCGTGAAAACTATCACAAGGTTTCGGAACGGGCTTCTCCGCCCCCCTGCCCGGTCTCCCGTGGGGTGTCCCGAGGCGCCGCGGGCGCCTATTCGGCGGGCTCGTCGAGGGCCTCCAGGAGCTTGGGCTTGTGCAGGACCGGCAGCAGGAAGGTCAGCGCCACGGTCAGCGCGAGGGCGATGCCCAGGGCGATCCAGACCCATGCGCCGCTGTACAGCGAGGGGATCACGGTCCCGAAGGCCACCAGGGCGGCCCAGGTCCACATGATGAAGACGGCACGCCGCTGGGAGTGCCCGATCTCGAGCAGCCGGTGGTGCAGGTGCTGCTTGTCCGGCGCGAACGGCGAGCGCCCGGCCCTGGTCCGGCGTACGACGGCCAGCACCAGGTCCAGCAGCGGCACGATCAGGATCGCCACCGGTAGCAGCAGCGGGAGCAGCGTGGGCAGCAGGCTCGCCTGGGTGCCCGCGCCGCCCTCGGCGATCTGGGAGCCGGAGAACTGCCCGGTCAGCGTCACCGCGCTGGCGGAGAGGACCAAACCGATCAGCATCGACCCGCTGTCGCCCATGAAGAGGCGGGCGGGGTGGAAGTTGTGGATCAGGAAGCCCACGCAGGCACCGGCCAGCGAGACGCTGAGCAGCGCGGCGGTGGTCGCCCGGTCGGCGCTGTTGAGGCGGGTCAGCTCGTAGCAGAAGACGAAGAACGCGATCGCGCCGATGCCCACGACGCCGGCGGCCAGCCCGTCCAGGCCGTCGACGAAGTTCACGGCGTTGACGGTGGCGACGACCACGAACCCGGTGAGCAGCGCGCCCTGGGTGGCCTCCAGGGAGAACTGCACCCCGTTGGTCCAGGGGAAGTAGAAGTACTGGATCCCGAAGAAGATCAGGAACCCGGCCGCGAGGACCTGCCCGCCGAGCTTGGTGAGCGCGTCGAGCTCGAAGAGGTCGTCAAGGACCCCGACCGCGCAGATCAGGGCGCCGGCGATCAGCACGATGCCCGCGTCCTTGAAGACGAACGGCCCGCCGAGGGAGAGGAACGGCAGCTCGCGGGCCACCAGGTAGGCGGCGACCAGGCCGCCGAGCATCGCCAGGCCGCCGAGGTACGGGATCGGCTCGTCGTGGACGTCGCGGTCGCGCACCCGCGCCACGGCGCCAGTGCGCAACGCGATCTCGCGGGCGAACACCGTCAGCAGCGAGGTGACACCCGCGGCGACCAGGAAGACGAGGATGTACTCGCGCACGTGCCTAGCCCTCGTCGACGAGCGCGGCGCCGAGCGGTTCGAGCACGGCGTTGAGGTCCGCGAGGGAGAGAGCGCCCCGGCGCAGCACCCGGCCGCGCTCCCCGGTCGCGTCGATGATCGTGGAGGCCTCGCCGCCCGGGGACCGGCCGGCGTCCACGACGACCGCGACCGACTCCCCCAGCATCTCCTCGGCCGCGTCGGCGTCGGTGGCGGCCGGGAGGCCGGTCGTGTTCGCCGAGCTCACCGCGAGCGGGCCGGTGCGCTCCAGGATGGCCAGCGCGACCGGGTGGTCGGGCATCCGGACCGCGACGGTCCCGCGGGTGTCGCCCAGGTCCCACTGCAGGGAGGTCTGCTGGTGGCACACCAGCGTCAGCGGTCCCGGCCAGAACTCCTCGACCAGCGCACGCGCCCACTCCGGCACCTGGGCCGCGAGGGCGTCGAGCGTGGTGGCGGAGCTGACCAGCACCGGCGGGGGCATCTCGCGGCCCCGGCCCTTCGCCGCCAGCAGGCCCGCGACCGCGGCGGCGTCGAAGGCGTCCGCGCCGATGCCGTAGACGGTGTCGGTCGGCAGCACGACCAGGTCACCGCGCCGGACGGCGGTGGTGGCCGCGGCGACGGCCGCCTCGCGCTCGTCGTCGGTGGTGGTGGGGAAGCGCTCGGTCACGACGCCCATCGTGCCAGCCGGGCTGTCAGGAACCGAGCCCGGCCCGCGAGGTCGCGGTGGTCGCGGACGTCGGCCCAGCGCCCGGTGCCGGAGAAGACCGCCGGCGCCGACTCGCCCTGGACGTCCGCGTGCTCCGCGCCGACCACTCCCCCGCCGCGCAGCAGCACCGCGGCACGACGCTCGAGCACGCGCAGCGCGTCCAGGCCGTCCTGGCCGGAGAAGAGCGCGAGGTGCGGGTCGTGGTCGCGCGCCTCGGGGGCGACCGACTCCCAGGCCTCGAGGGGGATGTACGGCGGGTTGCAGGTCAGCACGTCCACGGTGCCGACCAGCTCCTCGAAGGCGGTCGCCATGTCGCCCAGGCGCAGCTCGACGCCGGTGCCGGCGAGGTTGCGCTCGGCCCAGGCGTGCGCGTCGGGGTCCAGCTCGACGGCGTGCACCCGGGCGCCGGGCACCTCGTCGGCGAGGGACTTGGCGACGGCGCCGGACCCGGTGCACAGGTCGAGGACGACGCACTCGCCGCGCTCGACCAGGACCTCGGCGGCCCGCTCCACCGCCCAGCCGGCGAGCAGCTCGGTCTCCGGGCGCGGCACGAAGACGCCGGGCCCGACGGCCAGCTCGACGTGGCGGAACCAGGCGACGCCGGTCAGGTGCTGCAGCGGCTCGCGAGCGGCCCGCCGCGTCACCAGCGCGTCGTAGGCAGCCGCACGGTCGGGGTCGACCTCGTCGAGGAGCACCAGCGCGCCGCGAGTGGTCCCGAGCACGTGGGCCAGCAGCTCGGCGGCGTCGTGCTCGGGGCTGGCGACACCAGCCTCGCGCAGCCGGGCGACGGCGTCCGTGAGGAGCTCGCGGCGGCGGGGACGGCTCACTGCTCCAGCGCCTCGAGGCGCGCCGCGAAGTCGGCGTCGAGGCAGGACCCGATGACCGGCCCGAGGGCCCCGTCGAGCACCTGGTCGAGGTTGTAGGACTTGTAGCCGGTCCGGTGGTCGGAGATCCGGTTCTCGGGGTAGTTGTAGGTGCGGATCCGCTCGGAGCGGTCCACGGTGCGCACCTGGCTGCGACGCGCGTCGCTGGCCTCGGCGTCGGCGACCTCCTGGGCGGCGGCGAGGAGCCGCGCCCGCAGGATGCGCATCGCCTGCTCCTTGTTCTGCAGCTGGCTCTTCTCGTTCTGGCAGCTGACCACGATCCCGGTGGGCACGTGGGTGATGCGGACCGCCGAGTCGGTGGTGTTCACGCTCTGCCCGCCCGGGCCGCTGGAGCGGAACACGTCGATGCGCAGGTCGTTGTCGTCGATGTCGACCTCGACCTGCTCGGCCTCGGGCAGCACCAGGACGCCCGCGGCGCTGGTGTGCACCCGTCCCTGGGACTCCGTGACGGGCACCCGCTGCACCCGGTGCACGCCGCCCTCGAACTTCAGCTGCGCGTACGGCGCCTCACCCGGCGCCGGGGTGCCCTTCGCCTTCACCGCGACCGTCACGGACTTGTAGCCGCCCAGGTCGGACGGGGTGGCGTCGAGCAGCTCGACCTTCCAGCCCTGCGCCTCGGCGTACCGCGTGTACATGCGCAGCAGGTCGCCGGCGAAGAGGGCCGACTCCTCGCCGCCCTCCCCCGACTTGACCTCGAGGATGGCGTCCTTGTCGTCGCCCGGGTCACGCGGGACCAGCAGGCGCCGCAGCCGCTCCTCCGCGGTGTGGCGCTGCCCGGTGAGCGCGGTGAGCTCCTCGCCGAAGGCCGGGTCCTCGGCGGCGAGCTCGCGGGCCGCCTCGATGTCCTCGCCGAGACGCTGCCAGTCGCGCCAGGTCGACACGATCGCCGACAGCGCGTGGTAGCGGCTGTTGAGCCGCTTGGCGAGCCGGGCGTCCGCGTGGGTCTCGGGAGCAGCGAGACGCTGCTCCAGGTCGGCATGCTCGGCGAGCATCCCCTCGACGGCCTCGAACACGACTCTCCTCGACTGCACCGCTGATCGACTGGTGAGGGCCCGCACCGGGCCCGGACACGGGCCCGGGGGCCCGTGAAATGCAAGCACCGGTCGCCGCCCGAGGGCGACGACCGGTGCTGGGCGACAGCTACTTCTTGGCTGCCTTGGCGTAGCGGGCCTCGAAGCGGGCGACGCGGCCGCCCGTGTCGAGGATCTTCTGCTTGCCGGTGTAGAACGGGTGGCACTGCGAGCACACGTCGGCCTTGATCTGGCCCGAGGTCTCGGTGCTACGGGTGGTGAACGTCTCGCCGCAGGTGCAGGTGACCTGGGTCTCGACGTAGGTGGGGTGGATGTCCTTCTTCATGGTGTCCTCTCAGCCGCCGGGTCGCCGCCGCGGGGTGCGGACTGGACGTGAACCGGAACCAGCACAGAAGTGTGCCACTGCAGCCAACGCAGCGGTAATCGGGGTCATTCCCCACGGGGCCGGTCACCGGTGTCGGCCGCGTCACCCCGGGCGGGCGCGGGTCTCGACGAGCTCGGCCAGCGGGTCGCCGCGCCCCTAGACGATGCGAGACAGGAGCGCCTCGACCCGCGAGGCGAGCTCGCGGGGGCTGAACGGCTTGGTGATGTAGTCGTCGGCGCCCGAGTCGAACCCGTTCTCCACGTCAGACTCCTGGGCCCGTGCGGTGAGCAGGATGACCGGGAGGTCTGCGAGGGCCGGGTCGGCCCGGATGGACCGGATCGCGTCCAGGCCGGAGACGCCCGGCATCATCACGTCGAGGACGGCCAGGTCGGGCCGGCTGGACCGACACGCGTCGATCGCCGCCTGGCCGTCGGCCACCGCGGTGATCTCGTGGCCGAGCGTCGACAGCTTGAACTCCACCAGCTCGCGGATGTCGACATCGTCGTCCGCGACCAGGATCCGTGCCACGAGCAAACCCCCCTGTAACTCTGCGGACACTGCCGGTCAGCGTATCCCTGTCGGACCCGGCGTGCGCCCGGTCCGTCCCACCTGTCGCCAGGGGCGGAGCGGGGGTGCACCTGCGTGCCGCCCCCGCCCGCCCCTCGCGGCGTGCTCGTGGTGTCAGACGCCCTCGGACGCCGTCCGCTGCACCTGCATGAGCAGCTCGACGTTGCTCTTCGTGCCGTGCAGGCGCTCGAGGAGCAGCTCCTGCGCCTGTGGGACGCCCGACTCCGCCAGCAGGCGGCGCAGCTTCGCGACCACCGCGGTCTCCTCAGGGCTGAACAGCAGCTCCTCGTGGCGGGTGCCGGAGGCCGTGACGTCGATCGCCGGGAACAGGCGCCGCTCGGCGAGGTCCTTGCTCAGGCGCAGCTCGAGGTTCCCGGTGCCGGTGAACTCCTCGAAGATCACCTCGTCCATCGCCGACCCGCTCTCGACGAGAGCGGTGGCCAGGATGGTGAGCGAGCCGCCGTTCTCGATGTTGCGGGCGGCACCGAAGAAGCGCTTCGTCGGGTACATCGCCGCGGCGTCGACGCCGCCGGACAGCATCCGCCCGCTCGCCGGGGTGGCCAGGTTGTAGGCGCGACCGAGGCGGGTGATGCCGTCGAGCAGCACCACCACGTCGTGCCCCAGCTCGACGAGCCGCTTGGCCCGCTCGATGGCGAGCTCCGCGACCACGGTGTGGTCCGACGGCGGGCGGTCGAAGGTCGAGGAGATCACCTCGCCCTTGACCGAGCGCTCGAAGTCGGTGACCTCCTCCGGGCGCTCGTCCACCAGCACGACCATGAGGTGGCACTCGGGGTTGTTGGCGGTGATCGAGGCGGCGATCGACTGCAGCACCATCGTCTTGCCGGCCTTGGCCGGGGAGACGATCAGGCCGCGCTGACCCTTGCCGACGGGCGCGGCCAGATCGATGATCCGCCCGATCAGGTTGTCCGCGCCGGTCTCCAGGCGCAGCCGCTCGGAGGGGTGGACGGGGGTCAGGCGGGAGAACTCCACCCGGTCGCGGGCCGCGTCGGGGTCCGAGCCGTTGATGCTGTCCACCCGCACCATCGGGTTGAACTTCTCCTTGCGCTCGCCCTCGCGGGGCTGGCGCACCTGGCCGACCACGGCGTCACCGCGGCGCAGGCCGAAGCGGCGCACCATCGACAGCGACAGGTAGACGTCGTCGGGGCCCGGCAGGTAGCCGGTGGTCCGCACGAAGGCGTAGTTGTCGAGCACGTCGAGGATGCCGGCCGCCGGCACCAGCACGTCGTCCTCGAGGACGGTCGTGTCCGGCTCGTTGCGACCGCTGCCGCCGGGGCGGTTGCGTTCGCGGCCGCGACGGCGCCGGTTGCGCCCGCGCCCGTCCTCGTCGTCCTCGTGCTGGTCGCCCTGGGGCTGGCTCTGGTTCTGGTGCTGACCGCGGTCCTGGTTGCGGTCCTGTCGGTCCTGGTTGCGGTCCTGGCGGTCCTGCCGCTCCTGGCTGCGGTCCTGCCGGTCCTGCTTGTCCTGGTGCTGCTTGTCCTGGTGCTGCTTGTCCTGGTGCTGCTTGTCCTGGTGGGACTTGTCCTGCTGCTTGTCCTGCGAGGAGCGCTGACGCTGCTCGCGGTTGCCGTCCTTGCCGGCGTCGCGACGCGAGTCCTTGCCACCGTCGCGGCCACCCTCACGAGCACCGTCCTTCGACCCGCCCTGCGCGTCCTGGGCACGGTCCTCGCGGGAGCGGCGCTCGCGGCGGGCCTGCTGCTGCTCTGCCTGCTCGCCGGCCTCGGCACGCGGTGCGTTCCCGGTCTCGGGCGCAGTCTCCTGGGTGCGGGGCGCGTCGTCCTGGCGCGTGTCGGTGCGGGTCGCCTCGGTCGCGGCGGTCGGCTCCGCGGCCTCGGCCGCGGAGTCGGCGGCCGGCTCGGCCGTGCGGGCCGCGGCCCGGCCGCGGGTGCGGGTGACGACCCGGGGCTTCTCCGCCGCGGCGACCGGGCCGGACGGCTGGCTCGCCGGCGCACCCGACTGGCCACCGGACTGGGCGGCCTTGATCGCGTCGACCAGCTGGGCCTTCTTCATCGTCGCGGCGCCGGAGATGCCGAGCCCGCCGGCCATCGCCTTGAGGTCGGCGAGGAGCAGGGAGTTCAGGCCGCTGCCGCGCTTGCGCGCCGCCGGCGCCTGGGCGGAGGCGGCGGGGGTGTCGTTGCTGTCGCTCACGTGAGGTCCTTCCCACGTTCAGTGCCGGTGCGTCACGAGGAGCACCCGGCTGCTGGAGTCTGGTCCTCTCCACTGCCCGGGTGCACGATCGCAGGACCCGGATGCGGAGCGAACCGCGGAGACTCGGAGAGGGTCGCACCCGCGGGGCTCCCGTGCGGGAGGTCGCGGCTGCCGCGCCGCATCAGAGCGGCGCGCCGTCAATGTACCACCGGGGTGTGGCCCGGAGATGGAGACGCGCAGCCCCGGTCGGGGCCGCGCGCCGTACCGCTCAGGACGTGCGGGCTCCCTGCACGTCGACGGCCAGGTGGTGCACCGCCCAGCCCTCCGGGGCACACGCGAGCAGCTCGTCGGTGCCGGGGACCTCGCGGCCCCCGCAGAAGGCGAGCACCGTCGGGCCCGCGCCGGACACGACGGCGGGGATCCCCCGGGCGCGCAGCCGGTCCACGAGCTCCACTGAGGCCGGCATCGCCGGGCGGCGGTAGTCCTGGTGCAGGTAGTCCCGGGTGGCCAGGAGCAGGTGCTCCGGTCGGCCCGCGAGGGCGGCGACGAGGAGCGCGGCGCGGCCCGCGTCGGCGGCCGCGTCGGCGTGCGGCACCGTGGCGGGCAGCAGGCCTCGGGCCACCGAGGTCGTGACGCCCTCGGCCGGCACGAAGACGACCGCCGAGACCCGCGGGTCCACGGCGGACCCGACCGCCCAGAAGGCGCCGTCCTCGTGCCCGGAGATCACGAAGCCGCCGTAGAACGCCGGCGCGACGTTGTCGGGGTGCCCCTCGAGGTCGGCCGCGAGGCGGAACAGCGCGTCGTCGTCCAGCAGCAGCGAGCCGCCGGCGACCAGGGCGCGCGCCAGGGTGACACCGCCGACGATCGCGGCGGAGGAGGACCCCAGGCCGCGGGCGTGCGGGATGACGTTGCGGCACGAGAGCCGCAGCCCCGGGGGCTGCGCCCCCATCACGTCGAACGCCGCGCGCATCGCCCGCACCACGAGGTGCGACTCGTCGCGCGGTACGCCGTCGGCCCCCGCGCCCTCGACCTCGACGACCAGGCCCGAGGCCAGGACCTCGGCCTCGAGGTCGTCGCGCAGGTCGAGGGCCAGGCCCAGGGCGTCGAAGCCCGGGCCCAGGTTGGCCGAGGTCGCGGGGACGGAGACCCGTACCGGGCCCTCGACGAAGCTCACCACGCGCTCAGGCGAGGCCTGCGGCCTGGGCCGCAGCGGTGACGTCGGCGTCGACGACCGTGTCGACGAGCGGGCCGAAGCCCTCCAGCGCGGTGGCGGTGTCCTTGAGCCCGTGGCCGGTGACGGTGACCACGACCTGCGCGTCGGTGTAGGAGACCCCCGCGGCGAGCTGCTGGAGCAGCCCGGCGACGCCGGCCGCCGAGGCGGGCTCGACGAAGACGCCGTCGCGGCAGGCCAGCTCGCGCTGGGCGGCCAGGATCTGCTCGTCGGTGACCGACTCGAAACAGCCGCCGGACTCCTCGCGCGCGGCCTCGGCGAGGTGCCAGGAGGCCGGGTTGCCGATCCGGATCGCGGTCGCCTTCGTCTCCGGGTCGGAGACCGGGGCGCCGTTGACCAGCGGAGCCGCACCGGCGGCCTGGAAGCCGCGCATGACCGGCTTGCGGGTCGCTCGGCCAAGGGCGGCGTACTGGTTGTAGCCCAGCCAGTAGGCGGAGATGTTGCCGGCGTTGCCGACCGGGAGGAGGTGGTAGTCCGGGGCGTCGCCGAGGAAGTCCACGATCTCGAACGCCGCGGTCTTCTGGCCCTCGAGGCGGACCGGGTTGACGGAGTTCACCAGCGCGACGGGGTACTCGTCGGCCAGCCCGCGGGCCATCGCGAGGCAGTCGTCGAAGTTGCCGCGGACCATGATCACCTGCGCGCCGTGCAGGATCGCCTGCGCCATCTTGCCGGCCGCGATCTTGCCCTCGGGGACGAGGACGAGCGGCTTGAGGCCGGCCTTGGCGGCGTACGCGGCCATCGCGGCGGAGGTGTTGCCGGTGGAGGCACACACGACGGCCTGGGCGCCCTCGTGCTTGGCCACCGAGATGGCTGCGGTCATGCCGCGGTCCTTGAAGGACCCGGTCGGGTTGGAGCCCTCGACCTTGAGCCACACCTCGCCCTGGGTGAGCCCGGAGAGCCACTCGGAGTGCACCAGCGGGGTGCCGCCCTCACGCAGCGTGACGGCGGGGGTCCCCTCCGGGATGTCGAGGAGGTCGCGGTACTCCTCGATGACGCCGCGCCACTGGTGGGTTGCTGCCATGGTGCTCACTCTGCTTCTCCTTCGACCCGCATCACTGAGGTCACGTCCCTGACGATGTCCATGCCGCGCAGCGCCTCCACCGTGGCGGAGAGCTGCGCATCGGTCGCCTCGTGCGAGACCACGACGAGCTGGGCGTCGAGGTCGCGGCCCTCCTGGTGGACCGTCTTGATCGAGACGCCGTGGTCGGCGAAGGTCGTCGCGACCGCGGCCAGCACGCCGGCGCGGTCCTCGACGTCGATGGCGACGTGGTAGCGGGTGCGGGCCTCCCCCATCGGCAGCACCGCGCGGTCGGCGTACGCCGACTCCCCCGCGCCGCGGGTGCCGGCGAGCAGGTTGCGCGCCACCGTCACCAGGTCGCCGAGCACGGCGGACGCGGTGGGGGCGCCGCCGGCGCCGGGGCCGTAGAACATCAGCTGGCCGGCGGCCTCGGACTCGACGAACACGGCGTTGTAGGCCTCGCGCACCGAGGCGAGCGGGTGCGAGCGCGGGATCATCGCGGGGTGCACGCGCACCGAGACCGCGTCGTCGCCGTTCTCGACCGGGACGAGCTCGCAGATCGCGAGCAGCTTGACGACCGCGCCCATGTCGCGGGCGGAGGCGACGTCGGCCGAGCGGACCTCGGAGATGCCCTCGCGGTGGACGTCGGAGGCGGTGACCCGGGAGTGGAACGCGAGCGAGGCGAGGATCGCGGCCTTCGCGGCGGCGTCGAAGCCCTCGACGTCGGCGGTCGGGTCGGCCTCGGCGTAGCCCAGCTCCTGGGCCTCCTGGAGCGCGTCCTCGAAGCCGGCACCGGAGGTGTCCATCTTGTCGAGGATGAAGTTGGTGGTGCCGTTGACGATGCCCAGCACGCGGGTGACCCGGTCGCCGGCCAGCGACTCGCGCAGCGGGCGCAGGATCGGGATGGCACCGGCGACGGCGGCCTCGTAGTAGAGGTCGCGCCCGGCCTTGGCCGCGGCCTCGAACAGGGTCGGGCCGTCCTCGGCGAGCAGCGCCTTGTTGGCCGTGACCACGCTCGCGCCGTTCTCCAGCGCGGCCAGGATCAGCGAGCGGGCCGGCTCGATGCCCCCGATGACCTCGACCACCAGGTCGACGTCCTCGCGCGCGACGAGCCCGTGGGCGTCGGTGGTCAGCAGCTCCTCGGGGAGCGCGACCTCGCGCGGCGCGTCGAGGCGGCGCACCGCCACGCCGACGAGCTCGACCGGCGCGCCCACCCGGGCCGCCAGGTCCGCGGACTGCTCCTGGAGCAGGCGCACCACCTGCGAGCCCACGGAGCCGCAACCCAGCACGGCCACCTTCAGGGCCTTGCCCGTCCGGTCAGCCTGTCCAAACACCATCACTGATCACCCACGTCGGTTGCCAACAGGTCGTCCACAGTCTCGCGGCGCACGACGACGCGCGCCGACCCGTCCCGCACAGCGACCACCGGGGGCCGCAGCGCGTGGTTGTAGTTGGAGGCCATCGAGCGGCAGTACGCGCCGGTCCCGGGCACCGCGAGCAGGTCACCCGGCGCCACGTCACCGGGCACGAACTCGTCCTTGACCACGATGTCCCCGGCCTCGCAGTGCTTGCCGACGACGCGGGCCAGCACGGGCGGCGCGTCGGAGGCGCGCGAGGCCAGCGTGCAGGAGTAGTCGGCGTCGTACAGCGCCGTACGGATGTTGTCGCTCATGCCGCCGTCGACCGAGACGTAGGTGCGCACCGCTCCGCCGTCGAGGTGGACCTGCTTGACGGTGCCGACCTCGTAGACCGTGCACATGGCCGGGCCGACGATCGCGCGGCCGGGCTCGATGGACAGGTGCGGGCGGGCGATCCCCAGGGCGCGGCACTCGTGCTCGACGATCTGGGTCATCTCCGCGGCCAGCTTGTCCGGGCGCGAGGGGTCGTCCTGGGTGGTGTAGGCGATGCCGAAGCCGCCGCCCAGGTCCATCTCGGGCAGCTCGACGCCGAGCTCGGTGGCGATGCGCGCGTGCAGGGCCAGCACGCGGCGCGCGGCGACCTCGAACCCGGAGGAGTCGAAGATCTGGCTGCCGATGTGGCTGTGCAGGCCGCGCGCCTCCAGGCCCGGCGCCGCGAGCACCCGGCGTACCGCCTCGAGGGCGTCGCCGGAGGTGATGGAGAAGCCGAACTTCTGGTCCTCGTGGGCGGTGGCGATGTACTCGTGGGTGTGCGCCTCCACGCCGGCGGTCACGCGGACCATGACGCGGGCGGTGGCACCGAGCTCCTCGGTGATGGCCGCGAGCCGGTCGATCTCGTGGAAGGAGTCCACGATGATCCGCCCGACCCCGAGGCGCACGGCGCGGGTGAGCTCCTCGGCGGACTTGTTGTTGCCGTGGAACCCGACGCGCTCCATCGGGACGCCGCCGCGCTCGGCGACGGTGAGCTCGCCGCCGCTGCACACGTCGAGGAACAGACCCTCCTCGGCCACCCAGCGGGCCACCGCGGTGCTGAGGAACGCCTTGCCGGCGTAGTAGACGTCGTACGCAGCGAACGCGTCTCGGAAGGCGCCGGCACGGGCGCGGAAGTCCGCCTCGTCCAGCACGTACGCCGGGGAGCCGTGCTGCGCCACCAGGTCGGGCAGCGCGACGCCGCCGACCTCGAGCACGCCGTCGACCTTCCGCGCGGTCGTGGACCACAGCGGGGCGACGAGATCGTTGGCGTCCGCGGGCGGGCGCAGCCAGGACGGACCGCGCAGGGCTCCGGGCGCGTGCGCCCACCCTGCCTCGTGGGTCACCGAGGTCACATCCGTTCCGGTGCGGAGACGCCGAGCAGGCCGAGGCCGTTGGCGAGCACCGTGCGGGTGGCGGCCACCAGGACCAGGCGCGCCTGGTTGACCGGGCCGGCCGGCTCGTCGCCCTGGGGCAGCATCCGGCACTCGCGGGTGTCGTACCACTTGTTGAAGACCGAGGTGGTGTCCTCGAGGTAGCGCGCGACCCGGTGCGGCTCGCGCAGCTCCGCGGCGCTGGCGACCACGCGCGGGAACTCCGCCAGCGCGCGCAGCAGCCGGCCCTCGTACTCGTGGCTCAGCAGCGAGGGGTCGAAGCCCTCGGTGGGGTCCTCCGGGATGCTCATCCCGAGCTCGCCGGCGTTCTCCATCATCCGGCAGGTGCGGGCGTGGCCGTACTGCACGTAGTAGACGGGGTTGTCGGCCGAGGCGCGGGTGATCTCCGCGACGTCGAGGGTGAGCGGGCTGTCGGCCGGGTAGCGCGCCAGGGAGTAGCGCAGCGCGTCCACGCCGATCTCCTCGACCAGCTCGTTGAGCGTGACGATGGTGCCGGCCCGCTTGGACAGGCGCATCTCCTCGCCGTCGCGCAGGATCTTGACCATCTGGCCGATCAGCACGTCGAGGGTCTTGTCCGGGTCGTCGCCGACGCACGCCGCCATCGCCCGGAGCCGGCCGACGTAGCCGTGGTGGTCGGCGCCGAGCAGGTAGATGCAGTGGTCGAAGCCACGCGCCCGCTTGTTGAGGTAGTACGCCGTGTCGGAGGCGAAGTAGGTCAGCTCGCCGTCGGACTTGATGAGCACCCGGTCCTTGTCGTCGCCGAAGTCGGTGGTGCGCATCCACAGCGCCCCGCCGTCCTCGAAGACGTGGCCCAGGCCCTTGAGGCGGGCGAGGGTCTCGGGGACCTCGCCGCCCTCGTGCAGGCTGCGCTCGGAGAACCACACGTCGAAGTGGGTGTTGAACAGGTCGAGCTGCCCGCGCTGCTCGCCGAGCTGGATCTCGTAGCCCTTCTCGCGCACGGCGGCGAGCCGCTCGGGCTCGGGCAGGTCGTAGATCCCCGGCTGCGCCTCGCCGACCGCACGGGCGAGGTCCTGGATGTAGGCGCCGGCGTAGCCGTCCTGCGGGGTGGGCTCGCCCAGCGCCGCGGCGAGGATCGAGGCCGCGAAGTGGTTCATCTGCACGCCGCGGTCGTTGATGTAGAACTCGCGGGTCACCTCGGCACCGGCGGCGGACAGCACCCGGCCGATCGCGTCGCCGAGCACCGCCCAGCGGGTGTGGCCCAGGTGCAGCGGGCCCGTGGGGTTGGCCGAGATGAACTCGACGTTGATCTTGTTCCCGGCGAGGGTCTCGCTGGTGCCGTAGTCCTGGCCGCGTGCCACGACCTGCGCGGCGACGATGCCCTGGGCGGCGGCGCCCACGGTGATGTTGAGGAAGCCGGGACCGGCCACCTCGACCGCGTCGATGCCCTCGACGGTGCGCAGCTGCTCGGCGAGGAGCTCGCCGAACGCCCGCGGGTTGGTGCCCGCCTTCTTGGCCAGCTGGAGCGCGACGTTGGTGGCGTAGTCGCCGTGCCCCTGCTGACGCGGTCGCTCCACCGTCACCGACGCGGGAACCCCGTCGGGAAGCGTCACCGAACCGGATGCCACGAGGGCCCGGAGGGCGTCAACGATGCTGGAGGACAGTTGGTCAGGAGTCACCCCGCAAGGGTATCGGCGGGTCCCGGTTTCCGCTCAGGCAGGTTCGGCGGGTAGTGTCCCGACTCGCATCGCCGCGATGCACTGCCTCCGTAGCTCAGGGGATAGAGCACTGGTTTCCGGTACCAGGTGCCGCAGGTTCGAATCCTGCCGGAGGCGCACACACACGCAAGAGGCCCCGACCATCAGGTCGGGGCCTCTTGTCGTCGTCCCCTGCCACTGCCCGCCGAGTCGGCCCGAGTGGTTGCGCGAGTCGGCCCTTGTGGTGCGCCGAGTCGGCCCTCGTGGTTGCGCGAGTCGGCCCTCGTGGTGCGCCGAGTCGGCCCTCGTGGCGTCGAAACTCTCGGCGAGGTCAACCGGTGTTAGCAACGGTCAGGCTGCTGGCCGGTTGGCCAGCAGCTGGTCCAGCGCTTGGGCTGGGGTCCGCATGTCGAGGGTAGGACGTGGTCGTGCGTTGAGGCTCGCGGCGACC
>NZ_JABJRA010000012.1 GCF_013155365.1 Nocardioides sp. zg-DK7169
TGCTTCATCCAGTTCGCCAGCGAGCCTTCGGAGATGCCGAAGTCCTTCGCGATCTGGGACAGCGGTGCCTGGCCCTTGCGGGCCACGGCCACGACGTCGTCGCGGAACTCCTTGGGATAGGGCTTTGCCACGGGGACATCCTTCCGCTTGAGGTCGAAACCTCAGAGGTCAGGTGTCAACTCAACTGGGGGCAGTCCCCAGTTCCGCAGCGTGTTTGACCGACACGCCATGAGCCAACAACTCCAACGCCCGAGCACACACGCCATCGAGATCCCGCAACACAACCTCCGCAGTCGTGTTGCACCGACCAGTTGAGACCGCCCGCACGTACCGGTACCAATCCCAGCAATTGCGCGAAAAAGTACGTGCCCGCGGCCGCGACCCCCGCGGACCTGCGCAACCCGTCGAGAACCCTCAGCCGATCCGCTTGGCGTAGCAGCGGTTGATCGGGGAGTCCCGGTAGTGCCCGAAGCCGGGGATCACCGCGTAGCCGGCCGACTCGTAGAGCGCCATCGCCTCCGGCTGGAGCGCGCCGGTCTCGAGGACCAGCGCCTCGGAGCGGTGCGCCGCCGCGCTCGCCTCCAGGTGCGCGAGCATGCGGCGGGCGTGCCCGCGCCGCTGCGCGGTCGGTACGACGTACATCCGCTTGACCTCGGCGGTGGCGCGCGTACCGCAGGCCTCGACCCCGGAGCGTCGCCAGGCGCCGGTGGCCACCGCGACGCCGTCCTCGTAGCCCACGAAGAAGCTGCCGCCCGGGGGCCGGAACTCCGCCGGCTCCACCGGGCTCTCGTCGCGCCCGCCGTAGCGGCGGACGTACTCCTCCTGGACCTCCTCGACCAGGCGCGCCGCGTCAGGGTCGTCGTAGCCGACCCGCACGATCTCCAGCCCGCCCGGCACCCGCTCGTCGCTGGTCCGCACCCGTCCCTCTCCTGCGCTCACGACCCCATGATCACCCCCGGCCCGCGATTCATCGCGCCCCCCGGCCGGCTGACACAATGGGGGCGCTGACAGCGCGGTCAGGTGAGCCTCGCCGCCCTCTCCCGAAAAGGCAGTCCATGAGCCCCGCCCCGCAGATCCCCGCCGACCTCCTCCCCGCGGACGGACGCTTCGGCGCCGGCCCGTCGAAGATCGAGGCCGCCCACCTCCAGTCGCTCGCCGCGACCGGGACGTCGCTGATGGGCACCTCCCACCGCCAGGCGCCGGTGCGCCAGCTGGTGGGCCGGGTCAAGGACGGGCTGACGACGTTCTTCTCGCTGCCGGACGACTACGAGATCGTGCTCGGCAACGGCGGCGCCACCGCGTTCTGGGACGTCGCGACCTTCGGGCTGATCGAGCAGCGCAGCCAGCACCTCACCTTCGGCGAGTTCAGCGCCAAGTTCGCCCAGGCCGCCACCCGGGCGCCGTGGCTGGCCGACCCGTCGGTGATCACCGCCCCGACCGGCAGCCGTGCGGTCGCGGTCGCCGAGGCCGGCATCGACGTCTACGCCTGGCCGCACAACGAGACCTCCACCGGCGTGATGGCGCCCGTCGCGCGCCCGGCCGGCGCCGACGAGGGCGCCCTGGTGCTGATCGACGCCACCTCCGGCGCGGGCGGCCTGCCGGTCGACCTGCGCGAGACCGACGTCTACTACTTCGCCCCGCAGAAGTCCTTCGCCTCCGACGGCGGCCTGTGGCTGGCCACGATGTCCCCGGCCGCGATCGAGCGTGCCGAGCGGATCGCCGCGACCGGGCGCTTCGTCCCGGCGTTCCTCGACCTGCCGAGCGCCATCGAGCAGTCGCGCAAGAACCAGACGCTCAACACCCCGGCCGTCGCCACCCTGTTCCTGATGGCCGAGCAGCTGGACTGGATGAACGCCCGCGGCGCGCTGCCGGGCATGGTCGAGCGCACCACGCGCTCCGCCTCGGCGCTCTACGACTGGGCCGAGCGCGCGCCGTACGCCTTCCCGTACGTCGCGGAGCCCGCCGACCGCTCGCTGGTCATCGGCACCATCGACTTCACCGAGGACGTCGACGCCGCCGCGCTGGCGGCCGCCCTGCGCGCGAACGGCATCAGCGACACCGAGCCGTACCGCAAGCTCGGGCGCAACCAGCTGCGGATCGCGATGTACCCCGCGGTCGACCCGGCCGACGTCGAGGCGCTCACCGCCTGCATCGACTACGTCGTCGAGCGGCTCTGACCCTGCTCCACCCGCGTCCGCACCACGTCGTACGCCGCGCGCCCGAACGCCACGATCCGCACCTCCTCGACGCCGCTGCCGCGCGCCTCGGCGGCGGCGACGCCCTCGAGCGCCGCGTCCACCGAGTCCTCGGCCGACCAGCCGTACACCCCGGCCCCCACGAGCGGGAGGGCGATCGTGCGGACGCCGAGCTCGTCGGCGACCTCGAGTGCCCGCACGTAGCAGGAGACCAGCAGCCCCCGGTCGGTCTCCCCGGCGTTCCGGTCGGGGCCGACGACGTGCACGACCCAACGGGCCGGGAGGCCCCCGGCCGTGGTCCAGCCGGCGTCACCGGTCGCGAGCCCCTCGGGGAAGCGGCGCACGCAGTCCTCCAGCACCTCCGGGCCGCCGACCCGGTGGATCGCGCCGTCGACGCCCCCGCCGCCGCGCATCCCGCGGTTGGCGGCGTTCACGACGGCGTCGACCCTCTGCTCGGTGATGTCGCCCTCGACCGCGGTGACCCGCATCCTCAGTCCTCCCTCAGCAGCTCGAGCGTGGCGGCCTCGAGCGCCGCCTGCCTCTCGTCGGGGGTGTCGTACTGCCCCGCCGCGGCGCCGTTGATCGTGCGGCCCTCCTCGTAGGCCTCGACGACCCGCGGGTCGACGTAGGAGGAGCGGGCCAGGGTCGGGGTGTTGCCGAGGAAGCTCGAGACCTCCTTCATCGCCGCGCTCACCGCCCGCCGCCGCGAGGCCTGGGTGCCCCCGGGCTCCTCGGTCTCCGCCAGCGCGGCCGCGGCCAGCACCGTGGCGTGCCAGGTGCGGAAGTCCTTCGCGGTTGCCTCGATGCCGGTGGTGGTGCGGATGTACTCGTTGACCAGCGCCGGCAACAGGTCGCGCCAGCTGCGCCCCTCGCGGTAGGACAGCAGCCGACCGGCCCCGCGGCGGCGCCGCATCTCCTCGATCGTCTCGACGACGACCGCGTCGTCGATCTCGATGCGGTGCTCGACGCCGGACTTCCCGACGAAACCGAAGACCAGCCGGTCCTGGCGCCGGCGCACGTGGCGCCGCTCCAGGGTGGTGAGGCCGAAGCTGCCGTTGGTGTCGGCGTAGACGTCGTTGCCGATGCGGAAGTAGCCCAGGTCCAGCAGGCGTACGGCGGCCGCGCAGGCCCGTTCCAGCGGCATCCCCGCCATGCCCAGGTCGGTCACGACGACCTCGCGGGCCGAGGCCAGCGCAGCGCCGAAGGCCAGCATCCGGTCGAACTTCTCCGCATCGCGGCGCTCGCGCCAGGCCGGGTGGTAGAGGTACTGGCGCCGCCCGGCGGCGTCGGTGCCGACCGCCTGGAGGTGGCCGTTCTCGTGCGGCGTGACCCAGACGTCGGTCCACGCGGGCGGGATCACCAGGTCGCGCACCCGCTCGGCGTCCTCCTCGGGGAGGCGGGCGCCGTGCTGGTCGAGGTAGACGAAGCCGCGCCCGGCCCGCCGCCGGGTCCAGCCCGGCTGGTCGGGAGAGGTACGGCGCAGTCGTGGCACGCCGGAGAAGTAGCCGCGCCGACGACCCCACAAACCCCGGCCGGCCCGTTGAGTCGAGAGTCCTGACGGTCGAGTCGAGAGTGGTGCACGTCGAGTCGGTACGTCGGGCACCACAAGCGCCGACTCGACGCACCACACGCGCCGACTCGGGGGATGGTCAGCGCGAGCGGCCCCACAGCCAGCGCAGCAGCACCACCAGCGCGCCCAGGCCCAGCCAGCCGCCGAGGAACCACGGCCACCCCGGGCGTCCGCCGGGGTCTCCCTTGTCGCCGGCGTCCCCTGCGTCCTCGGCCTGCTGCGACGCGGGGGCCTCGCCAGCCGCCTCGGCGTCCACCTCGGGCGCAGCGGAGCCGGACGGCGCGTCCGCGGCCAGCGCGGCACGCACCTCCGGCGACAGCGCGACGCGCAGCACCGGCTCGTGCAGCCCCTCGGAGAGCACCAGCACCTCGGCGTCCTGTCCGGCCGTGCCGTCACCGGGGTCGACCGCGAGCGCCTCGCCCTGGCGCTGGGGCGGCAGCTCGACGGGCGCGACCCGTTCCAGGGTCGGCCAGCTCAGCAGCACCGCCCCGCTGTAGCCGCGCACCAGCAGGTGCCTCCCGTCGGGCCAGAAGGCGCCGTCGGTGGCGAAGGCCGGGCCGGGGCCGAGGCGGCGCAGCCGGTTGGGGCGATCCGCGTCGAGGCGGCGCGGGACGGCGTACACGGACCCGCCGAGGACCTCCTTGGAGACCACGAGCAGCTGCCCGGTGCCCGGGTGCGCGAGCAGCGTCTCGGCGTCGCGGGCGCCGTCGGGGTAGACCAGCTCGAAGCGCTCCGGCTCGACCGTGCGGTCCCCGCGCCCGACCGGCACCCGCAGCAGCGAGACCGAGTCGCGGACCGCGCGGTTGTCGCCGATGTCGCCCACCCAGACGTGCCCGGGGCCGGCGGGCGCGAGCGCCTCGGTGTCGCGGGGCGCCTCGCTCCAGCTGGTGGTGCCGACGGTCTTCCCCGTGCCGGGGTCGACGACGAAGACCCGTCCCCCGTCGCCTGAGTCGTTGACGACGACCAGGTCGCCGTCGACGACCACCAGGCCACTCGCCTCGGTGATCGCGGGGTCGGCGATCTCGACCACCACGTCGGGCTCGGGGCGGGGCGCGGCCGCCGCCCCCAGGGCGAACGGCACGGCCACGAGGAGGGCCAGGAGCCCCTCAGGCCGGGGCCGGCGCATCCTCGGTCGTCTCCTCGGCGGGCAGCTCCCCGAGCAGAACCGCCAGGCGCGGGCGCAGCGACCAGGTCCGCACGAGCTCGTCGTACTCCGAGCGCAGGCTGCCGCCCTTGACCGGCGACCCGGCCCGCACCGCGCGCAGCAGGGTGTTGCGCGGGGTGTGCTGGCTCTCGACGAACTGCACGACGTCGACGCGGTAGCCCTGCAGCCGCATCAGGGTCGCGCGGATCCCGTCGGTGAGGGTGTCCGCGAGCCGCTCGCGCAGGATGCCGTGCCGGGTCAGCTGCGCGTACGGCGCGGGGGTGGGCGAGCGGCGCAGCTGCGCGGCGACGTCGTGGTGACAGCACGGTGCGGCCAGCACCAGCTGGGCGCCCCACTCGACCGCGCGGGCGAGCGCCTCGTCGGTCGCGGTGTCGCAGGCGTGCAGCGCCAGCACCACGTCGGGGGCGCGGTCGAGCTCGACGCCGCCGATGCTGCCGACCACGAACTCGGCGTCGACGCCGAGCTCACGGGCCACCGCGGTGTTGTGCTCGCGCGACTGCTCCTTGACGTCCACGCCGGTCACCACGACCGGCAGGTCGCGCACCGAGGTCAGGAACCGCTGGGCGGCGAAGGTGAGGTAGGCGTTGCCGCAGCCGAGGTCGACGACCCGCAACGGGTCCTCGGCGCTCGGGCGGCGCAGCTGGCCCTTGGCGAGGGCGTCGCTGATCGAGGAGTCGAGCAGCCGCAGGAACTCCTCGACCTGGCGGTACTTCGCCTGTCGGCTCGGCTTGAGCCGGCCCTGGGCGTCGGTGAGGCCGAGGGCGCGGAACAGCGGGTCGTCCTCGGCGAGCAGGCGCTGCTTGTCGCGGTCGTGGCCGCGCTCGACCGCGACCGGGGTCTCCCGCTCGGTGGTGTGCAGCAGCGCCTCGAGCTTCTTGGTGACCCGCACCTGGTGGCTCTGGGTGGTGGTCTCCACGTGCCAGTTGCCGAACGGCTCGTCGATGAGCTCGTCCACCGCGGCCCGGGCCGCGTCGCTCGGCCCGTCCGGCCCGACGGGGTGGTTGACGGTGTGCGCCTGGGTCTGGTCGTAGGAGGTGATCTGCAGGTGCCGGCCGGCCTTGAGGTCGACGTAGCGCAGCTCGACGCGGCGCCAGCGCGGCTGGGTGCCCTTCTGGCGGCCCGAGGCGACGGCGCGCACCAGGCTGTCGGGGTCCAGCAGGTGGCTCCGCATCCGGTTCAGCACCCGCAGCAGCGGCTCGCTCATCGCGTCACCGCCGCGACCACCACGATGACCAGCAGCAGCACCAGGAAGGCCGGGATGATGAAGCGGCGGTGGCGTGGGTTCACCCCTCCAGTCTAGGAGCGCCGCCCCCGCGGACCGGCATCGCTGGCGGCGCCGCCTCGGCCCCCGCTCAGGCTTCCAGGCGCGAGGCGAGCAGCTCGGCGAGGTGCATCGTCTCGACGTCGGCGAGGTCCGCGAGCTGCACCCGGCACGACATGCCGTCGGCGAGCACCACCGCACCGGGGTTGGCCCGGACCGCCGGCATCAGGTGCGTCTCCGCCACCGCCACCGAGACCTCGTAGTGCCCCTTCTCCATGCCGAAGTTGCCGGCCAGGCCGCAGCAGCCGGCGACCTTGGTGAGCGTGGCCCCGGCGTCGCGCAGCAGCTTCTCGTCGGCCGACCAGCCCAGCACCGAGGAGTGGTGGCAGTGCGGCTGGGCGACGATCTCGGTGCCGCTCAGGTCGGGCATCCGCACCAGGCCCTCGCCGACCAGGTCGGTGAGCAGCTCGGCGAAGGTCCGCACGCCGCCGGCCACCCGCGCCGCGGCCGGGTCGTCGGTGAGCTCGACGGCGTCGGTGCGCAGGGTCGCCAGGCAGGACGGCTCGAGCCCGATCACCGGCACGCCGGAGTCGACGTACGAAGCCAGCGTGCGCACGGTGCGCTCCATGATCGCGCGCGCCTGGTCCAGCTGGCCGGTGGTCACCCAGGTCAGGCCGCAGCAGGCGGCCTCGTCGATGACCCGCACCCGCAGGCCGGCGGCCTCGAGCACCTTGATCGCGGCGTGCCCGCTGCGCGGGAAGAAGTGGTCGGTGAAGGAGTCGGCCCACACCCACACGTCCGGCGCCTGCACGGGCTGCTGGCCCGCGGCCTTGGCGGCGGCGCGCCGGCTGCGGCGCAGGGTGGTGGTCGCGAAGGCGGGGATCGAGCGGCGCTGGTCGATCCCCGCGGTGGCGCGCGCGAGCGAGGCGAGCGGCTTGACCCGCATCGCGGCGTTGGCCAGCGGCGCCAGCGGGGCGCTCATCCGCACCCACTGCGGCAGCCGGCCGAGCAGGTAGTGGGTGCGCGGGCGCACCTTGCCGGCGTAGGTCTGGTGCAGCACCTCGGACTTGTAGGTCGCCATGTCGATGCCGGTCGGGCAGTCCGAGGAGCAGCCCTTGCACGACAGGCACAGGTCGAGCGCCTCGTGCACCGCCGGGTCCTGCACGCCCTGCACCAGGGCGCCGTCGAGCGCCTCCTGGAGCACCCGGGCGCGCCCGCGGGTGGAGTCCTTCTCCTCGCGGGTGGCCTGGTACGACGGGCACATCACGCCGGCGCTGGTGGCGGCGACGCACTTGCCGACGCCGGTGCAGCGGTGCACGGCGTTGCCGAAGGAGCCCTCGTCGTGCAGGAAGCGCAGCGCGGGGACGCCCTCGCGGGTGCGGGGACGCGTCGGGCGCAGGTCCGCGTCGAGCGGGGCCGGGTCGACCAGGACGCCGGGGTTGAGCACGTTGGCGGGGTCGCAGATCGCCTTGACCGCGCCGAAGAGCCGCACCGACTCCTCGGGATACATGATCGAGAGCAGCTCCGAGCGCGCCCGGCCGTCGCCGTGCTCGCCGGACAGCGACCCGCCGTACTCCGCGAGCTTGTGCGCCGAGGCGACCATGAAGTCGCGGAACGACGCGCCGCCGTCGTCGAACTTGAAGTCGATGCGCACGTGCACGCAGCCGTCGCCGAAGTGGCCGTAGGGCACCCCGTCGAGGTCGTGCTCGCGCAGGAGCGCGTCGAAGTCGCGCAGCCAGGAGCCGAGCTGCGCGGGCGGGACCGCGGCGTCCTCCCAGCCGGAGTACGCCGGGGTCGGCAGGCTGCGGCTGGCCAGCCCGGCGCCGTCCTCGCGGATGCGCCACAGCGCGGCGGCCTCGGCGGCGTCGGTGACCACGCGGTGGTCCAGCGCGCCGGAGGCGGCGACCACGGTGGCGAGCAGGGCGGGGTCGACGACCTCGACCATCAGCCAGCCGGCGCCGCGCGGCAGCTCGGGGACCGCGCCGCCGCGGGCGCGGACCAGGTCGGCGATCCGGGCGTCCATGCCCTCGCAGGCGACCAGCGCGGAGCCCTCGGTGGAGACGTCGCCCTGGCCGACGGCGGCGAGCAGGCCGGGCACGGCGTCCGCGGCCTCGAACATGTCGGCGTAGCCGAGCACGACCAGGTGGCGCGCCACCTCCGGGACCAGCCGGACCCGGGCCCGGCGGACCACCGCGAGGGTGCCCTCGGAGCCGACCAGGAACTTGTCCAGGGAGCGGCGCTCGGGCAGCAGGTGCTCCAGGGAGTAGCCGCTGACCTGGCGCGAGAAGCGGCCGAAGCTGGTGCGCACGTGCCCGAGGTGGGCCTCGACGAGCGCGGCCAGCTGCCCGGGCACGTCACCGTCGGAGGCGTAGGCCACGTCGAGGTCGACCACGTTGTCGGCGGTGCGGCCGTAGCCCAGGGCGCGCGAGCCGCAGGCGTTGTTGCCGATCATCCCGCCGATCGTGCAGCGCGGGTGGGTCGAGGGGTCGGGGCCGAAGCGCAGCCCGTGCGGGGCGGCGGCCTTCTGCAGGTTGGCGTGGATCAGGCCGGGCTCGACCAGCGCGGTGCGGGTCTCCGGGTCGATCTCCAGCACCCGGTTGAGATGGCGCACGGTGTCGACCACGATGCCGGTGCCGACCGCGTTGCCGGCGATCGAGGTGCCGGCGCCGCGCATCGTGAGCGGCACACCCAGGGTGCGCGAGGCGTCCAGCAGGGCGTCCAGCTCGTCGACGTGGCGCGGGCGGGCCACGATCTGCGGCACGACGCGGTAGATGGAGGCGTCGGTGGAGTACATCGCCCGGGTGAGCGTGGTGTCGTCGACGTCGGTGAGCCCCCGCCGGCGCAGCTCGGCCTTCAGGTCCCCGCTCGCGGGCACGCCCGTGGCGCCCGTGCCTGCGGTGATGGTCTCGGCGCTCATCGCCCCTCCTCGGGTCGGTAACGGAACAGCGACATCCACAGCGACCAGATGATCAGGCCGCCCACTCCCCCGCCGATGGCGGCGAGGAACGGCGTGCCCAGCGTGGGCTCGCCGGCCCGCGCCGTCACGACGACCGAGACCAGCACGGCACTCATCACGAGCATCGCCCCCGCGCCGAGCCCGTACAGGCCGCCGGCCATGCGCTGCTGGGCCACGGCCTCGCGCTCAGGCGTCGCGGCCCACCACGCGTGGTGCGGGACGTCGACCCACGGCGAGGACAGCGGCTGCCTCGGCAGCACCCGGGCGGCACCCACCACGGCGAGGGCGAGCACGAGCCCCGCGCCGCCCAGCAGGGCGACGGTCTCGGTGCGCGAGCCCCAGCGCTCGGGGTGCTCCATGAAGCCCAGGTGCACGGGCACCCGCTCGGGCAGCCGCGTCGCGGCCGCGCCCAGCAGCACGACGTACGCCGCCGTGGTCAGGGTGAACGCGAGCCGCACCGGCCCAGTCTCCCACCCGGTCCACGCCGGGCGCATGCCGCCCGGGACGGGTGAGACGTACGCCGCGGGCCCACCCGGGAGCGCGGCCGGCGGCGCACCCCTAGGATGCGGCCCGGCAGAGGGGGATCCGATGACTGTTGCGCGCCGCCGGCGCCGGCTGGCGCCCGTGGTCGTCGCCGCGGTCCTCGCGGCGCTGGTCACGACGATCGTCACCGGCGTCCTGCGCGGGGGTGCCGATCCCGCCCCCGCCGACACCGGAGCGGCCCAGCCGCAGGTCGTGGGCGCCCGCCTGGTCGACGCCCGCGACGGCGCGGAGTTCCTCCCCCGCGGGGTGAACTGGAGCAGCTTCGAGTACGCCTGCGCCCAGGGCTGGGGGCTCTCGTCCCTCGACGGGACCGTCGGTGCCGACAAGCTCGGCGCGCAGGCCCGCGCGATGGCCGCCTGGGGCATGAACACCGTCCGGATCCCGCTCAACCAGGACTGCTGGCTCGGCACCCGGGGCGCGCCGGTGAGCGACGCGCACACCGAGCGGACCGCGGAGGACTACCGCCTCGAGGTGGCCGCCTTCGTGCGGGCGCTCAACACCGAGGGCCTCGTCGTGGTGCTCGACCTGCACAGCCGCAAACGGGCGACCTCGCCCGAGTTCGGCAACCTCGCCATGCCCGACGCCCAGTCCCTCGACTTCTGGCGCAGCCTGGCCCAGACCTTCCGCACCAACCCCTCGGTCATGTTCGACGCCTTCAACGAGCCGTACTCGCGCTACGACGCCGCCGACCGGCTGATCTTCGAGCTCACCTGGGAGTGCTGGCGCGACGGGGGCTGCGCGGCGCCGGTGGAGGACGACCGCATGGCGAGCGACGGACGCACCACCTACGCCGTGGAGGGGATGGCGGCGGTGGTCTCGACGATCCGGGACACAGGCGCCCGGCAGCCGGTGCTGCTCGGCGGCCTCGACTACGCCAACGACCTGAGCCGCTGGGCCGAGTTCGCCCCGGACGACGACCAGCTCGTCGCGGCGTTCCACAGCTACGACTTCAAGGAGTGCGGCGACGTGGCGTGCTGGGAGGCCGTGCTGGCGCCACTCGCAGACCGGGTGCCCGTGCTCACCGCGGAGCTCGGTGCGCGCGACCCGCTCGACGGCTACGTCGAGGACTACCTCGACTGGGCCGACGGACACGGCATCGGGTCGCTGTTCTGGGTGTGGGCCGACCACCCCGACGACCCCATGTCGCTCATCAGCAACCTCGACGGCGCCCCGACCGCCTTCGGCGACCTGGTGCGCGCCCACCTCGCCGGGGCCGGCGACTGACCGGCCCACCACCCGGTCCAGACAAGCTGACCCGACCGGCGGGGCGGCCGACCCGCCGATCGAGGCACCCTCCCGAGTGGAACCGGTCACCCGCACGCAGGCGCACCGGACTGGACCGCACTGGACCACCTGAGGCCGGCTGGCGGGCGCAGCGGCGGGGCGCACGCGGCGACACGCCGACCGTTGACGAATTGTTACCGCCGCGAGGGTCGCCGCTTCCGCAGGCGTGCGGAGACTGCAGTCGATCCGGGCGCGGGGGCCGTCCGGACGACCGGAGGGCTGGGCATGTCCGCACGAACTCATCCGCGAGTGACCAGGACGTCGACGGGGTCGGCGATCGCGCGGACCCTTGCGACGCTGCTCATCTTCGTCGCGGTCTTCGTCTCGTTCCTGATCGCGCCGCTGCTGGTGCTCCTGGTGGCGTTCCTGGCCTACACGGCCATGCGCCACCGGGGCGGCTCGAGCACGCAGACGCCCGCCGCCGCTCCGGCCGCGCCGCTCGCACCGGGGGCCACCCCGCTCCCGGCGTCCGGCTTCGGCTCGGGGGCCCGGGCATGACCACGACCGCCGTACCGCCCACCGCACCGGCGGCCGTCGCCGTCGCGCCGCACCTGGGGCCCGACCTCGATCCCGAGGTGGCCCTGCTCCTGCCCGAGGGCGTCTGCCGGGTCTTCCGGGTGCTGCCCTACGCGGTGCACGACGAGGTGGTCCTCGTGGCCGCTGCCCAGCCGGGCGACCCGATCACCACGCAGGTGGTCGCCGACCTCGTCCCCGGGACGAGCCGCCTGGTCGCCCACGGCGAGCTCGAGGTGAGCGACGCCCTCGACCGGCTCCACCCCGGGAGCGCGCTGGCCGAGACCCCCGAGGAGCGTGACGACCGCGCCCACCTGGTCTCCCTGCTCACCGCTCACCGCCTGGTCACCGACGAGGAGCTGCGGATCGCGCTGCTTGAGCACGCCCGGACCGGTGACCCGCTCGGGGACATCCTCGTCGCCCACCAGACCATCGCCGAGGACGTGCTCGTCGCGGCCCTCGGCGAGATCCACCAGATGGAGCGCGTCGGCCTCGCCGACGCCGACCCGGACCCCGAGCTCGCCCACCGGATCCCCGAGCCCCTCGCCCGCGGCCTGCGGGTGGTGCCGGTGGCGCAGACCTCCGCCGCCGTGCTGGTCGCCGTGGCCCGCCCGCTCGCCCCCGCCGACCTGGCCGAGGTGGAGCAGGCGCTGGGCGCCCCGGCACGCCAGCTGCTCGCCAACCGCACCGACCTGGACCAGCTCCTCCAGCGGGTCCACTCCGCGCACTACGCGAGCGTGGCGACCCAGCACCTGATGGAGACCCAGCCCGAGGTCTCGGCCCACCAGGTCTTCACCGGCGCGCAGAAGACGGTCCCTGCGCTGGCGCTCATCGCCGTGGTGCTGTGCGCCGTGGTCTGGCCCTTCACCACGCTGGTGGTCCTGGTCGGGCTGTGCAGCCTGCTCTACCTCCTGGTGTCGGTCTACAAGTTCCGCCTCACCCTGCGAGCCCTGGGCACCCACCTCGAGACCGACGTCACCGACGCGGAGATCGCGGCGCTGGACGAGCGGGCGCTGCCGACCTACACGATCCTGGTGCCGCTGTACAAGGAGGCCGGCATCGTCGCCCGCCTGGTCCGCGACATCAACGCCCTGGACTACCCGCGCACCCGGCTGGACGTGAAGCTGTTGTGCGAGGAGGACGACGAGGAGACGATCGCCCGCATCCGCGAGCTCGCGCTCCCGCCGCACTTCTCGATGGTGGTCGTGCCCGACAGCCAGCCGAAGACCAAGCCCAAGGCCTGCAACTACGGGCTCCAGCTCGCGACCGGCACCTACTGCGTCATCTTCGACGCCGAGGACCGCCCGGACCCCGACCAGCTCAAGAAGGCCCTCGTCGCCTTCGACCGGGTCGCCGACAACGTGGTGTGCGTGCAGGCCAAGCTCAACCACTTCAACCAGGACCAGAACCTGCTCACCGCCTGGTTCGCGAACGAGTACTCGATGCACTTCGAGCTCGTGCTGCCCGCGATGGGCGCCGCCGAGTCCCCCATCCCGCTCGGGGGCACCTCGAACCACTTCGTGACCTCCACCCTCGTGGAACTCGGCGCCTGGGATCCCTTCAACGTCACCGAGGACGCCGACCTCGGGATCCGCCTGCACCGAGCCGGCTACCGCACCGCGATGATCGACTCCACCACCCTGGAGGAGGCCAACTCCCACCTGCCGAACTGGATCCGCCAGCGCAGCCGCTGGAACAAGGGCTACTTCCAGACCTGGCTGGTGCACATGCGCAACCCCCTGCGGCTGCTCTCCGAGACCGGCCTGCGCGGCTTCATGAGCTTCAACCTCACGATGGGCAGCGCGTTCGTGCTGCTGATGAACCCGATCTTCTGGGCGCTCACGACCATCTACGTCCTCACCCAGGCCGGGTTCATCGAACAGCTCTTCCCCGGGGTCGTCTTCTACGCCGCCAGTGCGCTGCTCTTCGTCGGCAACTTCGTCTTCGTCTACCTCAACGTCGCCGGCAGCCTGCAGCGCGGGGAGTTCTCCATCACCCGGACCGCTCTGCTCTCCCCGCTCTACTGGGGCCTGATGAGCTGGGCGGCGTGGAAGGGCTTCATCCAGCTCTTCACCAACCCCTTCTACTGGGAGAAGACCGAGCACGGTCTCGACGGGAGCGCCTCGTGAGCCCCACCGGCGTCCAGGACGCGCACCCCGTGACCGATGCTGTCCCCGACGCCTCCGTGGCGGCCGTCCTCACCCAGCGCGAGCGACTGGTGCGGGTGGTCCAGAGCGTCGGTCGGCGTCCTCGCGACATCACCCGTCGCCCCTGGGAGAGCGCCGGGATCTTCGCCTTCTTCCTGCTCGCCTACCTGGTGTTCGGCTACTGGCTGGTCGTCGAGATGCACGTGGTCGGCTTCGAGTCGCTCGACCGGCTGAACCGTGCGCTGATGATCTGGCACAACGACCCGGCCAAGCTCTCCGCGGTCGGCTTCGACCACCCGCCGCTGGTCACCTTGCTGATCGCGCCGGCGACGATCATCCCGGCGCTGGGCAGCTCCCTGGGCGTCGTCCCCCTGATCTCGGCCGTCTTCGCCGCCCTGACGATGGTCGTGCTCAACACGATGCTGCGCCGCGCCGCGGTGGCCCTGCCCCTGCGTCTCGCGGTGCTGGCCGCGCTCGGAGCCAACCCGCTGCTGGCGCTGTACGCCGCAGGCGGAGCCAGCCAGTTCGTCTGGATCTCCCTGACGACGGTGGCGATCGGCGCCCTGTTCGCCTGGTACGTCACCGCCGACGTCCGCTTCGTCATGATCGCCGGGCTCGCCTTCTCCGTGGCATCGCTCGCCGGCTACACCAGCCTGCTCTGGTTCGTGCTGGGCGCCGTTCTGGTCGCCGGGGTCCTGGCCAGCGCGGGCGCCGACGGCACCGAGGTTGAGGGGACCACCGTGGGCTTCGCCGCCCCGACGGTCTACGTGATCGCGCTGTGGACGGTGCTCAACCTGGTGCTGCTGGGCAACCCGGTGGCCTGGCTGACGAGCGGACGGGAGTCCACCCGTCCCGGCACCGACCTCGACGCGGCGCAGATCCTCCAGCAGACCTTCGAGCTGGTCCTGTACGGAGCGCCGTTGGCCCTCCTGGTGCTGCCCGCGCTGCTCGTGGTCGGCGCCGCACGCGGCAACGGCTTCGCCCTGTGGCTCGCCGCGTTCCTCGTCGTGTCCATCGCCACCCCCGCGGTCGACGTCGCGCTCGGCCTCACCGGGCAGCCGATCCTGATGCGAGACGCCCTGCCGGTGCTGGTGCTGTCGGTCGTCGGCGCCATCTGGCTGGCCCGTTCGGCGGGGACGCGGACCACCCTGGTCGGCGCCGTGCTCGTGCTGGCGCTGCTGGTGAGCATCCCGTGGACGTTCCGGGCGATGAAGACCTACCCGCACCAGAACCTCGAGTCCGCCTTCGCGGCGGCCCTCTCGAGCCGGGAGAGCCAGGAGGGCTCGCGCACCGTCTCCGGCTCGACGGTGGGCGTGGCCTCGGAGCAGACGATGGCCGACTACCTCAGCACCCACGTCGCCGGCCGCTCCTCGGTCCTGACCGACAACGCCCAGACCTTCCCGGTGATGTTCTTCACCGGCGATCCCGCCCTCTTCCTGGACCGCATCGACGAGGGCGAGGGTCCCTGGCAGGACGCCGCAGACGACCCGGCCGGTGCGGGCGTCGACTTCCTGCTGCTGTCCATCGACACCGAGGAGGACCTGCTGAGCAGGCGCTTCCCCGAGGCTGTCGCGGGCACCGACCCGCTGCTCCCGGAGATCTTCCGGACCACCCGCTACGTGCTGGTCGGCGTCCCTGCCGACTACGCCCCGCCCGCGGAGGACGAGCAGCCCGCCGACCAGACCGAGCCCAGCACGGGCCTCGGGACGACCTCGACCGACGTCGGCCTCACGCCGACCGGGGGTGACCTGCCGTGATCGATCTCCGCTCTCCCGCTCCCGCGCCCTCCGTCGAGGAGCTGCTCGCCACCCCTCCGGGCGGTGCCCCGACCGCCGGCGGGCCCGTGACGACGCCCGACGCGGACGTCGAGCCCGTGACGCCCCCCGGACCCGCTGCCGCCGGAGCGGACGCCGAGGCCGCAGGTCCCGACGGCCCCGCGCCCCAGGAGACCACCCCCGAGGACTCCGTAACGCCCGCCGGATCGGCCCCGGCGAACGAGCCGGACGAGCCGGTCGCGGCAGCACCGCCCGCATCGCCCACGTCGCCTCCTCCGCCTGCGCCGCCCGTTTCGAGCCCGCCGACTCCGGCCGGTGAGGTGGTGCGGACGGCCGAGGCGGTCCTGGCCCGGATGCGGTCCGCGGAGGCCACCCACCGCAGTCACCTCGAGACCCTCGAGGCCGAGTTCGTCAGCCGGCGCGAGCTGCTGCTCAGCCGGGCCGAGCTCGACGCCGAGATCATCCGCCTCGAGGCCCGCCGCGAGGCCCAGGCGATCCTGGCCGCTGCCCGCGCCGCCACCGACCCGGGCACCGCCGAGGCGGGCCGCGTCGACGACGCGGAGCTGGCCCAGATCGGTGCCGCGTTCGCCCGGTTCGCCAGCGCCGTCGGCGCGGCGAGGACCCCCACCCCCCAGCCCGGCCCCCTCCAGGCCTTCGTCCCACCGATGTCCCGCAAGGGCTCCGAGGAATCCTCATGACCGCCGGCTCTCCTGCTCCCCTCCGACCGCGCCGACCGGCGCTCGCCCTGACCACGCTGGCCCTGGCCGGCTCCCTGGCACTCGCGGGGTGCAGCGGCCAGGACGACGCCGCCGCCCCCGACCCGGGCGGCAACGTGGCGGCCACCGTCGCGCCGGTCGGCGGCGTACCGGTGTCGACCGTCGCCGAGACCCGGTTCTTCAGCGACGACTCGCCGTGGAACACCCGTGCGGACTCCCTCGAGGTCGACCCCCGCTCGGGAGAGATGATGCGGCTGGCGCAGTACCGCATCGGCGTCATCGAGCGCGGTGACGAGGTCGAGACCGAGGACCGGTTGATCACCGACCCCGTCTACATCAACACCGAGGCCTGGACGACACCCGTGGTCGCGGGCGGGCAGCCCACGCCGGTCGTGTGCCGCCAGGTGGTCTGCGGTGACGGCGAGGACTCGATGGTGCTCCACGTGCCGGCCGACATCGACCCCGACCCGCGCTACGACGGCTGGTTCACGATCTTCGACACCGAGCAGTCGATCGCCTACGACCTGTGGCGCGCCAGGCGTGAGGACGACGCGAGCATCTCCTACCACTTCATGCGGATCTGGGAGCTCGACGGACCGGGCTACAGCGAGCCCCAGGTGGTCAGTGCCCGTGGCTCGGGCCTCCCGCTCTTCGCCGGGTTGATCCGGCCCGGCGAGCTCGAGGCCGGGCAGATCGACCACGCGCTGGCGATCAGCGTGCCGGGCCCGGCCCAGAGCTCCTTCGTGCAGCCGGCGTCCTCCACCGACGGCAACGGCCGGGTCGCGTCGCTCCCCGAGGGCGCCCGGATCCGGCTGCGCGCCGACGTCGTGGTCGCGGACCCGGTCGACCCCACGACGGGGCAGCCGATCGCGCTGAGCGACCAGCAGCGCCGCTATGCCGACGCGATCATCGCGGCGTTGCGCACCTACGGCGCGATCGTGGTCGACCGGGCCGCCGTCCCGACCCTCTACGCCCAGCGCGACGTCACCTCCGAGATGCTGCGCGGCAACGAGCTGCAGGGCCTGCACCTCAGCGACTTCGAGGTCACCACCCTGGGTGAGCGGTTCCGGTACCCGCCGGACGAGCCCGACGCCGGAGGCGGCACCGGGGCACGCCGGTCGGCGCCGTCCACCGATCCGACCGGGCCCACCGGCGCACCCACGACCGCGGCCACCACGAACACCACCACCGACGCCACGGGAGGTGTCCGCTGATGACGCGTCGACGCTCCGCGGGCCTGGCGCTGGCACTCGTCCTGGGCGCCGCCCTGAGCGCCTGCTCCTCCGACGACGCGCCCTCGGACGACCTGGTCACCCGGGCCCAGGAGGACCAGCAGCGCCAGCAGGTCGCCGACGAGCAGCGGCTCGCCGAGCGGCAGGCCGAGCTGCCCGGGCTCGCCCCCGGCACCGTCGTCGTCGACGGCGCCACGACCGGCTCGCTGACCCCCGCCGTCTCCCGGGACTGGGCCGGCAGCGGTACGCCGGTGCGTGTCGAGGTGCGCCGCAACGGCGAGGACCGTGCGTTCGCCGACCTGTGCGCCGGCCGCATCGACGTGGCCGACTCCGCGCGGGGCATCAGCGCCGCCGAGTGGGAGGCCTGCCGTGCCGTCGGTCTCGAGCTGGTCGAGATCCAGGTCGCCGCCGACGCGGTGGTCGTGGCCATCAAGTCCGAGACCGATGTCGGTGGTGACTGCCTGAGCACCGTGCAGGTCCAGGACGCCTATCGCGCAGGGTCCCCGATCACGAGCTGGTCGCAGCTCGGTCTGAACGACATCCCGCTCACCACCGGCGGACCGGACCCGGACAACAACGCCTTCGGCTTCTTCGGCCGCCACGTGCTGGACGCGCCGCAGCCCGCCCTGGTCAACTACCGCTCCGACTACGTGGCCCACGACAGCGACGAGGAGTCACGGGTGTTCGTCGTGGGCGACGAGGCGGACGAGCGGGTCGCCGGCCGTGCCGGGGACTGGCAGCGCCGCAGCGACGACGTGCGCAGCACGGTCGCCATGCGCCGCCAAGTCGTCGCCGACGCCCAGGTCGAGGTGGACATCGCCGGTGCGGAGGTGGACAAGGGCGTCCGGGACAAGCGACCAGCCTCCCAGCAGCAGGCCGACCGGGCCCGGCTCGACCGTGCACGCGCCGCACTGAGCGCCGCCCGCGCCGACCTGCGGCGCGCACAGGCGCTCTCGCAGCGGGTCCGGGCCCGCACCGGCGCCACCGTGGCCGCGCAGCAGCGCGTGGCCGCCACCCTCGGCCACACGGCGTACTTCCGGTTCAGCTACTACGAGCTCTTCGAGGACCAGCTGCGGCCCTTCGAGATCACCGGTCCCGACGGGCAGCGCAACTGCGTCTTCGCCTCCCAGCGCACGATCGTCTCCGGTGAGTACCCGCTCTCGCGCCGCCTGCTGCTGACCACCACCACGCGGTCCCTCGAGCGCGAGGAGGTGCACACCTACCTCGAGCACTACCTCCAGCAGGCGCCCTCGCTGGCCGAGGCGGCCCGTCTGGTGCCGCTGCCCGAGGACCAGGTGAACGCCGAGCTGGCGATCGTGCGCGGCGAGACCGCGCCGACGCCGCTGACACCCGACGGCGTCGAGGAGCCCGGCACCGGGCCGAGCGACCAGCCGGCGCTGTGAGGATCGCCAGCGGCCGGGGCGCCGCGCTCGGCGTGGCGCTCGTGCTGCTCGTCGCGGGGACGCTGAGCGCCGCGGGGACCCGCGACGCGGCGTCGGCCGCCGGCGCCCACGCACCGGTCTCGACGCCGGCGAGCGCCACCGACCTGCACCGCGCGAACGTCGGGACCCGGGCCCGCCCGGCTCCCCCGCCGCCGGCCGCCCGCTCGACGCCGATCCGCAAGGTCCAGCGCCTGAAGCTGCACTGGAAGGGCACCCAGCGCACGCGGCGGATGACCCGCGCCGCCGTCGTCCCGGGCATCGGCCGGCTCAGCGTCGTCTGCCGCCCGCGCAGCACGATGGTGCGCCTGTGGGCCGAGGACCGCACCGCCGAGACCCAGATGTGGTTGGCGAAGTACGAGACCAAGGGCGGCCATGCGGTCGTCGCCACGAAGACGGCGCGCGTCTACACCTACGCCGACGCCGACGACCCGGGCCGCGGCGGCACCGGGGCGATGGCCCACGAGGGCCTCAACCAGCGCCCGCGCCCTGAGAACTTCTCCTCCGGTCACCTCGACGGGATCATCAGCCAGCGCCGCGGGCGCCATCTCCCCGCGAGCGGCGCCGCGACCCCGCCGTCGACCTCGCTGAGCCTGAACTGGTGGTGGACCGGCTTCCGCAACCCCCGTTCGTGGCAGCAGTGCCGCGTCGACGCCGTCCTGACCACCCGCCTCGACATCCAGCCGGGCATCAACTGGCACGGCGACGAGGACGGGATCGCCGGCGGCGGGACCCGCACCTGGCGACTGCCGAACCTCGGCGAGCTGGAGGTGCGCTGCGAGCCGTACCCCGCCGGCGACCGCCAGACGATCGCCCTGGTGCCCGCGCGCCGACCGGCGCGGGCCTGGGTCGAGACCGTCACCGGCGAGGGCCGTCTCGAGCACCACGTCGAGGGCGAGAGCCACGCCCGTGATCCGGTGACGGGCCGGCTCGGCCGCTTCCCGCTGCCGCGCAACGGGATCATGCGGCTCTTCCTCACCGTCGGCGGCGTGGAGCGGGTGCTGGTGGTCTCCAGCTACCACGTCACCAACAACCAGCGCCGTCCGGAGCTGAACACCTGCGAGGTCGCGGTCGCGTTCGCCTAGTGCGCCCGCTCAGCCACGGCGCGCGTCCGCGTCGAGCGCGGCGCGGACCACGTCGAGGACCGGCACCGCCCCCGACTCGATGTCGGCGAGCGGCACCCACGCCGCGGCATCGGTCGTGCCGTCGACCTCGCCCACCTCCGGCCGGGCGTCGGGCGCCACGGTGGCGGAGAAGACCAGGTGCACGCCGTGGAAGTCCTCGCGGCGTCCGGTCGGCGCGGTACCGGTGAAGTGCACGTCGTGGACCTCCAGCACCTCGCCCACCTCGGCCTCCACGCCGCACTCCTCGCGCAGCTCGCGGTGAAGCGCGCGGCGCGGCTGCTCGCCGTGGTCGATCCCGCCGCCGGGCAGCGTCCAGCTGCCGGGGTGGGCGCCGCGCGCGGAGATCCGGGTCAGCAGCACCGCGTCGCCGCGACGCGCCAGGGCGTAGGCCGCCACCCGCTGGTGCCGCGCGGCCTCGTGGTCGGCCAGCGCCTCGCGCACCAGCGCCGTGACCGGCAGGGTCCCGTCGAGCACGTCGGCCAGCGGCTGCCACGCGGCCTCGACCGTGGAGCCGTCGACCTCGACGACGTGCGGCGCGGGCGCGTCCACCGGGACCCAGGCGTCGTAGACCATCCGCACCGACCACACGTCGACGCGGCGCCCGTCGCGCCACGCGGCGGGCTGGTGGAAGGTGTAGACCCGGGCGCGCTCCCCCACCGTGGCCCTTAGGCCGGTCTCCTCGTGGACCTCGCGGACCACCGCCGCGCGCGGCTCCTCGCCGCGCTCCAGGCCGCCGCCGGGCAGGGTCCACATCTCGCCCTGGGCGATGCGCTCGGCGATCCGGCTGAGCAGGATCCGCCCGTCGCGGACGATGACGGCGTACGCCGCGACCCGCTGGACCAGCGGCCGGCTCACGAGAACGGCGGCCGGTGGTCGCGCGCGATCGAGCGGCGACCCGCCCAGCGCCACACGCGTGCGGCCCGGTCGCGGTCCTCCTCGTCGACCAGGTTGCCCATCCAGCGCAGCGCCAGGGTCATCAGCCAGTCGTTGCGCATCCCGACCGGGCCGAGCGTGGCGATCAGCCGGGGCACGGTGGCGATCCCCGCGAGCCGGCGGGCGATCGAGAACGCCTCCCCGTAGTGCTCGCGCAGCACCGCCGGCCACGCGGTGGCCAGGTCGCTGCCGTCGGCGAGGAGCTCGGCTACCAGGCGACCGGTCTCCAGGCCGTAGTCGATTCCCTCGCCGTTGAGCGGGTTCACACAGGCGGCGGCGTCGCCGACCAGGGCCCAGTTGGCGCCTGCCACGCCGCTCACGGCGCCGCCCATCGGCAGCAACGCGGACGCGGGCGCGCGCAGCTCGCCGGAGAGGCCGAAGTCCTCGCGGCGCAGGTCGGCGTAGTGGCTCATCAGCGGACGCACCGCGATGTTCGCCGGGCGCGCGGCGGTGGCGAGGGCGCCCACGCCGAGGTTCACCTCGCCGGTGCCCAGCGGGAAGATCCAGCCGTACCCGGAGAGCACGGTGCCCTCCTGGTCACGCAGCTCGAGGTGGGAGCTGATCCACGGGTCGTCGCTGCGCGTGGAGGCGACGTAGGAGCGCCCGGCCACGCCGTACACGGTGTCGCGGTGCCACTCGCGGCCCAGCACCTTGCCGAGCGGCGAGCGCACGCCGTCGGCGACGACGAGGCGCTCGCAGCCGATCTCGAAGGTCTCGCCGTCGCGCCGGAACACGACGGCGGCGACCTTGTCCCCGTCCATCCGCACGTCCACGGCGCGGGCGTTCTCCACGCCCACCGCACCGCGCTTGAGCGCCGCGGTGCGCAGGTGGTCGTCGAGCTCGGTGCGCGCGACGGCGGAGCCCCACGAGGGGTGCTCACCGCGCGGCCAGGGCAGCTCGCGGACCTGGCCCCAGCCGTGGGCGCGCAGCCCGCGGTTGACGGTGTGCGAGCGCACCCAGTCGGTGAGCCCGAGCCGGTCCAGCTCGGCGATCGCGCGCGGGGTCAGGCCGTCGCCGCAGGTCTTGTCCCGGGGGAACACCGCCGCGTCGGCGAGCACGACGTCCGCGCCGGAGCTCGCGGCCCACGCGGCGGCGGCCGCACCGGCGGGGCCGGCGCCGACCACGAGGACGTCGGTCTTGGCAGGGGTGCTCACCCGGCGATTCTCGCAGGGCACCGGGAACGCCACCAAGCCACCACGCCTCCCGCGGGACCGCCGAGCGGTGCCCGGACGCGGGACGGCCCCGCTCCCAGGAGGGAGCGGGGCCGTCTCGTGACTGCGAGGACGCGCGAGATCAGTTCTGGTAGGAACCGAAGTCGAAGTCGTCCAGGGCGACCGCGGCGCCGGCGGTGCCGCCGAACTCGTAGTCGTAGGAGTCGTAGCCGGTGACGGAGTACGCCGCGGCGCGGGCCTCCTCGGTGGGCTCCACCCGGATGTTGCGGTACCGCTCGAGGCCGGTGCCCGCCGGGATCAGCTTGCCGATGATCACGTTCTCCTTCAGACCGCGCAGCGAGTCCGAGCGGCCGTGGATGGCAGCGTCGGTGAGGACGCGGGTCGTCTCCTGGAAGGAGGCGGCCGACAGCCACGACTCGGTCGCCAGCGAGGCCTTGGTGATGCCCATGAGCACCGGGCGACCCGAGGCCGGCTTGCCGCCCTCTGAGACCACGCGGCGGTTCTCCTCCTCGAAGATCACGCGGTCCACGAGGTCGGAGGGCAGCAGGTTGGTCTCGCCCGACTCGATGACCGTCACCCGGCGCAGCATCTGCCGGACGATGATCTCGATGTGCTTGTCGTGGATCGCCACGCCCTGGCTGCGGTAGACCTCCTGGACCTCGTCCACGAGGTGCTCCTGGGCCTTGCGCACACCCAGGATCCGCAGGACGTCCTGCGGGTCCGGGGTACCCGAGGTCAGGTGGTGACCGACCTCGACGTGCTGGCCGTCCTCGATGTTGAGGCGCGAGCGCTTCGAGACGGGGTACTCCTGGACCTCGGAGCCGTCGTCGGGGGTGAGGATGACCTTGCGGGCCTTGTCGGAGTCCTCGATCTCGACGCGACCGGCGGCCTCGGCGATCGGCGTACGACCCTTCGGGGAACGGGCCTCGAAGAGCTCGACCACGCGGGGCAGACCCTGGGTGATGTCGTCCGCGGAGGCCACACCGCCGGTGTGGAAGGTACGCATGGTCAGCTGCGTGCCGGGCTCACCGATGGACTGGGCGGCGATGATGCCGACCGCCTCACCGATGTCGACCAGCTTGCCGGTGGCCAGCGAGCGGCCGTAGCACTTGGCGCAGGTGCCGGTGCGGGCGTCGCAGGTCAGCACGGAGCGGACCTTGACCTCCTCGATGCCGGCCGCGATCAGCTCGGCGATCTTGACGTCGCCGAGGTCGTCGCCGGCGGCGGCGAGGAGCTCGCCGGTCTCCGGGTGGGCCACGTCGACGGCGGCGGCACGGGCGTACGCCGCGGTCTCGGCGTTCTCGTGCTTGACCACGGTGCCGTTCTCGAGGCGCTCGCCGATCCGCTTGGGCAGACCGCGCTCGGTGCCGCAGTCGTCCTCACGGATGATGACGTCCTGCGAGACGTCCACCAGACGACGGGTCAGGTAGCCCGAGTCGGCGGTACGCAGCGCGGTGTCGGCCAGACCCTTGCGAGCACCGTGGGTGGAGATGAAGTACTCCAGGACCGAGAGGCCCTCACGGAAGTTCGCCTTGATCGGGCGCGGGATGATCTCGCCCTTCGGGTTGGCCACGAGGCCACGCATGGCGCCGACCTGGCGGATCTGGTTGTAGTTACCGGACGCGCCCGAGTTCACCATCATGTGGATCGGGTTCGTGTCGACGAACGCCTTCTCCATGGCCTCACCGACGCGCTTGCCGGCCTCGGTCCAGATCTCGACGAGCTCCTGGCGACGCTCGTCGTCGGTGACCAGACCGCGCTCGAACTGCTTGAGCACCTTCGCGGCCTTCGCCTCGAAGTCGGAGAGGATCTCCTTCTTGTCCGGCGGCGTGGTGACGTCGTCGATGGAGACCGTGACGCCCGAGCGGGTGGCCCAGTGGAAGCCGTTGTCCTTCAGGGCGTCCAACGAGGCGGCGACCTCGACCTTGGTGTAGCGCTCCGCGAGGTCGTTGACGATCGCGCCGAGCTCCTTCTTGCCGACCTTGTTGTTCACGTAGGCGTAGTCGGCCGGAAGGGTGTCGTTGAAGATCGTGCGGCCCAGCGTGGTCGGGAGGACCAGCGGCTGGCCGGGCTCCCAGCCCTCGGGGGTCTCGAAGCCCTTCGGCGGCACGAGGTCGCGCAGGCGGATGTTGACCTTCGACTGCAGCGAGATCTCGCCGCGGTCGAACGCCATGATCGCCTCGGCCTGGGAGACGAAGGAACGCCCCTCGCCCGGCTGGCCCTGACGGTCCTGGGTCAGGAAGAACAGGCCGATGATCATGTCCTGGGTAGGCATGGTCACCGGACGGCCGTCCGACGGCTTGAGGATGTTGTTCGTCGACAGCATCAGGATCCGGGCCTCGGCCTGCGCCTCGGCGGACAGCGGCAGGTGCACCGCCATCTGGTCACCGTCGAAGTCGGCGTTGAAGGCCGTGCAGACCAGCGGGTGCAGCTGGATGGCCTTGCCCTCGATCAGCTGGGGCTCGAAGGCCTGGATGCCGAGGCGGTGCAGCGTGGGCGCACGGTTCAGCAGCACCGGGTGCTCGGTGATGACCTCTTCGAGCACGTCCCACACGACCGGGCGGGCGCGCTCGACCATGCGCTTGGCGGACTTGATGTTCTGCGCGTGGCTCAGGTCCACCAGGCGCTTCATCACGAACGGCTTGAACAGCTCCAGCGCCATCTGCTTGGGCAGACCGCACTGGTGCAGCTTCAGCTGCGGACCCGACACGATGACCGAACGGCCCGAGTAGTCCACGCGCTTGCCGAGGAGGTTCTGGCGGAAGCGACCCTGCTTGCCCTTGAGCATGTCGGAGAGCGACTTCAGCGGCCGGTTGCCCGGGCCGGTGACCGGGCGACCACGACGGCCGTTGTCGAACAGCGAGTCGACGGCCTCCTGGAGCATCCGCTTCTCGTTGTTGACGATGATCTCCGGCGCACCGAGGTCGAGCAGGCGCTTGAGGCGGTTGTTGCGGTTGATCACGCGGCGGTACAGGTCGTTGAGGTCGGAGGTCGCGAAGCGGCCACCGTCCAGCTGCACCATCGGACGCAGGTCCGGCGGGATGACCGGGACGGCGTCGAGGACCATGCCCTCGGGCTTGTTGCCGGTCTTGCGGAAGGCGTCGACGACCTTGAGGCGCTTGAGCGCGCGGACCTTCTTCTGGCCCTTGCCGTTGGCGATGGTGTCGCGCAGCGACTCGATCTCGGCGGGGATGTCGAAGTCCTGGAGGCGCTTCTGGATCGCGGTGGCGCCCATGTAGCCCTCGAAGTACTTGCCGAACCAGGTCTTCATCTCCCGGTACAGCATCTCGTCGCCCATGAGGTCCTGGACCTTCAGGTTCTTGAAGGTGTTCCAGACCTCGTCGAGACGGTCGATCTCGCGCTGCGAGCGGTCGCGCAGCTGCTTCATCTCGCGCTCGGCGCCGTCGCGCACCTTGCGGCGCTGGTCGGCCTTCGCACCCTCGGCCTCGAGCTGGGCGAGGTCCTCCTCCAGCTTGCGGCTGCGGTCCTCGAGCGCCTGGTCGCGGCGCTTCTCGAGACGCTCGCGCTCCATGCCGACCTTGCCCTCGAGGGAGGACAGGTCGTTGTGGCGCGCGTCCTCGTCGACCGAGGTGATCATGTAGGCCGCGAAGTAGATGACCTTCTCGAGGTCCTTCGGGGCCAGGTCGAGCAGGTAGCCCAGACGGCTCGGGACACCCTTGAAGTACCAGATGTGGGTGACGGGCGCGGCCAGCTCGATGTGGCCCATGCGCTCGCGACGCACCTTGGAACGGGTCACCTCGACGCCGCAGCGCTCGCAGATGATGCCCTTGAAGCGCACGCGCTTGTACTTGCCGCAGTAGCACTCCCAGTCCCGGGTGGGACCGAAGATCTTCTCGCAGAAGAGGCCGTCACGCTCGGGCTTGAGCGTGCGGTAGTTGATGGTCTCCGGCTTCTTGACCTCGCCGTGGCTCCAGGTGCGGATGTCGTCCGCGGTGGCCAGGCCGATCTGAAGCTGGTCGAAGAAGTTCACATCGAGCACGGTGGCTGTTGTCCTTCGTTAGTTCTCGAAATCAAAGCTGAGGACTGATCGGCCCCGGGCCGGCGGCGGTGGCCGCCGGCCCGGGTGCTCGATCAGACTTCTTCGACGCTGTTGGGCTCGCGGCGCGAAAGGTCGATGCCGAGCTCCTCGGCGGCGCGGAAGACGTCCTCCTCCGCGTCGCGCAGCTCGATGCGCGAACCGTCCTGGCTGAGCACCTCGACGTTGAGGCAGAGGGACTGCATCTCCTTGACGAGCACCTTGAACGACTCCGGGATGCCCGAGTCGGGGATGTTCTCGCCCTTGACGATCGCCTCGTAGACCTTGACGCGACCGGGCACGTCGTCGGACTTGATCGTGAGCAGCTCCTGCAGGGCGTAGGCGGCGCCGTACGCCTCCATCGCCCAGACCTCCATCTCGCCGAACCGCTGGCCACCGAACTGGGCCTTACCGCCCAGGGGCTGCTGCGTGATCATCGAGTACGGACCCGTGCTGCGGGCGTGGATCTTGTCGTCCACGAGGTGGTGCAGCTTGAGGATGTACATGTAGCCCACCGAGACCGGCTCGGGGAACGGCTCGCCGGAGCGGCCGTCGAAGAGCCGGGCCTTGCCGGTCTCGTCGATCAGGCGCTCGCCGTCGCGGGTCGGGATCGTCGCACCCAGCAGGCCGGTGATCTCGTCCTCGCGCGCACCGTCGAACACCGGGGTCGCGACCTTGGTGTTCGCCTCGGCCTTGTCGGCCTGGATCTTGATCAGGCGCTGCTTCCAGGCCGAGTCCTCCGGGTCACCGGAGAGGTTGATGTCCCAGCCCTGCTTGGCCAGCCAGCCGAGGTGGAGCTCGAGGATCTGGCCGATGTTCATGCGTCGCGGAACACCGAGCGGGTTCAGGATCACGTCGACCGGGCTGCCGTCCTCCATGAACGGCATGTCCTCGACGGGGAGGATCTTGGCGATGACGCCCTTGTTGCCGTGACGACCGGCGAGCTTGTCACCGACCGAGATCTTGCGCTTCTGGGCGACGTAGACGCGGACCAGCTGGTTCACGCCGGGGGGAAGCTCGTCGCCGTCCTCGCGGTCGAAGACCCGGACGCCGATGACGGTGCCGGACTCGCCGTGCGGGACCTTCATCGAGGTGTCGCGCACCTCGCGCGCCTTCTCACCGAAGATCGCGCGGAGCAGGCGCTCCTCGGGAGTGAGCTCGGTCTCGCCCTTCGGCGTGACCTTGCCGACCAGGATGTCGCCGGTGGTGACCTCGGCGCCGATGCGGATGATGCCGCGCTCGTCGAGGTCGGCCAGCATCTCCTCGGAGACGTTCGGGATGTCCCGGGTGATCTCCTCCGGGCCGAGCTTGGTGTCGCGGGCGTCGACCTCGTGCTCCTCGATGTGGATCGAGGTGAGGACGTCCTCCTGGACCAGGCGCTGGCTCAGGATGATCGCGTCCTCGTAGTTGTGGCCCTGCCACGGCATGAAGGCCACGAGGAGGTTGGTGCCCAGCGCCATCTCGGCGTTGTCGGTGCACGGACCGTCGGCGATCGGGCTGCCGGCCTCCAGGCGCGCGCCCTCGTCGACCAGCGGTCGCTGGTTGATGCAGGTGCCCTGGTTGGAGCGGCGGAACTTCGCCAGGCGGTAGGTGGAGTAGGTGCCGTCGTCGTTCATCACCTCGATGGCGTCGGCGGACACCTCCTTGACCACACCGGGCTTCGTCGCGGTGACGACGTCACCGGCGTCGACGGCGGCGCGGTACTCCATGCCGGTGCCGACCAGCGGGCTGTCGGACCTGATCAGCGGGACGGCCTGACGCTGCATGTTGGCGCCCATGAGCGCGCGGTTGGCGTCGTCGTGCTCGAGGAAGGGGATCAGGGCCGTCGCGACGGAGACCATCTGGCGCGGCGAGACGTCCATGTAGTCGACCTCGTCGGCCAGGATCTCGGAGACCTCGCCGTCGCGCTGGCGCACCAGCACGCGCTCCTCGACGAAGTTGCCGTCGTCGTCCATCGCGGCGTTGGCCTGCGCGATGACGTAGCGGTCCTCGTCGTCGGCGGTCAGGTAGTCGATCTGGTCGGTGACCCGGCCGTTCTCGACCTTGCGGTACGGCGTCTCCACGAAGCCGAACGGGTTGATCCGGCCGTAGGAGGCCAGCGACCCGATCAGGCCGATGTTCGGGCCTTCCGGGGTCTCGATCGGGCACATGCGGCCGTAGTGCGACGGGTGGACGTCACGGACCTCCATGCCGGCACGGTCGCGGGAGAGACCGCCGGGGCCCAGCGCGGAGAGGCGACGCTTGTGCGTCAGGCCCGCGATCGGGTTGGTCTGGTCCATGAACTGCGAGAGCTGGGAGGTTCCGAAGAACTCCTTCAGCGCAGCCACGACCGGCCGGATGTTGATCAGCGACTGCGGCGTGATCGCCTCGACGTCCTGGGTCGTCATCCGCTCGCGGACCACGCGCTCCATGCGGGCCAGGCCGGTGCGGAGCTGGTTCTGGATCAGCTCGCCGACCGTGCGCATGCGGCGGTTGCCGAAGTGGTCGATGTCGTCGGAGGAGATGTCCAGGGTGCCCTGGGGGGTCTCCAGCTGCTTCTGCCCGTCGTGCAGCGCGACGATGTAGCGGATCGCGGCGACGATGTCGTCGATGGTCAGCGTCTGCTGGTCGAAGGCCTCCAGCAGGCCGAGCTTCTTGTTGATCTTGTAGCGACCGACCTTGGCCAGGTCGTAGCGCTTGGGGTTGAAGTAGTAGTTGTTCAGCAGCGTCTGCGCGGCCTCCTCCGTCGGCGGCTCGCCCGGGCGCAGCTTGCGGTAGATGTCGAGCAGCGCGTCGCGCTGGGTCTCGGTGTTGTCCTTCTCCAGCGTGAGCATCATCGACTCGTACTGGCCGAACTCCTCGCGGATCTGCTCGTTCGTCCAGCCGAGGGCCTTGAGCAGCACCGTGACGTTCTGCTTGCGCTTGCGGTCGAGGCGCACGCCGACCAGGTCGCGCTTGTCGATCTCGAACTCGAGCCACGCACCGCGGCTCGGGATGAGCTTGCCGGTGTAGATGTCCTTGTCGGACGTCTTGTCCACGGAGCGCTCGAAGTAGACGCCCGGGCTGCGGACCAGCTGGCTGACCACGACACGCTCGGTGCCGTTGATGATGAAGGTGCCCTTGTCGCTCATGAGCGGGAAGTCGCCCATGAAGACCGTCTGGCCCTTGATCTCACCGGTGTCGTTGTTGGTGAACTCCGCCGAGACGTAGAGCGGCGCGGAGTAGGTGAAGTCCTTCTCCTTGCACTCCGCGACCGTGTACTTGGGGTCGTAGAAGACCGGGTTCTCGAACGAGAGCGACATCGTCTCGGAGAAGTCCTCGATCGGGGAGATCTCCTCGAAGATCTCCTGCAGACCGGACTTGTCCGAGACGTCCTCACCCTCGGCGCGCCGGCGCTCGAGAGCGGCCTGGTGGCGCTCGTTGCCGATCAGCCAGTCAAAGCTGTCGGTCTGCAGGGAGAGGAGCTGCGGGACCTCGATGGGGTCCTGGATCTTGTTGAAAGAGATGCGGCGGGGGTTACCGGAGGTGCTGCGCGTGGCCAACAGGTTTCCTTCGACGGAATCGCACGGTGAGACGCGCCGCCCCCCACTAGGTCATCCAACCGGGCAGGAGACAAGCATTTGAGGGCAGGCGCAAAGCGCTACACTACCTGACAAATAGGCTCGCGGCAATGCCAGCAGCCACCTGTCGCATGATCCTGACGAAGATCATGCGGGGCCAGGTCGCGAAGGTCAAGCAGGCTCTCCCCAGGCGAGTCCCGTGTCGCCCATCCTACGACGCTTCCACGACGCTCAGGCGCGGGTCTTGAGACCGGCGACCAGCCACTGGTCGTCGGTGCGCTCCATCGTGACGGTGACCCAGTACTTGATCGTCGAGGGCTGCTTGCGCCTGGCGTTGGTCGTGGCCTGGTCGAGCAGCACGAACACCTCCACCCGGTCCTCCCCCGCGCGCACGATGCCCGAGCGCAGCACGCTGGTCTCCACGACCGTGCCGGTGCGGGGCGCGTTCTTCGCCATCACGCCCTCGAAGAACTGCTCGTACTCCTTGCGGTAGCCGGGCGTCAGGTAGGAGGTCGCGGCGGCGCGCGAGGCCTCCAGGTCCGCGGCGTCGTAGGACAGCACCGGCACCACCGCGGTCTCGGCGGCGACGCGGGCGGCTCGGGTCGCGTCCTCGACCTCGGAGTCCGCCGGCACGAGGAACCACAGCCAGGAGGCGGCAGCGAGCGCGAGCGCGGCCAGCACGCCGACGAGCGCCAGCAGCCAGGCGGGCACCGCGCGCGTGCCCACCGCAGGCGTCGCGGGCTCCGGCTCGGCGGTCCCCGAGGCCACGGTGGTCCCGCCGGTCTCGGTGGCCTCGGCTTCCCGGACCGCGTCGTACGCCGCGCGCCGGTCGGGGTCGAGCAGCACCTCCGCCGCCTGGCTGAAGGTGCGGAACCGGCGATCGGTCGGGTCCAGGTCGGCGATCGCGGCCTTCCACGCGGCGCGGATCTCCGCCGTGGTGGCGGAGGGCTCGACGTCGAGCAGGTCGTACCACGAGGGCGTGCTCGTCCCGGTGCTCACTTCTCGGCCTCCGATGCCTGGTTGAAGTCGTCGACCAGCCAGTCGCCGTCGACCCGCACCAGGTCGACCACCACCCGGAACAGGTCCGAGCGGGCCGGGACCTGCTTGCCGCGCGCGTTGCGGAATGTCGAGGTGATCTGCCCGGTCACCAGCGCCACGGCCGAGTCGTCGTCGATGGTCTCGACGCCGAGGCCCAGCACCTCCGCGCTGCGGCTGACCCCCTGCTGGGAGACCAGCTGCTCGGCGACCGTGACCGTCTCGTCGAAGCCGGCCATGAACTTCGGGGTCGCGACCTCCTCGACCAGGGTGCGGTACTCGGTGAGGCGGCCCTCCTCGTCGAGCTGGTCGGGGCCGTAGGTCTGCCCGCGCAGCATGAACTGCCGGGTCTGGGCCATCACCCGCTCGCGCTCGTGCTGCACCGCGTCGGCCGCGCTCTCGCGGCCCGGCAGGGCACCGGGACGGTCGGCGAGCAGCCAGGCGCTCAGGACGCCGGCGACGAGCAGGACCACGACGAGGACCGCGAGCAGGACGACCCGGAACCGCGCCGTGGGGGTGGGCGCGTCGGTGCTCGGGTCGTGCGTCAGTCCCGGGTCAGGGGCTGGAGGAACAACCACTTCCACGACTCCTCTCCTAGGGATGCGGGTGCGACCGTGCCACCGCCGTCGAGGCGTGCGGCGCGGGCGCCCCACGCGGTGCGGCCGCTCTCCGGGTCGTACGCCGCGACGGGGGCGCGGCCGTAGTCGGTCGGCGCGCGGGGGGCGAGGTTCTGCGGCCCGCGCGCGTTGGTGCGGGTCGCCGGCTCGGTGCAGCCGGCCTCCATGTTCATCGGCCGGTTGGTGCCGTCCTGCGGGATGCGCCGGTCGGTGCTCTCGTAGCCCTGCCGACAGGCCGGCTGGGTGGTCAGCACCAGTCCGAAGTGGGCGTCGTACAGCCCGGTGTCGGGCGACTTGGAGACGACGGTGAAGCCGCCCTCCACGACGTAGGGGTAGACCACGAGCAGCTGCTCGATGCCGGCGAGGTTGGCCACCGCCACGTCGCCGGTGGTGCGCACGTTGTTGATCAGCTCGCCGAGCTGCACGCCGTTGTCCTCCAGGAATCGGCGCAGCTCGGAGGCCGCCACCGCACCGGAGTCGATCACCCCGCGCAGGTCGGCGTCGGCGCCGGCCAGGGTGCCGCTGAACCGGGACAGGTCGCGGGCGAAGGTGCGCAGCGCGCTCTCGGAGTCCGCCTGCCCGCGCAGCACCGTGTTGGCGTCGCGGATCAGGTTGGTCGTGAGCTCGAAGTTGTCGTCGGCGGTCTCGATGAAGGAGGTGCCGGTGTCGATGATGCGCTGCAGGTCGCGCCCGGTGCCGTCGAAGGCCGCCCCCAGCTCGTTGACGGTCGTGCGCAACGCCTTGCGGTCCACCGAGGAGACGGTGCGGGCGAGGTCGCCCAGCAGCGTCTCGGTGGCGATCGGGGTGCGGGTGTCCTTCGCCTCGATGCGCGACTGCTCGGTCAGGTAGGGGCCCTCGTCGGCCTGCGGCTGGAGCTCGACGTACTGCTCCCCCACCGCCGAGCGGTTGCCGACCACGGCCAGCGCGTCGGCGGGGATCTCGTCGTGGTCCTTGTCCACCGACAGGTGCACCTCGACGCCCTTGTCGGTCAGCTCCAGGCGGTCCACCGACCCGACCTGCACGCCGCGGTAGGTGACCTCCGCCCCGGCGAAGATGCCGCCGGAGGTCGTGAAGTGGGCGACCACCGTGTAGGTGTCGTCGATGAAGAGCCGGTCCAGGCGCGCGTAGCGGGCGCCGACGTAGGTGACGCCGACCAGCGTGATGATCACGAACACCAGCAGCTGGATGCGGGTACGACGGGTGATCACCGGGTGCTCCCCTCGGTCGCCAGGTCCTCGGCCACCAGCCCGGGGAGGAGCAGGTCCACCAGGGCCGGGTCGAACGCGCCCCGCAGGTCGCCCACCGTGAGCCCGCTGCGCGGGCCGGCGGGCCGGGCGTCGCCGGTGACCGTGCGGCTCAGGCCGATGGCGCCGAGCAGGTCGTCGAGCGGACCGATCCCGGTGTCGGGCAGCCCCGGCACCTGGTTGAGCAGGCGGCACACGACGGTCTCCCGGTTCTTGGGCTTCAGGCACTCCTGCTTCAGCTTCAGCACGCCGCCGATGTTGGTGCGCACCTCCTCGCAGGCCGGGCTGTCCAGCCGGCCCGAGCCGATGCACTTCACCACGTTGCTCACGATGTTGACCGGGTTCGCGTCGCTGGGCAGCAGCGGCGGCACGCCGTTCTCGTCGATGCCGAGGCTGAGGTCGATGTCGAGCTGGACGGAGAGGTTGGTGTAGTCGCCGAGGTGGAGGTTGCGCGCGACCTGCGGGTCGCGGCCGACCACCTCGTCGACGAACGGGTAGGTGAGGAACACGTGGAAGGCCTCGACCAGGCCGTCACCGGAGTTGGCCAGCTCGGTCAGCACAGGCTGGAGGCGGCGCACGGTCGCGATCGTGGACTCCTTCGACGCCGAGATCACCTCGACGCCCACGTCGCCGAGCTCGTCGAGGGCCTGGAGCATCCGCACCAGGTCGCCGCGCTGGCCCTCGATCGAGGTGAGCGCGCTGGGCAGCTCCTCCAGCGTCGCGTCGATGGTGTCCTGCTGGGAGCGGACCTCGCGGGCCAGCCGGTCCAGGGACTCGATGGCGCGCACGATGTCGGCCTTGTTGTCGTCGAGCTCGCCGGCGAAGTCGTCGACCTGGGTGAGCACCGAGCGGGCGGCGTCCTCGCGCCCCTCGAGGGCCAGGTTGAGCTCCTGCGCAATGGTCTTCAGCTGCGCGACGCCGCCCCCGTTGAGCACCAGGCTCAGCGCGCCGAGGACCTCCTCGACCTCCGGGTTGCGCCCGGAGCGGGCCAGGCCGATCGTGTCGCCGGACTCCAGCGGCTCGCTGCTGCCGCCGTCCGCGGGGGCGCTCAGCGACACGAACTTCTCGCCCAGCAGGCTGGTCTGGCGGATCTCGGCCACCGCGTCGTCGGGCAGCTCGGTGTCCCCGCGCAGCTCGACCACCACTCGCGCGTGGTAGCCGTCGAGCTCGACCTCCTTGACCTGCCCGACGCTGACGTCGTTGACCTTCACCGTCGACTTCGGCACCAGGTCCAGCACGTCGCGGAACATCACCGTCACGGTGATCGGGTCGTCGCCGACGTCGGTGCCGCCGGGCAGCGGCAGGTCGTAGATGTCGGCGTCGCAGCCGGTGAGCAGCAGCGCGCCGAGCACCGCGGCCGCCACGGGACGCAGGAAGCGCCTCGCTCGAGAGGTCACCGGGTCACCTCCACCAGTCCGCCGAAGCTGGGGTCGACCCGCTCCTCGCGGGCCGCGCCGGCGGCGCCGGGCTTCGTCAGCGCCCCGGGCCGGGGCAGGATCGAGTCGATCAGGTCGCACAGGGTGCCGGTCTTGTCGACCTGGGCCACGAAGCTGCACAGCAGCAGGCCGGGGTCGGAGACGATCTCGTTGGCGAGGTTGCCGAGGTTGGCGTTGGTGTCGAGGGTGCCGGTCTGCGGGTTGTAGGCGAGGAACAGGTTGTTCAGCGCCAGCGGGCCGGCCCGGAGGACCTCGTCGAGGGCGTCGCGCTGCTTGACCAGCACCTTGGCCACCCGGTTCAGGCCGGTGACGTTGCGCCCGAGGCTCTCGCGGTTCTCCCGCACGAACACCGACACCCGGCCGAGCGCGGTGGACAGGTTGCCCAGCGCCGCGGACAGCTCCTCGCGCTCGCCCTCGAGCATCGTGGAGACCTCGGCGAGGGAGGTGTTGAAGCGGCGTACCGTCGTGTCGTTGCGCGCCAGGGTGCCGATGAAGGACTCCAGCTCCGCGGCCGAGCCGAAGAGCTCCTCCTTGTTGTCGTCGAGGGTCTGGCTGAGCTCGCCGAAGTCGCGGATGGTCCGGTTGAGCTGGGCCCCCTGGCCGCCGAAGTTCTCCGCCGTGGTGCGCAGCAGGTCGCTCAGGGCGCCGTCGGCGTTGGCGCCGGTCGGGCCGAGCGCGACGGTGAGCTCGTCGATGCTGGCGTAGATCTGGTCCAGCTCGATCGGCGTCGCGGTGCTGTCGACCTCCAGCGTGGCGCCGTCCTCGAGCACCGGTCCGCCGTCGTGGACGGGGGTGATCTGGATGTAGCGGTCCCCCACCACCGACGGCGCGACGATCACGGCCTGCGCGTCCTCGGGCAGCGAGACGTCGGCGTCGTAGTGGATGTGCACCTCGACCTCGGTGCCCGACGGGGTCACCGAGTCGACCTTGCCGATCGGCACGCCGAGCACCCGCACGTCACTGCCCTCGTAGATCGAGATGGCGCGCGGGAACTTCGCGGTCAGGGTGCAGGTCTCCTCCCCACCCAGGATGGTGAGGGCGAAGGCGAGGGCCAGCACGGCGACCACCAGGGGCGCGACCGCGCGTCGCAGCAGGCTCATCACAGACCACCCCCGACGCCGCCGCCGTTGGCGAGGTCCGGGATCGGCGGGAGGTTCTGGATGTAGGTGTCGAACCAGGGGCCGGTGCCGAGGGTGCTGGCGAAGACCCGGTAGAACGGCGCCATCAGCCGCAGGCTGTTGTCGATGTTCTCCTCGTTGCGCGTCAGCACCTCCACGACCTGCTCCAGCTGCGCGAGCGCCGGGCGGAGGTCGGCCCGGGTGCTGCGAACCAGGCTGGTCAGCGATCGCGACAGCTCGGTGGTGGAGACCAGGAGGTCGTGGATCGCCTCGCGGCGGCCCACGAGCGAGGCGAACAGGACGTCGGCGTCGCGCATCAGGGCGACCAGGTCCTGGTCGCGGTCGTCGAGGACCGAGGAGACCCGCTTGAGGTTGCCGAGCAGCTCGTTGATCTGCTCGTTCTTGTCCGCGATGTTGGTCGACAGCGCCGAGACCCCGGCCAGCGCGGCCCGGAACTCGTCGGGAGTGTTGCGGGTCAGGTCCGACAGCGTGGTCAGCGAGGCCGCGAGCTGGTCGGTGTCGATCGCAGCGGAGGTCTCGGCGAGGCCCTCGAAGGCCTCGACCACGTCGTACGGCGAGGTGGTGCGCTCGACCGGGATCTCCCCGCCGGCCTCGAGCTGGCCCTTGCCGACCGGCTCGAGGGCGAGGTACATCGCGCCCAGCAGCGTCTTGACCCGGATCGTGGCCCGGGTGTCGCGGCCGAACTCCGCGCTCTCGTCGATGCGGAACGCGACCCGGACGTGGCCGTCGTCGAGCTCGATGGACTCCACCTTGCCGACCCGGACGCCGGCGATGCGGACCTCGTCGCCCGGCTTCAGCCCGCCGGCCTCGGCGAACGCGGCGTAGTACGTCGTACCGCCGCCGATGAGCGGGAGGTCCTGCGCGCGGAACGCGCCGAGCAGGAGGGCGGCGAGCACGACGAGGCTCACGGCGCCGATGACGACGGGGTTGCGCTCACGGAACGGCTTCATCCGAGGTCACACCTCTCCGAGCCGACGTGGTAGTTGACGTGGGGCGCGATGCCGCCGGGCAGGCGGACCCGGCCCTCGAGGTGGCACAGGTAGAAGTTGAACCAGGAGCCGTAGATGGCGGTGCGGCCGATCTTCTCCAGCTTGATCGGCAGCACCTGCAGCGCCCGGTCGAGCTCGCCCTTGTTGCGGTTGATGTTCCCGGTCAGGCGGCGCAACTGCTTGATGTCCTCGGTCAGCGGCGCCTCGATCCCGGTGACCAGCCCGGCGGTCTCGACCGAGAGCGCGGAGATCTGGTCGAGGGAGTCCAGGATCGCGCGCCGGTCGTCCTTGAGCCCGCCGACGAGGGTGCGGAAGTTGATGATGAGCTCGGAGAGCTGGTCGTCGCGGTCGCCGAGGTGGTCGAGCACCTGGTTGAGGTTGGTGATCAGCGAGGTGATCACGTCGTCGCGCTCGGCCAGCGTGCTGGTGACCGAGGCGGTGTGGCCCAGCAGGCTCTCGAGGGTGCCGCCCTCGCCCTGGAAGACCTGGACGATCTCGTAGGAGAGCTTGTTGACGTCGGAGGGCGACAGCGCCTGGAACAGCGGCTTGAAGCCGTTGAACAGCACCGTCAGGTCCAGCGCCGGGCTGGTCCGTTCGACCGGGATGGTGTCGCCCTCATCGAGGGGCTCGGTGTCGCCGACACGGTCCTCGAGGGCGAGGTAGCGCTGGCCGACGAGGTTGCGGTAGCGCACGGTGACGTGGGTGGACCCGCTCACCGTGGCGTCCTCCTCGACGGTGAAGGTGACCCGGGCCCGCGCGCGGTCCACGACCTCGATGTCCCCCACGGTGCCGACCTTCACGCCGGCGATGCGCACGTCGTCGCCCTTGTTGACGCCGGTGACGTCGGTGAACTCCGCGCGGTACTCGCGGGTGTCGGCGAAGGACAGGTTGCCGATCATCACGATCAGCACCGAGGTGGCCAGGGCGGTGACGACCATGAAGACGACCAGCTTGGCCAGGTCGGCACTGGTACGGCGGTCCAGCAGCTTCATCGCAGCGTCACCTCCGCACCGCGCGCCATCGGGGCCAGCAGCAGCACGCCGAGGTCGTCGACGTCCTCGGTCGGGGTGGCGGTGGCGGCGCCGAGCAGCTCGCGCAGCAGGGCGTCCTCCTCGAGGGTGCCGCTGACGCCGTCCCCGCCGAAGCCGGTGGGCGCGCGCATGGTGCCCTTGCCGGTGGGCTCGTCGACGCCGTCGTCCATGTTCGGCTGGCTGCGCAGCGGGTTGTCCTGGCTGCCCGGGGAGTCCGGCAGCCGCAGGCAGGTCGGGCCGCGGTCCTCGCCGAAGCGCGGGGCGTCCTCGGCGGTGTAGGGCCGGGGCTGGTTGGGCAGCAGCTCGAGGACGATGTGCAGGGTGTAGCCGCGGAACGCCTCGGCCTGCCGCTCGCCGGCGCCGACGATGCCGTTGATCAGGCACGGGAAGCCGGGGCTGTACTTGGCGAGCAGGCCCACGAAGTCCTTGCTGACCTCGCCGAGGCGGATCAGGTTGTCGCCGTTGTCGGCCAGGAAGGTGCGGGCCGTCCCGGAGAACGCCGTGACCTCGGTGAACAGCCGGGTCACCTCGCTCTCGCGCTCCTCCAGCGTGCCGGTGGTGGTGATCGTGTCCTGCAGGATCTCGGCCACCTCGGGGAGCACGTCGGTGTAGATGTCGGAGACCTCGGCGGTCAGACGGAGGTCCTCGATGAGCGCGGGGATCTGCGGGTTGAGCCGGGTGAGGTAGGCGTCGAGGGTCTCGAGGGTCTGCCCGACCTGGTCGCCGCGCCCCTCGAGCGCGGTCGCCAGCGCGTTGAGGGTCGCGTTGAGCTGCGCCGGCTGCACGGTGCGCAGCAGCGGGTAGAGGTCGGCGAGGACCTCCTCCACCTCGGTGGCCACCTCGGTGCGCTCGATGACCGCCGCCGGCCGGATCGGCTCCTTGGCCGGGCGGGCCGGCACCTCCAGGGAGACGTACTTCTCCCCGAAGAGGGTCTTCGGCACGATCGAGCCGGTGACGTTCGCCGGGATCGTCTCCCGCTCGCCGGGGTGCAGGCCCAGGGTCAGCTCGGCGCCGTCGGCGGTCACCTCGGCGTCGAGCACCTCCCCCACGATCACGCCGCGGATCTTGACGTCGGCGCGCTGCGGGAGCTGCAGGCCGATGTGGGAGGTGCGCAGCGTGACCTCGTCGTACTCGGCGAACTTCTTGGTGAAGACCGCGTAGGTGAGGTAGACGCACGCGAGGAGCAGCGCGAGGAACACGATGCCCAGGAGCTTGGTCTGACGCAGGATCATCGCGCTACCCCGCCAGCCGTACGGTCGCGCTGGTGCCCCAGATGGCCATGGAGAGCATCAGGTCGATGACGTTGATCGCCACGATGCTGGTGCGCACCGCCCGGCCGACGGCCACGCCGACGCCCGCGGGGCCGCCGGAGGCGTTGTAGCCGTGGTAGCAGTGGATCAGGATCACGACGACGGCGAAGACCAGCACCTTGCCGAAGGACCACAACACGTCCTCGGGTGGCAGGAAGGTGTTGAAGTAGTGGTCGTAGGTGCCGGTGGACTGGCCGTAGAACTGGGTGACCACCGTGCGGCTGGCGACGTAGGAGGACAGCAGTCCGACCACGTAGAGCGGGACGATGGCGATCATGCCGCCGATCACCCGGGTCGCGACGAGGAACGGCATCGAGGGGATCGCCATCACCTCGAGGGCGTCGACCTCCTCGGAGATGCGCATCGCGCCGAGCTGGGCGGTGAAGCCGCAGCCGACGGTCGCGGCGAGCGCGATGCCGGCGACCAGCGGCGCGATCTCGCGGGTGTTGAAGTACGCCGAGATGAACCCGGAGAACGCCGCGGTACCGAGCTGGTTCAGCGCGGCGTACCCGGACAGCCCGACCTGGGCGCCGGTGAAGAAGGTCATGCCGAGGATCACCCCGACGGTGCCACCGATGACCGCCAACGCGCCGGAGCCGAGGGTCACCTCGGCCAGGATCCGCATGATCTCCCGCGGGTAGCGCACCAGCGAGCGCGGCATCGCCCGGAGCACGCGCAGGTAGAACGCGAGCTGCGCACCCAGGGAGTCCAGGGAGTCCAGCGGCCTCTGGTAGGCGCTGCGGAGCTTCGACATCGCGGCGCCCTCAGCCCGTCTTCGGGGGAACGATCTGGAGGTAGATCGTGCTCAGGACGAAGTTGGTGATGAACAGGAGCATGAAGGTGATGACCACCGACTCGTTGACCGCGTCGCCGACGCCCTTCGGCCCGCCGGCGGCGTTCATGCCCTTGTAGCAGGCGACGATCGCGGCGATCAGGCCGAAGACCAGCGCCTTGAACAGGCCGATCCACAGGTCCGGCAGCTGCGCGAGCGCGGTGAAGCTGGCGACGTACGCGCCCGGGGTGCCGTCCTGGAGGACGACGTTGAACACGTAGCCGCCGGCGACGCCGACCACGCTCACCATGCCGTTGAGGAAGACCGCGATCAGCATGCAGGCGAGCACCCGGGGCACGACGAGGCGCTGGATCGGGTCGATGCCCAGCACCATCATCGCGTCCAGCTCCTCGCGGATCTTGCGCGCGCCGAGGTCGGCGGCGATCGCGGAGCCGCCCGCACCGGCGATGAGCAGCGCGGTGCCGATGGGCGCCGCCTGCTGGATCACCGCCAGCACCGACGCCGAGCCGGTGAAGGACTGCGCGCCGAACTGCTTGATCAGCCCGCCGACCTGGAGGGCGATGACGGCGCCGAACGGGATGGCGACCAGCGCGGTCGGGATGATCGTGACCGAGGCGATGAACCAGGCCTGCTGGAGGAACTCCCGCAGCTGGAAGGGGCGCTGGAACAGCGCGCGCCCGACGTCGAGGGCGAACGCGAACAGCTTGCCGGCGGTCCCGATCGGGCGCAGCGCGCGCGAGGACGTGAGAGAGGCCAACGTCGTCCCTCAGGCCCCGGTGACCATGGACATGGCCCCGTCGAAGGACCCGGGGGGCGGCACGATGCCGTGCTCGCGGCACCACGCGCCGGGCTCGCGCTGGGAACGGCGCGGGATGCCGTTGGAGGGCTCGAGCTGCAGCGGGATGGGCGGCAGCGGCGGGAGCTCCTGGTCCTTCTCGGCGGCCAGCTCGTCGGCGTCCTTCTCCTCCGACATGCCGATGGGGCCGACCCGCTGGGCGTTGAGGAACTGGCGCACCACCGGCTCCTCGGAGCTGAGCAGCATCTCGCGCGGCCCGAACATCGCCAGGTGGCGGTGGTAGAGCAGCCCGATGTTGTCGGGCACGGTGCGCGCGGTGTTGATGTCGTGGGTGACGATCAGGAACGTCGCGTCGATCTGGGCGTTGAGGTCGACGATGAGCTGGTTGAGGAACGCCGTGCGGACCGGGTCCAGGCCGGAGTCCGGCTCGTCGAACAGCACGATCTCGGGGTCGAGCACCAGGGCGCGGGCGAGGCCGGCGCGCTTGCGCATGCCGCCGGAGATCTCACCGGGGAGCTTGTCCTCGGCGCCGACCAGGCCGACGAGGTCCATCTTCTCCATCACCACGTCGCGCACCTGCGACTCGTTCATGCGGGTGTGCTCACGCAGCGGGAAGGCGACGTTGTCGTAGAGGTTCATCGAGCCGAACATGGCGCCGTCCTGGAACAGCACGCCGAAGAGCTTGCGGATCTCGTAGAGGTCCTTCTCCGAGCAGGAGGCGATGTCGGTGCCCTCGATGAGGATCGAGCCGCGGTCGGGCTTGATCAGCCCGATGAGCGTCTTGAGGAAGACCGACTTGCCGGTGCCGGAGGGGCCCAGCATCACGCAGATCTCCCCTGCGGGGACGGTGAGCGACACGTCGCCCCAGATCAGCTGCGACCCGAAGGACTTCGTGAGCCCCTCGACCCTGATCTCCACACCCATGCCTGGCTCCCTCTCGCTCCGGCCACTCCCGTCGGCCGGAACCTGCTCCCACGAGTGTGACGTGCGCCCCACTCGCCGGTAACAACGCGGTGACCGGCGCGAGGTTACGCATGACCCCCGCCCCTGTCCCCGGGCCGCGCGCTCGCCCGGAGCGCCCCGCCGCCCCTTCCGGGCTGCGATCTACCCACGCCCTCACCTGCGGAAACGTTCCTGGACGGCGAGGTGCCGGAAATGCGGCGAAGGGCGGCCACCCTGGGGTGGCCGCCCTTCGGCGGTGGTGCGGGTGCCACCGGGCGCGAGCGCCCGGCGGCGGGGTGTCACTTGAGGGTGACGGTGGCGCCGGCGCCCTCGAGCGCCTCCTTGGCCTTCTCCGCGGCGTCCTTGGCAACCTTCTCCAGGATCGCCTTCGGGGCGGCCTCGACGAGCTCCTTGGCCTCCTTCAGGCCGAGGGAGGTCAGGGCGCGCACCTCCTTGATGACGTTGATCTTCTTCTCGCCGGCCGACTCGAGGATGACGTCGAACTCGTCCTGAGCAGCAGCCTCCTCGCCGCCAGCGGCGCCACCGGCGGCCGGGGCGGCAGCAACGGCGACGGGGGCGGCGGCGGTGACGCCGAAGGTCTCCTCGAACTCCTTCACGAACTCGGAGAGCTCGATGAGGGTCATCTCCTTGAACGCGTCGAGCAGCTCGACGGTGGTGAGCTTCGCCATGGTGGCGGTTCCTTCCATTCGGTGGCCGACTCCGCGGGGCGGGCCGGCCGGGGTTTCAGGTGGTGTGCTGCCGTGATCTGAGCGGGTGCTCAGGCCTCGGCGGTGTCGCCCTCGGCGGCGGCCGGCGCACCGGCACCACCTGCGAGGTTTTCAGCGGAGTCCTGCCCAGACTCTTCGAGCTTCGCCTGCAGGGCGCCGGCGAGCCGGGCAGCCTGCGAGAGCGGGGCGTTGAGCAGGTAGACGGCCTGGCTGAGCGACGCGAGCATCGCGCCGGCCAGCTTGCCCAACAGGACCTCGCGCGACTCGAGATCGGCCAGCTTGGCGATCTCGCTCGCGTCGAGGATGTTGCCGTCCAGGACGCCACCCTTGATGACCAGGGTGGGGTTGGCCTTGGCAAAGTCACGCAGACCCTTGGCCGCCTCGACCACGTCGCCGTTGATGAAGGCGATGGCGGTCGGGCCGGTCAGCAGGTCGTCGAAGCCGGAGATGCCCACCTCATTGGCGGCGATCTTGGCAAGCGTGTTCTTGACCACGGCGTAGTTGGCGTTCTCGCCGAGGGAGCGCCGCAGGTCCTGCAGCTGCTTCACGGTGAGACCGCGGTACTCGGTCAGCACAGCACCGGCGGAACCGTTGAACGACTCAACGATGTCCGCGACGGCTGCCTGCTTGTCTGCCCGCGCCATGGGTCTCCTTCCGGACTGGCGAGACCACCGCCCAATCCCGGAGAAAGACGAACGCCCCGAGCACAAGTGCTCAGGGCGTGGACTGCGGGCCGAGGCCCGGGTCTAGCTCTTCAACACCTGCGCTGGACGCCCGCTCTCGCGGAGCCTTCGGCCGCAGCGCTGGTGCGCCACGACAACCGGCGGTCTCTGGTTTCGACGCAGACTCTACGAGCCCCCGGCGTACCGGCCAAATCGGCGCCGCCGCGGCCCGCGCCACGGCGGGCGTCCGCAGGAGGGGATCACATGGAGCAACGGTGGGCGCGACTGGCAGGATCGCACTATGAGCCCCCGTGCCCCCCTCGCGACCCTGTCCGCCGACGAGCTCGCCGCCTTCCGCACGGCCAGGCAGTCGGACTACGCCGAGCTGAAGGCGCGCGGACTCCGCCTCGACCTCACCCGCGGCAAGCCGTCCTCGGCCCAGCTCGACCTCTCCGACGACCTGCTGCGGCTGCCCACGAGCACCCGCGACCGGGCCGGCACCGACGTGCGCAACTACGGCGGGCTGGACGGCCTGGTCGAGCTGCGCGAGATCTTCGCCGAGCTGCTCGAGGTCGACGTCGCCCAGGTCGTGTGCGGCGGCAACTCCAGCCTCACGATGATGCACCAGGTCATCAGCTTCGCGATGCTGCACGGCGCCCCCGGCTCCGCGCGGCCGTGGAAGGACGAGCCGGTGGTGAAGTTCATCTGCCCCGTGCCCGGCTACGACCGCCACTTCTCCCTCCTCGCCGACCTCGGCATCGAGATGGTGACGGTCCCGATGAACGCCGACGGCCCCGACGTCGAGGCCGTCGCCGCCCTCGCCGCCGACCCCGCGGTCAAGGGCATCTGGGTCGTGCCGACCTACGCGAACCCGTCCGGCGCGGTCTGCTCCCTCGAGGTGGCGCGCGCCCTGGCCTCGATGCCGACCGCGGCGCCGGACTTCCGGATCATGTGGGACAACGCCTACGCGCTGCACCACCTCACCGAGGACGAGGTCACCAGCGCCGACATCCTCAGCCTGGCCGCCGAGGCCGGCAACCCGGACCGCCCGGTGATGTTCGCCTCGACCTCCAAGATCACCTGGGCCGGCGCCGGGGTGGCCGTGCTGGCCGCGTCGCCCACGACCCGTGCCTGGTACCTCCAGCACCTCGGCATGGCCTCGATCGGCCCCGACAAGGTCAACCAGCTGCGCCACGTGGAGTTCTTCGGCGACGCCGACGGCGTGCGCGCACTCATGCGCCGCCACCGCGACCTGATCGCCCCGAAGTTCGCGGCCGTCGACGACGCGCTGCGCGCCGAGCTCGAGGGCCTGGAGGTCGCCGAGTGGAGCCACCCGACCGGTGGCTACTTCGTCAACCTCGACGTCCTCGACGGGACCGCCTCCCGGGTCGTCGAGCTCGCCCGCGAGGCAGGCATCTCGCTGACCCCGGCCGGGGCGTCGTTCCCGCTCGGGCAGGACCCGCGCGACCGCAACATCCGCCTGGCGCCGACCTTCCCCGAGCTCCCCGAGGTGGAGACCGCGATGGCCGGCGTCGCGACCTGCGTCGCGCTGGCCGCGGCAGAGAAGCTCGCCGCCGGCTGACCCGGCCGCCCGGGCCGCCCCGTGCGGCCCGGGCCCCCAACGCGACGAGGCCCCGACCACCAAGCGGTGGTCGGGGCCTCGTGCTGTGCGGGGGACGCGATCAGGCGGTGGCCTCGTCCTCGACCGCGACGTTGCGCGTGCGGTTGGGGTCGACCTGGATGCCGGGGCCCATCGTCGTGGAGACGGTGACCTTCTTGATGTAGCGGCCCTTCGAGCTGGCCGGCTTCAGTCGCAGGACCTCCTCCAGCGCCGAGGCGTAGTTCTCCGCGAGCTGGCTCTCGGAGAAGGACGCCTTGCCGATGATGAAGTGCAGGTTGGCGTGGCGGTCGACGCGGAACTCGATCTTGCCGCCCTTGATGTCCGTCACGGCCTTGGCCACGTCGGGGGTGACCGTGCCGGTCTTCGGGTTCGGCATGAGGCCACGGGGACCGAGCACGCGGCCGAGTCGGCCGACCTTGCCCATCATGTCCGGGGTCGCGACGACGGCGTCGAAGTCGAGCCAGCCGCCGTTGACCTTCTCGATCAGCTCGTCGCCACCGACGATGTCGGCGCCGGCCTCACGGGCGGCCTCGGCCTTGTCCGCGTTCGCGAACACGAGGACGCGGGCGGTCTTGCCGGTGCCGTGGGGCAGGTTGACGGTGCCGCGCACCATCTGGTCGGCCTTGCGGGGGTCGACGCCGAGACGCATGACGACGTCCACGGTCTCGTCGAACTTCTTCTTGCTGGTGCTCTTCGCGATCTTGATCGCGTTCAGCGGGGCGTAGAGCTCGTCCTTGTCGAACGCCTCAGCCGCCGCGCGGTAGGTCTTGCTGCGCTGCATGTCTGGTTCTCTTCTCTGTCCAGGTGTGGTCTGAAGGTGGGCCAGCGCGGCCCTGCCACAGGTGGGTGCGGTCTGATCAGTCGGTGGTGACGCCCATGGAGCGGGCGGTGCCCTCGACGATCTTCATCGCGGCGTCGATGTCGTTGGCGTTGAGGTCGGGGAGCTTGGTCTGCGCGATCTCGCGGACCTGGTCCTTGGTCAGCTTGCCGACCTTCTGCGTGTGCGGGACGCCCGAGCCCTTCTGGAGACCGGCGGCCTTCTTGATCAGCTCGGCGGCCGGCGGCGTCTTCGTGACGAAGGTGAAGGAGCGGTCTTCGTAGATGGTGATCTCAACGGGGATCACGTTGCCGCGCATGGACTCCGTCTGGGCGTTGTACGCCTTGCAGAACTCCATGATGTTGACGCCGTGCGGACCGAGCGCGGTACCGACCGGCGGGGCCGGGGTCGCTGCGCCGGCCTGGAGCTGCACCTTGACCAGTGCAGCGATCTTCTTCTTGGGAGGCATGTCAGCTTCTCTTTCTCGTTCGTGGTCTTGACGAGGACACGGGGCCCTCTGCCACCTGGGTACTACCTGGGTCGTGCGGTGCAGGCACCGCGACGCCCGGTGGAGCTTCTCAGACCTTCTGGATCTGGCTGAAGCTCAGCTCGACCGGGGTCTCCCGGCCGAAGATCTCGACGAGGGCCTTGACCCGCTGGGACTCCGCGTTGATCTCGGTGATCGTCGCGTGCAGCGTGGCGAACGGGCCGTCGACCACCATGACGGAGTCGGACACGTCGAAGTCCGCGACCTCGACGGGCTTGCGGGCCGTGGTGGCACCGCCCGCACCGCGACCGGAGCCGGACGCGGCGGCAGCGGCCGCCTCGGCCTCGGCCGCAGCGACGACCGCGGGAGCCAGCATCGACTCGACCTCGGACATGCTCAGCGGCACCGGCTGGTGGCTGTGGCCGACGAAGCCGGTGACCGAGGGCGTGTGGCGCACGGCGGCCCAGGACTCGTCGGTGAGGTCCATGCGGACCAGGACGTAACCGGGGAGGACGGTGCGCTTGACCATCTTGCGCTGGCCGTTCTTGATCTCCGCGACCTCCTCGGTGGGGACCACGATCTCGTGGATGTAGTCCTCCATGTTGAGGGAGATGATGCGGTTCTCGAGGTTCGACTTCACCCGGTTCTCCATGCCGGAGTAGGTGTGCACGACGAACCAGTCACCGGGCTTGGCCCACAGCTCGCGGCGGAACGCCTCGAGCGGGTCCTCGGCCTCGGCCTCGTCAGCGTCGTCCTCGGACTCGGGGTCCTCGTCGCCCTCGGCGGCGCTGAGGCCGGCGGAGGTGGCGTCGGCGGAGTCGGCGTCGTCGAGACCGAGCGCCTCGTCGGTGTCCTCGTCGGTCACCTCGGCGTCGAGGGCGGCCTCGTCGAGCTCGCTGTCACCCTCGTCGGGCTCGCCGAACTCGTCCTCGAGGCTCGCCTCGGGGTTCTCGTCGACCTCGAAGGGGTCCTGCTGCTCCGACACGTGGTGCTCCATCAGTTCGCTGTGGTCGTCTGGGACGTCCGGCTGCGCCGGGAAGTCATGGACCTCGTCGCGGTCGCCGCCGGGGCGAGGCCGTTAGTCGTTCGGGCCGGTGAAGATCGCGAACGCGAGCCGGCCGAATGCCAGGTCGAGCGCCGACACGATCGCCATCATGATCAGGACGAACACGAGAACCACGATGAAGTACGTCGAGAGCTGCTCGCGCGTAGGCCAGACGACCTTGCGCAGCTCGGCGACCACCTGGCGGTAGAACGTCGCCGGGCCGGTGCGCTTGACCGGCTCGCCGTCGCGGGGCCCGCGGACTGCGTTGCTGTCCGACACGCCGTCACCTCTCGTAGTTCGTCCACCGGTCGTGCGACCGGTTCGTCTCGCAGGGCACGAGGGACTTGAACCCCCAACCTTCGGTTTTGGAGACCGATGCTCTGCCAGTTGAGCTAGTGCCCTTCACGGGGGATCACCACCGACTCGGGCATGCCGAAGCCTGTGGGGAAACCACCAGACAGGGAGTCTACGGGAAGGACCACGACCTCATGCAAACTCGGGGCGTCCCTACGATGGCGAACATGACCTCGACGCCTGCCGCACGCCATCGCCCGTGAGCAGCGCGAGGGGCCCGGCCCGCGACCTGCACCGGCTGCCCAAGGCCCACCTGCACCTGCACTTCACCGGCTCGATGCGCCACTCCACGCTGCTGGAGCTGGCGGAGCGCGACGGGATCGTGCTGCCCGACCAGCTCGTGGAGGAGTGGCCGCCGCGGCTGTCCGCGGCGGACGAGAAGGGCTGGTTCCGCTTCCAGCGCCTCTACGACGTGGCCCGGTCGGTGCTGCGCACCGAGGACGACGTACGCCGGCTGGTGCGCGAGGCCGCCGAGGACGACGTCGCCGACGGCGGACGATGGCTGGAGATCCAGGTGGACCCGAGCGGCTACGGCGCCCGCTTCGGCGGGATCACCGCGTTCACCGACCTGGTCCTGGACGCGGTCCGCGATGCGTCCGCCTCGACCGGCCTCGGCATCGCGGTCGTGATCGCGGCCAACCGCACCCGGCACCCGCTCGACGCGCGCACCCTCGCCCGCCTGGCCGGCCAGTACGCCGGACGCGGCGTCGTCGGCTTCGGGCTGTCCAACGACGAGCGCCGCGGCACCACGACGGAGTTCGCGCCGGCCTTCGCGATCGCGGAGCGCGCCGGACTCGCGCTGGTCCCGCACGGCGGGGAGCTGCGCGGGCCCGACCACGTGCGCACCTGCCTGGACCAGCTGCACGCGGACCGCCTCGGGCACGGGATCCGCTCGGCGGAGGACCCCGAGCTGCTGGACCGGATCGTGCAGGCCGGGGTCGCGCTCGAGGTGTGCCCGGTCTCCAACGTCGCACTGGGCGTCTACTCCGACCTGACCTCGGTGCCGCTGCCCACGCTGCTCGCGGCCGGCGCCACGGTCGCCCTCGGCGCCGACGACCCGCTGCTGTTCGGCTCGCGTCTGGCCGGCCAGTACGCCACCATGCGCGCCGCGCACGACCTCTCCGACGACCAGCTCGCCGAGCTGGGCCGGATGTCGGTGCGGGCCTCCCGGGCGCCCGACGAGGTGAAGGCGCGGATCCTCGCCGACGTCGACGCCTGGCTGGCCGGCCCGGCGGACTGACCGGCCCTGACCGGCCCCGCGGTCACCCCCGACCGGCGGCCTCGCGCGGTGCCATGATGGAGCGATGACCGGTCCCGACTCCGGCGAGCCCCGCGACGAGGAGCTGCCGCCGACCCACCAGCCCTACGGCCAGGAGCCCCCTCCCCCGCCGCAGCCGGGGCAGCAGCCCTGGAGCCCGGCGCCCACGCCGCCGTACGAGCAGCCGCACGCGCAGGGGTCCTCGCCGTACGGCCAGCCCTATGGCCAGCCCTACGGCGCCGCGCCGGCGTACGGCTACGGCACCCAGCAGGCGCCGCTGCACCCGCAGGCGACGACCTCGATGGTGCTCGGGATCGCCTCGCTGGCCGGACTGGTCACCTGCCAGCTCCTGCTCGTCCTCGGCCCGGTCGCCTGGGTGATGGGCTCGCGGGCGTGCAAGGAGATCGACGCCGCGCCGGGGCAGTGGCAGGGGCGCGACCGCGCCAACGCCGGGCGGATCATGGGCATCATCGCCACCGTGCTGCTGGTGCTCGGCGTGCTGGCGATGGCCGCGCTGCTCGTGGGTGTGCTCGCCTTCGGCGCGTTCGAGAGCTGGGACACCGACACCGGCGTCGACGTGAACGCGCTCGCCGCCCTGACCGGGCTGGGCTGACCAGGGCCTTCCCAGCGGCTGATCAGGGGGCTGCTCAGAGCTCGCAGCCGACCAGCACCGGCTCGTTGACCAGCCGGATGCCGAAGCGGGCCTCCACGCCGTCGCGGACCTCGCGGGCCAGCGCCAGGACGTCGGCCGCGGTTGCGCCGCCCCGGTTGGTGAGCGCCAGCGTGTGCTTGGTCGAGAGCGAGGCCGCAGGGCCGCCGTGGCCCTTGGTGAAGCCCGCGTGCTCGATCAGCCACGCGGCGCTGGTCTTCACCAGGCCGTCCCCGGCCGGCCACGCCGGCGCGCCCTCGGGGACGCGGTCGGCGGGCAGCACCGGGTTGGTGAAGAACGACCCGGCGCTCCAGGTGTCGTGGTCCTCGGCGTCGAGCACCATGCCCTTGCCGCGGCGCAGCCCGAGGACCGCGGTGCGCACGTCGCCCAGCGGGGCGCGCTCGCCGCTCCCGACGCCGAGGGTGCGGGCCAGCTCGGCGTACGCCACGGGCGCGGAGAGGTCGCCGGTGCGCAGCTGGAAGGTCACCGACAGCACCACGTGGCGCTGGGGGTCGGCCTTGAAGCGGCTGGTGCGGTAGCCGAAGCCGCAGTCGGCGGCGGCGAAGCTGCGGACCCGGCGCTCGACGCGGTCCCAGGTGCGGACCCGGGCGATGGTCTGGGCGACCTCCTGGCCGTAGGCGCCGACGTTCTGCACCGGGGTGGCCCCGACGGTCCCGGGGATGCCGGAGAGCGCCTCGAGGCCGACCCAGCCGCGCTCGCAGGCCAGGGCGACCAGGTCGTCCCAGCCGGCGCCGGCGCCGGCGGTGACGCTCACGCCACCGCAGGCGGGCCCGTCGTCGTCGCCCTCGACGGTGATCTCGTCCATCGCGAGCTCCACCACGGTGCCGGGGAAGCCCGCGTCGGCCACCACCAGGTTGGAGCCGCCGCCGAGCACGAGGACCGGTTCGCCGCGCTCGTCGGCCGCCGCGACGGCGGCCACGGCCTGGTCCTCGGTGCGCGCGCGGACCCAGCGGGCGGCCGGGCCGCCGACGCGGAGCGTGGTGTGGTCGCGCAGCAGGTGGAGCGGCTCAGGCACGGACGACGGCCTTCGGCATGCCGAGCACCTTGGCTCCGTCGCAGGTGACCTCGAGCGCGATCGCGGCACGGCCGTCCTCGACCGACTTCACGGTGCCGGCGACGCGGACCACGACGCCGATGTCGTCGTCGGGGACCACGACCGGGTTGGTGAACTTGCAGCCCAGCTCCAGCACCTCGGCGCCGTCGGTCCAGGAGGCGACCGCGCGGGCGGCGAGGGCCATGGTGAACATCCCGTGGGCGATCACCCCGGGGAGCGCGACCGAGGTGGCGACCCGGTCGGACCAGTGGATCGGGTTGAAGTCGCCGCTGGCGCCGGCGTAGCGGACCAGGTCGGCGCGCGTCACGGCGTACTCCTGCGGGGCGAGTGCGTCGCCGGCGCTCAGCGCGCTCATGCGGCGGCCCGGTGCACGAGCGTGGCGGTGGTGGAGCACACCAGCGCGCCGTCGGCGTCGCGGACCTCGCTGGCGGTGCCGATGATGTCGTTGCCGCCGATCTGGCGCAGGCTCGCGACGGTCAGGGTCGCGGTGAGCACGTCGCCGGGGACGACGGGGCGCTCGTAGGCGAACTTCTGCTCGCCGTGGACGATGCGGAACAGGTCGATCTCCTCGGCCGCCAGGAAGGCGTTCATCGCGTCGAAGGCCAGCACGATCGGGAACGTCGCGGGCGCCGGTCCCCCGTCGTACGTCGTGCCGGCGGCGGTGGCGAACTCGCGGACCTTCTCCTCGGAGACGGCGTACGGACGGGTCGGGGGGAAGGTCTTCCCGACCAGGGCGGCGTCGACGGGCATGGCGTCCACCCTAGTGGCGTGGCCACCAACGACGACGACCCCGTCCGATGGCTCGGACGGGGTCGTCGTGGAAGACGTGTGCGCTGTGATCAGCGGGTCTCGCGGTGGGCCGTGTGCGTCCGGCAGCGGGGGCAGAACTTCGCCAGCTCCATGCGGTCGGGGTCGTTGCGGCGGTTCTTCTTGGTGATGTAGTTGCGGTCCTTGCAGTCCACGCACGCGAGCGTGATCTTGGGGCGAACGTCGGAGCTCTTGCTGGCCACGGGAAGTCCTTGTAGGTCGTCGAGAATGCTGCTGCTCGGTGGTCTTGCCTGGTAGCGGGGGCGGGACTCGAACCCGCGACACCACGATTATGAGCCGTGTGCTCTAACCACCTGAGCTACCCCGCCACATAGGTCGGGTTGCGCCACCATCCTACGACCGCGGCGCAACCCTCACCCAGAGCCCCTTTACGGAATCGAACCGTAGACCTTCTCCTTACCATGGAGACGCTCTGCCGACTGAGCTAAAGGGGCAACGACAGAGAAGATTACACAGGTCCCTGCGGGACGTGAAATCGAGGGTCCTGCTTGGACAAAACCGCAGGTGGGAGGGCCTGTTCGAGCTCCAGGGCCAGCGCCAGCAGGACCCCCTCGCGACCCAGCCCTGCCCCGAACATCATGCCCTGGGGCAGCCCCGCGGAGGTGGTGGCGAGAGGCAGGGAGACGGCCGGGTCGCCGGTCACGTTGTGCCACGGGGTGAAGGCCACCCAGTCGAGCAGTCGGCCCATCACGACGTCGTAGTCCTGGGTGGGGTCGAGGTGCCCGACGAGGGGCGTCGGCGTGGCGACGACGGGCGACAGGGCGACGTCGTAGCGCTCGTGGAAGGCCCGCGAGACCTCCCGCGCGGCCCGCAGGCGGCGGATCGCGCCGGGGAGGCGGTGCACGTGGCGGCGCAGGTGGCGCTCCAGGCCGAGGGTGAGGTTGTCCAGGCGCGTGGGGTCCCACTGGCGGCCGTGGGTCAGGCGGCCGGTGCGGACGATGGCTGCGGCGAGCAGCGCCCAGTACAGGACGAAGTCGTCGGGGAACGTCGACGGCGCCGGGACCGGGACCTCCTCGACGTGGTGGCCCAGGTCGGACAGCAGCGCGGCGGTGCGCAGCGTGAGATCCGCCACCTCAGGGTCGGCGTCCCGCGCGACACCGGTGGTGTGGACGGCCACGCACAGCCGGTGCCGCCCGGGCCGCGTGATGTCACCGACCGGCGCGAGCTCGAGGCAGCGGTAGACCTTCTCGCTCTCGCGGAACAGCGCCGCCGTGTCACGCACCGAGCGGGTCACGACGCCGTCGGCGACGATCCGGATCGGCATCTGGCGGTTGAGCCGTTCGCTCGGCATCCGACCACGGCTCGGCTTGAGCCCCACCAGGCCGTTGACGGAGGCGGGGATCCGGATCGAGCCACCGCCGTCGTTGGCGTGCGCGAGCGGTACGGCGCCGGCCGCGACGAGCGCCGCGGAGCCGGCGGACGACGCGCCCGCCACGTGGTCGGTGGACCACGGCGAGCGCACCGGCCCCTGGCGGGGGTGCTCGGCGACGGCGCTGAAGCCGTACTCCGACATCCGCGTCTTGCCCAGCGGCAGCAGCCCGGTGGCGAGCAGCGCCCGCGCCACGTCGCCGTCGGCCTTGGCCGGCTGCGCCACGAACGCGTCGGAACCGTGATGGGTGGGCATCCCCTCCACGTCGATGTTGTCCTTGAGGAAGGTCGGGACCCCGGCGAAGAACCCACCGTGCGGGGCCCGCGCGTCCTCCCGGGCCCGCCCGTAGGCGCGGTGGGCGACCGCGCCGAGCGCCGGGTCGACCGCCTCGGTGCGCGCGATGGCCGCCTCCACCACCTCCGGCACGGAGACCCGCCGCGCCCGCAGCGCCTCCACCACCCCCACCGCGTCGAGGTCGCCGAGAGCGTCGTCAGAGAAGGCGTGGACCCGCGTCATGGGGCCAACCTAGGGGCACGGCGGTCGCGCGGCGGTCCGTTCGCCGAGCGACGGCCCGTCGGCCGAGCCCATCGGGGTACGCAGGGCACTGGAAGACGGGGTGGGCCTGCCCGGTAGGCCATGATGGGGTCGCTGGGTGTTGTAGATGTCATCGAACACATCGACCTGGGCTGCAGCTCGGCCAGGGTCGCGGCGAGTGGCCGCTTGTCGAGGTAGCGGAACAGCGTCTGATGAAAGCGCTCGCCCTTCCCCTGGGTGGTCGGCCTATAGGGCTTGCGCCGACCCTTCCTTGCGGACCCGTGCACGGATCGCGTGGAACACCTTGCGGGAGATGCCGTGCTCGACGCGGAAGGTCGACACCGCCGCGCGAGGGGCGCCGTCGGGCCACTGAGTAATCGCGAGGCAGACACGAGGACCAACAGGCTCATGGGCAGTTGGCACTGCACCAGACCGCCAGAAGTGTCACCGCCAAGCACCCCGGTCGTGTCACCGATGTCTCGATAGAGAACCGTCACCGATGTCTTGAGACATCACAGCGGAACCCCTGGGGAGAATCCCTTGTTCTCGAACATGCGTTCGAGTAGACTGAGGCATGGCCTCCCCAGAACTCCCCCACTGCGACACCCCAGCCGCCGTGCTGGCGTTCGTGCAGTCGCGTCGGGCTGCGGTCCAGCGGGCCGAGCTGGAGATCCTCCAGGGGGCTCTCGCGTGGACGGCGATGCACCCGGAGGAGTCGGTCTCCGACGGGGCCTCGACAGGCTCGGCCAACGGTGGTGGCGGGCTGATCTTCGCGGAGATCGCAGTCCCGCTCGCGGGTGAGGGCACCCCGCTGGTCGCGGAGTTCGCGCCGATGGAACTGGGTGCCGCCCTCGGGGTCTCGACGGATTCTGCCAAGTCGCTGATCGGCGACGCGCTCGAGCTGGCCCACCGGTTGAAGCGGACCTGGGCGCTGGTGCAGGCCGGGGAGGTCCCGGCGTGGAAGGCCCGCCGGGTCGCACAGCTGACCACCACATTGCCGCTGGCGGGTGCGGACTACGTCGACCGCCAGCTCGCGCCGGTGATCGGCCGCATCGGCTTCGCCGCCATCGGCCGGCTCGTCGAGCACGCCCGGGTCACCTTCGACCCCGAGGGTGCCGAGAAGCAGCGGCGTGAGGCCGCCGACGGGCGCCGCTTCGACGTGCACACCGAGGCCGCCGACTTCGACGGGACCGTGCAGGTCGAGGGCACCCTCGACCTCGCCGACGCACTCGACCTCGACGCCGCGATCCGGCAGGGAGCCGTCGATCTCGCCGCGCTGGGCTCGGAGGAGCCGCTGGACGTGCGCCGCTCGATGGCCGCCGGCGAGCTCGCCCGCCGCCAGCTCACCCTCGACCTGATGGGCGACGCGGGCGACGGGACCGCTGCGGTGGTCAAGCCGCGGCAGGTCGTCATCCACGTCCACCTCTCCCACGCCGCGATCAGCCGCGACGAAGCGGGCATCGCCCGAGTCGAGGAGACCCGCTCCATCGTCTCCACCGACCAGGTCCGCGACTGGTGCAGCGGCGACGCCCAGGTCGTCATCAAGCCCGTCATCGACCTCGACGCCCACCACCACACCGACGCCTACGCCGTCCCCGACCGTCTCGTCGAGCAGACCCGTCCCACCCAGCCGACGTGCGCCTTCCCGTGGTGCGAACGCCCGGCCCGCCGCTGCGACACCGACCACGTCATCGCCCACGGCGACGGCGGCCCGACGTGCAGCTGCAACCTGGCCCCGCTGTGCCGGCGACATCACCGCGCCAAGACCCACACCGGCTGGACCTACGAACGAACCGACCAGGCGACCTATCTCTGGCGATCCCCACGTGGCCTCCACCTCGTGAAGTCCGACGGCACCACCCGCCTCCTCACCGCGCACCCACCCGACGCGTAGAAGAGCTCCCCCCTCTCATGGAGGGTCCAGACCCCGCCAGCCGCCTGCTGGCGGGGCAGACCGCCGTCCGGAGGACGCTTCCCTGTCCTGGTCAAGGGATGTGGGGTGGGGGTTCTCGAGGCGTCGGTAGAGGTCGCGGACGATGTAGCGCTTGAGGCAGCGGTGGATCTCGAGGGGTTCTTGGCTTCGCTGGCGCGGCGGGCGGTGTGGTCGCGGGTGGGTCGACCGTGGCGTTGGCGGGTCTGGCCGCTGTTGGCCTGGACCGGTGCGGCGCCGGCGCGCATCGCAAACGCGGGTTCGGAATGGATCCGGCCGAGGTGGGACGACGCGCACAGCACGATCGCGGCGTTGATCGCGGTGGTCTCGCTGTCATGGTTGGCATGGACGCGCAGGGGGACGCGGTGCACCATCACGGCCGGGTCCTGGGCGCGGAACCGGTTGCGGATCCTGTCGGGTGCCGTGAAGACCAGGACGGACAGCTGACGTCGGGCTTCGGAAGGCCTCGACGAGCGCGACCAACAGCGTTGGATCGACCGACGGATGACCCCACCGGCGGACCCGCGGATACCGATGCCCACCGTGCCGACGAGTGGGCGATTCCGGGGCGGCGGGGCTGTGGATCTGACAGGGTGGGGCGGTGACCGAGCCTGCCCACCTCCCCCCGGAAACCGACGAGGCCGGGCGTTCGCCGGGCGAGCCGAGCGCGGTGGTGGTGCCGGGGATCGTGCTGGTGGTCGCGGGGCTGTGGATGCTCACCGACAACGGGCCGCTCGTCGTGGGCTGGGCGTGCGCGACCGTGGGTCTCGCGCTGCTGCTGGTCGGGTCCGTCGCGTGGGGCGTGGCCTGGGGTCTCGGTCTGCACGAGCACGACCGCCGACGCTGAGCGCGGCACCCCCTCCGCTCCCGGCTCGGAGAGCCAGCCTCAGAGCAGCAGCGCCGCCAGCGGCGGCAGCGCCAGGCTGGTCGTGAGCGCGGTGAGCCCCATCGAGAGCCCGGCGAACGCGCCCTCGGCCTCGTTCTCGGCCAGCGCGCGCGAGGTGCCGATGCCGTGGGACACCGCCCCGAGGGCGAGCCCGCGGGCGCGGCGCTCCCGCACCCGCGCGAGGGTGAGCACGGCCGGGCCGAGCACCGCTCCGACGATGCCGATCAGGATCGCCAGCACCGCGGTGAGCGGGGCGATGCCGCCCAGGCTCTCCGACAGCGCGAGCGAGACGGGGGTGGTGGCGGCCTTCGGCGCCATGGTGCGCTCGAGCAGCTCGTCGCCGCCCAGCGCGCGGACCAGCAGGACGCCGGTGGTCACCGAGACCAGCACCCCCAGCGGTACGGCGACCAGCAGCGGTACGACGAACCCGCGCAGCCGCGACATCTGCCGGTGCAGCGGGACCGCGAGCGCGACCGTCGCGGGCCCGAGCAGGAAGACCAGCACCTGGGTGCCGTCGAGGTAGGTCGCATAGTCGATGTCGAGCAGCGTGATCGTCCCCGCCACGACGAGGATCGCGACCAGCGCCGGCTGGGCGAGCGCGTGCCCGCCGGTGCGGTCGCGCAGCTCGCGCCCCAGCCGGTACGCCGCCAGCGTGAGCAGCAGCAGGAAGACCGGCGACTCCAGGACCGCCCTCACCGGCCCGCCCCCTCCGGCTCGCCCGGACCAGCCGCGGCCTCGCCGTGGTCGCGGGTCAGCAGCCGCGCGGACCACCCCACGACCAGCAGGCCGGCCAGCCAGGAGCCGAGCATCGCGACCGAGATCGGCACCAGGTCGTCCCGGATCACCGCCAGGTAGGCGACCACCCCGACGCCGGCCGGCACGAACAGCAGCTGGAGGTGGCGCAGCAGCCCGTCGGCCGCCCGCACCACCGTCGCGTCGTCGCCGGAGCGGCGTACCTGCAGGAGCACGAGGAGCACCGCCATGCCCACGACCGGTCCAGGGACCGGGAGGTCGGTGAGACGGACGACGACCTCCCCCACCAGCTGGCAGCCGAGCAACCACATCAGTCCGTTGACCATCGCCGACCATCCAAGCACGGCGCGTGATCCCGCCCCGTCCGGCCCGGCTGCCTACGGTGGGGGCGTGCCCTCGCCCACCTCGCGCCGCGTCCTGGACCCCGCCTCCCCCGACGTCGACGCCTACCGGTGGCTGACCGACCTCGTCGTCCCGCGTCCGATCGCGTGGGTCTCGACGCTCTCCGCGGAGGGGATCGGCAACCTCGCGCCGCACTCCTTCTTCACCGTCGCGTGCGCGCGGCCGGCGATCGTGCAGTTCACCTCGGTGGGCGACAAGGACACCCTGCGCAACGTCCGCGCGACCGGGGAGTTCGTGGTCAACCTGGTCAGCCGGCCGCTGCTCGAGGCCGCCAACGCCTCCAGCGCGTCGTACCCGCACGACGTCGACGAGGCCGACGAGCTCGAGATCGCCGTCGAGCCCAGCGAGTGCGTGGCGCCGCCCCGCGTCGTGGCCTCACCTGCCTCGATCGAGTGCGTGCTGCACTCCATGATCGGGCTCGGCGACTCCACCGTCGTGCTGGGCCGGGTCGTGCGGATCACCGTGCGCGAGGACGTCCTGGTCGAGGACCGTCCCGCGATCGCGCTCCTCGAGCCGCTCTCCCGCCTCGGCGGATCGGAGTGGGGCCTGCCGCCCGAGCCGGTCCGGGTACGACGCCCGCGCTGAGCTCAGCCCAGGTGCGTGCGACCGCGCCGGTGGCAGCCCACCAGATGCGGGTCGAAGATCCCGATCGCCTCCATCAGCGCGTGCATGGTGGTCGGCCCGACGAAGACGAAGCCGCGGCGCTTGAGCTCCTTCGACAGCGCGAGGGACTCCGGCGAGGTGGTCGCGACCTCCTCGACCGTGGCCGGCGCCGGAGGTCGTGACGGCGCGAAGGACGCGATCAGCGCAGGCAGCCCCTCCTGCTCGCGCAGCGCGCGGGTGGCGCGGGCGTTGAGGATCGCGGCGTCGATCTTGCGCCGGTTGCGCACGATGCCCGCGTCGGCCATCAGGCGCGCCACGTCGTCCTCGCCGAAGCCGGCGACCGCGTCGGCGTCGAAGCCGCAGAACGCCGCCCGGAACGCCGGGCGCTTGGCCAGGATCGTCGACCACGACAGCCCGGACTGGAACGCCTCCAGCGTCAGCCGCTCCAGGTGGGCCGCCTCGCCGCGGACCGGGCGCCCCCACTCGGTGTCGTGGTAGTCGCGCATCATCCCCGGGCCGCCGGCCCACGGGCAGCGTGCAACGCCGTCCTCGCCGACGACCGGGCCGGTCCCCGCGGTCACCGGCTCAGCCGCGCTCGCGCAGCCGCGCGTTGGGCAGCGGCGGCGCGGGGATCGGGGGCAGGTGGTCGCCGACGACGACGCCGAAGCGTCCCGGGCGCACCAGCTGGGAGTCCGTCACGACGCCGCCGCCGTCGGCCCGCAGCTGGGCCTGCCACTCCTCGCGGTGCGCGACGACCTCCTCGTGGGAGCGGCCCACGAAGTTCCACCACATCACGATCTTCTCGCCGAACGGCGTGCCGCCGAGCAGCAGCAGCCGGGTCGGGGCGTCGCCGGCGACCAGGACCAGCCGGTCGCGCCCGGTCGGCACGTGGGCGAGCTCGGCGCGCGCGACGTCGTGGCCCTCCACCTGCACCGCGCCGGTGTCGACGAGCACGCCGTGCTCGAAGGCGGGGTCGACGTCGAGCTCGACGCGCGCGCCCGGGCCGAGCAGCAGCTCGGCGCCGAGGAGGGGCGTGAACGTCGGCACCGGGGAGGTCGTGCCCAGCAGCGAGCCGAGGAAGACCCGCGCCTCGAAACCGGTCCCGCGCAACGGCTCCGGGACGTGGTGGGCGAACCCGGGTGCGGCGTCGCGGTGCGCGGCGGGCAGCGCCACCCACAGCTGCGCGCCGTGCAGGGTGCGGGTCGTCTCCGGCGAGACCTCGGAGTGGCTGATCCCGCGCCCCGACGTCATCAGGTTCACCTCGCCGGGACGCACCATCGCGTGGTTCCCGGCGCTGTCGCGGTGCTCGATCTCCCCGGTGAACAGCCAGCTCACCGTCTGCAGGCCGGTGTGCGGGTGCGGGGCGACCCTCATCCCGCCGCTCAGCGCCACCTCGTCGGGGCCGTAGTGGTCCAGGAAGCACCACGCGCCGATCAGCGAGCGCTGGCGAGAGGGCAGGGTGCGCCGCACGGTCATGCCCCGAGGCCCGCCGAGCGGCACCTCGCGCGGCACCAGCACCTCGATCGCGTCGGCTGGCGTGCTGACGCAGGTCACCACGCCCGGGTCCCGCTCCTGGTTGGTCATCGGGTCATCGTGGCACGCGGGGTGGATACCGTGAAGCGGTGACCGACCGCGTTCCCGCCGCCCTGGAGTCCCTGCTCGACGTCGCCGACCCGACCGCCCCCGCCGCGGTCCTCGACGACCCGCTCACCCGCTCGGTGCGCGTGAGCGACACCGACCTGCCCGCCGTGCCGCGGGCCGAGGGACGGGACGTGCCGGTGAGCGTCGTCCTCACCGGCGGCGCCGGCCAGATCGCCGGCCCGGCGGCGTACTGCGCGCGGCCGGGGCTGCGGCTGAGCGCGCTCGTCGTGACCCTGCGCGACCCCGGCGACCTGGCCGGCAACGCGCGGCGGGTCGTCGCCGCCGTGGACGCCGCCCGCGCCGAGGGGGCGCTCGGGGAGGACGACACGGTGCAGGTGGTGCTGCCCGCCGAGGACCCGACGTATGCCTGGCTGGCGGCTGCCGACGAGGTCGCCGGCGCGGAGCTGGGCCTGTGCCTGCCGGCCGGCGGCCCCGCGGGACCCGCAGTGCCGCCCGGCACGCTCGCCGCCTGGATCGACGCGGCGCTCGACCGGGAGACGCCCTTCGCGGTCTCCGGCGGGTACGGCGTGCTCCCGCTGCTCCGCGCCACCGTGGCGGCGTTCGACGGTGCGGGACCCGCCGCCGTCGCGGACCTGCTGGAGGAGCCGGCGCGAGCGGCCGACGACCTCGAGGAGCTGGTGCGGGCGCGCCGCTGGTGCACCTCGGTCGCGACCACCGATCTCGCCGCCGTGCGCGCGGAGCTGGCCGGGCTCGGCGCCCTCGGCTGAGGCCGGTTCGCCGCCGCTGCGTGAGCGGCGTGGGTGCGCCACGAGCGCCAGCGGCAGCGGGCCCACCGGGGCCGGCCACCGGTGGCGGAGCACCGACGTCGTTCGTCGGACCTCGCACGTGGGCACGGCCCGGACGCTAGCCATCGGCGTCGACGCTGCGCCGACCGTGCGCCGACGGCGAGGTGAACGCGCTGTGGCGATCCGCCGACGGCTCGCCACCACGGAGGGGGTTCACCCGAAAGTGTCACGAGAGCGCCGTGCCCGCGCATAGCCTGCGCGGATGCAGCTCGGCCAGTACCCCGCGCCCACGCACACCCTCGCCCACCTGAGCGACCCGCACCTGCTCGACGGCGGCGTGCGGCAGTACGGAGTCGTCGACACCGAGGCCCGGCTGCGCCGGGCCCTGGAGCGGCTGCGTCACCTCGACCCGGTCCCGCAGGCACTGGTGTTCACCGGCGACCTGGCCGATCTCGGCGACCCCGCGGCGTACACCCGGCTGCGCGAGCTCGTGGAGCCGGTCGCCGCGGACCTGGTGGGGCCCGACGGGTGCGCTGCAGAGGTGGTCTGGGTGATGGGCAACCACGACGAGCGCGCGGCGTACTCCCGCACCCTCTACGGCGCCGAGTCCACCCGGCCCCAGGACCGCGTGCACGACGTCGCCGGGCTGCGGGTGGTCGCGCTGGACACCAGCGTGCCGGGCTACCACCACGGCGAGCTCGACGAGGACCAGCTGTCCTGGCTGGCCGACGTGCTCGCCACCCCCGCCGAGCACGGCACCCTGCTCGCGCTGCACCACCCGCCGGTCCCGGTGCCGGCGCTGCCCGCCGCGGCGCTGATCGAGCTCGCCGACCAGCACCTGCTCGCCGAGGTGATCGCCGGGACCGACGTGCGCGGCATCCTCGGCGGGCACCTGCACTTCACGACCTTCTCCACCTTCGCCGGCGTCCCGGTCTCGGTGGCCTCGGCGAGCTGCTACACCTCCGACCCGGCACCGGTCGGGCGCTTCATCTCCGGCGTCGACGGCAACCAGGCCTTCACCCTGGTCCACGTGTACGACGACCGGATCGTGCAGACCGTGGTCCCGCTGCCCGAGGCGCCGGAGGTGACCGGCTACGGCCACGACGCGGCCGAGCAGCTCGCGGCCCTGAGCCGTGAGGAGCGGCGCGAGCTGCTGTCGCGCAAGGACTCCCCGTTCAACGCCGTGTGGGAGGACCACACCTCGCCTCGCTGACGGGGAGGACGGGGACGAGGCGCACCTGGCCCCGCGACCCCCTGTCGGCCGCCCGTGGCCGGTGCCACACTGCCCGGATGCGTGAGAGGACACAGTCCCGGAGATGCCGCGCCGCCCGCGTCGCCCGGCTAGCCTGTTCATTGTCTCTCAGGTTTATCGACTAGAACGGACTACGCGACATGGCCGACCCCCGCCGCCCCCGCGCCCACCGACCCACCGTCGCCATCGTGGGCGCCGGCGCCGCCGGGACGCTCGTCGCGCTCCACCTCACCCGCGCGGCCGCGCGCCGCAGCACCGGCGTCGACCTGGTCCTCATCGACCCCGCCGACCACCGCGCCCGTGGTGTCGCGTTCGGCACCACCGACGACCAGCACCTGCTCAACGTGCCGGCCTCCGGCATGACCGCGCTGCCCGAGGACCCCGGCCACTTCGTCGCCTGGCGCCAGCGCGAGGACCCTGACGCGGCCACCGACCCCTACGACTTCGCGCCGCGACGCCAGTGGTCGCGCTACCTCGACGACACCCTCGAGGAGGCCCTGCGTGGCGCCCTGGGCGAGGTCGGCGTGCGCCACGTGCGCAAGCAGGTCGTCGGCGTGCGCCGCACCGCCACCGGGGTCGCGCTGCGCACCGCCGACGGCGCCGAGGTCGCGGCCGACGCCGCGGTCGTCGCCCCGGGCCTGCCGGCCGCCGGCCACGCCTGGGCCCCGCCGTCGCTGACCTCCTCCCCCTTCTTCGTCCCCGACCCCTGGGCCCCCGGCGCGCTCGACGTCGTACGCCGGGACCGCGCCGGGCTGGCCGACGTGCTGCTGGTCGGCGCCGGGCTGACCATGGTGGACGTCGCGTTCTCGCTGACCGACGAGCGCAACCGCCCGGACCGGGTGGCGCACGCGATCTCGCGCAGCGGCCAGCTGCCCCGCACCCATGCCCCGCAGCCGCTGCTCGCGGCGATCCCCGACATCTCCGAGTGGGGCAGCACCCTGGACGAGGTCCGCGTCGAGGTCGAGCGCCACGTCGCCGAGGTCGCGGCCACCGCCGGCGACTGGCGTCCCGCGATCGACGGCCTCCGCTTCCGCGTGCAGGAGCTGTGGGGACGCTTCAGCGACGAGGACAAGCTGCGCTTCCTGGCCGAGGACGCCGGGCGCTGGAACGTCCGGCGCCACCGGATGGCGCCGACCAGCGCCGTGCGGATCGCCGGGCTGCGCGAGGAGCAGCGCCTGCGCCTCGCCGACGCGCGGGTGGTCGACGCCGAGCCGCTGGCCGCCGGCGGGCTGCGCGTCACCCTCTCCGACAACACCGTGCGCGAGGTCGGCTGGGTGGTCAACTGCACCGGCCCGCAGACCGACCTGCGGGTGCTGGGCAACCCGGTCATCGACGACCTGCTGCGCGAGCGCGGCGGCGCCTCGCTGGCCACCGCCGACGTCGGCGGTCTCGGCATCCGCACCCGCGAGGGGCGCCTGCTGGCCTCCGACGGCGGCACCGACGCGCCGCTGTGGACCCTCGGCGCGCTGCGGCGCGGGGAGCTGTGGGAGACCACCGCGATCCCGGAGATCCGGGTGCAGGCGGCCGCGGTCGCGCGCGACGTGCTCGACGCCGTCGCGCCGCTCCCCCGCCGCCTCGCCGACGGGCGCCTGGTCGGCGGGCACCACCCGGTCGCCCGGCCGCGCGACCCGCTGGGGCTGCCGCTGTCGACGACCACCGAGGCGGCCGCGGCGTACAACGCCGGGCTGGAGCGGGTGATGCGTCTGCAGGACGGCGCCGAGGGCCTGCTGCGCGAGGCCACCGAGCTCGACCCGGGCTTCGCGCTGGCCCACGCGGCGCTGGCGATGCTCGGTCACGAGGCCGGCGCGGACGCCGACGTCAAGGCGTCGCTGGACGCCGCCCGCAAGGCGGTGCGCCAGCGCGGCGACGAGCGTGAGCGCAGCCTCGTCGACGTGGTCGGGCTGCGGGTCAAGGACGTGCGCCGCACCGGCGCCGAGGCGCTGATGAACCACATCGCCGCCCACCCGCGTGACGTGCTGGCGGTCTCCGCGGCCGTCCCGACCATCGCGTTCTCCGGTGTCACCGACGTGCAGCAGGAGGCGTGGGACCTCGTCGAGGGCCTCGCCCCGGCGTACGGCGACCACTGGTGGTACATCTCCCTGCTCGCCTTCACCCGCCAGGACCAGGGCCGCTTCGACGAGGCCGGCCTGCTCGCGGAGAGCGCGCTGTCCTGCGAGCCCTCCTCCGGGCACGCGGTCCACGCGCAGACCCACGTGCTCTACGAGACCGGCCAGCACGAGACCGGCCGGGTCTGGCTGGACCACTGGGTCGCGGAGAGCGGTCGCGGCGCGAGCCACCGCGCACACTTCTCCTGGCACGCGGCCCTGCACGAGCTCGCGCTCGGCGACACCGAGGCCGTGCGCCGCCGCTACTACTCCCAGCTGGCGCCGCCGGAGGTCTGCGGCGTGCGCGCGCTGATCGACTCCGCCTCGCTGCTGTGGCGCTGGCGGGTCACCACCACCGACTGGGACGGCGCCGTGGGCGCCGTGCTGCCGGGCGCGCCCTCCGTGTTCGCGGGCGAGACCGCCCCGCCGCCCATCCAGCCGGTCCTGGCCGCGGTGGACGAGGCGCTGCTGACCCGACCGCAGACGCCGTTCGTGGCCCTGCACGCCGCGATCGGGCTGGCCGCCGCCGGCGACACCGCCGGCCTGGACGCCCTGGCCCGGCAGTGCCGCCGCTCCTCCGACGCCGTCCTGCGCGGCACCGTCGCCACCGTCTGCGAGGCGCTGGCCGCGGCCGTGGAGGCACGCTGGGGCCGCGCCGCCCAGCTGCTCGAGGACGTCCTGCCCGGCCTGGTCCGGGTGGGCGGCTCTGCCGCGCAGCGCGAGGTGGTCGAGGAGACGCTGCTGCTCTGCCTGGTCAACGACGGGCGCGCCGAGGACGCCGCCCGGATCCTGCACCAGCGCCTGGACCGCCGGCCCTCGCCGCTGGACCTGCGCCGCCAGGTCTCGCTCCAGGCAACGCCGGACCGCGTCGGGAGCTGACCCGGGTCCAGGGCCGCGGACCGCGGCGCCCGGCGGGAGGGCGCACCTCGCCAACCCGAGCAATTGCTAGGTTGGCCAGCCCGTCGGCGTACTGCCGCGCCCCGCCCCGACCTCGGAGACCGCCATCGACACGACGCCCGGCACGCCGGCCCTGCACTCCCTGACGTTCCGGCTGAGCTACGCCGACACCGACCCGGCGGGGATCCTCTACTTCGCGGCCTGGTTCCCCTGGATGGAGCGGGTCCAGAGCGAGTGGTTCCTGCTCAACGGGCTGCGCCAGGACCAGCTCAAGGACACCCACGGCTTCTGGACCGTCACCTGCCACACCGAGTGCGACTACCTCGTCGCCGTGGGCCTGTTCGAGGAGATCCGCGTCGAGCTGCGCCTGGGCCGGGTCGGCGGGGGCTCCTTCGACATGGTCCACCAGATGGTGCGCACCCGCGACGACGTCGTGGTCGCCCGCGCCCTGATCACGATCGTGACCGTCACCCCCGAGGGCTCCGCCCGCGCGATCCCGGGCCTCCTGCGCGAGCACCTGGACAGCTGGGCGCGCGGCGTGGCCCTGCGCTGAGGCCGACGCCCCTCAGGACCAGTGCGTCAGCACGCTCTCGACCGAGGTGACCCACCCGAAGGTGAACCCGATCGTGTTGAGGGCGTGGTCGTGACGCGCTTGGTCGTACTCCGCGCAGGCGTCGGCCGGCACGTGCACCCGGTAGTCGCGCTGGCCCGCGTCGCGGGCGGTGGTCTCCACGCAGATGTTGGTGGTCACCCCCGCGATCACGAGCTGGCGGATCCCCTGGCTGGTGAGCACGGGCTCGAGCTGGGTGCCGTAGAAGGAGCTGGGCCGCGCCTTGTCGATGACGACCTCGCCGACACGCGGCGCCAGCGCCGGGATGATCTCGGCGTCCCAGGTGCCCCTCACGAGCGCGCCGACCTCCCGCATCTGCGGCACGAGCTCGGTCGGCAGCAGGCCGCCGTCGCTGTAGTCGGGCAGGTAGACGTAGCGGGTGAAGATCACCGGCACCCGGGCGTCGCGGGCGCCGTCGATGAGCCGCTCGCACCCCGCGATCGCGGGCAGCAGGTGGGCGTGAGGCATGCCGATCCTGGCCATGGACCCGGCGGGGTCGAGGAAGCCGTTCTGCATGTCGACGACGAGCAGGGCCGTCGTGTCAGGCGACAGGGACATCCTCAACCTCCAGGGGTGCGACGGCCGGTCGACCGTGGGCTCAGTGAATCCCACGGGGTCCGACCGCTCAAGAGCCGCGGCCCTGCCGCCCCACGACGAAGGGCCCCGGTCAGCGTCTCCGCTGACCGGGGCCCTTCGTGCTCCTGTGGCAGGTGAAGGATTCGAACCTTCGAAGGCGTAAGCCGACGGATTTACAGTCCGCTCCCATTGGCCGCTCGGGCAACCTGCCTCAGTGGCTGCCGGCCCGGCTTGGCGGGACGACAACGAGACGAAACAATAGCGTAGGCACCACCGCAGATGAAAAATGCCGGTGTGCCGTCCCGGTCCGGGACGGTCCCGGCCCAACCGAGGAGCAGTCATGGCCGACTCGTCGTTCGACATCGTGAGCAAGATCGACCGTCAGGAGGTCGACAACGCACTGGGGCAGACGGCCCGCGAGATCGCCACCCGCTTCGACTTCAAGGGCACCGGCGCCACCATCGAGTGGGCCGGCGAGCACGCCATCGAGATCTCCGCCTCCGCCGACGACCGCGCCAACGCGGTCCTGGACGTCTTCAAGGGCAAGCTCGTCAAGCGCGACGTGAGCCTGAAGGTCCTCGACGCCTCCGAGCCCCGTCCGTCGGGGCAGCAGTCGAAGATCTCGATCACGCTCAAGGAGGGCATCTCCTCCGAGGACGCGAAGAAGATCTCCAAGCTGATCCGCGACGAGGGCCCCAAGGGCGTCAAGGCGCAGATCCAGGGCGACGAGCTGCGCGTCAGCTCCAAGAAGCGCGACGACCTGCAGGCCGTCATCTCGCTGGTCAAGGGTCAGGACCTCGACTTCGCGGTGCAGTTCACCAACTACCGCTGACCCGCTCGCCGACTCGGCGCAGATGGCGCGCCGAGTCGGCACGAATGGCGCGCCGCGGCGTACGGAAGGCCCGACTCAACGATCGGGACCCTCGACTCGACGGTGAGAACCCTCGATTCGACGGAGGACCCGGACGCAGGACCGCCCGCCTGAGAAGGGGTGCAGGCTCCTCAGGCGGGCGGCGTTCAGGGGGTGGCGGGCGTCAGCCCGCCACCGGGACCGGGGCGGTGTGCGCCCCGGCGGCGGGGGCCAGCCAGACCTGCTGGCCGACCTCCAGGCCGAGCTGGCGGACGTTGGTCCGGGTCAGCAGGACGGTGACGTCGCCCTGGGCGGTCGCCACCGTGATCCGGACCTCGAACCCGACGCGCAGCAGCCGCTTGACCGTGCCGGGGGTCGAGAGCGGGTCGCCGGGGGCGACCATGACCTCGATGTCGTGCGGGCGCAGCCGCACGTTGTCCAGCACCGTCACCTCGCCGAGGAAGCCCATCACGAACTCGTTCGCGGGCTCGTCGTAGAGCTGGTCGGGGGTGCCGATCTGCTCCACCCGGCCCTCGTTGATCACCACGATCTCGTCGGAGACCTCGAGGGCCTCCTCCTGGTCGTGGGTCACGAAGACCGTGGTCACGTGCACCTCGTCGTGCAGGCGGCGCAGCCAGTCGCGCAGCTCCTTGCGGACCTTCGCGTCCAGGGCGCCGAACGGCTCGTCGAGGAGCAGCACCGTCGGCTCGACGGCCAGGGCCCGCGCCAGCGCCATGCGCTGGCGCTGACCGCCGGAGAGCTGCGCCGGCAGCCGGTGGGCGAACTGCGAGAGGTGCACGAGCTCGAGGAGCTCCTCCACCCGCCGCGCCACGTCGGCCTTGGGCCGCTTGCGGATCTCCAGGCCGAACGCGACGTTCTTGGCCACGCTCATGTGCTTGAACGCGGCGTAGTGCTGGAACACGAAGCCGACGTTGCGCTTCTGGGCGGGGAGGTTCGTCGACTCGACGCCCTCGATGACGATGGATCCGGCGTCGGCCGACTCGAGGCCGGCGATGATCCGCAGGAGGGTGGACTTGCCGCCACCGCTGGGGCCGAGGAGGGCGGTCAGCTGACCGCTCGGGATCGAGACGTTGACGTCGTCCAGCGCGACGAAGTCGCCGAACCGCTTGCTCACTCCCTTGACTTCGATGCTCATGGGTTCACGAACCTTTCGGGGTACGTCTCGAGGAGGGGGGCGAGGCTGGCCGGGCTGCACGTGCTGCTCACGGGGCCGCTCACCTCTTCTCCTCCTTGGGACGGATGATCGCGACGATGACGATGCAGGCGACGGAGACCATCGCGAGCAGGAAGGCCACCGCGTAGGCGCCCTGCTGGTCGAAGTTGAGGTACTTCTCCTCGACCACGAGGGTGGCGGTCCGGGTCTCGCCCAGGACGTTGCCGGACACGACCTTCACCGCGCCGAACTCGCCCAGGGACCGGGCCATGCTGAGGACGACGCCGTAGACGACCGCCCACTTGATCGCCGGCAGGGTGATGCGCCAGAAGGTCTGCACCGACGACGCCCCGAGGCTGCGGGCCGCCTGCTCCTGCTCGGTGCCGATCTCCTCCAGCACCGGCACCACCTCGCGGATCACCAGCGGCAGCGCCACGAAGGCGGTCGCCATCACGATGCCCGGCGTCGCGAAGATGACCTGGAACCCGGCGCTCTCGAGCGCGGGCCCGAACCAGCCGTCCCGGCCGCCGTACACCAGCACCAGCGAGACGCCGACCACGATCGGCGACACCGACAGCGGCAGGTCGATGAGCGCGCTCAGCGCCCGCTTGCCGGGGAACTGGTAGCGGACCAGGAGCAGGGACATCCCCACGCCGAAGACGGTGTTGATGACCACCGAGCAGACCGCGACGAGCGCGGTCAGGCGCAGCGCCGTCATCACGTCGGGGTCCTCCAGCACCTCGCGCACCGAGTCGAGGCCGCCGTCGAAGGTGTTGGTCGCGACCAGCGCGACCGGCCAGGCGACCAGCAGGACCAGGTAGACCACGACGACCAGGCGGATCAGGTACGTCGCGGGGCTCTTCGGGCGCCAGCGGCGACGCTGCGTCCGCGGGACCGGGGCGATCCGGACCGGCCGGTCGGCCACGCTCGTGTCAGCCACGGGACGCCACCTTCCGCTGGATGATGTCGAGGGTCACGATCACGGCCAGCGAGATCACCAGGAGCACCGTGGCCACCGAGGCGGCGCCGGCCAGGTTGTTGTTCTCGACGCTGCCGAGGATGCGGACCGAGACGACCTCGGTCTGGAACGGCAGGTTGCCCGAGAGCAGCACCAGCGAGCCGTACTCGCTCACGCCGCGCGCGAACGAGAGCGCGGCGCCCGCGGCGATCGCCGGGGCCAGGCTCGGCAGGATGATCCGGCGGAACGTCGTGAACTTGCTGGCACCGAGGGACGCCGCGGCGTCCTCGACGTCCTTCTCCAGCTCCTCGAGCACCGGTTGCACCATGCGCACCACGAAGGGCAGCGTGACGAACAGGAACGCCAGGAACACCGAGGAGCGCTGGTTGGCGACGTCGATGCCGAGCGGGCTGTCGGTGCCGTAGAGCGAGAGCAGCACGAGGCCGGCCACGATCGTGGGCAGCGCGAACGGGATGTCGATGAGGACTTCGAGGGCGGCCTTGCCGGGGAACCGGTCTCGGACCAGCACCCAGGCGATGAGCGTTCCCATGAAGACGTTGATCAAGGTGACCAGGGCGGCCGTGGTGACGGTCAGCCGGATCGCCGAGAAGGTCTGTTCGTTGGTGATGGTGGTCCAGAAGTTGCTCCAGCCACCCTCTGCGGCGGTGATGACCACCGCGCACAGAGGGATGAGCACGAGCAGGCTGAACCAGAGCATCGCCACGCCCAGACCGAGCCCGGAGGCCTTGGTCAGGTTGGTGGGCGTGGTCGACCGGCGGGAACGCTTCCCCGCCGGCCGACCACTCGCGACAGTGGTCGTGGTCATGCGTTGCACCCAGCCGAGCGGGCCGGTCAGTCGGCCTTGCCGGAGGCGGCGATCGCCTTGGTGATGAGGCCGTCCTCCTCGTCGAAGAACTTCGTCGAGAGGGTGTCCCAGTCACCGAAGTCCTTCGCCACGGTCAGCAGGTTGGGCACGGCGGGGAACGGGTCGCTCGGGTCCTTCGCGCCCTCCACCGTGCCGCCGAAGTCCACGTCGTCGCGGATCGGGCGGAAGCCGGTGAGCGCGAACTGGCGCTGGCCCTCGTCGCTGAGCACGAAGTCGAGCCAGTCCTGCGCGACCGGGTCGGCGTCCTTGAGCACGGCGCCCGGGTTCTCGATGAGCAGGGTGGTCTCCGGGATGAGGTACTCGAAGCCCTCGCCGTTCTGCGCGGCCAGGATCGCCTCGTTCTCGTAGGCCATCAGGACGTCGCCGGTGCCGCCGAGGAAGCTCGTGGTGGCGTCGCGGCCGCTGCCCGGCAGCGAGACGACGTTGGCGAAGAACTTGTCGACGTAGGCCTTGGCGTCCGCCTCGGTGCCGCCGTTGGCCACGACCTGGCCCCAGGCGGCGAGCGCGTTCCAGCGCGCGGCGCCGGAGGAGGCGGGGTTCGGGGTGACGATCTCGACGCCGGGCTTGATCAGGTCGTCCCAGTCCTCGATGCCCTTGGGGTTGCCCTCACGGACACCGAAGACGACGACGGAGCGCGACACGACGCCCTTGTTCTCCCCCGCGTCCCAGTCGGCGTCGACCAGGCCGTCGTCGACCAGGCGGGTCACGTCGCTGGCGACGGAGAAGTGGACGTAGTCGGCGTCCAGGCCGTTCTCGACCGCGCGGCTCTGGTCGCCGGAGGCGCCGTAGGAGGTCTTGAACTTGACCCCCTCCCCGGCGTCGGTCTTGGTGAACTCCTCGCCGATCGCCTTGTTGGCCGCCTCGGGGACCGCGAAGCCGACGATGCTCAGCGTGTTGCCGTCACCGCCGTCCGCGTCACCGCCGCAGGCCGCCAGGGACAGCGCCAGGCCGCCGACGAGTCCGCCGACCACCCACGTCTTCAGGTTCCGCTTCATGACTGCACCCTCTTTCGTAGCCCCGGAGAAACCGAGGCAGAAAACTTAACTCGCTCAGGTTAGTCATGTTTGTGGACTCGGTGCACATCGACCCGCCGAAACGGCGAGCTCGGTCTGGACCACGGCGACATCCCAGGCGAGCGGCGAGCGCGCGGAGAGCCGGGTCGGGCGACCCGGAGGCGGTCGTCCGGACAGGTGAGACAAATCGGCCCGCGTGCGTGGGCGAACTATCGTGGTGGAGGCCGCATCGACCGGAGCGCGGAATCGTATATTCGATACGACCTACTCCTAGTACGATCGGCGGGACGTCTGGTCGACCGAGCTGTCGGCGACCAGCAGGCGACTGACACAGCAAGGGAAGTGGGCGCGAGGTGTCCAGCGAGACCACCAAGCCGGTCAAGCAGCTCGACCGGGTGATCATCCGTTTTGCCGGTGACTCCGGTGACGGGATGCAGCTGACGGGTGACCGGTTCACCCAGGAGTCGGCGTCGTTCGGCAACGACTTGGCGACCCTGCCGAACTTCCCTGCCGAGATCCGTGCCCCTCAGGGCACGATCCCGGGAGTGTCGTCGTTCCAGGTGCACTTCGCCGACCACGACATCCTGACCCCCGGCGACGCGCCGGACGTGCTGGTCGCGATGAACCCCGCCGCGCTGAAGGCCAACGTGGGCGACCTGCCCAAGGGCGCGACGATCATCGTGGACACCCACGACTTCACCAAGCGCAACCTCGACAAGGCCGGCTACGCCGCCAACCCCCTCGAGGACGACTCCGACTCCGGCGTGCTGGCCGAGTTCGCCGTCCAGCCGGTCGACCTGACCGGGATGACGATCGAGGCGGTCAAGGAGTTCGGGCTCTCGCGCAAGGACGCCGCGCGGGCGAAGAACATGTTCGCCCTCGGCCTGGTCTCGTGGATGTACGGGCGCCCCACCGAGTCCACCATCGCATTCCTGACCCGCCGCTTCGCCAAGGTCCCCGCGATCCGCGACGCGAACATCACCGCGTTCAAGGCCGGCTGGTACTTCGGTGAGACCACCGAGGCGTTCGCGGTGCAGTACGAGGTCAAGCCCGCCCCGGTCTCCGCGGGCACCTACCGCAACATCACCGGCAACCTCGCGCTGGCCTACGGCCTGGTCGCGGCCGGCGTGCAGGCGGACCTGCCGCTGTTCCTGGGCACCTACCCGATCACCCCGGCCTCCGACATCCTGCACGAGCTGAGCAAGCACAAGTCCTTCGGCATCACCACGTTCCAGGCCGAGGACGAGATCGCCGGCATCGGTGCAGCGATCGGCGCCTCGTTCGGCGGCGCGCTGGGCGTCACCTCGACCTCCGGTCCCGGTGTGGCGCTGAAGTCCGAGGCCATCGGCCTCGCGGTGATGACCGAGCTGCCGCTGGTCGTGGTCAACGTCCAGCGCGGCGGCCCGTCCACCGGCCTGCCGACCAAGACCGAGCAGTCGGACCTGCTCCAGGCGATGTTCGGCCGCAACGGCGAGTCCCCGGTCCCGGTCATCGCGCCGCAGTCGCCCGGCGACTGCTTCGACGCCGCGATCGAGGCCGCCCGGATCGCGATCACCTACCGCACCCCGGTGATGCTGCTCTCCGACGGCATGCTGGCCAACGGCTCGGAGCCCTGGCGGGTGCCCGAGGTCGCCGACCTGCCCCGCATCGAGCCCGGCTTCGCCACCGGCCCCAACCACGTCTCGGCCAAGAACGCCAAGGAGAACGGCCCCGACGCCGAGCCCGACGAGTTCTGGCCCTACCTGCGCGACGAGGAGACCCTCGCGCGACCGTGGGCCATCCCCGGCACCGCCGGCATCGAGCACCGCATCGGCGGCCTGGAGAAGGCCGACGGCCACGGCAACATCTCCTACGACACCGACAACCACGACAAGATGACCCGGCTGCGCCAGGCCAAGATCGACCGGATCGCCGACTCCCTGCCCCCGCTGGGCGTCGACGACCCGTCGGGCGCCGCGAAGGTCCTGGTCATCGGGTGGGGCTCCACCTACGGCCCGATCGGCGCCGGCATCCGCCGGGTGCGCAAGGCCGGGCACAACGTCGCCCAGGTCCACCTGCGCCACATCAACCCGTTCCCGAAGGACCTCGGGGAGATCCTGAAGCGCTACGACACGGTCCTGGTCCCCGAGATGAACCTCGGCCAGCTCTCCCTGCTGCTGCGCGCGGAATACCTCGTCGACGCGATCGGCTACAACCAGGTCCGCGGCCTGCCGCTGAAGGCCGCGGAGCTCGCCGAGGCCATCGCCGAGCTCGTCGCGAAGGCCGAGGGCGTCCCGGTCGACCTGTCGAACACCGACACCGACGACACCGACGCCAACCCCGTCAGCACCCACACCGCTCAGATCGCGGAGGCGAAGAAGTGACGACCACCGACCCCGGCACCGACCTCGGACTGCCCTCGCTGCGCACCGGCACCGAACTGGTCCCCAGCACGGACGCCACGCAGACCGGCAAGGACTACACCTCCGACCAGGAGGTCCGCTGGTGCCCCGGCTGCGGCGACTACGCCGTGCTCAAGGCCGTCCAGGGGTTCCTGCCCGGCCTCGGGCTGCGCCGCGAGAACATCGTGTTCGTCTCGGGCATCGGCTGCTCCAGCCGGTTCCCGTACTACCTCGACACCTTCGGGATGCACTCGATCCACGGCCGAGCGCCGTCGATCGCGACCGGGCTGGCGACCGCCCGCGAGGACCTCTCGGTGTGGGTCGTCACCGGTGACGGCGACGCGCTGTCCATCGGCGGCAACCACCTGATCCACGCCCTGCGCCGCAACGTGAACATGACGATCCTGCTGTTCAACAACCGAATCTACGGCCTGACCAAGGGCCAGTACTCCCCCACCTCGGAGACCGGCAAGGTCACCAAGTCCACCCCGATGGGCTCGGTCGACCACCCCTTCAACCCGGTCTCGCTGGCCCTGGGCGCCGAGGCGTCCTTCGTGGCCCGCACCATCGACTCCGACCGCAAGCACCTCACCTCGGTGCTCTCCGCGGCCGCCGCACACCGCGGCACCTCGCTGGTCGAGATCTACCAGAACTGCCCGATCTTCAACGACGGCGCGTTCGACGCGATCAAGAGCAACGACACCAAGCACGACGCGATCATCCCGCTGGTCCACGGCGAGCCGATCCGCTTCGGCGCCACCCTCGAGGACGGCCTGGGCCACAAGGGCCTGGTCCGCGACCCCGCCACCGGCGGCGTCACCGTCGCCGAGGTCTCCGAGGTCGGCACCGACGCGATCCTGGTCCACGACGCCCACAACCCGGACCCGTCGATGGCCTTCGCGATCTCGCGGCTCACCGAGATGGGCTACCTCAACCAGACGCCGATCGGGATCTTCCGCCAGGTCGACCGGCCGACGTACGACGACCAGGCCCGCGCCCAGGTCGCCACCGCCCAGGGCGGTCACGACGACCACCCCGGCGACCGCCTCGCCGCCCTCATCGGCGGCGGCGACACCTGGACCGTCGTCTGAGCCATCGCTGACCCCTCGGCAGCCACGAGAGCCCCCGCCCACCGGCGGGGGCTCTCGTGCGTCCGGGGCCACCCGGCGTCGTCGTCTCCTGCGCCCCGTGGGACGGCGCGGAGTACGACGCCTGGACACCGCTTATCCTGCTCGGGTGCCGGAGCATCGTCGAGGTCTGCTGCTCGGTGCCGCGGCGTACCTCATGTGGGGCGCCTTCCCGCTCTACTTCCCGCTCCTCGAGCCGGCCGGCGCCGTCGAGATCCTGGCCCACCGCGTGGTGTGGTCGGCGGTCACGATGGGCGTGCTGGTCCTGGTGCTGCGTCGCGTCGGCGCGGTGCGCGCGGTGTTCGCGGACCGGCGCCGCACACTGCTGCTGGCGCTGGCCGCCGTCGTGATCAGCGTGAACTGGGTGACCTACATCTGGGGCGTCAACAACGGTCGAGTGGTCGAGGCGTCGCTGGGCTACTTCATCAACCCGCTGGTGACGGTCCTGATGGGGGTCATGCTCCTCGGCGAGCGGCTGCGCACGCTGCAGTGGGCCGCCATCGGCGTCGCGGCGACCGCCGTGGCGGTGCTGACCTGGGACTACGGGCACCCGCCGTACGTCGCGCTGGTGCTGGCCCTGTCCTTCGGCAGCTACGGGCTGATCAAGAAGACCGTGGGCGTGGGCGCGATCGAGAGCCTGACGGTCGAGACCGCGCTGCTGGCCCCGCTCGCGGCGGTCTACCTCGTCGTGCTCGGCGTGGGCGGCACCGCGCAGTTCGGGCAGCACGGCATCTGGCACGCGCTGCTGTTCATGAGCGCCGGCGTCGTGACCGCCGTGCCGCTGCTCTGCTTCGGCGCGGCCGCCACCCGGATCCCGATGGTGACCCTGGGGCTGCTGCAGTACCTCACCCCGGTGCTGCAGTTCGCCTGCGGCGTGCTCGTCTTCGGCGAGCAGATGCCGCCGGCCCGGTGGGCCGGCTTCGTGCTGGTGTGGCTGGCGCTGGCGGTGTTCACCGTCGAGGCGCTGCGCCACCGGCGACGCCAGCTGCGCCTCGCCGTGGACGCCAGCACCGCCGCCTGACGCCGCCGACCCCGCCGACCGGGCGGGGCCGCTCAGGCCGGCCGGCTCAGGCGCTGCGGATCGCGACCGCGTCGGCGAACGCCTCGAGCGCGTCGCGGACCGGGCCCGCGGGCACGGCGGCGAGCCGGGCCTTGGCCTCGGCCGCCTGGCCCACGACGTAGGCGCGCGCCTGCTCCATCGCCGGGTGGCGGCGCAGCAGCTCCAGCGCCTCCGCGTGCAGCGCGTCGTCGCTCAGGTCGGCGTCGAGCAGCTCCAGCAGCCGGGCGTCGGCGGGGTCGGTGGAGGCCTTGGCCATCAGCACCGGCAGCGTCGGCACGCCCTCGCGCAGGTCGGTGCCCGGCGTCTTGCCGGACTCCGCGGTCTCCGAGGCGATGTCCAAGATGTCGTCGGAGAGCTGGAAGGCGCTGCCCACGATCTCGCCGTACTCCGCGAGCGCCTCCTCGACCTCACGCGGAGCGCCGCCGAAGCGGGCGCCGTAGCGCGCGGAGGTGGCGATCAGCGAGCCGGTCTTGCCGGCGACGACCTCGAGGTAGTGCGCGAGCGGGTCCTCGCCGGGAGCGGGCGCGACGGTCTCGAGGATCTGACCCTCGACCAGGCGCGTGAAGGTCTCGGCCTGGATCCGCACCGCCTCCGCGCCGAGGGTGGCGGTGAGCTCGGAGGACTTGGCGAACAGGAAGTCGCCGGTCAGGATCGCGACCAGGTTGTCCCAGCGCGCGTTGGCCGAGTCGGCGCCGCGGCGCAGGGCCGCCTCGTCCATGACGTCGTCGTGGTACAGCGAGCCGACGTGGGTGATCTCCACGACGCAGGCCGCCGTGACCACCGCGTCGTCCGCGGGCCGCGGGCCGGTCTCGGCCGCGAGCAGCACGAGGAACGGGCGGAACCGCTTGCCGCCGGCGTCGAGGAGGTGGCTGGCCGCCTCCGTGACGTACGGGTAGCGGCTCTGGACGTGGGCGTAGAGGGCCTTCTCGACCACGGCGAGGCGCTCGCGCAGGCGCGCTTCCAGGGCCGGGTCGGTGACGGGCAGGGCCAGAGTGGAGCTCACCTGAGGAATTGTCCCGCATGGGCCGCGAGGTCGAGCACGGGGCCGGGCACGATGCCCAGCGCGAGCGTCCCGACCACCCCGACGGCGATCACCGAGGAGGTGAACAGCGACGGCGTGACCACGCTGGCGACCTCCCCCTGGGGCTCGGTGAAGAACATCAGCCGGATCTGGCGGACGTAGAAGAAGATCGCGATCGCGCTGGCCGCGATCGCCACCGCGACCACCGGCCAGGCGCCCGCGGACATGGCCACGGTGAAGACCGCCCACTTGCCGACGAACCCGGCGGTCAGCGGGATGCCGGCCATCGAGAGCAGCAGCAGCGCGAACGCGCCGGCGACCAGCGGCGAGCGCCGGCCCAGCCCGGCCCAGCGCTCGAACGACGTCGCCTCGCCGCCGGCGTCGCGCACCAGCGTGACGATGCCGAACGCCGCCACCATCGCGAAGCCGTACGTCGCCAGGTAGAACAGCACCGCCTGGAGCGAGGTGATCTCCCCGACGGCCAGGTCGGAGGTGGCCTGCACGCCGAGCACGCCGGTGAGCAGGAAGCCGGTGTGCGCGATCGAGGAGTAGGCGAGCATCCGCTTCACGTCGCGCTGCGCGACGGCCAGGACCGCGCCGACGAGCATGGTGAGGATGGCGACCGCCCACAGCATCGGCTGCCAGTCCCAGCGGTTGGCGCCGAAGGCGACGTGGAACAGGCGCAGCAGGGCGCCGAACGCGGCGATCTTGGTGCAGGCGGCCATGAACGCCGTGACGGCCGTGGGCGCGCCCTGGTAGACGTCCGGGGTCCAGGCGTGGAACGGCGCGGCGCCGACCTTGAACAGCAGGCCGACCGAGAGCATCCCGATGCCGATGAGCAGCAGCTCGGAGTTGCCGCCGTCGTTGCGCACCGCCTCGGCGATCCGCTCCAGCTGCATCGAGCCGGCGAAGCCGTAGGTCAGCGCGACGCCGTAGAGGAAGAACGCCGAGGAGAAGGCGCCGAGGAGGAAGTACTTCATCGCCGCCTCCTGGCTGAGCAGGCGCCGGCGCCGGGCCAGGCCGCACAGCAGGTACAGCGGCAGCGAGAGCACCTCGAGGGCGATGAACATCGTCAGCAGGTCGCCGGAGGCGGGGAAGAGCAGCATGCCGCCCACCGCGAACATCATCAGCGGGTAGACCTCGGTGTGGTCCAGGCCCTCGCTCGAGGCCCGGCGCTCGGCCTCGGTGCCGGGCAGCGCGGCGGCCTGGCCGGCGAACGCCGAGAGCCCGCCCTCGAGGCGGCGCTCGGCGAACAGCATCAGCCCGCCGGCGGCGAACAGCAGGACCAGGCCCCACAGGAAGACGGTGGGCCCGTCGACGATGATCGTCCCGCCGGCCGCGACCAGGCCCCGGGCGGCGCCGTCGGCGACCACGTCGAGACCGCTGGCGATCCAGACCGTGGCCGCGAACGCCGCGACCAGGCCGGCGCTGGACAAGGTGAGCTGGATCGGGCGGCGCAGGGGGCGCGGCGCGAAGGCCTCGACGACGACCCCGACCACGGCGACGCCGAAGACGATGAGCAGCGGCGCCAGCTCGGCGTACTCGATGGTGGGCTTCACGAACTCCATCAGTGGCCTTCCTCGATGTCGCCGACCGGGGCGGTGCTGGAGTCGACCTCGGGCGGGTCGTCGGTGACCCCGACGTGGCTGAGCAGCGACTCCACGGTCGGGTTGCTGACGTCGAGCAGCGGCATCGGCCAGAAGCCGAAGAGCACCAGCCCGACCACCAGCGGCGCGGCCGCGACGACCTCGCGGACGCCGAGGTCACGGGTGGTGGCCGCCGGGGCGGGAGCGACGGCGACGGGCGGCGCGAGGGCCACTCCCCCGGCGCCGGAGGTGGCGCTGCCGGGGGTGGCGCGGCCGGGGGTGACGCTGCCGTCGAGAGCGTCGGGCGCGCCGGAGCCGGTCGCGCCGGGCGCCGCCTCGACGTCGACGCGGCCCGGGCCGGTCATGATCCGCTGGTAGGCCCACAGCACGTAGATCGCGGCGAGCACGATGCCGGTGACGGCGACCGCGCCGGCCAGCCAGTGGTAGTCGAAGGCGGCCACGATCACCAGGAACTCCGAGACGAACGGGCTCAGGCCCGGCAGGCTCAGCGTCGCCAGGCCGGCGAGCAGGAACAGTCCGGCGAGCATCGGCATGGTGCGCTCGTATCCGCCCATCTCGCTGATGAGCGTCGTGCCGCGGCGCCGGATCAGGTAGCCGGCGGCGAGGAAGAGCGCGGCGGTGCCGAGGCCGTGGTTGACCATGTACAGCACCGCGCCGCTGCCGCCCAGCGTGCTCATCACGAAGATGCCCAGGGTGATGAAGCCGAAGTGGCTCAGCGAGGTGAGGCCGATCAGGCGCAGGACGTCGTCCTGGCCGATCGCGACGAGCGCGCCGTAGACGATCGAGACGAGCGCGAGCACGACCACCAGCGGCGTCGCCCACTCCGAGGCCTCGGGGAAGATGCCGAGGCAGAAGCGCAGCATCCCGAAGGTGCCGATCTTGTCGAGGACGCAGACCAGCAGGATCGAGGTCCCGGGCGTCGCCTTCTCGGTGGTGTCGGCCAGCCAGGTGTGCACCGGGAACAGCGGCGCCTTGATCGCGAAGGCGATGAAGAACCCGGCGAAGAGCCAGCGGCCCGCCGTCGTGTCGATGTCGAGCGCCATCAGGTCGCTCAGCAGGTACGACGGGGTGCCGGCGTCGGCCGACACGACGTACAGCCCGATGACGGCGGCCAGGAGCACCAGGCCGCCGACGAGCTGGAACATCAAGAACTTCACCGCGGCGGCCGAGCGGCCCACGCGGCCGAAGCCGCCGATCAGGAAGTAGGCGGGGATCAGGGTGGCCTCGAAGACGACGTAGAACAAGAACACGTCGGTCGCGGTGAAGACCGCCAGCGAGAGACCCTCCAGGGCCAGGGTCCAGGCGACGAAGGCGCGGGGGTCCTCGTCGCCGTCGTGCCAGGCGCCGAGGAGCACGACCGGCACCAGCACCACGGTGAGCAGCACCAGCAGCAGGCCGAGGCCGTCGATGCCGAGCGCGTAGTGGACGCCGAACGCCTCGATCCAGGTGTGGGTCTCGGTGAGCTGCATGCCGCCGTCGACGTCGTACTGCACGGCGATCGCGACCGCGACCGCCGCGGTCAGCAGCGAGACCGCGATCCCGACCTGCTTGAGCACGGTCGCGGAGGAGCGCGGCAGCAGCGCGACCAGCACCGCGCCGAGCAGCGGGACCGCGAAGAGGACGGTGAGCCAGGGGAGGTCGGTCATCAGATCGTCACCGCCAGGAGGGCGACGACGACCAGCAGGCCGCCGCCGAGCACGGACAGGGCATAGGAGCGGACGTAGCCGTTCTGGGCCCGCCGGAGCCCGCGGCCCAGGCCGCCGATCCCGGCTGCGATCCCGGTGAAGAAGCCGTCCACGACCCGCCGGTCGGCCGTGGTGAGGCCGCGGGCGAGCGCGGCGCCCGGCCGCACGACGAGGTGGTCGTTGACCGCGTCGCCGTACAGGTCGGCGCGCGCGGCACGGGTGGCCAGCGAGACCCGCTGCGGCGGGGTCACCGGCACCTCGTGGCGACCGACGAGGAACCAGGCGAGCGCGACGCCGACCGCGACGACGCCGACGGCGAGTGCGGTCACCGCCAGCACCGGGATCGGCGGCTCGTGGTGCTCGGCGGTCCCGACCACGGGCGCGAGCCAGTCCACGATCCAGTCGCCCAGCAGCAGCACGCCGCCGAGGACGGAGAGCGCGGCGAGCACGATCAGCGGCACCGTCATCACCGCGGGCGACTCGTGCGGGTGCGCGTCGTCGCGCCAACGCTTGGAGGTGAGGAAGGTGAGCAGCATCAGCCGGGTCATGTAGAACGCCGTGATGCCGGCGCCGAGGAGGGCGAGCAGGCCGACCAGCCAGCTGTCCGCGAGCGCGGTCTCGATCAGCTTGTCCTTGGACCAGAAGCCGGAGAAGCCGGGGAACCCGATGATCGCGAGGTAGCCCATCGCGAAGGTCAGGAAGGTGACCGGCATCGCGTGGCGCAGCGCGCCGTAGCGGCGCATGTCCACCTCGTCGTTCATGCCGTGCATGACCGAGCCGGCCCCGAGGAACATGTTGGCCTTGAAGAAGCCGTGGACGAGCAGGTGGAAGATCGCGAAGGCGTAGCCCGCGACGCCCAGCCCGGCGCCGAGCATCATGTAGCCGATCTGGCTCATCGTCGAGCCGGCCAGCACCTTCTTGATGTCGTCCTTGGCGCAGCCGATGATCGCGCCCCACAGCAGCGTGACCACGGCGACGGCCACGACCGCGGTCTGGGCGTTCGGGGCGAGGTCGAAGATGAAGTTGGAGCGCACCACGAGGTAGACGCCGGCGGTGACCATGGTGGCGGCGTGGATCAGCGCGGAGACCGGGGTCGGGCCCTCCATCGCGTCCAGCAGCCAGGCCTGCAGCGGGACCTGCGCGGACTTGCCGCACGCGGCGAGGAGCAGCAGCAGGCCGATCGCGGTCAGCGTCGACTCCGTGGCGGCGCCGGCCAGGGCGCTGACGCCGCTGAAGCTGGTGGTGCCGAAGGTGACGAACAGCAGCGCGATCGCCAGCGCCATGCCGATGTCGCCGACCCGGTTGATGACGAAGGCCTTCTTCGCGGCCGCGGCCGCGCTCGGCTTGTGCTGCCAGAAGCCGATCAGCAGGTACGACGCCAGCCCGACGCCCTCCCAGCCCAGGAACAGCACCAGGTAGTTCTCCGCCAGGACCAGCAGGAGCATGGCCGCGACGAAGAGGTTGAGGTAGGCGAAGAACCGGCGCCGGCGCGGGTCGTGGCTCATGTAGCCGATGGAGTAGACGTGGATCAGCGCGCCGACGCCGGTGATGAGCAGCAGGAAGAGCGCCGACAGCGGGTCGTAGAGCAGGTCCATCCCGACGTCGAGCCCGCCGACCCGGATCCAGTCGTAGAGGTGGAGCACCACCTGGCGCTCGTCCTCCCCGCGGTCCAGCAGGTCGACGAAGAGCAGCACGCTGACGACGAACGAGCCGGTGATGGTCGCGGTGCCGAGCCAGTGGCCCCAGCGGTCGGTCGCGCGACCGCCGAGCAGCAGGACGACGGCGCCGGCCAGCGGCAGCGCCACCACCAGCCACAGCAGCGACAAGGTGCCGTCCGCGGTGGCCGGGTCGACCAGGGGGGCGCTCTCTGCGAGGGCATACATCGAGGCGGGCTCCTAGTACTTCAGCAGGCTCGCGTCGTCGACCGAGGCCGAGCGACGGGTCCGGAAGATGGTCATGATGATCGCGAGCCCGACCACCACCTCGGCGGCGGCGACGACCATCACGAAGAACGCGGCGACCTGGCCGTCGAGGTTGCCGTGCTGCTTGGCGAAGGTGACCAGCGCCAGGTTGCAGGCGTTGAGCATCAGCTCCACGCACATGAAGACCACGATCGCGTTGCGGCGCACCAGCACGCCGACGGCGCCGATCGTGAACAGCACCGCGGAGAGGGCGATGAACGGCACCGGGTCGCTCACGGCTGCTCCTCCTCGGTCGTGGCCGGGGCGGGTCCCTGGCCGGCGGCCGGTACGCCGAGGGAGCGCTGCACCTCGTCGATGTCGTCGGCCAGGTCGGGCGCGGAGCGGACCACGCCGCGCGCGACGAGCACCCGGGAGACCGAGGAGGGCAGCGGCGAGCCGTCGGGCAGCAGTGCCGGGGTGTCCACCGCGTTGTGCCGGGCGTAGACGCCGGGTGCCGGCAGCGGCCCGAGGGGCGCGCCGGTCTCGGCGTAGTCCCGCAGCCGCTGCGCTGCCCGGTCGGCCTGGGTGGGCTTGGGCGTGAGCCGCTCGCGGTGGGCGAGCACCATCGCGCCCATGGCCGCGGTGATCAGCAGCGCGCTGGTGACCTCGAAGGCGAAGACGTAGTGGGAGAACAGCACGTTGGCGATCCCCTGGATGTTGCCGCCGCTGTTCGCCTCCTCCAGCCCCACGACGGTGCCCAGGGAGATCTGTGCGATCCCGATCAGGAGCAGCACGCCGAGCAGGATGCCGAACACGCCCGCGGTGACCCGCTGGCCGGGGATCGTCTCGACCACCGAGTCCGAGGCGTCCACGCCGACCAGCATCAGCACGAAGAGGAAGAGCATCATGATCGCGCCGGTGTAGACGATGATCTGCACCGCGAACAGGAACGGCGCCTCGAGCACCGCGTAGAGCACGGCCAGGCTGATCATCACCACGGCCAGCAGGAGCGCGGCGTGCACCGCCTTGCGCACGAAGAGGATCGCGGTGGCCGCGGCCACCATCACCGGCGCCAGGATCCAGAACGCGGTCATGCGGTGCCCTTCCCGTCCGTCCCGGTCGACCCGGGGGCGTCGCCGCGCGCGGCGTACGCGCCCCGGTAGTAGTCGCCCTCGTCGTCGCCCAGGCGCATCGGGTGCGGGGGCTGCTCCATGCCGGGCAGCAGCGGGGCGAGCAGGTCGGACTTCTCATAGATCAGGTCGGCGCGGTTGTCGTCGGCCAGCTCGTACTCGTTGGTCATCGTCAGCGCCCGGGTCGGGCAGGCCTCGATGCACAGCCCGCACAGGATGCAGCGCAGGTAGTTGATCTGGTAGACGCGGCCGTACCGCTCGCCGGGGCTGTAGCGCTCCGCGTCGGTGTTCGAGCCGCCCTCGACGTAGATCGCGTCGGCCGGGCAGGCCCACGCGCACAGCTCGCAGCCGATGCACTTCTCCAGGCCGTCGGGCCAGCGGTTGAGCTGGTGGCGACCGTGGAAGCGCGGGGCCGTCGGCTGCTTCTCGAAGGGGTACTGCTCGGTGACGACCTTCTTGAACATCGTGCGGAAGGTGACCCCGAACCCGGCGACCGGGTCCCAGAACTGCTCCTTGAGCGTGGCCATCAGGCTGTGCCTCCTTGTCCGGCCGGGTCGGGTTCGCCGGCCGGGACGGTGGGTCGCTGGTCGAAGGTCAGGGGGTCGGCCGCGCCGCGCACGGCGCCGCCGGCCGGCATCGGCGGGACCGGGAACGAGCCCGGCCGCGGGGGCGAGGCGACGGGCGCCGGGGCCGGCTCCTCCTCCTCGTCGTCACCGACGAAGAACAGGGCCAGGGAGATGACGAGCACGACGCCGGCCGCGATCGCCGCCCAGCGCAGGTCCACGCGGTCCTCCAGCGCGCGCACCGTGGCGACCGCGACGGTCCACAGCAGGGCGGCCGGGATCAGCCGCTTCCAGCCGAACGCCATGAACTGGTCGTAGCGCAGGCGGGGCAGCGAGCCGCGCAGCCAGATGAAGATGAAGATGAAGAACAGCACCTTGCCGAAGAACCACAGCACCGGCCACCAGCCCTCGTTGAAGCCGACGTAGAGGCGGTCGATCCAGAACGGCGCGTGCCAACCGCCGAGGAACAGCGTCGTGGCCAGGGCCGAGACGGTGGCCATGTTGATGTACTCGGCGAGGAAGAACAGCGCGAACTTGATCGAGGAGTACTCGGTGTGGAACCCGCCGACCAGCTCGCCCTCGGCCTCCGGGAGGTCGAAGGGGGCGCGGTTGGTCTCCCCGACCATCGAGATCACGTAGATCACGAAGGACGGCAGCAGCACCAGGCCGAACCACAGGTCGTCCTGGGCGGCGACGATCTCGGAGGTGGACATCGAGCCGGCGTAGAGGAACACCGCGACGAGCGCGAGGCCCATGGAGACCTCGTAGGAGATCATCTGGGCGCTGGAGCGCAGGCCGCCGAGCAGCGAGTACGTCGAGCCGCTCGACCAGCCGCCGAGCACGATGCCGTAGATGCCGATCGAGGCCATCGCGATCACGAACAGGACCGCGACCGGCATGTCGGTGAGCTGCAGCGGCGTGACGGTGTCGGTGAACGGGATGCTCACCTCGGGGCCGAACGGGACCACCGCGAAGGTCGCGAACGCCGCGACGGCGGCGATCACCGGGGCGAGCAGGAAGACCACCTTGTCGGCGGCCGCCGGGATCAGGTCCTCCTTGAACATCAGCTTGGCGCCGTCGGCGAGCGACTGGAGCAGGCCGAAGGGGCCGTTGACGTTCGGGCCGATCCGGTGCTGCATCCGGGCCACGACCCGGCGCTCCCACCAGATGTTGAACAAGGTGAGCAGGACCAGCACCACGAAGATCAGCACGGCCTTGAGGGCGATCACCCACCACGGGTCGCCGCCAAAGGCGCCGAGGCCGATGTCGCTGGAGATGTCGGTGCCGAGCATCAGGCGTGTCCTCTCATGACGCGGACCCGGGACCCGGGCGAGGCGAGGCCGGCGAGGACGCCGCGGCCGAAGGAGTTGGCCGGCACCCACACCACGTCGTCGGGCAGCTCGCGGTTGATCACCGTGGGCAGCGTCGCGCGCCCGCGGTCACCGATGACCGTCATCAGGTCGCCGACCTGGTCGTAGACCGCCCTCGGCACCCGGGCCACCGGGATCCGGGCGGTGGCGCGCAGGTGGTCCTCCCCGTCGAGCAGGGAGGCGTTGTCGATCATCTGCTTCCACGTCGCGAGCCGCAGGCCCTCGGTCGGGGCCGCGTCGGCGGGCCGGTCGCTGCGGCGGTCGGGGGCGGTCTGCGGCTCGGTGTCCGACCGGGCGCCCAGTGCGGGCCGCTCTCCGTCCCACGGGCCCATCTCGCTCATCTGCGCACGGGCCCCCTCGACGGTGCGGAACCCGAGCGGGGCACCGACCCCGAGGGCGGCGAGCTCCTCGGCGATGCCGGCGAGGATCCGCAGGTCGGGCAGGGACGCGGGATTGGTGAAGACCGCCTCGAAGGGACGCGTGCGCCCCTCCCAGGTCACGAAGGTGCCGGCCTTGTCGATGACGGGCGCGACCGGGAACACGACGTCGGCCGCGCGGGTCACGTCGGTCTCGCGCAGCTCCAGCGACACCACGAAGCGCGCCGCCTCGAGGGCCGCGCGGGTGGCGGCGGGGTCGGCGGTGTCGTCGGGGTCCACGCCGCCGACGACCAGGCCGCCGAGCTCGCCGGAGCGCAGCGCCGCCACGATCGCATCGGCGTCGCGGCCCGGTGTCTCTGGCAGGTGCTCGACGCCCCAGGTGGTGGCGGCGTCGACGCGGGCGGCGGCGTCGGCGACCGGGCGGCCGCCGGGCAGCAGGTGGGGCAGGCAGCCGGCCTCGACGGCACCGCGGTCCCCGGCCCGACGCGGCACCCAGGCCAGCCGGGCACCGGTACGACGGGCCAGCGCGGCGGCCGCGGTGAGGGCGCCGGGCGAGGTCGCCAGCCGCTCCCCCACCAGCAGCACGGTGTCGCTGTCGACGCCGTGCTCGGCGTGCTCGGCGAGGGACTCGATGACCGCCGCCTCGTCGCCGGGACCGGCCACCAGCACGCGGCCGCGCATCTTGCGCAGCCCGCGGGTGCGGTACGGCGCCACGGCGAGCACCCGGGTGCCGGCCAGGGCGGCCTTGCGCAGCCGCAGGAAGAGCGTGCCGGCCTCCTCCTCGGGCTCCAGGCCCAGCAGCACGACGGTGCGGGCGCGGTCCAGGTCGGCGTAGGTGACCCCGCCGTTGCCGGGCGCGGTCAGCACCACCTCGGAGGCGAGGAACTCGGCCTCCTCCGCCGAGAGCGGGCGGGCGCGGAAGTCGACGTCGTTGGTGCCGAGCGCGAGCCGGGCGAAGGCGGCGTAGGCGTAGGCGTCCTCGGCGGTGACCCGGCCGCCGGGCAGCACCGCGGCGCGACCGGCGGCCGCGAGGCCGCGTGCGGCCACCGCGAAGGCCTCGGTCCACGAGGCCGGGCGCAGCTCGCCGTCGCCGCCGTCCTCGACGCGGTCGCGGACCATCGGGTGGGCGAGGCGGTCGGGCCGGGTCGCGTAGGTGAAGGCGAAGCGGTCCTTGTCGGTGATCCACTCCTCGTTGACCTCGGGGTCGTTGCCGGCCAGGCGGCGCATGACCCGTCCGCGCCGGTGGTCCACGCGGATCGCGGCGCCGCAGGCGTCGTGCTCGGCCACCGAGGGGGTCGAGACCAGGTCGAAGGGGCGGGCCCGGAAGCGGTACTCGGCGGAGGTGAGCGCACCGACCGGGCAGATCTGGATGGTGTTGCCCGAGAAGTAGCTCTGCAGCGGCTCCTTCTCGTAGATCCCGACCTGCTGGAGCGCGCCGCGCTCGACCAGCGCGATGAACGGGTCGCCGGCGACCTGCTCGGAGAAGCGGGTGCAGCGCGCGCACAGCACGCACCGCTCGCGGTCGAGCAGGACGTTGGCGGAGAGGTTGATCGGCTTGGGGTAGGTGCGCTTGACGCCCTCGAAGCGGGACTCCCCGCGCCCGTTGCTCATCGCCTGGTTCTGCAGCGGGCACTCCCCTCCCTTGTCGCACACCGGACAGTCCAGGGGGTGGTTGACCAGGAGGAACTCCATGATCCCCTGCTGCGCCTTGTCGGCGACCGGGCTGGTGGCCTGGGTGCTCACCACCATGCCGTCGGCGACCGGGAGGGTGCAGGAGGCCTGCGGCTTGGGGAAGCCGCGCCCGTTGCCGGCGTCGGGGACGTCGACCAGGCACTGGCGGCAGGCGCCGACCGGCTCGAGCAGCGGGTGGTCGCAGAAGCGCGGGATCTGCACCCCGACCTGCTCCGCGGCGCGGATCACCAGGGTGTCGCGCGGGACGCTGACCTCGATGCCGTCGATGGTCAGCGTGACCAGGTCGGTGTCGGCCTGGACGTTGTCCGGTGTGGTGGTCACGAGACCCCCTCGGTCGCGAAGACGGTCGAGGCCACGGGGTCGAACGGGCAGCCCCCGTGGCTGAGGTGGGCGAGGTACTCCTCGCGGAAGTGCTGCACCGAGCTCGTGATCGGGCTGGTGGCGCCGTCGCCCAGGGCGCAGAACGCGCGGCCCAGGATGTTGTCGCACTGGTCGAGCAGGAGGTCGAGGTCGGCCTCGGAGCCCTCCCCGCGCTCGAGCGCGGCCAGCGTCTGGGCCAGCCACCAGGTGCCCTCGCGGCACGGGGTGCACTTGCCGCAGGACTCGTGCTTGTAGAACTCCGTCCAGCGCAGCACCGCGCGCACCACGCACACCGTCTCGTCGAAGACCTGGAGCGCGCGGGTGCCGAGCATCGAGCCGGCCCCGGCGACGCCCTCGAAGTCCAGCGGTACGTCGAGGTGCTCGGCGGTCAGCAGCGGGGTGCTGGACCCGCCGGGGGTCCAGAACTTCAGCTGGTGCCCGGCCCGCACGCCGCCGGCGAGGTCGAGCAGCTGGCGCAGGGTGATGCCGAGCGGCGCCTCGTACTGCCCGGGGCGCTCGACGTGCCCGGAGAGGGAGAAGATGCCGAAGCCGGCGGACTTCTCGGTGCCCATCGAGGAGAACCAGGCCGGCCCGTTGCCCACGATGCTGGGCACCGAGGAGATCGACTCGACGTTGTTGATGACCGTGGGGCTGGCGTAGAGCCCGGCGACCGCGGGGAACGGCGGGCGCAGCCGCGGCTGGCCGCGGCGGCCCTCGAGCCCCTCGAGCAGCGCGGTCTCCTCGCCGCAGATGTAGGCCCCGGCGCCGGCGTGGACGACGACGTCGAGGTCGTAGCCCGAGCCGTGGATGTCGGTGCCGAGGTGGCCGGCGAGGAAGGCCTCCTGCACGGCGCGCTGGACCCGGCGGATCACGTGGAGGACCTCGCCGCGGATGTAGATGAACGCCTTGTTGGCCCGGATGGCGTAGGCGCTGATGATCACGCCCTCCACCAGGGTGTGCGGGCTGGCCATCATCAGCGGGATGTCCTTGCAGGTCCCCGGCTCGGACTCGTCGGCGTTGACGACGAGGTACTTGGGCCGCGGGTTGTCCTGCGGGATGAAGGACCACTTCATCCCGGTCGGGAACCCGGCCCCGCCGCGGCCGCGCAGCCCGGAGTCCTTGACCGCGCCGATCACCGCATCCGGGCCCATCTCGAAGGCCCGGTCGACCGCGGCGTACCCGCCGCGGCGCTCGTAGGCCTCGAGGGTCCAGGAGCGCTCCTGGTCCCAGTTGTCGGTGAGCACCGGAGTGAGCACGTCAGGCATCGCTGCCCTCCTCCTCGATCGTCTCGGACTCCGCACGCGAGGTGTCGGCCTGGGCCGCGGCCGCCTCCCGCTGCGTGGGCTCCTCGGGCACGTCGTGCCCCGAGCTCGCGGTGGCGCCGTCCGGGGCGCTCCAGCCGCGCTCGCGGGCGATCCCGAGGCCGACCAGCGAGGCCGGGCCGGCCGCCGGGCCCTCGTCGGCCCGGTCGTCGGGGAAGCCGGCCAGCACCCGCTCGGCCTCGCGCCAGGTGCAGATGCGCGGGCCGCGGGTGGAGCGGACCTCGGCGCCGCTGCGCAGGTCGTCGACGATGCCGACGGCCGACTCGGGGGTCTGGTTGTCCAGGAACTCCCAGTTCACCATCATCACCGGGGCGTAGTCGCAGGCCGCGTTGCACTCGACGTGCTCGAGGGTGATCTTGCCGTCGGCGGTGGTCTCGTCGTTGCCGACGTCGAGGTGCTCCTTGAGCCGCTCGAAGATCAGGTCGCCGCCCATCACCGCGCACAGGGTGTTGGTGCAGACCCCGACGAGGTAGTCGCCGACCGGCTTGCGCTTGTACATCGTGTAGAAGGTCGCGACGCCGCTCACCTCGGCGGCGGAGAGGCCGAGCACGTCGGCGCAGGCCTCGATGCCCTCCGGGGTGATCCGCCCGGCCACCGACTGCACCAGGTGGAGCATCGGCAGCAGCCCGGAGCGCGCCTCGGGGTAGCGGGCGGCGATCTGCTCCAGCTCGGCGTAGGTCTCGTCGCTGATCTCGTGGGTCGCGCTCACCGGTCGACTCCTCCCATCACGGGGTCGAGGGAGGCGATGGCGACGATGATGTCGGCGACCATGCCGCCCTCGCTCATCACGCTCGTGGCCTGCAGGTTGGCGAAGGAGGGGTCGCGGAAGTGCACCCGCGCCGGGCGGGTGCCGCCGTCGGAGACGACGTGCGCGCCGAGCTCGCCGCGAGGCCCCTCGAGGGGGACGTAGGCCTGGCCGGCCGGGACCCGGAAGCCCTCGGTCACCAGCTTGAAGTGGTGGATGAGGGCCTCCATCGACTCGCCCATGATGTGGCGGATGTGGTCCAGGGAGTTGCCCATGCCGTCCGAGCCGATCGCCAGCTGGCTGGGCCAGGCGATCTTCTTGTCCGCGACCATCACCGGCGCGCCCTCGAGCCCGGCGAGGCGGTCGGCGGCCTGCTCGACGATGCGCAGCGACTCCCACATCTCGTTGAGCCGGATCCGGAAGCGGCCGTAGGCGTCGGCGGTGTCCCAGGTCTGCACGTCGAACTCGTAGTCCTCGTAGCCGCAGACCGGCTCGGTCTTGCGCAGGTCCCACGGGTAGCCGGTGCTGCGCAGCACCGGCCCGGTGATCCCCAGCGCCAGGCAGCCCTCGAGGTCGAGGTGGCCGACGCCCTCGAGGCGGGCCTTGAAGATCGGGTTGGCGTTGCACAGGGCGGCGTACTCGGGCAGCCGCTTCTTCATCAGCGCGATGAAGGAGCGGATCTCCTCCAGCGCCCCGACCGGGAGGTCCTGGGCCACGCCGCCGGGGCGGATGAAGGCGTGGTTCATGCGGAGCCCGGTGATCAGCTCGAACAGGTCGAGGACCAGCTCGCGCTCGCGGAAGCCCATCGTCATCACGGTCAGCGCGCCGATCTCCATGCCACCGGTCGCGATCGCGACCAGGTGAGAGGAGATCCGGTTCAGCTCCAGCAGGAGCACCCGCATGACCTGGGCCTTCTCGGGGATCTCGTCCTCGATGTCGAGCAGCCGCTCGACGCCTAGGACGTACGTCGCCTCGTTGAACAGCGGCGCCAGGTAGTCCATCCGGGTGCAGAAGGTGACGCCCTGCACCCAGGAGCGGTACTCCATGTTCTTCTCGATGCCGGTGTGCAGGTAGCCGATGCCGCAGCGGGCCTCGGTGACCGTCTCGCCCTCGAGCTCCAGGATCAGTCGGAGCACGCCGTGGGTGGAGGGGTGCTGGGGGCCCATGTTGACCACGACCCGCTCGGCGCGCTCGCTGTCGGGGTCGTCGGCGAGGCCGGCCGCGATCTGGTCCCAGTCCTGGCCGGAGACGGTGAAGACGCGCCCCTCGGAGGTCTCGGAGGTCCCGGCGTAGATGTCGTGAGCCATTTAGTTGTAGCTCCTGCGCTGGTCGGGAGGCGGCACCGAGCCGCCCTTGTACTCCACGGGGATGCCGCCGAGCGGGTAGTCCTTGCGCTGCGGGTGGCCCGGCCAGTCGTCGGGCATCAGGATCCGCGCGAGGCCCGGGTGGCCGTCGAAGACGAGACCGAACATGTCGTAGGTCTCGCGCTCGTGCCAGTCGGCCGTGGGATAGACCGCGACGACCGACGGCAGGTGCGGGTCGGCGTCGGGGACGGCGACCTCCAGCCGGATCCGGCGGTTGTGGGTCATCGAGAGCAGGTGGTAGACCGCGTGCAGCTCGCGCGCGGTGTCGCCGGGGTAGTGCACGCCGCTGACCCCGGAGAGCAGCTCGAAGCGCAGCGCCGGGTCGTCGCGCAGCACCCGGACCACCGCGAGCAGGTCCTCGCGGCGCACGTGGAAGGTGATCTCGCCGCGGTGCAGCACGACCGACTCGACGGCGTTCTCGACGCCGCCGGCGCGCAGTCGCTCCTCGAGCGCGTCGGCGACCTCGTCGTGCCACCCGCCGTACGGGCGGCGCGCGGGGGCGGGCAGCGTGACGGCCTGGCGCAGCCCGCCGTACCCGCTGGTGTCGGGGGTGCCGCTGGCGCCGAACATGCCGTGGCGCTCGCCGACCTGGTGCACCTCGCCGGGCGGGGCCGGGAGGTTCTCGGGCGACTGCTCGACGGCCGGCTGGCCCGGGCCGGCGGTCTTCTCGGGGGTGCTCTCGGGGTCGCTCACCGCAGCTGGCCCTTCATCTCCGAGGTCGGCAGCGCGCTGAGGGCGGCGGTCTCCAGGCTCACGATCTCGGCCTGGCGGTGCGCGCCGAGCTTGGCGTGCTGGACCTGGTCGTGCAGCTTGAGGATCGCGTCGATCAGCATCTCCGGGCGCGGCGGGCAGCCGGGGAGGTACATGTCCACGGGGACCACGTGGTCGACGCCCTGCACGATCGCGTAGTTGTTGAACATGCCGCCGCTGGAGGCGCACACGCCCATCGCCAGCACCCACTTGGGGTTGGGCATCTGGTCGTAGATCTGGCGCAGGACCGGGGCCATCTTCTGGCTCACCCGGCCGGCCACGATCATCAGGTCGGCCTGGCGGGGGCTGGCCCGGAAGACCTCCATGCCGAAGCGGGCGAGGTCGTACTTCGGCCCGCCCGAGGTCATCATCTCGATCGCGCAGCACGCCAGCCCGAAGGTCGCCGGCCAGAACGACGCCTTGCGCATGTAGCCCGAGAGCCCCTCGACGGTGGTGAGCAGCACCCCGCTCGGCAGCTTCTCCTCGATACCCATGTCCCGCTCCTGTCCTGCCTCAGTCCGCCTCGACCTGCCGGTGGTCCCGAGCCGCGCCCGGTCCCGCTCCGGCCGCCCTCAGTCCCACTCCAGCCCGCCGCGGCGCCACACGTAGGCGTAGGCGACGAAGACGGTGGCGAGGAACAGGACCATCTCGACCAGGCCGAACAGGCCCAGCGCGTCGAAGTGGACGGCCCAGGGGTAGAGGAAGACGATCTCGATGTCGAAGACGATGAAGAGCATCGCGGTGATGTAGTACTTCACCGGGATGCGACCGCCGCCGACCGGCTGCGGTGTCGGCTCGATGCCGCACTCGTAGGAGTCCAGCCGCGCGCGGTTGTAGCGCGCCGGCCCGATGACCGCCCCCGCGGCGACCGAGCCCACCGCGAACAGGGTCGCGATCGCGACCAGGACCAGCACCGGCGTGTAGAGCTCCATGCCGTCGGTTCCTCCTAGCGCGTGGCGACCGGGTCCGCGTCCACTTGTGACCTTGTGAAACTAATCACGAAGTGGCGTGGCCCACATACTGCCACCGCCAAGGTCGCCACGCACGCAGGGGGGTGACTTTCGTCGCACGCGTTGCCATCGACCCGATCACGGGCCGGTCACGCTCCGGTCACGGCCCCGCCGAGTCGGCCCGTGTGGTCGCGCGAGTCGGCCCGTGTGGTTGCGCGAGTCGGCCCGTGTGGTTGCGCGAGTCGGCCCGTGTGGTTGCGCGAGTCGGCGCTCGTGTGGTTGCGCGAGTCGGCCCGTGTGGTTGCGCGAGTCGGCCCGTGTGGTCGCGCGAGTCGGCCCGTGTGGTTGCGCGAGTCGGCACGTGTGGTTGCGCGAGTCGGCCCGGGTGGTTGCGCGAGTCGGCCCGGGTGGTTGCGCGAGTCGGCCCGTGTGGTTGCGCGAGTCGGCCCGTGTGGTTGCGCGAGTCGGCCCGTGTGGTTGCGCGAGTCGGCCCGTGTGGTTGCGCGAGTCGGCGCTCGTGGCGGAGTTGTCCCCAGCCGGCGCGAGGAGAGGTACGTCGTCAGCGCCGCGTCGGCACGCCATTGGCGCCGACTCGTGGCGCCATTGGCGCCGACTCGGCGAGAGGTCAGGCGGTGGCGCGGTGCAGGGCGACGATGCCGCCGGAGAGGTTGCGCCACTGGGGGGCGTTCCAGCCGGCGCGGGCGACCATGTCGGCCAGGCCGCGCTGGTCGGGCCAGGCGCGGATCGACTCGGCGAGGTAGACGTAGGCGTCGGGGGCCGAGGAGACGGCGCGTGAGATCGCGGGGAGTGCCTTCATCAGGTACTCCAGGTAGACCACGCGGAACGGCTTCCAGGTCGGGTGGCTGAACTCGCAGACCACCAGGCGGCCGCCCGGCTTGGTGACGCGCTGCATCTCGGCGAGCCCGGCGAGCGGGTCCACGACGTTGCGCAGCCCGAAGGAGATCGTCACCGCGTCGAAGGTGTCGTCGGCGAAGGGCAGGCGGGTCGCGTCGCCGGCCGTGAACGGCAGGGCGGGACGCGCCTTCTTGCCGACCTGGAGCATGCCCAGGGAGAAGTCGCAGGGCACGACCGTCGCGCCGCGGTCGGCGAACGGCTGGCTCGAGGTGCCGGTGCCGGCGGCCAGGTCGAGCACGAGCTCGCCGGGTCGCGGGTCGACGGCGTCGATGACGTCCTTGCGCCAGCGCCGGTCCTGGCCCAGCGACAGCACGTCGTTGGTGAGGTCGTACCGCTTCGCCACGGTGTCGAACATCCGCCGGACGTCGATCGGCTGCTTGTCGAGTTCTGCGCGGGCCACCTGCGCAGCCTAGGCGGTCGCCCCCGGACCGGACCGACCCGGATCCCCCACAACCAAACCGCCGGTCCCGGCGTCACCACTGCACCACTCGCCACCGACTGCTCCACCTCGAAGGATCCGCCATGTCCCGCCGCCTGCGCCGCCTGCTGATCGTCAGCGTCCTCTCCCTGCTCCTCTCCACCACGGCGTACGGCGCCGGCTGGGCCGCCCGCCTCGTCGACGGCGCCTGGCCGGGCCCCGCGCCTGCCGCCCGCGAGCCGGGCGCACCGGCGGCGCGCGACCTCCCGGACCGCCCGGGCGCCCCGGCCACCACACCGACATCCGCGCCGATCCCCGCACCGGCCGGCCCTGCCCCGCTCCGGCCCGGGCCGCGGCTGCTCGGCCCCGGCGACGACGGCGCCGAGGTGCGCGAGCTCCAGGCCCGCCTGGCCCAGATCGACTGGTTCGACGCCGACGTGACCGGCCACTACGGCGAGGTCACCGAGGCGGCCGTCCGCGGCTTCCAGGCGAAGCGGCAGATCCCGGTCACCGGCGAGGTGGACCGGCGCACCCTGGCCCGGCTGCACGCGATGACCCGCGAGCCGAGCGCGGCCGAGCTGAGCGGGAAGCCCGCCGGCAACGCCGCCGGGCCGCTCGACCCGCGGTGCCGCACCGGCCGGGTGCTGTGCGTGGACAAGACGACGCGCACGCTGCGCTGGGTCGTCGACGGCGAGGTCCTGCGCACCGTGGACACCCGCTTCGGCGCGAGCGGCACGCCGACGCGGGAAGGCACCTTCACCGTCTACCGCAAGAGCCGCGACCACGTGTCGTCGATCTACGGCTCGCCGATGCCCTACGCGATGTTCTTCGACGGCGGCCAGGCCGTGCACTACAGCTCCGACTTCGCCGCGGTCGGGTACGCCGGGGCCTCCCACGGCTGCGTCAACGTCCGCGACCTCGACGCGATCGCCTGGCTCTACGACCAGGTGCAGGTCGGGGACCGGGTGGTCGTGGCCTGGTCGTGAGCCGGAACGGCAGCGGCCCGGACCCCTCGTGAGAGGGGCCCGGGCCGCGGAGCGCTGGGGAGGGTCAGCCGGCCAGGTCCTGGAGGACCTCGACGGCCTGCTCGGCCGGGACGCCCTCGGCCTCGATCTGCCAGGTGTCCTCGGAGTCGCTCAGCTGGCAGCGCACGAACACCGGGTCGCCCTCGGGGATCTCGGCGCCGCCGGTCACCGCCTGGGCCCACAGCACGTTGCACACGGCGCCGTCGACCTTGACCAGCTCGCTGGAGAGACGCTCGGCACCGACCAGCTCCGCGTCGTACGGCGGGCCGTCGGGCAGGAACGGGCCGGGCGTGGCGTCGATCGCGACGACGCGCAGCTGCTGGGTGCCGTTCTCGCCGGAGTACATCCGGACCGCGGCCGGGGTGTCGTAGAGCTCCTCGAGCTGCTCGGCCGAGGCGGCGAACAGCTTGCCCTGGAGCTCGGGGTCGGCACCCTGGGGCAGCGCGGCGTCGTCGCCGTCGCGGGCGACGTCCACGGCCGTGAAGCCGCCGGGCAGGGTCTCGGGGAGCTCCAGGGTCTCCTCGGAGGTGAGCTTGGGCAGCACCACCGCGAGCACCGCCAGGAGGCCGAGGACGATGGCACCGAGCACGATGCCGCGGATGCGCTGGACAGCAGGCGTGGGAGTCACGCCCGCGACGGTAACGACCCCGCCTGAGCATTCGCTGTGCGACCCCCGGGCGACCAGCGCCCGCGTGACGTGGATCTCGCGCGTAGGCTCGGGCGGGTGACGACGAGCGCGACCCCTGGGGACCAGGCACCGGCCGGCACCCTGGTGGCCCGCACGAGGCGACTGGACCCCACGCTCGCCGAGGCGCTGGTGGACCTGCTGCCCGCCGAGCGCCCGCTGGCCTGGCTGCGCCGCGGCGACGGCATCGTGGGCTGGGGCGTGGCCGCCGAGCTGCGCACGAGCGGGAGCACCCGCTTCGCCGACGCCGCCAAGTGGTGGAGCGAGACGACCGCGCGCGCCGACATCCTCGACGAGGTCCACGAGCCCGGCACCGGCCTGGTGTCCTTCGGCGCCTTCGCCTTCGCCGACGAGCCCGGCAGCTCGGTGCTGGTGGTCCCCTCGGTCGTGGTCGGCCGGCGCGGCGACCTGGCCTGGATCACCACCGTGGGCCGCGGCGCGCCGCTCGAGGAGCCGGAGCTGGCGCCCACCGACCTGCCGCGCGCACCGGTCGGGGTGACCTACGCCGACGGCGCGCTCAACGGCGAGCAGTGGATGTCGGTCGTCGCCGACGCGGTTGCCCGGATCAGCGCCGGCGACCTGGAAAAGGTCGTCCTGGCCCGCGACCTGGTCGCCACCGCGACCGAGCCGATCGACGTGCGCTGGCCGCTGCGCCGCCTCGCCGCGGGCTACCCGATGTGCTGGACCTTCCACGTCGACGGCATGTTCGGCGCGACCCCGGAGATGCTGGTGCGCCGCGAGCGCGGGCTGGTCACCTCGCGCGTGCTGGCCGGCACCATCCGGCGTACCGGCGACGACGAGCGCGACCTGGCCCTGGCCGCGACGCTGGCCCGCTCCTCCAAGGACCTCGAGGAGCACGAGTACGCCGTGCGCTCGGTCGCCGACGCCCTCGAGCCGCACTGCTCCTCGATGAACGTCCCCGAGGCGCCGTTCGTGCTGCACCTGCCCAACGTGATGCACCTGGCGACCGACGTGAACGGGGTCGTGCACGACGCGGCGACCGTCTCCTCGCTCCAGCTCGCCGAGGCGCTGCACCCCTCGGCCGCCGTCGGCGGCACCCCCACGCCGGTCGCGACGGTCCTGATCGAGCAGATCGAGGGCATGGACCGCGGCCGCTACGCAGGCCCGGTCGGCTGGATGGACGCCAGCGGCGACGGCGAGTGGGGCATCGCCCTGCGCTCGGCCTCCCACGAGGGCGCCAGCATCCGGCTCTTCGCCGGTTGCGGCATCGTCGCGGACTCCGACCCGGAGTCCGAGCTCGCGGAGTCGCAGGCGAAGTTCGTGCCGGTGCGCGACTCGCTGGTGCCCTGACGCCTGCCCCTGAGGCGGCCCGGAACCGCTCGATGCGTGGGGGCGTCGTACCCCCATGAGCCGTGTCCTGGTCGCCCCCGCCGCGTTCGCCGTCTCCGCGGCACTCCTGACCCTTCCCGTCCTCACCGCGCCCGACGCCGCCGCGCTGTCCTGCGCGATGCCCGCGCCGGTGATCCGAGGGGCTGACGTGCTCATCACCGGCCGGATCATCGACGGTGCGAGTGACCAGGACGGCAGCCGGATCCTGGTCGAGGTCGACACGGTGAACCGCGCGCCGACGGACACCCACGTGCCCGAGCGGTGGTGGCTCGAGGTCGACCTGGCCGGCTGGACCAACTGGGCCGACGAGACCGGCGCGATCCCCGCCGGATACTCGAGCCCGCGGCGCTGGGTGTTCGCGCCCCACGGGGGCGACGTCAACCCGTGCACGGCCTGGCCCGCAGGCTCGGTGCGGGTGCCGGCGGGCGAGCCCGTGCGCGCTGTGGCCGCGCCGTCGGTGCTGCCCCGCGACACCGGCGAGACCCCCGGCACCCGCGCTGCGTGGACGTGGGTGGGCGCCGGGCTCGGCGCAAGCCTGCTGGGGCTCGGTGCGGTCGCCGCGGCGTCCGTCGTACGACGCCGCCGGGCCTGAGGCGTCAGTCCAGGTCCGCACCGTCCGCGCGCCGCAGGAACTCCTGGTCGGCGCCCAGCAGGGCCCCCATGTGCTGCTCGAGGATGCCGAGGCCGAAGTCGGAGTAGACCCGGTCGTGGATCGCCAGGTTGCGCGGGGCGCCGACCTCGCGGGCGAACTCGATCGCCTCCGAGCTCTTCAGCCACGGCGCCGAGGACGGCACCAGCAGCACGTCGACCTCCTGGCGCGGGGCCACGAGGGCGTCGCCGGGGTGGTAGACCGAGGTGTCCCCGCCGGTGAGCACGTAGCCGCTGTTGTGGATGCGCGGCATCTCGGGGTGGATCACGGCGTGCCGCTCCCCCACCACGCGGACCCCGAGGCCGCCGAGGTCGAGCTGCTGGCCCGGGGCGACGACGGTGACCCGCTCGGCGACGTCGGGGGCGTCCTCGCGGATCTTCGCCGCGACGTCGGCGATCGTCCAGATCGGCGCACTGCTGTCCTGGAGGAGCTCCGGGGAGTAGTGGTCGGCGTGCTCGTGGGTGATCAGCACCGCGTCGGCGCCGTCGAGGGCCTCCGGGGTGGCGAAGACGCCGGGATCGAGGACGACGGTCGTCCCGCCGTGCTCGACGCGGACGCAGGCGTGACCGAACTTCGTGATCCTCATGCGCCCCACGTTAGTGCGCCCAGGACCCACGGGGCGGGACCTGTCCGCGTCCGGTGAGCGCCGTGGGTGCCCTGCCTAGGCTGGCCGCCATGACCGATCCAGCGAGGACCGAGCCGGCCGCGAACGGCGCCGGCACCATTGCCGTCACCGGCGTCACCGGAGCGCTCGGCGGGCAGGTCGTGCGGCTGCTCTCCGACGACTTCCGCGTCGACCTGCGGCTGCTGGCCCGCGACCCCGACCGGGCCCCGGACATCGACACCGACATCCGCGCGTGCGAGTACGGCGACCTCGACGCGAGCGTCGCCGCGCTGCACGGGGTCGAGTCGCTGCTGATGGTGTCGGCCTCGGAGTCCGCCGACCGGCGCACCGAGCACCGCACGTTCGTGCGGGCCGCGGTCGAGGCAGGCGTGCGCCACATCGTCTACACCTCCTTCGCCGGCGCGGCCGCCGACGCCGCGTTCACCCTCGGGCGCGACCACCACGACACCGAGCAGGCGATCCGCGACTCGGGGCTCGACTTCACCTTCCTGCGCGACAGCTTCTACCTCGACGTGCTGCCGCTCTTCGCCGACGCGGAGGGCGTGATCCGCGGGCCCGCCGGGGACGGGCGAGTCGCGGCGGTGGCCCGCGCCGACGTCGCGGACGTCGCCGCCGCGGTGCTGCGCGACCCGGACGCCCACCGCGGCGCGACGTACACGCTCACCGGGCCGGAGGCGCTCAGCCTCGCCGACGTGGCCGAGCGGGCCGGCGCGGTCCTGGGCCGGCCGCTGCGCTTCGTCGACGAGAGCGTGGAGGAGGCCTACGCCTGGCGGCGCGAGCAGTACGGCGCCGCCGACTGGCAGCTCGACGCCTGGGTCAGCACCTACACCGCCATCCGCGACGACACGCTCGCCGAGGTCTCCCCCGACGTCGAGCGCCTCACCGGCCACCCGCCCCGCACCCTCGAGGACGCCCTCACCGACGGTTGAGTCGAGACTCGTGACGCTTGAGTCGAGACCTCCGACCGTCGAGTCGAGGGTGCCGTGGTCCGAGGTCTCGACTCGACGGGAGAAAGCCTCGATTCAACCCGCGGGTCAGGGGCGGAGGGCGCGCAGGGCGAGGTCCAGGTCGCGGCGGGTGTCACGGCGTACGACGGCCTCGACGACCTCGATGCCGCCGTTCGGGCTGGCGAGGGCGTGCTCGAGCTCGGGCAGGGAGTCCACGCGCCAGTGCGGGGTGCGGGTCGCCGCGCACAGGGAGGCGAGGTCGACGCCGTGCGGGGTGGCGAAGATCTTCTCGAACGGGTCGGCGTGCGCGGGCGCGCCCTGCTCGAGCGTGGCGAAGATCGAGCCGCCGTCGTCGTTGACCACGACGATGGTCAGGTCCGGGCGGGCCTCGGCCGGACCGAGCACCAGGCCGTTGGAGTCGTGCAGGAACGTCACGTCGCCGACCAGCGCCAGGTTGCGGGTGCCGCGCGGGCGCCCGAGCGCGGCCCCGATCGCGCTGGACAGCACGCCGTCGATGCCGGCCAGGCCGCGGTTCGCGACCACCTTGCGCCGCTGCCCGACGGGGTACCGCGCGGCCATCAGGTCCAGGTCGCGGATCGGGTTGGAGGCACCGACCCACAGCAGGCCGCCGGCCGGCAGCGCGCGGCTCACCGCCCCCGCCACGGCGTACGGCGTGAGGTCCGGCCCGGCGTGCACGAGCGCGTCGACCCGGGCCGACACCGCTCGGTCGGCCTCGCGCCAGGCGGCCAGCCAGCCGCCGTCGACCGCGCCCTCGCTTCCGGAGACCTCGGCGGCGCTGCCGGTGACGCCCGGGACGGCGTCGAGGAGCGTGGCCGGCCACGGCGGGCGGGCCCACACGCCGGGGTGGCGCACCGCGAGCACCTCCACGTCGGGGCGCGACAGCAGCCGGGTGACCGGGCGCGAGAGCGTCGGGCGTCCCACGACCACCACCCGCTGGACCTGCTCGCCCAGCCCGGTGCCGAGCAGCAGCCGGTAGCTGCGGATCGCGTGGCTGCCGGTGCGCGCCCCGCTGGTGGGCTCGGCCAGCAACGGCCAGCCGGCCCGCTCGGCCAGCACCCGCGCCGCGGGACCGGCGCCGTCGCCGGCCACCACCACGGTGCGCAGGTCGTCGGTCCCGAGCGTCACGGCGCCGCCCGGCTCGGCCCAGCCGTGCGCCTCCGGCCCCCGTCGTACGGCGGGGGGCACGGGCACCCAGCGGTCCTCGGGCACCAACGGCTCGTCGAGCTGGACGTTCCAGTGCGTGGGGGCGTGCTCGGCCAGCGGCGGGAGCCCGGGCGATCCGTCGGCGAGCACCTCGGCGTCCAGGTCGGTGGTGGCGACCAGGGGGCCGAAGATCCCGACCTGGTCGGTGGTCTGGTTGGCGTCGGTGCCGCGCAGCCGGGCCGGCCGGTCGGCGGTGAGCACGACCAGCGGCAGCCCGGAGTGGGCGGCCTCGAGCACCGCGGGGTGCAGGTTGGCGACGGCGGTGCCGGAGGTGCACAGCACCGCGGCGCGGGCGCCGACCTTGGTCAGGCCGACCGCGACGAAGCCGGCGGAGCGCTCGTCGAGGCGGGTGTGCAGCCGCAGCCGTCCGGTCGCCGCGGCGTCGAAGACCGCGAACGACAGCGGCGCGTTGCGCGAGCCCGGGGAGAGCACGACCTCCCGCACGCCCGCCTCCAGCAGCGCCTGGACGACGGCGCGTGCGAGGGCGGTGGCGGAACGGGTCACGGTCGCCGATCCTTCCGTACGGCGCGGACCGCGGCGAGGCGGGTCTGCCAGTGCGCCACCCGGTCCGGCGCCGCCGCGAGCCGCGCGAGGGCGTCGGGGTCCACCTCCACGGGGGCGACCGGGAGCATCCCGTCGACCGGGAGCAGCGGCTCGCGGGCCACGTCGTCGGTGAGCAGCTGCACGGTGGCCAGGCCGCAGGCGTGCGGCAGCTCGGGCAGCGCCGCGGCCAGCGCGACGCCGGCGGCGATCCCGACCGACGACTCCAGCGCGGAGGAGACCACGATCGGCAGCCCGATGTCCTCGGCGATGCGCAGGCAGGCGCGCACCCCGCCCAGCGGCTGGACCTTCAGCACCGCGATGTCGGCGGCCTCGAGGTCGCGGACCCGGTAGGGGTCGGCGGCCCGGCGGATCGACTCGTCCGCGGCGACCCGCACCTCCACCCGCCGGCGCACGGCGGCCAGCTCCTCGACCTCCGCGCACGGCTGCTCGACGTACTCCAGCCCGCCGGCGGCCCGGTCGAGCGCCCGGACGGCGGCGACCGCCTCGTCGACCGACCAGCCGCCGTTGGCATCGACGCGCACCTGGCCCGCGGGCCCGATCGCGTCGCGCACGGCCTCCAGCCGAGCGACGTCGTCGGCGAGGGTCTGCCCGGGCTCGGCGACCTTGACCTTCGCGGTGGCGCACCCGCCGCGGCGCACGATCGCGTGCGCCTGCTCCGGGCCGACCGCGGGGACGGTGACGTTGACCGGCACCCGGTCGCGCAGCGGCGCCGGCCAGTCGCCCGCGCTCGCCTCCTCGGCGGCGCGCAGCCACGGCTCGGCGACCTCGGGCGAGTAGTCCAGGAACGGGCTCCACTCCCCCCAGCGGCCGCTCTCGGGGTCGCGCACCAGCACCCCCTCGCGCACCGTGATGCCGCGGAACCGGGTGCGCATCGGCACCGACCAGACGTGCACCTCGAGCGCGGTCACGCCTCCCCCTCCGTGGTTCCGTCGTGCGCGGTCTCGTCGCGACCAGCCGTGGCCAGGGCGCGCAGCCGCAGCCGGTCCGGCTTGCCGTTGGCCAGCAGCGGTACGTCGTCCAGCGCGACCAGCTGCCGCGGCGCCCAGGACCGCGGGTGCTCGGCGGCCACCCAGTCGCGCAGCTCCGCCAGCGGCGGCGGCGCCGCGTCGCCCACCACGAACGCCACCACCCGGTTGCCCCACTCCTCGTCGGGCACGCTGAGCACCTCGGCGGCCCGCACGCCCGGGTGCGCGCGCAGCCGCGCGGCGACCGCAGGGCCGGGCACGTTCACGCCGCCGGTCACGATCACGTCGTCGAGGCGGCCCAGCACCTGCAGCCGCCCGTCCTCGTCGAAGCGGCCCGCGTCCGAGGTGAGGAACCAGCCGTCGACCAGCACCGACGCGGTCAGCTCCGGGTCGTCCTGGTAGCCCTCGAACAGCGTCGGGCCGCTGATCCGTACCCGTCCGCCCGCGCCGAGCGCGACGGCCACGCCGTCCAGCGGCACCCCGTCGTACACGCAGCCGCCGGCGGTCTCGGCCGAGCCGTACGTCGCCACCACCCGCACCCCCGCCGCCCGCGCCCGCTCGCGCAGGGCCGGGTCGATCGGCCCTCCCCCGAGCAGCACCGTGTGGAAGCCGGCGAGCGCGGCCGCGGACTCCGGCTCGCCCAGCAGGCGGCCCAGCTGGGTCGGCACCAGGGACACGAACCGGTCCCCCGCGGGCATCGCCTCCGCCGCGGCGGCGAAGGAGGCGTGGTCCTCCAGCAGCACCGGCTCGTGCCCGGCGACCAGCGAGCGGCAGACCACCTGCACGCCGGCGACGTACGCCGCCGGCAGCGCGAGCAGCCACGAACCACCGGCGCCGAGCCGCCGCGCGGAGGCCTCGACAGAGGCCAGCACCGCCGCCCGGGACAGCAGCACCCGCTTCGGGCGACCCGTCGACCCGGACGTCTCGACCACCCACGGCGTCGGCTCGTCGTGTGATTCCAGCCACGCGCGGAGCGCGGCCACGGTGGCGGGGGTGGTCGGGGAGGCGAAACTCACGGGACGAACGCTATCCCCGCGTGCTCTGATCACTCCGTGCCATCCCGTCTGGACCAGTTCAAGCCACCCACCCCGCTCGCCGGCCGCCTCTCGGTACAGTCGGTGCTCTACGCCGTCGGGGACGGCACCTTCATGACCGCCAGCGCGGTCTTCTTCACCACCGTCGTCGGCCTGTCGCCGGCGCAGGTCGGCCTCGGCATCACCCTCGCCGGCGTCGCCTCGTTCCTCGTCGCCGTCCCGGCGGGCAAGCTGGCCGACCGGATCGGCCCGCAGCGCACCTGGTCGCTCGGCGCCCTCGGCACCGCCGCGGGGTACGCCGCATGGCCCTTCATCGACGGCTTCGCCGGCTTCCTCGCGGTCAGCATCCTGCTCGAGGTGGTCAACAGCGCCGGCGGCGCCGCCCGGGGCGCCTACGTGCTCGACCTGGTGCCGCGCGCCGAGCGGGTCGCCTCGCAGGCCTACATGTACGCCGCGCTCAACCTCGGCTTCACCGGCGGCGCCGCGATCGGCGGCATCGCCCTGGCCTTCCACAGCGACGCCGTCGTGACCGCGCTGCCGGTCTTCACCGCGGCGCTGATGGTCGCCAACGCCTACTGGATCACCCGACTGCCGAGGGCGCCCCACCGCGAGCGGCCCAGCGCCCTGGAGCAGGCGGTCACCGGGGCGGTCGAGGACGCCGCGGAGGAGCGCGTGGTGCCCGGCGCGCTGCGCAACCCCGGCTACCTGCTGACCTCGTTCTTCGGCGGCGTGCTGAACACCAACCAGGTCCTGCTGCACACCGTGATCCCGCTGTGGCTGATCGCCGAGACCGACGCCCCGCGGGTGCTGCTCGCGCTGCTGTTCGGCACCAACACGGTGATGTGCATCTTCTTGCCCATGGTCGTCGCGCGCACCGTGCGCGGGCTGCCGACCGCGCTGCGGGCCTCGCGGATCTCGAGCGCCTTCTTCGTCGTCTCCTGCCTGATCACCCTGGTCACCCACGACACCCTGGGCTGGACCACGATCGTGCTGGTGTGGCTGGGCCACATCACCGTGACCGGCGCCGAGCTGTTCATCTCGGCCGCGGGGTGGGCCTTCGAGTCCGAGCTCTCGGACCCGGAGCGACGCGGGGAGTACCAGGGCGCCGGCAACCTCGGCAGCACCCTCGGCTACGTCTGGGCCCCGGCGGTCTACACCTACCTGGCGATGGAGTGGGGCGCGAGCGGCTGGCTGCTGATCGCCGGCATCATCGTGCTCGCCACGGTGCTCATCCACCCGTCCTCGCGGATGGCCGAGCGGTTCCTGGAGCGGCACGAGCTGGACCCGGCCGCGTGAGCGGGCCGGCGGGCGGGTTGAATCAGTCCTCGTGGCTCCTTCGACTCCGACGCCGGCCCAGTGGCTCGCCGGCTCCCGACCCCGCACCCTTCCCGCCGCGATCGCCCCGGTCCTCGTCGGCTCCGGCGTCGCGGCGTACGCCGACGGGTTCGTGTGGTGGAAGGCCCTGCTCGCCCTCGGGGTGAGCCTGGCGCTCCAGGTCGGCGTCAACTACGCCAACGACTACTCCGACGGCATCCGCGGCACCGACGATGACCGGGTCGGCCCGATGCGCCTGGTCGGCTCGGGCGTCGCCTCCCCGGGCGCGGTCAAGCGCGCGGCGTTCACCGCCTTCGGCGTGGCCGGGGTGCTGGGCCTGGTGCTCGCCGCCACGACCGCGTGGTGGCTGGTCGCGGTCGGCGTGGTCTGCGTGCTGGCGGCCTGGTTCTACACCGGCGGCTCGACGCCGTACGGCTACCTCGGCCTCGGCGAGGTGATGGTCTTCGTCTTCTTCGGCCTGGTCGCCGTGGTCGGCACGACCTACGTGCAGACCGAGACCTTCGAGCTCCCCGCGCTGCTCGCCTCGATCGGCATCGGCGCGCTCGCCTGCGGCGTGCTGGTCGTCAACAACCTGCGCGACATCCCCACCGACACCGTCGCCGGCAAGCGCACCCTCGCGGTGCGCCTGGGCGACCGCGCCACCCGCGGGCTGTACGTCGGCCTGGTCGCCGTCGCCGCCGCCTCGGTCGTGGCCGTCGCGGCCGCGACGACCTGGTGGGCGCTGGTCGGCCTGCTGTTCGTGGTGCCCGCGCTGCCGGGGCTGCGCGTCGTACGGTCCTCGGCCACCGGCCCGGCCCTGGTGCCGGTGATCCAGTCCACGGGCCTCGCCGAGGTCGCCTGGGCGGTCCTGGTGGCGGCGGCGCTCGTGCTGGCCTGAGCACTCGCCCGACGATCGGCCCCAGCGCTCCGGCATGGGCAAGGACCCGGTGCGACCTCCTCGGTGGCGCCGGGTCCTTGCCGTCTCGGCGTCCTCAGGCGATGGTGCCGGTGCCGGTGCCCTCGATGCGGTCGTCGTGGAGCAGCTCACCCTCGGCGTCGACGGGGGTGATCACCGCCTCGAACGTGATCGGCGAGCCCTTCTGGTGCTTGAAGTTCTCCGCGTAGGAGTACTGCTCGCCCGCGCCGAACGGGTACACGGACGGATCGCGGTAGGCGTCGGGCGTGAACGCGGCGTCGTTCACGCCCAGCTGCTCGAAGAGGGCGTCGTCGACGATCGAGTCCATGCCCTGCATCCACTGCCAGTCGTCGTAGCGGGCCGTGATGTTGACCAGGCTGGAGCCGAGGTCGATGGGCTCACCGTTGTTGGTGACGACGTAGTTCACGAACACGAGCTGGTCGCCCTTGGCCAGCAGCGGCTTGTTGGTCTCGGGGTCGGCGAAGTTGCCGTCCTTGGTCGCCTCGGCGGTCCCGACCTGGTAGGCCTCGACGGTGACGTCGCCGACCTCGAAGGTCGAGATCAGGTCTCCGGCACTGGTGACCGGCTGCGCCCAGTCGGGCTGACCCTCGGTCGCGGCCGGAGACGCGTCCGCCTCCTCGACGGCGTCCTCGGGTGCCTCGGAGGTGTCGTCGACGGGCGTCTCGTTGCTCTCGGCGGCCTTCGGCTCCGGCTCGGAGTCTCCCGAGCAGGCGGCCAACGACAGCAGGCCGGTGCAGGCGACAGCGGCGACGGATATTCGAACGGAACGAGCAATACGCATGGAAGTGTCCCCCGGTAGGTGGAAGGCCACCGCTCGGCGGCGCCGATGACTCGGCGGCCCTCATCCACGTTCTGCCACGGCACAGTGGGCCACAAACGAGCGCCGCCCACATCGCGGGACGGTCGGCGTCGGAGGATCGCGCCTCCGGCATTCGGACCGGGCGGGTGGGACGGGCGCCAGGAGGGTTGCGCGCAGTTGCGCGGTTGGGCACCGACCACCGGCAGCCACCACCTCAGCGGTGGGTCAGCGCTCGTCCTCGTCCTCGCGCGCAGCGCGCTCCTGGAACTTCGCGGCGGCGCGGTCGGCACGCTGCTGGACGCGCAGGGCGAACGCCTCGCGCCGGCGGTCGAGCAGGACCAGGGAGCTGAAGCCGCTGATCAGGAAGGCCACGATCACGGCGAAGAAGAGGTCGACGCCCCCGGTGAGCAGCTGCCACACGACCGAGACGACACCCAGGGCCGCCACGAAGAGCAGTGCCCGCAGGCCGGTGTAGATCCAGAACTCCTTCACCCCTCCAGCGTATCCGCCGACCCGCCCACGACCGGCCCCGGCCTAGGCTGGAAGGGTGCTGAAGCTCCTGCTCGTCGTCGTCATCTTCGCCGCGGTGACCTATCTCGCCGCCCGTGCCCTGCAGCGCTCCGGCCAGGCCCCGACCCTGCCCCGGCCGCGTCCCCGTCCTCAACCGCCGCGGATCGTCGCGCCCGACGACGACGAGGAGTTCCTGCGCGACCTCGAGCGCAAGCGGAAGCGCCCGCACCCGAAGGACCCGGAGGGCCCCGCCAAGCCCGACCCGGCCTGACCGGCCCTTCCGGCCGGCAGGGCCGCCCGGAGGAACCACGGCCAGCCCCCGACGTACGAGAACGGGCCCCGACCACCACTGGTGGTCGGGGCCCGTTTCGTGTGTCGGGCGGGATCAGCCGGTGACGACACCCGGCTCGGCGGGCGCCACGACACCGACCTCGGGAGCGGCGTAGGAGTGCTGGCTGGTGGAGGAGAAGAAGTTGATGCCGATGAAGTTGAACCACAGCGTCGCCAGCCCGACCAGCGCCAGGATCGAGGCGTTGCGGCCCTTCCACCCGGCCGTGGCGCGTGCGTGGAGGTAGGCGGCGTAGATGACCCAAGTGATGAACGCCCAGACCTCCTTGGGGTCCCAGCTCCAGTACGACGCCCAGGCCTGGTGCGCCCAGATCGGACCGGAGATCAGCACCGCGAAGGTCCACACCGGGAACGCGAAGGCGTGCATCCGGTAGGAGACCAGGTCGAGGCGGGCCGGGGACGGCACGCGGGCCAGGTAGCCGCCGGTGCGGCCCTTGGCCACGGCGCGCTCCTTGAGCAGGTACAGCACCGAGCCGATGCCGCCGAGGGTGAAGGCGCCGGTGGCGATGATCGCGGAGACCACGTGGATGACCAGCCACGGCGAGTCGAGCGCCTCGGTCAGCGGGGCGACCTCGTCGTGCAGCCAGATCGCGGCGGCCATCAGCACCGACACCTGGATGAAGGCGACGATCGGGCCCATCCACGCCAGCGAGAAGCGGCGGTAGGCCAGCAGGTAGCCCAGCGACACCACGAAGGTGCCGGAGAGGGTGAACTCGAACATGTTGCCCCACGGCACCCGGTTGGGGTCCGCGGCCAGGCCGCGCGAGACCAGGGACACGCCGTGCACCGCGGTGGCGATGACCAGCAGCAGCAGGCCCAGGCGCCCGAAGAACGTCGTACGGCGCACGACGTCCTCGTCCACCGTCTCGTCGGCCCCGGCGTCCCGGGCACCGCCCTGGGGGCCGCCGGTGGCCACGGCGACGCCGCCGCGGCTGCGGGCGGACTCGGCCGGCGCGGTCACGGACCCCACCGAGGCGGGCAGCTTGCGCAGCGCCGACCACTCCACGAGATGGGCCAGCAGGGCCAGGAAGTAGACAGCTCCACAGACGACGAGCGCCTGGTTGCTGAGGGTCTCCCATGCTGCGTTGCTCACGAGTCCTCCTTGGACCGGGGGTGCTGCTCAGTCTGGTTCTGGGGGTCGATCGGGTCGTGCGGGGTGGTCCGGGCCGGGTCCGGACCGGCGGGCGCCTCGGGCGCCTCGAGGGCCTCGAGGAGGGCCTCGAGCTCGGCGGTCACGTCGCCACCTCCGGAGCGGTCGAGCGCGGCCACCTCGACCAGTGTCGCCCCACCCTCGCGACGGGCACGAACCCAGACGCGGCGGGGGCGGATGAACAGCGAACCCAGCAGGCCGACCAGGGCCAGGACCACGCCGGTGAGGGCGACCATCTTGCCGGGGGTCTGGCTGATCTGGAGCCGGTTCCAGCGCTCGACGCCGTCGAAGGTCACCGAGCCGAGGTCGTCGGGCAGCCGGACGGTGTCGCCGGGCTGCATGTCCAGGCGCAGCGGGGTGCCGTCGGGGTTGGTGACCTGCTCGGCGTCGGTCTTGGGCAGCACGTAGACCGACTGCGGGACGCCGTCGTCGAGGCCCAGGTCGCCGGTGTAGACGAGCACCGAGAGCAGCGGGTTGGCCAGGTCGCCGAACACGTTGACCGGGTCGCCGTCCGGGGTCATCGAGAAGGTCGGGTAGAAGACGCCCTCGAGGCCGACCTGCCCGGTCGGGGAGTCCGGTGCCTTGACGACGCCGAAGGAGAACAGGCTCATGTCCTGGGGCAGGAAGATCGTTGGGCCGCTGTAGGTCACGTCGCCGTTGCCGTCGCGGATCGTGATGACCGGGGCGTAGCCGTGGCCGATGAGGAAGACCTCGGTGTCGCCGATCGCCAGCGGGTGGTTGACCCGCAGGTCGTACTCCTTCTCCTCCGCGTCGGGCGCCTCCTTGTAGCGCAGGGCGGCGTTGAACTTCTGCGCCATGCCCGCGCGGGGGCCCGTGGTCAGCCACTCCACGTCGAAGTCGTCGACGGTGAAGGAGAACGGCTCCATCTCGTCGGCGTCGAACAGGTCGCCGGGGACGAAGTCGTCGTACTGGGTGAGGCTGTTGGAGAAGCCGTTGCCGACCACCAGCAGCACGCCGCCGCGGTAGCCGAACAGCGAGCCCGCCGCGAAGCCGACGAGCACCACGATCACCGAGACGTGGAAGATCAGGTTGCCGACCTCCCGCAGATAGCCCTTCTCACTGGCCACCGCGTCCTCGCCCTCGGGGTCGAGCGCGGCCGGGCGCACCCGGTAGCGCCGTCCCCGCAGGGCGCGGCGGGCCTTCGCGAGCACCTCGTCCACGCTCTCGTCGGTCGTGTACGACGCGTGGTCGGGCAGCCGGCCGAGGTTGCGCGGGGCGCGCGGCGGAGGCTTGCGGATCGCCTTCAGGTAGTGGAACGTCCGCGGCAGGATGCACCCGATCAGCGAGAGCATCAGCAGGATGTAGATCGCGGAGAACCACACCGTGCCGTAGACGTCGAAGAGCCCGAGCCACTCATAGACCGGGGTGAGGTCGGGGTGCTCGTCCTTCCACTGCGAGGTGGCGAGGGAGTCCACGCCCTCCTGCGGGATGATCGAGCCGGGCACCGCGGCGAGCGCCAGCAGCAGGAGCAGGATGAGCGCGGTGCGCATCGAGGTCACCTGGCGCCACACCCAGCGCAGCAGCTCCCCGACGCCGAGCTCGCCGGCGCCGCGCCCGGAGCGGCCGCCGGAGTCGCCGGAGTCGCCGGGACCGCCGGGGCTCGCGGGGGTGTCGAGCGGAGCCTCGGGGGCGTCAGGCTCGCGGGACGTGGATGACATCAGACCGCCACTTCGAAATCGGAGATCAGGTGGATCTGGAGCCAGCTGACGGCGTAGTCCCACCAGCCGGTGACCAGCGCGAGGCCGATCAGGATGAGCATGCCGCCGCCGAGCCGGGTGATCAGGGTCTGGTGGCGACGCAGCACCTTGAGGGCGCCCATCGCGCGGTCCCAGAAGATGCCGGCCACGATGAACGGCAGCCCGATGCCCAGCGAGTAGCAGCCGAGCAGCAGCGCGCCGCGGCTCGCGGTCCCCTCGGCGTAGGCCAGCGTGGTGATCACGCCGAGGGTGGGGCCGGCGCACGGGGTCCAGCCCAGACCGAACAGGAAGCCGACGACCGGTGCCGCGGCCAGCCCGACGGAGGGGATCTTGTGCACCCGGACGTCGCGCTGGAGCAGCGGCACCAGGCCCATGAAGGCCAGGCCCATCAGGATCGCGATGACGCCCAGGACGATGTTGAGGGTGTCCTGGTTGACCTGGAACCAGCGCGCGACGCCGCCGCTGGCCAGGCCGAGCATCACGAACACCGCGCTGAAGCCGAGCACGAACAGCAGCGAGCCGAGCGCCATCCGGCCGCGGCGCACCTGGCCGGTGGCCAGGTCGGCGCCGGAGAGCCCGGTGGAGTAGGAGAGGTACGCCGGGAGCAGCGGGATCACGCAGGGCGAGAGGAACGCGACCAGTCCGGCGAGGATCGCCACCGGGACGGCCAGGATCAACGACCCCGACCCCGCGGTCGAGGTGAACCAGTCGACCATCGCTCAGGCCTCCTCGGCCGCGATCTCCTCGACGACGTCGGTCAGGGTGACCTTGCCGGGGATCGCGCCGTTGATGAGCGCCGCGACCCGGCCCTCGCGGTCCAGCACGATCGTCGTGGGGACGCTGCGCAGGTTGGTGACGTGGGAGAAGGCGAGCAGCGCCTCGCCGTCGACGGCGTAGATCGAGGGGTAGTCGACGCCGAAGGAGCGCTCGAAGGCCTGGCCCTGGGCCGGGCTGTTGTCGCGGATGTTGATGCCGACGAAGGACACGCCGTCCTTCGCCAGCTCCTTCTCGGCCTCGACCAGCATCGGCATCTCGGTGCGGCACGGCGGGCAGCCCGACCACCAGGTGTTGACCACGACGACGTCGCCGCGCAGGTCCGCCAGGTCGAGCTCCTCGCCCTGGAGGGTCTCGCCGGCGAACTCGACCGGGTCGGAGCGGTCGTCGACGGCGTACTGCACCACGGCCCCGTCGCCGGTGATGTAGCCGCCGGAGTTGGTGCCGCCGACCGAGGAGCACGCGGTGAGCACCACGAGGGCAGCGGCGAGGAGGGCGCCCAGCAGGGCGCGGGGGTGGGACTGGGTCACGGGGTCACGGCCTGCGTTCCTCGGGGGCGCCGCCCGCGGAGAACGGCGCCTTCTTGTCTGCGGTGGGGATGAGGTCGCCCGCCGGCTCGGAGTAGCTGACCTGGGCCAGCCGGTCGCCCACGAAGTGGAAGGAGGTCAGCGAGCACAGCGTGCACTGGCGGCTGCGGGGGTCGTGGAGGAAGGAGCGCTTCTCGGCGGCCAGCCGCGTGGTCCAGATCGGCAGCTGGTGGGAGACCACGACGGCCTCGTGCCCGGAGGCGGCGACCCGGGCGTCGTGGACCGCCGACATCATCCGGTCCACGATCTCGGTGTAGGGCTCGCCCCAGGAAGGACGGAACGGGTTCCACAGGTGGCGCCACAGCCGCGGGCGCTTCACCAGCGTCATCGGGCCCTCGCCGAAGCTGATCCCCTCGAAGGCGTTGCTCGACTCGATCACCCGCGGGTCGAGGGTGACCTCGAGCCCGCGCGCGGCCGCCAGCGGCGCCGCGGTCTCCTGCGCACGCTCCAGCGGCGAGGAGACGATGTGGGTGATGTCGCGGTCGCCGATGGTGTCGGCGACGCGCTGGGCCATGGTGCGCCCGAGCTCGGAGAGGTGGAAGCCGTCGCGGCGCCCGTAGAGCACGCCGCCGGGGTTGTGGACCTCGCCGTGGCGCAGCAGGTGGACGATCGTGTCGGGGGTCGCGCTCATCGCTGCTCCTCCTGCTCGGCCGGCACGGCCTGGTCCTGGGCTCGGGCGGCGGCACGGGCCGCGGCCGGAAGTGCGTCGAGCACCGTCTGCACGGCGCGGTCGTCGTGGGCAGCGGAGAGGAACCAGGTCTCGTACGCCGAGGGCGGCAGGTACACGCCCGACTCCAGCATCGAGTGGAAGAACGCGGCGTACGCACGGTCGTCGGTGCGCGAGGCGTCGGCGAAGTCGCGCACCGGGCCCTCGCACAGGAACACCGAGAACATCGTGCCGCTGCGCTGCACCGTGTGGGTCACGCCCGCCTCGGCCAGGGCGGCGGCGGCCGCCTCCCGCACGGTCGCGGCGGCGGCGTCGATGTGCGCGTAGACCTCGGGGGTGGCCAGGCGCAGCGTGGTCAGGCCGGCGGTGGTCGCGACCGGGTTCCCCGACAGGGTGCCGGCCTGGTAGACCGGCCCCTCGGGCGCGAGGTGGGCCATCACGTCGGCGCGACCGCCGAACGCCGCGGCCGGGAAGCCGCCGCCCATCACCTTGCCGAAGGTGGTCAGGTCCGGCGCCCAGCCCTCGACGGCGCCGTCGAGGCCCCACTGGCCCTGGCGCGAGGCCCGGAAGCCGGTCATCACCTCGTCGCTGACGAACAGCGCGCCGTGCGCGGCGCAGGTCTCGGCGAGGAAGGCGTTGAAGCCGGGCTCGGGCGGGACGATGCCCATGTTGCCCGGCGCGGCCTCGGTGATCAGGCAGGCGATCCGCTCGCCGTGCTCGGCGAAGGCGGCCTCGACGGCCGCGCGGTCGTTGTAGGGCAGCACCAGCGTCAGCTCGGTCGAGGAGACCGGGACGCCGGGGGTGCCGGGCACCGCGAAGGTGGCCAGGCCGGAGCCGGCCGAGGCGAGCAGCGAGTCGACGTGGCCGTGGTAGCAGCCGGCGAACTTCACCACGACGTCGCGACCGGTGAAGCCGCGGGCCAGCCGGATCGCCGACATGGTGGCCTCGGTGCCGGAGGAGACGAAGCGGACCCGCTCGACCGAGGTGCGCGCGACGATCTCCTCGGCGAGCTCGACCTCGGGCTCGGTCGGGGTGCCGTACGACGTGCCGCGCGCGACCGCCTCCTGCACGCGGGCGATCACCTCGGGGTGGGCGTGGCCGAGCAGCATCGGGCCCCAGGAGCCGATCAGGTCGACGTAGCGGTTGCCGTCGACGTCGGTGAGCCAGGCGCCCTCCGCGGAGCGGATGAACCGGGGCGTGCCGCCGACGGCGTTGAAGGCGCGCACCGGCGAGTTCACGCCGCCGGGCGTCACCGCACGGGCGCGCTCGAAGAGCTCGGAGGACGTCGCGGTCACGCGGGGGCTCGGCGTGGTCGCCTGAGGTGTGGAGGCAGGCACCGGATCATTGTCGCCCAGCGCTCCAACCATTTCGAGCCGGGTCAAGGGCCCCTCGTCCCGGTTCCCGCGGGTGAGATGACCAGCCGCCAGGGGTTTGCATGACGGGGATCACACGGAAGGATGGTCCCCGGGCGTTCCGGGCGCCCCCGGGGCGACCCCGGAGCACGTGGTGGGCATCTGCGGGCTCCCGAGCAGCACCCGAGGACACCGGCGCGTAACCGCAGGTGACATCGCTCGTTACCAACATCACACGGACCAGGTGTGGCACCGACGACCACGGGGCAACACCCGCACCACCAGCACCACCCCCCTTTTCACCACAGCACCACCCCAGCACCGCCACACCGATCGCGAACAAGGGCCAGGAGAGCGCATGTCTGCCACACGACTCAGCCGGGTGCAGAAGGCCACGGCACTGGTGCCGCTCGCGCTGCTCTCCGCGGCCTGGACCGCGAGTCTGGCGGGCGCGGGAGCGGGGCCGGTGCTGGCCTCCGCGAGCTCCGAGCCCGACTCGCTCGCCCAGCTGCCCGACGGCACCAGCGTGCCGGGCCGCGCGATCGAGGACCCGGCCAGCGTCTCCGCCCCCGAGAGCGTCGTCCCGGGCTCCGCGCGCCGCGGCGCCACGCGCATCTCCGACGTCTCCACCGCCGCGATCCCCGCCGCCGCGCTGTCGGCGTACCAGCGGGCCGAGACCGTCATCAACGCCGCCGACAAGGCCTGCAACCTGCGCTGGCAGCTGGTCGCCGCCATCGGCCGCATCGAGTCCGACCACGGCCGCTACGGCGGCAACCAGCTCGACAGCGACGGGGTCGCGAACCCCGGCATCTACGGCATCCCCCTGGACGGCACCCGCAACACCGCGCGGATCGCCGACACCGACGCCGGCCAGTTCGACCTCGACACCGTCTGGGACCGCGCGGTCGGCCCGATGCAGTTCATCCCCTCGACCTGGTCGGTCGTGGGCGTGGACGCCGACGGCGACGGCAAGCGCGACCCCCAGGACATCGACGACGCCGCCCTCGCCAGCGCCGTCTACCTCTGCTCCGGCGAGGAGGACCTCGCCACGCTCGCCGGCCAGCGCGCCGCCGTGCACCGCTACAACAACAGCGACGCCTACGTCGACGCCGTGCTCGCGGTCATGAACTCCTACCTCGCCGGCGACTTCACCTCGGCGCCGAACAGCACCACCACCGCCGGCTACCTGGTCCCCGACACCGACCCGGTCCCCGGCCAGGGCGGCTCCGGCGGCGGGTCGCAGGGCGGCGGCGGCAAGGGCCCCGGCCCGGGCAAGGACGAGACGGTCCTCGCCGCGCCGCAGCCCAGCCAGCCCACCCAGGCCCCGCAGCCGAGCGCGACGCCCACCCAGCCCGGCGGTGGCACCGGCGGCGGCACCGGTGGCGGCACCGGTGGCGGGGGCGAGGACGGCAAGGGCGGCGGCAGCAAGGGCGGTCTCGGGATCCCCGGCGCCCCCACGATCTCGCTGCCCGCGCTCCCCTCGACCGGGGTCACGCCCCTCGACGGCCTGCTCTCCCACGCCCAGGCGGTGGTGCAGTGCACCCTCGACGGCTACTTCGACAACATCTTCAAGACCGACGACCCCTTCGACCAGTGCGTGAAGCGCTACACGACCTGACCCGCCCTGGCGGATCCCTCGGCCCGGTCGGCACCGCGGACCGGAAGCGTCCTCACCCCAGCGCCTGCACGACGTAGAGCCCCGCCAGGCCCAGCGCCAGCACCCCCAGCAGCCGGCGCAGGGCGACCTCGGGCAGCCGCGGTTGCAGCACCGCGCCGAGCCAGCCGCCGGCCAGGCCGCCGAGGCCGGCCGCGACGCCCAGGCTCCAGTCCGGCCCGACCGGCCCGGGGAGGTCCAGCGAGAGCACGGCGTACGCCGCGACGCCGACCAGCGAGGCGACCCAGGTGGCCAGCAGCGCGGCCGGCGCCACGACGGCCACCGTCATCCCCGCCGCCACCAGCACCGGGCCGACGACCGAGCCGCCGCCGATGCCGTAGATGCCGCCGACGACCCCGGCCCCGAACGCGAGCGCCCGCACCGCGCCCGGGCCCGGACGGCGGCCCGTCGAGGCCGGGCCGGCACGGCGCAGGAGCACGAGCCCGACCGGGGCGAGCACCGCGGCCGCGAGCAGCCGGAACGCGTCCGGGTCGGTGACCAGGTGCACCCGCACCAGCGCGCCGACCACCACCCCCGGCACCGACCCGAGGACCAGCGCGCGGGCCAGGTCGCGGTCCAGCCGGCCGCGACGCCGGTGGCGCAGCAGCGCCGCCGGCGCGGAGACGACGTTGAACAGCAGGTTGGTCGGGGTGACCCGCGGACCGGGCACGTCCAGCACCGAGAGCTGCACCGGCAGCAGGAACACCGCACCCGAGACCCCGACCGGCGTGGTCACCAGCGCGACGGCGAACCCCACCAGGAGCGCAAGGAGGTCGCGTGGGAGGTCCATGTCGGCATCCTGACCGACGCGGCGCGACGGTGCGTCAGCGACGCGCGAGCAGGCGTGCGGCCTCGCTGGCCCAGTAGGTCAGCACCACGTCGGCGCCGGCCCGGCGGATCGAGAGCAGCGTCTCGAGGATCGCGGGCTCGCGGTCGATCCAGCCGTTCGCGGCGGCCGCCTCGACCATGGCGTACTCCCCCGAGATGTTGTACGCCGCGACCGGGACGTCGACCGCGTCGCGCACCTGGCGCAGCACGTCGAGGTAGGCCAGGGCCGGCTTCACCATCACCAGGTCGGCGCCCTCGGCCACGTCCAGCAGCGCCTCACGCACGCCCTCGCGGGCGTTGGCCGGGTCCTGCTGGTAGGTGCGCCGGTCGCCCTCGAGGGCCGAGCCGACCGCCTCGCGGAACGGTCCGTAGAAGGCCGAGGCGTACTTCGCGGAGTAGGCGAGCACCGAGACGTCGGTGTGCCCGGCAGCGTCGAGGGCGGCGCGGATCACCGCGACCTGGCCGTCCATCATCCCGCTGGGCCCGACCATGTGGACGCCGGCGGCCGCCTGGGCGCGCGCCATCTCGGCGTACGCCTCGAGGGTGCGGTCGTTGTCGACGCGGCCGTCGGCGCTGAGCAGGCCGCAGTGGCCGTGGTCGGTGAACTCGTCGAGGCACAGGTCGCTCATCACGGTCAGCGCGTCGCCGACCTCGGCGACCACGTCGGCGATCGCGACGTTGAGGATCCCGTCGGGGTCCAGCGCGCCCGAGCCGGTCGCGTCGCGGCGCGCGGGCACGCCGAACAGCATCACCCCGCCCAGGCCGAGCTCGGCGGCCTCGGCGACGGCGGCGCGCAGGGTGTCGCGGGTGTGCTGGACGACGCCGGGCATCGAGGAGATCGGCACCGGCTCCTCGATCCCCTCGCGCACGAAGACCGGCAGCACCAGCTGGCGTGCCTCCAGCGAGGTCTCGGCGACGGTGCGCCGCAGCGCCGCGGTGGTGCGCAGCCGCCGGGGCCGGATGACGGGAGGGGTGACGGGAGGGGTGACAGGGGCGGACGGCTGGCTCTGGGGGGCGTGCTCCATGCGCACCATCCTTGCGCGCGCCTGGATGACACCAGGCCGCGGACGCCCGAGACCCCGCAGGCGCCGGAGCGCGTGCGGGGTCTCGGGGATGCTGCGGGGTGCGCGTCCTACTCGGCACGGACCTTGCGCGAGCGGGCCGAGGGCTTGCGGTCCGACGGCTTGGTGACCGGCTGACCGGCCTCGACCAGCGCCGTACGACGGGCGGCGCCGAAGTCGGCGAGCGCGTCGGCCAGCAGCTCGACGTCCGGGCGCGGGGCCAGCACGTCGACGCGCAGGCCGTGCTCCTCGGCGGTCTTCGCCGTGGCCGGGCCGATGACCGCGATGATCGTCGAGGGGTGCGGCTTGCCGGCGATGCCGACCAGGTTGCGCACGGTCGAGGACGAGGTGAACACGACCGCGTCGAACTTGCCCGACTTGATCGCGTCGCGGGTCGGCGCCGGCGGCGGGGTGGCCCGCACCGTGCGGTACGCCGTGACGTCGTCGCACTCCCAGCCCAGGTCGATCAGGCCGGCGACGAGGTTCTCGGTCGCGATGTCGGCGCGGGGCAGGAAGACCCGGTTGATCGGGTCCAGCACCTCGTCGTACTCGGGCCAGTCCTCCAGCAGCCCGGCCGCCGACTGCTCGCCGGAGGGGATCAGGTCGGCACGCAGGCCCCAAGCCGCGATCGCCTGGGCGGTCTTGTCGCCCACCGCGGCGATCTTGAGCCCGGAGAAGGCACGCGCGTCGAGGCCGTACTCCTCGAACTTCTCCCGCACCGCCTTGACGGCGTTGACGGAGGTGAAGGCGATCCACTCGTAGCGGCCCTCGACCAGGCCGCGCACGGCCTTGTCCATCTGCTGGGGGTTGCGGGGCGGCTCGACCGAGATGGTCGGGACCTCCTCGGGCACCGCGCCGTAGCCGCGCAGGCGGTTGGTGAGCGGGCCGGCCTGGTCCTTCGTGCGCGGGACGAGCACGCGCCACCCGAAGAGCGGCTTGGTCTCGAACCACGACAGCGTCTCGCGCAGGTCGACCACGTCGCCGACCACCGTGACGGCCGGCGGGGCCATCCGGGCGGCACGGGCGTCCTCGGCGATGCTCGCCAGGGTGGAGGTGACCGTCGCCTGGGTGGTGGTGGTGCCGACCCGGGTCATCGCGACCGGGGTGCTCGCCTTGCGGCCCGCGGCCACCAGCGCCTTGCTGATCTCGCCGATCTGGCCGACCGCCGAGAGCAGCACCAGGGTGCGGTTGTCGGCGTACTGGCTCCAGTCGATGGTGCCGTCGCAGGTCACCACGGCCACCTCGCGGTGGTCCTTGGTCGTCAGCGGGATGCCGGCGTAGGCCGGGACCGCGTTGACCGAGGAGATGCCGGGGACGATCTCGAAGCCGATGCCCGCCTTCACGCACGCCTGGGCCTCCTCGGGCCCCGAGGCATAGACGAACGGGTCGCCGGTCATGAGCCGCAGCACGCGCAGGCCCTTCTTGGCGTGCTTGAGCACCACCTTGGCCCGCGCCGCGTGGGTCAGCGGCTGGCCGTCCTCACCGAAGCCGCCGTCGACGATCTGCGGGCCCACCTGCTCGGTGGGCTGCTCCGCCTCGTCGGCCGCAGGCTCGGGCAGCCCGAGGACCACCCGGACCATCTCGGCGTGCTCGGGAGCCTCGGTGACGACCACGTCGGCCTGTCGAAGCAGCTCCACGGCACGGACGGTGAGCAGGTCCGGGTCTCCCGGCCCGCTCCCCACGAAGGACACCCAGGCTCGGGTCGGCGCCTCGGACGTACTGGTCTTGCCTCGCGTCATGCGTTTCGCACCTTGTCTGACTCTCGGACTGCTTCGTCTTCTGTCTGCGCCGCAGCGAGCTCACCGGCCCCGTCTGCAAGCATTTCGTTGCCCAACCGGGTCCCGACACCCGTGGCATCCTCGGGCGCTCCCGTCGCGGACCTCCGCACCGCGAGCGCGCCATCTGGTGAGAGCGCGACCGCGCGCACCCAGAGCTCGTCCCCGTCCTCGCCCTCGACCACCTCGGCGAGGGTGCCGATCGGTGCCGAGCAGCCGCCCTCCAAGGTGGCCAGGACCGCGCGCTCGGCGTCCACGGCCGCACGGGTGTGCGGGTCCTGGACCGCGGCGAGCTCGGCGGCCAGCGGGTCGTCGCTGCGGCACTCGATGCCCAGCGCGCCCTGGCCGGGGGCCGGGAGCAGCTGGAGCGGGTCGAGCACCTCGGTGATCGCCTCGAGCCGGCCGATCCGCGCCAGCCCGGCACGGGCCAGCAGGATCGCGTCGTACTCGCCCTCGCGCAGCTTGCGCAGCCGGGTGTCGATGTTGCCACGGATGCCCGCGATCTCCAGGCCGAGGCCGAGGGCGTGCAGCTGGGCCGCACGCCGCGGCGAGCCGGTGCCGACGCGCGACCCGGCGGGGAGCTCGGCGAGGGTCAGCCCGTCGCGGGCCACCACCACGTCGCGCGGGTCCTCGCGGGTCGGGACCGCGGCGAGCACGATGCCCTCGGTCGGATAGGTGGGCAGGTCCTTGAGCGAGTGGACGGCGACGTCGACGTCACCGCGCAGCAGCGCGTCGCGCAGCTCGGCCACGAACACGCCGGTGCCGCCGTACGACGCGAGCGGGGTGCCCGACGCCTGGGTCCGGTCGCCGTCGGTGCTGATCTCCACGAGCACGACCTCGCGGCCGAGGCGCTCGCGGATGAGGTCCGCGGCCCAGCCGGCCTGGGTGGTGGCCAGCAGGGAGGCGCGGGTGCCGACCCGGATCGGGCCGGTGGTCTGGGGAGTGGTCACTGGAGCCCCTCCGGTCGGGTCACGGCGGTCACGGTCGAGGGGTCGAGCGCGAACAGCTCGGCGAGGGCCTCGGTGTAGGACACGACGTCGCTGGTGTTCGCCAGCTCCTTCACCCGCACGGTCGGCTCGTGCAGCAGCTTGTCGGCGACCCGGCGCACGGTGTGCAGCACCTCGGCGCGGGTGGCGTCGTCGAGCTCGGGGAGCCGGTTGACCAGGCGCTCCATCTCGGTCTCGACCACCTGGGTCGCCATCGAGCGCAGCGCGACGACGGTGGGGGTGACGCTGGCCTGGCGGCGCGCGGCGAGGAACGCCGCGACCTCCTGGGTGATGATCCGGCGGACCTCCTCGATCTCGCGGCCGGCCGGGCTGAGGTGCAGCGCGGCGGCCAGGTCGGCGAGACCGACGAGGGTGGCCCCGGGGACCTCGCGGACCTCCGGGTCGATGTCGTGGGGCAGCGCCAGGTCCACCAGCACGGCCTCGCGGCCGCCGGCGAGCGCCTCGCGGACCATCGGCTCGGTGATCAGGGCGCCGCGGGCCCCGGCGCAGGTCAGGACGACGTCGGCGTGGGCGAGCTCGGCGCCGAGGTCGGCGAGCGGGACCGGGCGGCCGCCGTACTCGCGGGCGAGGCGCTCGGCGCGCTCGGCGGTGCGGTTGGCGATCACCACGTCGCTCGCGCCGCGGCGGGTGACGGTGGCGGTGGCCAGGCCGGCCATCGCGCCGGCGCCGACGACGAGCACGCGGCGACCGGCGAGGTCCTCGCAGCCGACCCGGTCCAGGGCGGCGGAGACCAGCGACGGGGCGACGGTGTCCACCCCGGTCTCGGTGCGGGCCCGCTTGCCGACGCGCAGCGCCTGCTGGAAGAGCACGTTGAGGGTGGAGCCGACGGTGCCGAGCTCCTGGCCCAGGCGCAGCGCGCTGCGGGTCTGGCCGAGGATCTGGCCCTCGCCGACGGCCATCGAGTCCAGCCCGGCCGCGACCTGGAACAGGTGCGAGACCGCGGCGTCGTCGTAGCGGACGTAGAGGTGCGGGAGGAACAGCTCCGGGTCGCCGCCGGCGCGCTCGACCAGGTGCGCCGAGAGCTCCTCGACCGAGCCGTGGAAGCGCTCGACCTCGGCGTAGATCTCCAGGCGGTTGCAGGTCGCGATCGCCGTGGCCTCGCTGACGTGCTCGCTGGTGCTGACGTCGGTGATCAGCTTCTGCAGGCTCTCGGCGTCGACGGCCAGGCGCTCGAGGAGCGCCACGGGTGCGGTGTTGTGGGAGATGCCCACCACCAGGACGCTCATGCGGTCTCCTCCTCTGCAGCGACGCCCGCCTCGCCCTGGGCCTTGCGCTGCTCGTGGTAGGCGAGGATCTGCAGCTCGATGGACAGGTCGACCTTGCGGACGTCGACCCCGTGGGGCACCGCGAGCACGGACGGCGCGAAGTTCAAGATGCTGGTGATGCCGGCGTCGACCATCCGGTCGGCGACCGACTGCGCGGCGACCGCCGGGGTCGCGATGACACCGATCGACACGCGGCGCTCGAGCACGATCTGCTCGAGGTCGTCGAAGGGGCGTACGGCGACGCCGGCCACCAGCTCGCCGTGGCGCGCCGGGTCGGCGTCGAGCAGGGCCACGACCTGGAAGCCGCGGCTGCGCACGCCGGAGTAGTTGGCCAGCGCCTGGCCGAGGTTGCCGATGCCGACGATGACGACCGGCCAGTCCTGGGTCAGCCCGATCTCCCGCGCGATCTGGTAGCGCAGGTACTCCACGTCGTACCCGACCCCGCGGGTGCCGTAGCTGCCGAGGTAGGACAGGTCCTTGCGCAGCTTGGCGCTGTTCACGCCCGCCGCGGCCGCCAGGTCCTCGCTCGAGCACGTGGTGGTGCCGCCCTCGACGAGGGTCGACAGTGCCCGGAGGTAGATGGGGAGCCGAGCGATCGTGGCCTCCGGGATGTCCCGGGGGCTCTCGCTGGGTGCTCGTGGGGTCACGACTTCTTCTCTCCATGCCACTGCGGGCAAGCGCGCCGTGGCGCAGGGCCGGCCCGGCCCGGGGTTCGTCCGACGGCTCCGTCACTGTAGGAGTTTGTGAACGTGAGAACAAACTGCGGTCGCCCGGATCCCGAGGCGTGGGCTACCACATGTGACGTCAGCCACGTGCAGCGGGGTCCCCTCGGTCGCCCAGGCCCCGACGGGGCAGGTCGCGAGCGCGTCGTACGCCGTGGCGGGCGGTGACCGACGACTCAGGCGGACCTGGGTCGGCCCGGCCGCTCAGCCGGTGAGCGCGCGGCGCAGACGGTCGGGGTCGACGCGCCAGAAGTCGTGCTGGCGACCGTCGACGAAGGTCACCGGGATCTCCTCGCCGAACCGCTCGGCGAGCGCGGGGTCGTCGAGGATCGAGACCTCCTCGAACTCCTCGCCCAGCTCGGCGCAGACCGCCGCGACGATCGCGCGGGCGTCCTCGCACAGGTGGCAGCCGGGCTTGCCGTAGAGGGTCACACGGGGCGTCTTGGCCATGTCCCTATTCCAGCAGGCCGAGCACGCGGCGTCGTTCCTGGCCCCGCAGCCGACCCTTCTGCACCTTGCCGGTCACGGTGCGCGGGAGCTCCTCGACCACCTCGATGCGGCTGGGCTGCTTGAAGCGCGCCAGCCGCTGCGCGCAGCGGGCCCGCACCGCGGCCTCGACCTCGCCGGGGTCTCGGCCCGGCGCCACGACGTACGCCACGACGGCCTCGCCGGTGAGCTCGTCGGGGGCACCGACCACGGCCGCCTCGGTGACCCCGTCGAGGCCGGCGAGGACCTCCTCGACCTCGACCGGGTAGACGTTGAACCCCGAGACGATCACCAGGTCCTCGACCCGGTCGACGAGCGAGAGATCCCCGGCGGCGTCGATCAGGCCGACGTCTCCGGTGGCCCACCAGCCGTCCGACCCGGGCCCCTCGCTGCCGTCGGGCCAGTAGCCGCTGAACAGGTTGGCGCCGCGCACCTGGATCTCGCCGGGGTCCTCCCCCGTCGCCTCCCGGCCGGCCTCGTCGACCAGGCGCACCTCGACGCCCGGGAGGGCGGCGCCGACCGAGCCGGCCGGCGCGGACGCGCTGACGAGGGTGCTGGTGACGACCGGGGCGGCCTCGGTCAGCCCGTAGCCCTGGTGCACGGGCACGCCGGTGCGCGCCGTGAAGTCCTCGACGACCTCGGCCGGCAGCGGCGCCGAGCCGGAGAGCACCAGCCGGACCGGGCGCAGGTGGTCGGCGAGCTGCTCCTCGCCGCGCCAGTGCGCGAACGCCGCCGGCGCCAGCGGGAGCACGCTCACCGCCTCGTCGTCGACCACCTCGAGCACGCCCTCGGGGTCGAAGCGGTCCAGCAGGACCAGCTTGGCGCGGTGGCGCAGCACGCCGCCCAGCACCGCGTTGAGGCCGTAGACGTGGAAGAGCGGGAGCACGCCGAGCACGACGTCGTCGCCGTGGATCATCGGCGGCTGGACGCGGGCCACCTGCTCGATGTTGGCCAGCAGCGCGCGGTGGGTGAGCATCGCCGCCCGCGGGCGCCCGGAGGCGCCGCTGGTCCACAGCAGGCAGGCGAGCTTCTCGGGGTCCGGCAGCGGCGGCACCGCGCGGCCGGGCTCCGCACGCAGCCGCTCCCAGGGGAGCTCGCCGGGCCCGGGCTCGGCCCCGACCAGGACCACCCGGGGGGCGACCGGCACGTCGACGTCGGCCAGGGCGGCGCGCACCGCGGTGACGCTGTCGGGGTCGCACACCACCAGGCGGGCCCCGGACTCGGAGACGAAGCGGGCCAGCTCGGCGGGGGTCGACCCCGGGTTCACCGGCACGGCGACCGCCTGGGCGCGCAGCACGCCGAGGTAGCCCGTGACCATCTCGATGCTGTTGCCCATCGCGAGGACCACCCGGAGCCCCGCGACCACGCCGAGGGAGCCCAGCCCGGTGGCGACCCGCGCGACCTCGTCGGCCAGCTCGGACCAGGTGACGCTGCGCCCGCTCGCCTCGACCAGCGCCAGCTTGTCGGGGCTCTCGGCCGCGGCGGTGAGGACCAGGTCGGAGAGGTCGCGGACCTCCGGCCCGTCGGCGTCGTCCGCCGTCCCGACCGCGTCCCGTGCGGTGTCGGAGGAGGACATGCGCGGGATACTTCCACACCTCCTCGCGCCTGTCCCCTGGTGACGTGGATCGCACTACATTGGGCACGTGACCCCGCATGCTCCCCGGCGCACCCTGCCCGACCTCCGGCAGCGCTCCCGTCTGGCCGGCGAGGCCGCCGCGGCCATCGCCGAGGTCGAGACCGCCCTGCACGTCCGTGCCGACCCCCGCGCGGCGGCGTTCTTCGACGTCGACAACACCGTGATGCAGGGGGCCAGCATCTTCCACCTCGCTCGCGGCCTGCACCGCCGCGACTTCTTCACCACCCGCGAGATCGCCGGCGCCGCGTGGAAGCAGCTCTACTTCCGCGTCGTGGGGGTCGAGGACCCCGCCCACGTCGCCGAGGCCCGCTCCTCGGCGCTCTCCTTCATCGCCGGCCACACCGTCGCCGAGCTCGAGGAGCTCACCGAGGCGATCTTCGACGAGGCGATGGCGCACCGGATCTGGCCCGGCACCCGTGCCCTCGCGCAGCTCCACCTCGACCGCGGGCAGCGGGTCTGGCTGGTGACCGCGGCACCGATCGAGATCGCCCAGATCATCGCCCGGCGCCTCGGGCTGACCGGCGCGATGGGCACCGTGGCCGAGCACGAGGACGGCGTGTACACCGGCCGGCTGGTCGGCGACATGCTGCACGGCCCCGCCAAGGCCGAGGCGGTCCGCGCCCTCGCCGAGCGCGAGGGCCTCGACCTGGCCGCGTGCTCGGCGTACTCCGACTCGGCCAACGACCTGCCGATGCTCTCGCTGGTCGGGGACCCGTGCGCCATCAATCCCGACGCCCGGCTGCGGGCCCACGCCCGGGCCAACGGCTGGCGGGTCCGCGACTACCGCACCGGACGCAAGGCGGCCCGTGCGGGCGCGGTCGTGGGCGCCGTCGCCGGCGCGGCCACCGGCACCGTCGCGGCCGGGGTCGCACTGCGCCGGCGCCGCTGACGCCGGAGCCCTCCCGGGCCAGGTCGTCGCGCAGCGGTTCCGCCCGGGGTGTGTCGGCGGTAACATCCCCAGCGCTCCGGCTGGAGCACCTGGGAGGGGACTCATGTCACGGGACGGGGAGCTGACCGAGCACGGGCTGGACCGCCTGCGCCGGGCCCTTCTCGACGTCCTGGCCGTGCCCGCGCCGGTGCCGGCGGGTGCCGTGGCCGCGAGCGGGTGGCTGCTCGCCGGCGCCGACGAGTCCTCCACGCGCACCACCCCGGCGTCGCGGCCCGGCGACGCGTACGCCGCACCCGGTCCCGACGCCGGCCCCGAGGACGACTCCGCGCTGGCGGCGTCCTCGGAGGAGTCCGCCAGCGAGCGGCAGCGCCTGATCGCGCTCGTCGAGCTGGCCCGCACCGGCGACGCCGACGCGTTCGGGCTGCTCTACGACCACTACCACCTGGCGGTCTACCGCTTCCTCTTCTACCGCACCCGGTCGAGCACGCTGGCCGAGGACCTGACCTCGGAGACCTTCTTCCGCGCGCTGCGGAGCATGAAGGGCTTCCGCTGGCAGGGCAAGGACTTCGGCGCCTGGCTGATGACGATCGCCCGCAACCTCGCCACCGACCACTTCAAGGCCGGCCGCACCCGCCTCGAGCAGACCACCGAGGACATGGGCCGGCACGACGACGCCACCGAGAGCCCCGAGGAGGCGGTGCTCGCGAGCCTGACCAACGAGATGCTCCTCGAGGCGCTCACCAAGCTCCCCGACGAGCAGCGCGACTGCCTGGTGATGCGCTTCCTGCAGGGCATGAGCATCGCCGAGACGGCGCAGGTGCTGGGCCGCAGCGACGGCGCGGTCAAGCAGCTGCAGCTGCGCGGCGTGCGCAACCTCGCCAAGCTGATGCCGGAGGGGATCCGATGAGCGCGGCGGCGCCGGTCCGTGCCGCCGTGCCGGGTGACGCACGCCCCCTCGTCTCGCGCGTAACCAACCCGCGCACCGCCTCGTTGAGCCCGGCGTCGGACCCGGCGCACCCGCCGGTCCCGGCGTGGCACGAGACGACAGGACAGAGACGATGAGCCCGGTGTTCGCAGCTCGGCGGCGCGCGGAGGAGTTCGACGCGCTGGTGCAGCGCGGCCCGGACCCGGCCCGGCGCGCCCCCGAGGACGCGCGGTACGCCGAGCTGCTCGAGCTCGCCGGCGCGCTGCGCGCCGTACCCGCGCCGACGCCCCGCCCGGAGTTCTCCGCCTCGCTGCGCGAGCGGCTGTTGGCCGAGGCCGTCACCGAGCTCGCCGCCACCGACGACGCCAGGCCCAGCGTGGAGGAGCGGCTGACGGTCCCGGCGCGGCGTACCGCACGCGAGCGCCGCATCGCCATCGCCGTCGGCGGCTTCGCCGTCGTGGGTGCCACCACCTCGATGGCGGTCGCCTCGCAGTCCGCACTGCCCGGCGACATGCTCTACCCGATCAAGCGGGCCATCGAGAACGCGCACTCCGGCGTCAGCGTCGGCGACCGCCAGAAGGGCTCCACCCTCCTCGGCAACGCCTCGGCCCGGCTGCGCGAGGCCGAGCAGCTGGCCCGCGAGGATCCCGAGCGCCAGGACGACGAGGCGATCCGCGACACCCTGGGCGACTTCGGGCGACAGGCGGAGGAGGCCTCGACGCTGCTGCTCGGCGAGTACACCCGCAACGGGGACCGGGGCGCCGCGGACGCCCTGCAGTCCTTCCTCACCACGAGCCACGCCTCGCTCGAGGGTCTCTCGGACCGAGTCTCCGAGGACTCCCGCGACGCGCTGGTCGGCGCCGGCAACGTCCTGATCGGCATCGACCTGAAGCTCCAGCAGGTCTGCCCGGACTGTCCCGAGACCCTCTCCCAGATCCCGCAGTGGCTGATCACCCAGGCCTCGTCGTCCGCCGGCGGGACCCGCCCGCCCGAGGACGCCGCGCCTCCCCCCGGAGACGGCGCGGGCACGGCGAGCGACGGCAGGGGCCGCGGTCCCCGTGGCGGACAGGGCCTGGACGATGTGCCGTTCTCACCGGTGCTGCCCACCGACGTCCCCGGCGGCCTGCCCGGCACCGCCCCTTCCCCGGAGCCGACCCCGGGTGCGGGCGACGGCAGCGGCGGCAGCGGCGGCAGCGGCGGCAAGGGCTCCGGCAAGGGCTCCGGCAAGGACCGCGAGAAGGGTCCGGTGGGCAACCTGATCGAGGGCCTGACCGGCGGCGAGGACAACCCCGTCCCGATCGTCCCCGAGCTGCTGGCCGGCGTCGGCGAGCTGCTCGACGCGGTGACCTCCCCGCTGCTCGGCGGCCTCACCGGGCAGGACCGCAACGGCCAGTGACGCCGCGGCGTCAGCCGAAGACCGAGTCCCGCTCCATCAGCAGCGAGTAGAGCGTCTGCTGGATCGACTCGCGCACCTGGTCGGTGACGTTGAAGACCAGCATCGGGTCCTCGCTCGCGCCCGGCTCGAAGTCGTCGGTGCGGATCGGCTCGCCGAACTCCAGCAGCCACTTCGAGGGCAGCGGAACCAGCCCGAGCGGGCCGAGCCAGGGGAACAGCGGGGTGATCGGCACGTACGGCAGCCCGAGCAGCCGGGCCAGCGAGGGCAGGTTGCCGACCAGCGGGTAGATCTCCTCCGCGCCCACCACGGAGAGCGGCACGATCGGCACGCCGGTGCGCAGCGCCGCGGCGACGAAGCCGCCCCGGCCGAAGCGCTGGAGCTTGTAGCGCTCCGAGAACGGCTTCCCGATGCCCTTGAAGCCCTCCGGCCAGACCCCGACCAGCTCGCCGCCGCGCAGCATCCGCTCGGCGTCCTCGTTGCAGGCCAGGGTGGCGCCGCTCTTGCGGGCGAGGGTGCTGACGATCGGGAGCCGGAAGACCAGGTCGGCCCCGAGCGGGCGCAGGAACCGGCCGGTGTGGTCGTGCACCGAGACCATGGTCATCAGCCCGTCGACCGGGATCGTGCCCGAGTGGTTGGAGACCACCAGCGCTCCACCGTCCGCGGGGATGTTCTCCGCGCCGCGGACCTCGATGCGGAACCACTTCTGCGCGATCGGACGCAGCGCAGCCATGAAGAACCGCTCGGTGACCTCCTGGTCGAAGCCGTACTCGTCCACGACGTACTCACCGGTGACTCGGCGGCGCAGGAAGGCCAGGAAGCGGGCCAGCTGCGGCTCCCACTGGTCGCCGAAGACCTCCTGGGCGGCGACCTGGAACGCGGCGAGCCACTCCCCGACCGGGATCCCGTCGAGCGGGCCGCGGTCCGCGGTCCGCACCGGCGGGCGTGCGGCGCCGGCCGCGGGCTCCGCGACGTGGCCCGGCGCCGGCTGGGGCCCGGTGCCGCGCGCCGCGGGACGGCCGCCCGGGCCGATCGGGATGATCTCGGCGTCACCCATGGGTCGCACCTCCGGCGAGCTGGCGCTCCGCGGCGAGCAGGGCCCGCTCGAGCCGGGCCGCGGGCGTGGGCAGCGAGGCGGCGAAGTCCGCGAACGCCTCGTGGGTCGTGCGTGCCGGGGTGAACCCCAGCACCTCGCGCATCCGGGTCGTGTCGACCCCGCGCCCGTAGGTGAGGAACCCGAGCTGCTCGGGCGAGAAGTCGGCCAGGCCGGCCGAGCGCAGCGTGGTGCCGAGGTTGCCGACCGCGAGGCCGGGCAGCGGCAGCCAGGGGCGGCGCAGGCGGCGTATCGCCTGGGAGAGCATCAAGATGTCGGGGCCGGCGACGTTGAACGTGCCGGCGACGTCGGTGAGCACGGCGTGGCGCAGGACGGCGTACAGGTCCTCCTCGTGGAGGAACTGCATCCGCGCGTCGTGCCCGATCACGGTCGGGATCACCGGCAGCCGGAAGTAGGAGCTGATCGGGCTGCGCACGTGCGGTCCGATGACGTTGGCGGCGCGCAGGAGCGTGACGCGGACGTCGGAGCGCCGGCGGCCGAAGCCGCGGACGTAGCTCTCGATCTCTGCGACGTCCTTGCCGTAGCCCGAGCGCGGCGCTCGCCGAGGACCCATGTCCTCGGTGAACATCGCCGGGTCGCGGCTGCTGGCGCCGTACACGGTCGTCGTCGACTTCACCACGAGCGAGCGCAGGCTCGGCGCCTTCTGGCACGCAGCGAGCAGCTGCATCGTGCCGATGACGTTGAGCTCCTTCATCGTCCCTCGCCCGCCGGCGGAGCCGGGGGTGGAGATGATGCTCATGTGGACGACGGTGTCGACATCCTCCTTGGCGATCACCTTGGCGATCACGGGAGTGCGGATGTCGGCCCGCACGAACGAGACGTCGCCGATGTCGCCGCGAGGCGGCACGACATCGACTCCGATGACCCGCTCCACGGAGGGGTCGGCGGCGAGGGAACGCGCGAACGTCCGCCCGAGGTCACGGGAGACCCCGGTGACGAGGACGACGTTCCCGGTGCTCATGCCGACCGTCCCCCGGGAGGGGGCTACTTGCCGAGCTTGCGGCGCTGGACGCGCGTCTTCTTCAGCAGCTTGCGGTGCTTCTTCTTGGCCATGCGCTTGCGCCGCTTCTTGATGACAGAACCCACGGGATACCTTTCAACAGCTGATCAGGTACTTCGAGCACTGTGCTCGCAGAACCGGGTCAGCCTAACGGCCGACCGGTGGAGGTCAGAATCCCGGGCCACGCAGTGGTCGCTCCAGGACGGCGCCCGGCGGGCACCCGGAGGGGGTCGCGGACCTCAGCCCGCGTCGTAGAAGCTGCGCCGGATGTACTCGTCCGCGTCCTCCTCGCGCACCCGGAACGAGCGGCCGACACGCACCGCCGGGAGGTCCCCGTTGTGCACCAAGCGGTAGACCGTCATCTTCGAGACCCGCATCATCGCTGCGACCTCGGCCACGGTCAGGAACTTCGCCTCGGAGATGTCCCCCCGGGAGTTGGCTGCCATCGAGCACCGTTCTTTCTCTGCGGCGCGCCACCGGCTTCCCCACCGGTGCTGACACGGCCACGTAAGCGTGAGGATAGGGGCAGATGTGACTCGTGGGGAAGAGCTGAAGTCAAAGATGGGACGCCTGACCGGCGTGTCGGCTTGCGCGCCACCTTCTCGAGCCACCCTACGCCGGATGTGAAGGCCGACCGAGGGCCTCAGGGCATGGGGTCGAGGCCGTGCAGAGGGAACGCCTCCAGGCGGGTCGCGTGGATCGCCCGGTCCAGCCAGGTGTCGGGGTCGTAACCCTGGCTCCAGTCGCGGTAGGACGGCGTACGCCCGTCGGTCATGCGGTACGGCGCGGAGAGGTCGAGCGCCTCGCGGACGTGCTCGCGCCACTCGTCGGAGGTCTGGCGCTCCGGGTCGACCGGGTTCCCGGCGACGATCGAGAGCAGGTGGGTCCAGGCGCGGGGCACCACGTCGACGACGGCGTAGCCCCCGCCGCCGGTCGCGACCCAGCGCCCGCCGGCGACCTCGTGGGCGAGGTCGTGCAGCGCCAGGTAGGCGGCGCGCTGGCCGTCGATGCTCAGCATCATGTGCGCGAGCGGGTCGTCGGCGTGGGAGTCGCAGCCGTGCTGGGTCACCAGCACCTCCGGCTCGAAGGCACGCACCAGCGGCGGGACCACCGCGTGGAAGGCGCGCAGCCAGCCGGCGTCGGAGGTCCCGGGCGGCAGCGCGACGTTGACCGCGCTCCCCTGCGCCTCCGGCCCGCCGAGGTCCTGAGGGAAGCCGGTCCCGGGGAACAGCATCTGTCCGGTCTCGTGCAGGGAGATGGTGAGCACGCGGGGGTCGTCCCAGAAGATCCGCTCCACGCCGTCGCCGTGGTGCACGTCGACGTCGACGTAGGCGACCCGCTCGGCCCCGGCGTCGAGCAACGAGCGGATCCCGACGGCGATGTCGTTGTAGATGCAGAACCCGCTGGCCCGGTCCGGCATCGCGTGGTGCAGGCCGCCGGCGATGTTGACCGAGTGCAGGGACTCCCCGCTCCACACCTGGCGGAACGCCTCGAGGCTCGCGCCGACGACGTGGGCGGAGGCCTGGTGCATGTGGCGGAAGATCGGGTTGTCCTCGGTGCCGACGCCGCGCAGCTCGTCGGGGTCGGCGGTCGTGCCGGCCTTCATCACCGCCTCGATCAGGCGGGGGTCGTGGACGGTGACCAGCTGGTCCTCGGTCGCCACGCTCGCCGGCACCAGCTTCACGCCGTCGAGCACCCCGAGGTCGCGGGCGAGCCGCATGGTGAGGTCGACGCGCAGCGGCGACATCGGGTGATGCGGCCCGAAGTCGTAGCCGGTCAGGACCGGGTCGTACACGACCGTCGCCGGCCCCTCACACGTGGACATGGCGCGGACGCTACCTGCTGGGGCCCAGCGCCGCTCAGCCCGCCGTGCTCAGCACCACACGCGCCGACTCGGCGCACCACGAGCGCCGACTCGGCGCACCACTAGCGCCGACTCGCCGCACCACGAGCGCCGACTCGCGGGGAGCCGGGAGGGAGAGGGAGGGTCAGTCGCCGGCGGCGAGGGCGCGGGAGCGGTCGCGGGCGGCCTCCATGGCGGCGAGGAAGGCCGCGCGGACGCTGTGCACCTCCAGCTCGCGCAGGGCGGCGGCGGTGGTGCCGGCCGGGGAGGTGACCTGCTCACGGAGGACGGCGGGGTGGGTGCCGGTCTCGCGCAGCATCTTCCCGGAGCCCACCACCGTCTGGATCGCCAGCCGGGTCGCGGTCGCCCGCGGCAGCCCGAGGTGGACGCCGGCCTCGATCATCGACTCCACGACGAAGAATACGTACGCCGGGCCGGAGCCGGAGATCGCGGTGACGGCGTCCTGCTGCTTCTCCGGGATCCGCAGCACCTCGCCGACCGAGGACATCAGGCTCTCGGCCTCGAGGAGCTGGTCCTCGGTGCAGTGCGAGCCGGGCGAGACGGCCGACATGCCCTCGTCGACCAGCGCGGGGGTGTTCGGCATGACCCGGACGACCGCGACGCCCGCGGGCACCCGCTCCTCGATGAACGCGGTCGTGATGCCCGCGGCCAGCGAGACCAGCAGCTGGCCCGCGCGCAGGTCGGGGGCGATCTCGTCGAGCACGGCGCCCATGTCCTGCGGCTTCACCACGAGGGCGACGGTGTCGGCGCCGCGGACCGCCTCGCGGTTGCCCACCACCGAGACGCCGTAGCGCTCCTCGAGCTCGCGGGCCCGCTCCTCGCGCTTCTCGCCCACGAGGAGCTGGTCGACGCGCCGTCCGGCACGGACGAGGCCCGACAGCAGGGTCTCCCCCATGACGCCGGCACCGAGGATCGCGGTCTGGGACATGACGATTCCACTCTTTCCCGGGGCCTCCCGGCCACGCGGCTCAGCGCTTGGAGACCAGGGAGGTGATGAACAACGACAGGTTGCGCGGCCGCTCGGCCATCCTCCGCACGAGGTAGGCGTACCACTGCGCGCCGTAGGGAACGTACACCCGCACGCTCTCGCCCGCCTCGGCCAGGCGGCGCTGCGCCTCCGGGCGCACGCCGTACAGCATCTGGAACTCATAGCTGTCCTGCGAGCGGCTGTGGCGCCCGGCCAGCGCCAGGGCGACCTCGATCAGCCGCGGGTCGTGGGTGGCCACCATCGGGTGGCCCTGGCCGGCCATCAGGGTCTTCAGGCACCGCACGAACGCGCGGTCCACCTCGTGGGGGTCGGTCCAGGCCAGGGACTCCGGCGCGGCGTAGGCGCCCTTGCACAGCCGCACCCGGGAGCCCTCGTGGGCCAGCGCACGGCAGTCGTCCTCGGTGCGGTGCAGCTGGGCCTGGAGCACCGCGCCGGTCTCGGGGAAGTCCTTGCGCAGCTCGCGCAGCACCGACAGCGTCGCGTCGGTGGTGGTGTGGTCCTCCATGTCGACGGTGATCGTGGTGCCGGCGTTGCGCGCCGCGCGACAGATGGTGCGGGCGTTCTCCAGGGCGAGGGCCGGGCCGTCGGGCAGCGCCAGCCCGATCGCGGAGAGCTTGACCGACACCTCGGTGCTGCGGCTCAGCCCGCGCCCGGGCAGTCGCCCGAGCAGGTCGAGGTACGCCGCCACGTTGGCGTCGGCGCGGGCGAGGTCACGCGTGTCCTCGCCGAGGTGGTCCAGGCTGGTGCCCAGCCCCTGCCCCGCGAGCTCCTCGGCCACGGCCAGGGCGTCCTCGGTCCCGGTGCCGGCGACGTAGCCCGCGACCATGCGGGCGGTCACCGGCAGCCGGGTCACGAGGTCCTGGAGTCGGTCGCTGCGCGACAGCAGCAGGATCGGCTGGCGGAGCAGTGACATGTGAGCGAGATTACGCGCTGGCCTCCACCGGGTCGTCCGACGCGTCGGCGCCGCGCCCGCCGCGATCCACGCGGGAGCTGTGCAGCACCACGGCCGCCGCCACCGCGACCACGATGCCGATCAGCGGCGGGATGCCGATCTCGGCCTCCTTCGAGCCCCACGCGGCGAGGCTGCCCACGGCGTACGCGACGACGTTGCGCACGTCGAGGGGGACGGTGCGTTGGCCGGCAGCGATCCCGCGACGCCAGCGCAGGAAGAAGTCCGCGATGATCACGCCGCCCAGCGGCGGGATGAAGGTGCCGAGCAGGCCGAGGTAGTCGACCAGGTGGTTCTGCACCCCGGTGAGGGCGAGGACCGTGCCGATGACCGAGCCGCCGATCACGAACGGGGTCTTGCGCGGCCGCTCGAACAGCTCGGCGCCCGCGACGCCGAAGGCGTAGGCGGTGTCGGCGTTGGACTTCCACAGGTTGCCGAAGAGCAGGAACACGCCCCAGCCGACCAGGCCGAGGTTGTAGAGCACGAGGACGAAGTCGCCCTCGCCGAAGGTGATCGCCCCGATCGCGCCGAACAGGATCATCAGCCCGTTGCCGATCAGGAAGCCGATCAGGCAGGCCCAGACCGCCTGGGAGCCGGAGCGCCCGAAGCGGGTCCAGTTCGGGGCCTGGGTGCCGGCGGAGACGAAGGTGCCGACGACCGTCGTGATCGCCACCGGGATCGCCATGGTCGCCGTCGGCTCGACCGCGAACAGGCCCGAGAGCCCGTCCACCTCCTCCAGGGAGCGCAGCACCACCCAGAAGGCCAGCACCAGGATCAGCGGCGTCGAGACCAGCGAGACCCAGTACATCCCGCGGTAGCCGTAGCAGGCGGTGGCGCACATCAGGATGCTGGTGAGCACCATGATCGCCGCCTTGGCGCCGTAGGACTCCCAGCCGGCGGCGCGGGCAGTGAGGTCGCCGATGGTGCCGACGACCACGCCGTACCAGCCGATCTGGGTGCCGCCGAGCAGCACCGAGGCGAGCTTGGAGCCGCCGTGGCCGAAGGTGTAGCGCGCCATCACCACGGTGGTCAGGCCGGTGCGCGCGCCGACGTAGCCCATCAGCGCGACGTAGGTGCCGAGGATCAGCGAGCCGCCCAGGATGACGAGCAGCAGGTCGCTGAACGTGAACGCCGGCCCCAGGGCCGCGCCGGCCAGCATCGTCGGGGTGAAGACGGTGAAGCCGAGCAGGACCACGGCCAGGGACAGGAACGACTTGCGGGCGTGCAGAGGGACCGGGGTGACCGGGTAGTCCGGGTCGACGGGCTCGACCGGCTCGACGGGCCCCTCGCCCGCCCGAGTGCCGGGGGCGATGCTCACGACTCCTCGCCGATGTCCTCGGCCCACAGCTGCGGGCGCTCGGCGATCATCCGCTCCATCAGGGCCACGCAGGCGGGGTCGTCGACCACGTCGACCTGCACGCCTCGGCTGCGCAGCCAGTCCTCGGAGGCCTGGAAGGTGCGGTTCTCGCCGACCACGATCCGCGGGATGTCGTAGAGCACCGCGGTCCCGGCGCACATGAAGCAGGGCGAGAGGGTCGTGTAGAGGACGCTGCGCCGGTAGACGCTGGCCGGCAGCCGGCCGGCGTTCTCGATGCAGTCGGTCTCGCCGTGCCGGATCGCGCTGCCGAGCTGGACCCGCCGGTTGCGACCGACCGCGAGCACCTCGCCGGAGTGGACGAGCGCGGCGCCGATGGGGATGCCGCCCTCCTCCCACCCGAGCCGTGCCTGCTCGACCGCGAGGTCGAGGAAAGTCCGGTCGCTGTCGTCCATGGGGGCTCCTCCGGGGGTGGGGATGGGGGGTGGGGATGGGCGCGGGATGGCGCGGCCACCAGCCGACCAGAGCCCGCACGGGCCCAGCAAGGGACGAGATGTCCCGCCCATAGCGTCGAATGCCTGACATCGTGTCGTGTCCACGGGGTGTCCAGCGGGTGACAGGACCTTCCGAGGGCGCCGACGGACCCGCAGGATGGCCCGGTGCTGCCGACCCTGCGCGAGGTGCTCGCCCTCCCCTCCTTCCGTGCCGCCGCCCCCGAGGTGCTGACCGGTGACGCCGACGCGGTCACGGTCCGCTGGGTGCACTCCTCGGAGGTCTACGAGATCGCCGGGCTGCTGGCCGGCGGCGAGGTGCTGCTCACGACCGGGCTCGGGCTGCACGGGCGCACCGCCGCACAGCTCACGGCGTACGTCGACCGGCTCGCCGACGCCGGCTGCGCGGCCCTCGCGCTGGAGATCGGGCGCTCGTTCTTCGAGGCGCCGGCGCCGGTCGTGCGGGCGGCACAGCGCCGCGGCCTGACCCTCGTCGCACTGCACGCCGTGGTGCCGTTCGTGCGGATGGTGGAGGACTTCCACGACCTCACCGTGCGGCGGCACCCGGACGCCCCACGGCTGGCCGAGCGGGTCTGGCAGGAGGTGCTGGCCCCGGTCGTGCACGGCCAGGGGATGACCGCGCTGCTCGACGCCGCCGCGCGCCTGGCGGGATGCGGCGTCGAGCTCCTCGACGTCGACGGCACCCTCGTGGAGCGCAGCCGGGTGGCGGTGCCCGAGGACGACGGCGAGTGCGTGGACGCCGACGTGCGCGGCCCCGGCGGCCCGGCCGGGCGGGTGGTGCTGCGCGGGCGCTCCAGCGCGCGGCGGGTCGCGGTGCTCCAGCGGCTCTCGGTGGCGGTCGCCCTCGAGCTCGGCCGCCACCCCGGCGCGGAGCACCGTCCCTCCCTCGCCCAGGCGGTGGTCACCGACCTCGCCGCGGGCGCCGTCTCCTCCGGAGCCGACCTGCGCGACCGACTGGTCGCCGCCGGCTGGGTCCCGGCGCCCGGGCGCCACCTGCTCGTCGCGGCCCTCGACGTCGACCCACGGGTGCCCGCCCACGAGCTGGTCGCGCCGCTGCGCGAGGCGCTCACCGGCGAGCTGGGGCCGGTCGTCGCCGGCGCCGCCGGCAACCACGTGGTCGCGCTGGCCCAGGGCTGGAGCCGGCCGCTGCCCCAGCGGGTGCGAGCGGCGTTCACCGCGGCGTACGACGGGCTCGGGCCGGGCGCCGCCGGGGCCCGGGTGCTGGCCGTCGCGGCGCCGGTGGCCGACCTCGCCGACGTCGGCCCCGCGGTGGCCCAGGTCCGCGAGGTCGCGCAGGTGGCGCGGCGCGTCGGGACCCGCTCGGGGGTGGTGCTGGCGCGCGACCTCGGCGTGCCACGGCTGCTGGCCGCCGGCTCGGACCCGACCGCGACGGCGGCGTTCGTCGCGGAGCAGCTCGGCCCGCTGCTGGAGTACGACATCGCCGCCTCCGCGGACCTGATGCGCACCCTGGACGCCTTCCTCGCCCGCGGCGCCAGCAAGTCGCGGACCGCGGCGGCGCTGGGCATCCGCCGGCAGTCCCTCTACGCGCGCCTCGAGCGCATCGAGCGGCTGCTCGGGGTCTCGCTGGGCGACGCCGGGCAGGTGAGCTGCCTGGCCGTGGCGCTGACCGCGTGGCGGATGCGCACCGGGCTGGACCCGCAGACGGCGTTCGGCTGAGGCCGGCTCAGGAGGCGGCGACGCCGAGGTGCTCGCGGGCGAACTCCAGGGACTCCAGCAGGTCCGAGGCCCGCTCCTCGACGCTCGAGCAGCGCCGGGTGTTGATCTCCACGACGACCTCGCCGTCGAAGCCGGTGCGGGCCAGGTGCTGCAGGAACGCCGCGGCGCCGACCGTGCCGCGACCGGGCACGAGGTGCTCGTCCTTGGCCGAGAGGGTCCCGTCGGTGAGGTGCACGTGGCGCAGCCGCGGGCCGAGCCGCTCGGCCATCGCGACCGGGTCGTCGCCGGCGATCGCGGCGTGCGACAGGTCGACCGTGGCGTTGGCGAACGGCTGCGCGGAGGGGTCGCGGGAGGGCAGGTACATCTCCACGCCGTGGCGCTGGGAGGCCCGCCACGGATACATGTTCTCCACCGCGAAGGCGATCCCGGTGGACTCCTCGAGGGCCGCGATGCCGTCGACGAAGCCCGCGGCGTACTCCCGCTGCCAGCGGAACGGCGGGTGCACGACCACCACCTCGGCCCCCACGGCGGCCGCCATCTCGGCCGAGCGCTCGAGCTTGCCCCACGGCTCGGACCCCCAGACCCGCTGGGTGAACAGCAGGCAGGGCGCGTGGATCGAGCACACCGCGATCCCGTGGTGCTCGGAGAGCTGCTGGATCGCGGCGGTCTGCTGGGAGAGCGCGTCGATGCCCACCATCACCTCGACCGCGTCGTAGCCCAGCCGGGCGGCGTGGGCGAAGGCGTGCGCCGAGGACTCGGGGTAGACCGAGGAGGTGGACAGTCCGATGCGGTTCACGACTCGTCCAGCACGCTGAGCTGGTCGAGGCGCTCGAGGATCACGCCCTCGCGCAGCGCCCATGGACAGATCTCCAGGGCGGTGAGCCCGAACAGGTCCATGCACGCCTCGGCCACGAGCGCCCCGGCGACCACCTGGTGGGCGCGGTTCAGCGAGACGCCCGGCAGGTCGCCGAGCTCCTCGAGGCTCATCGCGGCGAGCTTGGGGATCCACGGCCGCAGCGCGGTCAGCGGGATCGAGCGCGGGACCATCGGCCCCTCCCCCGACGGCGCCGCGCCGCAGATGCGCGCGAGGGAGCGGAAGGTCTTGGAGGTGGCCACGGCCCGGTCCGGCGCGCCGGCGCGCAGCAGCCGCCCGGCGTCGCGCGCGATCTCGGCGCGCACGAGGCGGCGCACCTCGCGCACGGTGTCCTCGTCCAGCGGGGCGCGCGGCGTGCCGGTGGCCGGGTCGGCGAAGTGCGCCCGGGCCAGCCGGGCCGCGCCCAGCGGCAGCGACCAGGCGACCTCGGGGGCCTCGTCGGCGCCCCCGGCGATCTCCAGGGACCCGCCGCCGATGTCGAAGACCGCCAGCCGGCCGGCCGACCAGCCGAACCAGCGGCGTACGGCGAGGAAGGTCAGGCGCGCCTCGTCCGCCCCGGCGAGCACCTCGATGCGCACCCCGGTGCGGGAGCGGACCTCCTCCAGCACGGCGTCGGAGTTGGCGGAGTCGCGCACGGCGGAGGTCGCGAAGGCCAGGATCTCCTCGCAGCCCTGGTCCTCGGCCACCCGCAGCGCGTCGGCGGTGAAGCCGGCGAGCGCGTCGATGCCGGCCGCGGAGACGATCGCGTCGTCCGGTCCGCCCGGCGCTGCGTCGTCGGCCGGGGCTCCGCTCGGGACGAGGTGCTCGGCGAGGCGCAGCGGCTGCTTGTACGACGACGCGGGCAGCGGAGCGGCGCCGCCGTGTGCGTCGACGACCAGGAGGTGTCCGGTGTTGGAACCGATGTCGAGGACGCCCAGGCGCATGCCTCCAACGTACTCGCCGTCCAGCAGCGTCCGCAGCCAGCCGTCGGCCCCCGTAGGCTTGCCGGGTGCCCGAGGTCGACCTGGTGTTCCCCCGCGCGTGGGTGGAGTTCGTGAACCCCGACGACGCCGACGAGGTGCTGCGCTGCGACCTGACCTGGCTGACGTCGGCGTGGACCTGCATCTTCGGCCAGGGCTGCCCGGGCATCTACGCCGATGCCCCGGACGTCGGGTGCTGCACGCTGGGCGCGCACTTCTCCGACGAGGACGACGAGCGCCGGGTCGCCGGCTTCGTCGCCGAGCTGACCCCCGAGCAGTGGCAGCTGCACCCCGGTCGCGAGGTCCGCAGCGAGGACTGGGTCGAGACCGACGACGAGCGCGCCCGCAAGACCCGCACCGCCGAGGTCGACGGTCAGCAGGCCTGCGTGTTCCAGAACCGCCCGGGCTTCACCCCGGGCACCGGGCCCGGAGGCGCCGGGTGCGCGCTGCACGGCCTCGCCCTGGAGCGCGGGCTGCACCCGCTGGAGACCAAGCCCGACGTGTGCTGGCAGCTGCCGATCCGGCGTACCTTCCGCGAGGTCGAGCGACCCGACGACACCAGCTACACCGAGGTCTCGATCGGCGAGTACGACCGGCGCGGCTGGGGCCCCGGCGGCCACGACCTGGACTGGTACTGCTCGGGCAACACCGAGGCCCACGTCGCCCCCGAGCCGGTGTTCCGCACCCACGCCGCCGAGCTCACCGCGCTGATCGGCGCCGCGGCGTACGACGAGCTGGTGCGCCACTGCGAGGCGCACCTCCGCGCCCGCTCGCTGCTGACCCTGCATCCGGCCACTTCCGCGCAATTGCGCCGATAGGCACCGCTACCGGCTGGTTCCACAGTGCATAGCTCAGCAATTGCTGAGTCACGCGCACCCACCGGACGGACCGGCGCGCCAAGAGCGGGGCTTACCTCTCGACGTCAAGAGACCACCACCCCAATGTCGGGGCGCGGTGAGGTCTCGCCCACAATCGGGACATGCGCCTGGACCATCTCTCTTTCGCTGCCGGACCCGACGGACTGCGGGGCACTGCCCAGCGCATCGGGGAGCTCCTCGGACGTGAGTTCGTCGACGGCGGGGTGCACCCGCGCTTCGGCACTCGCAACATGATCCTGCCGCTGGCCGGCAACACCTACCTCGAGATCGTCGAGGCCCTCGACCACCCCGCCTCCGACAAGGCGCCGTTCGGCCAGGCGGTCAAGGCCCGCTCGGCCCTCGGTGGCGGCTGGCTCGGCTGGGTCGTGGCGGTCAAGGACATCTCCGTGGTCGAACAGCGCCTGGGCCGCGAGGCCGTGGCGGGCAACCGCCACCTGCCCGACGGCAGCGAGCTGAAGTGGCGCCAGATCGGCATCAACGGCCTGATCGCGGACCCGCAGGTCCCCTACTTCATCGAGTGGGACGCCTCCACCGCGCCGCACCCGAGCACCGGCGCGGACCCGGCGTGGGCGCTCGCCTCGCTCGAGATCGCCGGCGACCCGCACCGGGTCAGCGAGTGGCTCGGCGAGACCGTCGACGCGCCGCTGGAGGACGTGAAGGTCGACTGGGTCGCCCCCAACGGCACCCCCGGCGTCCTCGCCATCCAGGTGCAGACCCCGCGCGGCCTGGTCCGGATCTGAGGCTCCCGGACGGGGCTCGCCCGAGCCCCAACATCTGGCACCACACCGCGACCTACGAGCTGGAGAACCGCGCCGTCGACCCCGACGGCGTGATCGAGGCCGCCATGCGCGCGGTGCTCGGGGCCGGCGGCTGGACCGGGCGCACGGTCCTCGACGTCGGCTGCGGGAGCGGCTTCCACCTGCCCCGGTTCGCCGCGGAGGCAGCCGCGGTGATCGGCGTGGAGCCGCACCCCGACCTGGTCGCGCTCGCGCGCCGCCGCAGCCGGCGCCACCCCGGGGTCGCGGTCCACCAGGGCACCGCCCAGGCGCTCCCGGTCCCCGACGCCTCCGTCGACGTGGTGCACGCGCGCTGGGCCTACTTCTTCGGCCCCGGCAGCGAGCCCGGCCTGCGCGAGCTGGACCGCGTCGTACGTCGTGGCGGCGCGGCGTTCGTCATCGACAACGACCCGACCCGCTCCACCTTCGGGCGCTGGTTCCGCCGCGGCTTCCCCGAGGTGGACCCCGACGCCGTCGAGCGGTTCTGGTCCACCCACGGCTGGGACCGCACCCCGCTGGACATCCGCTGGTCGTTCTCCACGCGGGCCGACCTGGAGGCGGTGGTGCGCATCGAGCTGCCGCCCGCCGCCGCCGAGCAGGCGCTCGCCGAGCACACCGGCACCGAGGTCGACTACGCCGTCAACCTCTGGTCGCGGCGGTACTGACCCCGGGCCGCTGACGCTGTCGGCGGCGTCGCCTAGCGTCTGGGCCATGTCGAAGACCGGTGCCCGTGCCTCCCGCCCGAGCTATCGCTGCACCGAGTGCGGCTGGGAGACCGGCAAGTGGGTCGGGCGCTGCGGGGAGTGCCAGGCCTGGGGATCGGTCGCCGAGGCGGCCGCGCCGACGGTCCGCGCCGCCGCGGCCCCGGTCACCACCGCGGCCGTGCCGATCGGGCAGGTGTCGGTCAGCGAGTCCGCCTTCCGCACCAGCGGCGTCCCCGAGCTCGACCGGGTGCTCGGCGGCGGCCTGGTGCCGGGCGCGGCGATCCTGCTCGCCGGCGAGCCGGGCGTCGGCAAGAGCACGCTGCTGCTCGAGGTCGCCGCCCAGACCGCGCGCTACCGCCACCGCACGCTCTACGTCACCGGCGAGGAGTCCGCCTCCCAGGTGCGCCTGCGCGCCGACCGCACCGGCTCGGTGCAGGACGAGCTCTACCTCGCCGCCGAGACCGACCTGGGCGCCGTGCTGACCCACATCGAGCAGGTGCGCCCCACCCTGCTGGTCGTCGACTCGGTGCAGACCATCGGCGCCTCCGGCACCGAGGGCGTGCCCGGCGGCGTCACCCAGGTCAAGGAGGTCGCCGCCGCGCTGGTGCGGGTGGCCAAGACCCGCAACATCACCACCGTCCTGGTCGGCCACGTCACCAAGGACGGCTCGATCGCGGGCCCGCGCGTGCTCGAGCACCTCGTCGACGTGGTGCTGCACTTCGAGGGCGACCGCAACTCCCGCTTCCGGATGGTCAGGGCGATGAAGAACCGCTTCGGCCCGGTCGACGAGGTGGGCTGCTTCGACCTCGGCCCGGACGGCATCACCGCGGTCACCGACCCGACCGGGCTCTTCGTGGAGAACCACCACGGCCGGGTGCCGGGCACCTGCGTCGCGGTCACCATGGAGGGCCGGCGCCCGATGCTCGCCGAGGTGCAGGCGCTGGTCACCCACAGCCCGCTCGAACGCCCCCGGCGCACCACGTCGGGCCTGGACTCCTCCCGGGTGGCGATGGTGCTCGCCGTGCTCCAGCAGCACTGCGGGGTGCGCCTGCACAAGATGGACGTCTTCGCCTCCACCGTCGGCGGCGCGCGCCTGCAGGAGCCGGCCAGCGACCTGGGCGTCGCGGTGGCGCTCGCCTCCGCCTCGCTGGGCCAGGCGGTCCCCCACGGCGTGGTGGCGATGGGCGAGATCGGCCTGGCCGGCGAGCTGCGGCGGCTGCGCGACCTGCCCCAGCGCGTGGCGGAGGCCGAGCGGCTCGGCTTCCGGGTCGCGGTGGTCCCCTGCGAGCCCGACAGCCGGGACCCGCAGGGCCTGCGCGCGAGCCCCCCGCCGGTCTCCGAGGGCATCCGGGTCGTCGAGGTGCCCGACGTCAGCTCCGCGCTGCGGGTCCTCCGGCTGGTCCAGGACTGACCCGAGCGTGCCCCAGGGCTGAACCAGCTGCCGGGCTCGGCCACACCACCGCGTCGCGACCACTAGGATTCTCCTGCGGCACGCTGCCGCCGTGGAGAAGGGACAACGCCTCGTGGCCACCGATCGCTCGGACGATGCCCGGATGCGCGAGACACTCGCCGCCATCGCCCCGGGGACCCCGATGCGCGACGGCCTGGAGCGGATCCTCCGCGGCCGCACCGGCGCGCTCATCGTGCTCGGCATCGACAAGACCGTCGAGTCGATCTCGACCGGCGGGTTCCAGCTCGACGTCCCCTTCACCGCCACCGGCCTGCGCGAGCTGGCCAAGATGGACGGCGGGATCATCGTCGACAAGGACATCACCCGGATCAGCAAGGCCGCGGTCCACCTGATGCCCGACCACACCATCCCCTCCGAGGAGACCGGCACCCGGCACCGCACCGCGGACCGGGTGGCGCGCCAGACCGGCTACCCGGTCATCTCGGTCTCGCAGTCGATGCAGATCATCGCCGCCTACGTCGGCGAGCGGCGCCACGTGCTGGAGGACTCCGGCCAGATCCTCTCCCGCGCCAACCAGGCCCTCGCCACCCTCGAGCGCTACAAGCTGCGCCTCGACGAGGTCTCCAGCACGCTGTCCGCGCTGGAGATCGAGGACCTCGTGACGGTGCGCGACGTGGCCGTGGTCGCCCAGCGCCTGGAGATGGTCACCCGGATCGCGCGCGAGATCGAGGACTACGTGCTCGAGCTCGGCAGCGACGGCCGGCTGCTCGCCCTCCAGCTGGAGGAGCTCATCACCGGTGTGGACGCCGAGCGGGAGCTGGTCATCCGCGACTACCTGCCGACCGGAAAGCGCAGCAAGAGCCCCGAGGAGCTGCTCTCCAAGATCGAGGCGCTCTCCGCGACCGAGCTGGTCGATCCGGCCTCCACCGCGCGGGTGCTCGGGCTCGGCAACGGCGAGCACCTCGACGGCGCCGTGGCGCCGCGGGGCTACCGGCTGCTCGCCAAGGTCCCCCGCCTGCCCGCCTCGGTCGTGGACCGCCTCGTCGACCACTTCGGCACCCTGCAGAAGCTGCTCTCGGCCGGCATCGACGACCTCCAGGCCGTCGAGGGCGTCGGCGAGCTGCGCGCGCGCAGCGTGCGCGAGGGCCTCTCCCGGCTGGCCGAGTCGACCATCCTCGAGCGCTACGTCTGAGCCGTCCGGCTCAGGGCCGGGTGCCCGCCGTGCCTGCCGCACCCGGCGTGCGGGCGGCGGACCCGTCGGCGGCGTCGTCGTCACCCTCCGCCTCGGGCGTGGCCGTGGCCCGGCCGGTGACCTGGGCGCCGGCGGCATCGGCGGCCAGGACGAGCTCGAACTGGGCGTCGTCCGGCTCGCCGGCCAGCGCCGCCGCGGTGACGTGGTAGAAGCCCGGCATCGCCCACTCGGTCTGGCTGGAGCAGTCCGCGTCGGAGCGGCGCGCGTTCCACGGCACCGTGATCGTGGTGCTCACCGCCCGGCGCACCGTGACCTCCTGGGTCTCGATGGCCCGGGGGCAGTGCTGGCTGAACCAGATGTCGTCGTTGCCGGAGGTGATCTTGAGCGTCAGCGTGCGCGGGGAGACCGTCCAGGTGCACGCCTCGGCGGTGAGGGTGCGCAGCGAGAGCACGATGTCGACCCCGTGGTCCGGACCGGCGATCGCCGTGCCGACCTCGGGGGTCACCGCCACGTCGCGGTCCAGGCACGGGCCACTCGGCTCGGCCAGCACCGGCTCGACCGGGCGCTGGGGGCGCGTGCGGTTCTCGCGGTCCCGGGCCGGCACCGTCCCGGCCGTGGGGCCGGGGCCCGCGTCCCCGGCAGCCGCTGAGGCATCGGCGTCGGCGGGCTCGCTCGTGTCCGCCGCGCTCAGTGCCGCGCTCGCCTCCGGCTCGGAGGAGTCCCCGCCGCCGCCGAGGAGCTGGAGCAGCACCACGACCACGACGACCAGCGCCACGAGCAGCACCAGCCGACGACGCCAGTAGACCGCGGCCGGCAACGGGCCGCGCGGAGCCAGGGGGGAAGGCCGCGAGCTCATGGGTTCACGTTATCGAGCCGGGAGGCCGGTTGCCGGGGCGCCACACCGGGCACACCCTCCCCCGAGCAGAATGAGGCCGGTGAGCGCCCTCCACGAGCCCCTCCTGCGGTGGTACGACGAGCACGCGCGCGACCTCCCGTGGCGCTCGCCCGCCGCGACGCCGTGGTCGGTGATGGTCTCGGAGTTCATGCTCCAGCAGACGCCGGTGGCCCGGGTGCTCCCCGTGCACGAGCAGTGGATGCAGCGCTGGCCGACGCCCACCGACCTGGCCGCCGAGAGCACCGGCGAGGCGGTGCGGGCCTGGGGCCGGCTGGGCTACCCCCGCCGCGCGCTGCGCCTGCACGCGGCCGCCTGCGCGCTCGTGGAGCGCTTCGGCGGCGAGGTGCCGCCCGACTACGACGCCCTGCTCTCCCTGCCCGGGGTCGGCGACTACACCGCCGCGGCCGTGGCCACCTTCGCCTTCGGCCGGCGCCACGTCGTGCTGGACACCAACGTGCGCCGGGTGCTCGCGCGCACCCTGCGCGGGGTGGCGATGCCCTCCCCCGCGGTGACCCGGGCGGAGCGGGACCTGGCGGCCGGGGTGCTGCCCGAGGACGTGCCCACCGCAGCCACCTGGTCGGTCGCCACGATGGAGCTCGGCGCCCTGGTGTGCACCGCCGGGCGCCCGCGCTGCGAGGCCTGCCCGGTGGCCGACCTGTGCGCGTGGCGAGCCGCCGGCCACCCGGCGTACGACGGGCCGCAGCGCGCTGCCCAGGCCTGGGCCGGCACCGACCGGCAGTGCCGCGGCCGGCTGCTGGCGGTGCTGCGCGACGCCGACGGCGCGGTGCACCGCCGCTCCCTGGAGGCGGTCTGGAGCGAGCCGGTGCAGCGCGAGCGCTGCCTGGCCGGGCTGGTCGAGGACGGGCTGGTCGCCCGGCTCTCCGCCGACTCCTACAGCCTGCCCTGAGACGCGGGGTCCGCGGGGCCCGGAGACGGCACGAGGCCCCGGCTCCTCACGGAGCCGGGGCCTCGGGTGCTGCAGTGCTGACTGCGGGGACTGCCTCAGTCGTTGTCGGTGGACTTCGGCACGTCGACGGGACCCTCGCTGTCGTCCGGGCCCTCGATCGCGCCCTCGCCCAGCGTCGCGGTCTCCAGCGGCGGCATGTCGGGCAGCTCGCTGACCTTCTGGCCCTCGAAGGTGAAGGTGGCCGACGGCCCCTCGCCCTCGACGTCGACCAGCACGATCATGCCGGGGCCGACATCGCCGAAGAGCATCTTCTCGGCGAGGGCGTCCTCGATCTCGCGCTGGACCGTGCGGCGCAGCGGACGAGCACCGAGCACCGGGTCGAAGCCGCGCTCGGCGAGCAGGTCCTTGGCCGCGCGGGTGAGCTCGAGCTTCATGTCGCGGTCGCGCATGCGCAGCTCGACGGAGGCGATCATGTTGTCGACCATCTGCACGATCTGCGGGCGCGAGAGCGGCGGGAAGACCACGATCTCGTCGACACGGTTGAGGAACTCCGGGCGGAAGTGCTGCTTGAGCTCGTCCGCGACCTTCGCCTTCATCCGCTCATAGGAGCCGGCCACGTCACCGGACTGCTGGAAGCCGAGGTTGACCGACTTGTTGATGTCGCGCGTGCCGAGGTTGGTCGTCATGATGATGACGGTGTTCTTGAAGTCCACGACCCGGCCCTGCGAGTCGGTCAGGCGACCTTCCTCGAGGATCTGCAGCAGGCTGTTGAAGATGTCGGGGTGGGCCTTCTCGACCTCGTCGAACAGGACGACCGAGAACGGCTTGCGGCGCACCTTCTCGGTGAGCTGGCCGCCCTCCTCGTAGCCGACGTAGCCGGGGGGCGAGCCGAAGAGGCGCGAGATCGTGTGCTTCTCGCCGAACTCGCTCATGTCGAGCTGGATCAGCGAGTCCTCGTCGCCGAAGAGGAACTCCGCGAGCGTCTTGGACAGCCACGTCTTGCCGACGCCCGAGGGGCCGGCGAAGATGAACGACCCGCCGGGACGCTTGGGGTCCTTCAGGCCGGCACGCGTACGCCGGATCGCCCGGGAGAGCGCCTTGACGGCCTCGTCCTGGCCGATGACGCGCTTGTGCAGCTCGTCCTCCATCTTGAGCAGCCGGGTCGACTCCTCCTCGGAGAGCTTCACGATCGGGATGCCGGTGGCGACCGCCAGCACCTCGGCGATCAGCTCCTCGTCGACCTCCGCGACCTCGTCCATGTCACCGGCGCGCCACTGCTTCTCGCGGTCGGACTTGGCGAGGATCAGCTGCTTCTCCTCGTCGCGCAGGCGCGCGGCGGCCTCGAAGTCCTGGCCGTCGATCGCGGCCTCCTTGCGCTGACGGACCTCGGCGATCTTGTCGTCGTACTCGCGCAGGTCGGCGGGCGCGGTCATCCGACGGATGCGCAGGCGCGAGCCGGCCTCGTCGATGAGGTCGATCGCCTTGTCCGGCAGGAACCGGTCGGAGATGTAGCGGTCGGCGAGCGTCGCCGCCGAGACCAGGGCCTCGTCGGTGATGGTGACGCGGTGGTGGGCCTCGTAGCGGTCGCGCAGCCCCTTGAGCATCTCGATGGTGTGCGCGATGGACGGCTCGGCCACCTGGATCGGCTGGAAGCGACGCTCCAGCGCGGCGTCCTTCTCGAGGTACTTGCGGTACTCGTCGAGGGTGGTCGCACCGATGGTCTGCAGCTCGCCGCGGGCGAGCATCGGCTTGAGGATGCTGGCCGCGTCGATCGCGCCCTCGGCCGCACCGGCACCGACGAGGGTGTGGATCTCGTCGATGAACAGCACGATGTCGCCGCGGGTGCGGATCTCCTTGAGGACCTTCTTGAGCCGCTCCTCGAAGTCACCGCGGTAGCGGGAACCGGCGACGAGCGCACCCAGGTCGAGGGTGTAGATCTGCTTGTCCTTCAGCGTCTCGGGCACGTTGCCCTTGACGATGTCCTGGGCCAGGCCCTCGACGATGGTCGTCTTGCCGACACCCGGCTCGCCGATGAGGACCGGGTTGTTCTTCGTGCGGCGCGAGAGGATCTGCATCACGCGCTCGATCTCCTGCTCGCGCCCGATCACTGGGTCGAGCTTGCCCTCACGGGCGTCCTGGGTGAGGTTGCGACCGAACTGGTCGAGCACCAGGGAGGAGGACGGCGCGTCGCCGGCGGCACCGGTCGCGGCGGCGGCGGACTGCGCGGACTCCTTGCCCTGGAAGCCCGAGAGCAGCTGGATGACCTGCTGGCGCACCCGGTTGAGGTCGGCACCGAGCTTCTGCAGGACCTGGGCGGCGACGCCCTCGCCCTCGCGGATCAGGCCGAGCAGGATGTGCTCGGTCCCGATGTAGCTGTGGCCGAGCTGGAGGGCCTCGCGCAGCGAGAGCTCGAGGACCTTCTTGGCACGGGGGGTGAAGGGGATGTGGCCGCTCGGGGCCTGCTGGCCCTGGCCGATGATCTCCTCGACCTGGGCGCGGACCGCCTCCAAGGAGATGTCGAGGCTCTCGAGCGCCTTCGCGGCGACGCCCTCCCCCTCGTGGATCAGGCCGAGCAGGATGTGCTCGGTCCCGATGTAGTTGTGGGAGAGCATGCGGGCCTCTTCCTGGGCCAGCACGACAACTCGTCGGGCTCGGTCGGTGAACCGCTCGAACATGCGCATCGCTCCTGAACTTCGGGGCCACCCGACCACGGGGCGGCAGGGTGGTGTCGAGAGAACTAACCCCGCGGACAGCCTACGCGTTCCCGCCACAGGCCCCTCCTGCATCCGCTGAGAGCGAACACGGAAGGACGGCCTGTCGCGGGAGCGCGCCGACGTCCACGGGGGCCACGGGCCGGGTGCCCACCCGGGAGGACCCGGACACGGGGCGGCCCGTCACCTGCGTGAGGTGACGGGCCGAGGTCCGTGAGCCGGGTCAGGTCGGGGGGCGGCTCCGTGGAGGAAAGGGTGGATCAGTGCGCGGCGGCGTACGCCTCGCGCACCTCGGCGGAGACCCGGCCGCGGTCGGGCACGTCGTAGCCGTTCTCGCGGGCCCAGTCGCGGATCTCGCGGGCCGCGGGGCCCGAGGAGCCACCGGAGCCGTTGGCGCGGCGTGCGGCGCGACGACCGCCGCCACCGCTCACCTTGCGGCCGTGGCCCACGTAGGGCGCGAGCACCTCGCGCAGGGCCTGGGCGTTCGCATCGTTGAGGTCGATCTCGTAGCTGGTCCCGTCGAGGCCGAAGGAGACCGTCTCCGTGGCCTCGCTGCCGTCGAGATCGTCCTCGAGCACAACATGGATCTTCTGCGCCATCGTGATTTCCTGACCTTTCAGGAGAAGAAAAACGAACGGTCCCCGTATTCAAATGCATCATAACCACGGCACGCGGGCCGCCGGCAATTAATCACTTCTCCGAGGAACACCGTCACCAATGCGGGGTGCGCCGGCCCGCGACCACCCGCAGCGCAGCGGTCGTCGTGAACGAACTTGGTCGAGCGGCCGGCGCGCCAATACGGGCGGCGGTTCTCAACGATTGCGCTCGAAGACCAATTCCAGGCCGCGCAGCGTCAACCACGGGGAATGCGCGGTGAAACAGCGACATTCGCCGAGCACCAGCGGAGCCAGATAGCCGGTCGCCACCACGCTGACCTCGGCCGGGTCCGCGTCGAGCTCCTGGATCATCCGCGCCACGATCCCGTCCACCTGGCTGGCCACGCCGAAGACCAGACCGGACTGGAGCGCCTCGACGGTGTTCTTGGCGATCACCGAGCGGGGCCGGGCGATCTCCACGTGGCGCAGCTGCGCGCCGCGGCGTCCGAGCGCCTCCAAGGAGACCTCGATCCCGGGCGCGATCGCGCCCCCGACGTACTGCCCGGACGCGCTCACCACGTCGAAGGTCGTCGCCGTGCCGCCGAAATCCACGACAATCGCCGGGCCGCCGAATTCGGTCACCACCGCGAGCGCGTTGATGATCCGGTCCGAGCCGACCTCGCGCGGGTTGTCCATCACGACCGGGACCCCGGTGCGGACACCCGGCTCGACCACGACGTGGCGACAGCCCGGGAAATGCCGCGCGATCATGTCGCGCCATTCGTGCAGGACGGCGGGAACCGTCGCGCAGACCGCGATCTTGTCGACCTCGCCGTGGCGCTCGCCCAGCAGCCCGCGCAGCAGCACCGCCCACTCGTCGGCCGTACGCCGCGCCTCCGTGCCCACCCGCCAGTCGGCGACCACCTCGCCGCCGGGCCCGTCCGGGGCGTCGGCCAGCAGCCCCAGGACCGTGTGGCTGTTGCCGATGTCGGCGGCGAGGAGCATCACTCCTCCCGCAGGTCCAGGCCGAGGTCGAAGACCCGCACGGAGTGGGTGAGGGCGCCGACGGAGATGTAGTCGACCCCGGTGGCGGCCACCTCGCGGGCCCGCTCGACGGTGAGCCCGCCGGAGGCCTCGAGGACCGCCCGGCCGGCGGTGATCCGCACGGCCTCGGCCATCGTCTCGGTCGGCATGTTGTCGAGCAGGATCTCCTCGCAGCCGACCTCGAGCAGCTCGCGCAGCTCCTCCAGCGTGGTCACCTCGACCTCGACGCGCAGCCCGGGGTGCGCGGCGCGGACCGCCTCGAGGGCGGGCACCACCCCGCCGGCGGCGACGACGTGGTTGTCCTTGACCATCGCCCGGTCCGAGAGGCTGAAGCGGTGGTTGACCCCGCCGCCGCAGCGCACGGCGTACTTCTGCAGGGCGCGGTAGGTGGGCAGCGTCTTGCGGGTGTCGAGCACCCGGGCGCCGGTCCCGGCGAGCGCGTCGACCCACTCCGCGGTCGCGGTCGCGACCCCGGAGAGGTGGCTGGCGTAGTTGAGGGCGGTGCGCTCGGCGGTGAGCAGGCCGCGGATCGGGCCGGCGACGCGCATGACGACGTCGCCGGGGGCCACCCGGGTGCCGTCGGGGACCCGGTCGGTGACGGTGACGTCGTCGCCGAGCACGAGGTGGAGGACCAGCGCGGCGACACCGAGCCCGGCCACCACGCCCTCCTCGCGCGCCGCGAAGTCCGCCACGCCACGCGCCTCGGCCGGGATCGTGGCCTCGGAGGTCACGTCGCCGCCGGGCAGGTCCTCGGCCAGGGCCAGCAGCACCTGCTGGTGCAGCGCCCGCGGGTCCAGCCCGCCGGCCTCGAGCTCGGCGAGCAGGTCGCCGGGCAGCGCGTCGTAGGAGGTGGTGGAGAGGAGCGTGGTCATCGTGCGCCGCCTGCGGGTTGGGTGGGGGTGTCGGTGGGTGCGCCGGGGACGAAGGCGACCGCCACGTCGGGGGCCCCCTCCTCGGCGCCGAGGGTGACGTCGACGTGGCCGGACCAGCGGGCGTCGTCGCGCTCGGGGTGGTCCTCGCGCCAGTGCGAGCCGCGGGTCTCCTCGCGCGCACGGGCCGCGGCCACGAGCGCGGCGCTGACGGTGAGCAGGTTGGTGGTCTCCCACGCGGCCTGGGCGACCACGCCGTCGTCGCCGGCCGCCAGGCGACGGATCGCGGCCTCGGCCTCGGCGAGCCCGTCGGCGCTGCGCAGCACGCCGGCACGGGCGGTCATCGTCTCCTGCAGCTCGGTCCGTGCGGTGCCGGGCGCCAGCCCCGCGGCTCGGAGGTCGGCCACCGGGTCGGCCCAGGGCCGGAGCTCGCCGGGCAGCACGGTCGCGATCCGCCGCGAGAAGACCAGGCCCTCCAGCAGCGAGTTCGAGGCGAGCCGGTTCGCGCCGTGCACGCCGGAGCAGGCGACCTCGCCGGTGGCGTAGAGCCCGGGCACGTCGCAGCGCCCCCACAGGTCGGTGCGCACCCCGCCGGAGGCGTAGTGGCAGGCCGGGGCGACCGGGATCAGGTTGCGCACCGGGTCCACGCCGTGGGAGCGGGTGGTGGCCAGGATGGTCGGGAAGCGGCGCTCCCAGAACTCCGCGCCGAGGTGGCGGGCGTCGAGCCACACGTGTGGTCGCCCGGTCTCGTGCATGCGCCGGGTGATCGCCTTGGCGACCACGTCGCGCGGGGCCAGGTCGCCCAGCTCGTGGACGCCCTCCATGATCCGGCGCCCGCCGTCCTCCGGCGGGCCGTCGACGAGGAACGCGCCCTCGCCCCGTACCGCCTCGGAGATCAGCGGCTGCTGGCCCACCGAGTCGGGACCGAGGTACATCACGGTCGGGTGGAACTGGACGAACTCCAGGTCGCGCAGCGTCGCGCCGGCCCGCAGCGCCAGCGCCAGGCCGTCGCCGGTCGAGACCGCCGGGTTGGTCGTCTGGGAGAACACCTGCCCGAGGCCGCCGCTGGCCAGCACCACCGCCCGGCAGTGCACGGCGCCGACGCCGTCGCGCTGGCCCTCCCCCATCACGTGCAGGGTCACCCCGGCCACGCCGCCGTCCTCGGCGAGCAGCAGGTCCACGGCGAGGGCGTGCTCGACGACCTCGATCTCGGGGGCCCGCTCCACGGCCGCGATGAGGGCGCGCTGGATCTCCGCGCCGGTGGCGTCGCCGCCGGCGTGCGCGATCCGGTCGCGGTGGTGCCCGCCCTCGCGGGTCAGCGAGAGCTCGCCGTCCAGGCCCAGGTCGAAGCGCGCGCCGAGCGCGATCAGCTCGTGGACCGCCTCGGGCCCCTCCGTCACCAGGACGCGTACGGCGTCCAGGTCGCAGGCGCCCGCCCCCGCGACGAGGGTGTCCAGCTCGTGCTCGGCCGGGGTGTCCCCCGGTCCGAGCGCCGCCGCGATGCCGCCCTGGGCCCACTGCGTGGAACCCGCCGCGAGCTGGTCCTTGGTGACCACCAGGACCTGGTCGACCTGCTCACGCAGGCGCAGCGCCGCCGTCAGCCCGGCGATGCCGGAGCCGATGACGACGACGTCCGCGCGGGTCGTCCAGCCCGGGGCCGGCGCGGTCAGCCGGCGCGGCACGCGGCGTACCGCTGAGGTGGGCATCGAGGCAGGCTACCGGCCGGCGACGGTGTCGCCCCGGACGAGACCGGTGCCCGCCAGCGCCTCGGCCGGGTCGAAGCCGGTGGCCATGATCTTGTTGTCGGCGTCCACGAAGACCACGCGGGGCTGGTACTCCTTGGCCTCCGCGGTCTCCATCTGGCCGTAGGCGATCAGGATGACCAGGTCGCCGGGCTGGACCAGCCGAGCGGCCGCGCCGTTGATGCCGATGATCCCCGAGCCGCGCTCGCCGGCGATCGTGTAGGTCTCCAGACGGGCGCCGTTGGTGATGTCGACGATGTGCACGAGCTCGCCGGGCAGCAGGTCTGCCGCGTCGAGCAGATCCTCGTCGACCGTCACGGAACCGACGTAGTGGAGATCCGCCTGCGTCACGGTGGCGCGGTGGATCTTGCTCTTCATCATGGTGCGCAGCATCAGCTGCCTCCCTGCCTGGTGTGCGTGGTGTTCTGCATGTGCGTGCCCGCCACGGACGTGGTCGAGCCGGGTCCCGTCCCCAGGATCAGGGGCAGGTTGTCGATGAGCCGGGTGGCGCCGACCCGCGCGGCGACGAGGATGCGTGCCTCGGTGCCGGTCGGGACGTCGTCGGGGAGCTCCTCGAGGTCGGGGGTGGTGATCACCAGGTAGTCCAGGGCGACCTGCTTGCCGTGGCGCAGCTCGGCACGGGCCTCGTCGAGCGCGACGGCGGCGCCGTACCGGGCGTTCTCCTGCGCGGCGCGCAGGGCGCGGCTGAGCCACAGCGCGTCGTGGCGCTCGTCTGCGGAGAGGTAGCGGTTGCGGCTGGACAGGGCCAGGCCGTCGGCCTCGCGGACGGTCTCCGCGCCGACGACGTCGATGCCCAGGCACAGGTCCGCGACCATCCGCCGGATGAGCACGAGCTGCTGGTAGTCCTTCTGGCCGAACACCGCGACGTCCGGGCGGACCAGCCCGAACAGCTTCGCGACGACGGTCAGCACGCCGCGGTAGTGACCGGGACGAGTGCGTCCCTCGAGCACGCTGCCCAGCGGGCCGGGGTCGAGGGTCACCTGCGGGTCGCCGCCGGGGTAGACCTCCTCGACGCTGGGCGCGAAGACGATGTCGACGCCCTCGCGGGCGCAGACCTCCAGGTCCGCGTCGAGGGTGCGGGGGTAGCGCTCGAGGTCCTCGCCCTCGCCGAACTGCAGCGGGTTGACGAAGACCGACACGACGACCGGGCCGTCGCCGACCCGCTCGCGGGCGGTGCGCACCAGGCTGGCGTGGCCCTCGTGCAGGGCGCCCATCGTCGGCACGAGGCCGACCGGGCGGCCCGCTCCGCGGGCCTCGGCGAGCAGGGCGGCGAGCTCCTCGCGGGTGGACGCGAGGACGGGACGAGCGCTCACGGCAGCCGCACCCCGGTCCCGGTGACGGGCTGGGCCGGCGGAGCCGCGGCGGCGGCGTCGTCGAGGGTCTCCAGGATCCGCGCGGCGCGGATCGGCAGCAGCCGCCCGTCGGTGACCGCGCGGGCCAGGGTGGCGCGCGCGAGCGCGAGGTAGGAGCCCAGCGTCTGCGGGGCGTTGGCGACGAGGTCGGCCAGGTGGGCCTGGACGGTGAGCACGTCGCCGCGCACGATCGGCCCGGTCAGCGCCGCGTCGCCCTGGGCGAGCGCGTTGTCCAGGGCCGCGGAGAGCAGCGGGCGCAGGGTGCCCGCCGGGTCGTCGGCGCCGGCTGCGGAGAGCATCTCCATGGCCTCGCTGACCAGGGTGACCAGGTGGTTGGCGCCGTGCGCGAGGCCGGCGTGGTAGAGCGTGCGCATCTCCTCGCGGACCCACATGGGGCGCCCGCCGAGGTCGGCGACGAGGGACTCGGCCAGCGCCCGCTCAGCCGCGCCCGCGGTGAGGCCGAAGACGCAGCCGGGGAGCCGGTCCAGGTCGAGCTCGCTGCCGGTGAAGGTCATCGCCGGGTGCATCGCGACCACGCGGGCGCCCACGGCGAGGGCCGGCGCGAGCACCTCGAGCCCGTGGCGCCCGGAGGTGTGCACGACGTACTGGCCCTCGCGCAGCGCGCCGCTGGCGGCCAGCACGGACACGACGTTGGGCAGGCTGTCGTCGGGCACGGTGAGCAGCAGCAGGTCGGCGGCGCGGGCGACGGCGCTCGGCTTCTCGAGCGGCGTGCCCGGGATGAGGGCGGCGATCCGGCCCCGGGAGGCGTCGGACTCGCCGGCGGCGGCCACGATCTCGTGACCTGCGCCGCGCAGGGCGGCGGCGAGGACGGCGCCGACGCGGCCTGCGCCGACGACACCCACCCGGAGGGGCTGCGTCATGGTTTTCGAACCTTACGTTTCAGTCCCTCCGCCACCTCCGCGCTGCGGAGGCCGGGACGGGTACCGGACGATGCTCGGACTGTGCTGGTCTTTGGTGGTGCGACTGGTGCGTGCGTTGCTGCTCAGGCGGTGGCGATGGGTCCCCGCGCTCGGGTGACCACTCGCGTCGCACCTGAAGCATGCACCAGGGCAACAAGGAATGTACGCGCGTGTTTCCCGACTGTGAACGGCGCGGTCCGTGACCTGGGACACGCGGCCCCGGCCGGACCCGTGGGGCCCGGCCGGGGGCGGCGCGCTCAGGCGGGGGCGTGCCCCCGGCGGTCGCGGAACCGGGCCGCGCTCGCGCGCCAGCGCTCGCCCTCCGGGACCGGGAGGTCCGACCACGGCTTGCCGGACCCGACGTAGTGGACGATGCCGCCGTCGCCGACACGGTCGTAGGTCGGCCAGGCGTTCCACTCCGGTGCCAGCTCGGCGCGCTCGGCGCCGGCGTAGGCGTTGAAGACGTCCTGGTCGTTGAGCCCGTACGCCGTCGCCATCGCGATGAACTCGTGGCTGAACCGGTCCGCACGCAGGCGGGCCAGGTCGAGGACCAGCACGCCGGCGTTGAAGGTGCGCGCACCGAAGGGGTGGCGTGCCGCCATCGCACGCCGCAGGTCCGAGGCGGCCGGGGCGGACAGGTCGTTGCCGGCGTGGCGCCAGTGCAGCGCCTGGGTGACGAAGCTGGAGCGCGCGGCGAGCGGGTGCCCCTCGAGGTCGGTGCGCGCGAGCTCGCACACGTCGCCCTGCACGACGGTGTCGCCGTCGACGTAGGTGATCCGGTCGAGGTCCTCGAGCAGCTCGGGGAGCAGCAGCCGGTCCATGGTCGCCACGGTGATGTGCTTGATCATCCGCGAGACCTCGCCGTAGTCGATGTCGTCGCACGGCAGGAACGTCATCGCGACGTCCGGGAAGGACTCGGAGAGCCACTCCTCGTAGGCCGTGCTCACCTCGCGCGTGGTGATCCACAGGCGCAGCGGACCGGAGGCGTTCTCGACGAGGGTCGCCAGCGCGACCGGGACGATGTCGCGGAAGTTCGCGTCGGTGCTCATCGCGATGTCGGTGACCTCACCCTCGACCACCCGGTCGTGGGGGCCGCGACGGCGGGCCCGGGCGCGTACGGCGGCCACGGCGGCCTCGACGTCGAAGTCCTCCAGCGGCGTCGCCAGCGGCGCCGCGAGCCGCTCGCGGGCCTCGTCGACCAGCGGGGCGGTCACCTCGCGCCAGTGGGCGCGGATGCGCTCCTCCGGCTCGCCGGCGAGCACCAGCTCCCAGGCGCCGGCGATCAGCGCGCGGATGTTCTCGCGCATGCCGAGCAGCTCGGGGCTGTCGGGACGCATGCCGAGCAGGCCGTCGTAGCGCACGTCGCCGGTCTTCGGGGGCAGCAGGCGGGTCGGCACGCCGAGCGAGGAGGCCGGCAGGTAGCAGTGCAGCCGGCTGGTCACCAGGCGCCGGAAGCGCTGCTGGTAGTCGGCCAGGAGGTCGATCGCGGCGTGCACGCCGTCGACCAGGCCGATCATCCGGTACTCCGGGCCGTCGTGACGCACGATCTCGTAGGGCCCCTGCATCCGCTGCAGCTGGCGCGGGCGCAGGTCGACGGCGCCGACCACCCGGTTGCCGTCACCGCTGGCGCGGTCGGGGAAGACGGCGTCGGAGGTGGTGGTCAGGCAGCCGGTGAAGAAGGCCTCGACGCCGGCGGAGAGCAGCAGGTCGACGGTGGTCCAGTCGCGGCAGCCGATCGGGCCGTGGGCGCGCAGGTAGTCCAGCGTCTCCTCGTCGAGCAGCGCGATGTCGTTGACGTGGAAGGACACGAAGATCGGCTTGACGTGCGGGTGGTACGGCATGCCGTAGCGCACCTGGAAGGACGGGTGCATGTGCCAGCCGAAGACCACCGTCCAGGTGTCGGGCGGCAGCGGGTCGCCCACGCTGAAGTCGCGGTTGACCTCGACCAGGCGGACCTCGGCGTCACCGCCGGGGAGCTGCAGCTCGGGCCGGACCCGCGCCTGCACCTCCGTGGCGAGCTCGCCGAGCCCGCCCTCGCCGGTGAAGCGGGTGCCGCGGAAGCGGGCCAGGTTGCCCAGCAGCGCCAGCGTCTGCACGTAGTCGCCGACGTTGCGCGAGGCGCGCTCGAGGTCGGGCTGGTCGTAGCTGATCAGGCCGACCGAGATGGTGCCGGCGGGGAGCCCCTCGGCCGTGGCCGGCTCGGTCCAGCGACGCAGGTTGTCGAGGGTCTCGAGGTCGCGCTCGGACAGCTCGGCGGCGCGGCCGCGCGCGGCGGCGGCGACCTCGGCGGCGGTGTCGGTGCGACCGAGGACCACGAGGCGGCCCGCGATCTCGATCCACACCTGGGCGTCGTGGCTGGTGTCGGCGACCGCGAGGGCGGCGATCGCGCACGCCCGCTCGTCGCCGGCCACGGTGCCCAGCGACATCGCGGCCGTCATCGCCTCGACCGGCGCGACGTCGGCGAGCAGCGCGTCGTCGAGGTCGGCGAACCTGCTCCAGGCGGCGTCCGGGTGGCCCATCACCGTCAGCAGGGCGATGGCCTCGGTGATGGCGCGCAGCGTCTCGCCCTGGGGCTGGTGCTGCATGCCGACGGCGAGGGCGCGGGCGTGGTGGTCCAGGCCGCGGGCGCACAGCGCCCGGGCGGCCGCGATCTGGGCGCGGGCCGGCGAGTCGCCCGCGATCAGGCGCTCGGCGAGGACGGCGTACCCGGTCGCGCGGCGCGTGCTGGCCGCCATCGCGTCCAGCACGTCGGGGTCGAAGCGCACCTCGGCGGGCGTGCGGGGCAGCACGTCGGCGCCGAGCAGCTGGCGTCCCAGTGCCCAGTAGGTGCGCACGAAGGGGTAGCCCGGGGTGCCGGGGAGGATCGCGTCGGTCGAGGTCTCGTCGACGTCGGCCGTGCCCGCGGGATTGCTCTGGGCTCGGCGCCTCGCCGAGGACGCCGTGGCGACGGTGCGCGCGCGGAGGGACCGAGCCGCGCGAGCCGCGCGTCGTACGACGTCACGGGACTCCGGCAGGGACGGGAGCGGGGACATGTGACCTCTTCGATAAGACTGCGAGAACCGACCATGGACGGTATCGCGCGAGGCGGCCATCTCCGCTTCCACCGGTAGGTTGCGTGACGTGAGATTGCTCCGCCGCCGTTCTCGGAACCCTGTCGTGAGCCTGGTCGTTCCGGCCTACGACGTGGCCGCGTTCCTGCCCGCCTGCCTGGACAGCATCCTGGCCCAGAGCTTCGAGGACCTCGAGGTCGTCGTGGTCGACGACGGCTCTCCGGACTCCTCCGGCGACATCGCCGAGTCCTACGCCGCCCGCGACCCGCGGGTGCGGGTGCTGCACATCGCCAACCGCGGCCTGGGCGGCGCCCGCAACGAGGGCATGCGCCACGTGCGCGGGGAGCTGCTCGGCTTCGCCGACTCCGACGACCTGCTGCCCCCGGACGCGATCGCCCACCTCGTGGAGGCCCAGCGCGCCGACGGTGCGGACCTCGTCGTCGGTGGCGTGGAGCGGCTCCAGGGCGACGGCGACGCCGCCGAGCTGGTCCCGCTGCCCTGGATGCGGCGCCTGCACCGCGAGCGGCGCACCGTCGCCATCGAGGAGCACCCCGAGATCCTGGGCGACGTCTTCGCCTGGAACAAGCTCTTCCACCGCGACTTCGTCGCCTCCGGCGAGCTGCACTGGCCCGAGCGGCTGCGCTACGAGGACCAGCCGGCCACGACCGAGGCCTACCTGCGCGCGCGCCGGTTCACGGTGATCCCCGAGGTCGTCTACCACTGGCGCGTGCGGGAGGACGGCAGCTCCATCACCCAGCAGCGCGCCACCCTGGCGGACCTGCGCGACCGGTGGCGCACCAAGCAGATGAGCCTGGACTCCGTCGAGGCCCACGGCTCACCGACGGTCACCCGGGTCTTCCGCAACCGGGTGCTGCCGGGTGACCTGGCGCGCTACTTCACCGAGATCCCCGGCTGCGAGGACCAGTGGTGGAAGGAGCTGCGCGAGGGCGTCGCCCACTTCTGGGACGAGCGGTGGCCGATCACCGGCACCCGGATGGCGCCGGTCTTCCGGCTCGTCGGATGGCTGGTCGTGGCGGACCGCCGCGAGGAGGCCGCGGCCGTCGTGACCTACGCCCGGGACCTGGGACGCCCGCTGGACCGGGTCCCCGAGGCCGACCACGTGCGCATCGACGTACCGGTGCTGGACCCGGGCAGCGTCGACCCCGCGGCGCTGCGGCTGCACCCCGAGGAGCGCTGAGCCGTCCGCAGGGCCGCACCCGGCCCCGCGGCGCCCTGCAGCACCGGGGTCAGGAGATCAGGTCCTGCTCCTTCAGCCACTCCTCGGCGACGTCGTCGGCCTGCTCGCGCTCGACGGTGACCCGGGCGATGAGCTCACCGAGGGTGTCGTTGTCGAGCGAGGCCATCAGCTCGTCGAGGCGCTCCTCGACGTCGGGGTGCTCCTCCAGGAAGGTCTCGCTGACCAGCGGGACGAGGTTCTGGGCCGGCTGGATGCCCTTGTCGTCCTCGAGCAGCACCAGGCCCTGGTCGTCGAGGGTGCCGTCGAGGGTGCCGGTCTGGCCCAGGTCGGCCTCGCCGTCCAGCACCGCCTTGAAGGTCTGCGGGGAGGCGAAGCCCAGCGGCAGCACCTCGGTCACGTCGATGCCGTAGGTGTCGATCAGGCCGGCCTCGCAGTCGCTGCGTCCCGGACAGTCCTCGGCGGCGGCCAGGACCACCGAGCGGCCCTCCAGGTCCGAGAGCGCGGTGATGCCCTCGCTGTCGGCGAGCTCCTGGGTCACGAAGTAGGCGTTCTGGGAGGTCGCCGGCGACGGCTCGAGCAGGGTGAGGCCCTTGTCGGCGAGCAGCGGGGTGACCGCGTCGACGGTCTCGGTGGTGTCGCTGGTGGTGATCGGCTCGGCGTCCGCGCCGTTGGCCGTGGTGTTCATGAAGTCGGTGATGCCGCCGACGTACTCCGGGGCGATGTCGACCTGGTCGGGCATCTGGTTGACGTAGATGTCGCGGCGCCCGACCTCCTTCACCGTGACGTTGTAGCCGGCGTCGTCGAGGACCTGTTCGTACATCGCCGCGACCAGGACCGCCTCGTCGAAGTTCTGGGTGCCGATGGTGACCTCTCCCCCGGCCTGGGGCGACTCGGAGGAGGTGGTGTCGTCGTCGGCGAGGTCGTCGCCGGCGCACCCTGCGGAGAGGGCGAGCGCAGCAACGGCTGCGAGCGACAGCAGTGATCGGCGTGCGTGCATGGGTCCACCTCGCGCGGTAAGCGACCGGGCTACCCGGCCGGGTTCTCCACCCTAGGGGCGTCCGCCGACACTGTCCGCCCCCGCGCCTGACGTTGGCGCGGCGTGGCGAGGCGCTGCGCGAGCGCCGAGAGCAGCTCCAGCACGAGGGCGACGACGGCGACCACCACGGCCCCGGCGATGCCCTTGCCGTAGTCGTTGGCCGCGAAGCCGTCGGTGATCACCCGCCCGAGGCCCGGTCCGGCGACGAGCGCGGCGATCGTGGCGGTCGCCCAGACCTGCACCAGGGCCAGGCGCAGCCCCGAGACGACCAGCGGCAGGGCCAGGGGCAGCTCCGCGCGGGTGAAGACCTGCCAGCCGGTCATCCCCATCCCCCGTGCCGCCTCGACGACGTCGCCGGGCACCTCGCGGACCGCGACGTAGGCGTTGGTGATGATCGGCGGCAGCGCGAAGAGGGTGAGCGCGATCAGGGTCGCCAGCCCGGCGCGGCCGTAGGGCCCCAGCGTGGCCGTGCCCGGCCAGTCCGCGGTCACCAGCACCGCCAGGAGCGCGAAGGTCGGGACCGCGCGCCCCACGTTGGACACGTTGACGGCCAGGAAACCGCCGCGGCCCAGGTGCCCGAGGGCGAGGGCGACCGGCAACCCGATCAGTGCCGCCACGACCAGCGCGGTGACGCTGAGCAGCAGCTGCTCGACGAGCAGCGCCAGCATCCCCCCGCCGCCGGTCCAGCTGGCCGGGTCGCTGAGGTAGGACCAGGTGTCGGCGAGGATCCTCACGAGCCTGCCCCCGGGGCTCCCCTGGTCCAGGGCGTCAGCAGCCGCTGGGCCACCACGATCACGGCGTCGAGCAGGAGCGCGAGCAGCACGCACAGCACCGAGGCGGTCAGCAGCTCGGCGCGGAAGTCGCGGGCGACGCCGTGCGCGATCAGGTTGCCCAGCCCGCCGTACGACACCAGGGTGCCGACGGTCGTCAGCGCCACCGTCGAGACCGCGGCGACGCGCAGCCCGGCCATCAGCACCGGCAGGGCCAGCGGCAGCTCGACGCCGAGCAGCAGCCGGGTGGGCCCGTGGCCCAGCCCGCGCGCCGCCTCGCGCACGTCCTCGGGCACCGAGCGCAGGCCGTCCAGCACGGCGCGCACCAGCACCGTCAGGGCGTAGAGCGCGAGCCCGAGCACCACGGTGGTCGCCGACAGCCCGGTGAAGGGCAGGAACAGCGGGAAGAGCGCGAGCGAGGGGATCGTGTAGATCCCGGTGCTCACCCCCAGGACGGTGGACTCCAGGCGCGGGTAGCGGCGCGCCACCAGCCCCAGCGGCAGCGCCACGAGCACCGCGAGCGCCAGCGCGGCGAGGGTGATGGCGAGGTGCTGGGTGGTCGCGTCGAGGAGCTCCTCGCGGCGGTCCACGACGTAGTCCCAGCAGAACCAGTCGTTGCGCAGCTGGCTGTAGCAGGTGGGCCCGCTCGCCTCCTGCACGGGAGCGCCGGCCGCCAGTAGGGTCACCGCATGGACGCTACCGGCACTCCGGACGCCCCGGCGCCTCCCGCGATGATCCGGCTCACGGGTGTCGCGAAGACCTATCCCGACGGCACCCGCGCCGTGCAGGACCTCGACCTCGAGGTCCGAGCCGGCGAGCTGGTCTGCCTCGTCGGTCCCTCGGGCTGCGGCAAGTCGACCACGCTGAAGATGGTCAACCGGCTGATCGAGCCGACCAGCGGCACCATCGAGGTCGACGGGGACGACGTCACCCACGCCGACCCGGTGGCCCTGCGGCGCAGCATCGGCTACGTCATCCAGCAGGTCGGGCTGTTCCCGCACCGCACGGTCGAGGCGAACGTGATGACGGTGCCGCGGATGCTCGGCCGTGGCCTGCGCCGCGGCCGCCGCGCGGACGCGGACCGCGCCCGCGAGCTGCTCGAGCTGGTCGGCCTGGACCCGGCGGTGCACGCCGGGCGCTACCCCCACGAGCTCTCGGGCGGCCAACGACAGCGGGTCGGCGTCGCTCGCGCGCTGGCGGCCGATCCCCCGGTGCTGCTGATGGACGAGCCGTTCGGTGCCGTGGACCCGGTGGTGCGGCTGCGCCTGCAGGACGAGTTCCTGCGCCTGCAGCGCGACCTGGGCAAGACGGTGCTGCTCGTGACCCACGACATCGACGAGGCGGTGCGCCTGGGCGACCGGGTGGCCGTGTTCGGCGCCGGCGGGCGCCTGGCGCAGTACGCCACCCCCGCCGACCTGCTCGCGCACCCCGCGGACGACTTCGTGGCCGACTTCGTCGGCTCCACCAGCGGCCTGCGCCGGCTGCGCGTCACCACCGTCGACCCCGCCCTGCTCGAGCCCCTCGACGGCGTACGCGCGAGTGACCTGGGCGCCGCCGTCGACGTCGGCGCCACCCTCGAGGAGGCGCTCGCCGCCATGCTCCGCGACGACCGCCCGATGATCGGTATCCGCGACGGCGTCCGCTTCCTCGGCGTCCTCACCCCCACCGGCGTGCACCGCACGCTGCGCGCCAGCCTGCGGACCGACTGACGCTGCTCGCAGATGACCTGCCTGGCGCGGGTGTGCGCGGAACTGCGCAATTGCTGGGAAAAGCACCTGGTCCGCGCGGCGGCCTCAGGTGGTCGGTGCAACATCCAGTAGTTCGCGGAGCCTATCGGCGGGGGTGTCCCAGTCGAGGGTCTGTCGGGGTCGGATGTTGAGGAGGCGTTCCATCTCGGCGATGTCCTCGTCGCTGACCTGGTTGAAGTCAGTTCCCTTGGAGTGGAAGTCGCGCACGAGGCCGTTGGTGTTCTCGTTGGTGCCGCGTTGCCAGGGGCTGTGCGGGTCCGCGAAGTAGACCCCGCACCCGGTGGCCAGGGTGAACGTCGCGTGCGTGGCCA
>NZ_JABJRA010000013.1 GCF_013155365.1 Nocardioides sp. zg-DK7169
CGCCTCCTCGGCGGCGGCCCGGGCGGCGCCGGCGGCGGCATCGCGGGCCGCGCGGGCCTGCTCGGCGCTGGCGCTGGCGCGGTCCTCGGCCTCCGCGGCGCGCCCGGCGCTGACCTCGGCGACCGTGGCCGTGGCGGCGTAGGCCTCGGCGCGCTGGTCGAGCGCCTCCTGGGCGTTGCGGACCACGGTGGTGGTCTCGAGCACCGAGGCGATGCCGTCGGACTCCGTGAGCGCCGCGAGGGCGCTCAGCTCGGGGGCGAGCTGGTAGGAGGAGACCAGCGCGTCGGCGTACACGCGGCGCTGGCGCTCGCTGAGGGCCTCGGCCTGCCCGGCCTGGCGCCGCGCCTCGCGCAGCTCGCGCCGTGCCTCTCCCGCGGCCCAGCGCGCGCCGTTGTAGGCCTCGGACGCCTGCGCGGCCGCATCCGCCGCGCTGCGCAGCCGGGCGTCGGCCAGCGCGAGCTGCGCGCGGGTGGCGGCGAGGTCGCCGACCCGGTCGCGTACGGCGGCCTGCGCCCGGTCGACCTGCTCGCGGCTGACCTCCGGCGCGCCGGGGCGCGACGGGGTCGCCTCGTCGGCGACGGCGAGGGGTGAGGAGCCCGGCACGGCGAGGCAGGCGAGCGCAAGGGACACGGCCACCGGTCCGAGCAGCCTGCGGCGCCCCTGGGGACGGATCGTGGTGCGCACAAGCTGCCTCTCGCCGGCCGACAACGCGACACCCCGGGCGTCTTCCTCTCCGTCCGGGGCGTCTCAGCCGTCACGCTAGACAACTTTGGTCACAAGCGCCACATCTTCGTTGACTTTTTCCGAACCGGGCGGCGTGTCGCCTTGACGAATTACATGCTTGTCATTCACGCCTCGGCGTCCCAGACGCACGACGCCCCCGGTCCCGTCGTGCTGACGGGCCGGGGGCGGCGAGGTGGCCCTGCTCAGTGGGAGGAGGAGGCGGGGACCGCGGAGGAGGGTGCGGAGGTGACCACGTTCGGGCGCAGCCCACCGCGCTCGAAGCGCTGGCCGGTCGCGAGCCCGCCCACCCAGAAGGCGACCAGCGCGATCACGATGCCGCCGGCGACGTCGGCGACGTAGTGCCAGCCGAAGTAGATGGTGGCCACGACCGTGACCGCGAAGTTCACCCAGGCGATGATCCGCAGCGCCTTGTTGCGCACCGTGTACTGGATCATCAGCGCCCACAGCAGCGTGACGCCGGTGTGCAGGCTGGCGAAGCCGGCGACGCCCTGGGCCTCGCCGGTCCCCCACCGCACGCCCTGGCGCGCGTTGACCAGCGAGATCATCAGGTCGGTCGTGCCGGTGCGGGTCAGGTCGGTGTAGAGGAACGGGTACTCCAGGCCCGGCCCGATGGTGGGCAGCAGGTAGTAGGTGACCGTGCCGAGCGCCCAGATGATGCCCTGGGAGGTCACGAACCACCACCCGAAGGAGATGTTGCGTGACCACACCAGCCACACGGTCACGAGGATCGCGACCAGCGGGATGAACCACAGGTAGATCGTGGACAGGAAGTGCGCCGTGAAGAAGGTGCCGAGCACCTCGTGGAGGACCGGCCCGGGCTCGTGGCCGAAGAACAGCACGCGGTCCAGCATGTGCAGCTCGCGGTCGTACATCGCCGGGTTGACCTCGGGCAGGAACGACTTCAGGTTGCGGTAGCAGACGTAGATCACGTAGAAGCACACGATGCCGACGCCCACCAGGGTGAGCCGCTCGCGGGTCCAGTGGGTGCGCCAGCGCTCGCGGAAGATCGCGGGCATCTGGGCGGGCTTGCCCTTGGAGACCCACACCGTGCGCGGCAGCAGGTCGAGCAGGAGCGCGCCGCCGAGCAGCAGCGGCAGCCGCAGCCAGGAGGGTCCCAGGAAGCTGCCCTCGGGGTCGATGAGCGGCCGGTCCAGTGACACCGCGGTGACCACCGCCCAGGCGCCCATGAAGACGGCGATCACGACGAGCAGGAGATAGGAGCGGCGATACACGCCCGCAGTCTAGGAGACACCGCCCCATGGCGGCCCGTCCGGCTCAGCCGGGGATCGCCGCGACCCGGCCCGGGTCGACACGCAGGCGCACCGCCTCCCCCGGAGCGGGGGGCCGCTCCAGACCGGCCACCGCGTCGACCTCGCCCACGCCCGCGACGTCGACGACGAGACGCACCTGCCCCGGGGTGTCGCGGGCGGCGCGCACGGTGCCGGCGAGCGCACCGGCGGGGTCGACGCTCAGCGCGGAGCGGCGTACGGCGAGCGCGGGCGCGTCCGGCAGGCCTGCGGCCTCGACCACCAGCGCCGCCGCCGGCCCGGTGAGCACCCGGGCGTAGCCGAGGAAGAGCGCGGTGGCGGTGTCCGCGGGCGAGCGCCAGACCTGGCCGATCGCGCCCTCCTGGACCAGGCGGCCCTCGCGCAGCACCGCCAGCCGGTCGGCGACCGCGAAGGCCTCCTCGTGGTCGTGGGTGACCAGCAGCGCCGTGGTGCCGGCGGCGCGCAGGATCTCGCGCAGGTCGCCGGCCAGCCGCTCGCGCAGGCCGGCGTCGAGGGCGGAGAGCGGCTCGTCGAGCAGCAGCAGCCGCGGCTCGACGGCCAGCGAGCGGGCCAGCGCGACCCGTTGCCGCTCGCCGCCCGAGAGGGTGCCGGGGAGCCGCTCGCCGTACCCGCTCAGGCCGACGAGCTCGAGCAGCTCCTCGACCCGGCGGGCCGCCTGGGCGCGCGGGACCCGGCGCAGCCGCAGCGCGTAGCCGACGTTGCGCGCGACGCTGAGGTGGTGGAAGAGCTGGCCGTCTTGGAACATCAGCGCGAAACCGCGCCGGTGGGTGGGCACACCGGCCAGGTCGCGGCCGTCCCAGACCACCGCGCCGCCGGTGACGTCCTCGAGGCCGGCGACGGCGCGCAGCAGCGTCGACTTGCCGCTCCCGGAGGGGCCGAGCACGGCCAGGACCTGGCCGTCGGGCAGGTCGAGGGACACCTCCTCCACGGCGGGCACGCCGTCGTAGGAGATGGAGACCTCACGCAGGGACAGCACTAGAACGCTCCTACCGAGCCCACGCGCAGCCGTTCGACGGCCAGCATCACCAGGGCGGTGGTGGCGGCCAGGACGACGGAGGCGGCGAGGGCCATGCCGTAGTTCATCGCACCCGGGTGGCCGATGAGGCGGAAGATCACGACCGGCACCGTGGGCCGGTCCTCGCGGGCCAGGAAGGAGGTCGCACCGAACTCCCCCAGCGAGACCGCGAAGGCGAAGCCGGCCGCGGCGAGCAGCGGCTTCCACACGACGGGCAGGTCGACGGTGACCAGGGTGCGCAGCGGCCCGGCGCCGAGCGAGGCGGCGGCCTGGCGCTGCCGGTCGTCGATGCCCGCGAGCACCGGCGCCAGCGTGCGCACCACCAGCGGCAGCGCGACCAGTGCCTGGGCGATCGGCACCAGCAGCGCCGAGTCGCGCAGGTCGACCGGCCCGCGCCCGAGGGTCACCAGGAAGCCGAAGCCGACGGTCACCGCCGAGACGCCCAGCGGCAGCATGAAGAAGGCGTCCAGGGCGCCGCGCACGCGCCGCTCCGCGCGGCCTCGCGAGCGGCGGGTCACCACCAGGGCGACCAGCCCGCCCAGGAGCAGCGCCATCCAGGTGGCGTCGACCGCGACCCGCACCGAGTTGGCCAGTGCCTCGGTGACCGGCACCAGCAGCGCCTGCTCGGACCCGGCGGTCCCCAGCGCACGGTAGTTGCCCAGGCTCCAGGCGCCGTCCACGCGCAGCGAGCCGGCGACCAAGGTGGCGATCGGCGCCCCGACGTACACCAGCAGCACGGCGGTGGCGCCGAGCCACGGCCAGTCGCCGCGCCGGACCGGGCGCGGACGGGCGACGACGCGCGACGCGCCGCCGGGCACCGCGCGCAGCCGGGCCGAGAGCGCGAGCAGCACGCTCACGACCACCAGCTGGAGGATCGACAGCGCCGCCGCCGCCTGGAGGTCGAGCAGGTTGGTGGTGAGCAGGTAGATCTCCGTCTCCACCGTCGACCAGCGCAGCCCGCCGAGGGTGAGCACCACCCCGAAGCCGGAGGCGCAGAACAGGAAGACGACGCTGGCCGCCGAGACGATCGCCGGGCGCAGCGCGGGCAGGGTGACGGTGCGGAACACCTGGCGCGGGCTGGCGCCCAGCGCCGCCGCGGCCTCACCGGGGCGCGGGTCGAGGGACTCCCAGGCCCCGCCGACGACCCGGATCACCACCGAGACGTTGAAGAACGCCAGACCGAGCACGATCGCGACCGCGCTCTCCTCCAGGCCGAGGAAGCCGAGCGGCCCGCTCTCGCGGAGCAGCTGCTTGAACGCCACGCCCACGACCACCGTCGGCAGCACGAACGGCACCAGCAGCAGCGCCCGCAGGAGCCGGCGCAGCGGGAGGTCGAGGCGGTACAGGACGTACGCCGCGGGGAGGCCGAGCAGCACCGCGAGGGCGGTCGCGGCGCTCGCCGACCACGCGGTGAACCAGAGCACCCGGTGCACCCGCGGGCGCCCGAGCACCTCCAGCACCGCCCCGGGGTCGACGACGCCGTCCACGACCAGGCCGCGCGCCAGCATGCCGCTGACCGGCACCACGAAGAACAGCCCGAGGGCCAGCACCGGCACGACGGCCAGCGCCGCGAGGGTCAGCAGCCGACCGAGGCCGGCGCGGCCCCGCGGGGCTTGCCGGCCCCGCGGGGCGCCCGGGCCGCTCGGGACACGCACGACGCCCACCTCAGCGGGAGACGAGGTCGTTCCAGTCCCGCAGCCAGTCGTCGCGGTTCGCGTCGATGTCCGCCGGGTCGACCTCCCAGGTCTGCTCCGGGCGCGGCGCGTGCTTCGCCCAGGCGGCGGGGAGCTCGACCTGGGAGGAGACCGGGAAGACGTACATGCTCTCGGGCAGCGCGGCCTGCACCTCGTCGCTGAGCAGGAAGTCGACGACCTGCTCGGCCCCCTCGGGGTTGTCCGCGCCGGCCAGCACCCCGGCGTACTCCACCTGCTCGAAGCAGGTGTCGAGCAGCGCGCTGGTCGAGGACGTGCCGCCGGAGACCGTGAACGCCGGCGAGGAGTCGTAGGACAGCACGATCGGCCGGTCGCCCTTGCCGCCGCCCTGGGTGAACTCCGCCTGGTAGGCGTCCGACCAGCCGCCGGTCAGCCGGGCGCCGTTGCCCAGCAGCTCACGCCAGTAGTCGGGCCACTCCTCGCCGAAGCGCGCGATCGTGGTCAGCAGGAAGGCCATCCCCGGCGAGCTGGTGGCGGCGCCGGGCAGCACCAGCTGGTCGCGGTAGGCCGGCCTGGTCAGGTCCTCGAGGGTGCGCGGCGGGGCCTGGTCGCGCTCGGCGTACCAGGTGTCGTCGACGTTGAGGCAGACCGCGCCGGTGTCGACCGGGGTGAGCAGGTCGTCCTCGTCGCCGGGCAGCTCGTGGGCCTCGGCGCCCTCCGGCAGCTCGGGGGCGTAGGAGGCGAAGACGCCCTCGGCCAGCGCGCGCGAGGCGAACGTGTTGTCGACGCCGAACGCGACGTCGCCGGTGGGGTCGTCCTTGGTGAGGACGAGCTTGTTGGTGAGCGTGCCCGCGTCGCCGGAGGGGCGGACCTCCAGGCTCAGCCCGGTGCGCTCCTCGAAGTCGGACACGAGCTCGTCGGGCAGGCTGAAGGAGTCGTGCGTGACGAGCACGACCGGGTCGTTCCCCGCGGACGCCTCGTCCTCGGAGGAGGACCCGGTCAGCGAGCAGCCGCCGAGCACGGAGGTCGCGAGGACGGCCAGTCCCGTGAGGACGGCCGAGCGGGCATGGGTGGACAGCACCATCGGTGACTCCCTTCGCCGGTGTTAACCGGAGCAGGTTCGGAGGGTCTGCGGCTGGTCCGCACTCTCAGCACGCTCCCGGTCGGGACGTGCTCCCCTGTCTTCTCGCCGCCACCCTAGCCCGGTCCGCGTCCCGGCCGCGTGGACGGTCCGGCGAGCGGTGCGGAGCCCCGGCCGGACGGGCGGGCGTCTGTGTGAGACTCGAAGGCGTGGAGATCCGCTCGTTCGGCATCGACGACCTCGACCCGCGCACGGCGTACGCCGTGTGGCGTCTGCGCCAGGACGTCTTCGTGGTCGAGCAGGAGTGCCCCTACCCCGACCTCGACGGCCGCGACCTCGAGCCCGGGACCCGGCACGTGCTGCTGCTCGAGGAGGGCCCCGGCGCGACCGGGCGCCTCGTCGGCTACCTGCGCCTGCTCGACGACGGCGCCCACGCCCGGATCGGGCGGGTGGTGCTCACCCCGGAGGTCCGCGGTCGCGGCCTCGCCGACGGGCTGATGCGCGCCGCGCTCGAGGAGGTCGGCGACCGACCCTGCGTCCTGGACGCCCAGTCCCCGCTCGCCGGCTGGTACGCCACCTTCGGCTTCGCCGTCAGCGGCCCGGAGTTCCTCGAGGACGACATCCCCCACACCCCCATGCGCCGCGAGCCCCCGCCCGCCACCTGACCGCGACTCGGCGGGTCAGGAGGGCACGGCGGTGAAGCGGACGCCGTCGGGGTCCTCGGAGACGGTCGCGGTGGCCTGGCCGCGGGCGACGAGCAGGTCGAGGTGCGCCTTGGTCTCCATGGCGGCCATCCCCCGGCTGAAGCCGTCGAGGGTCTCGAACTGGTGCTCGTGGCGGGTCCAGGGCAGCTCGGCGGCGACCTGGCGCGCGGTGCGCGGGCCGGTCGCGAGCGCGGCCAGGCTCGCGGCGAGGCGCTCCTCGTGGTGCTCGAGCAGCTCGTCCACCCGGGCATGGGTGGACGGCGCGACCGGGCCGTGCGCGGGCAGCAGCTGCAGGTCCGGCAGCGCGCGGACCTTGGCGAGGGAGGCCATGAAGTCCCCCAACGGCTGGTCCGCGGGCGGCACCGTGAAGCCGATGGACGGGGTGATCGTGGGCAGCACGTGGTCGCCGGCGAACAGCATCCCGGCGCCGGTCTCGGCGAACACGAAGTGCCCGGGCGTGTGCCCGGGCGTGTGGACGGCGCGGACGCTGCGGGTGCCGAGGTCGATGTCGTGGTCGCCGTCGAGCCAGGTGTCGGGGTAGCGCCACAGGCCCAGGTCGAGGTCGGGCCGCTCGCCGTCCCCGACGTTCCACTCCTCGGCGATGTCCTGCGCCCCGGCGGTCCTGAGCACGGCGAGGAAGGGGCTCTCCTCGAGGTCGGGGTCGTTCAGCAGGTCCAGCGCCGGCTTCTCCCCGGCGCCGAGCGACACGTGCGCACCGTGCTCGGCACCCAGCACCGAGGCCATCGTGTAGTGGTCGCGGTGCACGTGGGTCACCAGGAACCGGCTGATGTCGCCGAAGCCGTAGCCGACCTCGCGCAGGCACCGCTCGAGCAACTCGCGCGCGACCGGGATCGCCCAGCCGCCGTCGATGAGGGTGAGGCCGTCGCCGCTCTCCACGACGTACACGTTGACGGCCTTGAGCCCGTCCATCGGCAGGGGCAGCGGGATCCGGTGGATCCCGTCCGCGACGCGCCACGCCCCCTCGGCGGACCAGTGGGTCCCGGAGTCCGGGGAGATCGCACGGGCGGTGGGGGTGGAGGAGGAGGTCACGTTCCGCACCCTAGGAGAGTCCCGTCGATTCCAGGTCGGGCAGTCCCAGATCCAGGTTCGGCTCCTGGATGCCGCCGTCGACCTCGAGGAGCTTGCCGGTGACGTACTGCCCGGCGCGCGAGGCGAGGTAGAGCACCGCCGCCGCGATGTCCTCGGGGTCGCCGACCCGGCCCAGCGGCGTCCGGGTCTCCAGCTGCTCCATCAGCTCGGGCTGGCCGGCGACGTAGTCCAGGGCGCTGGTGTGGATCGAACCCACGAAGATCCCGTTGACCCGCACCCGCGGCGCGAGGTCGGTGGCGGCCAGCCGGGTCCAGTGCGCGAGCGCGGCCTTGGCGGTGCCGTAGGCGAGGTAGCCGCGTCCGGCGGTGCGCCCCAGCATCGAGGAGATGGTCACGATCGACTGCTGCCCGTGGCGCTCGCTGGGGCCACCGGGCTCGCCGGAGCGCAGCATCAGCGGCACCGCCGCCCGGCTGAGGGCGTGCGCGGTGGCGACGTTGAACCGGAAGGCGTCCTCCAGGAACCGCTCGCTGGTCTCCAGGAATCCGCGCGGGAAGGTGCCGCCGACGTTGTTGACGACCGTGTCGAGGCGGCCCAGCTCGTCGTACGCCGTCTGCGCGAGCCCGGCCACGGCGTCGAGGTCGCTGAGGTCGGCGGCCACGACGACGCAGCGGCGCCCGGTGGCGCGAACCGCCGCGGCGACCTCGTCGAGCTGGCTCTCGGTGCGCGCGGAGATCAGCACGTCGGCCCCGGCCTCGGCGAGGGCGACGGCCGTGGCGGCGCCCAGGCCGCGCCCGGCGCCGGTGACGATCGCGACCTGGTCGGTGACCGCGAAACGGTCCAGGATGCTCATGCCGGGCACCCTAGTGGCGCAGATCACTCGCCGTCCCGGCTCTCGCCCAATGCCTCCGAGCGGCCCGGCTCAGCCGCGGACGGCGACGATCTGCTCGTGCAGCCGGCGCGGCCACTCCCCCGCCTGGGCCGGCGTGGCCGCCACGACCAGCTCGCTCCCGGCGACCAGCGACGCGATCCGCTCCGCGGTCTCCAGCGGGTGCGACGGGTCCTCGGTCCACGCCAGCACCGTCGTCGGTACGCCGACCTCCGCGACCGCCTCCGGCGCCGGCAGGTCGCTCAGCGCGGCGCCCCGCAGCAGCGAGGGCAGCAGGTCCGCGCGCACGTCCGGCACCGTCTCCGGCGCGTCCACGGTGGCGGGCGGCCGCGGTGCGGCGCGGCCGGCCTCGACGAACGCCACCATCCCCTCGCGCTCCACCAGCTCGGCGGCGGCGCGGTAGTCGGCCGCCTTCGCGACCCGGGTCTCCCAGGCCGTCGGCGGCACCACCAGCGTCAGCGCGGAGAAGCGCTGCGGCTCGCGGGTGATCGCGTGCAGCAGCGTGGCGCAGCCCATCGAGGGGCCGACACCGTGCACCGGCTCGCCCGGGAACACCTCCTCGAGGATCCGCAGCAGGTCGTCGGCGAGCACCTCCCAGCGGTAGTCCTCCGGCACCGCGCGCCCGGTGGAGCGGCCGTGCCCGCGGGCGTCGTAGCGCAGCAACCGGGTGCCGCTCAGCCCGACACCGAGGTCGAGGTCGAGCAGCCGGTCGCGGTACCGGCTCGAGGTCAGCCCGTGCAGCTGGACCACGGGCTCGCCGCCCTCGTCGCTGAGCTCCCAGTCCAGCGCGGCGCCGGGGACGGTGAAGGTGGGCAACGCGGCGGCTCCTGGCTGGGGACGGGCCCCTAGAGTACGGCCATGCGGCTGACGAACGTGGCGCACCTGAGACTCCCGTTCGGCCGCCTTCTGGGTTACGACCTCGGCGTCGAACCGCAGCCACGCGCGCTGCCGATCTCCTTCGACCAGCGCCGGCACGTCGGCGAGGGCGACCGCGCCGGCTCGTGGATGGCGCTCTCCTTCCGCCTGCCCGGCCCGCGCGACCTCGCCGACGTGGAGGCCGCCTGGCGTGCGGTCCTGCACCGACACGGGACCCTGCGCTCGGTCTTCTCCGCCGGCCCCGACGGCCCGCACCTGCACGCGGCGAGGCTCGGGCAGGGCCGATGGGTGGAGCACCCGATCGCCCCCGGCCAGGCGGTCAACGACGCACTGCGCGAGGTGCTGGACGCCGCCTGCACGCCGTACGCCGCCCCGGCGCACCGGCTCTGCCTGCTGGAGACCGCCGACGGCCCCACGGTGGTCGTCGGCGCCGACCACTCCCACGTCGACATGTGGTCGATGCTGGTGGTCGCCCGCGACCTGCTCGCCGCACTCGACGCCCGCCGGCGCGGCACGGAGCCCTTCGCGGGCTGGCCGGACGCCCCGCCGTTCGCCGAGCACACCGCGGCGCTGCGGGCCGGCCCCCGGGCCCCGCAGGAGATACGCCGCCGCTGGGCCGAGGTGCTCGAGGCCGGCGGCGGGGTGATGCCGCGGTTCCCGATGTCGCTGGGTGAGGGCGAGGGGCCCCAGCGCGAGCGGGTCGAGGTGCGCGACGTCCTCGACGTCGACGACGCGGCCGCGTTCGGGGTGTCGGCCGCCGAGACCGGCGTCTCCACGCTGGGCCTGGTGGTCTCGGCGATGACCCAGGTGACCCGGGTGCTCGCTGATGAGCCGCTGCGCGCGGTGTTCCCGGTGCACAGCCGCTACGACCCGACCTGGCACGACTCGGTCGGCTGGTTCATCACCAACTCCGTCCTCACCTGCGAGGACCCGCACCCGAAGGCCGCCGCCGCGGCGGTCAAGGAGGCGGTCTCGCTCGGCTCGTGGCCGCTGGAGGACGTGCTCGCCCCCTGGGGCGGGATGCCGGAGGCACCCGGCATGTTCGCGATCTCCTGGCTCGACCTGCGCCGACTGCCGGTCCGGGTGGACGCGAAGGGCCTCGAGGCGCAGTACGTCGGGGCGTCGATCCTCACCGACGGCGTGATGCTGTGGTTCGTCCTGGACGAGTCGGGCCTGCACCTGCGCTGCCGCTACCCCGACACCGACGAGGCCCGCCGCAACGTCGGGCGGTGGCTGGACCGCCTCGTCGCCGAGCTGCGCAGCCGGGCCCGGGAGTCGGTGGGCGGGGTGCTGCGGGTCTCCGGGCGCCGGTTCCGGGTGCAGCGAGCCGGGCGCGGCGACGTCGCGGCACTGGTCGCGCTGCTGGCCGACGACCCGATCGGCGCCACCCGCGAGAGCGGCGACCCGGTGGACTACGAGGCGGCCTTCGACGCGATCGCGCGCGACCCCGCGCAGTACCTCGCGGTGGTCCGCGACGACGAGGACGCGGTGGTCGCCACCATGCAGCTCAGCATCGTGCCGGGCCTGTCGCGCTCCGGCGCTACCCGGCTGCAGGTCGAGGGCGTGCGGGTGGGCGCCACGGCGCAGGGGCTCGGGCTCGGCACCGCGATGCTCGAGTGGGCCCACGACCACGGCCGCGCCCGCGGGGCGACCCTGGCCCAGCTGACGAGCGACGCCGAGCGCGACGGCGCCCGGCGCTTCTACGAGCGGATGGGTTACCTACCCAGCCACGTGGGGTTCAAGAGAGAGCTGTGAGCCCGGCGCCCCGGGGTCGCGGACCGTGCAGCGGGTGCCGCCCGGCGCGTAGATCGTGGGCATGCACTGGTTGCAGTGGATGCAGATGCCCGCGGCGGCGTCCCCGGCTTGGATCCGGTTGACCAGGTCGGGCTCGCGCAGGACCGCGCGGCCCATCGCGACGTACTCGAAGCCCAGCTCCATCGCGCGCTGCATCGTGTCGCGGCGGTTGATCCCGCCGAGCAGCATCAGCGGCGTGGACAGCGCCTCGCGGAAGCGCAGCGCCTTGTCCAGGAAGTAGGCCTCCTGGAACGGGATCTGCTTGAGGAACGCGCGCCCGACCGGCGTCTGCATGCCCAGGCGCACCGGCAGCGGCATCGTCGCGGCGAACTCCCGGAGCGGGACGTCGCCGCGGAACAGGTACATCGGGTTCATCAGCGAGCTGCCGCCGCTGAGCTGCATCGCATCCAGGGTGCCGTCGGACTCCAGCAGCTGCGCGACCTCCAGCCCCGTGTCCAGGGTGACCCCGCCCTTGAAGCCGTCGGAGAGGCTGAGCTTGGCGGTGACCGCGACCTCGTCGCCGACCTCCTCGCGCACCGCGCGGGCCACCTGGCGCGCGAGCCGGGCGCGATTCTCCAGCATGCCGCCCCAGCGGTCCTTGCGGCGGTTCAGCCCGGGCGCGAGGAAGGAGGAGATCAGGTAGCTGTGCGCCATGTGCAGCTCGAGGACGTCGAACCCGGCGCGCACCAGGGTCCGCGCGGCGGTGACGTACGCCCCCGTGACCCGGGTCAGGTCGGCCTCGCTGGCCGCGCGCACCATCTGCATCGACAGCGGGCTGGGCATCGGGCTCGCGGCGATCGCGTGCACCTTGTTGGAGCGCCCGTTGGCGACCGGGCCGGCGTGGCCGACCTGGGCGGCGATCGCGGCGCCGGTCTCGTGGACCGCGTCGGTCAGCCTCCTCAGGCCGGCCAGCGTGTCCGGCCCGACCACGATCTGCTCGTGGTGGGTGCGCCCCTCGGGGGCGACGGCGAGGTAGGCGACGGTCGTCAGCCCGATCCCCCCGCGCGCCGGGGCGAGGTGGTAGTCGATCAGCTCGTCGGTGACCTGGCCGTGGGGCGTACGCCCCTCGAAGGTCGCCGCCTTGACCGTACGGTTGCGGAGGGTGACCGGCCCCAGGGTGGCCGGTGCGAAGACGTCGGGAGCACTCACGATCGTGAACGATAACGTGTTCTAGTGCTGGTGGAGAGGCTCCGCGCGGCCGGATGCGTGTACGCCGAGGAGGAGGCCGCCGTCCTGCGGGAGGCCGCCGCCGGTGACGACGCCGCGCTGGAGCGGATGCTGGCCGAGCGGCTGGCCGGGCGCCCGCTGGAGACCGTGGTCGGCTGGACCGAGTTCGACGGGGTCCACGTGGCACTCGACCCGGGCGTGTTCGTCCCCCGCCGTCGCACGTCGTACGTCGCGCGTCTCGGCGCCGCGGGGCTGCCGACGGGCGCGCTCGTGGTGGACCTGTGCTGCGGCTCGGGCGCCCTCGGCGCGGCGATCGCGCGCCGGGTGCCCGCCGCGGTGGTGCACGCCGCCGACCTCGACCCGGTCGCGGTGGCCTGCGCCCGGCGCAACCTGCCGGCGCAGCGGGTCCACCACGGGGACCTGTACGCCGCCCTCCCCGACGCCCTGCGCGGCCGAGTCGACCTGCTCGCGGTGAACGCGCCGTACGTGCCGAGCGACCAGATCGGGCTGATGCCGCCGGAGGCGCGCCTGCACGAGCCGCGCACCGCCCTGGACGGCGGCCCCGACGGGCTCGACCTGCACCGGCGCGTCGCCGGGGGCGCACCGGCCTGGCTCGCGCCCGGGGGCCGGGTGCTGCTGGAGACGAGCACCGCGCAGGCGCCGCGCACCGCCGCGCTGCTCACCGCCGCCGGGCTGACCACCCAGGTGCGCACCGACGACGCGCTGGGCGCGGTGGTCGCCGAGGGCCGCCTGCCGGACTGACCCGGGCGGCTCGGCACTCCGCGCTCAGCGGGCCAGGTGCGGCGCCGCGCGCCCCGCGATCAGCGGGAGGTCGAGGTAGGTGCGGATGCCGGGCTCCGCGGCGCAGACGTAGGGGATCGCGCTGACGCAGTGGTGGGCCGTGGAGACCACGCCGGGGTTGCGGACCAGGCCCGCGGCCACCGACTCGGGCTGGAGCCCGTGCAGGGTCATCCGCACCGCGGGGTCGCCGGAGACCTCGATCTCGAAGCGCTCGCCCTCGGGCCCGAAGCCCCAGGGTCCGTCGGGGCCCTCGAGGTGCTCCTCCCCCATCAGCCAGTTGACCGCGGCGGTGACGACCGGCTCGCCGTCGACCACGGCCTCCCAGCGGAACCGGCGTCCCGCGACCCGACCGGGGTCGATCCTGCCGATCGGGCTGTCGATCGGCGCGGTCGCGACGGCGTTCTCCACCGTCGTGCGGACCTCGTCGGCGCGGAAGCCGAGCTCCGCCACGACCATGCGCACCGAGGACTTGAAGCCGCCGCCGAGCAGCTTGGCCATCGGGCTGGACTCGGCCTCCTCGACGGTGCCGCCGAAGCCCATCACGTGGCGCACCACGTCGGGGGCGTCGTAGGTGCGGATGTCGCTGAACTCCTCGGCGCGCACGTGGGTGACCGACCCGGTGACGGCGGAGAGCATCAGCGGGAACCGCTCGGTGATGCCGCCGGGGTGGATGCCGGTGCCGTGCAGGGTGCTGCCGCCCGCGGCGCAGGCCTCGCGCAGGGTGCCGGTGCGCGCGGGGTCGGGGTAGACCCAGCCGACCGGGGTGACGACGTCGGCCCCCGAGCGCAGCAGCGCGGCGACCTCCGCCTCGTCGGGGACCAGCGGGGCGTAGACGACGCAGTCGGCCCCGATCGCGAGCACCTCCTCGAGCGTGGCCACCGCCGTCACGCCGACCGGGTCCAGCCCGGCGAGCTCGCCGACGTCGCGCCCGGCCTTGTCCGGGCTGTGCACCCAGGCGCCGGCCAGCTCCAGCTCGGGATGGGCGAGCACCCCCTGGATGGCGGCGCGGCCGACGCCGCCGGTGGCCCACTGCACGACACGGAGGCGGCGCTGCTGTCCCATGGGCGCTCAGTCAGTCAGCACCGCGTGCGCGTGTCAACGGTGCCGGGTGAGAGGCTGGGGCCCGTGGACCTCCCCACCGCATCCGACGTCGACCAGGCCGCGACCCGCATCGCCGGCGTGGTCACCCGCACCCCTCTCCAGCACAGCGCCCGGCTGTCCGCGCTGCTCGGCCTCGAGGTCTGGCTCAAGCGCGAGGACCTCCAGCCGGTCCGCTCCTACAAGCTGCGTGGCGCCTACAACCTCATCGAGCAGCTCTCCGACGAGGCGCGCGCCCGCGGCGTCACCTGTGCCAGCGCCGGCAACCACGCCCAGGGCGTCGCCCTCGCGTGCGCCCGCGCCGGCGTCCACGCCCGCGTGCACCTGCCCCGCACCACGCCGCGCCAGAAGCGCGAGCGGATCAAGGTGCTCGGCGGCAGCCACGTCGAGATCGTGATCGTCGGCGACAGCTACGACGACGCCGCCGCGGCCAGCGCGGCGTACGCCGAGGCGACGGGGGCGACCCAGGTCCCCGCCTTCGACGACCCGCGCACCATCGCCGGGCAGGGCACCGTCGCCCGCGAGATCCTCGAGCAGCTCGGCGGCGAACCGGACGCGGTCGTCGTCCCGGTCGGCGGCGGCGGGCTGCTGGCCGGCATGCTGACCTACCTGGCCGACCGCGCCCCCGGCGTCCGCGTCATCGGCGCCGAGCCCGCCGCCGCGGCCTGCGTCGCCGCGGCGCTGGCGGCCGGCGAGCCGGTCGAGCTGGACGCGGCGGGCCTGGACGGCTTCGTCGACGGCGCCGCGGTGCGCCGCTCCGGTGAGTGGACGTTCGAGGTCGTGCGGCAGATCGGCCCGGAGCTGGTCCGAGTGCCCGAAGGGCTCGTGGCGGTCGAGATGCTCGACCTCTACCAGTCCGACGGGATCATCGCCGAGCCCGCCGGCGCGCTCTCCTCGGCCACGCTGCGACTTTCCGAGTCCGACGGCGGCGTGCGCCTCGAGCCCGGCTCGACGGTCGTGGTCATCGTCTCGGGCGGCAACAACGACGTCTCGCGCTACGCCGAGGTCGTCGAGCGGGCGCTGGTCTACGAGGGCCTCAAGCACTACTTCCTGGTGGAGTTCCCCCAGGAGCCCGGCGCGCTGCGCCGTTTCCTCGACGAGGTGCTCGGCCCCGACGACGACATCACGCTGTTCGAGTACGTCAAGCGCTCCAACCGCGAGACCGGTCCGGCGCTCGTCGGCATCGAGCTCCAGCACGCCGCCGACCTCGCCGGCCTGCTCGCCCGCATGGAGCGCTCCCCGATCCGCTTCGAGGTCGTCGAGCCCGACAGCCCGCTCTTCCGCTTCGTCCAGTAGCCCGCGACCCGCCGACTCGGCTCTTGTGGCGCGCCGAGTCGGCGCTCGTGGCGCGCCGAGTCGGCGCTCGTGGCGCGCCGAGTCGGCGCTCGTGGCGCGGAACCGGCCCCGCCGTCCGCACGGTACGACGGGGCCGGGGCGTGCCTCAGCGGGTGGGCAGCAGGGCGCCCAGGTCGCCGAGCGCGGCGCTGGAGCCGCCGAGGGTGGTGGAGAGCTGCTTGCCCCACAGGAAGAACCGGTGCACGGGGTAGTCCACGTCCACGCCGATCCCGCCGTGCAGGTGCTGCACCCGGTGCACGACGTCGAGGCCGGCCTGGGTGCGCCACCAGGTGGCCACCATCGCGGAGCGGTCGGCGAGCATCCGCACCGCGTCGTCGCCGCCTCCCCCGGCCGGCCCGGTCGCCTCGGCGAGGTCACCCAGGTCCGAGAGCGCCTGCCACAGCGTCACGCGCATCGCGTCGACGTCGATCCAGCAGTCGGCGAGCTGGTGCTGCACCGCCTGGAAGGTGCCGAGCGGTCGGCCGAACTGCTCGCGCTCGGAGAGGTACGACGCGGCGAGGTGCATCGCGCCCTGCGCGACACCCAGCTGGACCGCAGCCAGCGCCACGCGGGTCAGGCGCAGCAGGTCGGCCAGCGCCGTCCCCCCGGGGGTCCCGACCGGCTCGGCGACCGCGCCGTCGAGGGTGAGCTCGGCGGCCAGGTCGTGGGAGGTGACCGCGGACAGCTCGATGCCGACGCCGGCGCCGTCGAGCGGCACCAGGAACAGCCCCGGGCCCTGCGGCGTCGCGGCCGAGACCAGCACGGCCTCGGCGCCCTGCACGCTGGGCACGACGGCCTTGGTGCCGGTCAGCGTCCAGCTGCCGTCAGCGCCGCCAGCGCCGGGAGTGGCGGCACACGCGGGCGCGGCCGGGTCCCCGGCGTACTCCTCCAGGGCGACGGTGAGGCGCGACGCGCCCTCGCAGAACCCGGGGAGCAGGCGCTTGCGCTGCTCCTCGGTGCCGTGCTCGGCGATCGCGAGCGCCGCCACGCCGGCGGCCCACAGCGGGACCGGGGCGACGGTGCGGCCCTGCTCCTCGAGCAGCAGCGCGAGCGCCCACGGGCCCATGCCCGCGCCGCCGTGCTCCTCGGGCAGCGCGATGCCGAGCAGGCCGGTCTCGGCCAGCGCGGCCCAGAGCTCCTCGTCGACGCGCGTCGGGGCGGTCTCGATCTCGCGGACGCGGTCCGTGCTCGCCTTGCCGGCGAACACGGTGCTCGCCAGCTCGGCCACGGTGGCCAGGTCCTCGTCGAGGTTGAAGTCCATGTCTGTGCTCCTGTCCTGGTCCGGGTCTCAGCGCTTCGCGCGCGGCATGCCGAGGCCCTGCATGGCGACCATGTCGCGCAGCACCTCGTTGACCCCGCCGCCGAAGGTGTTCACGATGCCTTGGCGCGAGAGCTGCTCGACCTGGCCGGAGAGCACGGCCGCGGGCTGCCCGGGACGCACCCGGCCGGCCGCGCCGAGCACCTGGCTCAGGGTGCGCTGGACGTCGATGTGGGTCTCGGTGCCGTAGGCCTTGGCCGCGCCGGCGGTGGCGCCACTGAGGGTGCCGTCCTCGACCGCGGCGGTCATCCGCCAGTTCATCAGGCGCATCGCCTCGAGCCGGGCCCAGGTGCGCGCCATCTCCGAGCGCACCCACGCGACCTCGCTGAGGCCGTTGTCCTGCGCCCAGCCCCAGACGTCCTCCCAGAGCTGGATCATCCGGCCGCCGAGGGCGGCCAGCGCCACGCGCTCGTGGTTGAGCTGGGCGGTGATCAGGCGCCAGCCGCCGTTGACCTCGCCCACCACCTCGGTGTCGGGGACCCGGATGCCGGAGTAGTACGTCGCGGTGACGCTCATCCCGCCGACCGCGCGGATCGGGCTCCAGGTGTAGCCCGGGTCGTCGCACGGCGTGATCAGGATCGAGATGCCGCGGTGCTTGGGCGCCTCGGGGTCGGTGCGGCAGGCCAGCCACACGTAGTCGGCGGTGTTGCCGCCGGTGGTGAAGATCTTCTGCCCGTCGACGACCCACTCGCCGGTCGCGTCGTCGCGCAGCGCGCGGGTGCGCACCGAGGCGAGGTCGGTGCCGGCCTCGGGCTCGGTGTAGCCGATCGCGAAGACGATGTCGCCGGTGAGCATGCCCGGCAGGTACTTCGCCTTCTGCTCCTCGGTGCCGAACGCCATCAGCGTCGGGCCGACGGTGTTGATCGTGACCAGGGGGAACGGCACGCCGGCGCGCTGCACCTCGTCGTAGAAGATGAACTGCTCCTCGGCGCCCAGACCGCGCCCGCCGTACTCGGTGGGCCAGCCGACGCCCAGCCAGCCGTCGCGGCCGAGCATCCGGACCACCTCGCGGAAGCGCGGGCCGCCGGCGCCGGCCTCGCCGACCTCGCGGCGCTCGTCGGCGGGGAGCAGCTGGGCGAAGTACGCCCGCAACTCGCGGCGCAGCTCGGTCTGCGCCGGGGTCTCGCGCAGGTCCATGGGACTCCTCCTGGGGTGCGAACGGCTCGGTCCCCCGATACTGACGCTGCGATAGACACGTGTCAACCATTTATCTACTCAGCAGGATGACACGCGTCTCAACCGCCCCTTAGACTCCCGCCCATGGAGCAGCGGGGACAGGTCGTACGCCGGGTGCTCTCCCCCGCGCGAGCCGCGACCCGGGAGCGCCTCATCGAGGCCGCGATCGACCTCGCCACCGAGGGCGGGTACGACGCGGTGGGCATCCGCGCGGTCGCCGCGCATGCGGGGGTGTCCGTGCCGACGGCGTACCAGCACGTGAGCTCCAAGGACGAGCTGCTGACCGAGGCACTGCTCGCACTGGGCGCCCGCTCCACCGCCGACGTCCGCGAGCGGACCCCGGCCGGGCGCAGCCCCGCCGACCGGCTCACCCTGGTCTTCCGCCGGATCCTGCGCGAGGCGGCCGCCAAGCCGCTGCTCTACCAGGCGCTCTACCGCGCCTACCTCGCCAGCGCGCCGACCCTGCTCACGATCGAGGGGCAGGCCGGCTTCGGCCCCGAGAAGGCCGCCTGGATCGGTGCGACCCTGCGCGCGGGCGACACCGCCGGACACGACGAGGAGGCCATCGAGTCCGCGTCGCGGATCCTCTCGATGCTCTTCCTCGGCGCGATGACGAGCGTCGCGGCCGGGCGCGACGCCGGCGAGGCGGGCGACGTCCTCGAGGACGCCACCCGGCGCCTGCTGCCCTGAGACTGCTGCCCTGAGACTGCGGCCCTGAGCCTGCGGCCGGGAGCTCAGCCGAGCTGCTCGACCACCCGCGCGGCGCGGACCACCGTCCCCAGGTGGGCATCGGCCGCCGGGCTGGTGGCCAGCCAGGCGATCACCCGACCGGCGGCGTCCTCGGCCACGGTGTCCACCCCGTGCGCCGCGATCCGGTCGGTGCCGCCGCGGGCCGCAGCCGCCTCGGTCACCACGAACCCCGGGTCGACGTTGAACGCGCGCACCCCGGCCTCCCGGTACTCCGCGTTGATCGCGCCGGCGATCCGCCCGAAGGCGGCCTTGGCGGAGGAGTAGGCCAGACCCCAGCCGCCCTCGCCGGGCGGCGCGGGCGGGTCGTTGCGGATCGAGCCGGACCACAGGTCGACGACCGTGCCGCCGCCCTGCGCGACCATCGCCGGCACCACCTCCTGCACCAGCGCGAGCTGGTGCACGTGGTTGGCGGTGAGGCTGCGACCGAGGTCCTCGAGGTCGAGCTCGAGCAGCCGCGCGTGCGGCACGTGCAGGATCGCGTTGTTGACGAGCACGTCGATGCGACCCCAGGCCTCCAGCACGGCGCGGGCCGTGGCCCGCACGCTGGCCAGGTCGGTGAGGTCCATCGGCACCGGCAGCGCGCGCACCCCGAGCGCCGCCACCTCCGCGGCGGTGCTGTCCAGGCTGCCGGGCACCGCGATCGCTCGGTCCCCCTCGCGCTGGGTGCGCGGCGGCACGACGCCCTCGCCCTCGCGCACGGTCCGTGCGGTGAAGGCGACGTCGAAGCCCGCTCGGGCCAGCGCGAGCGCCACCTGCTTGCCGATGCCGCGGCTGGCGCCGGTCACCAGGGCGGTACGCCGCGGTGCCCCGGCCGTCGTCATCGCGCGGCGTTCCCGGCGCCTGACTCCACGGCCGCGGCCATCTCGGCGAGCATCGGGCGCACGTCGTCGCAGCGGTAGCCCAGCAGCGCCACGACCTGCGGGTCCGGCTCGTAGGCGATCACCGCGCCGCGGCCCGGCACGATCATCGAGTCCGGCAGGAACGGGTGCGGCTCGTCGCGCTCCTCGAGCACCCGCCCGCCCCCGCTGAGGTCGAAGATGATCTGGAAGTAGTCGCGGTAGCTCAGGTTGACGTCGCCGATGAGGTACGCCGCGCCGGGCTCGGCACGCTCCAGCGCCCCGCCGACGGCCTCGGCCAGCGAGCGCACCGACATGTAGTTGGTGCCGCCCGCGGGAGCGTGGTCGGGCACCTTCGCGGTCAGCTCGCCGCGGCCCCAGGCCAGCTGCTTGGCGAAGCGGCGCACCGCGACGCCGGGGATCATCCCGACGATGGACGGCGGGTTGAGCGTGGAGACGTTGAAGTCGGCGTCGGCGAGCTCGCGCGAGCGGTCGTCGGCGAGCTGGCGGGCCCGCACGTAGGGGTTCGTGTCGATCAGGTCGGGGCGCACCATGTGGTAGTAGCTGCCGACCTGCACCGCACGCCGTACGCCGGCCTTCTTGGCGCGCTGCATCAGCAGCGGGACGCCGTCGCTCTGGTAGCGCGACCAGAACTCCTCGTCGCCGCCCTCGGGACCCACGTGGCGCACGTCCTGGCCGGCGGCGAAGACCACCGCGTCGAAGCCCTCGAGCTCGGCCTCGGTGAACCCGCCGTCGCCGTAGTCGCCCACCACGAAGGGCAGGGACTCCACCATCGAGCCCGGCTCCGGCGCCGAGCGGCCGCCCACGGTCACCTCGTGGCCGCGCGCCGTCAGCAGGGTCGCCACGTGGCTGCCGATCATGCCGGCGCCACCGATCACCAATGTCTTCATGCCACTCCTCAACGTGGGGGTCCCGGCCGGTACGGCGCGGGGTGGAGGCTCGGCCGGCGATCGTGCGACCGCCGGCCGAGCTCAGGCGCGCCCTCGAGCGAGCCTCAGGCAAACACCGCGAGGCCGCCGTCGATGACGGCTCCGCGCTCGGAGGCGACCTCGAAGGCGCCGTCGTCCCAGCCGGAGACCGCGAGGGTCTCGCCGGGGAAGACGGGTGCCGCGAAGCGGCCCTCGAGGCGGGTCAGGTCGGCGGGGTGCGCGCCGGCCCGGTCGGCCGCGACCAGCGTGGAGGCGGCCAGGGTGGCCAGCCCGTGCAGGATCGGGCGCGGCTGCCCGATGCCCGCCGCGGCCTCGGGGTCGACGTGGATGTGGTGCCGGTCGCCGAGCAGCCGGTAGAGCACCGCGGCGTTCTCGGCCAGCGGCAGGTCGCGGCCCCAGGTGGGGGCGTCGGTGCGCGCCGCGGGCCGGCTCGGGCCCCGATCGCCGCCGAAGCCGCCGCAGCCGGGGGCGAAGATCGACCAGGTCGCGACGAAGCAGTCGCTCTCCACCGTCACCTCGAACACCGCGGCGCCGCCCTTGTCCCAGACCTCGCCGACCCGCGCCGACATGGTCAGCTCACCGGCCGCCGGCAGCGGCGCGAGCACCTCGAGGCGCTGCGAGCCGTGCACGGCGGTGCCGACGTGGAACGCCCCGGCGGAGCCGAGCACGTCGGGGGCCCACTGCGCGAGGGTCAGCGCGAAGGGCGGCAGCACCCGCAGCCGGTCCTCGAAGACCAGGTCCAGCTGGTCGGGGCGGGCGCCCACGGCGAGCGCGAACAGGATCGGGTCGCGGTCGGTCCAGCCGACGGTGCGGTCGCCGAGGTGGCGGCCCTTCCAGTCGCCGGCGCCGCTCATGCGCCGTACACGGGCTCGGGGGTCTGCGCCTTGCCGAGCAGCGAGCGCAGCTCGGCGCCGACGGCGCCGGCCTCCCAGCGCGAGCCCAGGTCGGTGGCCGGGCCGTGGCGCCAACCCTCCTCCACGCAGATCCGGCCGCCCTCGACCTCGATCACGCGACCGGTGACGTCGGCGGCCTCCTCGCTGGCCAGCCAGGCGACGACCGGCGAGACGTTGCCCGGGTGCATGACGTCGAAGCCGCCCTCGGGGGCGGCCATCTTGTCCGCGAAGGGACCCTCGGTCATGCGGGTGCGCGCGGACGGCGCGATCGCGTTGACGGTCACGCCGTAGCGGCCCATCTCGGCGGCGGCGACCAGGGTCATCGCGGCGATGCCGGCCTTCGCGGCCGAGTACGTCGTCTGCCCGATGCTGCCCTGCAGGCCGGCGCCGGAGGAGGTGTTGATGACGCGGGCGGCACGGGTGCGCCCGGCCTTGCCCTCGGCGCGCCAGTAGGCGCCGGCGTGGCGCAGCGGCGCGAAGTGGCCCTTGAGGTGGACCCGGATGACGGCGTCCCACTCCTCCTCGGAGGTGTTCACGAGCATCCGGTCACGCACGAAACCGGCGTTGTTGACCAGGATGTCGAGACCGCCGAAGGTGTCGATCGCCTGCTGGACCATGTCGGCCGCCTGCTGGAAGTCCGCGACGTCGGCGGGGTTCGCCACCGCCTGGCCTCCCGCGGCGACGATCTCGGCCACCACGGACTCGGCGGGGGTCTCGCCGGTCCCCTCACCAGCCAGGGAGACGCCGTAGTCGTTGACCACGACCGCCGCTCCCTGACGCGCGAGCTCCAGCGCGTGCTCGCGTCCGAGCCCACGGCCCGCCCCGGTCACGATCGCGACCCGCCCTTGAAGGATTCCAGCCATCGGTTCCGTCACTCCCTGCTCATGGTTAGTTCGATTTCGAGCATTCCAGCCAAACCAAGCGGGTGCTAGGGTACCAAGCAATCGCTAGGTTAGGAACCGCACATGACAGTCTCCACGTCGATCGTCGACGCGAACATCGCCGTCGTCACGATGAGCTACCCGCCCGTGAACGCCCTGCCCGTCGCCGGGTGGTTCGATGTCGCGAGCGCCGTCACCGACGCGGCGAACGCCGGCCACCACGTCGTGGTGCTGCGCGCCGAGGGGCGCGGCTTCAACGCCGGCGTGGACATCAAGGAGATGCAGCACACCGACGGCTTCGAGGCGATCCTCGGCGCCAACCGGGGCTGCTACGCCGCGTTCAAGGCGATCTACGAGTGCCCGGTGCCGGTCATCGCGGCGGTCAACGGCTTCTGCGTCGGCGGCGGCGTCGGCCTGGTCGGCAACTCCGACATCGTCGTCGCCAGCGAGGACGCCTACTTCGGCGTGCCCGAGGTCAACCAGGGCGCGCTCGGCGCGGCCACCCACATGGCCCGCCTGGTCCCGCAGCACCTGATGCGCTCGCTGTACTTCACCGCGCGCACCATCAAGGCCGCCGAGCTCGTGCAGCACGGCTCCGTGCTCGAGGTCGTGCCCCGCGAGCAGCTCGACGACGCCGCGCTCGCCGTCGCCCGCGAGATCGCCGCGAAGGACACCCGGGTGATCCGCGCCGCCAAGGAGGCGCTGAACGGCATCGACCCGATCGACGTGAACAAGTCCTACCGTTTCGAGCAGGGCTTCACCTACGAGCTGAACCTCGCCGGTGTCGCCGACGAGCTGCGCGACGACTTCGCCGGCACCGACAAGGCCTCCCGCAGCTGATCGCGTCGGCCTCGCCGGCCTGCGCTCCCCCATCCCCACCCGCCACGACACGGAAGGTGTCCCCCGCATGACGACGCCGCAGCGCCTGCGCACCCCGCTCACCGAGCTGACCGGGGTCGACCACCCCATCGTGCAGACCGGCATGGGCTGGGTCGCCGGCCCCCGCCTGGTCTCCGCGACCGCCAACGCCGGCGCCCTGGGCATCCTGGCCTCGGCCACGATGACCTACGAGGAGCTCGAGAAGGCGATCATCGAGGTCAAGGAGCGCACCGACAAGCCGTTCGGCGTGAACCTGCGCGCCGACGCCGGCGACGCCGGCAAGCGCGTCGACCTGCTGATCCGCCACGGCGTGACGGTCGCCTCGTTCGCCCTCGCCCCGAAGCAGGAGCTCATCGCCCGCCTCAAGGAGCACGACATCGTCGTGATGCCCTCCGTCGGCGCGGCCCGCCACGCCGAGAAGGTCGCCTCGTGGGGCGCCGACGCGGTGATGATCCAGGGCGGCGAGGGCGGTGGCCACACCGGCCCGACCCCCACCACCCTGCTGCTCCCGAGCGTCCTGGACGCCGTCGACATCCCCGTCGTCGCCGCCGGCGGCTTCTTCGACGGCCGCGGCCTCGCCGCCGCGCTGTCGTACGGCGCCGTCGGCATCGGCATGGGTACCCGCTTCCTGCTCACCAGCGACAGCGCGGTGCCCGAGGCGATCCGCCGCCAGTACCTCACCTTCGGCCTCGACGGCACCGTCGTCACCACCAAGGCCGACGGCATGCCGCACCGCCTGCTGCGTACGTCGTTCGTCAAGGGCCTCGAGGAGACCAGCGCAGCCAAGCGCGCCGTCCCCACCGCCCGCCGGATGCTGGAGTTCAAGAAGCTCAGCGGCGCCGGCTGGCGCGACTTCGTCGGCGACGGCTGGCGGATGAAGCGCAGCAGCGACCGCTCCTGGGTGCAGATGACGATGGCCGCCAACACCCCGATGCTGCTCAAGGCCGGACTCGTGGACGGGGACACCGAGGCCGGCATGCTGGCCTCCGGCCAGGTCGTCGGCATGATCGACGACCTGCCCAGCTGCGAGGAGCTGGTCGACCGGATCATCGCCCAGGCGGTCGAGCGGCTCGGCTCGCTGGCCGGCAACCTCGTCTGAGCCTCATCCGAGCATCCCCGGCGCCGGGCGCCGTTCATCGGCGCCCGGCGTGCGTCGTCTCAGGCCGCCCAGGTCTCGGCGAGCAGCCCGTAGACCGCCACGTCGCGACGCTCCTCGCCGACCCACTTGGCCGATCGCAGGGTGCCCTCGTGGGTGAAGCCGAGGCGCTGCGCCAAGGCACGGCTGCGCGCGTTGTCGACGTCGGTGCGGATCTCCACGCGGGCGACCTCTCGCTCCTCGAAGAGCATCTCGATCAGCGTCCTGACCGCGCGCGACGCCGCACCTCGCCCCTCGTGCTCGCCATCGATCCAGCAGTCGAGGTCGGCGGTGCCGATGTAGTGGTCGATGCGCGCGCCGGCGGCGCCGACGACCGTCTCGCCGGCCAGGATCACGCACGGGACGGCACGACCCTCGACCCACTCGGCGAGCAGCCCCCGCACATACGCGCGCTGGCCGTCCTCGGTCAGGTCCTCCTCGTGGGCCCAGTGCTCCCAGCGGCGCAACCGCTCGCGGTTCGTCAGCGCCAGCCGGTGGATCGCGGGCACCGAGGACTCATCCAGGAGCGCGAGCACGTAGCCGGCACCGAGGTCGCGGGTGAAGAAGGGGCTCGGCATGCACCGAGTCTACGAACGACAGCCCCGGGCTCCCGTCTCGTGCAACAAGGGTTCTGCGATCCCCCGTTCGGCGCTACGGTGCGGAGCACCACGGAGCCGGGACCGTCGGGCCCGCCAGACCCAGGGAGAGCCACATGCTCGGTTTCCTCATCGGCACCGGCGTCGTCGTGAGCGGCGTGTTGGCCTGGGACTGGCGCCGGAGCGAGAAGCTGAAGAAGGCCCTCGCCACCCCGGTCCCCTACCCGAACAGCCCCGGCGCGGACGGGGACACCCCCGAGGCCACCGCCCGGGCCAAGCGCAGCGGCGCGGGCAAGGACCCCGCCCGGCAGTGGCCGGCGTACCACCCCGACCTCAACAACGGCGGCGGGGGCGGCGGCGCCTTCTGACTCGGCACGCCCACCCAGCACCGAGCCCCGGCTCCCCGACCCGCGCGTGTCTACGTCCGCCGAGCGAACCGAAGGTCGCCGTTCGGCAGCCGCTCATGCAGATAACGGTCGTCATGGACCAGATGATGGTGATGACTGCAGAGCAGCAACCCATTCTCGAGATCGGTCTTCCCACCCTCCGACCACGGCCGCAGATGATGCGCCTCGCACCACGTCGCGGGAATCGAACAGCCGCTCGCCCGGCATTCCCCGTCCCGAATTGCCAGAGCTTTTCTCTGGCCCGGACTGAAGAGCCGGGTCGCGCGACCCAGGTCCAGCGGGACCGAACGGGTGTCGAGCACGGCCGGCACCAGGTTGGCGGCGCACGCGAGGCGCCGAGCCTCTCCCGCGGTGATGCGGGAGCCATCGGCCAGCGTCGCGGATCCCAGTCCCTCGACCAGTGCCGCCAGATCCATCGTGATCACCACCGTGGTGGCATCGCCGCCGTGCAGCGGCAGCCGGGACGGGTCCAGTGACTCCAACAAGCTGCAGAACGCCTCACCCAGCCGCCGCTCATAGGGCACCCGCCGCCCATCGGCACCGGGCTCCGCGGTCTCGGCGTCCTCACGGCGCGGGTTGGCGAATGACTCCAGCAACGTGGTCAACCGCAACGCCACCGACTCCGGCACCCGCGCCTTGATGAGCGCCGTCCCATCGCCGAGGCGCTGCACCTTCAAGGTCGTACGCCGGCGCGCCGCCCGCTCCGCATCACGCAGCCGACGCTCCTCCAACTCGTCCACCCACTCCGGTGCCACCACCTCGAGCAGTCGCTCACCCAACCGCTGCAGCGCCCGCGGCCCGAAGTCGACCGCCTGTTCCACCAGGTAGGCCTCCGCGCGGACCAGCACGTCGGCCCACTCCGCGGCGGTCGCCTCGAGCAGTCGGCCGGCGCAGCAGACCTCGTCCAGGGACGCGACAACGACATGGCCCTGGTCGATGCTCATTCGGCCCTCGCCCAGCGCGGCCCCGACCCGGTGCCAGCGCTGCTCGCAGGCGAGGCCGAGCCGCTGCGCGCGTCGCACCGAGGTGCTCGAGGCGTGCGCGCGATGAGCCAGCCACGCGGCCGCATCTCGGAACCCCTCGGCGTCCGCCACGTCCTCGGCGCACGCGATCACCCGCGACTCGAGAGCCTGCGCCCGCGAGGACACCCGTGCCATCGACAACAGCGCCTGCCGTTTGTCGGCCAGCGACAAGAACCCCGGATCCAGGCCCGCGAGCTCATCCAGCTCGGCCTCCACGCGCTCCACACCGGCGACGTAGGGATGAGCCAGGTCGGCCATCGACGCCTCCCGAGAAAGGTGGAGCGGCGTCCTTCACCGCTACGCCAATGATACCTCTGTTCGAATGGGTGCCACACAGCCAAAACTGGTGAGGTATGAATGTGGACAACTTATCCACAGGTTAATGTCTACACGTGACGCGTGGAATTCAGGCTCGCCCCCCAGCTCTTGAAACTCCTGAACCCGTCGCTGTGCGACCGCCTCCATGCGGCCACGCCAGGCCTGGACAACAGGCTGACCGCACACCCAGTGAGAACGGATACTCGCCGTCATGACGACGTTCGGGCACGTCCGCGAGTGGTACGACGCGGAGGGCTGGGGCGTCCTCGACGCCGAGGCGACGCCGGGCGGGTGCTGGGTGCACTACTCGTCCGTGCTCGCGGCCGGACGCCGCTCGATGCGGGCGGGTCAGGCCGTGAGCTTCACCTTCGAGGTCGCCGACCAGGACGGCTTCCGGTTCCGGGCGATCGAGGCGTGGCCGGCCGACCAGGCTCCCGTCCGCGCCTCGCCCGAGGTCGCGGGGGCCGAGCGCTCCCCGGCGTACCGTTCCGCCCTGACGCTCGCCCAGGGGCATGACGAGGCGGCCCACCGTCGCTACCGTGGCCCGATGGCGGCGGCGCGCGAGTTCCAGGTCACCTTCGACTGTGCGGACCCGGAGCGGGTCGCCCGCTTCTGGTGCGAGGTGCTGGGCTACGTCGTGCCACCGCCCCCGCCCGGCTTCGACAGCTGGGAGGAGTTCGACCGCACGCTCCAGCCGGAGCAGCGCGGCTCGGCGTTCGCGTGCGTGGACCCCGCCGGGGTCGGCCCACGCCTGTACTTCCAGCGCGTGCCCGAGGGCAAGGTCGTCAAGAACCGGCTCCACCTCGACGTGCGGGTCGGCACCGGCCTCGTGGGCGAGGAGCGCCTGGCCGCGCTCGAGGCCGAGTGCGCGCGACTGCTCCCGCTCGGCGCGACCCGCGTGCGCCTGCTGGAGGCCGACGAGGAGAACGAGTCGTGCCTGGTCATGCAGGACGTCGAGGGCAACGAGTTCTGCCTCGACTGAGGAACGCCGCAGGGCGGCCACCCCCGTGGGATGACCGCCCTGTGTGGTCTCGACGGCCTCGGCCGACGGAACCGACCCTCAGAGGCGCTCGATGATCGTCACGTTCGCCTGACCGCCGCCCTCGCACATCGTCTGCAGGCCGAAGCGGCCGCCGGTGCGCTCGAGCTCGTGGAGCATGGTCGTCATCAGCCGGGTGCCGGTGGCGCCGATCGGGTGACCCAGCGCGATGCCGCCGCCGTTGACGTTGACCTTCTCGTGCGGCGCGCCGGTCTCCTTCATCCAGGCCAGCACGACCGAGGCGAACGCCTCGTTGCACTCGAAGAGGTCGATGTCCTCGATGCTCATGCCGGTCTTGGCCAGCGCGTGCTTGGTGGCGCCGATCGGGCCGGTGAGCATCCAGATCGGGTCGTCGCCGCGCACCGAGAGGTGGTGGATGCGGGCGCGCGGGGTGAGGTTGTGGTCCTTCACGCCCTGCTCGGAGGCGATGAGCATCGCCGAGGCGCCGTCGCAGATCTGCGAGGCGACACCGGCGGTGATCCGGCCGCCGGGGGCGAGCGGGTTGAGCCCGGCCATCTTCTCCAGCGAGGTCTCGCGCGGGCACTCGTCGGTGGTGAACACCGTGCCGTCGGCCAGGGTGACCGGGGCGATCTCGCGCTCGAAGCGGCCCTCGGCGATCGCGGCCTTGGCCCGCTGGTGCGAGGCCAGCGCGTAGCGCTCCATCTCCTCGCGGCTGCAGTCCCACTTCTCCGCGATCATCTCGGCGGAGTTGAACTGGCTGACCTCGACGTCGCCGTAGCGCGCCCGCCAGCCCGGCGACTCCGCGAACGGCGTGGTGAAGCCGTACTGCTGCGCCACCAGCATCGCAGCCGAGATCGGGATGGCGGACATGTTCTGCAGCCCGCCGGCGACCACCAGGTCCTGGGTGCCGGACATGACGCCCTGGGCCGCGAAGTGCACGGCCTGCTGGGAGGAGCCGCATTGCCGGTCGATGGTCACGCCGGGCACGTGGTCGGGCAGCCCGGCGACCAGCCACGCGGTGCGCGCGACGTCGCCGGCCTGCGAGCCGATGGTGTCGCAGCAGCCCATGATCACGTCGTCCACCGCGCCGGCGTCGACACCGGTGCGCTCGACCAGGGACTTCAGCACGTGCCCACCGAGGTCGGCGGAGTGCATGGACGCGAGCGAGCCGCCGCGCTTGCCGACCGGGGTCCGGACGGCGTCGACGATGTAGGCCTCAGCCATGTCAGTTCTCCTCGTGCTCGGGGTGCTCGATGTCAGGCGTGCTGGCTGGACACGGCGAGGACCTCGCCGGTCATGTAGCTGGAGTAGTCGCTGGCCAAGAAGACCATGACGTTGGCGATCTCCCACGGCGCCGCGGCGCGGCCGAAGGCCTCCTTGCCCTTGAGCTCGGCGAGCAGCTCGGGCGTGGTGACCTTCTCCAGGAACGGGTGCATCGCCAGGCTCGGCGAGACCGCGTTGACCCGGATGCCGTACGCCGCGAGGTCGGCGGCCGCCGACCGAGTCAGCGCCTTCACGCCGGCCTTCGCGGCGGCGTAGTGGGACTGGCCCTCCTGGAAGCGCCACCCGATCACCGAGGAGTTGTTGACGATGACGCCCTTCTTGCCGGCCGCCACGAAGCGCTTGCCGGCCTCGCGGATGCAGCGCATCGTGCCGGTCAGGGTGATGTCGAGGACCAGGTTCCAGGTCTCGTCGGGCATCTCCAGGATGTCGTCGGTGCCGCCGAGACCGGCGTTGTTGATCATCACGTCGACGCCGCCGAACGGCTCGGCCGCGTCGAGCAGCGCGACGACGTCGTCCTGCTTGGTCACGTTGCACACGATCGAGGCGACGCGGTCCGCGCCGAACTCCTTGGCCAGCAGCTCGTGGGCCTCGCCGAGGCGGCGCTCGTGGGTGTCGGAGATGACAACCGCCTTGGCGCCCTCCTCCAGCACCTTGCGGGCCACCGCGGCGCCGATGCCGGCACCGGCCGCAGCGGTCACCACGACGACCCGACCGGCCAGCAGGTCGTGACCGGGGACGTAGTCGGGGGTGGGCTGCTCGGGCTTGGTCATCCGCGGGGCTCCTTCGGTAGGCCGAGCACGCGCTCGGCGATGATGTTGCGCTGGATCTCATCCGAGCCGCCGTAGATCGTGTCGGCGCGGCTGAACAGGAAGTTGGTCTGCTGGTCGTCGAGCTCGTACGGCGCGCCGGCGACGGTGAGCGCCTCGGGGCCGCGCACCGCCATGGCGAGCTCGCCCAGGTCGCGGTGCCAGCGCGCCCACAGCAGCTTCGAGACCGAGGCCTCGGGGCCGCTGGAGCCGGAGTCGTAGGCGCTCAGGGTGCGCAGCGCGTGGATGCGCATGACCTCGAGCTCGACGCGGGCCTGCGCGATCCGGTCGGCGATCGCCGGGTCGTCGATGGTGCCGACGCGGCGCGCGGTCTCCACGACGCCGTCGAGCTCGCGGGCGAAGCCGACCTGCTGGCCGATCGTGGACACGCCGCGCTCGAAGCCGAGGGTGGCCATCGCCACCTTCCAGCCCGCGCCGGGCTCGCCGACGACCAGGCCCGCCTCGGTGCGGGCGTCGTCGAAGAAGACCTCGTTGAACTCCGAGGTGCCGGTGAGCTGCAGGATCGGGCGGACCTCAACCCCGGGCTGGTCCATCGGCACCAGGAGGTAGGACAGCCCGGCGTGGCGCTGCGAGCCCGGCTCGGTGCGCACGACGGCGAAGCACCAGTCGGAGTGGTGGGCCAGCGAGGTCCACACCTTCTGGCCGTTGATCACCCACTCGTCCCCGCGCAGCTCGGCGCGCGAGCGCACCGCGGCCAGGTCGGAGCCGGCGCCCGGCTCGGAGTAGCCCTGGCACCACAGCTCGGTCACGTTCACGATGCCGGGCAGGAAGCGGCGCTTCTGCTCCTCGGTGCCATGCGCGATCAGCGTGGGACCGAGCAGCTGCTCGCCGAGGTGGTTGACGCCCGCGGGCGCGTTCGCCCGGGCGTACTCCTCATGGAAGATCACCTGCTGGAACAGGGGCAGGTCGCGCCCGCCGTGCTCGACGGGCCAGCCCAGGCAGGTCCAGCCGTGCTTGGCCAGGTGCTGGTTCCAGGCGACCCGCTCCTCGTGGAACTCGTGCTCGCGCCCGGATCCGCCACGGCCCTTGATGGCGGCGAAGTCGCCGACGAGGTTGTCGGCGAGCCATTCGCGCACCTCGGTGCGGAACTGCTCGTCCTCCGCGGAATAGCTCAGGTCCACTCGATGCCCTCCGGTTCACCCGGCGCGACCGCCGGAATGTGTGCCACTGACGTTACCAAACCAAGCACTTGTTTGGTAGTGTGCCTCGCGACAGGCCGACCGCGGAGGAGAAGCAAGTGAGCGACGAAGAGAGCCACGACGAAGCACCCGTCGTCACCTACGAGGTGCGCGGCAGCGTCGCGGTCGTGACCCTGAACCGCCCCGAGTACACCAACGCCCAGAACTCGAAGATGACCTACGCGCTCGACGCGGCTTTCGTGCGTGCGGTGAACGACGACGCGGTCAAGGCCATCGTCCTCGCGGGCGCCGGCAAGCACTTCAGCGGTGGCCACGACATCGGCACGCCCGGCCGCGACATCGACCAGTCCTTCGACCGCTTGGCCGTCATCCACTGGGACCACGTCGACACCGAGGGCGTCGAGTCTCGCTTCGCACGTGAGTCCGAGGTCTACCTCGGCATGTGTCGGCGCTGGGCCGAGATCCCCAAGCCGATGATCGCGATGGTGCAGGGCGCCTGCATCGCCGGCGGACTGATGCTCGCCTGGTCCTGCGACTTCATCATCGCCTCCGAGGACGCCTTCTTCGCCGACCCCGTCGTGCGCATGGGCATCCCGGGCGTCGAGTACTTCGCCCACCCGTGGGTGATGAACCCGCGCGCGGCCAAGGAGTTCCTCTACACCGCCGACCGCTTCGGCGCCCAGCGCGCCAAGGAGCTCGGCATGGTCAACCACGTGGTGCCGCGCGAGGAGCTCGAGGAGTTCACCTTCGCGATGGCCGACCGGATCGCGGCGATGCCGCGCCTCGGCCTCGCGCTGACCAAGAAGGCGGTCAACCAGGCCGAGGACCTGATGGGCCTGCGGGCCGGCATGGACTCGGTCTTCGGCCTGCACCACGCCGCCCACGCCCACAACGCCGAGGTCGGCCGCGACTCCCTCGCGGGGCTGGACAGCCGCGCGATGGCCAAGGCCGGCAAGGAGGCCGCAGCCCAGGCTGCGGGAAAGGACACGGTGCGCCACCCATGAGCCACATCCACCCCGAGGGCCCCGAGCTCACCGACTCCGAGCGGGCCTTCCGCGCGGAGGCGCATGAGTGGCTGGCCGCCCACAACCCCGGCCGGCTGCCCTCGATGGACACCGAGAAGGGCGCCGCGCTCCACCGCGAGTGGGAGGCGAAGCTCGCCGAGGGCCGCTGGTCGGTCGTCAGCTGGCCCGAGCAGTACGGCGGGCGCGAGGCGTCGCTGACCGAGTGGGTCATCTTCGAGGAGGAGTACTACCTCGCCGGAGCCCCCACCCGCATCGCGCAGAACGGCATCTCGCTGCTCGCGCCGATCATCTTCGAGCACGGCACCCCCGAGCAGCTCGAGCGCTGGCTGCGCCCGATGACCGACGGCTCGCTAATCTGGGCGCAGGCCTGGTCCGAGCCCGAGGCCGGGTCCGACCTGGCCGGCATCCGCTCGCGCGCCACCCGCGACGACGAGCGCGGCGGCTGGGTGCTGAACGGGCAGAAGACCTGGAGCTCGCGCGCGCCGTACGCCGACCGCGGGTTCGGGCTGTTCCGCACCGACCCGGAGGCCCAGCGCCACCGCGGCCTCACCTACATGACCTTCCCGCTGGACTCCCCCGGCATCACGGTGCGCCCGGTGCACCAGCTCGACGGCGACGCCGGGTTCGCGGAGATCTTCTTCGACGACGTCTTCGTCGCCGACGCCGACGTCCTCGGTGGCGTCGGGGACGGCTGGCGGGTCGCGATGAGCACCGCCGGCAACGAGCGCGGCCTGTCCCTGCGCGCGCCCGGCCGCTTCATGGCCGCCGCCGACCGGCTCCTGGACCTGTGGAACGAGCGCGGCGCGGACGCCCCGCACCTGCGCGACCGCGTGGTCGACGCCTGGATCGGTGCCGAGGCCTACCGCCTCTACACCTGGGGCACCGTGGACAAGCTCACCGGCGGCGGCGACATGGGCGCCGACGGCTCGGTCAACAAGCTGTTCTGGTCCGAGCTCGACCTCGAGCTGCACGAGACCGCGCTCGACCTGCTCGGCCCCGAGGCCGAGCTGCGGGGCCCCGGCGCCCCCTCCGACGGCCACTGGGTCGACGACCACCTCTTCTCGCTGGCCGGTCCGATCTACGCGGGCACCAACGAGATCCAGCGCAACATCGTGGCGGAGCGGATCCTCGGACTGCCCCGCGGCGAGAACAGGAGGGCATGAGCATGAGGTTCTCCCTGGACGACGAGCAGCGCTCGTTCGCCACCGCCATCGACGGCCTGCTCACCAGCGCCGACGTGCCCGCGGTCACCCGCGCCTGGGGCACCGGCGACACCGCGCCCGGCCTCGCCCTGTGGGGCCGCCTGGCCGAGCTCGGCGTACCCGCCCTGACCGTGCCCGAGGAGGCCGGCGGCATCGGTGCCAGCCCCCTCGACCTGGTCGTGGCCTTCGAGCTCCTGGGCCGCCACGGCGTCCCGGGCCCGTGGATCGAGTCGGTCGCCCTGGCCCCCGCCCTGCTGGCCGGCACCTCGCACGAAGCGCTGCTCGCCGACCTCGCCGAGGGCACCGCCCGGGTGAGCGTCGCGGTCGACACCGTCGCGCCGTACGCCCTGGACGCCGACAGCGCCACGCACGTCTTCCACGCCGGCCCCTCCGGACTGTCGGTCGCCGAGGTGGGCGGCGCGCTGGAGTCGGTCGACCCCTCGCGCCGGCTGTTCACCGTCACCCCCGGCGAGGCGACCCCGCTGGCCGAGGGTGCGCTCGACCGGGCCCTCGACCTGGCCGCGCTGGCCACCGCCGCAGCCCAGGTCGGTGCCGCCGACCGGATGCTGCGCACCGCCGTCGAGTACGTCGGGCAGCGGCGCCAGTTCGGTCGCGTGATCGGCGAGTACCAGGCCGTCAAGCACCGCCTGGCCGACATCAAGGTCGCGCTCGACTTCGCCCGCCCGCTGGTGCACGGCGCCGCCCTCGAGCTCCAGGACCAGGCCGCCACCGCCCCGCGCGCGGTCTCCGCGGCGAAGGTCTTCGCCACCGAGACCGCCCACCGCGCCGGGCGCGCGGCGCTCCAGGTGCACGGCGCCATCGGCTACACCCTCGAGTGCGACCTGAGCATCTGGCTGCTGCGCTCGCGCGCGCTGCACGGTGCCTGGGGCACGGTCGCGGCCCACCGCGCCCGGGTGCTCGACCACCTGACCACCGCGCGATGAGGAGCTGACGTGCGTTTCGCCCTGACCGAGGAACAGATCGAGCTGGCCCGCGCCGTGCGCGGGCTGGTCGAGAGGCGCGCCGGCAGCGTCGACGTCCGGGCCGCCTCGGAGTCCGAGCGCGGCTACGACACCGAGCTCTGGGAGGCGCTCGCCGGCCAGATCGGCGTCGCCGCCCTCGCCGTCCCGGAGGAGTACGGCGGGGCCGGGTTCAGCTCCTTCGAGACCCACGTGGTGCTCGAGGAGCTCGGCCGCTCGCTGTCGCCCTCCCCCCTGCTCGGCTCCGGCGTGCTGGCCACCCAGGCGCTGCTGCTCGGCGCCCCGGCGCAGGACTGCGAGCGGCTGCTCCCCGACCTGGCGGAGGGCTCGGCGATCGCCGCGCTCGCCTGGGCCGGTCGCGACGGCCGCTGGCGCACCGACGGCTCCGACGTGGCCGCCACCGGCACGGGTGCGGAGCGGACGTTGTCCGGCACCGCCACCCTGGTCCTCGACGGCGCCCACGCGGACCTGCTCCTCGTGGTCGCGACGACCGACGAGGGCGTCGGCCTCTTCGAGGTCGCCACGGACGCCGCGGGCCTGACCCGCACGCCGGCCGCGGCGATCGACCAGACGCTGCGCTTCGCCACCCTCGAGCTCGCCGGCACCCCGGCCCGCACCCTGTCGGCCGATCTCGGCGACACCCTCGAGCGGCTGCACGCCGTGGCCGCGACCGCCGTGACGGCGCTCCAGGTCGGCGGCGCGCAGGCGGCGATGGACCGCACGGTCGCCTACCTCAAGGAGCGCGAGCAGTTCGGCCGCCAGCTGGGCTCCTTCCAGGCGCTCAAGCACCGCGTCGCCGACATGCTGGTCAAGGTCGAGACCGCGCGCTCGATGTCGTGGGCCGCCGGCTTCGCCGCCAGCCAGGGCGCCGAGGACCTGCCGCTGCAGGCGGCGCACGCGAAGGCCTGGTGCTCCGATGCGTTCTCCCACGTCGCCGGCGACATGATCCAGCTGCACGGCGGCATCGCGATCACCTGGGAGCACGACGCGCACCTGTTCTTCAAGCGGGCGCACGCGACCGCGCAGCTCTTCGGCCAGGCCCACGAGCACCGTCGCCGGGTCCTCGCCAGCGTCTGAGGACCACCCGGTCCACGGCCGCCGTACGGGCCGCACCGCCACTCGCAGCACACAATCGCTAGGTTTCAGAATGGAGTCTCGTATGGGCGACAAGACCATGCCGCTGGAGGACCTCACCCAGCACGTCGAGTCCGGCATGACGATCGGCATCGGCGGATGGGGTTCTCGGCGCAAGCCGATGGCGATGGTCCGCCAGCTCTTGCGCAGCGACGTCACCGACCTCACGGTCGTGACCCTCGGCGGTCCCGACGTCGGGCTGCTGTGCGCGGCCGGCAAGGTGCGCAAGCTGATCTACGGGTTCGTCTCGCTGGACAGCATCGCGCTGGACCCGCACTTCCAGGCGATCCGCGAGAGCGGCGGCATCGAGACCTGGGAGTACGACGAGGGCATGTTCGTCGCCGCCCTCAAGGCCGGCGCCAGCCGCCTCTCGTTCCTGCCCAGCCGCGCCGGCCTCGGCAGCGACGTGCTGGAGATGAACCCGCACCTGCGCACCGTCGCCTCGCCGTACGACGACGAGGTGTACGTCGCGGTGCCGGGCGTGCGGATGGACGTCTCGCTGATCCACCTCAACCGCGCCGACGCCACGGGCAACGCGCAGTACCTGGGTCCGGACCCGTACTTCGACGACCTCTACGCGATGGCCTCGACCAAGACCATCGTGTCGACCGAGAAGGTCGTCCCCACCGCCGAGCTGGGCGCGTCCGCGCCGCAGACGCTGCTGGTGAGCCGGATCTTCACCGACGGCGTGATCGAGGCGCCCAACGGCGCCCACTTCACCACCTGCGAGCCCGACTACGGCCGCGACGAGGCCTTCCAGAAGCACTACGCCGCGAGCGCCAAGGACCCGGACGCCTGGCAGGCGTTCACCGAGCGCTTCCTCACCGGCGACGAGGCCGCCTACCAGGCGGCCGTCCAGCAGTTCCACGCGGAGAGCAAGGAGCAGGCATGAGCACCGACATCACCCGCGCCGAGGTCTGCGTCGCCGCATGCAGCGACGCCTGGAAGGGCTCCGGCGAGGTCCTGGCGCACGCCGTGGGCCTGGTCCCCACGATCAGCGCCCGGCTGGCCAAGCTGACCCACTCCCCCGACCTGGTCCTCACCGACGGTGAGTGCTTCTTGATGTCGGAGCCCCCGCCGCTGGGCCGCAGCGCCGCCGCGGGCGGGACCATCGAGAGCTGGGCGCCGTTCCGCCTGATCTTCGACATCCTGGCCACCGGCAAGCGCCACAGCATGATGGGCGCCAGCCAGGTGGACCGCTTCGGCAACCAGAACATCTCCTCGATCGGCGACTGGCGCAAGCCCAAGCGGCAGCTGATCGGCGTGCGCGGCGCGCCGGGCAACACCGCCAACCACCGCACCGACTACTGGATCGCGAAGCACACCTCGCGGGTCTTCGTGGAGTCGGTCGACGTGGTCTCGGGTGTCGGCAACGACCGGGCCCGCGCCCACGAGACGCCGTCGCTGCGCTTCCACGACCTCGGCGTGGTGATCACCGACCTCGCCGTCCTGGACTACGACGACGAGGGCAGGCTGAAGGTCCGCTCGCTGCACCCCGGCGTCACGGCCGAGCAGGTGCAGGAGGCGACCGGGTTCGACATCGACGTCTCCTCGGCGACCACCACCCGCGTCCCCGACGCGGAGGAGCTGCGCCTGATCCGCGAGGTCCTCGACCCGCGCAGCCTGCGCGACCGCGAGGTCCGCAGCTGAGCTGAGCACCGAAGAAGGGCCGGGGCGCGTGCGCCCCGGCCCTTCTTGGCTCGGTCTCGGACCGGTGGTCTCAGCCCGGGGTGTCCCAGGCGGGTGTCTCAGGCCAGCAGGCCGGAGTGGATGAGCTCGAGGTACTGCTCGGCGAGCTTCTCGTGGCGCAGCTTGCCGCGCGGGTTGTACCAGCGCACGGTGGACCACATCGCGTCGCGCAGCAGCCGGTAGACGATCTTCATCTCCAGGTTGGGGCGGAAGTCGCCACTTTGCCGGCCGGCCTCCAGCACCTCGAGCCACACCGCCTCGATGGAGCGGCTGGTGCGGGTCACGAAGTCGAAGCCCGGCAGGTTCGCCGTCACGGCGTACTCGTTCTGGTAGAGCGCGACGGCGTGCTGCTGCTCGTGCATCGTGCGGAACGAGGAGCGCACCAGGCCGTCGAACTTCTCCCGGGCCGTCACGTCCTGCCCCACGACCTCGGCGTACTGCGCGTAGAGGCCCTCCAGGAAGCCCTGCAGGATCTCACCGAGCATCGCCTCCTTGGAGTCGAAGTGGTGGTAGAGGCTTCCCGACAAGATGCCCGCCTCGTCCGCGATGTCGCGGACGGTGGTCTGGGAGTAGCCGCGGGTGGCGAAGAGCTGGGCGGCGATCGCCAGCAGCTCCGAGCGGCGGTTGGAGCCGTTGGCGCCGGCGCCCTTCCGCGGCTGCTTCGCAGCTTCCTTGGGGGTCATGGGTGGTCCCTTCCTGCAACGAGCGTCGCGGACGCCGATGACGACATTCGACTCGCAAGACGCGTGACGCGACACATCGGTCTGACGTAGGTTACCTAACAAGCACTTGGTTAGTAAGGAGCTTTCGTGGACATCCCCCGCACGATCCCGGCACTCCTGGACGACGGAGCCCGACGCTTCGGCCCCCGTCCGGCGATCGTCGATGGTGCACACCGCCTGACCTACGCCGATCTTCTCGACGCGGCCCGCACGGCCGCACGAGCCTACGCCGCGCGCGGCGTCCGCCTCGGCGACCGGGTGGCCATCTGGGCCCCCAACCGCACGGAGTACGCCGTGGCGCTGCTGGGTGCCCAGCTCATCGGCGCGGCCGTCGTGCCGCTCAACACCCGCTACCGCGGCCACGAGGCCCGCGTGGTGCTCGACCGCTCGCGCGCGAGCACGCTGGTGGTCAGCAACGGCTTCCTCGGCACCGACTTCGTCGCGCTGGTCGCCGACGCCGCCGCCGACGGCGAGACGGGCTCCGGGCCGATCCCCGGGCTGCCGCACCTGCACACCGTCATCGACCTCGGCGACGGCCCGTACCGCGCCGACACCGTGTCGTGGGCGGACTTCCTGGCCGGCGCCGAGGGCGTGTCCGAGGACGAGCTCACCGCGATGGTCGAGGCGGTCACGCCGGACACCGTGTGCGACATCCTCTACACCTCCGGCACCACCGGGGTCCCGAAGGGCGTCATGAGCGCCCACCGCCAGACCGTCGGGGTGGCCCAGGTCTGGTCGCGCGGCGCCTCGCTGACCGAGTCCGACCGCTACGCGATCGTGAACCCGTTCTTCCACTCCTTCGGCTACAAGGCCGGGATGATCGCCGCCTTCACCCGCGGCACGAGCATCTACCCCCTCGCGACGTTCGACGCGGAGGGCCTGATGGGCCTCATCGAGCGGGAGCGGATCACCGTGCTCCCCGGGGCCCCGACGATCTTCACCACGCTGATCAACCACCCGCGACGCGAGGACTTCGACCTGTCCTCGCTGCGCTTCTCGATCGCCGGCGCCGCCTCGGTGCCGGAGCGGCTCTTCGCGGAGATGCAGGAGATCCTCGGCATCGACGCCGTGGCGCAGGCCTACGGGCTCACCGAGTGCGTGGTGGCGACCCAGTCGCGCCCGAACGAGGACCCGCTGCACGTCGCGGAGACCACCGGCCCGGGCGTGCCCGGCATCGAGGTGCGCGTCGTCGACGCCCAGGGCCTGGACCAGCCGGTCGGCGTCGACGGGGAGATCTGGCTGCGCGGCGACAACGTCATGCTCGGCTACTTCGAGGATCCCGCGGCGACGGCCGAGGCCATCGACGCAGACGGCTGGCTGCACACCGGCGACGTCGGACGCCTCGACGAGCACGGCTGCCTGAAGATCACCGACCGGATCAAGGACATGTTCATCGTCGGCGGGTTCAACGTCTACCCCGCCGAGGTCGAGAACGTCCTGGCCGCCCACCCGGCCGTGCTCGAGGCGGCCGTCGTCGGCATCCCCGACGACCGCATGGGCAGCGTGGGCCGCGCGTACGTCGTGACCCGGCCGGGCGCCGAGGTGGACGCCGCCGAGCTCACGACGTGGTGCCGCGAGCGGCTGGCCAACTTCAAGGTCCCGCGCGAGATCGTCGCCGTCGGCGAGTTCCCCCGCAACGCCAGCGGCAAGATCCTCAAGCGCGACCTGCGCACCGACGCCTGACCCATCGGGGCCGCGCCTGTCGCGACCCCCGGCCGCAGACGAAAGGACGGCGCCGCCCCCTACCGGGGAGCGGCGCCGTCCTTCGTGCGGGGCTGGGTCAGCTGAGGCGCTCGAGGACCAGGGCCATGCCCTGGCCGCCGGCGGCGCACATGGTCTCGAGACCGAACTGCACGTCGCGCTCCTGCATGCCGTGGATCAGCGTGGTGGCCATCCGGGCGCCGGTGGAGCCGAACGGGTGGCCCAGCGCGATCGCGCCGCCGTTGACGTTGACCCGGTCGATGTCCAGGCCGAGCTGGTCGATGCTCGGGAGCACCTGGGCGGCGAACGCCTCGTTCATCTCCACGAGGCCGACGTCGCTGGCCGAGAGGCCGGCGCGGGCGAGCGCCTGGCGGCTGGCCTCGACCGGGCCGAGGCCCATGATCTCCGGGCTGAGCGCGGAGACGCCGGAGGACACGATCCGCGCGAGCGGGGTCAGGCCCAGCTCGGCGGCGCGGGTGTCGCTCATGACCACGAGCGCCGCGGCGCCGTCGTTGAGCGGGCAGCAGTTGGCGGCCGTGACCGTGCCGTCGGGGCGGAAGACCGGCTGCATCGACTGCACCTTCTCCAGCGTGACGCCGCGGCGCGGGCCGTCGTCGGTGCTCACCACGGTGCCGTCGGCGAGGGTCACCGGCGTGACGTCACGCTCCCAGAAGCCACGGTCCGCGGCCTGCTCGGCGAGGTTCTGGCTGCGCACGGCGTACTCGTCCTGGGCCTCGCGGGAGACCTTGCAGTGCTCGGCGACGTTCTCCGCGGTCTCGCCCATGGCGAGGTAGGCGTCGGGCAGCTGGCCGAGCTCGCGCGGGTCGACCCACGGCTCGCCGGCGGCGATGCGTGCCTTGGTGCGCTCGGCGGCCTCGTCGTAGATCGGGTTCTTGGTGTCCGGCATGCCGTCGGACTTGCCCTGCGCGAAGCGCGAGACGCACTCGACGCCGGCCGAGACGAAGACGTCGCCCTCACCGGCGCGGATGGCGTGCATCGCCATCCGGGTGGTCTGCAGCGAGGAGGCGCAGTAGCGGTGCACGGTGGTGCCCGGCAGGCCGTCGAGGCCCAGGCGCATCGCGACCATGCGGCCGAGGTTGTAGGCCTGCTCGCCGGCCGGCTGCGCGCAGCCGAGCATCAGGTCGTCGATCTCGGTGCGGTCCAGCGCGGGCAGGGCCGCGAGCGCGGCCTCGACCATCTGGGCGGCGAGGTCGTCGGGGCGCACGTCCTTGAGGGAGCCCTTGAAGGCACGCCCGATCGGGGACCGGGCGACGGAGACGATGACTGCTTCAGGCATGGCATTCCTTCGTTCGTGGAGCGGTGGGACGGGCTGCCGGCCGGGTCGACCGGGGCCGCCGGAGGCGAATGGTCAGGAGTTCGGGGTGTGCGCGAGGAACGCCGGCCACTCGCCGCCGCCGTCGACGTTGAGCACGGCGCCAGTGATGTGGCTCGACAGCGGTGAGGCCAGCATCAGGCAGGCGTTGCCGACCTCCTGCGGGGTCGCGAACACGCCCCGCGGGATGGTGGCCGCGACCCGCGCCGCCTGCTCCTCGTCGCCGTAGTGGTCGACCGAGCCGGGCGTCGCGACGAGGCCGCAGCTGACGGCGTTGACCCGCACCGCGGGTGCCCACTCGACCGCGAGGCTCGTGGTCAGGCTCTCCACGGCCGCCTTCGCCGCGCCGTACACCGCCGTGCCCGGGCTGGGCCGGCGCGCGGAGATCGAGGTGATGTTGAGCAGCACTCCCTCCCCGGCGTCCACGAGGTGGCGGTGCGCGGCGTGCGCGACGTTGACCGTGGCCATGAAGTTGAGGTCGGTGATCTTCTGGTGGAAGCGCACCGAGGCGTCGCGGAAGCCGGCGTACGGCGCGCCGCCGGCGTTGTTGACCGCCACGTCGAGGCGACCGTGGCGTTCCACGATGTCCTCGACCCAGCGCACCACCTGGTCGGCCTCGCGGACGTCGACGGAGGTGAACCGCGCCTGGCGGCCGTCGACCTCGCGCAACGTCTCGGGCGTGCTGCGCCCGCAGATCTCGACCTCGGCTCCAGCACGCAGGAAGGTCTCGACGATGCCGTCACCGACGCCGCGGGCTCCCCCGGTCACCAGCACGACCTGTCCGGTCATGTCGATCGTGAACGACACGGTGATCCTCTCTCTCGTTTGCGAGCAGCATAGGTCAGTTCCCAAGCAAGTGCTAGGTTGCCATGCGTGACGGAGCAGCGAGCGGACCGAGTCAGCATCGTGACCGGCGGGGCCCACGGGATCGGCGGCGCGACCTCACGCCTGCTGGCCTCGCGCGGCGACCTGGTGGTCCTCAACGACCTCGACGCCGACGGCGCGGAGGCGGCCCGGGCGGAGATCGAGGCCGCCGGCGGCCGCTGCGTGACGGTGGTCGGCGACATCGTCGAGACCTCCGTCGTCGAGCGCGTGGTCGCCGCAGCGCTCGAGGCCGGCGGGCGCATCGACGTGCTGGTCAACAACGTGGGCGACTTCCGGCCCGCGTCCAAGGACTTCGCCCGGAGCAAGCCGGAGCAGTGGCAGCGCCTCCACGAGCTCAACCTCTTGCACGTCCTGCACCTGACCCACGCCGTCCTGCCGCACATGCAGGCGCAGGGCAGCGGCGCCATCGTCAACAACTCGACCGTGGAGGCGTTCCGCGGCATCCCGGGGCACGCCGTCTACTCCGCCTACAACGCCGGCGTGTCGGCCTTCACCAAGAGCCTCGCCGTCGAGGTCGGCGCCCACGGGATCCGGGTCAACGCGATCGCCCCCGACCTGGCCGACAGCCAGCAGACCCCCGCCGAGCTGATGCTCAAGGGCAAGGACCCCGAGCGGGTCGGCACCTGGGTGCCCCTGGGCCGCTTCGGCCACGTCGCCGAGTACGCCCGGGTGATCGAGTTCCTCACCTCCGACGCCGCCTCCTACGTCACCGGCCACACCATCCCCGTCGACGGCGGCACCCTGGCCGCCTCGGGCTGGTACGCCCGGGTGGACGGCAAGGGCTGGACCAACTTCCCCCAGCACACCTGAGAGCGGAGCGATCCCGATGAGCGCCGAGACCCCCTCCCCCGAGTCCACCGGGCCCCGCGTGCCGAGGTCGGTGGCCCTGCGCCCGGCGCTGTCGGACCTCGTGCACCGCTACGCCGCGCTGGGCGACCTGCGCCGGCCCGGCCAGCTCGCCGCCCTGTTCGCCGCCGACGGCCAGCTCGTGGTCCCGACACCCCCGGACCGGCTCGACCCGCACCGGGTGCTCGCCGGCCCGCGCCAGATCGGCGAGCACCTGGCCGTGCTGGAGGAGCTCACCCTGACCGTCCACCAGATCGTCGGCGAGGTGTACGACGTACCGGCGTCGGCGGAGCCGGCGAGCACCGCCGCCGGGCGGGTCGCGTGCGTCGCCAACCATCTCTCCGGGGAGCGCAACGTAGTCTGGCACCTGCACTACGACGACCGCTACGTCCGCGAGGGCGAGCGCTGGCTCTTCGCCCGTCGCGAGCTGCACATCGACTTCATCGAGACCCGCCAGGTGCGCCGCCACCGCTGACCCCGACGGCCCTCCAGGCCCCGTCTGGTCGAGCTCTGCAGGATCGCCCACTGAGTGGGAATGGCGCCGATCACACTCCGCCCGCCACGCCTACCGTGACGCACCGCACAAGAACTGCGACCCGCAGGCTCGGGCCTTGTCGGTGCGAACTTTCTGGAGGAGCAACAGTGAAGACGACCAACCATCTGCGCACCCGCATCGCGGCCGTGCTGTGTGCGAGCGCCCTGCTCGCCACCGGCTGCGCGAGCGACGGGTCCGACGACGACGAGAAGGGATCGGACTCCGCGCTCAGCCTGGAGGAGATCTACCGGACCGGGCTCGTCGACGTGCCGGAGGCCGACGGGGACCCGGTGCAGGGCGGCACGCTGACGGTTGCGGAGTATGCCGAGGCGGTCTCGCTCAACCCGGTGCAGACCTACGCGACCGGCCCGACCGGCATGAACGTGCTCGCGGCGATCTACGACACGCTGATGCGCTACGACGTGGAGTCGAAGACCTTCGAGCCCCGCCTCGCCGAGTCCCTCGAGACCGCTGACAACGTCACCTGGACGCTGAAGCTGCGCGACGGGGTGACGTTCAGCGACGGCACCCCTCTCGACGCCGACGCCGTCGTGGGCAGCATCGAGTACTACATGGCCAACTACGGCTTCCAGGGCACCCTGATCCAGGCGAACCTGAAGTCGATGAAGGCGACCGACAAGAGCACCGTCGAGTTCACCTTCAAGACCCCGTGGGCGAGCTTCCCGAACCTGCTGTCCAGCGGTCCCGGCCTGATCATGGCCCCCGCGGCGTACAAGAACCCCGAGAAGTTCCAGCCCATCGGTGCCGGCCCGTTCGTCTTGAAGTCGCAGGCCCAGGGCGAGAAGACGATCGTGGCCGCCAACGAGGACTACGTCGACGGCCGCCCGTACCTCGACCAGATCGAGTTCGTGCTGGTCGGCGCCGACCAGGCCAAGTGGGAGTCGCTGCGCGCGGGCGAGGTCGACATGGCCTACATCCGCCAGGACGACATCGTCCAGGACGTGCGCCAGGCGGGTTACCCCGCGATGGTCAACGCCCAGAGCGGCGTGCGCATCCTGACCCTGAACGCCCGCGAGGGCCGGCCCAGCGCCGACGTCCGCGTGCGCCAGGCGATCAACTACGCCATCGACGCCGAGACCTACATGGAGCGCACGACCGGCCAGGGCGAGCTCGCCGACCGCGGCCTCATCGCGGGCTTCTCGGAGTGGGCCAGCGACGCGGAGCCGGTCGAGACCGACACCGAGAAGGCCAAGGAGCTGCTCGAGGAGGCGAAGGCCGACGGCTACGACGGCAAGATCACCTACCTCGGCCAGTCCGACGCCACCTCGAAGGACGCCGCAGTCGCCGTCAAGGCGATGCTCGACGCGGTCGGCTTCGAGGTCGAGCTGGACCTGGTGAACAACGTGGCCGAGCAGACCAAGAAGGTCTACATCGACGGTGACTTCGACATGGCGATCGGCGCCACGTCGATCCCCGACGAGGACGTCTACTCGCGCCTGTACGCCGCCCTCGGCAGCGCCTCGATGTCCAACCCGGGCCGCTACGCCAACCCCAAGATGGACGAGCTGCTGATCGACGTCCAGGCCGCCGCCAACCCCGAGGAGGGCGCCGAGGCCATGGCCGCCGTCGAGGAGCTGTTCCGCGAGGACGTCCCCTACGTCTCCATTGCCGGTGGCGCCTTCATCAACGCCTGGGGCGAGAACGTCCACGGCGTCGTCCCCACCGCCGAGACCAGCATCCTGTTCGACAAGGTCTGGATCGAGGACTGATCCACACACTCCCCGGGCGTGAGTGACGCCCGAGCCGGGGCCCGGCACCGCACGCGCGGTGCCGGGCCTCGGTGCATGTGGGGCCCCCCGCGCCAGGCGTGCCGAACCGGACGGAGGATGTCGCAGGTGGCATCCCGGCCGACGGGTGTCACCGACGTGGCCAGGGCTTTCTCGACAAGCCCGGACAGGGGTATGGCCCCGCCGGCGGGGTGCGGGCGGGGTCCGGGGCCCGGGATCTACTCGTCGGGCGGGTGTGCGGTGACGAGGCGAGTGGTGGCGCGGTCCTTCACGAGGTGCAGCCCGTGTGGGGAGCGCCAGAGATAGGTCGCGGCGTCGGTCTTGTCGTAGGTCCACGCGGTGTGGGTCTTGGCCCGATGGTGGCGGCGACAGAGCGGCGCCAGGTTGCAGGAGCAGGTGGGGCCACCGGCACCGTGAGCGACCACGTGGTCGGTGTCGCAACGCCGGGCGGGGCGCTCGCACCACGGGAACGCGCAGACCGACTGCGCGAGACGCGTCTGGTCAACGGCCCGCTCGGGGATGGCGTAGGCGTCGGTGTGGTGGTGGGCCTCGAGGTCGATGACCGGCTTGATGGTCACCTGGGCGTCGGGGTTGGCGCACCAGTCGCGAACCTGGTCGGTCGACACGATCGACCGGGTCTCCTCCACGTGGGCGATGCCGGCCTCATCCCGGCTGATCGCGGCGTGGGAGAGGTGGACGTGGATGACCACCTGCCGCGGCTTGACCCCCGCGGCGGCACCCTCGCAGTCACCGGCCTCGGCGCGGAGGTCGAAGGCCAGCTGGCGCCGAGCGAGCTCGCCGGCCGCCATCGAGCGGCGCACACCCAACGACTCGGCGGACCCGAGCGCGGCCAGCTCTTCGGCGCCCTGGGAGATCGCAGCGTTGAGGTCGAGTGCGTCGGCGAGGTCGAGGACTCCCTCCACGTGGACGGTGCCGTGGTGGTTGGCCTCGTCGGTGCGCACGTCGAACCGGCGTGTGTCGCCTGCGGCGAGGCGTTCCTTCTCCGCACCCTCGGGGTCGAAGGCGACGCGGGCCTGGTCGACGAGCCGCTCGATCGCAGCCCAGCCGATCCTGCCGACGAAGGCGGCGAGCTGGCGGTCGACGAAGTCCGCACCGTCCAGCGGCAGGGTGGTGGTCAGCTGGGCGAGTCGGCGGGCCTTCCAGAGCGGGACCTGGCCGGCGCGGACCAGCTTCCAGGTGCGCTTGAGGCGGTGCGCGAGCTCGAGGGCGTCACCGACGAGCGCCCGGGCGGAGTCGGTGGACATGCCGAGAGCGGCGCCGAGCTCCATCGGCGCGAACTCCGCCACCAGCGGCGCCCCCTGGCCAGCCAGCGGCACCGCGAGCTCGCCGAAGACCAGCCCGGTGGTCGGCGCCTCGGCGACCGACTCCTCGGGGTGCATCGCGGCCCACACCAGCGCGGCCTCCAGGACGTCGATCTCCGCCCGCTGGGCGGCAGCCCGGCGGCGCTGTGCGAAGGCCAGCACGGCGGCTGGGGTGTCGCAGTCGGGGAGCTCGTGGTCGGCCATGCCTCATCATACTCGAACACACGTTCGAGAGCAATGGTCTCTTCACCGCTGTCTTCAGTTCCGCGGCCGTCGTCTCGACGAGCTCGACCGACGGGGGGCTTCCCACGCAGGCACGGCGCCAAAAGCAGTTGCCGCCACCGCTACCGCCTGACACCGTCGCTCCCGACCGCGAGACCGAGAGAACGGGGAGCTCATGCAGGTGACACAGATCGGTGCGGCATTCGCCTCGACGGATCCGACTGCTGCCGGCGGATGGTTCGCGGAGCACCTCGGCTTCACGATCCTGGTGGATCTCGGCTGGTACGTCAGCACCCAGCACCCGGACCGCGAAGAGTTGCGGGTCGACTTCGTCCAGCACGACCACGAGACGTGGGTCGGGCCCGCACCCCGAGTTCAGGGCGCCATGCTCGCGCTCCTCGTGCACGACGTCGACAGCCAGCACGAGCGCATGGTGGCCAACCGGGTCCCGGTCCTCACACCACTCATCACCGAGCCGTGGGGACAGCGCCGACTTCAGGTGGCCGGACCGGACGGACTCGTCATCGAGCTCGTGCAGCAGGTCGCCCCCGACCCCGAGTGGATGGCAGCCCAGGGCTTGTCCTCCTGACCGCTGCGCCGCCGAGAGGGCCGCACGGACCCCCGGCGCGCTCGACCTACGGGGCGCGGGTGGGCCAGGGCGCCGCCTGCTCGAGCTGGGCGGCGAGGGAGAGCAGGAGCTCCTCGCCGCCGAGGTCGGTGAAGAAGTGCGCACCGATGGGCAGGCCGCGCGAGTCGAGGCCGGCGGGCACCGACATCGCGGGGGCACCGGTGACGTTGCCCGGACTGGTGTACGCCGAGTAGCTCGAGGCGCGCTCGTACATCGCCGCCGGGTCGGTGGTGTCCAGGTAGCCCAGCTGAGGGGTCGGCTGGCACAGCACCGGGGTGAGGACGACGTCGAGGTCGGCGAACATCGCGCCCATCTGGTGCCCCGTGCGCTCGAAGCCCTGCAGCGCTCGGGCGACGTCGGCGGCCGGACGCTCGCGGTAGTGGTCGTACATCCCGCGCGTGAACGGCTCGAGGTCGTCGTCACGCAGCTCGCGGCCGAGGACGGCGAGGCGGGCCTCGACCGTCGCGACCAGCGACGCGCCCATGATCACGCCCGACCACGGCGCCATCTCGGCGTAGCGGAAGGCCAGCGTGACCTCCTCGACCTCGTGGCCGAGGGAGGCGAGCAGGTCGGCGGTACGACGGGTCGCAGCGACGCACTCCGGCGAGGTCGCCGGGCCGTCGGGGACCTCGGTGGCCACGCCGATGCGCAGCCGGCCCGGCTCGCGCCGCGCGGCCTCGAGGAACGACCCGGACGGCGTCGGCGCGTCGAACGGCGCGCCCGGCACGCGGCCGTGGGAGACGTCGAGCAGCAGCGCGGAGTCGCGGACCGTGGTGGTCAGCGCGTGGTGGACGCTGGTGGGGTTCGCCAGCGACGCGAGGTACGGCGCCGCCGGGACCCGGCCGCGGCTCGGCTTGAGCCCGAAGAGACCGCACATCGCCGACGGGATCCGGATCGAGCCACCCCCGTCGTTGCCGTGCGCGACCGGCACCATCCCGGCGGCGACGGCCGCGGCGGAGCCGCCGCTCGACCCGCCCGGCGAGTACGCCGGGTCCCACGGGTTGTGGGCGGGCCCGTGCAGCAGCGGCTCGGTGCTGGCGTTCTTGCCCAGCTCGGGGGTGTTCGTGGTGCCGAGCACGACCATGCCGGCGCGCTTGTAGCGCGCGACCAGCTCGCTGTCCTGCGCCGCGACCGCGTCGGCGAAGAGCCGGCTGCCGTTCGTGGTCGGCAGCCCGGCCACGTCGGCCGACAGCGTCTTCACCAGCGTCGGTACGCCGCGGAGCGGGCCGTCCGGCAGCCCCGCGTCGACCTCGGCCAGGGCCTCGTCGAAGCGGGTCCCGACGACGGCGTTCAGCGCCGGGTTCAGCTCCTCGATGCGCGCGATCGCCGCCTCGACGACCTCGCGCGCGGACACCTCTCCGCGGCGTACGGCCTCGGCGGTGGCGGTGGCGTCGCCCAGCTCCACGGACTCCATGACGCTCGCCCTCAGCCGACCGGGTGGTGGCAGGCGACGAACTGGCCGGGGTGCAGCTCGCGCAGCTCGGGCTCCTCGGCCGCGCAGCGCTCGGTGGCCAGCGGGCACCGGGTGCGGAAGCGGCAGCCCGAGGGCGGGTTGAGCGGCGAGGGCAGCTCGACCGCGGCCGCCGAGCTGGCGACCTCGCGGTCGCCGGCGCCGGGGATCGAGGCCAGCAGCATCCGGGTGTAGGGGTGCGCGGCGCGCGTCTCCATGTCCCCGGAGGGGATGACCTCGCAGGTCTTGCCCAGGTAGAGCACCATCACGCGGTCGCTGATGTTCTTCACCACCGACACGTCGTGGGCGATGAAGATCATGCTGAGGTCGTACTGCTCCTTGGTGCGCTCGAGCAGGTTCAGGATCTGCGCCTGCACCGACACGTCGAGCGCGGAGACCGGCTCGTCGCAGATGAGCACCTTGGGGTTCATCATCAGCGCCCGCGCGATGCACACGCGCTGGCACTGGCCCCCGGAGAGCTCGTGCGGGCGACGGTCCCAGACCACGGTGGGGTCGAGGCCGACCGCGGTGAGGGTCTCGCGGATCCTCGCCTCCTTCTCCTCCGCCGTGCCGTCGAAGCCCCAGATCGCGAGGCCCTCGGCGACCAGGTCCTTGACCTTGCGACGGGGGTTCAGCGAGGAGGTGGGGTCCTGCATGATCATCTGCATCCGGGCCCGTGCCTTGCGCAGGTCGCGGGTCTTGAGACCGGTCAGCTCCCGCTCGCCCAGGTGCACCCGCCCGGACGTCGGCGAGGGCAGCTGCATGACGGCGCGCCCGGCGGTGGACTTGCCGCAGCCGGACTCGCCGAGGATGCCGAGGGTCTCGCCCGGGAGCAGGTCGAGGTTGAGCCCGGAGACGGCGTGCACCTTCTGCTTGCGCCCCACCGGGAACTCGACGACGAGGTCGTCGACGGTCAGGACCGGGGAGTCGGTGGAGCGCATGTGGGCGGTTCCGCTGCCTGCCATCAGTTCTTCTCCTTCACGAGGCCGGCCGGGTCGAGGTCCGGGGGCGTGACCCCGGGCGCCGGCAGCGGGTAGTGGCAGGCCACACGGTGCGGCTCCAGCGCGGTGCCGAGGTCCGCCAGCACGGGCGGGTCGGTGCGGCAGTTGTCCGCGGCGTAGACGCACCGCGGGGCGAAGCGGCAGCCCGACGGCGGGTTCGCCATGTCCGGCGGGGTGCCGTCGATGGCGCGCAGGATGGTGTGCGGCGGGTCGTTCAGCCGCGGGATCGAGGCCAGCAGCGCCTCGGCGTACGGGTGCGAGGGGGCGTTGAAGACCGTCTGGGTCCGCGCGGTCTCCACGACCCGGCCGGCGTACATCACCTGCACGCGGTCGGTGCGGCCCTCGACGGCGCCGAGGTCGTGGCTGATCAGGATCGTCGCCATGTTCAAGGTGGTGCTGAGCGAGGCGAGCAGGTCCAGGATCTGCTTCTGCACCGTCACGTCGAGCGCGGTGGTCGGCTCGTCGGCGATGAGCAGCTCGGGGTCGCAGGAGAGCGCCATCGCGATGACGACGCGCTGGCGCATGCCGCCGGAGAGCTCGTGCGGGTACTGGTTCATCCGGCGGGCAGGCTCGGGGATGCCGACCTTCTTGAGCAGGTCGACGGCGCGCTCGCGCGCCTCCGCCTTGCCGACGCCGAGGTGCAGGCGCAGCGCCTCGGTGATGTGCACGCCGACCTTCTTGACCGGGTTCAGCGAGGTCATCGGGTCCTGGAAGACCATCGCGACCTTGGGGCCCCACAGCTTGCGGCGCTGGCTGGCGGAGATCGCGTGGACGTCCTGACCGGCCAGGCGCACCGTGCCGCTGACCGTCGTCGAGGGGCCGTTGGTGATCAGGCCCATGATCGTGCGCCCGAGCACCGACTTGCCCGACCCGGACTCACCGACGATGCCCAGCGTCTCGCCCGGGCGCAGGGTCAGCGAGACCCCGTCGACCGCGCGGACGAGGCCACGCGAGGTGGCGAACTCGGTGCGGACGTCGTCGACCTCGAGGAGGTAGTCACTCGTCATATCTTCGCGCTCCTTGCGTCCCAACGCTTCTGGGCCTTCTCGCCCAGCAGGTTGAAGGAGAAAACAGTGAGGAACAGGAACGTGCCGGGCACGAGGACCACGTGCGGGAAGTCCTGCATGGTGCCGCCCTCACCCTCGGAGATCATGTTGCCCCAGGTGGGCTCGGGAGCCTGGATGCCGAGCCCGAGGAAGCTGAGCGAGGCCTCGGCGACGATCAGCACCGAGATCATCACGATCATCATCGAGAACACCGGCAGCATGACGTTGGGCGTGAGCTCGCGGACCATCACCCGTAGCCGGGTGGCGCCCATCGCCCGGGCGGCGAGCACGAACTCGCGCTGGGCGAAGGCGATGGTGTTCGCCCGCGCCAGCCGGATCATGCTCGGGATCGTGATCAGCGCCAGCGCCAGGGCGATGTTGCGGATCTTGGGGTCCAGCACCGTGCCGAGGGCGATCAGCAGGATCAGCGGCGGCACGGCGAGGAGGGCGTTGGTGAAGATGCCGACGACGCTGTCGACGCCGGCGCGGAAGTAGCCCGCCACGACGCCGATCGAGCCGCCGACGACGGTGCCGATCGCCACGGCGAGCAGCGAGATCACCAGCGACGTGCGGGCGCCGTAGACGGAGCGCGCCAGCAGGTCGAGGCCGTAGTTGTTGGTGCCCAGCGGGTGCTCGGAGAGCAGCTCCGGGGTCTGGTACGTCGGCGCGGTCAGCGCCGAGGCGACGTCGACGTGCTCGCCGAGCGGCAGCAGCGGAGCCAGCAGCGCCACGGTGATCAGCAGGACCAGCCAGGCCGAGCACAGCCAGACCAGGATGTCGGGGCGGCGGCCGCGCACGGCCCACACCACGCGGGACAGGCCCTGGGAGGTGGTGACGACGCCCGCCAGGACGAGCACCGCCTTGGCGAAGAGCACCAGCGGCGCGGACCAGCCGACGACCAGCAGTGCCAGACCGGCGATCAGGAGGCCGGCGCCGACGGCGCCGAGCTGGGTACGGGTCAGCGAGGACCCCTCGGGGGTCTGCTTCCTAGGCATGAACACGGCGGGTCCTTGGGTCGAGGTAGCCATAGGAGAGGTCGATGCCGGCGTTGACGAGCACGTAGATCGCCGCGATGACGAGCACCGAGCCCTGGACCAGCGGGTAGTCGCCCTGGTTGGCGGCGTTCACGACCACGCCGCCCATGCCGGGCAGCGCGAAGAGGTACTCGACGATCACCGTGCTGCCGACGAGGCGGCCCATGCTGATGCCGAGCAGGGTGATGAGCGAGAACGACGAGGGGCGCAGAGCGTCCACGACGAGGATCCGCCACGGCGGCATCCCCTTCGCCTTCGCGGCGAGGATGTAGTCCTCGTTCAGCGTGCCGATCAGGTCGTTGCGCAGCACCCGTGTGAAGGTCGCGAGCTCCATCAGCGCGATGGTCAGCGCGGGCAGGAAGGAGTGGTAGAGGCTGCCGAGCGGGTCCTCGGTGATGCGCACCCACTGGGCGCGCGGGAACCAGCCGAGGCCGTTGGCGAAGACGGCGATGAGCAGCAGGCCGGCGAGGAACGACGGGACCGAGAGGACCGCGAACATCGAGGCGCCGATGATCCGGTCGACCAGGCCGCCGGGGCGCGAGGCGCTCCACATCGCGAGCGGGATCGCCATCAGCAGGGCCATCAGCAGACCCATCGCGGCCAGCTGCACGCTGACCGGGAGGGCGCCGAGGATGCGGTCGACGACGTCGTTCTGCGGCGGGATCAGCGAGGCGCCGAGGTCACCGCGCAGCGCTCCCCCGAACCAGTCCAGGTAGCGGACGATGACGTTGTCGTCGAGCCCGAGCTCGGCGCGCTTCGCGGCGTACTCCTCAGGGCTGCGCCCGTCGCCCAGGATGGAGACGGCCGGGTCGCCGGGGAGCAGCGAGACCAGCATGAAGACGCCGAAGCTCACGATCATCAGCACGGCGATGAGCTCGCCGATGCGAATCAGTGCTGTGCGCATCAGCGGCCACGTCCGGCCGGTGACACACGAGCTGCGGTTGACATCCAGGGAGTTCCCTTCGGGTGGGCCGGTCTCGAGACCGGCCGGAGAACGTGACGCGGGGGGACGCACGGCCAGGCCGGCGAAGATCAGACGCTAGGCCTGTGTGGTGGAGGCCACATGGGGTTTCTCACTGACCGGGAGGCGGTTTTCGGCAGGGCTCTCGGCTGTGTCGCGGCCGGAGCCCTCAGCCGAAGAGGGCCTGGCCGCCGTCGAGCGGGAGGGTGGCTCCGGTCAGGTAGCGCAGGTCGTCGCCGACCAGGGCCACGACCGCGCGGCCGATGTCGTCCTCGCAGTCGCCGATGCGGCCCGCGGGGATGGTCGCGACGAACTCCGCCGCCTCCTCCGGGAAGGCCTTCGTCCAGGCCTCCAGGCCCGGCGAGAGCGCGTGCGGGGCGATGCAGTTGACGCGGATGCCGTCGCGCGCCCACTCCACCGCGGCGGTGCGGGTCAACGAGCGGACCGCCTGCTTCGCCGCGGCGTACGGGCCGTACGTCGTGGGGTCCCAGCGCACCATCGCGGAGGTGACCAGGTTGACCACGTGGCCGTTGCCGCTGCGGGCCAGGTGGGGGTGGCAGGCCCGCATCATCGCCATCGTCGCGAACGGCCCGGAGACGAAGCCGCGCTGGAACTGCTCGTCGCTCAGCTCGAGGAGGCGGCCGAACGCGCCCGAGTAGGCGTTGTTGACCAGGATGTCGATGCCGCCGAGGCGCTCCGCGACCGCCTCCACCACCCCGGGGACCCCGGCGATGTCGGAGACGTCGAACGCGAACGCCTCGGCCCGTACGCCGCGCTCGCGCAGCAGCGCGCACGTCGTCTCGAGCTTGGCCGGCGTCCGGCCGAGCACCGCGATGTCGGCGCCCTCGGTCGCCAGTGCGGCCGCGATGCCCTGGCCGACGCCCTGACCTGCGCCGGTCACGAGTGCGACCCTGCCCTCGAGCGAACCCACGATGGCCCTCCTCCCGGTCGGCACGGTGCCGACCAACAGCCGCCCATGGAAGGCCGGTCGACCGGTCCACGCCGAGGTGATCCCGATCACCGGAACGGTGTGTGACCCCCGTCCCGGTCATCGGGAAGTGTGGTGTGCGTCGCTTCCGTGCATCGCACACTGACCGACTCCGTCCCACCAGCGATCGAGGGCAGATGACGACCGACCAGCAAGCACACGCCATGCGCGCCATTGCCGGCCTCACCGGTCCCGGCGGGCCCTTCGAGCTCGTCGAGGAGGAGGTCCTCGGGACCCGGCTGCGCGTCCACGCGAACCGGGAGCGCTCGCTGCGTGCGCTGCTGGAGCAGTCCGTCGCCCACGGCGAGCGCGACTACCTGGTCACGATGGAGTCCCGGCTCACCTACGCCGAGCACGCCGAGCAGGTCGCCGCGCTGGCGCACGCGCTGCGCGAGGACCACGGCATCGGCCCCGGCGACCGGGTCGCCATCGCCTCGGCGAACAACCCCGGCTGGATCCTCACCTTCTGGGCCACCGTGTCGATCGGCGCGGTCGCGGTCGCCTACAACGCCTGGTGGACCGAGCGCGAGCTCGCCTACGGCCTGAGCCACACCCGCCCCCAGGTGCTCGTCGTCGACGCCAAGCGCGCGGCGCTCGTGCAGCCCGCCGACGGGCTCACCGTGCTCACGGTCGAGGAGGACCTCCCCCGGCTGGTCGCCAAGCATCGCGGCAGCGCGCTGCCCGAGGCCACGATCGCCGAGGACGACCCGGCGGTGATCATCTACACCTCCGGCACCTCCGGTCGCCCGAAGGGCGCGGTGCACACCCACCGCAACCTGCTCGCCGTCGTGGAGTACCACCGCTACAACGACGCCCTGATGGCGGCCTTCGGCGACCCGACCGACCCCCGCGACCGCAACCACCTGCTGGTGATGCCGCTGTTCCACATCGGCAGCCTGCACAACCTGGTGGTCACCCGCCTCGGGACCGGCAGCAAGATCAGCATGCACCTCGGCGCCTTCGACGTGGACGCCGTGATGCGCCTGGTCGAGCGCGAGCGGGTCACCAACTGGGGCGCGGTGCCGACGATGGCCAAGCGGCTCCTCGAGCACGGCGACCTGGGCCGCTACGACACCTCCTCGCTGACCGCCTTCTCGCTCGCCTCGGCGCCCTCCAGCCCGCAGTTCAAGGACCAGGTGCGCTCGACGCTGCCGTTCGCGGCGTCGCTGGCCGACAGCTACGGCCTCACCGAGTCCTGCACCGCCCTCGCGGTCGCCACCCCGATGGACCTCGCGGAGGCCCCGGGCACCCTTGGGCGCCCGATCATCGGGGTCGAGATCGAGGTCCGCGACCCGATGGGCAACCCGCTGCCGCCCGGTGTCGAGGGCGAGATCTGCGCACGCAGCGTCTACAACATGCTCGGCTACTGGGAGGACCCCGAGGCCACCGCGGCCGCGATCGGTCCGGACCGCTGGCTGCACACCGGCGACCTCGGCCAGCTCGACGAGCAGGGCCGGGTCCGCCTCTCCACGCGGCGCTCGGACCTGATCATCCGCGGCGGTGAGAACGTCTACCCCGCCGAGGTCGAGGGCGTCGTGATGGAGCACCCCGACGTCGCGGAGGCGCTCGTCCTCGGCATCGACCACCACGACCTCGGCCAGGAGGTCGCGGCCGTCGTCGTACGCCGCAGCAAGGACGTCGACGCCGAGACGCTCGAGCAGCAGCTGCGCGAGCACACCGCCACCTCGCTGGCCTACTTCAAGGTGCCGACGCACTGGCGCATCACCGACCAGCCCCTGCCCCGCAACGCGACCGGCAAGGTGGTCCGCGCGCGCGTGCAGGTCTGACCGGGGTCACGACCTCCGGGGTGTCTCGTCGGCTCGGTTGCCCTCGGCGCGAAAGGAACCCTCATGGATCTCCCCCGAATCTTCACCATCCGCGAGAGCGGCCACCGCATCCACGACCCGTTCACCGCGGCCAAGTTCGCCGCCTTGGGCGAGGCGCTCCGCCTACCGGCCGGGTCGAGGGTGCTCGACCTGGCCAGCGGCTCGGGCGAGATGCTCTGCACCTGGGCGCACGACCTGGGCTTCACCGGTACCGGCGTGGACATCAGCACGCTGTTCACCGAACAGGCCCGGGCCCGCGCCGTCGAGCTCGGCGTCGCTGATCAGGTCACCTTCGTCCACGGTGACGCCGCCGGTTACGTCATGGACGAGCCGGTCGATGTGGCCGCATGCGTCGGCGCCACCTGGATCGGGGACGGTGTTGCCGGCACGGTCGAGCTGCTCAGCCGCAGCCTGCGCCCGGGCGGCATCGTGCTGATCGGCGAGCCCTACTGGCGACGGATGCCGGCGAACCAGGCGACCGCAGAGGCCTGCCACGCCACCAGCGTGGCCGACTTCTCGCCCCTGCACGGGCTCATCGAGCAGTTCGGCGCCCTCGGCTACGACGTGGTCGAGATGGTGCTGGCCAACCAGGACGACTGGGACCGATACACCGCGGCCCAGTGGCTCACGATGCGGCGATGGCTCGACCAGAACCCCGACGACGAGCTGGCAACGGAGGTACGGGCCGAACTCACGAGCGAGCCCGCCCGCTACACCCGCTACCTGCGTGAATACCTCGGGTGGGGAGTCTTCGCCCTCATGAAGCGCTGACAGCGACGACACCACCAGAGCCGTCAGGGGCCATGGGTCGCTCTCCAGGGCGCCCCGTCGGGTTCCAGGCGCCGCCACGTCGCTGCTCAGCGGCTTCGTCCACGTCACTCGCGGCTGCTGCGATGGGCGCGTCGACTGCCGCTTCGTCCAGGTCTGAAGGGTCCCCCAGGGAGCGGCCAAGGCCGAGGTCGACGCGCCCGGGGTGCAGCGCGTCGAGCACGAGGATCTGCTCGGGGACCAGGAGAGCCTCGCCCCGGGCTCAACGCCCCGCCGCACCCGCCACCACCGCGCCGGCGCGCGGCACCCGCCAGGCGCAGACGACGACCAGGAGGGCGGCGAGCAGGGTGACCCCGTAGCTCAGCTGGAGCGAGGACAGCGAGGGGTACGTCGCGCCTCCGGCCTCGACCGTGGAGGTGGCCAGCACGATGCTCACCACCGCACCCGAGACCGCGAGGCCCAGGGAGCGCATCAGGGCGTTGACGCCGTTCGCGGCGCCGCTCTCCCCGACCGGGACCGCGGACATCACCAGCTGCGGCAGCGCGCCCATCCCGAACGCCAGGCCGCCGCACATCACGATGCTGGCGAGCGCGAAGTGCCACGGCTCGTCGTGCCAGACCAGCGGCAGCGCGTAGGACAGCGCGGCGAGGCAGCCGGCGACGGCGAGGCTCGCCCGCGCGCCGCGTACGACGATGAAGCGGGCCGCGAGCGGGGCCATCAGCAGCATCGTCAGCCCGCCGGTGCCGATCACGAGGCCGGCGACGACCATGTCGACGCCGAGGCCGTAGCCGGTCGAGGTCGGTGCGTTGAGCATCTGGGGGAAGGCCAGGCCCTGGGGGTACATCGCGAAGCCCAGCGCGAGGGCGGCGAGGTTGGCCCACACCATCGTCGGGCGGGCCGAGACCCGCAGGTCGACCAGCGCGTCGCGGGTGCGCAGCTCGAAGCGGACCCACCAGCCGAGCACCACGACGACGGTCACCGCGAGCCCCACGATGCGCGCGCTCCCCCAGCCCCACTCCGAGCCCCGGGTGACCACGAGGAGCAGCGAGACCAGGACCACCGCGAGCCCGAGCGCGCCCACGAGGTCGAAGCGGCCGGGGGTGGTGACCCGGGAGGGCGGCACCACGAGGAGCACCGCGAGCGCGCACACCGCGCCGAGCGCGCCGACCAGCAGGAACATCATCTGCCAGGAGGCGACCGCGAGGACGAGCGCGCTGAGCGGCATGCCGATCGACCCGCCGATGCCCATCGTCGCGCTCATCACCGCGATGCCGGTGGCCATCTGCCGGGCGGTCAGCTCCTCGCGCATGATGCTGATGCCCAGCGGGATGGTGCCCATCGCCAGGCCCTGGAGCGCCCGGCCGGCGACCATCGGCAGCAGGCTCGAGGACGCCGCGCACAGCAGCGAGCCGAGGACGAGGAAGCCGAGGTTCGCCAGCACGACGCGGCGCTTGCCGACCATGTCGCCGAGCCGCCCGCTCACCGGCGTCGCGACCGCGGCGGCCATCAGCGTCGCGCTCACCACCCAGGTCGCGTCGGCGGCGCTGGTGTCCAGCATCCCGGGCAGCGAGGGCACCAGCGGGAAGATCATCGCCTGCACCAGCGCCACGCAGATCCCGGCCGCGCACAGCACGGTGATCATCGCCCACGGCGCCGGCGCGCGCCGTACCCCTGAAGCGGTGCCGCCCGACGCCCGTCGGGCGCGGGGGCGGGCGCTGCTGGTGCTCACTCCCGGCTCACCGGGGGCGCGGCATCAGGGCGTCGATGAACAGCCCCTCGGTGCTGACCAGCACCTCTCCGTCGCGCTCGATGGTGCCGACGGTCCAGATCTTGCGCCCCTCGACCCGCTCCTGGCGCCCGCGGACGACGAGGTCCTCGTGCAGCGGCACGGGGGCGTGGTAGCGGACGGTGAGGGTGCCGGTCATGCCGGCGGCACCCGCCCAGGCGTTCGCGACGCCGAGGGTGTGGTCGAGCAGCAGCGCGCTGACGCCGCCGTGGACGCAGCCGGGCGGGCCCTGGTAGAGCACCCCGAGCCGGACCGTGCCCGACACCGAGCCGTCCTCCTGGCCGACGAGGTGCAGCGGGGGTGCGAGGGCGTTCTCGGGACCGGTGACCGGGTCGTGGCGGGTGGCGCCCTCGCCGGACCACATGTCCACCATCCGGGTGTCCAGCGCCGGGGTGTGCTGCTCGACCTCCTCGCTCAGCGCGTCGATGCGGCGCGCGACGTCGTCGAGGTCGACCGCGGTGCCGCCCCCGGTGCGCAGCAGCGCCTCCGCGAGACGTCGTACGGCGGCGACGGCGGCGTCCACGCCCTCGTCGAGCGAGGCCGCCGAGCACTCGCGGAAGTCCTCCCCGGCGACCACGTCAGCGCACCCGGGCGGTGGCGTGGGTCAGGACCGGCTGGTCGTCGCGCTCGGGGCAGGTCGCGGAGAGCAGGAGCTCCTGGCCCTCGCGCCACACGGCGGTGCGGATCGTCTCCCCCGGGTGGAGGGAGCCCGAGAAGCGCACCGAGATCGACTCCAGACGGGCGGCGTCCCCGTCGAGGAGGCCGTCGACGATCGCCTTGGCGACGATGCCGTAGGAGGCCAGGCCGTGCAGGATCGGGCGCTCGAACCCGGCGCTCTGCGCGAACGCGGGGTCGATGTGCAGGGGGTTGAGGTCACCGTTGAGCCGGTAGAGCAGCGCCTGGTCGGGGCGGGTCGCGGACTCCAGGACGTGGTCCGGCTCGCGCTCGGGCGCGGCCCAACGGGTCTCCGGTCCGGGCTCTCCGCCGAAGCCGCCCTCGCCGCGGGCGAAGATCTGCATGCGGGTGGTCCACAACGGCTGGTCCTGCTCGTCGCGGGCGTCGTGCTCGAGCACGATGACCGCGGCCTTGCCCTTGTCCCAGACCTCGGCGACCCGGGTGAACTGGCGCGCGCTGCCCTCGGCGGGCAGCGGGCGGTGGACCGTGAGCGCCTGGCCGCCGTGCAGGATCCGGCGCAGGTCGATGTCCATGCCGGGCAGCCGCAGCTCGGGCGCGCTGGCCTCGTCACCGGCGGAGACCCCCTTGCCTGCGACCATCGCGAAGGTGGGCAGCACCTGCAGCCCACGCTCGAAGGTGTAGGCCAGCTCGGGGTCGCTCGCGGCGTCGCGGCCGGCACCCAGCGAGAGGTGGTAGAGCAGCACGTCGCGGGGGGTCCAGGAGATCTCCCGGACCGTGGGCTCCGCGCCCAGCGCGGTCGCGAGGTCGATGGGCACGGCTCAGCCCTCCGCGCGCGCGGAGGAGGCGGCCCCGGCCTCGAGCAGGGGCGCGAGGTTCGGCGTCATGGGGCTACGGCACCACCCCGGGGGCGGCCGGGTCGACCGGTGGTCCCACTGACTGGACCCGCGGCCCGCTCAGCGGGATCGTCCCCGGGGCGCGTGCACCGCTCACTCCTAGGGTCGCCACGACCCGGGGGCCGGGCAGCGCCCGCCCCGACGAGCATCAGAACAGGAGTGTGTCGATGGGCAACACCGACCTCACGGGGCGCACCGCCGTCGTGACCGGAGCGGGTGCCGGGCTGGGCCGCGCCGAGGCACTTGCCCTCGCGGCACGCGGCGCCGACGTCGTCGTCAACGACATGGGCGACGCCGCCGACGACGTGGTCCGCGAGATCGAGGAGCTCGGGTCGCGCGCGCTCGCCGTCAAGGGCGACATCGGCACCTGGGAGATGGGCCAGCAGCTCGTCGACGCCGCCGTCGACACCTTCGGCGGCCTCGACATCGTGGTGAACAACGCCGGCATCACCCGCGACACGATGCTGTTCAACATGTCCGAGCAGCAGTGGGACGACGTCATCCGGGTGCACCTGAAGGGCCACGCCTCGCTGTCCCGAGCGGCCTCCGTGCACTTCCGCGCCGCCTCCAAGGCCGCCGGCGGCCCGGTCTACGGCCGGATCATCAACACCGCCTCCGAGGCGTTCCTCTTCGGTGCACCGGGCCAGTCGAACTACGCCGCCGCCAAGGCCGGCATCGTCGCCCTCACCCTCTCGACCTCGCGCGGGATGGCCCGCTACGGCGTCACCGCCAACGCGATCTGCCCGCGGGCGCGCACCGAGATGACCTCCCGCGTCTTCGCCGAGGACCCGGAGAGCCGCGAGCTCGACATCCTCGCCCCCGAGCGCATCGGCACGTTCGTCTCCTACCTCGCCTCCGAGGCCGCGGCCCGGATCAGCGGCCAGGTCTTCGTGGCGTACGGCGACTTCGTGGCGCTGATGGCGGCCCCGACGGTGGAGCAGAAGTTCACCGCGGCGGACGGCACCTTCTCCGTCGAGGAGCTCGACGAGCAGCTCACGTCGTACTTCGCCGACCGCTCCGAGCACCAGACGTACGCCGCGTACAGCGTGGCGAAGCTGGACACCACCGGCGTGGAGAGCCTCAACGGCTGACGCCGGCGACCCCGGGGGCGGCTCCGGACGGTCAGCGGTCTGCGAACAACAGGCCCGCGGCCATCCGGATGTCGCCCTCGGCCTCGTCCATGCCCATGCGGCCGTTGAGGACCGACACCAGCACGCCGTACCAGCAGTGCACGATCAGGCGCACCCGTCGCTCGTTCTCCTCGGACTCGTCGGCCAGGCCGGCCGTGTCGGCCACGACCTTCTGGAACACCGCGTCGTTGATCGCGGCGGCCGGGGCCGCCGCCATCTGGGCCTGGTTGTTGGCCTGGATCATCGCCAGCGAGAGCTTCGGGCGCCGTGCCATCTCGTGGGTCATCTGCACCAGCAGCGACTCCACCGCCTGGGCCGGCGACGCGCCCTCGGGCAGCGAACCGGTCAGGGAGAACCGCTCGACCTGGTAGTTCATCACCGAGGCGAACAGGTGCGTCTTGGACGGGAAGTAGCGGTAGAGCGTCGCGATGGCGACCCCGGCGGCCTTGGCCACATCGTGCATCTGGACCTGCTCGAGGCCGTGCTCGGCCCCGAGGCGGGACGCGGCTCGCAGGATGCGCCGGTGGCGCTCCTTCTGCTCCGCGGAGCTCGGCTCGGCGGCCGGACGACTCTCTGCGATGCGCGGCACGGGTCCTCTTCCTTCTGCGTCTGGGGCCGACGTGACGGTCGTGGCCGGCGTCCCCGGTCCCACCGATGCTCGGCTGTTGCCGTCGGCAACCGGGTTCGAGGTTACCGGTGAGTGGGACGAGCGCCCTGCGGGCGGCAACCTGTCGCAGCGTTTCGATGAGTGGGACTTCGCCGCGAACCCCGGTGTGGCTGCAACCACACTCGGAGGTCCTCAGATCTGCCGCTCGTGCGGCTCGACACATGAGAACGGAGAAGCGCAATGACCGCAGTCGAGGACGAGGTTCGCCACATCGAGACGGGCCCGGCTCCCACCCGCTACGCCCGAGGCTGGCACTGCCTGGGTCTCATCCGGGACTTCACCGACGGCAAGCCTCACCAGATCAAGGCCTTCGGCCAGAAGCTGGTCGTGTTCGCGGGTGAGGACGGCAACGTCAACGTCCTCGACGCCTACTGCCGCCACATGGGCGGCGACCTGTCCCAGGGCGAGGTCAAGGGCAACGAGATCGCGTGCCCCTTCCACGACTGGCGCTGGGGCGGCGACGGCCGCTGCAAGTCCATCCCCTACGCCCGCCGCGTCCCGCTGCGTGCCCGCACCGCCGCGTGGCCGACGATGGTCCAGGACGGCATGCTCTTCGTGTGGAACGACCCGGAGGGCAACCCGCCGCCGGCCGACGCCGCGATCCCGAAGATCGCCGGCTACGAGGACCCCGAGTGGACCGACTGGGTCTGGTACACCACGACGATCGAGGGCGCGAACTGCCGCGAGATCGTCGACAACGTGGTCGACATGGCGCACTTCTTCTACGTGCACTACTCGTTCCCGACGTACTTCAAGAACATCTTCGAGGGCCACGTCGCCACGCAGATCATGAACGGTGTCGGCCGTGAGGACGTCGCCCGCCCGCAGGCCGCCGGCAGCGACGCCCCCAAGAACAAGGGCACCAGCTCCACCGCGAGCTACTACGGCCCGTCGTTCATGATCGACGACCTGACCTACCACTACGAGGACGGCAACGACGTCCCGTCGGTCCTGATCAACTGCCACTACCCGATCGACGAGAACTCCTTCGTCCTCCAGTACGGCGTGATGGTCAAGAAGCTGCCGGGTCTCGACGACGAGGCCGCGACCGGGATGGCGCGCAAGATGGGCGACTTCATCCGCCTCGGCTTCGAGCAGGACGTCGAGATCTGGCGCAACAAGGCCCGCATCGAGAACCCGCTGCTGTGCGAGGAGGACGGGCCGGTCTACCAGCTGCGTCGCTGGTACGAGCAGTTCTACGTCGACGTCGGCGAGGTGCAGGCCGAGATGACCGACCGCTTCGAGTTCGAGATCGACACCACCAAGCCGAACGCCGCCTGGCGTCGCGAGGTGGAGGAGAACATCGCTCGTCGCAACGCGGCCCAGCAGGAGCAGCCGGTCTGATGGCGGTGCGCCCCGACGTCCGCCTGGACGACGCCCCGATGCAGCCGGTGTCCTGCACCAGCTGCGGGGTGAGCGTCCAGGCCCGCAAGAGCAGCTGGGACCAGACCACGCTGCAGTGGAACGACGCGGCGCTCGAGGCGTGCGTCGAGCGTCGTGCCAGCGTGCCGCGCCCGGGACCGAACGGCGCGACCTTCGTCGGCTGCTTCGCCCTGCGCGACTCGGTGCGCGCTGCCGCCGTCCGTGGTGACCTCGACGTCCTCTCCGACGAACCGCTGCCGTCCAACCCGGCGGCCCTGAACGAAGTGAGCAACGCATGATCGACCCGTCCCGCTACGGCCCGTGGGCCGTCATCGCCGGCGGCTCGGAGGGGGTGGGCGCCTCCTTCGCGCACCAGCTCGCCGACGCCGGGCTCAACCTCGTGCTCCTGGCCCGCAAGCCGGGCCCGCTCGAGGAGACCGCCGAGGCGGTCCGGGCCAAGGGAGTCGAGGTGCGCACCCTCGCGGTCGACCTCATCGACCCCGACTCGGTGAAGCGGATCCAGGAGGCGACCTCGGACATCGAGGTCGGCCTGCTGGTCTACAACGCCGGCGCGAACAGCTACGGCCACGAGTTCGTCACCGGCGAGCTGGACCGGTTCCAGAACGTCATCGACCTCAACATCACCGCCCAGATGGCGCTCGTGCAGCTCTTCGGCGCGCCCATGAAGGAGCGTCGCCGCGGCGGCCTCCTGCTCGTCGGCTCGCTGGCCGGCTTCATGGGCTCCTCGCAGATCAGCGTCTACTCGGCGGTCAAGGCGTTCTGCCGGGTCTTCGCCGAGGGCCTGTGGCTGGAGATGACCGAGTACGACGTGGACGTGCTCGAGTTCATCCTCGGCGTCACCCGCACCCCCGCCATGCAGCGCGCCGGGCTGAACTTCGACATCCCGGGCATGCACGTCTCCGAGCCCGACGACGTCGCCCGCCAGGCGCTGTCGCAGCTCTCGGAGGGCCCCGTGCAGGTCGCCGCCGGCAACGAGCGCCTCGTCGAGATCCGCAGCGGCCACGACCGCTCGGCCCTCCTGCGCGGCGCGCTCGAGCAGTCCCGCAAGCTCCTCCCGCCCCCGACCGAGTAGTCCCCGGGCACCCGCAGCAACCGCGAGCCGGCCATCCCCCAGGGGGTGGCCGGCTCTCGTCGTACTGGTCGAGTCGAGACTTCTGACGCTCGAGTCGAGGGTTGTGACGCTCGAGTCGAGACTTCTGGACCGGTACGCCGCCACGAGCGCCGACTCGGCGCACCACAAGGGCCGACTCGACGCACCACAAGCGCCGACTCGGCGAGAAGCACGAGAGCCGGCCCGCGCGAAGGGTGCGCGGGCCGGCTCTGGTGGTGCGTGGTGCGTGGTGCTGGGGTGCGGGGGGCTCAGGTGGCGGCGGCGCTGCGGCCGGCGCGGCGGCCGAAGAACGTGCCGTCGCCCAGGGAGGTGCCGGAGACGTAGCCGCCGCCGTGGACGCCGGAGGTGGCGCGCCCCGCGGCGTACAGGCCGGGGACCGGCTCACCCGCCACGGACAGGACCTGGCCGTCGACGTCGGTGTGCAGGCCGCCGAGGGTGAAGCCGCGGAAGCCGGTGTTCTCCTGACCGGTGGTGGTGCCGAAGCCCGCCCGCGGGTCGACCGCGGCGAACGGCCCGGTGAGCGGGCGCAGCCAGCGCGCGTTCTTGTGGAAGTACGGGTCCTCCCCGCGCGCGGCGTGCTCGTTGTACGCCGCGACCGTGTCGCGCAGCGAGCCCGGCGGCATGCCGAGCTCCTCCTCGAGCTCCTCGAGGGTCTCCGCGGCGTGCGAGGGGCGCACCCCCCACAGGTCGTGCGCGGGGATGGACTCCAGGCCCTCCTCGTCGATGATCACCCAGCACGGACCCGGCTGGTGCAGGGCCGCGTGGCTGTAGACGCCGGGGTAGACGTCCTCGTTGACGAAGCGCCGGCCGAGGGCGTTGACGAGCATGCCGCGCACCGCCATCACCGGCAGCGCCGTGTAGGCGACCTCGACGGCGCCCATCCGGCGCGTCGCGGCGCCGAGCGCGGCGGCCATCTCGATCCCGCTGCCGTCGTCCAGGCCGTCGCTGACCTTGTCGTGACCGATCAGCTCGGGGGCGTGCTGCTCCAGCATCCGCTCGTTGTCCACGAACCCGCCGGTGCTCAGCACGACGCCGCGCCGGGCCAGGTAGGTGACGTCCTCACCGAAGCGGCGAGCGGTGACGCCCACGACCCGGCCGCTGTCGTCGACCACCAGCGCGGTCGCGCGGTTGTCGGTGTGGGTCTCCACTCCCGCCTCCGCGCAGGTGGCGGTGAGCCGCTCCATCAGCAGCCAGCCGCCGAAGCCCTCGGCCGAGGGCCGGTGGCCGCGCGGCACCGGGCGGGCGACCTGGTCGTAGGGCCAGGCGTTCTCCCCCAGCCACATCAGCCCGTCCCGCGTCGGCGGCATCCAGCTCGGGACCTGGTAGAGGCTCTCCTCGAAGGTGATGCCGAGGGAGCAGAACCAGTCGTAGTGCTCGAGGCTGCCGTCGCAGTACAGCCGCAGCTTCTCCTCGTCGGCGTGCGGGCCGAGCGCGGCGCGCAGGTAGGCGAACATGTTGTCCGCGTCGTCGTCGAACCCGACGGCCTTCTGCACCGGGGTGCCGCCGCCGAGGTAGAGCTCGCCGCCGGACTGCGCCGAGGAGCCGCCCGCGCCGCTGGCGCGCTCGAGGACGACCACCTCGGCACCGGTACGCCGCGCCTCCAGCGCCGCGGCCCCGCCCGCGCAGCCGAAGCCGACGACCAGGATGTCGGTCTCGTGGTCGACCTGGGGGAGGTCGGCGAGACGCACCGGAGCGGTCATGCCGGCGGAGGGGTGAAGGCGGCGAGCGGCTCGGAGCCGGCCCAGTCGTGGCCCCAGTAGCTGTCCGCGGTGATCTCCTCCGCGGTGTAGTGGTCCTCGTCGACCAGCATGCCCTCGCAGCCGTACTCGAGGTCCCAGCCACCGGGCGCCCGCACGTAGAACGACACCATCTTGTCGTTGGTGTGGCGGCCCAGCGTGGAGGAGACCGAGAAGCCGTGCTTGTTGACCTTGTCCAGGGCACGGCCGACGGCGTCGAGGTCGCTGACCTCCATCATCAGGTGCACCAGGCCGGGCGCCTCGCCGTGCGGGGCGGGGCAGACGGCCAGGCTGTGGTGGCGCTGGTTGACGCCCATGAAGCGCACCCGGCGCGCCGGCGAGACACCGGGCGGGGTCACGCGGATCGCGCCGCGCGGCAGGAAGCCGAGCACCTCGGTGTAGAACGCGACGGTCTCGTCGGGGTTGGTCGTCGGCAGCACGACGTGGCCCATGCCCTGCGCGCCGGTGACGAAGGTGTTGCCGTGCGAGGTGAGCACCGGGCTGTGGTCGAGCACCGGGCCGAAGAACACCTCGGTCGGGGTGCCGGCGGGGTCGTCGAAGCGGATGCCGGCCTCGAAGCGGCGCAGCTCGCACTCCTCCTGGGAGAGGACCTTGACCGCGGTGCCGGCGGCCTCGACGGCGCGGCCGACGGCGGCGAGCGCGAACTGGTCGCGGACCTCCCAGCCGACGGCGAGCACGCGGTCGGTGTCACCGGGCACGACGACGAGGCGCGCGGCGCGCTCGTCCATGCGCAGGTGGAGCCCGTCCGCCTCGGGGCCGGTGGTCTCCTGGAGGCCGAGGCACTCCACGGTCAGCTCGCGCCACCGCGGGATGTCCTGGCTCTGCACCTTCAGGTAGCCGAGTCCTCGGATCTGCGTCATCTCTCCTCTTTCCTGGCTGGCTTCGGGGCCGGGCGGCGTACGCCGGGCCGGTGCGGCCGGGCCGGTGGCCCGGCCGCACGGGTGGGACCGCGGGTCCCTCAGATCATCGACAGCATCGGGCCGGGCGGCGGCGTGACGTCGAGCGACGTCAGCGACGACACGTGGAACACCGAGCCGGGGACGTGGATCGCGTGCGCGAGACCCATGTGGCCGTCGCGCCAGAAGCGCTGGATCGGGTTGTCCATGCGCATGCCGTTGCCGCCGGAGCGGGCCACGATCTCGTCCATCGCACGCGCGGCGCGCCACGCGGCCGACACCTGGGTACGACGCGACTGGGCGCGCTCGGCCAGGGACACCGGCTCGCCGCGCTGGGCCTTGTCGTAGAAGGAGCGCACGTTGTCGAGCATGGTCACCCGGGAGGCGTGGATCTCCGCCGCGGCCTCGCCGATGGCGTAGAGCACGTGGGCGTCGTCCTTGATCCGCGTGCCGGTGATCTGCACGCGCTGCTTCTGGTAGGCCAGGTGCGCGGCGAGCGCACCCTCGGCGATGCCGATGACCGCCGAGCTGATGCCCATCGGGAAGGCCGTGGTGAACGGGATGTGGTACGTCGGGCTGGTCAGGCCGGCCTCGCGGGGCTGGCTGCCGTCCATGAACTTGGAGAACTCCACGACCCGGTAGTCGGGCACGAAGGCGTCCTTGACCAGGATGTCCTTGGAGCCGGTGCCGCGCAGGCCCACGACGTCCCAGGAGTCCTCGACGATGGTGTAGTCCGCGCGCGGCAGGATCACGTGGTAGACCTGCGGCGGGCTGACCGGGTTGCCCTCGGCGTCACCGAGGAACGCGCCCAGGAAGATCCAGTCGCAGTGGTCGGTGCCCGACGAGAACTGCCAGTGGCCGTTGAACACGTAGCCGCCGTCGACCGGGCGCAGGACGCCCATCGGGGCGTACGGCGAGGCGATCCAGGTGTCGTGGTCGGAGCCCCAGATCTCCTCCTGCACGCGGGCGTCGCACATCGCCATCTCCCACGGGTGGACGCCGACGATGCCGGCGACCCAGCCGGTCGAGCCGTCCAGGCTCGCCAAGCGCATCACGGCCTCGGCGAAGTCCGCGGGGTGCGCCTCGGCGCCGCCGTACTTGGCGGGCTGCAGCATCTTGATCACGCCGGTCTCCCGGAGGATCTCGGCGGCCCGGTCGTCGAGGCGGCCCAGCTTCTCGTTGCTGGGGCCCAGCGCGGCGATCTCCTCGGCGTGGGCCTCGATCTTGGCCAGCACTTCGTTGGTCATGAGTCCTTCACTTCCTCACCCGGACGCGGTGTCCGCAGTCACACCGTGGCACCGCTGAATTGGTCGTCTTGGCGGCGTTCCCGCTGATCGGGACCGCCGTCTCGGAGGCCTGTCGGACCCCCGGCCGAGCGTGGCGTCAGCCGTCGTAGGACAGCCGGATCCGCGGGCTGCGCGGGCGCGCCTGACAGCCCAGCACGAGGCCGTCGGCGAGGTCGGCGTCGTCGAGGACCTCGTTGCGGTCCATGCTCACCTCGCCGTCCAGGACGATGCAGGCGCAGGCGCTGCACGCGCCCTCGCGGCACGAGTACGGCGCTTCCATCCCCGCGGCGAGCATCACGTCGACGAGGTTGTTGCTCTCGGGCCAGGCCAGCACCCGGGTCTCCCCGTTGAGGGTGACCTCGACCTCGCTGGCCGGTCCGGCGTCGTCGATCGCGGCGGGCGCCGCGAACGGGTCCCCCTCGAGGGAGGTGAACCGCTCCATGTGCACCCGGCGCTCCGGGACACCGAGCCCGAGGAGGGTCCTCTCGGCCAGGTCCATGAACGGCGCGGGGCCGCACACGAACGCCTCGGGCGCGGTGGCGTCGTGGTCCCAGAACCCGCGCAGGAGCGCGCCCAGCGAGGCCTGCGACGGCAGGCCCTGGACCGTCTCCAGCCAGTGCACCACCCGCAGCCGCTCGGGGAAGCGGGCCACCAGCTCGCGCAGCTGCTCGGCGAAGATCACCGAGTGCTCGTCGCGGTTGCCGTAGAGCAGGACCGCGGACCCGGTGCCGGAGTGCAGCAGCGTCTTGAGGATCGACATCACCGGGGTGATGCCGCTGCCGCCGGCGAGCAGCAGCAGGTCCTCGTCGAGGGAGGCGGGGGTGAAGATCCCCGAGGGGGCCAGCACCTCCAGCTCGGTCCCGACGCCGGCGTGGTCGCACAGCCAGTTGGAGGCGTAGCCCCCGTCGGTCCGCTTGACCGTGACCGCCGGGAACTCGTCGTGCCCGGGAGCGGTGCACAGGGAGTAGCAGCGCGCCGCGCCCTCCGGCCGGTCGCTGGGGATCCGGATGGTGAGGAACTGGCCCGGGACGTAGTCCACCCGCTCCCCCTCACCCGACTCGAGCACCAGGGTGTGGGCGTCGGAGGTCTCCTTGACCACCTCGCGCACGCGGACGATCGGCATCGCGCCCTACCCTTCCCGCGCCGCGTGGCGCGCGGAGGAGACCGAAGCGCCGGCCGCCCCGGAGCCCGCCGCACCGATGCCCGCGGCGTGGCGCGCGGCCAGGTAGCCGAAGACGATCGAGGGACCGATGGTGGCGCCCGGGCCGGCGTACTCGTGGCCCATGACCGAGGCGGAGGCGTTGCCGGTGGCGTAGAGGCCGTTGATGACCGAGCCGTCCTCGCGCAGCACGCGGGAGGACTCGTCGCAGACCAGGCCGCCCTTGGTGCCGAGGTCGCCGACCTGGATCCGCACCGCGTAGAACGGCGCCTTGTCGATCAGGTCCAGGTTGGGGTTCGGCAGCGTCGGGTCGCCGTAGTAGCGGTCGTGGGCGCTCTCGCCACGGTGGAAGTCCAGGTCACGGCCGCCGCGGACGAAGCCGTTGAACCGCTCCAGGGTCTCCTGGAGCGCCTCGGCGGGGAGACCGGTCGAGGTGGCCAGCTCGGCCAGGGTGTCGGCGCGGTGCACCAGGCCGGAGTCGTAGAACGACTTCGGGAACGGCGCGCCGGGCAGGATCTGGGCGAACGGGTAGCGCGAGCGGGCGCGCGAGTCCATCACGAACCAGGCGACGTGGTGGCCGCCGGAGAGCTGGTCGTGGACGAAGTTGACGTACGGCGCGGCCTCGTTGGTGAAGCGTCGCCCGTCCTCGCCGACGATCACCTGACCGGGGATCGCGCGCTCGGAGACCAGCGGGATGGTCGCGCCGGTCGGGTGCTCCACCGAGGGCATCCACCAGGCGTCGTCCATGAAGTCGAGCGCGGCGCCGAGGCCCTGGCCGGCGAGGATGCCGTCACCGGTGTTCTCGACCGCGCCCAGGGTGTGGTTGGCCTTGCCGCCCTCGGGCAGGTACGTCGAGCGCATCTGCTGGTTGTGGTCGAAGCCGCCGCTGGCGAGCAGCACGCCGCGGCGGGCGTGGATGCGCACCGGGGCGCCCTCGCGGGTGGCGAGCACGCCGACCACGCGGTCGCCCTCGGTGACCAGCTCGGTCATCGGGGTCTGCAGCCACAGCGGGATGCCGGCGTCCTTGAGCGCCATCCGCATCCGCGCGACGAGCGCGCGGCCGCCGGTGGCCATGTGGCGTCGGCGGATCACGTTGGAGCTGACCCGCCAGGCGGCGGTGAGCGAGGCCCGGCGTCCCTGCCAGGTCCGCTTGACCATGGCCAGGTCGTGGTAGTCCTTGCTGGTGATCCACAGGCCCAGCGGGCCCTTCATGCTGTTGGGGCGCTGGAAGGCCTCGTCCTCGCGGAGCTTGCGGGTGTCGAACGGCTTGGGCTCGATGGAGCGGCCGCGCGGTCGCCCGCCCTCCATCTCCGGGTGGTAGTCGGCGTAGCCCTTGGTCCACACGAACTTCATCCACTTGGACCGCTCGAGCAGCTCCATCGCGGCCGGGCCGTGGTCGACGTACGCCTCGAGGCGGGCGCGGGGCACCCGGCCCTCGGTGAGGCCCTCGAGGTAGGTCAGGACCGACTCGCGGGAGTCGTCGTGGCCGGCGCGACGCAGCGTCGGGTTGTTGGGGACCCAGATGCCGCCGCCGGAGATGCCGGTGGAGCCGCCGAACTTCTTGCCCTTCTCCAGGACGACGACGCTCAGGCCGGCGTCGACGGCTGCCAGCGCGGCGGCCATGCCGCCTCCGCCGGAGCCGACGACGACCAGGTCGTAGGTGTGGTCCCACCCGGTCGCGGTGCTCATGCCTGGTCCTCGGCGAGGAGGAACGCCTCGACGGTGCTCTCCCAGGCGGCCTTCTGCTCGATCATCGCCCAGTGCCCGCACTGGGAGAAGATGTGCACCTGCACGTCGGGGATCGTGCGCATCGGGATCAGCATCTGGTCCATCGGGCTGACGCGGTCGTCGCGGCCCCAGGTGATGAGGGTCTTGGCGCGGATCTGGTCGAACTGCGCCCAGCCGGGGGTGCCGTGGGTGGAGTCGTCGGTGCGCGCGAAGGTCGCCTCGATCGCGGCGCGGCTGTACATCCGGCGGGCGACCTCGAGGGTCTCCGGCTCGGTCGCCTGCTGCCAGCGCTGCTCGATGAGCTCCTCGGTGACCATCGACTGGTCGAAGACCATGGAGCGCAGCCAGGAGATCAGCCGGTCGCGGGTGGGGTTCTCGGTGAAGTCGACGAGCAGCTTGATGCCCTCGCCCGGGGCCGGGCTCAGGATGTTGCGCCCGATGCCGCCGACGGTCACCATGCGGCGCACGCGCTGGGGCTGCTCGATCGCGAAGCGTGCCGCCACGCTGCCGCCCATCGAGTTGCCGATGATGTCGACCTGGTCGAGGCCGAGCCCGTCGAGGAACTCCCCGACCGCCGGCAGGGCCGCCATCATCGGGTGCTTGTCGGTGGTGTCGCTGACCCCGAAGCCGGGGAACTCCAGCACCAGGCAGCGGAAGTTCTTGGCGAACCGGGCCAGGTTGTCGCCGAAGTTGCGCCACCCGGTGACGCCGGGGCCGGAGCCGTGCAGCATCAGCAGCGGCGGCCCGTCACCCGCCTCGTGGTAGCGCAGGACGCCGGAGGCGGTGGTCAGCTCGCGGAGCGTGGATTCATGCGTCAGGTCACTCACCCCGCCACGGTAGGAACGGCGTCGGGCCCCGTCCCGTGGAGATCCCGGTCACTGGGAGGTGGCCGGGTGCGCGTCTCGGCGGCGGCGGGGCGGCCGGGCGTCGCAGGGACCGGGGCCACTCAACGAGACCCCCGCCGGCGCGCTGGTACGGCGGGCGTACGTTGGCGCCATTGAGCAGGCAACAGCCCGGCCCGGACGAGGACCAGCAGGTCGACGCGGGCACCGGGTCAGGAAGGAGCGAGGCCATGACGAGCACCCAGATCACCGGACCGTCACCACTGGAGATGCGTCGGGCGATGGGGTCCTTCGCCACCGGTGTCACCGTCGTGACCGGCTACGACGGCGAGGAGCCGGTCGGCTTCGCCTGCCAGTCCTTCGCCTCGGTGTCCCTCGAGCCCCCGCTCGTGCTCTTCTGCGCCGACCACCGCGGTCGCGCCTGGCCGCGGATCCGCACCAGCGGCCGGTTCACGGTCAACGTCCTCGGCGAGGACCAGACCGACCTGTGCAACCGCTTCGGATCCAGCCGCGGCGCCAAGTTCGAGGGCCTGGACTTCGACACCTCCGCGATCGGGACCCCAAGCCTGCCGGGCGTGCTGATGCGCGTGCACGCCGAGGTGAGCGAGGTCCACGTCGCCGGCGACCACGACGTCGTCATCGGCCGCGTCCTCGACCTCGAGACCCCTGCCGCCGACCGCCCGATGCTCTTCTTCCGCGGCAAGTTCGGCGTCGAGGACCAGCACGAGTACACCGCCCCCGACCTGTGGGGCTGGGGCGACCACTGGGGCTGAGGCCCCTGCGTGTCTTTCCGCGCGCACCCCGCGCGCAGCCCCCGGCACCGACCTACACATGTCAGCAGGCCCCCGTTCCATCGGAACGGGGGCCTGCTGACGTGTGCGGGATGATCGCCGGGCGATCAGATCCAGTCGCCGCCCTCGCTGGCCGCGACCAGCCGGCTCATCGTCTCGGTGGACCAGGCGCCCTCCGGGCGCACGACGCTACGACGGGTGACGCGGGCGCGCTGGATCTCCAGGCCGGGGAACAGCGCCACGGAGACCGCGCGGCCGGCCTTGAGGACCAGCGGGGCGAGCCGCTCGACCGGGGCGCTCGTGTCGCCGACGAGCGAGATCGCGCCGAGCGGGCCCTCGGGGCCGCGGACGGCCACGGCCACGCAGGCGATGTCGGGGAAGCTCTCCCCGCGCTCGAAGGCCAGGCCGTTGCGGCCGCGGATGCGGTGCAGCTCGTGGTGGAGCGTGGGCAGGTCGCCGATGGTGCGGCCGGTGAACCGGCTGAGGCCGGCCTCGAGCCGCTCGTCGACCTCCTCGGGGGAGAGCCAGGCGAGCATCGCCTTGCCGAGCGCCGTGGAGTGGGCGGGGGCGCGGCCGCCGACCCGCGAGGGGACGGAGGCGGCGAAGCGCCCGCCCATCTTGTCCAGGTAGTGCACCTCGGCGCCCTCGAGCACCGCGAGGTGGGCGACCATGCCGGTGCGCACCTGGAGCTCGTGCAGCACCGTGGAGGCCTCGGCGCGCAGATCGCCGTGGGCCTTGTCTCCACCGCCGAGCTCGAGCGCCCGCTGACCCAGCGCGTAGCCGAAGCTGGTGTGCGTCAGCCAGTGCAGCCGCACCAGCTGGTCGAGGATCCGGTGGGTCGTCGATCGGGGCAGGTGGGTCGCCCGGGCGACCTCCTCCAGGGTCAGTCGCACCGACGGGCTCGTGAACGCCTCGAGGATGAGCGACATGCGCTCCACCATCGACGGCGGCAGCTGCCTCGGTTCGACGACCGGCTCCACACCCTGTGCGCTCATGACGTCCTCCCCACACCCCAAAACTGAAATTCATTCTGCCTACGTGGCGACCGTAACAAGACCCCGGCTGAAAAGGAAGCGAAACGCCGCGACCCGACCCTCCGGCCGGGGCCCGGGGCACACCCGCTCATCGGGAGCGCGAGGGGTGGTCGGCGCTGCCCGATGCTTGGATGAGCCGCAATTCCCCCGGCGAAGGAGACCCATGCAGATCGGCATCACCAGTCCCGTGCTCACGGCCAACCCGGGGGCGCACGCCGCCTGGGAGGCCGACGCCGGCATCGAGGAGCTCGCCCAGATCGCCCGCACGGCGGACACCCTGGGCCTGCACCACATGACCTGCAGCGAGCACGTCGCGGTCCCCGTCGAGGTCGCCGAGCAGCGCGGCGCGACGTACTGGGACCCGCTGGCGACCTTCGGCTACCTGGCCGCGCAGACCACGCAGCTGCGACTGATGACCCAGGTGCTCGTCATCGGCTACCACCACCCGCTGGCCATCGCGAAGCGCTACGGCACCCTGGACCGGATCAGCAACGGACGCCTGATCCTCGGCATCGGCGTCGGCTCGCTGGAGGAGGAGTTCGACCTCCTCGACGCCACCTTCGAGGGCCGCGGCGCGATCGCCGACGACGCGCTCGCCGCCCTGCGCGCCAGCCTCGGCCGCTCCCAGCCCGAGTACGACGGCACCCACTACCGCTTCTCCGGCTTCGTCGTCGAGCCGCACGCGGTGCAGGAGCGGGTCCCGCTGGTGATCGGCGGGCGCACGGCCCGCTCGCTGCGCCGCGCCGTCGAGCTCGGCGACGGGTGGGTGCCCTTCGGCCTCTCCCTGGAGCAGCTCTCCGGGATGCTCTCGGCCCGCGAGCTGCCCGAGGACTTCCAGGTCTACTTCTCCCCCGGCCGCATGCTCGACCCGATCGGCGACCCCGAGGACACCGCGACCCGGCTGCGCCGGGTACGCGAGGCCGGCGCCACGGTCGTCACCACGAGCGTCGAGGCCACCGGCGCCGCGCACTACTGCGACCAGCTCGAGGCGCTCGCGGCCATCGCCACGCAGATCGACTGACGCCCCCCGGCCGTCCGGCCGGACCCCCGCCGTACCGACCCGTCACACCACGAGGAGCCACCCATGACCGACGACCGGATCGCCGCGCTCGAGAAGCGCCTGCAGACCCTCGAGGACGAGCGCGAGATCGTCCAGCTGCTCGCCGGGTACGGCGCCCTCGCGGACTCCGGCAGCGCCGAGGAGCTCGCCGCCATCTGGGAGCCCGACGGCGTCTACGACAACGACGAGATCTCCATGGTCGGCAACGCCGAGCTGGTCGCGATGGTGAGGTCCTCGCGCCACCAGGGCTGGATCGGCAACGGCGCGGCCCACTTCAACGGCCCCGTCAAGGTCACCGTCGACGGCGACACCGCCGTCGCGGTCAACCACTCGCTGATGGTCATCCACGAGGACGGCCGCTTCGTCGTACGACGTGCCACGGCCAACCACTGGGAGCTGAGCCGTGGCGCCGAGGGCTGGCGGGTCACCGTGCGCACCGGCCGGCTGCTCGACGGCCGCCCGGAGGCCCGCGACCTGCTGGCCGCCGGCGCCCGCGGCCAGCGCCTCGAGCGGGCATGAGCGGCCGGCTCGAGGGCCGCGTCGCGGTCGTCACGGGCGCCGGTGACGGGATCGGCGCGGGCGTCGCGCGGCTGTTCGCCGCCGAGGGTGCGCGCGTGCTGGTCGCCGAGATCGACGAGGAGAAGGGCCGCGCGGTCGCCGAGGAGATCGGCGGGCTGTTCGTGCGCGTCGACGTCACCGACCGCGAGCAGGTCGAGGGCATGGTCGCCACCGCCGTCGACACCTGGGGCCGCATCGACGTCCTGGTCAACAACGCCTGGGGCTCGGTCGGCCACCTCGGCCGGGTCGAGCACAAGAGCGACGAGACCCTCGAGCGCGGCTTCACGATGGGCTACTTCGGGCCGTTCTGGGCGATGCGCGCCGCGTTCCCGCACATGTTGGCTGCCGGCTGGGGCCGGGTGATCAACATGGTCAGCCTCAACGGTGTCAACGCCCACATCGGGTCGCTGGAGTACAACAGCGCCAAGGAGGCGCTGCGCACCCTCACCCGCACCGCCGCGCGCGAGTGGGCGCCCACCGGTGTCGTGGTCAACGCGATCGCCCCCGGCGCCAAGACCGCCGCGCTGAACCGCCGGATCGCGCAGAACCCCGACATCGCGGCCGCCGTGGACTCGGCCAACCCGATGGGCCGCCTCGGCGACCCGCTGACCGACATCGCCCCGGTGGCGCTGTTCCTGGCCAGCGAGGACAGCCGCTACGTCACCGGCAACACGATCTTCGCCGACGGCGGCGGTCACATCAACGGCGTCGCGTGGGCCCCGGAGCTCCCCGACGAGCCCGCCGGCTGAGCGCAGCCTCCCCCGAACGCGCGACGGGCCGGGACCCCACCTCGGTGGGATCCCGGCCCGTCGTCGTACGCCGGGGCTCGGGCCAGGATCAGGAGAGCGAAGCCGGCAGGTGCGCGGCGCGGCCGTGCTCGATGAACTCCTGCTCGAGCTCCTTGCGGGCCACGTCGTCGAGGGCGACGTACTCGGCCGTGCGGCCGACCCGCACGAAGACCGGGTCGGTGGTCTGCCAGGCGGCGTGGCGCAGCGGCGCCTTGTTGATCTTGCCGCTGCCGGTCAGCGGCATCGCGTCGATGATCCGCACGAACGAGGGCCACCACTTGGCGCCCATGTCGGGCTGTGCGGCGAGGTACTCGCCGAAGGCCACCGGGTCGAAGACGGCGCCGGGCTCGAGCTCGAGGACCGTCATCACCCGGTCGCCGGTGCGCGGGTCGGGCACCGCGAAGACCGGCGCGATCGCGACGCCCTCGGCGCGCGCCAGGATCCGCTCGACCGGCGCGGCGGAGAAGTTCTCGCTGTCCACGCGCAGCCAGTCCGAGGAGCGGCCGGCGAAGTAGAAGAACCCGTCGGCGTCGCGGTAGCCCAGGTCGCCGGACCAGAAGTCCTCGCCCTTGACCCGGTCGGCCATCGCCTCGGGGTTCTTGTAGTAGCCCTCGAAGGTGTGGGCGAGACCCACCGCGACGATCTGCCCGACCGCGGCGGGGTCGACCAGGCGGCCGGCCTCGTCGAAGCGGGCCCGCGGGCACTCCTCGCCGGTCGCCTCGTCGAGGATCCGCACGTCCAGGTCGCCGGCCGGGCGCCCCAGCGCTCCGCTCGGGGTGTCCGGGGTCCGGTTGATCCGGAAGACGCCCTCGCTGAGGCCGTAGCCCTCCATGACCTCGCAGCCGAAGCGCTCGGCGAAGCGTGCCACGTCGGCCTCCGAGGCCTCGGTGCCGTAGGCCAGCTGCAGGGTGCTGGTGCGGTCGCGCGGGTCCTCGGGACGGGTCAGCGCGTAGGACAGCGCGCGGCCCACGTAGTTGACGTAGGTCGCCCCCGCCCGGTGGATGTCGTCGGCGAAGGCGCTGGCGGAGAACTTGCGGGTCATCGAGACCGTCGCGCCGATCACCATCGCGGGTGCCAGGTTCATCATCACGGCGTTGCCGTGGAACAGCGGCATGCACAGGTAGGTGACCGAGGAGCGCTCCAGGCGCACGCGCCCGACGATCGCCTCGACGAGGCGGGCCAGGCGGCCCTGCCCGACGATGACCGCCTTCGGCGCGCCGGTGGAGCCGGAGCTGAACAGCAGCATCGCGATGTCCTCGGGCGCCGGCGTGACGTCGGGCAGCGCCGCGCCCCGGTGCGGCGCGAGGAACTCGGCGTACTCGGGAGTGTCCACGTCGTACACCCGCTCGCGGGGCACGCCGTGCTCGGTGCCCTCGACCAGGTGGCGCAGGCGCGACTCGGTGACGATCACGTCGACGTCCGCGTGCCGCACGTCCTGGGCGATCTCCGGGGCGCTGCGGCTGGCGTTGATGCCGATGACGACCGCACCGGCCAGGGCGCCGCCGCCGATCCAGAAGACGAAGTCCGGGACGTTCTCCAGCAGCACGCCGACGTGGATCTGGCGGCCCTCGGGGGCCGGCACCGACGCCGTCAGGGCCGCCGCGCGCGTGGCGGACTCGGCGACGACCTCGTCCCAGGTCCACTGGCGGTCCTCGAAGCGCAGCCCGACGGCGTCGTCACCGACGCGGCTGCGCACGATCTCTGCGAATGTCTGCATATCTCATTCCTCCGGGGGTCGGACGCGCCGATGCAAGCAGCCTCGGCACGGGCAGGGCAGGGTTCTCCCGCTCATCGGAAGCGACGTGGCCGGCCCAGGAGCAGCGACAGCACCGCTGCGACCAGGGAGAGGCCGAATCCGCTCAGTCCGCCGACGACGAAGCCGATGTGGCTCGTCTGCAGACCGTCCTCGGCGAGGACGTCGAGGATGGCGAGCGCGACCGCGCTGCCGATCGACATGCCGAGGAACCGGAGCACGAGGTTGAGGCTGAGGGCGCTGCTGGTCTCGGCAGCCGGGACGTGCCGCATCATCAGCCAAGGCATCGAGTTGAAGGTCATGCCGCTGCCGAGGCCGCCGATGAGCAGCACCAGCATCACCTGCCACAGCTCCTGGTGCCAGCGCGCCAGCACCAGGTTGGCCAGGGCGAAGGACAGGCAGCCCAGGGGCAGCAACAGGTCCGGGCGGATCACGTTGCCCAGCCGCAGCGCCAGGCGCGAGCCCACCACGCTCGCGGCGGCGTACGGCGTGAGCATCAGCCCGGCGACCGCCACCGACCGGCCCAGGCCGTAGCCGTGGTCGGAGTCGGTCTGCACCAGGATCATGACCAGCGAGAGCATCACGTACATCCCGCAGCCGGCGAGCAGCCCGGCCACGTTGGCGGCCGCGACGCCGCGGCGTACCGCGATGCGCACGTCGACCAGCGGGTTGCGGGCTCGCAGCAGCCAGATCACGCAGACCGCGTAGAGCACGAGCCCGCCGCCGACGACCGCCGCGGTGAGCGGCGAGGCGTAGCCCCAGCCGTCGGCCTGGCTGACGCCGAGCAGCAGGGCGAAGGTGGCGCAGCTGAGCAGGACCGCACCGACCCAGTCGACGCCGGGCGGCGCCGGCTCGGCGCTGCGCGGCACGAGCAGCAGCGCCACGACGAAGGCGAGGGCGCACATCGCGAAGGCGAACCAGAAGGCGCCGCGGATGCCGCCGACGGTGGCGACCAGGGCGGTCACCGGGAAGCCGAGGCCTGCCGCGGTGACGTTCGCGACCGAGATCGCGGACACCGCCGGACGGATCCGGTGCTCGGCCAGCTCGGTGCGGGCCACCGACATCAGGAGGGGCACGATCGCGAAGGCCATGCCGGTGAGCGTGCGGCCCGCCAGGAGCGCCTCGAAGCCGAGCGGCAGCGCCCCGAGGAGCGTCCCGAGCGCGGCGAGCGCCACGCAGGTGAGCAGGACCGGCCGGCGCCGCCGCCCCGCCCCCAGGCGTCCCACGACGGGGGTGGCCACCGCGCCGGTGATGAGCGTGACCGTGAGCGTCCACTGGGCCGCGACCAGCGAGACGCCCTCGGCGCGGGCGATGCCCGGCACGAGGGGCGAGCCGAGGCTGCCCACGATCCCGGTCACCGTGGTGACGAACAGGATCCCGGGCAGCAGCCAGCGCCGGCGCCGGGCGCTGAGGCCGCCGTCCGTGGCGGCACGCGCGCCGGTGCTCGCGGGAGGCGCTGGTCGCCGCACGGTGGGCCTTCGCTTTCCTGGCGCCGTGGCGCCGGGTCGTTCACTGGCGGGGTGGACCGGCCCTCGCCGGTCCACCCCGGTCCTGCGGGCCGGGTGGGGCCGGAGGTCAGCCCACCCAGGCGTCGGCGAGGTGGATCATCGAGGCCGCGCCGCCGACCACGCCGTGGACGTCCTCGTCCCAGGCGTTGTACTCCGAGAACGGGCCCCAGTTGAGGTAGGGCACGTCGGTGTTGACCAGCTGCTGGATGCGGTCCATGGCCGCGACCCGCTCGGCCGGCTCGGCCGCGGCCTGGAGCTCCTCGAGCGCCGCGTCCATCTCCTTGCTGGTGTACATGTCGTAGACCTGCGTGCCGTCGCTGTGCATCGTGGCGAACATCTTCGAGAAGGGGTCCGCCTCGCGGTAGTTCAGGCCCCACGCGGCGACGTCGTAGTCACGGTCCACCACGATGGTCGAGATCTGCTCGGCGATGGTGCGCATCGGGCGGGTGGTGACGGTGAAGCCGACGGCCTCCAGCGAGCCCTTGACGGCCTGCATGGTGGCGCGCGAGGCGGGGTCGGTGGCGTCGAGGTACTCGATCGTGCCGTCCCAGCCGTCGGCCTTGGCCTCCTCGACGAGCACGCGGGCCCGGTCCTGGTCCAGCTCCAGCCCGGCGGTCTCGGTGTGCCAGGCGGAGTAGTCCTGGAAGAGCGTGGAGTCCGACAGCCCGGACCCGCCGTACGCCCGCTCGGCGATCAGGTCGGGGCCGATGGCGAGCGCCATGGCCTGGCGGATCCGCACGTCGGCGCCGGGGCGCCCCTCGGAGGCGTTGATGAGGGCGGTGTTGGAGGCCGCGACCATGTTGACGTAGCCGGGCCACTCCTCCTCGAGGACCTCGTCGACGATGTCGGGGTCACGCACGAGCACCGCGTCGACGCCGTCGGAGCGCAGCGACTCCAGGCCGGCGCGCTGGTCGTTGAGGTAGACGAAGCGGACCTTGTCCAGGTGCGGCGCGCCGTCCCAGTAGTCCTCGCGGGCCGTGAGGGCGAGCTCCTCGCTCTGCGCCCAGCGCTCGAGGGTGAACGCGCCGGCGCCGACGGGGGTGAACTTGCCGTCCTTGTCGACCGCGCTCTTGGCCACGATCATGCCGGGACCGGTGCTGAGGATGCTGGGGAAGCCGGGCCACGGCTTGTTGAGCTCGTAGACGACCGTGCGCTCGTCCTCCACGACGACCTCGGTGACGTTGCCGTTCCACAGCGCCGCCTCCGGGGCGGGCATGGAGGCGTAGCGGTCCTGGCTCCACTTGACCGCCGCCGCGGCGAGCGGGGTGCCGTCCGAGAACGTCACGCCCTCGCGCAGGGTCAGGGTCCAGGTGTCGTGGTCCTTGTCGGGCTCGAGCCCCTCGGCCAGGCGCGGCTCGAACTCCTGGGCGTCGGCGTCGAAGTTCATCAGGGTGTCGTAGAGGTTGATCATCTCGGCACCACCGGTGGTGACCGCCGCGATGGTGACGGCCGGGTCGAGCGACGCCGGCTCGGCGTACGCCGCGTAGGTGAAGGTGCCGCCGTCGACGGGCTCGCCGCCGTCGGAGACGCCGCGCATCCCCTCGCTGAGGGCGACGCCCTCCTCGCCGGTGGAGTCCTCGTCGCTGGACGACGCGCAGCCGGCGGCAAGGACCGCCACGGCGACGGCGGCGCCGACACGATGGAACAGGGGGTGACGCTTCACAGGGGGCCTCCTCAGGGACGCTGCCGAATTATCTAGCAAGCGCTTGGTCGTGTGACTAGAGTCGCACCATGTCCGACGACCTCGCCACCGATGTCCCACTGGCTGCCGAGCAGGCCGGAATCACCCTCGAGGCGCGCTTCGTGCCCGCTCCGACCTCGGTGAGCCCCGCCGCCCGGGCGCGGCTCTCCACTCCCGCGCCCGCGAAGGGGCCGCTCCCCGCGCTCGACGACGCCGCCGGCTGGCGCGCCCACGTCGAGGCGGTCAACGGCGCCTTCGCCGCGATGATGCGCGAACCCATGCACCGGCTTCCGGCGACGGTGCGCACCGAGACGATCGGGGGCGTCGTCGTCCACGTCGCCGAGCCCCACGACGTCCCGGAGGAGAACCGCGACAAGGCCCTCGTCTACCTCCACGGCGGTGCCCTGGTGCTGCTCGGCGGCGAGTGCACCGAGCTCTTCGCCCGCCAGGAGGCGGCGTCCAACCGCGTGCGGGTGTACGCCGTGGACTACCGCACCCCGCCGGACCACCCCTACCCCGCGGCGCTCGAGGACTGCGTGGCGGTCTACCGCGCGCTGCTGGAGACGCACGGCGCCGAGCGGGTCGTGGTCTCGGGCGCCTCCGGCGGGGCGAACCTCGCCGCCGCGCTGCCGCTGCGCCTGCGCGAGCTGGGCCTGCCGCTCCCGTCGGCGGTCGCGCTCCTCACCCCCGAGGTCGACCTGACCGAGAGCGGCGACACCTTCGTCACCAACCGCGAGCTCGACGTCGTCCTGCCGCGGGGCCTGCCCGAGATGAACCGGCTCTACGCCGCCGGCGCGGACCTCACCGACCCGCTCGTCTCACCGCTGTTCGGCGACTTCGCGCCGGGCTACCCCCCGACGTACCTCCAGACCGGCACGCGGGACCTGTTCTTGTCCAACACCGTGCGCATGCACCGCGCCCTGCGCCGGGCGGGCCAGGTGGCCGAGCTCCACGTGTGGGAGGCGATGCCGCACGGCGGGTTCGGTGGAGCCCCGGAGGACCGGGAGCGCTACGACGAGCTCGCGCACTTCCTCGCCCGCCACGCCGGCTGGGCCCCGCCCGCCTGACCCGCCGCGGGTGCCGGGTCGGGGCTCAGCGCACGGTCAGCTGGCCCCCGTCGACGTTCCAGGACTGCCCGGTCACCCAGCCGGCCTGGTCGCTGGCCAGGAACACCGCGGTCGCGGCGACCTCCTGGGGCGTGCCGGCCCGGCCCAGCGGCAGGTTGGCGGCGACGTAGGCCTGCCAGGTGTCGGTGTCCTGGTCGTCGAGGCGGCTGGTCTCGGTGACCCCCGGGCAGATGGCGTTGACCCGGATCCGGTGACGGCCCAGCTCCTTGGCCGCCGAGGAGGTCAGCGACTGCACCCCTGCCTTCGAGGCGCTGTACGCCGCGGTGCCGGGCCCGCTCAGCTTGCCGCCGATCGAGGAGATGTTGACGATGCTGCCGCCCTCGCCCTGCTCGACCAGCCGGCGGCCGAAGGCGCGCGTCATCAAGAAGGTGCCGCGCAGGTTCACCGCCATCACCCGGTCCCACGCCTCGACCGGCACCTCGAGCACGGGGAGCCGGTCCGGGCCGCGGGAGGCGGCGGCGTTGTTGACCACCACGTCGACGCGGCCGAGCTCGTCGACCACCCGCGCCAGCAGCGCGTCGACGGAGGCCTCGTCGGAGACGTCGCAGACCACCGGCAGTGCCCGGCGGCCCAGCGCGCGGACCTCCTCGGCGACCGACTCGATGTCGCGCCAGTCGGCCTCGACCTCGTCGGCGGGACGGTGCTCCAGCCCGCGGCCGGTGCCGGTCACGACCACGTCGCAGCCCGCCCGGGCGAGCTCGACGGCGATCGCGCGACCGATCGAGCGCATCCGGCCCGCGCCGGTGACGACGGCGACGCGGTCCTGAAGTCCGGTCAGCGGGTAGCTCACGACGGGGTCCCCGCGATCTCGATGAACAGGCCGGTGGCCTCGACGGTGCGGGTGCCCTCGTGCTCCACCCAGCCCTCGGCGCGCAGCCGGCGACCGCTGCGCTCGAGGATCCGCGCGTGCAGGTCCAGCGGCACGTCCAGCGGCGTGCGGTGCAGGTAGCGCAGGTCGAGAGTCGCGGTCACCGCGAGCAGGCCCTGGGACTGCACGAGGGTGCCGAGCATGCAGTCGAGCAGGTGGGCGAGGTAGCCGCCGTGCACCGAGTCGCGCGGCCCCTCGTACAGCGCGTCGCCCATCGTGCGGGCGTGGGCGGTCCCGTCGCCGAAGGAGATGTCGAGCGGCAGCGCCTGCGGGCTGTAGCGGAAGATCGACCACGGCTCGCCGGCCGCGCGCGCCCGCGCCGGGCCGTCCAGCGGCGCGCGGAGCACCCGGTCGCGGGGGTCCTGCGCGAGCCGGGCGGTGAGCCGCTCGACCTCGGCGCGGGCCGCGCGCAGCCCCTCGGCGCCCAGGCCGGTGGTGGCGACCGCGCGCATCAGGTCGCGGGTGGCGCTCACCAGCTCGGCGGTCTCCTGCTCGACCTCGGTGGTCTCGTAGACGACGGGCATGTCAGATCCTCTCGATGATGGCGCCGGTGACCTGGGCGCCGCCCGCGCAGATCGCGACCAGGCCGGTGGTCAGGTCGCGACGCTCGAGCTCGTCGACGACCGAGGCGATCAGCCGGATGCCGGTCGAGCCGACCGGATGGCCGACGGCGATCGCGCCGCCGTTGACGTTGAGCCGCTCGGGGTCCACGCCGTGCACCCGCGCGAAGGACATCGGGACGGCGGCGAACGCCTCGTTGACCTCGAACAGGTCGATGTCGCCGATGCTCATGCCGGTGCGCTCGAGCAGCCGCGTCCCGGCGGCCACGGGGCCGTCGAGGAGGTACTCCGGCTCGGCACCGAGCAGGCACTGGGCCACGATCCGGGCCCGCGGCCGCAGCCCGTGGGCTCGCGCGACGTCGGCGTCCATGAGCAGCGCCGCGGAGGCGCCGTCGGAGATCTGCGAGGCGGTGCCGGCGGTGTGCAGGCCGCCCTCGCGGATCGGCCTCAGCCCGGCGAGCGCCTCGGCGCTGGTCTCGCGCAGCCCCTGGTCGCGGGTCATCACGCTGCCGTCGGCGCGGGTCACCTCGATGACCTGCCGGTCGAGGTGGCCGGCGTCCCAGGCGGCCCGGGCGCGCTGCTGCGAGGCCAGGCCGAAGGCGTCGAGGTCCTCACGGCTCAACCCGCGACGCGCGGCGATCCGGTCGGCCGCCTCGTACTGCGCCGGCAGGTCGATGGTCCAGTCGTCCGCACGCGGCCTGCCCACGCCGTCGCCGAGGTTGGCCAGCAGCGGCACGCGCGACATCGCCTCCACCCCGCAGGCCATGCCGACGTCGACCAGGCCCGCGGCGATCTGGGCGGCGACCAGGTGGACGGCCTGCTGGGCCGAGCCGCACTGGGCGTCGATGGTCGTGGACCCGACCTGCTGGGGCAGGCCGGCGTGCAGCCACGCGAAGCGCACCACGTTGCCGGACTGCTCGCCGGCCTGGGTCACGCAGCCGCCGATCACCTCCCCCACCTCCGCGGGGTCGACGCCGGTGCGCTCGAGGATCCCGCGCTGGGCGAGGCCGAGCAGCTCGGTGGCGTGCAGGTGCGAGAGGTCGCCGCCGCGGCGCCCGTACGGCGTGCGCGCGGCGTCGATCAGGACGGGGGTGCCGGTGCTCACGCGGGGGCTCCGATCGCCGGGGCGGTCTCGAGCACGTCGCCGAGCTCGGCGGCGACCGCGGCCGCGCTGCCCAGGGAGAAGGCGACCTGCCGGCCCCACAGGAAGTAGCGGTGGATCGGGTAGTCGACGTCCGCGCCGATGCCGCCGTGCAGGTGCTGGGTGGCGTGGACGGCGCGCAGCCCGCCCGTCGAGGCCCACCACTTCGCCACCAGCGTCGCCGCGCCGGCGTCCTGCTCGCGGCCATCGTCGAGCAGCCAGGCCGCCCGGTAGGTGGTCACCCGGATCGCCTCGGTGTCGATGTGGGCGTCGGCGGCGCGCAGCGCGACCGCCTGGTTGGTCGACAGCGGCCGGCCGAACTGCATCCTCTCGCTGGTGTACGCCGCGGTGACCCGCAGCGCCTCCGCGCAGACGCCGAGCTGGACCGCGGCCAGCGCGACCCGGATCCGGTTGCGGACCCACTCGACCTGCTGGGCGCCGTCCCCGGGCAGCACGTCCTCGGCGTCCAGCTCGACGCCGTCGAAGCGGACGGCGGCGGCGTTCTCGCGGCTGGTCGGGGCCACCGGGGTGAGCGAGACGCCCGCCCGGTCGGTGGGCACCACGGCGACGACGAGGTCGCCGTCCTCCAGCTCGACCGGCACCACGAGCGCGGCGGCCAGGCCGGCGGCAGGCACCTGGGCGATCTCGCCGTCCACCGTGATCGCCGCACCCGTGCGGCGTCCGGTGAGCGAGGCCCTGCGGCCCGGCAGCGCGTCGAACCCGCCGGTCACCAGGCGCGTGCCGTCGAGCAGGCCGGGCAGCCAGCGCTCGGCCTGGGCCGGCGAGGCGAACTCGGCGATCGGCAGCGCGGCCCCCGCGACCACCGACCACAGCGGCACCGGGGCGACCCGGCGGCCCTGCTGCTCGAGCAGCGCCACCAGGCCCAGCATGCCCAGGCCGGCGCCGCCGGCGGGCTCGGGCACGGCGATGCCGATCATCCCCGAGTCGGCGAGGGTCGACCACAGCCGGCGGTCGAAGGAGTCCTCCTCCTTCTCGACCTGCACGACGCGCTCGGTGCTCGCCAGGTCGGCGAAGATCTTGGCGGCGAGGTCGCGGACCTCGACGTGGTCTCCGGTCAGCTCGAACTCCATGTCAGCTCCTCGCGCTCTCGCCGGTGGTGGGGGTGGTGCCGAGGGTCGGCGCAGCGGCCGGGGCCGCGGGGGCCTCCCGACGACGCGAGCCCATGGTCATGCCGAGGGTCTTGGCCGCGACGATCTCGCGCATGACCTCGTTGGTGCCGCCGCCGAAGGTGTTGTTCTGGGCGCGGCGCCCGAGGTTCTCCACGCGGCCCTGGATCGCGGCGCCCGGGGTGCCGGGGCGCAGCAGGCCGGTCGCGCCGAGCACCTGCTGGAGCTGGCCGTAGGCGGTCACGACGGCTTCGGTGCCGAACACCTTCGCCGCGGCGGACTCCCCGCCGCCGAGGGTGTTGGCCGCGACGTCCGCGACCAGGCGCAGGCTGACCAGGTCGGCCGCGCTGAGCAGGGCGTAGACCTCGGCCAAGGTGCTGCGCACCCACGGCACGTCGTACACCCGGCGCTCGCCGATCCGCTCGGTGAGCGACCAGCGCAGCACCTCGTCGTACAGCTCGTTGGCGATGCCGCCGCGGGCGGCCAGCGCGACCCGCTCGTGGTTGAGCTGGTTGGTGATCAGGCCCCAACCCTCGTTCAGCCCGCCCACCAGGTGGGTGAGCGGCACCCGGACGTCCTCGTAGTACGTCGCGGCGGTGCTGATCCCGCCGACGGTGTGGATCTCGGTCGCGGAGAAGCCGGGGTCGGTGGTCGGCACCAGCACGACGGAGATGCCGCGGTGGCGCACGGCGTCGGGGTCGGTGCGGACCGCGAGCCACACCCAGTCGGCGAAGACGCCGGCGCTGGTGAAGATCTTGTTGCCGTTGATGACCAGCTCGTCGCCCTCGACGCGACCGCGGGTCTGCAGCGACGCGAGGTCGGTGCCGGCGCCGGGCTCGGTGTAGCCGATCGCGAACATCAGCTCGCCGCTGAGGATCCGGGGCAGGAAGTAGTCCTTCTGCTCCTGGGTGCCGGCCTTCATCAGGGCGGGGGCGACGGTGTTGAGCGTGACCAGGGACAGCGGCGCGTTGGCGCGGATGACCTCGTCGTAGAAGACGTAGAGCGCCTCGGGGTCCTCCCCGCGGCCGCCGTACTCCTCCGGCCAGCCGAGGCCGAGCCAGCCGTCTGCGCCCATCTGGCGGTAGAGACGCTCGAAGGTCGGGCCGCCCTCGGTCTGGTCGACCAGGTCGCGGCGGTCCTCCTCGGTGATCAGCTCGGCGAAGTAGGCCCGCAGCTCGGCACGGAGCTGCTTGGACTTCTCGGAGAGATCAGGATGCATGGTGCGCCACCTCTCGTGTGGTCAGGAGTTCGGGGTGTTGCGGCGCGCCGGTCACCGGGGCAGGCGCAGCACGCGGCGGGCGATGACGTTGAGCTGGATCTCGATCGTGCCGCCGCCGAAGAGCACCGAGGGCAGGCCGAGGTGGTCGATGACGGGGTCGATCCGGCTGTCCGTCGAGGGGTCGCCGTGCCCGCCGTCCGGCGGTACGGCGACCAGGCCACGCGGGCCGAGGACCGTGAGCAGGTCGCGGGAGTTGTCGCGCTGCGCGACGGCGTTGAAGACCTTCTGCACGCTGATCTCCGCGCCCAGGTCGAGCTGGGAGATCCGGGCCAGCACGCTGCGCAGGTTGAGCGCGGACAGCGACATCTCGCGCCCGACGCAGCGGCCGAGCACGCGGACGACCTCGGCGCGCGGCGCCGGGTGCGCGGGGTCGGCGAGCAGGTCGCGCACCCGGTCGCTGGAGCCGTGGCTCAGGTGCGCGCCCATGCTGAGCCGCTCGTTGGCCAGGGTGGTGACCGCGAGCCGCCAGCCCTCCCCGGGGGCGGCGACCAGGCACTCGTCGGGCACGAAGACGTCGTCGAGGAAGACCTCGTTGAACTCCGACATCCCGGTGGCCTGCCGCAGCGGGCGCACGTCGACGCCCGCGGAGCGCATGTCGACGAGGAAGTAGGAGATCCCCTCGTGCTTGGGGGCCTCGGTGTCGGTGCGGGCCAGGCAGACGCCCCAGTCGGCCTCGTGGGCCATGGAGTTCCACACCTTCTGCCCCGAGAGCACCCAGCCGCCCTCGACCTTGCGGGCGCGGGTGGAGAGGCCGGCGAGGTCGGAGCCGGCGCCGGGCTCGCTGAAGAGCTGGCACCAGAAGATCTCGCCACGCAGCGTCGGCTCGGCGAAGCGCTGCTGCTGCTCGGCGGTCCCGTGGACCAGCAGCGTCGGCAGCACCCACTCCCCGATCACCGTGGACGGCGCGGCCTGTCCCGCGCGGGCGAACTCGTGGGCGATCACCGCCTGCTCCTGCGGGCCGGCGTCGCGGCCCCAGGGCCGGGGGTAGTGCGGGGCGACCAGGCCGGCCTCGGCCAGCCGGGCCTGCCGGGCGCCGCCGCGGGCCGGCGCCCAGCCGAGGGCGGGCCGGCCGTCCTCGGCCAGCTCGGCGACCTCGGCGAGGATGCCGGCGACCTCGGCGCGCAGCTCGGGCATCGCGTCGGGGTCGACGAAGGAGAAGTCGCGAGTGGCGCCCAGGGCGGCCTCGCCGAGCGCCGTCTCCCAGCGGGCCTGCTCGCCGCCTGCGGAGGCGAGGCTGACGGCGCGCCGCCAGTACAGGTGGGCGTCGTGCTCCCAGGTGAAGCCGATGCCGCCGAGCAGCGAGATGCACTCCACCGCGGTGTCGACCACGGCCGGCAGCGCGCTCGCGCCGGCCTGCGCCGCGGCGAGGCGCTGCTGGTCGGCGTCGTGGTGCTCGGCGCGGGCGGCGTCCCAGGCGGCGGCACAGATGATCTCGGCGCGCACCAGCATCATCGCCGCCTTGTGCTGCACGGCCTGGAAGCTGCCGATCGGGCGGTCGAACTGCTTGCGGGTGCGGACGTGGTCCACGGCCGTGTCCAGGCACCAGCGCGCGACGCCGCTGGCCTCCGCTGCGAGCAGGGTGGTCACGACCAGGTCGACGCGGGCCGCGTCGACGCCGGTCACCTCGTCGGCGGCGGGGACCCGGTGGGCGCTCAGCTCCAGGCGCCCGACCGAGCGGGTCAGGTCGGTGGGGTCGTCGCGGTGGACGAGCGCCGTCGTACCGGCCCTCGTGTCGGCACGGACGGTGAACCAGCGCTCGCCGTCCTCCGCCAGGGCACGGACCAGGAGGAGATCGGCGCCCGGCACCCCGAGGGCGGGCGCGCTGGTGCCGTCCAGCACCCAGCCGCCGGTCTCGTCGGCACGGGCGCGCAGGCCTGGCCCGGCCACCAGGGCCGCGGTCGCGCCCTCGGCGAGCTCCTCGAGCAGGCGCGGGAGCGAGCCCTGCGCGGTGGCGGCGCCCAGCACCGCGCTGGTCGTCACGGTCGGCAGCCAGGGGCCGGGGTGCAGCTCGGTGGCCAGCTGCTCGGCGACGACGGCCAGCTCCTCGAGACCGGCACCCGCGCCGCCGTGCTCCTCGGGGAGGTGGAGCGCGTGCAGCCCCTGCTGGACCAGGCCGGGCCAGGACGCGGGGCGCTCGCCGGCGCCGAGCCCGGCGAGGTGGGCCCGGGTGGTCTCGACCGGCGCCGCGCGGCGGCTCCAGGCCGCCACGGATCCCGCCAGGTCGCGGTGCTCGTCGGAGAGGGCGAGGGGCATGGTCTTCTTCCTCGGTCGGGAGTGGTGCCGGGGTGGCGCGGGGGCGCTCAGAGACGCTCGAGCACCAGGCAGGTGGTGGCCGCGGAGGCGCAGATGGCGACCATCGCGAGCTGGGCGTCGCGGCGCTCCAGCTCCTCGATGGCGGTGGCGATCAGCCGGATGCCGGTGGCGCCCGCCGGGTGGCCGAGCGCGATCGCGCCGCCGAGCGGGTTGAGCAGCTCCTCGGGCACGCCGTGGACGCGGGCGAAGGACATCGGGACCGACGCGAAGGCCTCGTTGACCTCGAAGTGGTCGATGTCGGCGATGCTCAGCCCGGTGCGGGACAGCACCCGCTCGGCGGCCGCGATCGGCCCGTCGAGGAGGTACGTCGTGTCGCCGCCGACGACCGCCTGGCCGACGATCCGGGCGCGGGGGCGGTGGCCGAGCTCGCGGGCCCGGTCCTCGGCCATCAGCAGGGCCGCGCTCGCGCCGTCGGAGACCTGCGAGGAGGTGCCGGCGGTGTGCAGGCCGCCCTCCTTCACCGGCGCCAGCCGGGCGAGCGCCTCCATGCTGGTCTCGCGCAGCCCCTGGTCGCGGGTCACGACGCGCGAGCCGCCGTCCTCGTCGACCACGGTGACGGGGACGATCTGGGCGTCGAAGCGGTGGGTGTCCCAGGCCGCCGCGGCGCGCTGCTGCGAGCGCAGGCCGTAGGCGTCGAGGTCGGTGCGGGTGAGGCCGCGGTTCGCGGCGATCCGGTCGGCGCCGGTGTACTGGTCCGGGCTGTCGATCGACCAGGACGCGGGGCGCGGGGTGCCGAGCCCGGTGCCGACCTTGTAGGTCAGCGGGACGTGGGACATCATCTCGACGCCGCAGGCCATGCCGACGTCCACGGCGCCCATCGCGATCTGCCCGGCGAGCAGCGCGGTCGCCTGGGCGGCGGTGCCACATTGGGCGTCGATGGTCGTGGCCCCGGTCAGGGACGGCAGCCCGGCGTGCATCCAGGCGGTGCGGGTGACGTTGCCGAACTGCTCGGCCAGCGGGGTCACGCAGCCGCCGATGACCTGCTCGACCAGGTCGGGGTCCAGACCGGTGCGCGCGAGCACGCCGCGCTGGGCGTGGCCGAGGAGCTCGACGGCGTGCACGGTGTCCAGCCAGCCGGCGCGCCTGCCGAACGGCGTCCGCGCGGCGTCCACGATCACGGGCCTCATGAGCCGGCCCCCTCGCCGGCGGTGGCCGCCAGCGGCCGGCCGTCCAGGCCGTGCACGGTGAGGCCCCAGTCGCGGATCAGGTCCAGGCTGACCGTGACCTGCCCGGTGACGTCGGGCGGGCAGTCGCACAGCGCGACGGCGCCCTCGACCATCTCCTCGAGCGACTCCACCTGGTCGGGGCGGATGGTGGCGCCGACCAGCCGGGCGGCGCCCTCGCTGAGCACGGCGGCCCGCGGCTGGACGGTGTTGACCCGGATCCCGGTGCCGTGGAGCTCGGCGCCGAGGCCGTGGGTGATCCGGTCGAGGGCCGCCTTCGACGCGCCGTACACCGCCATCGCGGTGCCGGGCTCGACGAGCTCGAACGGCGGACCGGGCTGGTGGCGGGCGGTCGCGCTGGAGAGGTTCACGATCCAGCCCGACCCCAGCTCGCGCATCCCGGGCAGCGCCGCCTGGATCAGGTCCAGGGGCGCGTGCACGTTGACCTCGAAGGTCAGCCGGCGGCGCTTGAGGGGGTAGTCGGCGAGCGGCTGGTAGATCGCCGCCGCCGCGTTGTTGACCAGGACGTCGACGTGGCCGCCGAGCAGCTCCGCGGCCCGCGGGAGGATCCGGGCCCGGCCCTCCTCGTCGCTGAGGTCGGCCGCGACCACGCCGACCCGGGTGCCGTGCCGGGCGAGCCGGTCCGCGGTCTCGCGCAGGCTGCCGCCGAGCGGGTGCCCGTCGGGCTCCACGGTGCGCGCCACGAGCACCACGTCGGCGCCCTCGGCCGCGAGCCGCTCGGCGATGCCGGCACCGATGCCTCGGCTGGCACCGGTGACCACCGCGCGGCGGCCCGCGAACCTCCCGGTCAAGGCGATCCCCCTCGTCTCAGCGGTCGGCCGTGAGGACGATCGCGCTGTGCGGGACCGGCGAGCCGCCGGTGACCAGCACGTTGTCGAGCGTCTTGGCCGGCTGGTTGACCGAGGTGCCGCGGATCAGCCGGACGCCCTCGGCGATGCCGTTGACGCCGTGGATGTAGCCCTCGCCGAGCTGGCCGCCGTGGGTGTTGATCGGCAGCCGGCCGTCGAGCTCGAGGTTGCCGTCGGCGATGAAGTGACGTGCCTCGCCGCGGCCGCAGAAGCCGTACTCCTCCAGCTGGAGCAGCACCATCGGGGTGAAGGCGTCGTAGAGGATCGCCGCGTCGATGTCGTCCGGGCCGATGCCGGCCTGGCTCCACAGCTGGCGCGCGACGAGCTCGACCTCGGGCATCGCGTCGATGTCCTCGCGGTAGTAGCTGCTCATCGAGATCTGCTGGGGGCCGACGCCCTGGGCGGCACCGGTGATCAGCGCGGGCGGGTGCGGCAGGTCGCGCGCCCGCTCGGCGCTGACGATGACCAGCGCCTGGCCGCCGTCGCTCTCCTGGCAGCAGTCGAGCAGCCGCAGCGGGTCGGCGATCATCCGCGAGGCCTGGTGCTCCTCGATCGTGATCGGGCGGCCGTGGAACCAGGCCTTCGGGTTGTTCGCCGCGTGCTTACGCGAGAGCACCGAGATCGCACCGAAGTCCGCGCTGGTGGCGCCGTAGCGCTCCATGTAGACCCGCGCGAGGAACGCCTCCTGCTGGGCCGGCGTGAGCAGCCCGTAGGGGTTGATCCAGTTGCGGTACTCCTGGTCGGTGTTCTGGTTGTAGGCGAACGGCGGCGGGCCGGCGCCGAAGCGGTGGCCCGAGCGCTCGTTGAAGGCGCGGTAGACGACCACGACGTCCGCGACGCCGGAGGTGACCGCGAGCGCCGCCTGCTGCACCGGCGCGCACGCGCCGCCGCCGCCGTGCGGGATGCGGCTGAAGAACTTCAGCTCCGGGATGCCGAGCGCGCGGGCGACGGCGATCTCGGGGTTGGTCTCCATGGTGAACAGCGCGAAGCCGTCCACCTCCTCGACGCCGATCTGGGCGTCCTCGAGCGCGGCCAGCACCGACTCGCAGGCCAGCTGCCACTCGCTGCGCCCGGAGTTCTTGGAGAACTCGGTGGCGCCGATGCCGGCGATCGCGGCGCCGCCGGAGAAGCCCTTGCTCACTTCGCAGCCTCCTGGCTCGGGGTGATCGTGACGGTCGCGGTGACGTGGGCACCGCGGGCGTTGCGCCCGACGACCTTGAGGGTGACGTCGTCGCCGGCGACCTGGGTCACCTCACCGGAGAAGGTCATGGTGTCGCCGGGGAAGTTCGGGACGCCGAGGCGCAGCGAGACCTTCTTGAACCGCGTAGTCGGCCCGAAGACGTCGGTGACGTAGCGGTCCAGGAACCCGTTGGTCGAGTTGATGCTCATGAAGATGTCCGGCGTGCCGCGGTCGTTGGCCTTGCTCGGGTCGTGGTGCACGTCCTCGAAGTCCTGCGAGGCGATGGCCGCGGCCACGATCGTCGTCCGGTCCAGCGGGAGCGCGAGCTCGGGCAGCGTGTCGCCGACGGCGCGGCCGCGGATGTCCAGCGTGCTCATGCCTGCCCCCCGACCGGGCGCAGCTGCGGCAGCACCTCGCCGTGGGCGTGCTCGGAGAAGCCGACCTCGAGCTCCATGCCGATCTTCAGGTCGTCGTGGTCGACGCCGCTGATGTCGGCGACGAGGCGGGTGCCCTCCTCGAGGTCCACCAGGCCCACCGCGAGCGGGTAGGTGAACGCCGGGTCCTGCGGGTGGTGGATGACCGTCCAGCTGTGCAGCGTGCAGCGCCGGGTCGACTCCACCGTGTCCCACTCGAAGGAGCGGCACGACGGGCAGGCCGGGGCCGGCGGGTGGCGCAGCGTCTCGCACGAGGTGCAGCGCTGGATCTCCAGGCGGCCCTCGCGCGCGGCGTCGAAGAAGAACTGGTTGTCCTGGGTGACGGTCAGGCCGGGGACGCTGGTCCGGGGGGCCTCGCTCATGCCACATCCTCCTGGGTGCGCGGGTCGAAGCGGAGCATGACGAAGCGCTCGTCGACGAGCAGCTCGCCGTGCTGGTCCTCGTAGCGCTTGTTGAGGGTGATGAAGCAGCCCAGCCCGAGACCGGTCCGCTTCACCGGCGAGATCGACTCGATGGTGAAGTGGCAGGTCACGTGGTCGCCGGGCTGGAGCTCGCGGAGGTACTCCTGCTCCTGGCTGGTCGCCACGACCGAGGTGAAGCCGTGCTCGGCCAGCAGCGCGAGCAGGCGGAAGTAGGCGTGGTCCTCCACGACCCCCGTCTGCTGCTGGCGCTGCACGGCCCGCCAGCGGCGGTAGCCCTGCATGACCCAGGTGGTGACCATGGCCGGCGGGCAGATCACCCCGCTGCGACCGGTGGCGCGAGCGGCCTCCGCGTCGACGTAGACGGGGTTGAGATCGTCGTGGGCCTCGACCCAGTTGCGGATCATCGCCTCGTTGACCGCGTAGCGGGCAACGCGTGGCGGCTCGGCAACCTGACCGACGAACTGCTCGAACTGTGCCTCGAGCTCCTTCATCACACCTCCGTAGCAAGCGCTTGGTTTTGCACCGTAGCACCCGGTCCCGCCGTACGCCGCCCATCGATCCCACTGATCGCGACCACCCGGAGCGGGGGCCTGCTGCGAACGCTCGCCCCGCCCGCCGATCGGGACCACACGATCTCCCACCCACCGGGAAGGCGCCGCGCGCCCGGAGGCCCGCACCCACCACCCTCTGTGCTGGCCGCGTGCGGTGCGCCCGCTTGTACGCTGCGCTCGCCCACGTGCCCCGGCCGCCGGGCCGCGCGCCCCGCACCGACCCACTCGCCCCGCGGAAGGACCACGATGAGCAAGGGATCGGACCGCCGAGCCACCATCAGGGACGTCTCGGCCGCGCTCTTCGCGACCCACGGCGTCGCGGCGACCACGGTCCGCGACATCGGTGAGGCGGCAGGGGTGCTCTCCGGCAGCCTGTACCACTACTTCCCCTCGAAGAACGCGATCCTGGCCGAGGTCCTGGTCGAGTTCATGAGCGACATCCACGCCGCGTTCCGCGAGGTGGTCGCGCGCGGGGAGTCCCCCGCCCGGACTGTGCGCGGCATGATCCACGCGACGCTGCGGGTGATCGAGACGCACCCGCACGCCACCGCGATCTACCAGAACGACCGCGCCTACCTGCGCGACCACGACCTGCTCGCCGAGGTCGATGCCCAGGCGCGGCTGATCCGCGAGCACTGGATGGCCGCGATCACCGCCGGCGTGCAGGACGGCACCTTCCGCGCCGACATCCCGGTCGAGATCTTCTACCGCTCGCTGCGCGACGCCCTGTGGGCCTCGATGCACTGGCCGAGCCGGGACTCCCACACCACCGAGGAGCTCGGCGACCTGCTCGCGGCGCTGTTCCTCGAGGGGTTCACGCCCCGCGGCTGAGGCCGCCAGGTCTGCGGCGGACCGCCGCGGTCGCCGACTGCCGGTCGCTCAGTCGAACCAGGACCACTCGCCCGGCGTGATCGTGCGCAGCGGCGTGCGCAGCACCGTGCGCAGGCCGGGCTCCTCGACCACCGCGGGCAGGGTGGCGGCCACCTCGACGGGGTCGGCCTCGCACCAGTGCAGCACCACCGTCAGGCGACCACGGTCGGTCTCGCGGCGCACCTCCCCGACGCCGGGGCCCTCGCGCAGGGTGACGTCGCGGCTGGCGAAGCTCCAGGTCCCCAGGACCCCGGGGAGCGCCAGCACGGCGGGCAGGTGCGCGCGGCGCAGCACCCCGAACCCCGCCTCGGCGGCGACGCTCGAGGGCTCCTCGGCGCGCAGGACCTCCAGCACGACGCCGCGGTGCGGGCGGTGCGGCAGCGCCTCGGCCGAGATCTCCACCCCGGGGGCGACCCGGCCGCCGAGCGGGCGGAAGAACCCGTTGAGGCGTCGTCGCGTCCAGTCGAGCTCGGGGCGCCGGCCCTGCTCCAGGGTCGTCTGGCCGAGCTCGGCCCACTCCTCGATGGCGGGCCCTGCGGGCTCGGCGAACCAGTACATCGCGACGTACTGCGCGGCGGAGAGGACCGGGTCGGCGTCGACCGCGGACGCGGCGCGGCACTCGGGCGAGCGCACCCAGCGGTCGCCGTGCAGGACGCCGGGCAGGGCGAGGTTCTCGGGGCGGTGGTCGAGCTGGTGCCAGGCGTTGTAGTCGCGGTGGCGCGCGGGATCGGTGACCTCGGGGAAGGAGAAGAAGACGCGGGTGCTGCGCGACAGCGCATGCGAGCCTCGGGACACGAGGGCCTCCTGGTGGCGCGACGGGTCGGGCGGGTCCGCCCGGACCGATGGTGGCCGCACCGCCACGCCCGCCGGTGCGACGTTCGACTCAGCGGGACGACGCTCCGGGCGCGCCGGGACCACCGCCGCGCGGCCACCGGCGTCGTGACATCCTGCCCAGCGCCAGCACTGGGGGAAGAGGAACACGATGAGCACTGAGGTCTTCGAGGCGGTCACCGACCTCCTCCCGACCCTGGCCGAGCGCGCCGACCAGGCCGAGGCCGACCGCCGGATCAGCGCCGAGACGATGGCCGACCTCGCCGCGACCGGCGTGTTCCGGATGCTCCAGCCGCGACGCTTCGGGGGCATGGAGTCCGACCCGTCGGACTTCTACCGCGCGGTCCGCACGATCTCGACCGCCTGCGGCTCGACCGGCTGGGTGAGCGCCGTCGTGGGCTGCCACCCCTGGCAGATCGCGCTGTTCCCCGACCAGGCCCAGCGCGAGGTCTGGGGCGAGGACCCCGGCAGGCTCATCGCCTCCTCCTACGCACCGGTCGGGCGCCTGACGCCGGCCGGGGACGGGTTCCGGCTCAGCGGACGCTGGAGCTTCGCCTCGGGCTGCGACCACGCCGCCTGGCTCACCCTCGGCGCCCTGGTCGTCGGCACCGACGGGCGGCCGGTGGACTTCCTGACCGTGCTGGTGCCGCGCGAGGACGCCGAGATCCTCGACGTCTGGGACTCCGTGGGTCTCACCGGCACCGGGAGCAACGACGTGGTCGTGGACGACGTGCAGGTGCCCGCGCACCGGGTGCTGCGCAACTACGACGTCTCGCACATGCGCGCCCCGGGCCTGGCGGTCAACCCCGGTCCGCTGTACCGGATGCCGTTCGGCACGATCTTCACCACCGCCGTCACGACGCCGGTGGTCGGCACCGTCGAGGGCGCGTACGAGGCCTACCTGACCGCGATGCGCGACCGGATGCGGCTCAGCTTCGGCGGCGGGCGCTTCGCCGAGGACGCGCACGCGCAGGTCGCCGTGGCACGCGCCGCCTCGGAGATCGACGCGGCGATCCTCCAGCTCGAGCGCAACGTGCGCGAGATGTACGAGGCGGCGGTCGCCGGGACCGAGATCCCGATGCACATGCGCTTCCGCGCGCGCCGCGACCAGGTGCGCGCCACCGAGCGCGCGCTCGGCGCGGTCGACGTGCTCTTCAAGACCGCCGGCGGGGCCTCGCTGCGCCGCGGCAACCGCATCGAGCGCGCCTGGCGCGACGCCCATGCCGGCAGCGTGCACGTCGCCAACGACGTCGAGCGGGCGCTGGCGATGTACGGCAAGTTCACCTTCGGCCTCCAGGTCGAGGACAACCTCGTCTGAGGCCCGGGTCTGGCGTGGCTCGGACTCGGCCTGGGCGGGTGGGTGCGGGTGCTCCCGCGCGCGGGGTTCAGCGCGTGAGACTCAGAGCCAACCCTCGGACCCGACAGCGACCAGCCGGTCGAGGGTGTCGCTGGACCAGCCGCTCGAGGACGGCGAGTCGGCGTGCCGCGAGCGCGAGGAGCGCCGACGGTCCATCCGCGAGGAGATCCCCCGCGCGACGCTGAGCACCAGCGGCACCAGCCGCTCGAAGTTCACCGACGGGTCCCCCACCAGCGAGACCGCGCCGAGCGGGCCGTCGGCGCCGGGGACGGCGGCGGCGACGCAGCCGAGCTCCAGGTGGCACTCGCCACGGTCGAGCGCGGCACCGCGGCGGGCGCGCACGCGGGTCAGCTCCTGGTGCAGCAGACCGACGTCGCCGATGCTGTGGCGCGTCATCCGGCGCAGCTGGCCGCCCAGCAGGCCGTCGACGTCCTCCGCCGGGACGGTCGCGAGCATCGCCTTGCCCAGCCCGGTGCAGTGCGCCGGTCGCCGGTCACCGACCCGGGTCGGCACCTTGCTGGCGTAGCGTCCGCCGACCTTGTCCAGGTAGCGCACGTCGGAGCCGTCGAGGACCGCGAGGTGCACGACGAGCCCGGTCTGCAGGTGCAGCTCGCGCAGGTCCTCGGCCGCCGCCTCGCGCAGCTCGGTGTGGGACGCGGCGCCCGTGCCGAGGCCGAGGGCGCGGGAGCCGAGGGAGTAGCCGGCCGGGGTGTGCTGGATCCAGTGCAGCCCGACCAGCTGGTTCATGATCCGGTGCGCGGTCGAGCGGGGCAGGCCGGTCACCCGCGCGACGTCCTCCAGGGACAGCCGCGCCGACGGTGAGGTGAAGGCCTCCATGATCGTGGTCATCCGCTCGACCATCGACTGCGGGACCTCTCGGCGCCCGGTCGTGCGCTGACCTGTCATCTCTGCGCGAAGCACACTCACGACATCCTCCTCAGCCTTGTTGCGGGGCGCTCTGCGGACACGTCCGCGGCCTCGTCGAGGCACGGCCGCCAGCCCACGCGCATGCTAACCTACCAAGCAATTGCTAGGTAGGTTACCAACACGAGGCGAGGCGGGTGGACGGGTGGACCCCAGACCGCGCGACAAGCAGATGAGCATCGACGAGGTCGTCGCCGAGCTCCGCGACGGGATGACGATCGGCATCGGCGGGTGGGGCCCGCGGCGCAAGCCCATGGCGCTGGTGCGCGCGATCCTGCGCTCGGACCTGCGCGACCTGACGGTGGTGAGCTGGGGCGGCGCCGACGTCGGCCTGCTCGCGCGCGCCGGCAAGATGCGCCGCGCCGTCTACGCGTTCGTGTCCCTGGACTCCGTGCCCCTCGAGCCGAGCTTCCAGCGGGCCCGCCAGAGCGGCGCGATCCCCGAGGTCATGGAGCTCGACGAGCAGATGTTCCTCACCGGCCTGCGCGCGGCGGCCCAGCGGGTGCCGTTCCTGCCGACCCGCGCCGGGCTCGGCTCCGACGTGCTGGTCCACAACCCCGAGATCCGCACCATCCGCAGCCCCTACCCCGGCCCCGACGGCGCCCACGACGACCTGGTCGCCATGCCCGCGCTGCGCCTGGACGCCGCGCTGGTCCACCTCAACCGCGCCGACGCGCACGGCAACGCGACGTACCTGGGGCCCGACCCGTACTTCGACGACCTGTTCTGCCTGGCCGCCGAGCGCTCCTACCTCTCGGTGGAGCGGGTGGTCCCGACCGCGGAGCTGAGCGACGGCGTGCCGGTGCAGCGGATGCTGCTGAACCGGCTGATGGTGAGCGGGGTCGTGGAGACCCCGAACGGCGCGCACTTCACCGCCTGCACCCCCGACTACGCCCGCGACGAGGTCTTCCAGCAGCTCTACGCCCGCGCGGCGCGGGGCAGCGAGGAGGAGTGGGAGGCGTTCCGCTCGCGGTTCCTCGACGGCGACGAGGCCGCCTACCAGCACGCCGTACGGACTTGGACGGAGGAGCAGCGATGAGCGCGAGCGCGCAGGGCCCGGCGACGCGCGCGGAGGTGTGCGCGGCCGCGGTCGCCGACGCCTTCGCCGAGGACGGCGAGACGCTGGCCAGCCCGATCGGGCTGATCCCGATGCTGGGCGCCCGGCTGGCGCGCCGCACCGTCAACCCCGACCTGGTGCTGAGCGACGGCGTGTCGCTGTTCATGGCCGACGACCCGCCGCTGGGCTCGACCGGGCAGGAGGTGGAGGGCTGGTTCCCGCACCCCCGGGTCTTCGACATGCTCACCTTCGGCAAGCGCCACGTGATGATGGGCGCCCCGCAGCTGGACCGCCACGGCAACCAGAACCTCTCCGCGATCGGCGACTTCGATCGGCCCGACCGCCAGCTCCTCGGCACCCGCGCGGCGCCGGCGAACACCGTCAACCACCGCACGTCGTACTGGATCCCGCGGCACTCGCCGCGGGCGCTGGTCGAGCGCGTCGACGTCGTGTGCGGCGTCGGGGCCGCGGCGGCACGGGCGGCCGGCAGCGGGGCGACCCGCTTCCACGACCTGCACCGCGTCGTCACCGACCTCGCGGTCCTCGACTTCACCGGCCCCGACGGCACCCTGCGCGTGCGCAGCGTGCACCCCGGGGTGGGGGCCGACGAGCTGCGCGCCGCCACCGGCTTCGCCCTCGACCTGCCCGACCCGCTCCCCCGCACCCGCCTGCCCAGCTCGGAGGAGCTGCGCCTGATCCGCGAGGTGCTCGACCCGCGTGGGTTGCGCGAGCGGGAGGTGCCGGCGCGCTAGCCCGGCCGGGGACGGATAGTCCGCCACACAGGTGTCGGGAATCGGGCCCGGACCGACACCTGTGTGGCGGACTATCGCTCGCCCCGCACGATCTCGGCCGGTCCCGGGGTGATCAGCGCCCGAAGACCGTGCCGCCGTTGAGGTGGATCACCTGGCCGTTGGTGTAGCCGCCGGGCTCGGAGGCTAGCCACAGCACCGCGGCACCGGCGTCGGCGCCGGTCCCGAGCCGTCGTACCGGCACGGAGTCGATCATCCGGCGCACCCGCGGCTCGTCGGCGCGCCCGAGGCCCTCCATCAGGCCGAGGGCGAGGGAGTTGGCGGTGACGCCGTGCGGGCCGTACTCCACGGCGAGGTGGCGCATCAGCCCCTCGCCGCCCGCCTTGGCCGCGCCGTACGCCGCGACGCCGATCGGCAGGCCCTGGGCGGAGGCGCCGGAGGAGATCTGCACCAGGCGCCCCCAGCCCTGCTCGACCTGGTGCGGGAGCACCTGCTGGACCAGCAGCATCAGCGCCGCGAGGTTGAGGTCGAGCTGGGCGCGCCAGTCCGCGACCGGCATGTCGGCGAACCGGCTCGGCCGCCCGCCGCCGTCGAGGACACCGGCGTTGTGCACCAGCACGTCCACCCCTCCGGCCTGCTCGCGCAGCCGGGCGAGGGCGTCGGCGACCGACTGCTCGTCGGTGACGTCGAAGGCGAGCGGGAGCGCGGTCCCGTCCCGCGCGGTCGCCTCGGCGGCGACGGCGGCCGCGCGCTCGGCGTACAGGTCGTTGACCGCGACCCGGGCACCGGCGTCGGCGAGGGCCAGGGCGATCCCCCGGCCGACACCGCGGCCCGCGCCGGTGACCAGTGCGGTGCGCCCGCTCAGGGGCAGCTGCTCGGAGTCCACGGGGCGATGCTCGCGGCCCGCGGCCTCCGGCGCCAGGGGACGTCCCGATCAGGCCCCGGTCGGGCCGGTCAGGGCTGCTTGCTGGCCGCGACCGCGAGCCGGTCGACGAAGTCGTTCATCCGGTCCCCCGAGTGGCCCTTGACCCACCGGAAGGCGACGTCGCCGCGCGCCTCGACCGCGTCGACCAGCGGCTCCCACAGGTCGCGGTTGGCGACCGGCTTGCGGGCGGTGTTCACCCAGCCGCGGGTGCGCCAGCCGCGCCACCAGCCGTCGCGGAAGCAGTTCACGACGTACGTCGAGTCGCTGACGACCAGCAGCGGGCCGTCCAGGGAGCGCACCGCCTCGAGGGCCGCGCGGATCTCCATGCGCTGGTTGGTCGAGGGCGCCTCGCGACCCGAGGCCCACACGGCCTTGTCGACCGCCCAGGCCCAGCCGCCGGGGCCGGGGTTGCCGGCGCAGGCGCCGTCGGTGAAGACCTCGCGCGCGCCAAGAGGCACGGGCATGGCGGGCGGAGTGGGGCGGCGGGTCCGGGGAGGCACGACCGGCAACCTTGGCACAGCCGCCGGGGCGGGCCCACCCCGGGATCACTCGTCCAGGTCGACGGTCTCGTTGGTGCCCGGGAACTTCTCGGGGTCCCCGCTGACCACGGCCCGCGCGGCCCCGACGAGGCGCTTGACCCGCGAGGCCGGGCTGTCCCAGTACTCCGCGCTGTGCGCCTGCACCCGCAGCAGCACCAGGCCGGGGGTCGCCGGGCCGTCGGGGAACCAGACCTTCAGCGGCGCCGACCAGAGCTCCGCCATGCGGTCCCGGTCGCGCACCACCTCGGCGGTGCCGGCGATCGAGGTCCAGGCGGTGTTGCGGTGGTCGGCGAAGGAGACGCCCACGTCCGGGCGGGCGCGCACCTGGGCGACCGCGGAGGAATCCTCGTGGGTGAAGAACCACAGGTCGCCGTCGAACTCGGCCTCCTGCAGCGCCATCGGCCGGCTGACCAGGCGACCGTCGTCGGTCTGAGTGGTGAGCATGCACAGGTGCGCGGCACTCACCAGGTCGGCGACGCGCTGGGCGGGGTCGGGGCTGTCGGTCATGGCGGCCCGGTACCCGCCTGGGCGCTGTGGGATCCTGCCGCCATGACCCGGCCCCGCCGCGGGCGACCCGGCCACGACCAGGCCGTGGTCCTGCAGACCGCGATCGAGCTGTTCAACCGCCACGGCTACGAGGGCACCAGCATGGGCGACCTCGCCGCCGCGCTCGGCGTCACCAAGGCGGCCATCTACCACCACGTGCCGAGCAAGGAGCACCTGCTCGCCCAGGCCCTCGACGAGGCGCTCGACGAGCTCGACGCCCTCGTCACCGAGGCCGCCGGCGCCCCGGGCACGGCGTACGAGCGCCTGCGCGGGGTGGTCCGCGGCGCGGTGGACGTGCTGGTCGCGCACCAGCCGGCGGTCACGCTCCTGCTGCGCGTGCGCGGCAACAGCCCGGTCGAGCTCGACGCGCTGCGCCGGCGCCGCGAGGTCGACGCCCGGCTCGCGGACCTGGTGCGCGCCGCCGCGGCCGAGGGCTCCGTGCGCGACGACCTCGACCCCGAGCTGGTCAGCCGGCTGGTCTTCGGCACCGTGAACTCCCTCGTCGAGTGGCACCGTCCCGGCGGGGAGCTCACCCCGGACGCGCTGGCCGACGCCGTCACCGCAGTGGTGTTCGACGGGCTGGAGGCGCGCAGCGACCGCGAGCCGTGACGCGGGGCGGCGCCGCTCAGTGCCCGGCGACCGCGTGCGGGACGTAGCCCGCGGCGAGCTCGGCGAGGTCGTCGGCGGAGAGCTCCAGGTCGACGGCGGCGACGGCGTCGGTGAGGTGCTGCATCCTGGTGACGCCCACGATCGGGGAGGTCACCACCGGCTGGTGCAGCAGCCAGGCGAGGGCCACCTGGGCCCGGGGGACGCCGAGGCGCTCGGCGACGGCACCGACCGCGTCCACGACGGCGCGGTCGGACTCGGGATAGAGCTCGGCGCCGAACCGGTCGGACTCCAGGCGGCGGGTGGTCTCGTCCCACGGCCGGGCGAGGCGGCCGCGGGCCAGCGGGCTCCACGGCAGCACGCCGACGCCGGCGTCCGCGCAGAACGGGAGCATCTCCCGCTCCTCCTCGCGGTAGAGCAGGTTGTAGTGGTCCTGCATCGAGACGAAGCGCGTCCAGCCGTGCAGGTCGGCGGTGTACTGGGCCTTGGCGAACTGCCAGGCGTACATCGACGAGGCGCCCAGGTAGCGCGCCTTGCCGGCCTTCACCACGTCGTGGAGCGCCTCCATGGTCTCCTCGATCGGGGTGTGCGGGTCCCAGCGGTGGATCTGGTAGAGGTCCACGTGGTCCACCCCGAGGCGGCGCAGGCTGTGGTCGATCTCGGCCATGATCGCGCGCCGCGACAGCCCACCGCCGTTGGGACCGGGCCGCATGACGCCGTTCACCTTGGTCGCGATCACGACCTCGTCGCGGGTGGCGATCTCCTTCAGCAGCCGGCCGGTGACCTCCTCGCTGGTGCCCGCGGCGTACACGTTGGCGGTGTCGAAGACGTTGATGCCCGCCTCGAACGCCGCGCGCACGATCGGGCGGGCGGCGTCCTCGTCGAGGATCCACGGGTGCCAGCCCTGCGAGGAGTCGCCCCAGCTCATGCAGCCCAGGCTGACGACGGAGACCTCGAGACCGGTGTTGCCCAGGCGTGTGTAGCGCATGGAGCGAGGCTAGTCCGCGCTCAGCGCAGGGTGTGGACCATCTCGCCGATCCCCTCGACCCAGGTCCGCAGCGTCTCCCCGGAGCGCAGGAAGCGCTGCGGCTCGCGGCCGACGCCGACGCCGTCGGGCGTGCCGGTGAAGACGACGTCGCCGGGCAGCAGGGTGATCACCTCGGAGAGCGCGGCGATCGCGCGCGGGACCGAGAACAACAGCAGGCCGGTGCGCCCGTCCTGGACCACCTCCCCGTCGATGGCGCAGCCGAGCGCGAGGTCGTCGGGGTCGGCGAGCTCGTCGGGGGTGACCAGCCAGGGCCCCATCGGGCTGAAGCCGGGGTGGGACTTGGCCAGGCCGAACTGCGGGGCCGGCCCGGCGAACTGGCGGGTGCGCTCGGAGAGGTCCTGGCCCACGCAGAGCCCGGCGACGTGGTCCCAGGCCTGCGCGGGGGTGACCCGGCGGGCGGTGCGCCCGATCACGGCGACCACCTCCACCTCCCAGTCGGTGGTGCCGCCCTCGGGCAGGTCGACGATGCCGCGCGGGCCGGTGATGCTGCTGGCGAACTTGGGGAACACCGGCGGCAGCTCGGTGGGCGCCTCGAAGCCGGTCTCGCGAGCGTGCTCGGCGTAGTTGAACCCGAGCGCCAGGGCCTGCGGCGGACGCGGCGAGGGTGCGCCGAGCCGCTCGGGGTCGATGTCGAGGTCGGCGACCAGCCCGTCGGCCGCGGCGGCGTACCACGCGCGCAGGGCGTCCCAGCGCTCGTAGACGGTGGCCGGGTCCGGTCCGAGGGCGCCGTCGGAGGCGGCGTGCAGGTCGACGCCGCGGGCCCCGGTCCCGTCCGGGGCCCCGGGCTCGAGCACCAGGACCGCGCGTCCCTCCAGGTTGGCCAGGCGCATGCGGGTCTCCTCGGGTGCTCGGGGGTGATCAGGTGCGGGTCGCCGGACGATATCGCCGCGGCGCGGCTGCGGGCACCCGCGTCGTCCCGCGGAGCCGAACGTCTCAGGCGTCGAAGTCGACGACGACCGTGGGCGAGACCGGCTCGGCCTGGCAGGTGAGCACGAAGCCGGCCGCGACCTCGTCGGGCTCCAGCGCGTGGTTGCGGCGCATCTCCACCTCCCCCTCGACCACCCGGGCGCGGCAGGTGCCGCAGACCCCGCCCCGGCAGGCGAAGGGGAGGTCGGCGCGGACCGGCTGGGCGGCGTCGAGCAGCGTGGCGTCGCGGGGCGCGGTCACCACGGTGCTGCGCCCGTCGAGGACCAGGCGCACCTCGCTGGTCGCGCCGCTCGGCGCGGCCGGCGCGCGCCGCGGCGGGGGCGGTACGTCGTCCTCGTCGACGTGGAACAGCTCGACGTGCACCCGCTCGGGTGGCACCCCGAGCCCGGCGAGCACCTCCCGGGCCCCGCTCACCATCGCGAACGGCCCGCACAGCCACACGTGGTCGACGCCGAGCACGTCGAGCGGGACCAGGTCGGTGAGCAGGCGCCGCAGCCGGTCGGGGTCGAGGCGGCCGGTGAGGATCTCGGCGTCGCGGGCCTCGCGGCTGAGCACGTGGACCAGCTGCACCCGGGGACCGTGGCGGTCCTTGAGGTCGGCCAGCTCGTCGACGAACATCACCGTGCCGCTGGTGCGGTTGCCGTAGAGCAGCGCCACCTCGGTGCCGGGCTGCTCGAGCACGGTCGCGGCGATCGAGAGCACCGGTGTGATCCCGGACCCCGCGGCGATGCACAGGTGCCGCTCCCCCGGGCGCGGCTCGGCACGGAACCGCCCGCTCGGGGCGAGGACCTCGACCGGGGTGCCGGGCCGCACCTCGCGCACCAGCCAGCGCGAGAAGAGCCCGTCGGCGACCTCGCGGACCCCGATCCGCGGCGGCTGCCCGACCGGCGCGCAGAGCGAGTAGGAGCGGCGCTGCTCCACCCCGCCGACCTCGCGGCGCAGGGTGAGCGACTGCCCGGCGGCGAAGTCGAACTGGCGGCTCAGCGCGGGCGGCACCTCGAAGGTGATCGCCGCGGCGTCCTCGCACAGCGCCTCGACGGCCGCGACCCGCAGGGTGTGGAAGCCCATCAGACCTCCTTGACGTGCTCGAAGGGCTCCGCGCAGGCGCGGCAGCGGTGGATCGCGGTGCAGGCGGTCGGGCCGAACCGGGACAACAGCTCGACGCGGTCGGAGCCGCAGCGGGGGCAGCGCGCGGCGTACCGGGTGGGTGCGAGGCGCAGCGGCACCGCTGCGGGGCGTGCCGGGGCCGGGCCGGGAGGCGAGACGCCGGCCGCGGCGAGGGCCGCCCGGCCGGGCGGGGTGATGTCGTCGGTGCTCCACGGCGGCGAGAGCTCCAGGCACACCTGCACCCGCTCCCAGCCGGCGGCGCGCAGCGCGTGGTCGAGGTCGTCGCGCATGGTGGCGGTCGCCGGACAGCCGGAGTACGTCGGGGTGAGCGTCACCGTGACCCCGAGGCCGTCGTCGTCCTCGCCCACCGAGCGCAGCACCCCGAGGTCGGCCAGGGTGATCATCGGCAGCTCGGGGTCCACCACGCTCGCGGCGACGTCCCAGGCGCTCGGGTCCATCGTCCTCACCAGCTCCCTCGCGGGTGCGCACGGGCCACCGACTGCATCTCGGCCAGCAGGTCGGGCAGCTCGTCGCGCGGCACGCCGTCCTGCGCCTGGGGCACCTCCAGGCCGGCCCGGTCGAAGAGCTCCCCCACCACCTCGGCCACCTCGGCGCGCACGTGCGGGTGCCGGCCCAGCAGCTCGGCGTACGCCGGGGCGAGGGCGTCGACGGCCGTGAGCGTGCGCCGCCGCGACTCCTCGGTGCCGCGGGCCAGGGTGAGCACCCAGGCGGCGGCCCAGTCGCGGTGGTAGGCGACCTCGGGGACCCCGGCCGCGGCGATCGCGGCCAGCACCGGGTCTGCGTGGGAGCGGGCGCGGGCGAGCACCGCGAGCCGCACGCTCGCCCACCAGAACAGCCGGACCACCGCGTGCGCGAAGTCGGCGTCGGTGAGCGCCGCGGTCCGCGAGCTGCGGAACCGCTCCGGGCCGCGGAAGAACGCCAGCGCGTCCTCGGGGGCCACGGGCGCCCCCACCGCCGCCCCCTCCGGCAGCACGGGCAGCACGCCGGGGTCCGCGGCCGCCGCCCGGGCGAGCAGGCGCCGGGCCTGGCCGAGCAGGTCGAGGGCGACGTTGGCCAGCGCGATGTCCTCCTCCAGCTCCGGGGCCTTGCTGCACCACTCGGAGACCCGGTGGCCCAGGACCAGCGCGTCGTCGCCGAGCGCCAGGCACTCGCGGGCCAGCTCCGCGGCGTCGAGCCCGTCCGGCACGGAGGTGTCGAGCCCGGCGAGCGGGTCCTCCGCGCGGGAGCCGAAGGCCCAGTGCGCGGCGTCCGCGCCGGTGGCGTCGACCAGCCCGGCGTACACCGACTCCTCGCCGGGCTCAGATGTGCGGGACATCGTCGGGCAGCTCGTAGAAGGTGGGGTGGCGGTAGACCTTGTCGCCGCTGGGGGCGAAGAACGGGTCCTTCTCGTCGGGGCTGGAGGCGGTGACCGCGTCGGCGCGCACGACCCAGATGCTCACGCCCTCGCTGCGCCGGGTGTAGACGTCGCGCGCGTGGCGCAGCGCCATCGCGTCGTCGGCGGCGTGCAGCGAGCCGACGTGGACGTGGTTGAGGCCGCGGCGGCCCCGGACGAAGACCTCGTAGAGCGGCCAGTCGCGCGTGCTCATCGCGCCTCCTCCCGGGCGGCGTACGCCGTCGCGGCCTCGCGCACCCAGGCCCCCTCCGCGTGGGCGCGGCGCCGGTGCGCGAGCCGCTCGGCGTTGCAGGGCCCGTCGCCGGACACGACCCGGCGCAGCTCCTCCCAGTCGGGGGTGCCGAAGTCGTGCGCACCGCGCTCGGGGTTCCAGCGCAGCTCGGGGTCGGGGATCGTGACACCCAGGACCCGCGCCTGCGGGACGGTCATGTCGACGAACTTCTGGCGCAGCTCGTCGTTGGTGTTGCGCTTGACGCCCCACGCCATCGACTGCGCAGTGTTCGGGGAGTCGGTGTCGGGCGGGCCGAACATCATCAGCGAGGGCCACCAGAACCGGTCGACGGAGTCCTGCACCATCGCGCGCTGCTCCTCGGTCCCGCGCGACATCGCCAGCAGCAGCTCGAAGCCCTGGCGCTGGTGGAAGGACTCCTCCTTGCAGATGCGCACCATCGCGCGGCCGTAGGGGCCGTAGGAGGTGCGGCACAGCGGCACCTGGTTGCAGATCGCCGCGCCGTCGACCAGCCAGCCGATGGTGCCGACGTCGGCGTACGACGGGGTGGGGTAGTTGAAGATCGAGGAGTACTTCTGCGCCCCGCTCAGCAGCCGGTCCTCGAGCTCGGCGCGGCTGGTGCCGAGGGTCTCCGCGGCGGCGTAGAGGTAGAGCCCGTGGCCGGCCTCGTCCTGCACCTTCGCGAGCAGGATCGCCTTGCGGCGCAGCGTCGGGGCCCGGGTGATCCAGGCGCCCTCCGGCTGCATGCCGATCACCTCGGAGTGGGCGTGCTGGGCGATCTGGCGCACCAGGGTGGCCCGGTAGCCCTCCGGCATCTCGTCGCGCGGCTCGACCCGCTCGTGTCGCTGGAGCAGCTGCTCGAAGCTCGCGCCCATCGCGTCTCCCGGGTCTCGGCGCCATTAACTGACCGTTGGGTCGGTAATGATGCTCCCACGGGACACCGACGGCCTCAAGGGGCCGCGACGCGACACCGCGCCCCGAGCGCGCCGAAGGCGGCGACCCGTCGGGTCGCCGCCTTCGTCGGTTGCTCGGTCGAGACCGGATCAGTACTTGACGGTGCCGATCGTGTTCTTGCCCGAGGGCGTGCAGGAGCCGGACATCTCGAAGGCCGGCACGCTGAAGTCGAGCTTGGTGATCTTCACGACCGACTTCTTGGCCTTCTTGCCGACGTTGGCCTTGCCCTTCAGCGTGGGCACGGAGAGCTTGGACTTCACCTCGATGTTCGACTTGCCCGACGCCTTGGCGGTCTTGGCTCCGAACTTCAGCGTCGCGGTGGCCTGGAGCTCGGTGGTGATGCCCAGCCCGTCCGGGATGCCGGCGATCGTCATCGGCGCCATCTTGACGGTGACGTTCGCCTTGGCGGACTTCTTCGCCTTCTTCGCGGTCACCGTGACCTTGCCGGTGTGGTTGAAGTCGCCGAAGGCGGGCAGCGAGCACTTGAACGCGATCGACTTGCTGACCGACGCCTTCTTCTTCGCGACCGGCTCGGTGGCGTTCGCGGGCGCCATGCCGGCGAGCGGGGCGCCGATCATCAGCGCGCCGGCGGCGAGGACGGCGCCGAGACGGGCACGGGTGGAGGTGGAAGCGGTCATGTGGATGACTCCTGATCTGGGTTGCCCGGGACGGACCGCGCGCGACCGGGAGACCGCGGCGGTGGGGGCGAACGTATACGATCTATGAGCCCTCGTGAAGGGGTCGCCGCGTCCCGTTTCACCCAATTTGGACGCGCAGGAACGCGGGGCGGTAGCGGAACGGCTCGTCCCAGACGACCGACGGGTCGGCGTAGTTGCGGCTGTAGGACACCACCACGCTGCCCGGCCTCGGCAGCAGGTCCGGGTGCGCCAGCGGCATGTAGCGCAGCAGCCCGCTGTCAGGGTCCGAGGGCAGCGAGGCGACCGTGACCGGGGCCGAGAACGGCCCCTCGGGACGCGCCGAGCTCCAGACCGCCACGTCGGTGCCGAGCACCTCGTCGCGCTTGCTCAGGGCGTACCAGCGCCCCGCCTGCTCGAAGACGCTGAGCGTCTGCGACACCCCGCCGCGATGCTCGATCAGCACCTGCGCGGCACCGGCGTCCGGCTGCCACCGGGTGCCGTCCCAGTACTCCCAGCGCGCCTGCTCCAGCACGTCGTCGGGCCGGACCCGGGCGACGCGCAGGTCGTAGCCGAAGATCCCCTCGGTGTCCGGGCGCGAGGTGCCGTACAGGTGCAGCCAGCCGCGCGAGACCGCCGCGGCCGCGCCCCACATCGGCCTGGTGGTGTCGGGGTCGTCGGCCCCGAGGTCGCGTACGGCGAGCAGCTGCGGCGTACGCCCGCGCTCGACGACGAAGACCGCGACGGCGGGGCCGAGGGTCTCGAAGGCGAACACGCCGTCGGGCTCGTCGGTGGAGCGGACCCGCTGGCTGAACACGGTGACCAGGTCGTAGCCGGTCCGGTGGGCCGTGACCACCGACATCGGCCAGTAGCCGACCCCGTCGGGGCGGTCGGGGATCAGTGCTCCGTGGTCGGCGGGGAGCACCACCTGCACGCAGCGGCGGTCGAAGGCGAGCATCGAGTTGCGCACGAAGCGCTGGCCCTCGAAGTCGGCGCTGCGCAGGGTGTCGGCGAAGACCCACAGCCGGCGCCCGTCCTGGAGCACGGTGGAGGCGCCCACGTCGGCGCCGGCGAACTCGCCGCCGCCGCGGACCTCCTCGACGAACTCGTTGAGCTGCGCCACCGTGCGCGGGCGCTCGGTGCGCAGGCACTCGGTCTCGCTCGCCCCGCGCACCGGCGGCGTGGCGAGGTCGGCGTCGACGTCGGGGACCAGCAGGACGGCGCCGAGCGAGAGCGCGAGGATCGGCAGCACCACGGCGAAGACGCGCAGCCGCCAGGTCGCCAGGCTCATCGACCTGCCTCTCCGGGGATGGGTACGCTCACTCGCCATGGCGAGGCTACGGGAGGTCCTCCCCCGGCCCGTGCTGGTCCTCCTCGCCCTGGTGGTCGTGGTGCAGGCGGTGCTCCTCGCGCACCTGCTCGCCGGTCGCGCCGAGCCGCGCGACGTGCCGCTCGCCGTCGTGGCGCCGCCGATCCTCGCCCAGGAGCTGGCCGCCCGGGCCGCCGACCTCGAGGGCCGGCCGTTCGAGCCGGTCCCCACCGACGAGCGGGCCGCCGCCGTGGCGGCGGTGGCCGAGGGGCGGGTCGACGCCGCCGTGCTGGTCGACCTCACCCGCGACGCCGACACCCTCGTGGTGCGCACGACCCTCGACCCGGAGCTGGTCGCGGCGGTGCGCGCCCGGGTCGCCTCGCTCGGCTCGTCCTACGACCGGGGGCTGCGGGTGCGCGAGGTGGCGCCGCCGGACAACCCCGACGCCGACCGCTCGGCGCTGCTGCTCCTCCCGGCGGGCTGGGTCGTGCTCGGGCTGCTGGTGGCGGCCGGGATCGCGCACCGGCGCGGCTCGCTGGCCCGGACCGGGCGGCTCGCCGCGCTCCGGGTGGGCGCGACGCTGGTGGGCGCCCTGGGGCTGGGGGCGGTCCTGGCCGCGCTCACCACCACCGCCTGGAGCGGGGCGTTCGTGGTGACCTGGCTGGCCGGGAGCGCGGTGCTGCTCGCGTCCGGGTGGCTGGTGCTGGCACTCTGCGCGCTCTACGGGCTGCCCGGGATCGCGGTCGCCGTCGCGCTGTTCGTGCTGCTCGCCACCCCGGCCCTGACCATGCGGGACCTCGCGCTGCTGCCGCAGCCGTGGCCGGTCGTCGTACCGCTCACGCCGTACGGCGCGGGCGCGGAGCTGCTGGGCGAGGCCGTGCAGACCGGGACCACCTCACGCGCCCCGTGGCTGGTGCTCGGGACCTGGCTGGCGGTCCCGCTGCTCACCGTCGCGCTGGTACGGCGCGAGCGGCCCGCGGCTCAGAGGTGGTCGGGGACGATGAGCGCGTCGGGGTCCTGACGCGGCGGCATGCCGGCCAGCGCGAGGCGCACCAGCTCGACGCGCGCCTTGAGCGCAACGGCCCGCTTGAGCCGGCCGCCCTCCTCGCCGAGCTGCGCCTCGACGGCCTCGGTGATCTGGGCGTCGGTGAAGGTCGGCCGGGTGCCCGGCTCAACCTCGACGTCGGGCAGCGCGACGAGCACCGGGAGCACCTGGCTGCCGAGCTGGTCGAGCACCGTGAAGCGCTGGAAGCGCCCCATCTGCTCCCACACCTCGTCGATGTCCTCGCGCTTGCGCCGGCCGCGGCGCTGCGCCCCGACCACCGCCTTGGCGCAGGCGGTCAGGCCGGCGGTCATCTCGTGCTCGGTGAAGCGCATGGGACAAGACTAGGGTCCGCCCCGCCCGCGGCCGACGCCCGGCTCGGCGCACCGCAGGGGCCCGCCACGCACACCACGCCGTACCGGTCGGGCCGGTACGGCGTGGTGTTGGACGGGCGCGGGCCCGCGAGGTGCTGCGTCAGCTGGCGGCGGCCTCGCGGTCGGCGACCAGGTTGAGCGCGATGTCGATGATCATGTCCTCCTGGCCACCGACGAGGCGGCGACGGCCGCACTCCATCAGGATCGAGCGCACGTCGAGGCCGTAGCGGGCGGCCGCGGTCTCGGCGTGGCGCAGGAAGCTGGAGTACACGCCGGCGTAGCCCAGCGTCAGGGTCTCGCGGTCCACGCGCACCGGGCGGTCCTGGAGCGGGCGCACGATGTCGTCGGCGGCGTCCTGGAGCTTGAACACGTCGCAGCGGTGCTCGAAGCCGGAGTGGTCCGCCACCGCGATGAACGCCTCGATCGGGCAGTTGCCCGCACCCGCACCGTGGCCGGCGAGCGAGGCGTCGACGCGGTAGACGCCGTTCTCGACCGCGACCACCGAGTTGGCGACCGAGAGCGAGAGGTTCTCGTGGGCGTGGATGCCGATCTCGGTGCCCGGGTCGAGCACGTCGCGGTAGGCCTTGACCCGCTCCTCGACGCCGCGCATCGTCAGCCGGCCGCCGGAGTCGGTGACGTAGACGCAGTGCGCGCCGTAGGACTCCATCAGCTTGGCCTGCTTGGCCAGCTCCTCGGCGGGCGCCATGTGGCTCATCATCAAGAAGCCCGAGACGTCCATGCCGATCTCGCGGGCGGTGGCGATGTGCTGGGCCGACACGTCGGCCTCGGTGCAGTGCGTCGCGACGCGCACCGAGCGCACGCCCAGGCTGTAGGCGTGCTTGAGCTCCTCGATGGTGCCCACGCCGGGCAGCAGCAGGGTGGTCAGGCGGGCGTTGCCGATGACCTCGGCCGCCGCCTCGATCCACTGCCAGTCGGTGTGCGAGCCGGGGCCGTAGTTGACCGAGCCGCCGGCGAGGCCGTCGCCGTGGGCGACCTCGACGGCGTCCACACCGGCGTCGACCAGGGCCGAGACGATGCGCTTGACGTTGTCGGGGGTGATCCGGTGGCGCACGGCGTGCATGCCGTCGCGCAGCGTGACGTCCTGGACGAAGATCGGGGTCTTCTGCTCGCTCACTGGGCGGTCTCCTTCGCGGCGGCGATCCGCTCGGCGACCTGGAGGCCGGCGGAGGTCATGATGTCGAGGTTGCCGGCGTACGCCGGGAGGTAGTGGGCAGCGCCCTCGACCTCGAGGAAGACCGACACCTGGTGGGTCGGCCGGGTGGTCTCGCCCTCGGCGAGCAGGGTCTCGACCGGCTGGTCGGCCGGGATCTCGGTGATCTGCACCTGCTGCTTGAGGCGGTAGCCGGGCACGTAGGCGGCGACGTCGCCGACCATCTTCTCGACCGAGGCGACGATCTCGGCGTGCACCGACTCGTCGGGCGCGGAGACCAGGCAGAACACGGTGTCGCGCATGATCAGCGGCGGCTCGGCCGGGTTCAGGATGATGACCGCCTTGCCGCGCTTGGCGCCGCCGACGTTCACGATCGCGTTGGAGGTGGTCTCGGTGAACTCGTCGATGTTGGCGCGGGTGCCCGGGCCGGCCGACTTCGAGGCGATGGAGGCCACGATCTCGGCGTACTCGACGGGGACGACGCGGGACACGGCGGCGACGACCGGGATCGTCGCCTGGCCGCCGCAGGTCACCATGTTGACGTTGTCGGCGTCGAGGTGGTCGTCGATGTTGACGGCCGGCACGACGTAGGGGCCGATGGCCGCCGGGGTCAGGTCGATCATCCGCTTGCCGAGGGGACGCAGCTTGGCGTCGTTGGCGATGTGGGCCTTGGCGGAGGTGGCGTCGAAGACGATCTCGATGTCCTCGAAGCCCTCCATCGCCATCAGGCCGTCGACGCCCTCGTGGGTGGTCGGGACGCCGAAGCGCGCGGCCCGGGCGAGGCCGTCGGACTCGGGGTCGATGCCGACCATCGCGCCCATCTCGAGGTGCTGGGAGGTGCGCATCACCTTGATCATCAGGTCGGTGCCGATGTTGCCCGACCCGATGATGGCAACCTTGGTCTTCTTCTCGCTCATCACTGGTCCAAACTGTCGTTGCTGAAACGTGCGGTGACGGTGCCGAGTCCGCTGATCTCGGCGGTGACGACCTGGCCGGGCTCGACCGGGCGCATCGGGCCCAGCGCCCCGGAGAGGACGACCTGGCCGGCGCGCAGCGGCTCGCCGAACGTGCGGGCCTGGTGGGCGAGCCACGCGACGGCCTTGAGCGGGTCGCCGAGGCAGGCCGCACCGTTGCCGGTGGAGACCTCCTCCCCGTCGATGCTCATCGACATCGTGACCTCGACCGGCTCGACCTCGGCCAGCGTGCGGCGCTCGGCGCCCAGCACGTAGAGGCCGGAGGAGGCGTTGTCGGCGACGGTGTCGGCGAAGGTGATGTCCCAGTTGGTGATCCGGCTGCCGACGATCTCCAGGGAGGCCACCGCGTAGTCGATGGCGTCGCGGACCTGGGCGTCGTCGAGCGGGCCCTCGGCGAGGTCCTTGCCGAGCACGAAGGCGACCTCGGCCTCGGCCTTGGGCTGCATCAGCGCCGAGGTCGGGATCTCCGCGCCGTCCTCGAAGCCCATGTCGTCGAAGAGCACGCCGAAGTCGGGCTGGTCGACACCGAGCTGGGTCTGCACGGCCACCGAGGTGGCGCCGATCTTGCGGCCGACCACGCGGGCGCCGCGCTCGAGGCGGGCGCCGTTGAGGCGCTCCTGCACGAGGTACGCCGCGGCGACGTCGTCGGGACCGATGAGGTCGCGCACCGGCGCGCAGGGGGTGCCGGAGAAGTGGGCCTCGATGAGGCGGTCGCCGGCGGCGGCGATGGAGGCGGGGTCGACGGTGGTGGTCGGCCGGGCGTTGTCGCCGGCCGGCACGTCGTACGAGCGAGTGGTCATGTCCTGCTTTCTGGATCGACCGAGGGTGGTGACGGGCTCACCCTCCCCTCCGCTCCCCGGCCGGGCCACCCCCTCGTCTCGCTCAGCGATACATTGCCCGCAAATGTTCGCCCCGGCCGTCCCGAGCCCCGCAGGAGCAGCGCCATGACCGACGCCGACCTCGACACGGTGCTGGGCAAGGCGGTCACGATGCTGCGCGCCTTCACCGTCGACGACCAGGTGTTGTCGCTGGCCGAGCTGGTACGCCGCACCGGCCTGCACAAGGCGACCGCGCACCGCCTGGCCCGCGACCTGGTCGCCAACCGGCTGCTGGACCGCGTCGAGCCGGGCGGCTACCGGCTCAGCGGCGGGCTCTTCGAGCTCGGCCTGCGCGCCTCGGTGGAGCGCAGCCTGCTGGAGGTGGCGATGCCGTTCCTCCAGGACCTCTACGAGCGCACCCACGAGACGGTGCACCTCGGCGTGCGGGAGGGCAGCGAGGTCGTCTACGTCGCCAAGATCGGCGGCCACCGCCAGGCCGTGGCGCCCTCGCGCACGGGCGGACGGATGCCGCTGCACTGCACCGCGATCGGCAAGGCGCTGCTCGCCCACGCCGACCCGGAGCTGCGCCGCCAGGTGCTGAGCGGGCCGCTGGAGCGTCGTACGCCGCGCACCGTCGTCGCCCCCGGGCTGCTGCGCCGCCAGCTCGACGCGGTCCTGGAGACCGGGGTCGCCTTCGAGCACGAGGAGTCCGCCCCCGGGCTGACCTGCGTCGCCGCGCCGGTGCTGCTGCGCGGCACCGAGGCGGTCGCCGCCATCAGCGTCACCGGCCCCACCACCCGCTTCCGCCCCGACCAGCACGTCGCCGCCGTCCGCGCCGCCGCCGCCGGCCTCGCCAGCACCGTCGCCCGCCGCGAGGCCCTCACCCCGCAGCCCTAGACCCCCGTCGTACTCGCCGAGTCGGCGCATTTGCGCCGCCTCGGGGAGAGGGTCAGCCGGCTTCGGGCTCGAGGTCGCCGATGGCATCGAGGTCGGCCGGGTCGCCGAGCACGGGTCGTACGTCGCCGGCGCGGCCGACCCAGCCGAGGCCGGGCTCGTAGCGGCGGACGACCTTGGCCGGGGCGCCCGCGACGATGGCGTGGTCGGGCACCTCGCCGCGCACGACCGAGCCGGCCGCGACGACGACGTTGCGGCCCAGCCGCGTGCCGGGGAGCAGGATCGCGCCGTGGCCGATCCAGGAGCCGGCGCCGACGACGACCGGGTCGTGGGTGCCGAACTGCCGGCCCACCGGCACGTCCGGCTGCTGGTAGCCGTGGCTGGCGTCGGAGACGAAGACGTCCTGGCCGAACCACACGTCGTCCCCGACCTCGACCGACGCGTGCGCGGTGAGGCTGGTGCGCGCACCGATCACGCAGCGGTCGCCGATGACGAGGCCGCGCGCCGGGGCGCCCGGGTCTCCGGGGCCGTAGCCCACCGAGAGGGTCACCTGGCGGCCGACGAGGGTGCGCTCGCCGATGTGGATGCAGTGCTCGTTCATCACCGTGGCGAACGGGAAGCCGATGCAGCTGCCCTCCCCCAGGCTGCCGAACCGGTCGCCGCGGTGGGTCCCCGGGACGATCTCGCCCACGGTCTCGACCCAGCGCCACGCACCATGCACCGCGCGGTTGACCCATCTCCTCGCCAGACTCACCCGGGGAGCGTAGAGGCTCGGCTCGTCCGCCACGAGGCTCGACTCGACCGTCACAACCCTCGGTTCAACGGTCGGAGGGCTCGATTCAACCCACCGCGCATTTCAGAGAGGGGTCGGGCGTCACGGCAAAGGAAGGTAGGTTGCGGCCATGTCCCACCCAGGCGGTGCCCGCGTGCTCGACGAGCTCGACTCCCGGCCGGGCAGCAGCACGTCGCTGCTGCGCACGGTGGTGGCGGAGGCGATCGGGCCGGCGGGCGGGTGGCTGTCGGCGGCGAGCCTGGTCGCGCTGATGCGCGAGGTGGGCGTGCCCGCCGAGCGCACGCGCACCGCGCTGACCCGGCTCAAGGCCAAGGGCCTGCTGGAGTCCGAGCAGCGCGAGCGCGGGGCGGGCTACCGCCTCAGCGCCGAGGGCCGGGCGCAGGTCGCGCGCTCCGAGCGCCGCCTGCACCACCCCCGCGCGATGGCGGCCGGGGACCGGTGGTGCGTCATCTCCTTCTCCGTCCCCGAGAAGGACCGCGACGTGCGCCACCAGCTGCGCCGCGGCCTGAGCGGCATCGGCTGCGGCACCGTCTCCGGGGCGCTGTGGATCTGCCCCGGGTTCCTCGCCGACGAGGTCGAGGAGGTCGTCGCCGAGCTCGGTCTCGACGGCCGCGTGACGGTCTTCCTGGTCGACGAGATCCGCGGCACCACCCCGCCCCCGGAGGCGATCGCCCGCTGGTTCGACCTCGCCGGGCTGCGCGCCGCCCACGAGCAGTTCCTGGCCGCCCACGCCGACGCGCTCACGTCGTACGCCGCGGACCCGACGCCGCGCACTGCCTTCGCGACCTGGACCCGGGTGCTCGACGCCTGGCGCCCGATCCCCTACCTCGACCCCGGGCTCCCGGCGTTCACGCTGCCCGAGGACTGGCCCGGCCAGCGCAGCATCGAGCTCTTCCTGCGCCTGCGCGCCGCCCTGCGCGAGCCCGCCACGTCGTACGTCGCCTCGGTGGCCGCCGGCGCGCCCGCCCCCGCGCCGGCGGTCGTGCACCGGGCGGCCCCCGCGGACGCGGGTGCGGTGCTGACCCGCCTCCACCTGCCCTCGGGCCACCGCCAGGGCATCGCGGTCGGGCCCGACGTGGCGCCCGAGGTGGTGGCCGCGGCCGCCGAGGTCCTGGCGTGCGCCGGCGCCGACCCGCAGCGGCGACTCGCCACGGTGCGCCCGCGCGTCGGCGAGACCCGCACCCGCACCGAGGACCTGCGCTGGTTCGTCGAGCGCTACGGCCACGAGTACACCGTCGTGGCCGCCACGTCGGCCGAGGCCGGGGCCGCCCCGACCGACGCGGGCCCCGAGGCCGCCCCCGAGGCCGCCCCCGCGCCCGACCCCGCCCTCGTGCGCGCCTGCGCCGCCGCCGGGTGCGCCCTCGTCCTCACCTGAACATGACCGGATCGTGACGATCAACAGATAGACGAAATGTGTTGTGGGAGGGTGGACCCGCCACCTCCGCTCCGCTCCCAGAAGGCCACCTGATGACGCGTCCAGCCCGCCGGGCCCTGCCCGCCCTGCTCGCCACCCTCCTCGTCGCACCCGCGCTGGCCGCCTGCGGGAGCGACGATGAGCCCGCGCCCACCACGGACCGCGCCGGCGCGCGGACCCCGCTGCCCGCGACCGACGACAAGCTGCGCGACCTGCTCCCCGCCGACGTCCGCGAGCGCGGCACGCTCGAGCTGGGCGCGCTGTGGGAGACCCCGCCGGTGATCGGCGTGACCGCGAGCGACACCTCCACCCCGGTGGGCATCGCCCCGGACCTGGCCACCGCGATCGGCGGCCTGCTCGGCCTCGAGGTCTCCTGGCAGAACCTGCAGTGGCCCGCCCAGCTCCCCGGCGTGCAGTCCGGGTCGGTCGACGCGCTCTTCGGCCAGGTCACCGCGACCGCCGAGCGCGAGCAGGCCGTAGTGGACCTGGTGCCGTTCCTGGAGAGCACCTTCTCGGTCCTGCTCACCGCCGACGCGGCCGAGGGCGTCACCGGCCTGGCCGACCTGTGCGGCACCACCCTCGCCGTCCCGGTCGGCTCGGTGCAGGGCGCCGCCCTGGCCGAGCTCAACGAGGACGAGTGCGCGGGCGACGCCGTCGAGATCGCGGAGTACCAGGGCGCCACGCTGGCCATCAGCGCGGTCAAGGCCGGCTCCGCGGACGGCTGGATCGACAACACCGTGAGCACCCTGGAGGCCGCCGAGGCCGACTCCTCCCTCGCCAACGTCGAGCTCGCGCCCAGCGACCTCGCGCCCTCGATCAACGCGATCGCGGTCTCCAAGGAGAGCCCGGAGCTGACCGAGGCCCTGGTCGGCGCGCTGCGCCGCCTGGCCGAGGAGGGCACGTACGGCGAGGTCCTCGCCGCGCACGGCTTCGAGGCCGCCGCGATCGGCGCCGACGCCCTGCGCGCCAACCCGATCACCGGCACCGCCGTCGGCGCGACCGCCCGACGATGACCGCCCGACGATGACCAGCACCGAGCACGCCGCCACCGCCACGGCGCCCGCCGGCCCCTCCCCCCGTCGTACGCCGCGGCGTCCCGCGCGCCGCCGCGACGTGGTGCCGGTGCGCCACTGGGGCCGCGGGATCGCCACCGCGGTCGTGGTCCTGCTGGTCGTGCTGACCGGGCGCGCGCTGGTGACCAACCCGCACATCGAGTGGAGCGTCGTCGGCGACTACCTGCTCGACGCCGCGGTGCTCGAGGGCCTGTGGCTGACGCTGAAGATGACAGCGCTCGGCATGGTCATCGGGCTGGTCCTGGCCGTGCTGGTCGGCGTCATGCGCACCGCGCGCAGCCGCGTCGTCGCGGCGGTGGCGTGGGCGTGGATCTTCGTCTTCCGCGGCGTGCCCCTCGTGGTGCTGCTCGTGCTGCTCGGCAACCTCGGCCTCTTCGTCACCGACCTGAGCCTGACCGTCCCGTTCACCGACGTGGAGCTGTGGTCGCGCCCGGTCAAGGAGGTCGTGACGCCGTTCGTCGCCTCGGTGCTCGCCCTGGCCCTCGCGGGCTCGGGCTACATGGCCGAGGTGGTGCGCTCGGGGCTGATCTCGGTCGGCACCGGCCAGCGCGAGGCGGCCAAGGCACTCGGCCTCGACGAGGCCCGCACGCTGCGCCTGGTGGTCCTGCCGCAGGCGCTGCGCGTCATCGTGCCGCCGCTCGGCAACGAGCTGGTCGGCATGCTCAAGGCCTCCGCGATCGTCTCGGTGATCGCCGGCGGCGACCTGATGACCACTGTGCTCGGCATCTCCGGGGTCACCTTCCGCACCATCGAGATGCTGCTGGTGGCGAGCATCTGGTACCTCCTGGTCATCGCGGTCCTCTCCGCCGGCCAGTTCCTCCTCGAGCGCAAGGTGGCGGAGCGATGAGTGAGACCGACCGGCCGATGATCGAGGCCCGCGGCCTCGACAAGCACTACGGCCACACCCAGGTCCTGCATGGCGTCGACCTCGACGTGGCCCGCGGCGAGACGGTGTGCGTGATCGGCCCGTCGGGCTCGGGCAAGAGCACCCTGCTGCGCACCCTCAACCACCTCGAGGACATCTCGGCGGGCTCGATCCGGATCGGCGGCGAGCTGATCGGCTACCGCGAGAAGGGCGGGCGCCTGCACGAGCTGCGCGAGCGCGAGGCGTGCCGCCAGCGCCTCGACATCGGCATGGTCTTCCAGCACTTCAACCTCTTCGGCCACCTCACCGCGCTGGAGAACGTCGCGCTCGCCCCGATCAAGGTCAAGCGTGAGAAGCCCCAGCAGGCGCGCGCGTACGCCGCCGAGCTGCTCGCCCGCGTCGGCCTCGCCGGCAAGGAGGACGTGCACCCCTCGCGGCTCTCGGGCGGCCAGCAGCAGCGGGTCGCGATCGCCCGCGCGATGGCGATGCGCCCGCAGGTGATGCTCTTCGACGAGCCGACCAGCGCACTCGACCCCGAGCTGGTCGGGGAGGTGCTGGCGGTGATGCGCGACCTCGCCGAGACCGGCGGGATCACGATGGTCGTGGTCACCCACGAGATCGGCTTCGCCCGCGAGGTCAGCGACCGCGTGGTCTTCATGGACGCCGGCCGCGTCGTCGAGGTCGGCCCGCCCGCACAGGTCCTCGACGCGCCCCGCGAGGAGCGCACCCGCGCCTTCCTCTCCGCGGTCCTGCGATGAGCGTCGGGCCGCCCCGACCCGCCCCGCCACATCCCCCTGTTCCCCCGACCCACCCCCAGGAGCCGACCGTGACCGACGCGCCCGCGCTGCGCACCCCCGACAGCGCCGAGGCGGTGCTCGCCAACGTGCGGGCCCTGCTCCCGCTCGTGGCCGCCGAGAGCGACGCCGTCGACGCCGCCGCCCGGCTGACCCCGGCGCTGGAGCGGGCGTTCCGCGCGGCGGGCATCCTCCAGATGGCCTTCCCCGCCTTCCGCGGTGGCCTGGAGATGACGCTGTCGCAGCAGCTGGAGGTGGTCGCCGAGATCGCCACCGTCGACGCCTCGGCCGGCTGGAACGTCGCCGTGCTCAACGCCGGCGGCTACTACGCCGCCCGCCTCGGCGACCGCGCGTACGCCGAGCTCTACCCCACCCGCGACCGGCCCACCTCCGGCTCCTTCCACCCCCGCGGCCGGGCCCGGCGCGTCGAGGGCGGCTACCTCGTCACCGGTCGCTGGGACTGGGGCAGCGGCAGCCTCAGCGCCGACCACGTCGTCGGCAGCGCCGAGGTGTACGACGGGGAGGACCCGGTCCTCGCCGCGGACGGCCGGCCGCTGCACCTGGGCCTGTGGCTGCCGCGCGAGGCGATCCGGGTGCTCGACAACTGGCAGGTGCTGGGCGTGCGCGGGTCCGGCAGCACGTCGTACGAGATCACCGAGCCGGCGTTCGTGCCCGAGCACCACAGCTTCGACCGCGACGCGGCGTACGACCAGGGGCGCGACCCGCTCAACCGCAGCGTCCGCGTCGCGCACTTCCCGCTCACCGGCGTCGCCCTCGGCGTCGCGCGCCGTCTCGTGCACGAGGCGGCGGCGGTGCTCGCGGCCCGCACCGCCGGGCGCAGCGCGCGCTCGCTGGACGGCGGCGTGCTGCGCGACCTGGGCACGGCGATGACCGAGGTCGACTTCGCCTTCGCCGGCGTGCGCGACGTCGCCCGGATCACCGACGAGATCCTCTTCGGCGACCTGGAGCTGACCCCGGTCCACGAGGCGCGGATGACCGCGGCCAACGCCGCGGCGGGCAACACCCTGCGCCGGGTCGTGGAGCTCGCGACCGAGGTGGCCGGGGCGTCGTACCTGCGCGACACCAGCCCGATGCAGCGGGTGCTGCGCGACGCCCACGGCGCGCTCGCCCACACCGGCACCCGCCGCATGCTGCTCGGCGCGCTCGCCGCCGAGGCGCTCGACGCCCCGTCGGCCGGCCTCACCGTGCCCGACGACGCGCGTCACGGCAGCGGCGCGCTCGGTGTCCTGGAGGCGCTGGCCCCCACGGGAGCGCGGTGAGCGAGCCCGGCCCCACGCCGCCCACCCCCCGGGTACGGGTGGTCGTCGACCGCGCCGACGCGCCGCGCTGCGGCCTGGCCGTCGGCGACGCCTTCGTGATCGACGGCAGCCGACTGGTCGGTGACGGCTCGCCGGTCTGCCCGCTCGCGCTCAGCGCGGTGGCCTCGGTGCTCGCCGCGCGGCAGTACCCGCTGCCCGCCGACGACTGGCTGGTCCGCAAGCCCTACCTCACCTGCGTCCACGCCGAGGAGGGCGTGGTGCTGCGGCTGGAGGCGGCGTCGTGAGCCTGCGCGTGCGGTGCACCGTCGAGGCGATGAACTACTCCGCCTGCGGCCTCGCCCTCGGCGACCACTTCGACCTCACCTCGACCTCCGTGGAGGTCCCGGAGGGCCGCGAGTTCTGCTACTTCGCGATCGCCGGCGTCATCACCGCGGTGCACGGCCGCCTCGACGCCGAGGAGCCGGACGCCTGGCTGCGCTCGCGCCCGCTGCTCGCCTGCCCCGACCCGCCCGAGGCGCTGCACCTGCGCGTCGAGGTCGTCCCCGACCCCGGCGTACCGACCCGACCCGCTCAGGCCGAGCAGCCCGAACCCGATCGACAGGGAGACCCCCGATGACCCGACCCGTGACCTTCAGCGTGCGCGTGGGCGGCCACGGCGTGTGGTCGGTGGTCGACAAGGCGCGCGCCGCCGAGGAGGCGGGCTTCGACCAGGTGTGGACCGGCAACGACTTCCTCGGCGAGCCGGGCCTGGTCACCCTCGCCGCGATCGCGCTGCGCACCGAGCGGATCCGGTTCGGCTCCGGCGTGCTCGACCCGGTCACGCTGCACCCCGGCCAGCTCGCGACGTACGCCTCGGGGCTCCAGGAGGTCTCCGGCGGCCGGTTCCTGCTCGGCATCGGCGCCGGCTCGGAGGTCTTCTTCGCCCGCGCCGGGGTCGAGCCCGCCAAGCCCGCCGTCCGCACCCGCGAGGCGGTCGTCGCCGTGCGCGAGCTGCTCGCCGGCCGCTCGCCCGCGGGCGTCCCAGGCGCGGCGCCCGGCTGGACGCCGCAGGCGGTGCTGCGCGACCCGCACCCGACCCCGGTATACGTCGGCGGGATGGGCCCGCGGATGCTCGACCTCACCGGCCGGCTCGCCGACGGCGCGCTGCCCCTGTGCCTGCCCCCGCGCCACGTCCACCACGCGGTCGCCCAGATCGCCGCGGGCGCCGAGAAGGCCGGCCGCAGCATCGAGGACCTCGACGTCGCCGCCTGCGTGTGGGCGTCGATCTCGGAGGACCGCGACACCGCGCGGCGCCTGCTGGCGCGCCACATCGCGCTCTACAGCGGCTCGCTCGCGCCCGCCGCGCTGGTCGCCAACGGGCTGGACCCCGAGGAGTTCGCCCGCACCCAGGCCATCCTCGACACCGAGGGCGAGGAGGCCGCCACCGACTCGGTCTCGGAGGCGATGCTGGAGCTCGGCATCGTCGGCAGCGCCGAGGAGGTCGTCGAGCGCTGCGCCGCGCTGGTCGAGTCGGGCGTGCGCCACCTGTCCTTCGGCCCGCCCCTGGGACCCGACCCGGTCGCCTCGATCCGCCTGCTCGGCGAGCGGGTGCTGCCGGTGCTGCGCGCCCAGCTCGGCTGAGGCTCGGGCCGCCGGCTCAGGGGCGCGCGAGCACGCGCGCCTCGAAGGCCAGCACGTCGGCGAGCAGCGCCTCGTCCTCGGGCGTCTCCCCGCCGAAGCCGCCGTGCCGCGCGGCCTCCAGCACCCGCAGCTCGACCGGCACCCCCGCGTCGAGCAGCCGGCGGTGCATCCGCACGGTGGTGGAGAGGAACAGGTCACGGGTCCCGGACTGCAGGAAGGTCGGCGGGAAGCCGCGGACGTCACCGAGCAGCGGCGAGACCAGCGGGTCCGCCAGGTCCTGGCCGGCGGCGTAGAGCCGGGCCGTCCGCGGCATCGGGGCGAGCAGGTCGACCCCGCGCAGCGTGCGGAAGGTGTCGCCGGACTCGGTGAGGTCGAGCGCCGGGCTCAGCAGCACCAGTCCCGCCGGCATCGGCAGGCCCTCCGCGCGGGCGCGCAGCAGCACAGCCGCGGCGAGGTTGCCGCCGGCGGAGAACCCGTGCACCACGACCCGCGCGGCGTCGTGGCGCTCGAGCGCCGCGGCGTACACCGCGAGGCAGTCGTCGAGCGGCGCCGGGAACGGGTGGTCCGGCGGCATCCGGTGGTCCACCGCCCAGGTGACCGCGTCGCGCCGGGCGGCGGTCGCGAGGGCGCCGGCACGCGCCAGGTCGCCGCCGCCGGATACGAACGCGCCGCCGTGCAGGTGCACCACGACCGGCGCACCGTCCGGGTCTGTCAGGTGCCCCGGCACCAGCTCGTACGTCGTGACGCCCGCGACCTCGCGCCGGGTCGCGCGCACCTCCCCGGGCACGGGGCGGGCGGCGGCGAGCGCGGCGGCGGTCAGCCCGTCGAGCAACTCGGCGTACTGCCGCCAGCCGGCGACGTCGTCCACCGCGGGCTCCGGCACGGGTGCGCCGACGGGGCGGGCGAGCACCTCACGCGCCGCCTCGCTCACGGACGCGGGCGGCGGGTGGGCCGGTCGGTCCTCCACCACCGCTCCCGCCTGGCCTCGGCCGGCCTCAGCCGCGCCCGGCGGCGCGGACGCGCACCTTGACCGCGAGCGGGCGGTGGTCCGAGCGGAGGCCCTCGACCACCTCCTGGCGCGTCGGCACCAGGATCTCGCGGCGCAGCGCCCGGCGCCCGACCATCACGTAGTCGATGTGCCGCCCGGTGCCGGGGTGGGTGAGCGCCACGGCGTCGTTGCCCCCGAGAACCTGCCAGCTCGAGGCGAGCGAGTCGCGCAGGTGGGCGAACATCATCGCCGGGTGCCGCACCTCGAGGTCGACGAAGGCATCGACGTTGAAGTCCCCCACGACGACGGCCTGCCCGGGCGCCCTGGCGATCGCGGCCTCGAGGCGGTTCCAGTGCTGCTGGGCCCACCGGATCCGCGGCCGCACCGGATGACCCGGGCGGCCCTGGCCCTGCGACTCGATGGTGGGGATGACGTGGTTGTTGAACACCGACAGCACCCGGCCGGTCGCCTTGTGCCGCAGCGTGACGCGGTTGAAGAACTTGCGCGGCACGTCCTTGCGGTGTCGCTTCAAGGTCGCGGCGCGGTGCGCCAGGTAGCTCTCGGTCTCCACCAGCTCGAAGGTCGACCGGCGCCACGAGATCGGGTCCTGGCGCGCCTCGCCGGGCGGCACCCAGGTGGCCCAGCCGTGCTTGCGCAACCGGTGCAGGGCCTTGTCGCGTCCCCACATCTCCTGCCAGCCGATGATGTCGAGGCGCGAGCGGCCGGCCAGCTCGCGGATGTCGCGGCGCGCCGCCTTCGCGGGCATCTCGCGGAACATGTTGTACGTCGCGACCCAGATCGGCGTCCGCTCGCGCCCCCGCTCGGCCGGCGCGGCGGAGGCTGCTCCGGGCAGCAGCGACAGCACGATCGCGAGCGACACGACGAGGGCGGCGGCGGTACGGCGCATGGTTTCTCCGGGATCGACGGCACGGCCGCTGGCAAGGTACCCCGCCGCGAGGGGTGCCCCTCGGCGCGCGACAGGCGTTGTATCGGTGGATGGACACTCTCGCGCGCATCCCGACCGACCGCATGCACCTGGGCCTGATGCTGGCCCTCACCTTCGCCACGGGCCTGGTCGACGCCCTGTGCTACCTCGGGCTTGACCAGGTCTTCACCGCGAACATGACCGGCAACGTGCTGCTCCTGGGCATGGCGCTCGGCGACGGCGGCGACCTGGCGCTGGCCGGGCCGCTGCTCGCGCTGGCCGGCTTCGCCCTCGGAGCCGCTCTCGTGGGGCGGGTCCTCAAAGACTCCCACGAGCCGTGGAGCATCCTCTCCACCTGGCTGCTGGGCCTGGTCGCCATCATCGTCCTGGCCGTCGGGGTCGTCCTGCTCGTCACCGGCGGGGACCCGGACCGCACGGTCCGGCTCAGCGTCACCACGGCGCTCGGCGTCGCGATGGGCACCCAGGCCGCGGCCGCGCGCTTCATCGCGGTCAAGGACGTCACGACCATCGTGGTCACCCAGACGATCACCGGGCTCGCGATCGACTCGCCCCTCGGGAACGGGCGCGGACGCTCCGCGGGTCGGCGCGGCGCCGCGGTCGTGCTGATCATCTCCGGTGCCGCCGTCGGGGCGCTCCTGCTGACCTGGCACCTGGGCGCCACCCTGCTGCTCGCCGGCCTCGTCATCGCCGCCGTCACCGTCATCGGCGACCTGCACGCCCGCGCGGTGCGGGCCGCCGCGACGGCGCCCTGACCGGCCGCGCTCAGTCGAGCACGGCGGTGGCCTCGATCTCGACCAGCAGGTCGGGTGCGGCGAGCGCGGCCACCCCGATGCCGGTGAGCGGCGCGACCGGGGTCTCGATCCCGAGCCGGGCGGCCGCCCGGGAGATGCCCTCGACGAAGAGCGGCATCTTGCCCGGCTCGTAGTCGACGAAGTACGCCGTCAGCTTGACCACGTCGTCGAACGTCGCGCCGGCGGCGGCCAGCGCCGTGCCGACGTTCACGTAGGCCTGCTCCACCTGGGCGGCGAGGTCGCCGAGGCCGATCACGGCACCCTCCGCGTCGATCGCGACCTGGCCGGCGAGGAACACCAGCCGCGACCCGGTGCCGATCGACACCTGCCGGTAGAGCCCCACCTCGGGCAGGCCCTCGGGGTCGATCAGTTCCACAGCCATGGTGCGCTCCTCGTGTCGTGGCGGTACGTCGAGGCGTGCGCTGAGACGCTCCGCACCCCGGAGCAGATCACGCTACGCCCCGCGGCCGACTCAGCCCCCGACAGCAGCCGCCCTCAGGTGCGCAACGCGCGGCACCACCAACTGGGCCAACACCGCCACGGCGTACGCCGGCCTCCCGGCGCCGCTGAAGGCGCTCGTCGACAACCTCTGGGCGCTGCACAGCAACGAGTACGACTACGCGAACGCCTTCGAGCGGGAGGACGAGAGCTCCTACAACACCACCGCCGGCGCCGGAGTCAAGGCCGGCGAGCAGCCCGGCGACGCGCCCGTCGGCGTGTCCGGCGAGGCGAGCCGTCAGGTCAAGGGCGACCCGAGCGCCTACCTCGGTGGGATCGACGCCCTCATCAGCTGATCCAGCGCACCGCCGTCGTGCCCGTCCCTATCGCAGGGGCGGGCACGCGTCGTCCGCGGGCAGGTGCTCGTCCGCCCACGTCGACAGCGCCCGCATCGCGGGCAGGATCGCGTGCCCGGCCTCGGTGAGGCCGTAGACCACCGACACCGGCGGCCCCTCCTCCACGGAGCGCCGCACCAGTCCCGCCCCGGACAGCTCGCTCAGCCGGTCCGAGAGCATCGAGTCGCTGATCCCGGCGATGGCGCGCTTGAGGTCGGCGAACCCGGCCGGCCCCTCCAGGAGCGTCGCCAGCAGCACGCCGTTCCACCGCTTGCCCAGGAAGCCGAAGGCGCGGATGAGGCCGCCGCTGCACGCCCGCGGGTCGTGACCCGCCGCGTCCGGAGCCGCCTCTCTCGCCATACGGGCAGCCTACCCGTCGCCACCTGCTGGACTAGTTGCTATGTTTTTCGTAGTACCTACTCAATCCCAAGCAGCAAGTCCAGGAGCGGTCATGACTCAGGCACCCCCCACCCTCTTCGCCCTCGAGGAGCAGGCGCGTGCGCTCCTGTTCACCGAGGCCCGCACGGCGAACACCTTCGCCGACACCCCGGTCACCGACGAGGAGCTCTCCGCGATCTGGGAGCTCGCCCGCTGGTCGCCGTCGGCGGCCAACACCCAACCGCTGCGCGTGCTGTTCGTGCGCACCGAGGAGGGCAAGGCCCGCCTGATCCCCCACCTCGCCGAGGGCAACCGCGCGAAGGCCGCAGGCGCACCGGTCGTCGCCGTGATGGCCTACGACCTCGACTTCCACGAGCACATGCCCACCGTCTTCCCGGCGCGCGGTGAGCAGATGCGCGAGAACCTCGGCGGCCAGCCGCAGCTGCGCGAGGGCATGGCCCGCCAGTCCGCCTCGCTCCAGACCGGCGTCTTCCTCCTCGCCGTCCGCGCCGCCGGCCTCTCGGCCGGCCCGATGGGCGGGTTCGACGCGGCCGGCATCGACGCCGAGTTCTTCGCCGGTACGACGTGGCGCAGCCACCTGGTCGTCAACATCGGCCACCCCGGCGTCGACCCGTGGTTCCCGCGCCTGCCCCGCCTCGAGCACGAGCAGGTGCTCGCCTGGGCGTGAGGCCCGACCGCCCCGAAATCACCACAGCCCCCGCCTGCTCGTCGCAGGGCGGGGGCTGTGCCGTGGAGCCGCCTGTCGGAATCGAACCGACGACCTAATCATTCTGGTCTCTGGTTAGCGAGCGAGACACCGAGGGAAGCAACGGGCATGCATGGGCACCGATTCACGCTCAGCATGCTCCCGGTACGTCCCGCGCGGACCTCGTGGACATGTACCTGTCCCAGCCATTCACCGGTCCAACCACCGGAAACTGAGCGGTCGAGCATCGTGCCCCCGCAAAGCCCGAGACAGGTGTCGGCCGTGGCTGACATGGTGTCCTCAGCGTGTACGAGGCACGAGTGCCGGGCGAACACGCCAGCGGACGTCTGCGACAATGAACGAGACGAAAGAGAGGGGCGGGCATGGCGCGCGGAGACCTGCTCGTCGCGCTGGTGAAGTCCGGCGCGGGCGGCGACGACCTCGCGTTCCGTCGCGCCGCTGAGGCACTCATCGCAGAGGAGAATGCCAAGAAGCACGGCGTGCTCGCCTCGCAGTTGGCCGATGCTCTCACCCGTCGACGCAACCCGGGCTCGTCCGTTTCACCCCTGACGCGCCCCCAAGAATCAGTTGGCCTGCTCCACGAGACCGAACCGACTAGACGACTAACGGACCTCGTGCTCCCGACCTCCGTTCGGCAGTCGACCGCAGACCTCATCGAGGAACACCACCGTCGTGATCTCCTCCGCAGCCACGGGGTGGAGCCACGCCACCGCATCCTCCTCGAAGGACCTCCCGGCAGCGGAAAGACCACCCTCGCGGAGGCAATCGCGACAGAGGTCGCTGTCCCGTTCTTGACAGTGCGCTACGAGGGGCTCATTGGTTCGTTCCTAGGCGAAACTGCGAGCAGACTCGACGCTCTGTTCTCCGCCGTGCGCATCCGGCCGTGTGTCCTCTTCTTCGACGAGTTCGATGCGGTTGCAAAGGAGCGGGGGGACACACACGAGACCGGCGAGATTAAGCGGGTTGTGAGTTCGCTCCTGCTCCAGGTCGACCGACTCCCCAGCCACGTCATAGTCGTCGCGGCGACCAATCATGCCGAGTTGCTCGACCGCGCAGTGTGGCGGCGCATGCAGGTTCGGCTGTCGCTGCCGAAGGCCAGTCGTGAGGGCAAGATTGAATGGCTTAGGGCTTGGTCGGCCCGTACCGGTGTGGAGTTCGGAAAGTCCGAGCGCACCATCGCCGACCGACTCCGCGACGTCAGTTACGCCGAACTTGAAGACTTCGCCACCGACGTACAGCGGCGACTGATTCTCGACGGCTTCGACGCAGACCCGGGAGCGATCACTGAGCGCATCTTGAAGGCATGGGGCAACCGAGCCAAGCCAGAGTCCAGTGACTGACGGCGGCGGCGTCGAACGGCCAGTGCTGTGGGGTCGGGTTGGCCCACCCACAACGTTCTCTCCCAACGCGCGTGGCGGCTCAAAGGTCGCCCTGCCGTCGGCGAATAGGCAGGGGCAGCGTCTGGGAAGCAGATTCCAGGATCTCGACGACGCCTTCGCAGAACAGGCGACGCTAACTTTGTCGCTCGGAGCAAGCGATCCACAACTTGTCGTTGTTTTTGAGGCGATTGACGAGCGCGTCGACCTAACGAGAGTTGCCGAACTCGCGGGACTTGAGATTCTCACGGAGGTTGAGCGGGACTACGAGCCAGATCCCGACTTCCCCCGGACAGGGGTTAACAAAGACCTCCCCGTCAATGGCTGCTTGCACGCCGTTTGCATCAACGACAAGTCCAAGGCCAACATCCTTGGGCAGTGGCGACGCTGGCAGCAGACAGGGAACGTCGACAGGGGTTACGCCCCCCTTCGAAACCTGTTCGAGCACCTGAAGGACGTGCGGCCATGGGGCCCACAGGACCGCGTTCGGACAGCAGAATTAGCCGCATCCTTGAGCGGCATGCTGCCGGGTGACCACACAGTGGAGATCGAACTCTGGTACCGAGGCTCGCCTGCCCTTCGCCAGAAAGCCCAGGACGAAGTTTCGGCTCTAATTACAGCGGCAGGGGGGGAAGTCCTTACCGTCTCGCAGTTGGCCGAGGTCGGGTACCACGGGATGAAATGCACCGTCCCCCTCGACGTCCTTCAGCGCCTAGCAGCGGGAGACTTCGACGCGGTTGCTGCGGTGAAATCGAGTCACGTTATGTACCTGCGCGCGACCGCCCAGTCGTACTCGTTCTCGGATGAGGCCCCGACAACTCCCCTGGTGTCTGGTCCTCTCCCCTCGGGGGACCCCGTTCTGTGCGTGCTGGACGGCGTCCCCGTGGCGAATCATCCTCTGCTCCAAGGGCGTGTCACCGTGCACGACCCGGACGATCTAACGTCTGAAAGCGCGTCGGACACCGCACTTCGTCGTCATGGGACAGCCATGGCATCTGTATGTGTCTGGGGGGATCTCTCCGATTCGCCCGTTGCCGCGACTCGGCCCGTCATGGTTCGGCCGATCTTGACTCCGGCCGACGACACCCAGGACCGTGCCGAAGAGTTGCCGAGCACCGAACTGGCCCCCGACCTCATGCGCCGCATCTTCCGCGAACTGTTCGAGGGGGACGGAACGTCAGGTCCAGTCGGCGACTCAGTGGTGGTTCTCAACCTGTCAGTTGGGGACCCCGCCGCACCATTCGATGGCGTGATGTCGTCTTGGGCCCGTACCCTCGATTGGCTGAGTGCGACGTACGGAGTCGTTGTTGTCACCTCAGCCGGTAACCACCCGTCACTCCCTGTCCCCTCTGGCACAGGAACCCTGACCTCCGTGGACGGAAGCGCGCGTGCGGACGCAGTCAACGCTGTAGTTGCCGAATCCGTTCCCCGCCGCAGCCTCCTGTCGCCAAGCGACTCTCTCAACGCCCTGACGGTCGGGGCACTGAACCATGACGGCAACGGCCAAGTGCACTTGGGGTACCGCTTCGACCCGGCCGCCGGGGAACTCATCGTCAACCCCACCAGTGCAGTCGGCGCTGGGCACCGCCGTTCGGTGAAACCGGACCTTCTCGCGCCGGGGGGACGGGCACTCTTCCAAGAACCCATCTCGCAACTAGAGACTGAACTTCGCCCCGCAGTCCAGAGCGCTTTCGGGCCCGGCATCAAGGTGGCATCTCCCGGCGGAGGGGAGGTCTTCACGATGGGCACGAGTCCAGCCGCCGCCGCCGTGGCGCGCTCGGCGGCTAGGGCGGTTGACGCAGTTCTCGACATCACGAACCGCCAACTCAGGCGTTCAGAACTTGCCGTGGCCACAAAAGCGCTGGTGGCTCACTCGGCAAGAGTGACCCCTGACTTGCGCGTGCACGAAGCCCTCAGTCCATACGCGCACGGTTACGGCGCGGTTCTACGCGATTTTGCCGACGGTTGCGAGCCACATGAGGCGAGCATCTTGTTTGTGGGCGACATTGGCGCGAACGAACAGCGCGTGCTGTCCTTCCCGCTCCCAGACGGACTGCAAGTTCGAGGCTTGAAACGCGTCACGGCAACTCTCGCTTGGTTGTCCCCGGTGAACTGGCGGCACAGGCAGTACAGGCGAGCCGCTCTGGACTTCGCCAAGCCGACTGGAATGACTCAACTGGGGACGGCGATCGACGTCGGCGGCGACCAAGCGAAACGCGGCACCCTTCAACACACGGTCTGGGAAGTACAAAAGGCCATTGGTCTCGGAGCCGGGAACGACCTAAGTCTGACGGTTCAGTGCAAAGAGCAGGCTGGAGGGCTCCAAGGGGAACGGGTGAACTTCGCCGTAGCGCTCTCCTTGTGGGTTGCGCCCGAACTGGATGTGGATGTCTACAACCAGGTCCGGCAGCAGGTCTTGGCGCGCGTCCCGGTGGCGCCAGGCCCCTAGCGCTGGCGAAGCGTGCACCCGACCTACGGATTCCACGCGGCGAGCACGCGCAGACGGGGTCATGACCCCCTGTCGCCGGAAGGCAGGGTCCAATATGTCGGAGGACAAGAAACTCGAAGGCGTGCGCAAGTGGCTCGAAGCGAGCGCGCGAGCCCCTCGAACTGCGCACCGCACGGGCGTTTCGGCAGCATGCTGAGAAGCCAGTACGGCAATCCTTCTGGCACAACCCAGCCTCTTGCCGATCTATGGGTCGGCCAACCGCCCTTGATGAGAGCGGGGTCACGACACACGTCGCGGCGGCGCACACTGGGGACTGCCCCCAGTTGAGTTGACACCTGACCTCTGAGGTTTCGACCTCAAGCGGAAGGATGTCCCCGTGGCAAAGCCCTATCCCAAGGAGTTCCGCGACGACGTCGTGGCCGTGGCCCGCAA
>NZ_JABJRA010000014.1 GCF_013155365.1 Nocardioides sp. zg-DK7169
CCCTTGCGGGCCACGGCCACGACGTCGTCGCGGAACTCCTTGGGATAGGGCTTTGCCACGGGGACATCCTTCCGCTTGAGGTCGAAACCTCAGAGGTCAGGTGTCAACTCAACTGGGGGCAGTCCCGGACTCGGGTCATCGGGCCAACGACGGCCCGGATGAGGTCATCGGTGCCCAACCTCACCTCGAATGTGGTGCCGCACGCACTCGCGGAGCGTGGGAGGTCTGGAACGTCGAACTCGCTCATCACCGCTCCTGGTCCGCGGCCCAGAGCAGAGGTGTCGCGAGACGGATCGGCTGGTCGAGATCAGGCGTCCCAACGTGACCATGCGCCAAGGCGTACAGTGCCGCATCCAAGCCCACCAACGACGGGCAGCCCACGCTCGGCAGGTCCAAGGTCTGACCGAACCCCAAGTGCCCGCGGATCACGCCGTAGAACCCGCCCATCGTCCGCGGCCGGCGCAGCGCCGCGACCTCGACCAGGGCCTCCAAACCAGCGTCATAGACGCGGTACCGCGCCAGACGGTCGAGATTGACCCGCTGCTGCTTCGATAGCGACCCACGAACCTCGAAGCCGACCCGAGCGCATCTCAGTGCCTCAGCGGCGAAGTCGAACATCAACCGCACCCGCTCCTCCGACGACCGCTCATCCGGTTTGACGGCGTACACGGTCCACTCCTGCCCGCGTCGCGCGGCTAGGTCAGGCACGTGGAGTACCGAACCTCTCGGATGGCGCCACAGCATCAAGAACGGTTGCGCCAGCAGGTCACTGACCCGCGGATCGAGACTCAACTTGAGGGCGTGGAAGCGCTCCAGTTGCGACTCCAGTTCCAACATCGTGGCCTTGCCCTCGCGGATCACCGGGTACATCGCGATACGGCTCTGAGCGCCCTTGTACGTCCCGATCCGGCGAACAGATTTCACCGCTTCCAGCGACGGCACCTGCATCTGCGATACCGGGTGTATAACCGCCCGATCCCGGACGTTCCACACGATCTGACACCGGCCCGGGTCCAAATCCCCAGACGCGATGAGCGCCTCCGCGTCCACCCGCGGCATCAGTGAGCCGACCGCAGCACGGATCGCTGGCACCATCCGCCTCGTACCGCGCCGGGCCGTGGCTTTCGGCAACAGTGCGTGCGGCCCGGGAAGAGAGACGGATCGAGCCTGGGTGGCCCCGATAGGCGTCGCGGCACTCACTGAGCCGCCCTGCCTGAGAGACCAACGTGGTCATTGCACGCCGCACTGTGCCGCCCGAGGTGGCGTATGCGCGCCGGGTCTAGAAGAATGGGCACAGCAGCCCCTTCCGTCGACTTGCGTTGTCGTATCCGCGAAGGGATCTGCGAGTGAAGCCCGCGAACTGTGCCAGCAGTCGCGGGCTTTGCGCTTCTCAGTGCTCTCTCGAGGCCCCGTCGCCCTGTCTCCGAAGTTACGACCATCCGCAGGGCTGCGGCAAGTGTTAAAAAAACGGCCCGCGGAAATCTCAACGTGTCATTTTCACGCGCAGCATCCGCATCTACCCTGTTCACATGCGGTACTTCGCGATCGACAGCACCGGAGTGAGGCCTACCCAAGCGCTTCCCGGATCCGGGGAAAAAGATCAAGGGCGCCCGTGTCGCGCACCGACCTGTCGACGGCAGGTGAAGAAGGACTCCACCTCAGGGGAGACCCGTGGACGCAAGAAGCAGTTCTGCAGCCGGAGTTGCGCAGAGCAGTTCGCACGCACCAGGCAGAGACTCGATGAGGCGATCGACGAACTTGTCAGCGCGCTGGACTCTGAGCAGTGGACGGCACGGCAAGAACGACAGTTGGCGTCGCTCCTGCGGGGTCTGCTTGATCAACGTTCGCTGTACGTCACCCCTGCCGAGTTCTTGGCTGTCACCCTCGACGACGTTGAGCACGTCGGCGACTTCGGCAAGCGCCCGACAGCCGGTCTCATCCGCGGATGGCTTCACCGCCCGCGTCCCCGGCCGGAGGTCGCATGTAGGCGATGCTCAGGAACGGGAGAGGACGAAAGAGGTCGGCGCCTCGGGCGTCTGCGAGGCCATCGCATCGCAGACCGAGACGCACGCGACATGGTCCGCGACGTCTTGTGGCAGATCGCCTCTCACAACCCCGGCTACGTGCTCAGCGACTGGTATCGCATGGCCGAAGACTGGGCGAACTCGCGCCCGAAGCACGGAAGTGAGCGCTGACGCTCGCCATTCGGGGCGCGCCCAGCGTCGGCCCAACAGCCCCCGCACCGAAGAGAGCGCCAAGACATGCCATCAGCCGCGCGCGATGGGCCAGAGCCCTCGGCAGAGGTTGTGGATGACCGCCGTGCCCGCAGGCATCGGGTTGTGTTTTTGGTGTTTGCGCGTGAGAATCACACCGTGACCACGACGACGCTCGAACCGATGCTGAGGACCGGCGAGGTCGCCCAGATCCTCGGGTCCTCGCGCCAGCATGTCGTCGACCTGTGCGATAGCGGCAGGATCCGATCCGTGCGCGTCGGCAGTCACCGGCGCATCCCGCGCAGTGAGCTCGAACGCGTCAAGCGCAGCCCGCTGACCCGCGAGCAGGAGAAGTCGCTGTGGCTGCACCGCGCACTGGTCACGCCACTGGTCCTCGACCCCGAGTCGGTCATCTCGAAGGCGCGCGCCAACATCGAGCGTTGGCGCGAAACCCAGCGTCACGACGGCATGACAGCGCGCTGGCTGAGCCTGTGGGAAGAAGTCTTGGACTCCGGCGTCGACACAGTGATCGACAGGGTGACCTCGCCAGACCCGGAGGCGTGCGAGTTGCGGGCGAACTCTCCATTCGCCGGAGCCCTTTCCGAGGAAGTCCGCACTCAGACGCTGCGCTCGTTTAAGCGCCACTGGCGAGACGAACACGAAGACCTTGCGTCTTGAACCGTCAGCAACTAGCGCACGTACTGCGCTCAGCGTGTCAGATCGTGGATGACCCAGATGTGCTCGTTCTGGGTTCGCAGTCCATCCTCGGCACGTTCGACGAAGACGACCTCCCCGCGGAAGCAACCGCCTCGCTCGAAGCGGACGTGGCGTTCCTCAACGATCCCGACCGTGACAAGGCCGACCGGGTCGAAGGCACGATCGGGGAATTGTCACCGTTCCACGACACGAACGGTTACTACGCCGAGGGGATCCACGTGAGCACGGCCGTCCTGCCGCGCGGGTGGCGTGATCGACTCGTCGGGTGGGGCCTGGTGTCCTCTGCGCCCGCGCGTCCGCACTTCTTGGACCCGCACGATCTGGCGGTGTCGAAGATGGTTCGCCTCAGCGAGAAGGACCGGTTATTCGTCGGGGCACTCATCGAGGCCAGGATGCTCGACGTACAGAGGCTGCGCGAGCGCGCCGAGATGCTCGACGAGAAATACGAGAAGCACCGGATACGCATCCATGGGTACTTGGACTTCTACGACCGCGGCGCTGGCCGTCCGGGCGTGGAGTGATTTTCACCTGAGTAGTGCCGACCGCTCGCGAACCTCGACTTCGCCCGACGCGACTCACGGATCACACCTACCGCGGCATGACAGCGCGACCGTTCCGATTCGCACCGTGAGGTGAGGGGTTAACGCGCAAAAGGGCTTGCTCGTCTGCGGAGAACTAGGCGCCGCCCATCCACTAGCCATCGCTCGATGGCATAGGACTGCTGTAGACAGAGTGAGGGTCGATAGCCTGCGACCTCACCCCAGCAACAGGAGCCTCACCCCGTCATGATGGTCGACTCTAAGACAGGCAAGCCGCAGTCCATGTCCGTGTGGGTCTGGGGCATCTCGGATCTACTCCGCGGCGTCTACAAACCGCACGAGTATGGCCGTGTGATTTTGCCGTTCACGATCTTACGTCGAATGGACTGCGTCATGGAGCCGCCAACCGGCGCGGACCGGCGCGCCGCAAAGCAGAACTACGGCAACACCTCCGGGCTGAGCCTGCCCGAGATCGTGGAGCAGGGCTCAGACATCCACACGAACTTGTTGAAGTTCATTGACGGGTTCGAGGGCGACGCGAAAGACATTTTCGACCGGTTCGGCATCGCTGCCCAGATCGACAAGTTGGACTCCGAGGGACTGCTCGCACCGGTGGTGCAGCGCTTCGCAACCCTCGACCTACACCCTGAGGCGGTCTCGAATACCGACATGGGCATGTTGTTCGAAGACCTCATCCGGCGGAGCCACCATGACTCGCCGGGCGAGGACTTTACTCCCCGTGACGCGGTCGCGCTCCTGGTCGACCTGCTGATCGCCGAACGCCGAACGCACATCGCCGCCACAAACGTCTCCCAGCGGATCTACGACCCGACCGCAGGCACCGGCGGACTCCTGACGGTGGCATCCGACCGGTTTCGAGACCTGAACCCACATGCGTCGTTGCGGTTGTTCGGTCAGGAGATCAACGATCAGTCGTACGCGGTGTGCAAGGCCGATGTGCTCTCCAAAGGCAAGACGTTCGGCGACATCAAACTGGGCAACACCCTCATCGACGACCAGTTCTCCACCTACAGCGGAACCAAGGGCTTCCACTACGTCGTGTCCAACCCGCCGTACGGCGTGGACTGGAAATCACACGCGGCCGAGGTGAAGGCCGAGCACGCGAAGGGCGACCGCGGCCGGTTCCCTGCCGGGCTGCCGCGGGTCTCCGACGGCGCGATGCTGTTTCTCCAGCACGTCGTGTCGAAGATGAAGACCCCGAAGAAGCGCCTAGACGACGGAGCATTCGACTGGCTCGACGGAGGCCGCGGCGCGATCGTGCTGTCGGCCTCCCCACTCTTCAATGGCGGCGCAGGGTCCGGCGAGTCGGAGATCCGCCGGTACTTGCTGGCCAACGACCTGGTCGAGGCCATCGTCGCGCTGCCCGCCGGCCTGTTCACCAACACCGGCATCGGTACCTATATCTGGCTGCTCGATAACACCAAGCGTCCTGACCGTCGTGGCAAGGTCCAGTTGATTGACGCGCGCGAGATCTACACGAAGATGCGCAAGAACGTCGGCGATAAGAACCGCGAGATGTCCGAGGCCGACCGGCGACGGATCCTAGACGCCTACGAGGCGTTCGAGGATGCCGACCCCGACGTCAGCAAGATCTTCGCGAACGACGCCTTCGGGTACTGGTTAATCACGCATGCGCGGCCGGTACCAATGCGCTACGTCGTCGACGAGGACGCCGTGGCGCGGGTTGTGATCTCAGCACCAGAGGCGTCCGACGTGGTCGCCGATCTTATCGGGCAGGAGTTCGAGACCGCACAAGCCCTGTTCGCGGCGCTCGGTGCGGCAGCGACGGCCCGGGGTGGCGCCGTCAAGACCGCTCACGCGCGCAACGCCGTCCGCGCCATCGGGCAACCCGTCGACGAGCACGAGAACGTCACCTACAAGGGCACCAGTCTCACTCCGAACCATCTAACCGAGACCGAGACCGTGTCGTTCGGCTACGCAGGTCCCGATGTGGAGCCGGACTACGACCGCGCCGAGGCCGAGTGCATTGCCGCATACATGGACACCGAGGTAAAGCCGTACTACCCGGACGCGGCAGTGGACGAGAAGAAGACGAAGATCGGCTACGAGATCCCGTTCACCCGACACTTCTACCGCTATGTCCCGCCTAGGCCGCTAGACGAAATCGACGCGGACCTGAACCGACAGGCTGCGCTTGTGATGGAGATGCTTCGGAAGGTAGAGGCGTCTTGAGCGGAGTTACCGCCTGGCTCGACGCCGTTCCAGATCACTGGCAGGTGCAACGAGCCGCCTCTCTATTCCTTGAGCGTACGACACGCTGTGCTCCAACCGACGTGCATCTGACGCCGTCACAAAGGTACGGAGTCCTGCCTCAAGCCGAGTACATGAAGCGCACGGGCTCCCGTGTCGTACTCAGCAACGTCGGGAGCGACTTGATGAAGCGGGTCGAGATCGGGGACTTCATCATCCACCTGCGATCGTTCCAAGGCGGCCTGGAACTATCCCGGCACCAAGGTCGCGTAAGCCCTGCGTACACGGTGTGTCAGCCACGGGAAGGATTCGACGTTGAGTACGGCCGGTGGCTTCTGAAGTGCAGCGGATTCATCGAGCGCCTTGCGACAACAACCGATCAACTCCGAGACGGTCAGGCCATCAAATTTGGCCTCTTCCGGCAGGTGGAGTTGCCTGTTCCGCCGATCACTGAACAGCGTTCCATCGCGTCCTACCTCGACCGCGAGACGACGGAAATCGACGCGCTGGTGGCGGCGCAAGAGGAACTCATTTCAACGCTGCGGGAACGGCGAGCAGCGGTGATCGACCGCGCGATCGCGGCGCATGGGGGACCAACCGTTACACTCTCCCGGCTGCGGCCGTACGTCACAAGCGGCAGCCGGGGTTGGGGCGACTATTACGCAGACCATGGAGAGCGATTCGCGCGTATCGGCAACCTCGGCCGCGGTGACCTGCGCTTGCGTGGCGAGATCCAGCACGTGCGTTTGCCGACTGGCGTTACGGAGGGAGCGCGTACCAAGCTGCGCCTTGATGACCTCTTGTTGAGCATTACGGCCTACTTGGGCAGCGTCTCGATCATCGACGACCCGTCATGGGTAGGGGCATACACGAGTCAGCACGTCGCTTTGTGCCGCTTCCCGCGGACCGCGGAGGTTCTTCCGCGGTACGTGGGCTACGCGCTACTGGCTCGACCAGGGCAGGACCAGTTGAAGATGTCGTCATTGGGTGGGACTAAGCAGGGGCTCTCTCTTGACGACGTGCGCGCACTCCGCGTCCCTCTACCCCCTATCGACGCCCAGCGCCGCACCACCGATTACCTGGATGAGAAGACCGAGGAGATCGACGCGCTGATCGCTGAGACGGAACGATTTATCGTTCTGGCGAAGGAGCGTCGTGCGACACTCGTCACCGCAGCTGTGACCGGGCAGATCGACCACACCACGCGGACCAAACACGCAGGAGCGAGCGACTGATGGAGGTCCATAAAGAGCGCCCCTTCGAGGACGCCATCTGCGAGCACCTTGCGGCCAACGGCTGGCACTACAGCGCCACGGATGCGGGGTATGACGTCGAGCGCGCACTGTTCCCCAACGACGTCTACGACTGGCTTGCTGAGGCCTACCCCGACGAGTGGGCGCGGTTGGCGGAGGTGACTCCGATTGGGCGTGACCCAAGGATCCACCTGCTCGACTCCCTCGTGACCCGCCTCGACAAGCACGGCAAGCCTGACGGCGGCACGGTCGGGGTACTTCGCCGCGACCACCGCCTCACCGGGCGCGGCAAAACGCTTCGGTTCAAGATGTGCCAGTTCGCGCCCGCCTCTAACCTCAACTCCGACCTTCTGCCGCTCTACAACAGAGTGCGGCTGCGGGTAATGCGACAGGTCCACTACTCCAAGCACAACAAGAGCCTGAGCATCGACCTCGTCCTCTTCGTCAACGGGCTACCCGTGGCGACGTGTGAAGTGAAGTCCGACTACACCCAGTCGGTCGCCGACGCGATCGAGCAGTACAAGGAAGACCGAACCCCCGGCACAGGCCGCTTCACCGAGCCGTTACTGACCGCCGGCGCCCGGGCTTTAGTCCACTTCGCTGTCAGCCACGATGAGGTCTACATGACCACGCGCCTGAACGGCGCGGCCACGATCTTCCTGCCATTCAACCAAGGGCGCGACAACGGCCCCGGCAATCCGGACAACCCCCACGGGCACGCCACCTCCTACCTATGGGAGCGCGTCCTCGCGCGGGAGAACCTCCTCGACATCTTGGGTCGCTTCGTGCACTCAGAGAAGATGCCAGACGCCGAGAACATGGAGAAGGCTAAGCGCCCGAAGGCAAAACTGCTGTTCCCGCGCTACCACCAATGGGATGCGGTCAAGTCCATCGTCACCGACATCAGGGAGCATCTGGCAGACCCCGCCACCACCGGCGTCGGCCGCCGCTACCTGATCCAGCACTCGGCCGGGTCGGGCAAGACATCCTCGATCGCCTGGACCGCGCACGCGCTGGCAACCCTGCATGCCACCGGGCCGGATGGCCGCGACAGAAAGGTCTACTCCTCGGTCGTCGTGCTCACCGACCGGACCGTGCTCGATGACCAGTTGCAGAAGGCAATCAAGGAGATCGACCAGACCGGCATCGCGGTCACGCCCATCAACGTCGAAGAAGCTCGGCGCCACGGGTACTCGTCCAAGAGCGAACTGCTCGCCTACGCCCTGAACCGCAACCACCCGATCGTGGTCACGACCATCCAGACGTTCCCGCACGCGCTAACCCTCATGGAGAACCAGGCCGAACGTCGGTTCGCTGTCATCATCGACGAGGCCCACCAGTCCCAGGACGGCGAGACCGGGCGCACCGTCGACGCAGCCCTCGCGAGGTCCGAAGGGCTCACCTGGGACGCGAGGCTACGGGTGTTCCTCGACGCCGACGGGGTGGAAGTAACCCGAGAGGAGTTCGACGACCGCATCGAAGCCGAGATGGCCAAGCGGGCATTGAGCGACCAGGTCACCTACGTAGCGTTCACCGCGACCCCGAAGGCGTCCACAATGACGCTGTTTGGCACCACCAACCCGTACACCGGCGAAGTACGCCCCTTTCACCTGTATACGATGAAGCAGGCGTTGGCCGAGGGGTTCATCCTCGACGTGCTCGCCAACTATCAGTCCGTCGACTTCAAGGCGCTCATCGACGAGGCGTCACGGCCGGGCATGACACCGTTCGACGAACGGCTCGTGGACCCGCGGTTGGCTCGCAGAGAACTGAACCGGCGGTTGTACGAAGACCCCGACCTGATCGCAGCGAAAGCGCGCTGGATCGTCGAGCACTTCACCCACAAGGTCGCCCCGCTGCTGTCCGGTACCGCGAAAGCAATGGTCGTCACCTACTCTCGCGTCGCCGCGGTCCGCTACCTCCGCGCCATCGAAGCCGAGGCGAGCAGGCTGGGGAGCGAACTGCGCGGGTTGGTCGCGTTCTCCGGCACCGTCACTGAGAGCGGCCGCGAAGAGTCGGAGTCGACGCTGAACGGCAACGCGAAGGAACCGGCCGACCTGTTTAAGGGCGACGACGCGTACTCGGTGATCGTCGTGGCCAATAAGTATCAGACCGGGTTCTCCGAACCGCGGCTGTCCGCGATGTACCTGGACAAGCCCGTCAGCGGCATCAACGCGGTCCAGACCCTCTCGCGACTCAACCGCACCATGCCCGCGGAGGGGAAGGACAAGGTATTCGTCGTCGACTTCACCAGCCGCGGCGAGCAGATGCTGAAGGCGTTCCGCCAGTTCCACACCGAAGCGAAACTGCCGCACGAGGTCGACGTCGCCCAGATCTACGACCTGCTCGCTGCTATCAACGGCGAAGGTCTCTACGACGAGGCGACCGTTAAGCGGGCAGTGGAGGGAGCGCTCGCCGGCGACCAAGCCGCGATGGATGCCGCCGTTGCGCCCGTCGCTAGGGACTGGCAGCGGCGGCTGGCTGAGGCCCAGAGTCGCGAAGACATCGAAGAGGCGTCGCGCCTGCTGAACTTCGCGGCCAACGTGTCCAACTTCCTGACCGCCTACTCGTTCATGTCGCAGGTCCACGACTTTGCCGAAGCCGCCCTGGAGAAGCAGCACTTGTTCCTGGGTCTGCTTAACAAGCGGTTCCGGCGTGACCCGTCCCCGCGGCCCGACCTGTCCGGAGTGGCGGTGCGGCTCCTCGAGGTCGAAGAAGGCGCCGTGGCCTCGCTCGTCTTCGGCAACGAGCCGGAAGACCTCGCCCCACCGGAGTTCGGAGTCTCTGACGGCGTCCGCGAAGATCCGGTAGAGGAGACGCTGCGCCACATCATCGACGAGTTCAACGCGCGCCTCGCCGATGCCGGAGTCGAGGTCAGTACCGAGAACTCGCCGGCGTGGCTGGACGCGCTCGTGGGTCTCGTACTGAACGACGAAGGACTTCGAGGCCAGGCCCGCGACAACGACCCGGACGACTTCGAGGACTCACTGGACCTTCAGATCGCCGTTGCGGAGGCCGTGCGAGGGTTCGGCGACGACGCTGCGGCGCTGGCCCAAGGGTTCCACTCCGACGGGGATGTGCAACGCGCCGTGGTGCAGGCCGTCAGCCAACTGGCCCATGTGTACGCAACCCAGCGCACCGGTAGGCATCAACCAGAACCGGACAGGACCGCCGAAGCCTGACTAACCAGCCGGGGCCCCTGACCGCCTACACCGAGGGTCGCCGGCGAGGTCGGCGGGACGAGGGTTCGCCCTCGTTCGTTGGCGGGTTTGGCGCGGTCGCTGGGAGCGCGGCGACGAGACCGTCTCGACCTAGGCCTCGCGCGCGTGCACGGCGAGCGAGGACCACGCTGGGGCATTCACAGCGACAACCTCGGCGCACCCAACGGCGCTCGCGACTCCTGCGCGTCTGAGAGCCAGTGGCGTAGACGTAGCACCCAGTATGAAATTTTTGCAGATTGGAGCCTTCAGTTTCAGTTTCGCGGGTTGTCGGCACCGCGGCCGGCTCAGTGCGCCATGTCGACGAACCGCGAGTAGTGGCCCTGGAAGGCGACGGTGATGTCGCGGGTGGGGCCGTTGCGGTGCTTGGCCACGATCAGGTCGGCCTCGCCGGGGCGGGTCGACTCCTTCTCGTAGACGTCGTCGCGGTGGAGCAGGACGACCATGTCGGCGTCCTGCTCGATCGAGCCGGACTCACGCAGGTCGCTGACCATCGGGCGCTTGTCGGCGCGCTGCTCGGGGCCACGGTTGAGCTGCGAGAGCGCGATGATCGGGAGCTCGAGCTCCTTGGCCAGCAGCTTGATCTGACGGGAGAACTCCGAGACCTCGAGCTGGCGGGACTCGACCTTCTTGCCCGAGCTCATCAGCTGGAGGTAGTCGATGACGATCAGCTTGAGGTCGTGGCGCTGCTTGAGGCGGCGCGCCTTGGCGCGGATCTCCATCATCGTCATGTTGGGCGAGTCGTCGATGAACATCGGCGCCGAGGAGACCTCGCCCATCTTGCGGGCGAGCTTGACCCAGTCGTCGTCGGTCATGTTGCCGTTGCGGATGTGGTTCAGCGGCACCTTCGCCTCCGCGGAGAGCAGGCGCATGGTGATCTCCGCGCGCGTCATCTCCAGGCTGAAGAAGCAGCTCGTGAGGTTGTTGTGGATCGAGGCCGCGCGACAGAAGTCGAGCGCCAGCGTGGACTTACCCATCGCGGGTCGGGCCGCGACGATGATCATCTGACCCGAGTGCAGGCCGTTGGTGAGGTCGTCGAAGTCGGCGAAGCCGGTGGGCACGCCGTAGATGCCGGCCTCACGGTTGGAGATCGCCTCGATCTCGTCCAGGACGCCGGTCATGATGTCGCTCAGCGGCGCGTAGTCCTCGCCCGTGCGCTTGTCGGCGATCTTGTAGACCTCGGCCTGGGCGTTGTCGACGACGTCGTCGATCTGGCCCTCGCCGGCGTAGCCGAGCTGGACGATCTTGGTGCCGGCGTCGACGAGGCGGCGCAGGATCGCCTTCTCGCGCACGATCTCGGCGTAGTAGCCGGCGTTGGCCGCGATCGGGACGTTGGCCGCGATCGTGTGGAGGTACGGCGCGCCGCCGATGCGCTGGAGCTCGCCCTTGCGCTGGAGGTCGGCGGCGACGGTGACCATGTCGACCGGCTCGCCGCGACCGTAGAGGTCGATGATCGCGTCGTAGATCGACTCATGCGAGGGCCGGTAGAAGTCGGTGCCGCGGATCGTCTCGGAGACGTCGGCGATCGCGTCCTTCGAGATCAGCATCGCGCCGAGCACGGACTGCTCGGCGGCCATGTCCTGCGGCGGCGTGCGGTCGCCCGGACGGGAGGGACGCTCCCCCGGCGCGTAGGGGACCGGACCGTCGCCCCAGTCCTCGAACGGCGGCTCAGGAATGTCCTGCTCCGACTGCTCCGCGACGCTCAAGCCTGCCTCCTCCACGGCGAAGTACCACTGATCGACTGGCATCGCCGACCCTAGGAAGAGCCACCGACAGCTCCCTTCGGAGCCCCCTCGCCCCGCGACCGTACGCGCCCGGAGGACCCCACCGACACCACCTTGTCCACAGGCCCTGTGGATAACTGGGGATAACCCGTGGACGACACGCACGGAAGATGTGCACAGGCTGGGGAGGGGGCTGTGGATGAATCGCCCCTCGCGCCCCCTGCACCCCCTCTGACCTGCGCAGACGCAGTTGTGCCGGTGTGGAGCAAAATTCGTGGACAACTGTTTTGGCTGGGGATCGCGACACGCCCGGGGGATGTCGACAAAGCCACCCGGGGACGGGATTTACCGGCGAAACCCCCGAGTTATCCACCGATGGGGGCCGGTCTGCTGCTAAGGGCGACCGGTCCCTACGATCAGCCGGTGAGCACGTCGCCGACCCGCGCCCAGGACCGGGAGATCCTGCGCCTCGCCGTCCCCGCGTTCCTCGCCCTGGTGGCCGAGCCGCTCTTCCTGCTGGCCGACGCCGCCGTCGTCGGCCACCTCGGCACCCGCGAGCTGGCCGGCCTCGGGATCGCCGGCGCCGTGCTGCAGACCGTGGTCGGGCTGTGCGTGTTCCTCGCCTACGGCACGACCGCGAGCGTCGCGCGGCTCCTGGGTGCCGGCAACCGCCGCGCCGCCCTCGCCCAGGGCATCGACGGCATCTGGCTGGCCGTGCTCATCGGGTCGGTGGCGACCGTGCTCGGCATGGTCTTCACCCACCCCCTGGTCTCGGTGTTCGGCGCGAGCCCCGGCGTCACCGACGACGCGGCGACGTACCTGCGCCTGGCGTTCCTCGGCACCGTCCCGCTGCTGGTGATGCTCGCCGCCACGGGCGTGCTGCGCGGGCTGCAGGACACCCGCACCCCGCTCGTCGTCGCCGTCGGCGGCAACGCCCTCAACGTCGTGCTCAACGTGGTGCTGGTCCACGGCGTCGGCTCGTACGCCGGCATGGGGCTGGCCGGTTCCGCGATCGGCTCGGTGGTCGCGCAGGTGGCCTGCGCCGCCGCGCTGGTGGCCGTCGTGGTCCGCGGCGCACGGCGCGAGGGCGCCTCGCTGCGCCCGCACCCGGCGGGGATCCGGCTGGCGGCCCGGGCGGCCGTCGCGCTGGTCGTACGCACCCTGACCCTGCGCGCGGCGCTGCTGGTCACGACCTACGCCGTGACCGCCGGCGCCGCCCCCGGGGACGACGCGGTGCCGGTCGCCACCCACCAGCTCGCGATGACGCTGTGGACCTTCCTGGCCTTCGTCCTGGACGCGATCGCCATCGCCGCCCAGGCCCTCACCGGGCGCCACCTCGGCGCCGGGGACGTGGCGAGCACCCGCGCCGTCACCCGGCGGATGGTCCGCTGGGGGATCTGGTCCGGCGTCGTCACCGGCCTGCTGCTCGCCGCCTCCGGCCCGTTCCTCGGGCCGCTGTTCACCCCCGACCGGGCGGTGCACGAGGCACTCGTGCCCGTGCTGCTCGTCGCCGCGCTGGCCCAGCCCATCGCCGGGGTCGTGTTCGTCCTGGACGGCGTGCTGATCGGCGCCGGCGACGGCGCCTACCTCGCGCGCGCCGGCACCGTCGTGCTGCTCGCCTACGCGCCGGTGGTCCTGGCGCTCGCCGCGCTGGGCAGCGGGCTGACCTGGGTCTGGGCGGCGTTCGGGGCGGTCTTCATGGGCGCACGCCTCGTGGTGCTGCTGCACCGCGCCCGCGGAGACGCCTGGCTGGTCACCGGAGCCGGCGCCGTACGCTGAGGAGCCATGAAGCCCCTCCAGGCCACCGGCTGCGGCCTCCTGCTGATCCTGCTCAACGTCACGCTCGGGGGCTTCGACCTGCTGCCCGACCTGATCGGCTGGGCGCTGGTCCTCCTCGGCGTCGTCGCGATGCGCGCCCGGCTGCCCACCGCGACGCCGGTCCTCGCCGCCGCGGCGACGGCCGGCGTGGTGTCGGTGCCGCTGTGGCTGCCCGGCGTCGCCGAGTCGGTCGCGGACGCCGACCCGGCCCTGGCCTGGGCGCTGAGCCTGCCGCAGGTGGTCTTCGCGGTGCTGTTCTTCCGCGCCCTCGAGCAGCTGGCGCAGGACGCCGGCAACCACGACGCGGCGGGCTGGCTGCGGATCTGCTGGGTCGGCGCGGTGATCGTCGGCGTGCTCCCCGCCGTGCTGCTGCCGTTCGCCGCCAGCGGTCCGCTCGTCGGCCTGGCCGGCGTGTTCTCGCTGCTGGTCGGGGTGCTCCAGGTGGTGCTGTGCTTCGCCTACGCCGGCCGGTCCTGGGCCCGCCGCGCAGGCGCCCCCGCCACCCGCTGAGCCCATCACCGCGGCGGGCGCACCGCGCCCGCACCCCCTCCTCGGGAACGACAACGGGGCCGCCCTCCCGAAGGAGGGCGGCCCCGATGCGTGGAGCTGGTCCGGAGGCGAGCCTCAGGAGGGGATGACGTTGAGCGACACGGTCGCCGTGACGTCGTCGTGCAGGCGCACGGTGACCGTGTGGGCACCGAGCGACTTGATCGGGTTCTTGACCGCGATCGTGCGCTTGTCGACCTTCTCGGCCGTGGCCTCGGTCAGCGCGTTGGCGATCTCGGTGACGGAGACGGAGCCGAACAGACGGCCACCCTCACCGGCACGGACCTTGACGGGAACCGTCTGGGCCTCGAGCTTGCCCTTGATCTCGGCGGCGTGGCCGAGGTCGCGGACGGCGCGCGAGGAGCGGGCGGCCTTGATGGACTCGACGGTCTTCTCAGCACCGCGGGTCCAGCGGATCGCGACGCCGCGCGGGACGAGGTAGTTGCGGCCGTAGCCGTCCTTCACCTCGACGACGTCGCCGGGGCCACCGAGGCCCGTGACTTCCTGGGTCAGGATGAGCTTCATCTTCCCTGATCCTCTCAGCGACCGGTGGACGTGTAGGGCAGGAGTGCGACCTCGCGCGCGTTCTTGACCGCGGTGGCCACGTCACGCTGGTGCTGGACGCAGTTGCCGGTCACGCGACGGGCGCGGATCTTGCCGCGGTCCGAGATGAACTTGCGGAGGAGCGTGGCGTCCTTGTAGTCGACGCCGGTCGCCTTCTCCTTGCAGAACTGGCAAACCTTCTTCTTGGGCTTGCGAATCACTGCCTTGGCCATTGTGGTGCTTCCTTTCTAGAAGCCCGGCTGACGCCGGAATGGTTGAGGGGTGTTCAGGTGGGGTTGATCAGAACGGAGGCTCGTCGGAGCCCACGCCGGGGGCGCCCCACGGGTCGTTGGCAGGAGCGCCACCGCCCGACGGTCCGCCACCCTGGGGTCCGGGAGTGGCCCACGGGTCGTTGCCCGCGGCGGCAGGCTGCGGACGGGACTGCTGCTGGCCGCCACCGGAGTAGCCGCCACCCCCGCCGCCACCGGAGTAGCCGCCGCCACCGCCGCCGCCCGAGCGCGAGGCCCGGGTGACCTTGGCCGTGGCGAACGCGAGCGCGGGGCCGACCTCGTCGACCTCGAGCTCCATCACGGTGCGCTTCTCACCCTCGCGGGTCTCGTAGGAGCGCTGCTTCAGGCGACCCTGCACGATCACGCGCATGCCGCGCTGAAGCGACTCGGCGACGTTCTCCGCGGCCTGACGCCACACCGAGCAGGAGAGGAACAGCGCTTCGCCGTCCTTCCACTCGTTGGTCTGACGGTCGAAGGTGCGCGGCGTCGACGCGATCCGGAAGTTGGCCACGGCCGCACCCGAGGGGGTGAAGCGCAGCTCCGGGTCGTCGACGAGGTTGCCGACCACGGTGATGACGGTCTCGCCTGCCATGAGGTCTCCCTAGCTGTCGAACTGATCGGATGTCTCGCGGTCGGCACCATCGTGACCGGTGGGACCGACATGCGGACGGGGATCATCCACAGACGCTCAGCGAGCGTCGGGGCGGATGACCTTCGTGCGCAGGATGGACTCGTTGAGGGTGAGCTGGCGGTCGAACTCCTTGACCGTGGCCGGCTCGGCCTTCAGCGTGACGATGGCGTAGATGCCCTCGGCGTTCTTCTTGACCTCGTACGCCAGACGGCGACGGCCCCACACGTCCACGCTCTCGACGGTGCCACCGTCGTTGCGAATGACGTTGAGGTACTTGTCGAGGGACGGCTCGATGGTCCGCTCTTCAAGGCTGGGGTCGAGGATGACCATCACTTCGTAATCACGCATAGCGGTCTCCACCTCCTCTGGACTCGGCGGCCACGGTCTCTCCGTGGCAGGAGGGCTGTGCGTTCCCCGTGCGAGCACGGGGGCCCGGGTGCGCACCAGACCCGTCGGTGGGCAGGGCGCAGCGGACACGACAGGCTAGCAGCGGCGCGCACGGCCGACCCAATCCTGTGCAGGGCGCCTCCCACCGGTCCGGACCTGCACCGTCGCGGCGCGACGCGGGCCGTCCAGCGGCGCCGATGCCGACCCCCGCCCTGTCGGTCCGGCTCCCTACGATGGGGCGATGCAGATCGGAGCCCACGTCGACCAGGCCGACCCCATCGGGGAGGCCCAGGCCCGCAACGCGCCGCTGGTGCAGTTCTTCCTCGGCAGCCCGCAGAGCTTCAAGGGACCCGTGTTCGAGCACCCGGGCGGCGCCGAGGGGCTGCGCGCCGAGGCCGAGGCCGCCGGCGTCGACCTCTACGTCCACGCGCCCTACATCATCAACGTCGCGACCACGAACAACCGCGTCCGCATCCCCAGCCGCAAGCTGCTCCAGCAGCACGTCGACGCCGCGGCCTCGATCGGCGCGAAGGGCCTGATCGTCCACGGCGGCCACGTCGACAAGGCCGGCGAGGACCCCGAGCTGCTGGCCAAGGGCTTCGACAACTGGCGCAAGGCGATCGAGGCGACCGACCTCAAGGTCCCGCTGCTGATCGAGAACACCGCCGGTGGCGACCACGCGATGACCCGCCACCTCGACCGGATCGCCCGGGTCTGGGAGGCGATCTCCACCGCCGAGCAGGCCGACCGCGTCGGCTTCTGCCTGGACACCTGCCACGCCCACGCCGGCGGCAACGCCCTGGAGACCGTGGTGGCCGACGTCGTCGCCATCACCGGGCGCATCGACCTCGTGCACGCCAACGACAGCCGCGACGACTTCGGCTCCGGCGCCGACCGGCACGCCAACTTCGGCGCCGGGCGCATCGACCCCGAGCTGCTGGCCGCGGTGGTCCGCGAGGCCGGCGCCCCGGTCGTGTGCGAGACCCCCGGCCCGGTCGACGCGCACCTCGCGGACTTCGCCTGGCTGCGTGAGCGCCTGTGAGCGCCGCGACCCCGGCCACCGGCGTCGCCACCGGTAGCGTCGACGCCGTGTTGACCGTGCGCGAGATCCCCGAGCCCGACCACCTGGAGTTCCTGCGCTCCCAGCCCTCGGCGTCCTTCCTGCAGACCCCCGCCTGGGGCCGGGTGAAGTCGGAGTGGCGCCGCGAGTCCCTCGGCTGGTTCGAGGGCGAGCGCCTCGTCGGCGCCGCCCTGGTGCTCTACCGCCAGCTGCCCAAGGTGCGCCGCTACCTCGCCTACCTGCCCGAGGGCCCGGTCATCGACTGGGCCGGCGACGACGTCGCGGCCTGGCTGACGCCGATGACCGCCCACCTCAAGCGCCGCGGCGCCTTCGGGGTCCGGATGGGCCCGCCGGTCGTCGTACGCCGCTGGAGCGCGGCGCAGGTCAAGGAGGGCATCGCCGACCCGGCCGTGCGCCGCCTCGGCGACATCGTGCCGCTCGAGCGCGACGGCGTCGGCGCCCGCGTGGTCTCCCAGCTCGACGCGCTCGGCTGGCGCCCGCAGGTCGCCGAGGGCGGCTTCGCGGCCGGCCAGCCGCAGTACGTCTTCCAGGTCCCGCTGGTCGAGGCCGACGGCACCCCGCGCAGCGAGGAGTCCGTGCTCGCCGGCATGAACCAGCTGTGGCGCCGCAACATCAAGAAGGCCGCGAAGTCCGGCGTCGAGGTCACCACGGTGCCCGCCGGCGCCCCGGCGCGCGAGGGCAGCCCGCAGACCGCGCTCGAGGCCTTCCACGCGCTCTACGTCCACACCGCGCAGCGCGACCACTTCACCCCGCGCCCCCTGTCGTACTTCCGCACGATGGCCGAGGCGCTGGAGTCCGAGGACCCCGACCGGTTCCGCCTCCACCTCGCCCACCACGAGGGCGACCTGGTGGCGGCGACCATCGCGATCCGGGTCGGCACCCACGCCTGGTACTCCTACGGCGCCTCCTCCACCGAGAAGCGCGAGGTCCGCGGCTCCAACGCCGTGCAGTGGGCGATGATCCGCGACGCGCTCGCGGCCGGCGCCACCGTCTACGACCTGCGCGGCATCACCGACACCCTGGACGCTGAGGACCCCCACGTGGGCCTGATCCAGTTCAAGGTCGGCACCGGCGGCCAGGCCGTCGAGTACGCCGGGGAGTGGGACCTCCCGCTCAACCGGGCGCTCTACGCCGCCTTCGACCTCTACATGAAGCGGCGGGGCTGAGATGAGCCTGACCCTCTCCGTCGACGGCCCCCGCTGGCGCGACCACCTGCGCGCCGTCGCCGAGGCCCACCCCGGGCTGGTCCCGGTCGCCAAGGGCAACGGCTACGGCTTCACCCTGGGCCGGCTGGCCCGCAAGGCCCAGTGGCTCGCCGACCAGGGGTACGGCGTGGACACCCTCGCCGTCGGCACCTACGACGAGCTCGACCACGTCGCGCACCGCTTCGACGGCTCGCTGCTGGTGCTGACCCCGTGGCGGCCCTTCGGCGTCGCGCTCGAGGTCGATCCGGCGCTGGCCGACCGGGTCGTGCACACCCTCGGGCGCCCTGAGGACGTCGCCGCGCTGCTGGCCCGCCAGCCCGACGCCCGCTTCGTGCTCGAGCGGATGACCAGCATGCAGCGCCACGGGCTGAGCGCCCGCGAGCTGTGGGCGGTGGCCGAGGAGCTGCGCGCCCACCCGCAGGCCCGCCTCGAGGGCGTCGCGCTCCACCTGCCGCTGGCCCAGGGCTCGCACCTCTCGGAGGTCCGGCGCCTGCTCAACGACGTCGTCGCCGCCGAGCTGCCCACCCACACCCTGTGGGTCAGCCACCTCACCGACGACGAGCTGGCGCAGCTCGCCACGTCGTACGCCGACTACACCGTGCGCCCGCGCATCGGCACCGGCCTGTGGCTCGGGGACCGCGGCGCGCTGCGGGTCACCTCGACCGTGCTGGACGTCCACCCGGTCGAGCGAGGCGACTCCTTCGGCTACCGCGGCCGCACGGCGCCCAAGTCCGGGCACCTGCTCATCGTGAGTGGCGGCACCGCCCACGGCATCGGCCTGGAGGCACCCACCGGGGACTCCTCGATCAAGGCCCGCGCGGCGACCCTGGCGCGCGGCGGCCTCGACGCGGTCGGCTTCGTGCGCTCGCCGTTCGCCATCGACGGCAAGCAGCGGCTCTTCGCCGAGCCGCCGCACATGCAGGCCTCGATGCTCTTCGTGCCGCACGGCGCGCACGTGCCCGAGGTCGGCGACGAGATCGACGTCCGGGTGCGCTTCACCACCACGGCCTTCGACCGGGTCGTCGTCAGCTGACGCCGGCGCCGACCGGCGGGACCGGTGGGGGTGCCGCCGGCGCGGCGAGGGCGCTGGCGCGCACCGGGTCGTGCTGGGGGCGCAGCACGTCACGGACCACCAGCGCGACCAGGAACAGCTCGCCGGCGATGCGCAGCACGATCGCCAGCCAGTAGAACCCCGGCTCGTCCCCGCCGCCGGGCGCGAGCCAGCCGGCGAGGTACCACCACACGGCCGCGAAGTAGAACAGCTCGCTCAGCTGCCACACCGCCTGGTCGCGCAGCCGCGGACGGGCCAGCACCGCCAGCGGCAGCAGCCACAGCACGTACTGCGGTGAGTAGACCTTGTTGACCAGCAGGAAGCCCGCCACGATCAGGAAGCCCAGCTGGGCGAAGCGTGGCGTCTCGGGGGCCAGCACGCCGAGCACGAAGACGCCCACGCACCAGGCGCCGAAGAGCAGCCAGGACCACAGGTTGATCGTCTCCGGCTCGATGGCCCGGTCGCTCCACTGCGCCGCGACCAGCCACGCCGACCCGAGGTCGGGCCCGCGCTCGGAGTTGAAGGACCAGAAGACCCGCCACTCCTCCGGGCCCGAGAGGTACGCCGGGAGGTTGGCGAGCAGCCACGCGACGGCGGCCGCCGCGGTGGCCTTCACGAAGTCGAGCATCCGGCGGTCGCACAGGCAGATGACGAGGATCGCGCCGAGCAGGAACAGCGGGTAGAGCTTGGTGGCGACGCCCACGCCGATCAGCACGCCGGTGAGCACCGGCCGGTCCCGGGCCCAGGCCCACAGCGCGGCGGCCACCAGCACCACCGCGAGCAGGTCCCAGTTGACCAGGCCGGTCACCAGCAGCGCCGGGGAGACCGCGAACAGCGCGGCATCCCACGGGCGCCGGCGGTTGACCCCGGCGAGGAACCACACCGCCAGCATCGCGGCGAGCGCGAAGGCCAGCGCGCTGAGGGCGAGGAACACGGTGATCTCGCGCTGGACCTGCTCCTCGCCCCAGAACCCGTCGGTGGGCTGCTCGGCGCGGTCCGAGACGTCGGCATTCCCGGTCAGCACGTGCGTCACGCGCGCGGCGGCGTAGGCGAAGTAGGAGATCCCGACGGGGTACTCCATCACCTCGTAGCGGTCGCGGACCTCGGCGTCGTCGTCGTAGGGCCAGGCCGCCTCGACGAAGCCCCGCCCGGTGTAGAGGTAGGGCAGGTCGGAGTAGCACATGTAGGTGGCGCGCACGTCGGCGTCGTTCCACCCGTCCTCGACGCAGGGGGCCTTCTGCACCATCCCCAGCGCCATCACCAGCGCGACCAGCGCGAGCAGGACCCGCACCGGGGTCCACCACGGGTGCCGACCCGCGCGCCGGCCGACCGGGCCGCCGACGCCCTCGCTGAGAGCGGCGATGCCCGGGTCGTCCCGGGTCGGGTCGACGTGCGGACCCGGCCCGGCCGGCGCGCTGGTCACGGCCTACCCGCGCTCGGGGTCGGGGCCGCGGCTGGGTCCACCCCCGGCCGGCGAGGAGCTCGGCGACGGCGTGGTGGGCGGCGTCGTCGGGTCCGGGGTCACCGGGTCGGTCGGGGTCGGCGTGGGCTCCGGCTCCTCGGTCGGCGTCGGCTCCGCGGTGGGCTCCTTCGTCGGCTCCTTGGTCGGCTCCTTCGTCGGCTCCTTCGTGGGCTTCGGGTCCTTGCTCGGGCTCGGCGCCCGCGTCGGGCTCGGCGGGGGCGTGTACGGCGCGTGGCCCGAGGAGGGCGCCTCGCCGTCGACGTACGCCGGCTCGGCGAGCTCCTCGACCTCGAGGCCGTCGTGCAGGCGCACCATCAGCGCCGCCCAGGTGTCGGCGGGGTAGTCGCCGCCGAAGTAGGACGGCAGCCACCCGTCGAGCGGGTCGTTGCCCTTGCCGCGGACGTAGACGACCGCGCTGGAGTACTGCGGGGTGAACCCGACGAACCAGGAGGACACGACGTCGTCGTCGTCGTTGGTCGAGGTGCCGGTCTTGCCGGCGCTCGGGCGCGCGAGCGTCGCGCCGGCGGAGGACCCGGAGCCGCCGGAGGCGGTCACCTGCTGCAGCGCGTAGGAGACGTCCGCGGCGATGTCCTCGTCGATGGCCCGCTCGGTCTTCACCTTGTGGTCGTAGAGCACCTCGCCGTCGGCGGCCTCCACCGACTCGATGAGGTAGGTCTGCGCGGCCACGCCGCCGTTCGCGATGGTCGCGTAGGCGCTGGCCATGTTGATCGGGCTCACCGTCGCGCTGCCCAGCGAGACGCCGAGCGTGGGCTCCAGGCCGGGGGTGCGGTTGGGGAAGCCGACCGCCTTCGGGCCCTTGGCCTCCGCCGGCGGCAGTCCCATCGCGTTGGCGGTCTCGATGATCTTCGCCGGGCCGTCGTCCATCGCGTCGGTCATGTCGATGAACGCGGTGTTGATCGAGCTCGCGGTGGCCGCGAGCATGTTGACCGAGCCGTAGTCCCTGTCGCCCTGGTTGCGGAAGGAGATGTCACCGATCTCGATCGGGCTGTTGCCCTCGAAGGTGTCCTTGAGCGAGAAGCCCTGCTCGATGGCGGCCGCGAGCGCGAACGCCTTCATCGTCGAGCCGGCCTGGCCGCCGGAGACCGCCCAGTTGATCTGGGAGTCGAGGTAGTCCTGGCCGCCGTAGAAGCCGCGCAGGGCACCGGTGCCGGGCTCCACGCTGGCGACGCCGACGTGCAGCTGCTCGTCGCCGAAGCCCTCCGGCTTCGCCTCCTTCACCGCCTCCTCGGCGGCGCGCATCGCGTCCTCGTCGAAGGTCGTGGTGACCCGCAGGCCCTGGCCGTCGATCTCCTCCTCGGTGAACCCGAGGCGCTGGAGCTCCTTCTTGACCATCGAGAGCAGGTGGCCGCGCTGGCCGCCGTAGGTGCTCTCGGCCTTGACCTCGGGGAACTTCGGCAGCCGCTTGGCGGCCTTCTCGGCGACGTCCTCGTCGATCCGGCCCATCTCGGCCATGCCGGCGAGCACCCGCTCGTAGCCGGCCTTCAGCGAACGCCGCGCGTCCGCGCCCTTGGCGGGGTCGTAGCGGCTCGGGTTGTTGAGCACCCGGGCCAGGACCGCCGACTCGCGCAGCGTCAGCTCGGAGGCGGGCTTGTCGAAGTACGCCTGCGCCGCCGCCTGCACGCCGTACGCGCCGCGGCCAAAGTAGATGGTGTTGAGGTAGCCCTCGAGGATCTCCTCCTTGCTCTGCTGGCGCTGCAGCTTGAGCGAGAGGACGGCCTCCTTGATCTTGCGCGTGTAGGTCCGCTCCGAGGTGAGGTAGAGGATCTTCACGTACTGCTGGGTGATCGTCGACGCGCCCTGGCTGGAGTTGCCCGAGGCGTTGCTGAACGCCGCTCGCACGATGCCGCGCGGGTCGATGCCGCTGTCGCTCCAGAAGGTGCGGTTCTCAGCGGCGACGACGGCGTCCTGCAGGTGCTCCGGCATCTCCTCGAGCGGGATCGAGTCGCGGTTCTGGGTCGCGAACTTGCCCAGCTCGGTGGAGCCGTCGGCGTAGTAGATGAACGAGGTCTCGGTCTGGAAGTCCTCGTTGGGGTTCGGGATGTCGATCGATCGGTAGAGGACGACGAACACCGCGACGAGTCCGAGCAGGCCCACGAAGGCGGCCAGCGAGGCCCACTTCACGACGCGGAGCACCTTCTGCTTGCGGGTGCGTGGCGTCTTGCCGGGCTTCGCCTGGGAGTTGCCCGTCTTGGGCGACTTGGTCACGGGCGGTCCCGCGGCCCTGCGCTTTCCACTCAAGCTCGGCTCTTTCGTTGCGGCGCCCGGTCCTCTCGGTCACGGACGACCGCAGAGCAGACCGGGCGTGGGTGGTCGGTTCCAATCCACCAGCGTACGCACCCCTCGGGGTGGTCGCGCGCCACGCGATGAACCTCTCATGATTCACGTTCGGCGGATATATCGCTACGATAGGTCGCATGGCACGTCGTGGAGAGACCATCGAGCTGGCAGTCCTCGGGCTGCTGCACGAGGGACCGATGCACGGCTACGAGCTGCGCAAGCGGCTGAACCTGATGCTCGGGTGGGGTCGGGTGCTGTCCTACGGCTCGCTCTACCCGGCGCTGAAGAAGATGCTGCGCAACAACCTCATCGAGGAGACCAGCACCACGGTCACCCCGGTGTCTCGACGTCCTCGCATCGTCTACCAGGTCACCGCCGCCGGCACCGCTGAGTTCGAACGACTCATGTCCGAGGTCGGCCCCGCTGCCTGGGAGGACGACAACTTCGACATCCGCTTCGCGTTCTTCTCCTCCACCGACATGGAGATCAGGCTGCGGGTGCTCGAGGGGCGGCGGATACGGCTCCAGGAGCGGCTCGACCGCGTCCAGAGCCAGCTGTCGCTGACCGAGAAGGAGGTCGACCGCTACGCGGCCGAGCTCCAACGCCACGGGGTGGAGTCGGTCGAGCGCGAGGTGCGCTGGCTCTCCGACCTCATCAATGCCGAGCGCAGTGCCGGCAGTCCACCGGGGCCCGCCCCGGGCCCCACGCGCGGCGAGTCGCCCGCGCCACCAGACGTGTCCACGGACGGCCTCGCGGCCGCCGATCACCACCAGCAGCGATCCCCGCAGCAGTGACAAGAGAGGAATCCCCCATGGGTTCGGTTCGAGTAGCAATCGTGGGGGTCGGCAACTGCGCGACCTCCCTGATCCAGGGCGTCGAGTACTACAAGGACGCCGACCCCTCGGGGACGGTGCCCGGCCTGATGCACGTCGCCTTCGGCGACTACCACGTCAAGGACGTCGAGTTCGTCGCCGCCTTCGACGTCGACGACAAGAAGGTCGGCAAGGACCTGTCCGAGGCCATCAACGCCTCCGAGAACAACACGATCAAGATCTGCGACGTCCCGACCCTCGGCGTCGAGGTCCAGCGCGGCCACACCCACGACGGTCTCGGCAAGTACTACCGCCAGACCATCGAGGAGTCGGCGGCCGAGCCGGTCGACATCGTGCAGATCCTCAAGGACCGCCAGGTCGACGTCCTCGTCTCCTACCTCCCGGTGGGCTCCGAGGTGGCCGACAAGTTCTACGCCCAGTGCGCCATCGACGCCGGCGTGGCCTTCGTCAACGCCCTGCCCGTCTTCATCGCCTCCGACCCCGAGTGGGCCAAGAAGTTCGAGGACGCCGGCGTCCCGATCATCGGCGACGACATCAAGTCCCAGGTCGGCGCGACCATCACGCACCGCGTGATGGCCAAGCTCTTCGAGGACCGCGGCGTGGTGCTGGACCGCACCTACCAGCTCAACGTCGGCGGCAACATGGACTTCAAGAACATGCTCGAGCGTGAGCGCCTGGAGTCCAAGAAGATCTCCAAGACCCAGGCCGTGACCTCGAACCTCACCGGTCCGCTCGGTGGCGCGACCGCCGACGACCGCAACGTGCACATCGGTCCCTCGGACTACGTGGCGTGGCTCGACGACCGCAAGTGGGCCTACGTCCGCCTCGAGGGTCGCGCGTTCGGCGACGTCCCGCTGAACCTCGAGTACAAGCTCGAGGTCTGGGACTCCCCGAACTCCGCCGGCATCATCATCGACGCGATCCGCGCCGCGAAGATCGCCAAGGACCGCGGCATCGGCGGCCCGATCATCTCGGCCTCGTCGTACCTGATGAAGTCCCCGCCGGTGCAGCTGCCCGACGACGAGGGCCGCCGCCGCGTGGAGGCCTTCATCCGCGGCGAGGAGTGACCTCACCCCGCGCTGCCACCCGCTGATGCGGTGACGACGGCCCGACCGGAGCGATCCGGTCGGGCCGTCGCGTGTTGGGGGGTCGCGGTCCGAGGCCGGTGCCGGGAGCGTCAGGCTCAGCCCTCGGCCTCGGCCCGGATCCGCTCGAGGGTCTGCCGCATCCCGACGCGCAGCTCGGCGGTGAAGGTGTCCTGACCGCCGAGCAGGTGGCGCGTCATCGTGCGGGAGAGCCCGGAGATGCCGTGCGGCACCTCGCGGCGCTGGGTGACCCGGGTCCCCTCGGGCGTCTCCTCGAGGGCGAAGGACCAGATGGTGTGGTTCTCCTGGATGCGGAAGGCGAAGTCGTGGTGCGGGCGGCAGCGCACCACCCGCGCCTGGGTCGGCCAGACCAGCAGGCCCCGCCGGTTGAGGTTGACGAAGCGCACTCCCTCGCGCACCGGCCCGCCGCCGAGCACGGCGGAGCGCACCACCTGTGGGCTCCACTGCGCCATCCGGCGTACGTCGCTCACGAGCGCCCACACCCGAGCGGCTGGCGCCGCGATGTCGATGGTCTCGGAGAGCTCGGCGGCCACGGTGGTGTCGGTCATGGCGCAGACCGTAACCGGCTGTGACACCCGATGCCGCACCACAAGCGCCGACTCGCCGCGCCACAAGGGCCGACTCGGCGCACCACAAGGGCCGACTCGGCGCACCACAAGGGCCGACTCGGCGAAGACGGAGGGGTCAGGCGGAGGAGCGGGACTTCCACCACGCCAGCAGCTCGGCGCGGGCGGTGGGCTCGTCGAGGGGGCCGCGGTCCATGCGGACCTCGAGCAGGTGCTGGTAGGCCTGGCCGACCTCTCGGCCGGGGCCGATGCCGAGGATCTCCATGATCTGGTTGCCGTCGAGGTCGGGCCGGATCGAGGCCAGCTCCTCCTCCTCGGAGAGCCGGGCGATGCGCTCCTCGAGGTCGTCGTAGGTACGCCGCAGCCGCTCGGCCTTCCGCTTGTTGCGGGTGGTGCAGTCGGCGCGGGTGAGCACGTGCAGGCGCTCGAGCTGGTCGCCGGCGTCGCGGACGTAGCGGCGTACCGCGGAGTCGGTCCACTCTCCGGTGCCGTAGCCGTGGAAGCGCAGGTGCAGCTCGACGAGGTGGGAGACCGCGTCGATCTCGTCGTTGGAGAAGCGCAGCGCCTTCATCCGCTTGCGGGTGATCTTGGCGCCCACGACGTCGTGGTGGTGGAAGGTGACGGTGCCGTCGTCGACGAAGCGGCGGGTGCGCGGCTTGCCGACGTCGTGCATCAGCGCGGCGAAGCGGGAGATGAAGTCCGGCTCGCCGCCGAGACGGTCCTCGAGCTCGATCGCCTGCTCGAGCACCGTCAGCGTGTGCTCGTAGACGTCCTTGTGGCGGTGGTGCTCGTCGCGCTCCAGGGCCAGCGCGGGCAGCTCGGGCAGCACGTGCGCGGCGAGCCCGGTGTCCACGAGCAGGGTCAGGCCCAGACGCGGGTACGGCGCGCACACCAGCTTGACCAGCTCGTCGCGGACCCGCTCGGCGGAGATGATCGTGATCCGCTCGGCCATCGCGGTCATCGCCACGACCACCTCGGGGGCGACGGTGAAGCCGAGCTGGGCGGCGAACCGCGCGGCGCGCATCATCCGCAGCGGGTCGTCGGAGAAGGAGTCCTCCGGCGTGCCCGGCGTGCGCAGCACCCGGTGGGCCAGGTCGACCACGCCGCCGTACGGATCCTCGACCTCGTGGCCCGGGATCCGCACCGCCATCGCGTTGACGGTGAAGTCGCGGCGGCCGAGGTCGCCGGCCAGGGTGTCGCCGAAGTCGACGTCGGGCTTGCGCGAGGACGGGTCGTAGGTCTCCGAGCGGTACGTCGTGACCTCGACCACGTAGTCGCCCTTGCGGCAGCCGATGGTGCCGAAGGCCCGGCCCATGTCCCAGGTGGCGTCCCCCCAGGACTTGAGGATCTTCTCGGTGGCGTCGGGGCGCGCCGAGGTGGTGAAGTCCAGGTCGTGGTGGTGGCGCCCCAGCATCGCGTCGCGCACCGGTCCGCCGACCAGGGCGAGCTCGTGCCCGGCGGCGGCGAAGCGGCGGCCGAGCTCGTCGATGACCGGACCGATCCGGTCGAGCTCGGCGGCCACCGAGCGCTGCACGTCGGCGACGTTCAGGGGCGGCAGCGAGGCGTCGGACACAGCGGAGCAGTCTACGGCGGCTCTCTCGCGCAACTGCCATCCCGGGGCTGCCGGACCCGGCGATAGAGTCACGGCCATGGTCCGCCCCCGGTCGCTGCTGCCTGCCCTCGTGGCACTCGCGACCCTCGCGGCCCCCTGCGCCGCCGTGCCGGCGGCCAGCGCGATGCATCCGGACTCACCCGTCGCCGGGTCGTCGTCGTACTCCGCGCCGGCGCCCGCGCCGTCGGCGCAGCCGAGCCGCTCCAGCCGTGCCCGGACGGCCGCCGCCCCGGCGACCGGGACCCTGGCCACGTCGGGCGGCACCGCGACGGCGACCGCCTCCTCCTCCGCCCCCGAGGTCCCGGGGACCACCGGGGCCGTGGAGGACACCGCCCCACTCGCCGTGAGCGTCGGCTCGCTGGCGCCGTCGGTGGTCCCGCAGCGCGGCGCGCTGCGCGTCACCGGAACCGTCACCAACCTCGACGACGTGCCGTGGTCCACGATCAACCTCTATCCCTTCGTCTCGACGACCCCGATGACGACCCGCGCGGAGCTGGCGGAGGCCGCCACCGCGGACCCCTCCGCCTTCGTCGGCGACCGGATCACCGACCCCGGTCCGTTCGCCACCATCAAGGAGCTGGCGCCCGGGGAGAGCGCGACGTACACCGTCCGGGTGCCGCGCCCGCTGCTGCCGGTGAGCGAGCCGGGCGTGTACTGGTTCGGGGTGCACGCGCTCGGCGAGTCGAGCACCTCCTCGCGCGACGGGCTCGCCGACGGCCGCGCCCGCACCTTCCTGCCGCTGGTCCGCAAGGCCCGCTCCACCCCGCCGGTGGAGACCGCGATCGTGGTGCCGCTGCGCCGCGGCGTCGCCCGCGAGCCGGACGGGTCGATCACCGGCCCCGAGGCCTGGGCCGACACCCTCGGGCCCGGCGGCCGGTTGCGCAGCCTGCTGGACTTCGGCGCCGCCGCGGGCGCGCGCCCGGTCACCTGGCTGGTCGACCCCGCCGTCGGCGACGCCGCCCGGCGCCTGGCCGCCGGCAACCCGGCCCGCACCACCGGTCCCACGCTCGATCCCGACGAGGGCGACGACCCCGACCTCCAGCCCGACCCCGACACCACCCCGGGCGCCTCGCTGTCGCCGTCCCCGAGCGACAGCGCCGACGGCGACGGCGACGGGTCGGGCAGCGGCGAGGACGGCGAGCAGGCGGAGCCCGACCCCGATCCGGCGGCGGAGGCGGCGTCGACGTGGCTGGACCGGCTCGCCGGCGCGCTCTCCGACGGCGAGGTCCTCGCGCTGCCGTACGGCGACCTCGACGTCTCCGCGGCCGCCACCCACGACCGGACGGTCTACCGCCAGGCGCGGGCGCGCTCCGCCGACGCGCTGCGCCAGCTCGCCCCCGACGCCACCCCGGTGATCACCTCACCGGGCGGCTACCTCGACCCCGGCGCGGTCCGGCTGGCCACCCAGGCCACCACCGTCATGGTCAGCGACGCGATGGTCGAGGGCGACGCACCCGGCGTGGTCTCCGTCGACGACCACCCCGTCGCGGTCTTCTCCAGCGCCACCGGGACCGGCGGCCCGGGACCCGACGACCGGCTCGCGATCGTCGCCGTACGCCAGCGGCTGCTGGCCGAGGCCGCGGTGCGCCACCTGCAGGCCGCGTCGGCCACCCCCGACCAGGAGGTCGTCCCCGGCAGCACCGCCGGCCCGGGCACCACCGGCGGTGCGGGCGCCGCGACCCGTGAGGCCATGACCCCGACCGGCCCCGAACCGCTCGTCGTGGTGCTGCCGGACCGCTGGGTGCCCGCCGGCACCACCGGGTTCTTCCAGGGCCTCGACGTGCCGTGGCTGCAGCTGAGCACCGTCGACGACATCACCGACGGCGCCGCCCTCGACCGCGACGACGAGCCGGTCGAGCTCGACTACCCGACGAGCGTGCAGCGCCGTGAGCTGACCGCCGCCGACTTCGGCGCGGCCCGCGCGCTCGAGCGCGCCGGGGACACCCTGCAGAACCTGCTGCGCCGCAACGACCGGGTCGCCGGCGAGGTGACCGACGAGGCGCTGAGCAACCTCTCCTACGCCAGCCGCGTGCACCCCACGGCGTCCCGGCGCCGCGCCGAGGCCTCCCGCGCCTGGATCGAGACCCGGCTGCGCAGCATCGACATCGAGGCACCGCCCTCGGTGACACTGTCCAGCGCCAGCGGCCGCTTCTCGGTGACGGTGTCGAACAACCTCGACGAGCCGGTCACCGTCGCCATCGACGCCATCGTCGACGGGCCGGTCGTCATCGACGGCCCCGACACCGTCGAGCTCGCCGCGCGCAGCCGGCGTACCGTCCTGCTGACCGCGAGCACGGAGCGCCAGGGCGTCCACAACGTCACGCTGGTCGTCACCGACCTCGACGGCACCGCCCTCGGCTCCTCCGACCAGCTGCCGATCCGCGCCGCGCAGTTCAGCGTGGTGATCTGGGTGATCATCGGCGGCGGACTGGCCCTGTTCCTCGGCGCCGTCGCGGTCCGCGTGGTGCGCACCGTGCGCGCCCGGCGCCGGGCCCTGGAGACGACCTCCGCGCCCGGCGACGCAGACGTCTCGCCCTCGGCCCCCGACTCCCAGGAGACCCCCGCATGAGCGAACCCTCCACCGACGTGCGCGAGGAGGACCGCAAGATCCTCGCCTCGAGCGCGGTGATGGCAGCCGGCACGGTGCTGTCGCGGGCGAGCGGATTCGTGCGTACGGCGCTGCTCGCCGCCGCTCTCGGCGCCGGGCTGCACGCCGACCAGTTCACCATCGCCAACACCGTCCCCAACGCGCTCTACATCCTGCTCGCGGGCGGTGTGTTCAACGCCGTGATGGTGCCCCAGCTGGTGCGGGCGATGAAGCACGACCCGGACGGCGGGGTGGCCTACACCAACCGCATCCTCACCCTCGCCGGGCTCTTCCTCGCGCTGGTGACGGTGCTGCTGGTGCTGGCCGCGCCGCTGGTGATGGACCTCTACCTCAGCGACCAGTACAGCCGGCCCTCGCTGGCCGAGCAGCGCGACTCGGCGATCGACCTGGCCCGCTACTGCCTGCCGCAGGTGTTCTTCTACGGCATGTTCGTGCTGGTCGGGCAGATCCTGAACTCGCGCGGGCGCTTCGGCCCGATGATGTGGGCGCCGATCGCCAACAACCTGATCGCGATCGCGGTGCTGGTCGCCTACCTGTTCAGCTTCGGCGCCGCCACGGGCGCGGCCGAGGACGCCGGGTACTCCGTCGACCAGGAGCTGCTGATCGGCCTCGGCTCGACGCTCGGCATCGTCGTGCAGTTCCTGATCCTGATCCCCTACCTGCGATCCACCGGCTTCCGGTTCCGCCCGCGCTTCGACTTCCGCGGCACCGGCCTGGGCCACACCCTGCGTCTGGGCATGTGGACGGTCCTGTTCGTGGTGGTCAACCAGATCGCCTACACGGTGGTCGTCAACCTCGCCTCGAGCGGCGCGGCGGACGGCGGCACCGGCTACACCGTCTACTCCTTCGCGTTCCTGCTGGTGATGGTCCCGCACTCGGTGATCACCGTGTCCCTGGCGACGGCGATCCTCCCGCGGCTCTCCCGGCAGGCCGCCGACGGCGACCTGCCGGCGCTCGGCCGGACGCTCGGCGGGACCCTGCGCACCGCCCTGGCGGTGATGGTCCCGTTCGCGGCGCTGCTGCCGCTGGTGGCCCCCGAGCTGGCCCGGATCCTGTTCGGCTTCGGCGCCTCGGCCGACTCCGTCGGCGCCTACGCCCCGACGTTGGCGGTCTTCGGCCCCGGCATCCTGCTGTTCACCGTCCACTACCTCGTGCTGCGCGGGTTCTACGCCCTGGAGCAGACCCGAACGGTGTTCCTCAACCAGTGCTGGGTGGCGCTGACCAACATCGTGGTCGCGCTGGTCGCGGTCCGCGCCGTCGACCCCGAGCACACCGCGCCCGCCCTCGCCGCCGCGTACGCCGCGTCGTACCTGGTCGGCAGCCTGCTCTCGTACGGCGTCCTGCGCCGCCGCCTCGGGACCCTCGACGACGCCCGCCTGGTGCGGTTCCTGGTGCGGCTCGCGCTGGTCACGGTGCTGACCACCGCGGTGGCCGCCGTGCCGGCGTACGCGGCCGACCGCTGGTTCGCCGTCGAGAGCTGGCCGGCCGCCGTGCTGGTCGCCGGGGTGACCCTCGGGATCGCCGGCCTGACCTACCTGCTGCTCGCCCGCGTCTTCCGGCTGCGCGAGGTGACCGACGTCATCGAGACGCTCACCCGTCGCTTGCCTGGCGCCCGCCGACAGGACCGCGGCCTACGATGAGGCCGGGCCGCGGACAGCGGCCAGCTCGCCCGACCAGCCCCGGAGCAGCCCCCGACAACGAGCAGGGAAGGAGTCGCAGGGTCCACGTGCCACTGTCGAACCGACCCGGCGACGTCCTCGCCGGGCGCTACCGACTCGTCGACCTGCTCACCGAGAGCGGCGGCGGCCGCTTCTGGCGAGCCCACGACCAGATCCTCGAGCGCCACGTCGCGCTCCACGTCATCGACGAGGACGACCCGCGGGCCGCGGAGCTGATCGACGCCGCACGCCGCTCCGCCCGGATCCACGACCCCCACCTGCTGCGCGTGCTCGACGCCGAGCGCACCGGCGGGCTGTGCTACGTCGTGAACGAGTGGGGCTCCGGCGTCACCCTGGACCACCTGGCCGCCACCCACGGTCCGCTCCCGCCGCGCCGCGCGGCCTGGCTGGTCGGCGAGGTCGCCGACTCCGTCGCGCGCGCCCACGACGCCGGTGTCGCGCACGGCCGCCTGGTCCCCGAGAACGTCCTGGTCGACCGGACCGGGTCGGTCCGCGTCATCGGCCTCGCCGTCGACGCCGCGCTCCACGGGCTGCCGACCGACCGGCTCACCACCGACGTCGCCAACCTCGCCGGGCTGCTCTACTGCGCGCTGACCGGCCGCTGGGCAGGGCTGGCCAGCTCCGCGGTGCCGCCGGCCCCCACCGACCACGGGCACGTGCTGCGCCCGCGCCAGGTCCGCGCCGGGGTGCCGCGCCCGCTCGACGCCCTGTGCGACGAGCTGCTCAACCCCGCGCTGCCGCGCGGCCGCGAGCTCGGGCTGCGCTCGGCGCGCGACATCGCCGACTTCCTCTCCGACTTCGTCGGCGACCCCACCGGCATCCCCGAGGAGATGGCGGCGCTGCGGATCCACCGCAAGCCGGAGACCGTGGTGCTGCCCCCCGTCCCGGAGATGGCGCTGCACGAGCCGCGCCACAGCGCCCGCCCGGCCGAGTCGCCGCGCGCGCACCGGCGCGAGCCCGAGCCTGCCCCCGACGCCGCACCCGAGCCCGACACCCGGACCGTGCGCACCCCCGTGGTGGGGACCCCGAGCGACAGCACACCCACCACCGTCACCCCGACGCCGGACCCCGACGCCGCCGACATCGCCGACACCGCCGACACCGACCCGGGCGTCTCCGGCGCCACCGCCGTCGTGCCCGACGGGCTGCCGACCCAGGCAGGCATGCCGGTCTTCGACGACGAGAGCGACGACGTGTCGTGGCTCCAGCGCTCCGCGGAGCCCGCGCCGCCGCCCCCGCCGTTCGAGGACCCGCCCGAGCGGCCGCTGTTCGCGCCGGAGCCGCCCGACGGCGCCCCCGTGCGGCGCGCCCGCACCCACGCCATACCGACCGACGCGGCGAGCGACTTCTGGCCCTGGGACACCGCCGACGGGCGCCACACCGGCACCGGCATCTCCGTCGTCCCCCCGACCGAGGACGACGAGGTGCCCGGGCGCAGCTCGCTGCGCCTGGCGATGCTGATCGCGGCGAGCCTGCTGCTGCTGGTGGCGGTGGTCGTCGGGATCAACCTCGGGCGCGGCAAGACCCCGCTCGGCAACGACCCCGACGCCGGCCCGACCCGCACCCCCGGTGCCACGCCGGCCGCGCTCCAGGTGCTGCCGGTCGCGGGCGCCACCGACCTCGACCCGCAGGGCGACGACGGCGGGGAGTACCCCGAGCTCACCGGCCTCGCGACCGACGGCGACGACACCACGGTGTGGACCACCCAGACCTACCTCCAGCAGTTCGGCCCCGGTGGGCTGAAGAGCGGCGTGGGGCTCGTGCTCGACCTCGGCAGCAGCCAGGACGTCTCCGAGGTCGCGCTGACGCTGCGTGGCGAGCCGACCACCGTCGAGGTCTTCGTCAGCGACACCGCGCCGACGACCACGCCGAGCGACGCCGGCCCCCCGGCCGCGACGGCGACCGTGGGCACGTCGGGCCGAGTCACCCTCGAGGAGCCGGTCCGCGGGCGCTACGTCACGCTGTGGCTGACCGCCCTGCCGTCGGTCTCCGACGGGTTCCGCGCCGAGGTCGCCGAGGTCGTGGTCCGCGGATGAACGAGTCCGACGCGGGCGCCCGGTCCGACGCCGAGCTGCTCGCCGCCCACGTCACCGGCGACCGCGAGGCCTTCGGCGAGCTCTTCGCCCGGCACCGCGACCGGCTCTGGGCGGTCGCGCTGCGCACCTCGGGCAACCCCGAGGACGCCGCCGACGGCCTCCAGGACGGCATGATCGCGGCGTACCGGCGGGCCGCGAGCTTCCGCGGGGACGCCGCGGTGACCACCTGGCTGCACCGCGTCGTGGTCAACGCCTGCCTGGACCGCCACCGCGCGGCGCGGGTGCGGCGCACCGACGTGCTCCCCGACGACCTCGAGGAGTACGGCGGCCGCGGGTCGCTGCGCTCCTCCGCCGGCGACGCCGAGCACCCGGCCGACCCCGCCGAGCACGCCGTACGCCTCGCGGAGCGCCAGGCCGTCCTCGACGCGCTGCGCCTGCTGCCACCGGACCAGCGGGCCGCGATCGTGCTGGTCGACATGGAGGGCTATCCCGTCGCCGAGGCCGCCGCGATCCTCGGCTGCGCGGTCGGCACCGTGAAGTCGCGCTGCTCGCGCGGCCGGACCCGGCTCGCGGTGCTCCTGGGCCTCACCGCCCGCGGTGAGGCAGGACACGCCGGGCGCCGGAACCGGGTCCCGGACCCCGGCGTCGAAGAGATGCGGGACACCCACGCGCCACCGGCCGCGCCCGCACCCTGATGCCCGACCGACACCGACCGCACCGACCGCTTCAAGAAAGGAGGCCGACATGACCCGACACGAGCACGACGAACGGGTGCGCCGCCTCCTGCACGACGCCCGCCACGACGAGCCGATCCCCGAGGACATCGCGACCCGCCTCGACCGGGTGCTCGCCCAGCTCTCGGCCGACGAGCCGGTGGACGCCCCCAGCGTCCACGAGATCGCCGCGCGGCGGCGCCGGCGGGCCGGTGGGCTGCTGGTGGCCGCGGCCGCCGTGGTCGTCGCCTCGGTGGGCCTGGACCAGGCCCTGGACCGCGGCGAGGACGCCGCCGACAGCTCCGCGGCGACCGCCGGCGGCTCCGCGGACGCCCAGGACTCGGTACGCGCGGAGCGCGACCAGGCCGGCTCGGCGCAGAGCACGCTGCCGCGCAGCAAGGCGCCCACCCCCGTCGGCGGCCCCGTCGACGTGCACGCGGACCGGTTCACCAGCGAGGCCCGCGCGATCCTGCGCACGACCGAGGACCGGCGCGCCGAGCTGCGGGCGACCACCGCCGCGCCGCAGGACTCGGACGCGCCCGGCCTCGACGCCAACCCGGATGCCCAGGCCTCCTCCGCGCCGCCGACCGCCAACGGCGGCGCCCCGTTCGCCACCCGCAACGGCACCGCGTGGTTCACCTGCGACCCCGCGCCGTGGGGGCCCGGACGCCTCGTCGCGGTGCGCTACGACGGCGAGCCCGCGGTCATCGCCGTACGCCCGCCGGCCGGCGACACCCGGGTGGTGGAGGTCCTGCAGTGCGGCACCGGCGCGATCCTGCGCTCGGTGACGCTCCCCCGGCGCTGAGCGTCCCCGGGACGCGGTCCGGGCGGGAACATCCCTCGCCTACGATCGGTTCTCGAAGTGTCACCCCGACCCACCCGATCCAACCCGATCCACCGAGAGGACGTCATGTCCGAGACCCGCAACGTGATCATCATCGGCTCCGGCCCGTCGGGCTACACGGCCGCCGTGTACGCCGCGCGCGCCAGCCTCCAGCCCCTGGTCTTCGAGGGCTCGGTGACGGCCGGCGGCGCGCTGATGAACACCACCGAGGTCGAGAACTTCCCGGGTTTCCGCGACGGCATCATGGGCCCCGCGCTGATGGACGAGATGCGCGCCCAGGCGGAGCGCTTCGGCGCCGAGCTCGTGGCCGACGACGTCGTCGAGGTCGACCTCACCGGTGAGCTCAAGGTCGTCAAGACCGCCACCGACACCTACACCGCCCGCGCGGTGATCCTGGCCACCGGCTCGGGCTACCGCAAGCTCGGGCTGCCAGGCGAGGAGGAGCTCTCCGGTCGCGGCGTCTCGTGGTGCGCGACCTGCGACGGCTTCTTCTTCCGCGACCAGCACATCGCGGTCGTCGGCGGTGGCGACTCCGCCGTCGAGGAGGCCACCTTCCTCACCCGCTTCGCCTCCAAGGTCTCCCTGATCGTGCGCCGCGACGAGCTGCGCGCCTCCAAGATCATGGCCGAGCGCGCCTTCGCCGACCCCAAGCTCGAGATCGAGTGGAACAGCGTCGTGGAGTCCATCAACGGCTCCGACCGGCTCGAGTCGGTGACCCTCAAGGACACCGTGACCGGCGAGACCCGCGACCTCGCGGCCACCGGCCTGTTCATCGCGATCGGCCACGACCCGCGCTCGGAGCTGCTGACCGGTCAGGTCGACCTGAACGACGACGGCTACGTGCTGGTCGAGCACCCCTCGACGGCCACCAACGTCCCCGGCGTCTTCGCCGCCGGCGACCTGGTCGACCACCACTACCGCCAGGCGATCACCGCGGCCGGCACCGGCTGCGCGGCCGCCCTCGACGCCGAGCGCTACCTCGCCGAGCTCGACCACACCGCCGCGACCTCGGGTCAGGCGCAGCAGGCCGTGGCCGCCTCCGCCGAGGACGACAAGGTCCCGACCGCCGGTCTCTGAGACCGCGCACGGCGACGCCCGACGCGGGAACATCACGCCGGGCGTCGCTGTTGCACCAGCACAGACATCACCGTCATCCGCAACCACCGAAGGGAACCACCGTGGGCAACATCGCCGCCGTGTCCGACGCCGAGTTCGAGGCGCAGGTCCTCAAGTCCGACAAGCCCGTCCTGGTCGACTTCTGGGCCGAGTGGTGCGGGCCGTGCCGCCAGGTCGCGCCGATCCTCGACGAGATCGCCGGGACCCACGGGGACAAGATCACGTTCTTCAAGATGAACGTCGACGAGAACCCCGTCACCCCCTCGTCCTACCGGGTCACCGGCATCCCGACGATCAACGTCTACCAGGGCGGCGAGGTCGTGAAGACGATCGTCGGCGCTCGCCCGAAGGCCGCGATCCTCAACGAGCTCTCCGAGTTCATCGCCTGAGCCCCACGCACCTCAACGAGGCCCTCGACGTCCCACCCACGCGGGTGGGGGTCGGGGGCCTTGCTGGTCTCGGGCCCGGGCGCACGGCACCCACCAGCCGCTCGATCGCGGCCTCGACCTCCCCGCGCCAGCTCAGCGCGGCGCGCAGGCTCATCCGCATCCGCGGCGTCAGCGGGTGCGCGCGCTGGGTCTTGAACCCCACGCTGCCCAGGAACCCCGCCGGCACCAGGCAGCCGGGCCCCGGCAGCCCCGGCACGTGCGGACGCTCCGCGCGGGTGGTGGCGAACGCCTCGACGGCCGCGATCCCGCCGCGCTGCACCAGGTCGCGTGCCATGCCCTGGATCAGCATCCGGCCGAGCCCGCCCCCGGCGTACTCCGGGTCGACGTACACCGTGGTGAGCAGGACGGCGTCCGGGGAGACCGGGGCGGTGGGGAACAACGCCGCCCCCGGCACGTACGCCGCAGGGGCGTAGACCGCCCAGCCGGCGGTGCGGCCCTCGACCTGGACGACCCGGCCGCAGGAGCCCCAGTCGCGCAGCACCTCGCTGACCCACTCCTGCTTCGCCTCGGCCGCCCGGTCGGCCGGGACCCGGTCGCGACGGACCGGGTCGAGCTCCCAGAACAGGCACCTCGCGCACTGCGCACCACGCTCGTCGAGCTCCGCGAGATGGTCCGCGGTGAGCCTGACGACCTTGCGCGACACGGGTGACCTCCCGGGCTGTGACGGGACAGACGCGCCCAAACCGCGATCCGCACGTGCGGCGAGGGCGTCCATCGGCCATGCTAGAGGGATCATGGAACAGAGTCCCGCACGCCCGCCCAGCGCCCGCCTCGACGCCTTTGTCGATCGCTACGCTGCGCGCACCGCGGGCATGACGGCCTCGGAGATCCGGGCGCTGTTCGCGGTGGCCTCGCGACCGGAGGTCGTCTCCCTCGCCGGGGGCATGCCCAACATCTCCGGGCTGCCCCTCGACGTCGTCGGGGGCGCGATCAGCGACCTCGTCGCGCAGCAGGGTGCCGTCGCGATGCAGTACGGCTCCGGCCAGGGCGTGCCCGAGCTGCGCGAGCAGATCACCGACGTCATGCGTCTCGAGGGCATCGAGGCCCACCCCGACGACGTGGTCGTCACCGTCGGCTCCCAGCAGGCCGTCGACCTCGTGACGCGCGTCTTCTGCGACCCCGGCGACGTGGTGCTGTGCGAGGCCCCGTCGTACGTCGGCGCGCTGGGCGTCTTCAAGTCCTACGAGTGCGAGGTCGTGCACGCCGAGATGGACGCGCACGGGCTGGTGCCCGAGGCGCTGCGCCAGGCGATCGCGTCGGTCAAGGCCGCGGGCAAGACGATCAAGTTCCTCTACACGATCCCCAACTTCCACAACCCGGCCGGCGTGACGCTGTCCGCCGAGCGCCGCCCGGAGATCCTCGAGATCTGCCGCGCCGAGGGCATCCTCATCCTCGAGGACAACCCCTACGGCCTGCTCGGCTTCGACCAGGAGCCGATGCGCGCGCTGCGCGCCGACTCCGCCGACAACGTCATCTACCTCGGCTCCTTCTCCAAGACCTTCGCCCCGGGCTTCCGGGTGGGCTGGGCGCTGGCGCCGGGCCCCGTGCGCGAGAAGCTCGTGCTCGCCCAGGAGTCCGCGACGCTGTGTCCCCCGCAGTTCTCGCAGATGGCGATCTCGGCGTACCTCGCGAACCACGACTGGCAGGGCCAGATCAAGCAGTTCCGCGAGATGTACCGCGGGCGCCGCGACGCGATGGTGGACGCGCTCTCGGACCTGATGCCGGCCAGCTGTCGCTGGAACGTCCCCGACGGGGGCTTCTACGTCTGGCTCTCCCTCCCCCCGGGCGTCAACGCCAAGGCGATGCTGCCCCGCGCGGTCACCGCGCGCGTCGCCTACGTCCCCGGCACGGCGTTCTATGCCGACGGCTTCGGCTCCAACGCGATGCGGCTGTCGTTCTGCTACCCGACGCCCGAGCGCATCCGCGAGGGCGTACGCCGCCTCGCCGGCGTCCTCGAGGCCGAGATGGAGCTGCGCGCGACGTTCGGCGCCCCGGATCAGGGGAAGCCTGCGCTCGGGAGCAGCGGCTACGACAGTCCCCGCATCGACCTGAGCTGATCCCCCTCACCACCCAGACAGACCGACAGACAGGCCTGACGCATGCGCGACCTCACCTACCCCCCGATCATCGCGACCGCCAAGACCGCGTTCCGTGTGCTGGGGCAGCAGATCACGCTCACCGGTGACCACCACGTGCCCCGCGAGGGCGGCGTGCTGCTCGCCTTCAACCACGTCAGCTACCTCGACTTCATCTACGGCGGGCTCGCCGCGCACCCCTCGCGGCGCCTGGTGCGTTTCATGGCGAAGAAGGAGGTCTTCGACCACGCGGTCGGCGGCCCCGTGATGCGCTCGATGCACCACATCCCCGTGGACCGCGGCGACGGCCTCGGGTCCTTCACCGCCGCCGTCGACCGGTTGCGTGCCGGCGAGGCGGTCGGCATCTTCCCCGAGGCCACCATCTCGCGCTCCTTCGAGCTCAAGGAGTTCAAGACCGGCGCCGTCCGCATCGCGGCCGCTGCCGGGGTCCCGCTCGTGCCGGTCATCCTGTGGGGCACCCAGCGGATGATGACCAAGGGCCACCCCAAGGACTTCTCCCGCGGCAAGGCCATCGCGATCACCGTCGGCGAGCCGCTGCACCCGACGACCGACACCGCCGCCGAGGACAACACCGAGCTGCACAAGCGGATGTCGGTGATGCTCGACGAGACGATCGCGTCCTACCCCGCCGACCAGCAGCCGGCCGGCTCCTGGTGGCTCCCCGCGCGCCTGGGCGGCTCCGCTCCCACGCTGGAGGAGGCGGAGGCGCTCGACGCCGCCGAGAAGCGCGAGCGCGCCGCGCGCCGCGCCGCCAAGCGCCGCTCCTGACCCCACCCCCGGCGGCACGGCCCGTCGGTCGAGCCAGTCGCGAGCCGGCCTGCCGAGCAACCTGCTGGGCCACGCGCGCCTCGGAACCGGTCCAGTGGCGCCCGAAGATGCGTTCGTACTCCGCTGCGGCGGCTGCCTGCAGGACATGACCGCCCCGGCGTAGCATCCGCAACTCTCGTAAAGTCGACATGGCGACAGGTGCACATGTCACTTCGGCCCGCGCCAAGAGGTCGACCCACCACCGCGCCGCGGCCATCGCGCACGCCCGCCGGCCGGCGGCACGCGGGTCGCTGAGGTGTGCGCCCGGGACCACGACCAGCGAGGTTCCCGACCCCACCGTGTGGGGGGACGCGACCTCGACCTCTCTGCGTGGCCGATGTTTGGCCGGCACCGCCCATCCACGGTGCCGTCGCCGTCGCGGACTTCATGCCGCTCACGTTGACGGTGGCCCCACACGGCGTTTCACGTGAAACGAAGCCCGGTCACACGGTCCGCACCGCCGCGCGCACCTCCGTCCCGCGCACGTGGCGCTGCGATGGCACAGCACCGGGAGTGCGTGCTGGGCGTCGACCTCGGCCCGCACGGCATGCCGACAGGTCGATATGTCTACTTATCTCTCCGGCCGCCGGAGTCTCGACAGCCCCCGAGCCACTGAAGTGGGTCTCGACGGACCTGACCACCGCATCGGTCGGCCCGACCTCGGCCCTCAAGCAGATTTGTCGCTAGATCAATATGTCGACAAAGCGACGAATCCCCGTCAGATGATGCGATCGGTGCGGTTGCGGGGGTCCATGATGTCCACGATCCGCTGCAGGTCCTCCATCGTCGCGAACTCGACGGTGATCTTGCCCTTGCTCCGGCCCAGATCGACCTTCACCCGCGTCTCGAAGCGGTCTGCGAGGCGGTCGGAGTACTCCACGAGGCCGGGTACGGCGCGCTGGGCGCCGCGGCCGCGCGGAGCGGGGCGCTCGCCACGGTTCCCGACGGCGACGATCTCCTCCAGGCCGCGCACGCTGATGCCCTCGGCGACGACGCGCTGGGCGAGGCGGTCCTGCAGGGCCGGGTCCTCGACGGCGAGCAGCGACCGGGCGTGGCCCGCGGAGAGCACACCTGCCGCGACCCGGCGCTGGACGGCCGGGCTCAGCTTGAGCAGGCGCAGCGTGTTGCTGATCTGCGGGCGGGAGCGGCCCAGGCGGCGCGCGAGCTCCTCGTGCGTGCACCCGAAGTCCTCGAGGAGCTGGGCATACGCCGACGCCTCCTCGAGCGGGTTCAGGTCGGAGCGGTGCAGGTTCTCCAGCAGCGCGTCGCGCAGCATGTCGGTGTCGTCGGTGTCGCGCACGATCGCCGGGATCGTGTCGCGACCGGCGGTCTGGCTGGCCCGCCACCGGCGCTCGCCCATGATCAGCTCATAGGACTCCGGGCCGGTACGACGTACGACGACCGGCTGCAGCAGCCCGATCTCACTGATCGAGTGGACCAGCTCCGCCATCGCCTCCTCGTCGAAGACGGTGCGGGGCTGGGCGCGGTTCGGGACGATCTGGTCGATCGGGATCTCGGCGAAGTACGCCCCGTGGACCGGCGCGAGGCCCTCCGAGGGGTCCGAAGCGGTGCTCTGGGCGCCCTCAGGAGCGTTTTCGACGCCTCGCGACGCCGCCGTGGAGGACCCGACCTCGCTCAGATCGGCTCCTGACGAACTCTGGGGGCCGTTCTGAGCGGCAGAACCGTCGTTCGAGGGGGTCGCGACGGGCCCCGTGGGGATCAGCGAGCCGAGTCCGCGGCCCAGTCCCCGACGCTGCGGCGGACGAGTGGTGCTCACGCGGTGCCTCCGGGAGTGGTGGGCGACTTGCTGACGGCCTTGCTGGCGATCTCCCGGGCCGCTTCGAAGTAGCTCAGCGCACCCGGTGACCCCGGATCGTAGGTCATCACCGTCTGGGCGTACGACGGCGCCTCGGAGACGCGCACCGAACGGGGGATCGCGGTGCGCAGCACCTGGCTCCCGAAGTGCTCGCGGACCTCCTCCGCGACGCCAGCGGCGAGACGCGTGCGTGCGTCGTACATCGTGATCAGGATCGTCGACACCGAGAGATCCGGGTTGAGGTGCGCCCGCACCATCTCCACGGTCTCCAGCAGCTGTCCCAGGCCCTCCAGGGCGTAGTACTCCGCCTGGATCGGGATCATCATCTCGTCGCCGGCGACGAGCGCGTTCAGCGTGAGCAGGCCCAGCGACGGCGGGCAGTCGACGAAGACGTAGTCGAAGCGCTCCTCGCCGGCCTTGGCCTCGTCCCCGACCAGCGGGTGGCCGTGGATGGCGCGGCGCAGTCGGTTCTCGCGCGCCACGACGCTGACCAGCTCGATCTCGGCGCCTGCGAGGTCGATCGTGGCGGGCACGACCATCAGGTTCTCCACGTCCGGGCATGGCGTCGCGACGTCCGCGAGCGGTACGCCGTCGACCAGGGCGTCGTACGTCGAGGGCACGCCGCGCCGGTGCTCGATGTTGAGTGCGGTGGAGGCGTTGCCCTGGGGGTCCAGGTCGATGACCAGCACCCGCTGCCCGAGCTGGGCCATCGCGACGGCGACGTTCACGGTGGAGGTGGTCTTGCCGACGCCGCCCTTCTGGTTGGCGACCACGAAGATCCGGGTGCTCGCAGGGCGCGGGACGAGGTGGCGTGCAGCGGTGCGGGACTGACGGGCCAGCACGCTGTGCTCGGCGGCCTTCGCCAGGGGAGTGGTGTTCATGTCGAGATCGCTGGAGTACGGCGCCATCTCACCGGCGGTGCGGACCGTGAAACCGGGCTTCGTTTCACGTGAAACCGCGGCTCCCGTGCTCGCCGACCCGGGACTCTCAGCGGAGCTGGTTTCACGTGAAACCGAGGCGGTCGCCGTGGTCACGTCCGAGGACTCAACCTGGGGATAATTCCCCTCATCCTGTGGAGACTCAGGCGTGGAAGGGCTCTTCGCACCTGTGGAAAACTTTGGGGATACCGCATCGTTCACGGGCGGGGAACCGGCGCTGTTGGTGCCGGAGCCCAGACGATCGTCGTCGCTCACGAACCCTGCTTTCGTCTCGGGCGGGACTTCTTGGCGCGGGACCGGCGAGGAGTCGCCGATGCCCCGGCCGCGGTCCCGGACGGCCAAGATACCTGCGCCGGATCGGCCCAGGCCACTCGGAGGGCCACCGTGGTCTCGGCCAGCACGCCCTCACCCAGGACCCGCACCTCGGGCTCGGCGCAGTGCCACGCCTCGAGCTCTGCGGCCGCGCCGGCGATCTCCTCGTGCACCGAGGATCCCTTCATCGCGACGAGCGCACCCGTGGGGGCGACCAGCGGCATCGACCAACCGAGCAGACGACCCAGCGGCGCGACCGCGCGCGACGTCACCACGTCGAACGTCTCCACCCCGTGCAGCGCGTCGGCCCGGCCGCGGTGCACGCGCACGTGGCCGAGTTCGAGCTCGTCGACCACCTCCTGCAGGAACGTCGTGCGTCGCAGCAGCGGCTCGACGAGGGTGATCGTGAGGTCGGGACGTGCGATGGCGAGGACGAGGCCGGGCAGCCCGGCACCGGAGCCGATGTCGCACACCGTGGCGCCCTCGGGGATCCACTCGCCGAGCACGGCGCAGTTGAGCAGGTGGCGGTCCCACAGCCGCGGCGCCTCCCGCGGGCCGATCAGCCCGCGTACGACGCCCTCGGTGGCCAGCAGGTCCGCGTAGCGCTGCGCAAGGGGCAGCCGCTCGGACGAGAAAACCCTCCGCGCCACATCGGGCGCGGAGGGCGTTTCACGTGAAACGTCGCTCATCAGCTGGGCAGGATCACCACGTGGCGACGGGGCTCGACGCCCTCGGACTCCGAGACCAGGCCGGCCTCCGCGACCGCGTCGTGCACGACCTTGCGCTCGAACGGCGACATCGGCGCCAGCGAGACCGGGGCACCGCTCTCGCGGACCTCGGCCACCTTGGCCGCCGCCAGCTCCTCGAGCTGCGCGCGGCGCTCGGCACGGAAGCCGGAGATGTCCAGCATCAGCCGCGAACGCTCGCCGGTCTCGCGGTAGACCGCGAGGCGGGTGAGCTCCTGCAGGGCCTCCAGGACCTCGCCGTTCGCGCCCACGAGCTGGCTCAGGTCGGCGCCGACGATGGACACCGCGGCGCGGTCACCCTCGACGTCCATGTCGAGGTCGCCGTCGAGATCGGCGATGTCGAGCAGCTCCTCGAGGTAGTCGGCCGCGATGTCGCCCTCGTTCTCCAACGCGGCGAGCCGGTCGGTGGTGGCGCCCTCGGGCGCGGTCTCCTCGCCGTTCACGGGCACGGTGCTCTCCTCGGTCACTTCTTGCCTCCCTGGGGGCCGCTCTTCGGCGAGCCACCCGGCTTCTTGCCGGACTTCTTGCGCTGCTCGCGCGTCTGCTTCTGGGGCTGCGGGCGGACCGCCGGGCGGCGCTCCACCTCGGGCTCGACCGGAGCCGCGGTGTCGACCACCAGGGTGCCCTTGCGGGCCGCCTTGGCGCGCTCGCGCTCCTCCTTGGCCGTGGCGGCCGGGGTGCCGGGAGCCGGGTTGTTGCGGATCACGTAGAACTGCTGGCCCATGGTCCACAGGTTCGAGGTGGTCCAGTACAGCAGCACGCCGATCGGGAAGGCCACGCCACCGAGGCCGAACGCCACCGGGAGGACGTAGAGCAGCATCTTCTGCTGCTGCGCGTAGGGCCCGGAGAGGGCGTCCGCGGGCATGTTCTTGGCCATCAGCTGGCGCTGCGTGGTGAAGGTCGTGGCGGTCATCGCCAGGACGAGCACGAGGGCCGCCAGCATGACGGTGACGTCGCCGTTGTCGCCCCACGTGCGGGCCGCCCAGAAGCTGTCCTTCAGGGGGATGGCGTCGAACAGGCGCGAGTTGGCGAAGTCACCGGCCAGCTCCGCGGTCAGGAAGCCGTGCGGCGTCTCCTTCTTCGCGGCCTGGTCGAGGATGCGGAACAGCGCGAAGAAGATCGGCATCTGCACCAGGATCGGCAGGCACGAGGCGAACGGGTTGGTGCCCGAGTCCTTGTACAGCTTCATCGTCTCCTGGGCGAGACGCTCCCGGTCGTGGCCGTACTTCTTCTGCAGCTCCTTCACCTTGGGCTGGATGAGCTGCATGTTGCGGCTGGACTTGATCTGCTTGACGAACAGCGGGATCAGCGCGGCGCGCACCACCAGGGTCAGGCCGATGATCGACAGCACCCAGGCCGCACCACCGGCGCTGTCCAGGCCGAGCTTGGTGAACAACCAGTGCCAGGCGACCAGGGGCGCGGAGATGATGTAGTACAGCGGCGTCATGATGAACGAGCCGATGGCGCTGAAGAATCCCACGGATTCAGGCTCCTTGCTGGGGTGAGGGAGACGAGGCTCCGGGGCGGTCCGGGACGGGGTCGTACCCGCCGGCCGCCCACGGGTGACAGCGTGCCAGACGTCGTACGGCGAGCCAGCTGCCACGCAGCGCACCGTGCTGGGTGACGGCCTCGAGCGCGTACGCCGAGCAGGACGGGTGGTAGCGGCAGACCTGGCCGTACAGCGGGCTGATCACCGCGCGGTAGGCCCGGAGCAGGCCGATCAGGACCAGCCTCATGCCAGGACCCGGTCCAGGGCCCGCTCGAGGTCCACCGCGAGCTCCGCGGAGGAGGCCTCCGCGGCCGCCGGAAGCGCACGGACCACCAGCACAGCAGAGCCCGGGAGCGACGAAAGTCGTTCCCGGGCCTGGTGTCGAAGGCGTCGCTTCACGCGGTTGCGTACGACGGAGTTCCCGACCGCCTTGCTCACGACGAAGCCGACCCGCGGCACGCCGGGGTCGGCATCGGTGCTGCTGTCCGCCTCGAGCAGGAGGTGCACCACGAGGGTGCGGGTCCCGGCCCGGCGGCCTCGGCGTGACGCGGCGCGGAAGTAATCCCCGTCGGTCAGTCGATGAGACCTGGTGAGCACGGACGCAGCGGTGTGACGGTCGAGAGCCCCCGTCAGACGGCGAGGCTCTTGCGGCCCTTGCGGCGTCGCGCGGTCAGGATGGCGCGGCCAGCGCGGGTACGCATGCGCAGGCGGAACCCGTGCACCTTGTGGCGACGACGGTTGTTCGGCTGGTAGGTACGCTTGCTCACGAGCTTCTCTTTCGGTGGTGGTTCGCGGTGTGTCCCCGCCGGGCTGATCGGCAGTGCCGCCACGCGCCCGGAACTTTCCCGGGCCAGCGACGTTCGGCAGGCACCGCCCACCCACGGTGACGGGGAAGCCTCCGTGGACGTGCGGCACCGGTCGACTCCGGCAGACCGGCCAACGGTACGCGCTGGCGAACAGCAGGGTCAAACCGGTGAGCGGCCGTGCGGGACCACTCTACGGGTGCCCCCGGCGAGACGTGCGGCACCCTGTGGATGACGGCTTGCCGCAGTGAACAACCGGGCGTTACGTTCGGTCAGCCGTCGCCCGGCTCCACCCCTGTCCCGAGAGGTGGTCGCACCGGTCGCGGTGGGACTCACCCAGAGCGGAAAACCGCCTCTGACCAGCACCGATGTCGCGACACCAGCCTTCCGGGACCAGCAGTGGGTGCGGATGGCCCGCCGCGGCGGCACAAGGTCCACAGCCTGTGGACAAACTTGTGGAGACACCGACCGCACGCGGTGGGCGAGACGTAGGACACGATCGAAGGGCAGGAACCCGTGGACCAGGACGCCACCGAGCTCCACGTTGCGTGGCACGGCGTGGTCGAGGACCTCCAGCCCAACCAGCGAGCCTGGCTGCGCGCGAGCGAGCCCGTGACGCTGCACGGCAACACCGCGATCATCGCGGTCGCCAACGACTTCACCCGCGGCCAGCTCGAGGGCCGGCTGCGCGGCCAGCTCGAGGACGCGCTCACCGTCGCATTCGACCGGGAGATCCGGATCGCGGTCACGGTGAACCCGGCGCTCGAGGAGGAGAGGCGCGAGGCCGTTGCGGTCGCACCGCCCGCCGCCGCGCCCGACGCTGCCCGCGACCACGCGCCCACCCAGGGCATTGATCGACAGATCGACAAGTCGACAAATGTGGAGGACCTGGCGCCCGCGCCGGTCGCGGACACCCATCTGCTCCCACCGCCGGCCACCGGCCCGAAGCCCTCGGCGCTCGAGACCCGGCTGAACCCGAAGTACACCTTCGAGACGTTCGTCATCGGTTCCTCGAACCGGTTCCCGCACGCCGCAGCCGTCGCCGTCGCGGAGGCGCCGGGCAAGGCGTACAACCCGCTGCTCGTCTACGGCGACTCCGGGCTGGGCAAGACCCACCTCCTGCACGCGATCGGCCACTACGTGCGCTCGCTCTACACCGGCGCCAAGGTGCGCTACGTGTCGAGCGAGGAGTTCACCAACGAGTTCATCAACGCGATCCGCGACGACCGGCAGGACCGGTTCAAGCGGCGCTACCGCGATGTCGACGTGCTCCTCATCGACGACATCCAGTTCCTGGAGGGCAAGACCCAGACCCAGGAGGAGTTCTTCCACACCTTCAACACGCTGCACAACGCCAACAAGCAGATCGTGCTGACCAGCGACCGGCCGCCCAAGCGCCTCGAGGCGCTCGAGGACCGGCTGCGCAACCGCTTCGAGTGGGGCCTGATCACCGACGTCCAGCCCCCGGACCTTGAGACCCGCATCGCGATCCTGCGCAAGAAGGCCGCGATGGACCGGCTCACCGCGCCGCCGGACGTGCTGGAGTTCATCGCCTCCAAGATCCAGACCAACATCCGCGAGCTCGAGGGCGCGCTGATCCGGGTCACGGCGTTCGCGAACCTCAACCGCCAGGAGGTCGACATGACCCTGGCCGAGATCGTGCTCAAGGACCTGATCCCCGAGGGCGGCGAGCCCGAGATCACCGCCGCGCTGATCATCGCCCAGACCGCGGCGTACTTCGGGCTCTCCATCGAGGAGATCACCGGCCCCAGCCGCGGGCGCCACCTGGTGATGGCGCGTCAGATCGCGATGTACCTGTGCCGCGAGCTCACCGACCTGTCGCTGCCCAAGATCGGCGCGCAGTTCGGCAACCGCGACCACACCACGGTCATGTACGCCGACCGCAAGATCAACCAGCTCCTCGCCGAGCGACGCGCGGTGTTCAACCAGGTCAGCGAGCTGACCAACCGTGTGAAGATGCAGGCCCGCCAGTCCTGAGCACCACCCTCGGGCTTCAGACCTGGGGCGTCCCGGCCCGTGGGGCCGGTGCCGCGTCGAGGTCTCGCAGCAGGCGACCCAGCAGGTCGCGCAGCTGCTCGGCCTCGGCCGGCTCGAAGGTGATCCCCTCGACCAGGCGCGCCGGGACCTCGGCGAGCCGTTCGCGCAGCGCCCAGCCCTGCTCGGTCGCCTCGACGAGCACCCGCCGCTCGTCGGCGGGGTCGCGGCGGCGGGTCAGGTGGCCCGCGGCCTCGAGCCGCTTGAGCACCGGCGTCAGCGTGCCCGAGTCCAGGTGGAGGCGCCGTCCCAGCCCGGAGACGGTCAGCGCCTCCGCGTCGTCGCCGGCCTCCCACAGCGCCAGCAGGCACAGGTACTGCGGGTAGGTCAGGCCGACCTCGGCCAGCAGCGCGCCGTAGCGACGGGTGAGGGCGCGGGTGGCGGCGTACAGCGGGAAGCAGAGCTGGGCGTCGAGGTCGAGCTGCGGGAAGGCGGGGTCGGGCACGAGGGAAATCCTAGACCCCTTGTCCGATTCAATTGCGCGCAATACGTTTGCACGCATGAAGCCTCTCTACACCGCCTCCGCCGTCGCCACCGGTGACGGCCGCAACGGCCACGTCCAGTCCCTCGACCAGATGCTCGACCACGACGTCCGGATGCCCCCCGAGATGGGCGGCCCCGGCGGCGGCACCAACCCCGAGCAGCTCTTCGCCGCCGGGTACGCCGCGTGCTTCCACTCCGCGCTGCGCGCCGTGGCCGGCAAGGCCGGCGCCGACGTGACCGACTCCGAGGTTGCCGCGGACGTCAGCATCGGCACCCGCGACGACGGCGGTTTCCAGCTCGCCGTCCGTCTCGAGGTGGCGCTGCCGGCCGTCGACGAGGAGCGCGCCCGCGAGCTCGTCGAGCAGGCCCACCAGGTCTGCCCGTACTCGAACGCGACCCGCGGCAACATCGACGTGGAGCTCGCGATCGCCTGATCCGGGTCCTCGGCCGGATCGATCGGCCACCACCAACGACGGCGAACCACACGAAATCCCGCCCCTCGCAGGGTGTGGACTTCCTGTGGTTCGCCGTCGTCATGTCCGGGAGAGGCTGTGGAGGAACAGGGGTGCCACGTCGAACTTGTGATTCGACTGCACAGCGGCACGCGAGCTGGCCGTCGTTCCTCCACACCCCCTGTGGGATTTGATTGAGCGCGCTGACCTGCGCAGATGTAGTTCATCCACAGTTTCCACCCACGCTATTACTCCGACCTACCTGTACATGGATCGATTGCCAGTGAACTTCCACTCGGGCTCCAACCTGGGGACAACCTCCTTCCGAGAGGTCTCGACCACCTCCCTTCGGACCCGCGTGAAGAACAAGTTCTGCCCCACCTCCGCTGCCGGTGCCGTCGGCGGCGTGGCAGGATGCGGTTCCCCAGCAGCCCTCCTCCTCGAAGGACCACCAACGTGAAGTTCCGCGTCGAACGCGACGTGCTCGCCGATGCCGTCGCCTGGGCTGCTCGCAGCCTTCCGGTGCGTCCCAGCGCGCCCGTCCTCGCCGGCCTCCTCATCGAGGCCAACGACGAGGGTCTGGTCCTGTCGACGTTCGACTACGAGACCTCCGCCCGGGCCACGCTGCGCGCCGACGTGACCGAGAACGGTCGCGCCCTCGTCAGCGGCCGGCTGCTGTCCGACATCTGCCGCAGCCTCCCGGCCAAGCCGGTCGACATGGTGATCGACGGCGCCCGCGTCTCGCTGACCTGCGGTTCTGCGCGCTTCAGCCTCCAGACGCTGCCGGTCGACGAGTACCCCTCGCTGCCCGACATGCCGACCGCGACCGGCACCGTGCAGAGCGACGTGTTCGCCCACGCGGTCGCCCAGGCCGTGACCGCGGCCGGCCGCGACGACATGCTCCCGGTGCTCACCGGCGTGCGGATCGAGATCGAGGGCTCGACGATCTCGCTGCTGGCGACCGACCGTTTCCGGCTCTCGCACCGCGAGCTGGGCTGGGACCCCCGCACCCCCGACGAGTCGCTCGCCGCGCTGGTCCCGGCGAAGGTGCTCGGCGAGACCGCCAAGTCCCTCACCGCGGGCAGCGAGGTGACCATCGCGCTGGCCGCCGGCGGTGCCGGCGAGGGCATCATCGGCTTCGAGGGCGCCTCGGCCGGTGGCGTACGTCGTACGACGACCCGCCTGCTGGACGGCGAGTTCCCCAAGGTCCGCAGCCTGTTCCCCAGCGAGCACCAGACGGTGGCCAAGGTCAAGAAGTCCGACCTGGTCGAGTCGGTCAAGCGCGTCGCGCTGGTCGCCGAGCGCAACACCGCGGTCCAGCTGAAGTTCAGCGACGGCGTGGTCACGCTCGACGCGGGCTCCGGCGACGAGGCGCAGGCCTCGGAGTCGATCGAGGCCGAGATCGACGGCGAGGACATCGTGACCGGCTTCAACCCGCAGTTCCTGCTCGACGGGCTCACCGCCATCGACGAGGACCACGTGGAGCTCGCCTTCACCCAGTCCTCCAAGCCGGTCGTGATCAGCGGCTCGCGCGAGGACGGCACGACGCCGGCCTTCCGCTACCTGCTGATGCCCCGCCGGCTGCTGTCCTGAGCCCCTGCCCCGGGGTCGTCTCACGCGCCACGGTCTAGCGTGGGTCCGACGAAGGACCCCGCAAGCACCTGACTCTCGAGGAGACGCGTGATGGAGATTGGACTCGTCGGCCTGGGCAAGATGGGCGGCAACATGCGCGAGCGGTTGCGCCGCGGCGGCCACACCGTGGTCGGCTACTCCCACCAGCCGGAGGTCCGCGACGTCGACTCGCTGGCCGAGATGGTCGAGAAGCTCTCGGCGCCCCGCGTCGTGTGGGTGATGGTGCCCTCCGGCGAAGCGACCAGGAAGACGATCGAGGAGCTCGGTGAGCTCCTCGACGAGGGCGACGTCGTGGTCGACGGCGGCAACTCGCGCTGGACCGACGACCTCGAGCACGCCGCCCAGCTCGCCGAGAAGGGCATCGGCTACGTCGACTGCGGTGTCTCGGGCGGCGTCTGGGGCCTGGAGAACGGCTACGCGCTGATGTACGGCGGCAGCGAGGACGACGTCGCGAAGGTGCAGCCCGCCCTGGACACCCTCAAGCCCGAGGGCGACTTCGGTGCCGTGCACGCCGGCAAGGTGGGCGCCGGGCACTTCTCCAAGATGGTCCACAACGGCATCGAGTACGCGATCATGCAGTCCTACGCCGAGGGCTGGGAGCTGCTCGAGAAGGTCGACATGGTCGACAACGTCACCGAGGTCTTCCGCTCCTGGCGCGAGGGCACCGTGATCCGCTCGTGGCTGCTCGACCTGCTGGTCGCCGCCCTCGACGAGCAGCCCAACCTGGAGGGCATCCGCGGGTACGCCGAGGACTCCGGCGAGGGCCGGTGGACCGTCGAGGCCGGCATCGAGCACGCGGTCGCGACCCCCGCGATCACCGCGGCGCTCTACGCCCGCTTCGTCTCCCGCCAGGACGACTCGCCGGCCATGAAGGCGGTCGCGGCGATGCGCAACCAGTTCGGCGGCCACGCCATGCACACCGCCCCGCCGCCCGGCGGCGACGCGGCCGCGGGCGACGACTCCGCCAGTCCCGTGGAGAGCTAGGCGGCGTTGTACGTCTCGCACCTCACCCTGCACGACTTCCGGTCCTACGCGACCGCCGAGGTCCCGCTCGAGCCCGGCGTCACCGCGTTCGTCGGGCGCAACGGGCAGGGCAAGACCAACCTCGTCGAGGCGATCGACTACCTGTCGCGCCTCAGCTCGCACCGGGTCGCCTCCGACGCGCCCCTGGTGCGGGCCGGTGCGGAGCGCGCCGTCGTGCGCGCCGCGGTCGTGCGCGACGGGCGCACGGCGGTGCTCGAGGTCGAGCTGATCCCGGGCAAGGCCAACCGGGCGAAGGTGAACCGCTCCGCACTCCCCCGCTCCCGCGACCTGGTGGGGCTGGTGCGCACGGTGGTCTTCTCCCCCGAGGACCTGGTGCTCGTCAAGGGCGACCCCTCGGACCGGCGCCGCTTCCTCGACGACCTGCTGGTGCTGCGCACCCCGCGCCTGGCCGGCGTCCGCGCCGACTACGACCGGGTGCTGCGCCAGCGCAACTCGCTGCTCAAGACCGCCGGCGCCGCCCGGCGCGGCAGCTCCTCGCAGGAGGCCGCGCTCTCGACGCTCTCGGTGTGGGACAGCCACCTGGCCCACATCGGTGCCGAGCTCCTGGCGCACCGGCTGCGGGTGGTCGAGGACCTCGCGCCGTACGTCGGCAAGGCCTACGAGACCGTCGCCCGCGGCGCGCGCCGCGACGACGCCGACATCGCCTACCGGCCCAGCTTCGACCTGGGCGGGGCCCGCGAGCCCGCCGACCTGGAGCAGGCGCTGCTCGCCGAGGTCGAGCGGCGCCGCGGCGACGAGCTCGACCGCGGGGTCTCGCTGGTGGGCCCGCACCGTGACGAGCTGCTGCTCAGCATCGGCCACGGTCCCGACGAGAGCCGGCTGCCGGTGAAGGGCTACGCCTCGCACGGGGAGTCCTGGTCCTTCGCCCTCGCGCTGCGGCTGGCCTCCTACGACCTGCTCCGCTCCGAGGGCGACGACCCGATCCTGATCCTCGACGACGTCTTCGCCGAGCTCGACACCGAGCGGCGCGAGCAGCTCGCCGGCCTGGTCGCCGGCGCCGAGCAGGTGCTGGTCACCGCGGCCGTGCCCGAGGACGTGCCGGCCGCGCTGTCCGGGGTGCGGTACGCCGTGGCGGGCGGCGAGGTGACCCGTGACTCCTGACCCCGAGGGGCGAGCCGGCCCCGAGGTCCCCGCGCCGGGGACCGGCGGGCTGCTGCCGGAGGCGGAACCGGAGCCCGAGCGCCGCGACGACGGCCTGGACCTGGCCCGCTCGCTGACCCGCTCCACCGCGTCCAGCTCACCGGTCGCCCGGCGCCGCCCGCGCTCGAAGTTCCGCGCGCCGGGCCGGGTGAGCGGCTCGCACCCCGACGACCGCGACCCCCAGCTGCTCGACACCACCCTCGGCCGGCTGATCGGCGACCGCGGCTGGGAGCTCGACCTGCGCATGCAGGGGGTGTTCGGCCGCTGGGAGCAGCTGGTCGGCGCGGAGATCGCGCAGCACTGCACGCCGGAGTCCTTCGCCGACGCCAAGCTGGTGGTCCGCACCGACTCCACTGCGTGGGCGACCCAGCTGCGGCTGCTGGCACCGACGCTGGTCCGGCGGCTCAACGAGGAGCTCGGCCACGGCACCGTGACCGTGATCGACGTGCTCGGACCGCACCTGCCCACCTGGAAGAAGGGCCGGCGATCGACCCGCGACGGGCGGGGTCCGCGCGACACCTACGGCTGATCCGGGGAGCCGCGCGAGCCCCGGGCGAGGCGGCGCGGGGTCCGGATGACCGGCAAGGCGCGCGGCCGTCCGGGCGCCCGGGTGGGTGTACCTCTCCCTGTCCGACCCCCTGTTCGGCCCTTCCCGGCCCGTTTGTGGTCCGCCCAGGGGCATCCGAGGGGTCCGGACCACCCCACGGGCGCGGGCCGGTCCGTGTTTCCGAGTCCTCTGGCGGGTAGGATGGGCGCTGGGTCGCCGCTGTGCGACCCGTTCCATGTCGGCTCGGCGTTCGCCGGGCCACACCCGCGTTTCCAGGAAGAGGTGGCCATGCCAGGGGAGAACTCTGTCGAGCAGGGGTCCGGACCGACCCCCGAGACCAACAACTCCCCCGCTGCCGAGACCACCGAGGACGAGATCGTCGAGGTCAGCGGCCTGCGCAGCACCGCCGTGGACACCGAGTACGACGCCTCGGCGATCCAGGTGCTCGAGGGCCTCGAGGCGGTGCGCAAGCGCCCCGGCATGTACATCGGCTCCACCGGTGAGCGTGGCCTGCACCACCTGATCTGGGAGATCGTGGACAACGCGGTCGACGAGGCACTCGCGGGCCACTGCGACCGGATCGTGCTGACCCTGCGCGAGGACGGCGCGATCAGCGTCGAGGACAACGGTCGCGGCATCCCCACCGACACCGCGCCGGGCCAGGAGATGCCGGCCGTCACGATGGCGCTGACCATGCTGCACGCCGGCGGCAAGTTCGGCGGCGGCGGCTACAAGGTCTCCGGCGGCCTGCACGGCGTCGGCGTCTCGGTCGTCAACGCCCTGTCGAGCCACCTCATCGTGGACGTGAAGAACCGCGGGCACCTGTGGCGCCAGTCCTTCACCATCGGCGAGCCCGACGGCCCGCTGGAGCAGGTCCGCCCGCTCGAGGAGGGCGAGGACACCGGCACCACGGTGACCTACTGGGCCTCGGAGGAGATCTTCGAGACCACGACGTACTCCTTGGAGACCATCACCAACCGCGTGCGCGAGATGGCCTTCCTCAACAAGGGCCTCGAGATCGTCGTGCGCGACGAGCGCGCCGCGGCCGACGAGGTCGTCGACGCGGTCGAGGGCGACGCGGTCGCCGACGCCGCGGAGGGCGCCGAGACCGGTGACGGCGCGGCCATCCACCGTGCCCACACCGGTGGCCTCGAGCAGGTCTTCCGCTACGACCGCGGCCTGGTCGACTACGTCGAGCACCTCAACAAGCGCAAGGAGAAGGCCAACCCGACGGTCATCTCCTTCGAGGCCGAGACTCCGGCCTCGATCGAGAACCACATGAGCCTCGAAGTCGCGATGCAGTGGAACACCAGCTTCACCGAGTCGGTGCACACCTTCGCCAACACGATCAACACCCACGAGGGCGGCACCCACGAGGAGGGCTTCCGCGCGGCCCTCACCTCGCTGGTCAACCACTGGGGCGAGGAGTGGGGCCTGATCAAGAAGGCCGAGGACCGGGTCAAGGGCGACGACATCCGCGAGGGCCTGACCGCGATCATCTCGGTCAAGCTCGGCGAGCCGCAGTTCGAGGGCCAGACCAAGACCAAGCTTGGCAACACCGAGGCCAAGGGCTTCGTCCAGCGCCTGATGAACGACCAGTTCGGTGCCTGGCTGGAGCAGAACCCGGCCGAGGGCAAGGACATCGTCCGCAAGGCCCAGGCCGCGGCGTCCGCCCGGATCGCCGCGCGCAAGGCGCGCGACCTGGCCCGCAACCGCAAGGGCATCCTCGGCGGCGGCGGCCTGCCCGGCAAGCTCTCGGACTGCCAGTCGACCAACCCCGCCGAGTGCGAGGTCTTCATCGTCGAGGGTGACTCCGCAGGCGGTTCGGCGCGTCAGGGCCGCGACCCGCGGATCCAGGCGATCCTGCCGATCCGCGGAAAGATCCTCAACGTCGAGAAGGCCCGCCTGGACCGGATCCTGGGCAACCAGGAGGTGCAGTCCATCGTCTCCGCGATGGGCACCGGCATCCAGGAGGACTTCGACATCGACAAGCTGCGCTACCACAAGGTGGTGCTGATGGCCGACGCCGACGTCGACGGCCACCACATCAACACCCTGCTGCTGACGCTGCTGTTCCGGTTCATGAAGCCGCTGATCGACCACGGCCACGTCTACATGGCCCAGCCGCCGCTGTACCGGCTGCGCTGGAACAAGCCGCACGAGCACGAGTTCGTCTACTCCGACGCCGAGCGCGACGCGCTGATGGCCGCGGGCCTGGCCGCGGGCAAGAAGCTGCCCAAGGAGAACCCGGTCCAGCGCTACAAGGGTCTGGGCGAGATGAACGCCAAGGAGCTGTGGGAGACCACGATGGACCCCGACCAGCGGCTGATGCTGCAGGTCACGCTCGAGGACGCCGCCCAGGCCGACGAGATCTTCTCGATCCTGATGGGCGAGGACGTCGAGCAGCGCCGCTCCTTCATCCAGCGCAACGCCAAGGACGTCCGATTCCTCGATATCTAGCTCTCTAGCGCCAGAACTAGATTCCCGTAGACACGACCAGAGAGACCCATCGTGACTGAGACACCCACCTCCGGCGGCACTCCCCCCATCCCGCCGCCCGGCGGCCGGATCGAGCCCGTCGAGCTGAAGACCTCGATGCAGCGCGCCTACATCGACTACGCGATGGCGGTCATCGTCGGTCGCGCGCTGCCCGACGTACGCGACGGTCTGAAGCCGGTGCACCGGCGGGTGCTCTACGCGATGTACGACGGGGGCTACCGCCCCGACCGCGGCTTCTCCAAGTGCAGCCGCGTCGTCGGTGACGTCATGGGTCAGTACCACCCGCACGGCGACACCGCGATCTACGACACCCTGGTCCGCCTCGCGCAGCCCTGGGTGATGCGCGCGCCGATGATCCAGGGCCAGGGCAACTTCGGCTCGCCGGGCAACGACTCGGCGGCCGCGATGCGGTACACCGAGTGCCGGATGGCCCCGCTGGCCCTGGAGATGGTCCGCGACATCGAGAAGGAGACCGTCGACTTCCAGCCGAACTACGACGGCCGCTCCCAGGAGCCCACGGTCCTGCCGTCGCGGATCCCGAACCTGCTGGTCAATGGCTCGGCCGGCATCGCGGTCGGCATGGCCACCAACATCCCGCCGCACAACCTGCGCGAGGTCGCCGAGGGTGCCCGCTGGGCCCTCGAGCACCCCGACGCGACCCGCGAGGAGCTCCAGGACGCCCTGATCGAGCGGATCAAGGGCCCCGACTTCCCCAACGGCGCGCTGATCGTCGGCACCCAGGGCATCGAGCAGGCCTACCGCACCGGTCGCGGGTCGGTCACCCAGCGCGCGGTGATCGAGGTCGACGAGGACAGCAAGGGCCGCACCTGCCTGGTGGTCACCGAGCTGCCCTACATGGTCAACCCGGACAACCTGGCGCTGAAGATCGCCGAGCTCGCCGACTCCGGCCGGGTCCAGGGCATCGCCGACGTCCGCGACGACACCTCCGACCGCACCGGCCAGCGCCTCGTGGTCGTGCTCAAGCGCGACGCCGTGGCCCGCGTGGTGCTCAACAACCTGCTCAAGCACACCGAGCTCCAGACCAACTTCAGCGCCAACATGCTGGCGCTGGTCGACGGCGTGCCGCGCACCCTCTCGATCGACCAGTTCATCAGCAACTGGGTCACCCACCAGGTCGAGGTCATCCGCCGGCGCACGGAGTTCCTGCTCCGCGAGGCCGAGGCCCGCGCCCACATCCTGCGCGGCCTGGTCAAGGCCCTCGACATGCTCGACGAGGTCATCGCGCTCATCCGCCGCTCCCCCGAGGTCGACGACGCCCGCCAGGGCCTGATCGCGCTGCTGGAGATCGACGAGCTCCAGGCCAACGCGATCCTCGACATGCAGCTGCGCCGCCTCGCCGCGCTGGAGCGCCAGAAGATCATCGACCAGCTCGCCGCGATCGAGGTGGAGATCGCCGACTACCGCGACATCCTCGCCAACGTCACCCGCCAGCGCCAGATCGTCGCCGACGAGCTCGCCGAGATCGTGGAGAAGTACGGCGACGACCGGCGTACCCAGATCATCGCGGCCTCCGGCGACATGTCGATGGAGGACCTGATCCCCGACGAGGACCTCGTCGTGACGATCACCCGCGGCGGCTACGCCAAGCGCACCCGCGCGGACCAGTACCGCACCCAGAAGCGCGGCGGCAAGGGCGTGCGCGGTGCGACCCTGCGCGGCGACGACGTGGTCGAGCACTTCATCGCGACCACCAACCACCACTGGCTGCTGTTCTTCACCACCGCCGGCCGGGTCTACCGCACCAAGGCCTACAACCTCCCCGAGGCGCTGCGTGACGCCAAGGGCGGGCACGTCGCCGGGCTGCTGTCCTTCCAGCCCGACGAGCACATCGCCCAGGTGCTCGCGATCCGCGACTACGAGCAGGCGCCGTACCTCGTGCTGGCGACTCGCAACGGCCTGGTCAAGAAGACCCGCCTGGGCGACTACAACAGCCCGCGCCAGGCCGGCGTCATCGCGATCAACTTCCGCGACGAGGACGACGAGCTGATCGGCGCCGAGCTGGTGAACTCCGAGGACGACATCCTGCTCGTCTCCCGCAAGGGCCAGGCGATCCGGTTCCGCGCCGACGACACCCAGCTGCGCCCGATGGGCCGCGCGACCTCCGGCGTGAGCGGCATGAAGTTCCGCGACGGCGACTCGCTGCTGTCCCTGTCGGTGATCCGCGCCGTCCAGGTCGCGGCCGAGGAGGCCGCCGGCCTCTCCGAGCGCGACGAGGACTCCGCGGGCGTCGAGGCCACCACCGAGCAGGTGGAGGAGGTGAAGGCGCAGTACGTCTTCACCATCACCGACGGCGGCTTCGCCAAGCGCACCCGGATCAGCGACTACCGCCTGCAGTCGCGCGGCGGCCTCGGCATCAAGGCGATGGCGCTGGCCAACGAGGCGCGCGGCCACCTGGTCGGCGCCTTCATCGTCGAGGACGGCGACGAGGTGCTCTCGGTGACCGAGAGCGGCCAGGTCGTGCGCAGCCCGATCAACGACGACTTCCGCCCGACCGGCCGCTCCACGCAGGGCGTGAAGTTCGTGTCGCCCAAGTCCGGCGACTCGGTCAAGGTCGTGGCCCGCTCGGTCGAGGCCAAGGCGGAGCAGGAGGCCGAGGAGGTCGACGCCACCGCCACGGACGGCTCCGACAGCGCTTCGCCCGATGCGGAGGACAGTGCAACAATCGTGGGGACCGACACCGACGAGGGTGCTGACCCTGGGGATGAGGCCTGATGCCCGACCGATCCGTCGAGAGCACCTCGACCCGCCTCCCCGCTCAGGGGACCGACGCCGACGCCCAGAAGGCCCAGAAGGCCCAGAAGCAGGGCACCAAGGGCGGCAAGAAGGGCGCCGGCAAGCCTGCCGAGAACGACACCGAGAAGACGGCGGTGCGTCCCGGCTTCGGCGAGCGGATCCAGGCGAAGCTCGCCGGCGCCGCCGACGAGCACCGTGCCAACACCGGTGCCGCCGCTCCCGCTCCGACCGGCTCGGGCTCGGGGCGTCCGCCCCGGCGCGCCCGGCTGCGCCTGACCCGGGTCGACCCCTGGTCGGTGATGAAGACGGCGTTCCTGCTCTCGATCGCCTTCGCCGTGGTCACGATCGTCTCGGTGCTGATGGTGTGGTCCGTGCTCGGTGCGGCCGGCGTCTGGGAGTCCATCAACTCCTCGGTGCGCGACATCGTCGGTGGTGACCAGGCCGAGGAGTTCAACATCGAGAACTACCTCGGGACCGCCCGCGTGCTCGGCTTCACCACCATCGTCGCGGTCGTCGACGTGGTGCTGCTCACCGCGATCGCGACCCTGGGCGCGTTCTTGTACAACATGGCTGCGGCGCTGCTCGGCGGCGTCGAGGTCACCCTGGCCGAGGACAACTGAGGCCTGCACCACATCGCCCCTCCCGCACGGGCCCCGTTTTGTCCGGGTCCGCGCGGGTGGGGTAATGTCACCGCTCGGTTGCCCCGTGCGACCGCGGCCGGTTCGTCCGGTTGCGGGCCTATAGCTCAGACGGTTAGAGCGCTTCCCTGATAAGGAAGAGGTCACAGGTTCAAGTCCTGTTAGGCCCACCGAAGTTCCCAGCACCACCAGCTCAGCCCACGTCCGCGAAGCGCCGGGAGGCATGATGAAGAAGATCATCCTGGTGGCGCTCGCCGCCCTCGGGGCCGTCACCGCGAAGCGCCGGATCGACGCCGGTCGCGCCGAGCAGGCACTGTGGGCCGAGGCGACCGACTCGGTCACCGGCAACCGGCCCGCCGAGCGTGCCTGACGCCCGCACCGCACCCGCACCGGGGGCCTTGGCGCAATTGGTAGCGCACCTGCTTTGCAAGCAGGGGGTTGGGGGTTCGAGTCCCCCAGGCTCCACTGACAGGACCTGCAGGCTCCACTGCGGGTCCTGTCTTCATTTCGGGGCCGGCTCGTCCGACGTGGCGTCGGCTCTAGGGCAGTGGACAGAGGAATACGCAACGCTTGGGCTGCGCCCCGCCCCGATCAGGCTCTTCCTCGAGCCCGCTTGAGCTCATCGCGCCTCGCATCTTCGCCCCGCGCACGGGCCAACTGGAATATCGGTGAGACGGAATCCGCGACATTGTCGATGGGAACGGTCGACGTACGACAAGCTTGTGATCGTGTCGAAGCAGATCAACGTCGTGGGGGCCGTCATCGTGCGTGACGGACTAATCCTGTGCGCACAGCGTGGACCGCTCGGCTCTCTCGGTGGTATGTGGGAGTTCCCCGGCGGCAAGATCGAGCCCGGTGAGTCGCCGCGCGATGCCCTCGCCCGGGAGATCGACGAGGAGCTGTGCTGCGACGTTGTCGTCGGGCAGGAGGTCACCACGACGACGCACCTCTATGACTTCGGCACCGTCACCCTGACCACCTTTTGGTGCGAGCTCGTCAGTGGGACACCGACCTTGACCGAGCACGCCGCGGTGCGGTGGTTGGCGCCGGCCGAACTCGACGGCCTCGAGTGGGCGCCGGCTGATGTGCCGGCCGTCGAGATCATTCGCGCTGCATGAACGACGACTTCGTCTGGCCGGAGGGCTTCGATCTCGACATCGAGTTCGGTTATCTCAATCCCACGGTCGTCGCACCCCGACGTCACAACCCGCGGGTCGTCCTCAACACCGACGGGACCTCCGTGCTCCGGACGGTGCGCGAGGAGCTGGGCAACTGCGAGTCTTTTCTCTTCTCAGTCGCCTTCGTGACACCGCGGGCGATCGCGTTGCTCAAACAGGAACTGGTCGACTGTCAGGAGAAGGGGACGCGCGGAGCGATCGTCACCTCCGACTATCTGGCGTTCAACTCACCCGCCGCCTTCGAAGAGCTCCTCAACCTCCGCCAGCTCGACGTCGACGTCCGCATCCATCCTGCCCTGGCGTTCCACCCCAAGGGCTACGTGTTCGGGCGTGCGGATTCGGTGACCGCGATGATGGGCAGCTCCAACCTCACTGAGAACGCCCTGGTGAAGAACCATGAGTGGAACCTGAAGGTCTCGGCCGCGTCGGCGAGCGACCTTGGTCATCAGCTCACGGACCTGGTCGATCGACAGATCGAAGAGTCGGAGCCGATCACGGCCGAGTGGATCAGCAGGTACGCCGAGAGCTACATGCCGCCAGCACCACGCCCGAGGCGGGACGTCGTTCCTGGAGTCCCGGAGATCCCGGTCGAACCGATGCAGATCGTCCCCAACGCGATGCAGGAGACCGCGTTGGCGGCAATCGCCGGCGTGCGTGCGGCGGGGCACGACAAGGCGATAGTCATCTCCGCAACCGGCACCGGCAAGACCATCCTCTCAGCCCTCGACGTGCGCGCCGTCGATCCGGTGCGATTGCTCTTCGTGGTGCATCGTGAGCAGATTCTCGACAAGACGATCACCGAGTACAAGAAGGTCCTTGGTGGCAGTGATCGGGAGTACGGCAAGCTGACCGGCTCGGTAAAGCAGGGTGATCGTCGCTACGTCTTCGCCACGGTCCAGACCCTGTCGCAGCCCGACGTCCTGCACAGCTTCAAGTCAGATGCGTTCGACTACGTGATCATCGACGAGGCGCATCGAGCCGCCTCGGCCACGCACCGGCGAGTGATTGAGCACTTCCGTCCCGAGTTCATGCTGGGCATGACGGCGACGCCGGAGCGCACCGACGGGTTCAACGTCTTTGAACTCTTCGATTTCAACGTGCCTTACGAGATTCGCCTCAACCATGCGCTGGAAGAGGAGATGCTCACCCCGTTCCACTACTACGGGGTCGCCGATCTGACCTACGACGACGGAGGCACCACCACCGAGGACGCCGACTTGCGGGTGCTGACCTCACCCGAGCGGGTAGATCACCTGGTCCATGCCCTCGAAATCTACGGCCACGCCGGAATCGCACCGCGGGGGCTGATCTTCTGTAGCCGCAAGGACGAGGCCCGTGCGCTCGCCGCTGCGCTCAACGAGCGAACCCTGCGGGGCAGACCGCTGCGCGCCGTCGCGCTGACCGGGGAGGACTCGATCACCGAACGAGAACGGCGGGTAGTGCAACTCGAGCGGGGCGAGCTCGACTACATCCTCACCGTCGACGTCTTCAACGAGGGCGTCGACATCCCGTGTGTCAATCAGATCGTGATGCTGCGTCAGACCCAGTCGGCGATCGTCTTCGTACAGCAGTTGGGTCGCGGCCTGCGCAAGGCGACCGACAAGAGCCATCTGGTCGTCATCGACTTCATCGGCAACTACGCCAACAACTTCCTCATCCCGATCGCGCTCTTCGGCGACGAGTCGCTCAACAAGGAGTCGCTACGCCGCAGCTTGATCGCGGCCGAGGAATCCGGAGTTCTTCCGGGGTTGTCGAGTGTTCGCTTCGACCGCGTCGCGCAAGAACGAGTGCTGCGCTCGATCACTGAGACCCGACTCGACTCGATGCAGAACATCAAGAAGTCGATCGACGTGCTGCGCAACCGACTCGGCCGGATGCCCGCACTGAGCGACTTCATGCGCTTCGAGTCTGCCGACCCGGTGCTACTCGCGACCAAGGACAGGCACTATCCGGCATTGCTTGAGCGCCTGTACAAGTCCTACGACGCCGGGCTGAGCGAGACCGAGCGGAAAGCCCTCGAACTGCTGTCTCATGAGGTCCTCACAGCGCGTCGCCTCCACGAGCAGGCGCTCGTCAGGATCCTCTTGCAGCGGGGGTCGGTGAACACGTCCGAGATCGAGGCGGACTTCGCTCGTTGCGGCATCGAGAGCACGACGCGTCAGGTCCGCAGCGCAATGGACACGCTGACACTGGCGCAGCACGCCGAGGTCGACGTCAAGAGATACGGCTCCGGCCTGGCTACGCTGCTCGGCGATCGGGCCGAGCTACGCGCCGACGTTCGCACGGCGTACCGAGCCGGAGGCGCGTTCGCCGGAGCAGTCGACGATCTGCTCGACACGGCACGGGAGCTCGTTGTCAGTCGGTACCTTCCCGGTCGGCCCTTCACCCCGGGCCGGCAGTATTCGCGGAAGGAGACCACTCGGCTGCTGACGATGCCGCGCAAGTGGACTTCTACCCTCTACGGCTACAAGGCCGACCGCGAGTCGATGACCTGCCCAATCTTCGTGACCCTGCACAAGGCCGATGACGTCACCGCGAGCACCGCGTACGAGGACACCCTCCTCGACCGCCACACCATGCTCTGGTACACGAAGTCGAGGCGCCGGTTGGACAGCCCGGTCGAGGCCGCGATCATCGCCGGCAAATTCGACCTGCACGTCTTTGTGAAGAAGGACGACGCCGAAGGATCGGACTTCTACTATCTCGGCCAGGCCACCCCATCAGATGCGGAGCAAGCCAAGATGCCCGGCAGCAAGGGTCAACCACTCGACGTGGTTCGGATGCTGCTGCGGTTCGAAGAGCCGATCGAGTCGGCGCTCTTCGACTACTTCCACCCCGAGATCACGGCCTGAGAGCTCATCGGTGAGAGCGGCTCCGCCCGGGCCGTTCGTCATTTCGGGCCCGGCTCTCCGGCGTGGCGTCGGTCTCGATCGCCGCCCGGGAGGGTGAGTGAACGGGGTGGGCTCCGTACCATGAAGGTCGTGTCCAGACTGCTCGCGCCGCGTGCCTGGGGCGCGCACCTCTTCGCCCTCCTCGCCCTGGTCGTGACCGTGTGGCTCGGGGTCTGGCAGTTCCAGTCCTGGCAGGCGACCCGGGAGGCCGAGGCGGCCGACCTGACCCGGCTCGACCCGGTGCCGCTCGAGGACGTGTTCGGTCCCGACGACCCGTTCCCCGGCGACAAGATCGGCCAGCCGGTGGTGCTGGACGGCACCTGGGTGCCGGACGGCACCGTCTACATCTCCGGGCGCGAGTCCGAGGGCGAGGCCGGCTACTGGGTCGTCACCCCGCTGGCGATCGGGGGTGGAGCCGACGCGCCGGCGCTGCCGATCGTGCGCGGCTGGACCGCCGACGTCGACGACGCGCCCGCGCCGCCGTCGGGCACCGCGGAGCTGGTCGGCTGGCTCCAGCCCGGCGAGGGCACCAACGAGGTCGACACCGACCGCAGCGACGACATCCTGCCCCAGGTGCGGCTCGCCGACCTGGTGCAGCACGTCGACCAGGACCTGTACGGCGGCTACGCGATCGTCGCCACGCCCGAGGACGTCGCGCCGGGGACCTGGCCAACCGGCGGCCGGGCCACCAACGACGGCAGCGCCGGCCTGGTGCCGGCCGAGCTCGACCAGCTGCCGAAGTCGGAGGCCTTCACCGGCCTGCGCAACTTCCTGTACGCCGTGGAGTGGTGGCTCTTCGCCGCGTTCGTCGTCTTCATCTGGGTGCGCTGGGCGCGCGACGAGATCGCCGAGGAGCGGGCCGAGGCGCTGGGCCTCTCCGGTGCCGGTCCCGACCCCGAGGCGCCCAGTGCCCCCGACGGCGCGCTCGCCTCGGGCGCAGCCACGACGGCCACCGGCGTCGCCGCGGAGCCGATGGCGCCCGTGACGCCCGGGCACTCCCGCACCGACCTGGGCTTCCTGCTCTACCGGGTGATGGCGAGCGTCGTGGGTGTGCTGCTGGTGGTGCTGTGCCTGGTCGGCGTACCGCTGGCCAACTTCGACGGCACCGGCATGTGGGGGATCTTCGGCAGCACCCCCGGCCTGGTCACGCCCGGCTCGTCGGTGCAGCAGTTCGGCGACGAGATCACCACCAACCTCGGCGTGCTGCACGGCTGGCTCTACATGGGCTTCCTGCTCACCGCGATCTCGCTGGCCAGGCGCGAGCGCTGGCCGCTCGGGTTCACCGTCGTCACGCTGCTCTCCGGCACCGTGCCGGTGCTGAGCTTCTGGGCCGAGCACCGCGCGGTGGCCCGGGTGCGCGCCCGCCGGGAGGCCGCGCAGGCCGGGGCCGTGCCGGTTGAGACCGCCGCCACGGGAGTACGGTCGGACTCGTGAACCGCTCTCTCGTGGCCTACCGCGTGATGGCCCTCATCGTCGGCGTCCTGCTCATCGTGCTGTGCCTGGTCGGCGTACCGCTGGCCAACTTCGACGGCACCGGCATGTGGGGGATCTTCGACAGCACCCCGAGCTGGGTCACCCCCGGCGGGTCGGCCCAGGAGGCCGGGGAGTGGATCACCGGCACCCTCGGCGTGCTGCATGGCTGGCTCTACATGGGCTTCCTGATCGCGGCGTTCAACCTCTCGCGCAAGGAGGGCTGGGAGGTCGGGTTCACCATCGTGACCCTGCTGTCCGGCACCGTGCCGGTGCTGAGCTTCTGGGCCGAGCACCGCGCCGTGAAGCGGGTCCGCGCCGACGAGGCCGCGGACCTCGCCGAGGCCCAGGCCGCCGCCTCCGGTTCCGCCGCCGGTCCCTCCACGTCCGCCCCGCGCGGCTGATCCGCACCTGACGGGGCCGCGCCATGACCACCGCCTACGTGCTGGGCGGTGGTGGCGTGCTCGGCGCCGTCGAGGTCGGGATGCTGCGGGCGCTGCTGGAGCGCGACCTGCGCCCCGACCTGGTGCTGGGCACCAGCATCGGCGCCGTCAACGGCGCGCTGGTCGCCCAGGACCCGAGCCTCACGGTGGTCGAGCGGCTCACCGAGCTGTGGCGCACCGCCAACGACCCCGGCCGTGAGGTGTACGGCGGGCGCCCGCTGGAGGCGGTACGCCGTGCCGTCACCACCGGCACCCACGTCTACTCCTCCGAACCGCTCGAGCGGCGGCTGCGCGAGGAGCTCGGCGCCACCACGTTCGAGGAGCTCGCGGTGCCCTTCCAGGTGTGCGCGTCGAGCATCGAGCGCGCCGCGGAGCACTGGTTCGACAGCGGGCCCGTGGTCGAGGCGGTGATGGCGAGCGCCGCCGTGCCCGGCCTGCTGCCGCCGGCGCGGGTGGGGAAGGAGCACTACCTCGACGGCGGCATCGTGAACTCGATCCCGCTCGGGCGCGCGGCCCGGCTCGGGGCGACCCGGATCTTCGTGCTCCAGGTGGGCCGCAGCGACCGGCCGCTGCCGGTGCCGCGCCGGCCCTGGGAGGTCGCCCGGGTCTCCTTCGAGATCGCCCGGCGCCACCGCTTCCACCGCGAGCTCGAGGAGCTGCCCGACGGCGTGGTCGCCCACGTGCTGCCGGTCGCGGGCACCTCCGAGCGCGACGACCGGCTGCGCTCGGCCTTCGACTTCTCCACCGTGCAGCAGCGCATCGAGGCGAACCACCGGGCCGCGGCCGCCTATCTCGACGGCCTCGAGTGAGCGCCCGCACGCTCGGCACCTGGGTGCTGCGGCGCTGGGTGCTCGCGCCGCTGGTGCTCGCCCTGACCGGGCTGCTCTGGGTGGCGGCGCCGGCGTGGCTGCTCGTGACGATCGCGCTCTCGCCGCTGCTGCCGGGCCACTGGCGCGCGCTGCGCGTGGCCTGGCTCGCGCTGGTCTACCTGACCATGGAGAGCCTGCTCCTGCTGGTGCTGCTGGGCTTCTGGATCGCCTCGGGCTTCGGGGCGCGGCTGCGCACGCCGTACTGGGAGGGGGTGCACTACGACCTGGTCCAGGGCGTGCTGTGGGTCTTCTTCACCGAGGCGCGCCGGGTGCTGCGGCTGCGGATCGTGACCGACGGCCCGACACCGGACGCGCACCCCGGCGTACCGATCCTGGTCTGCTGCCGTCACGCCGGGCCGGGGGACTCCTTCACGCTGCTGCACGCGCTGATGCACTGGTACTCCCGCGAGCCGCGGGTGGTCCTCAAGGACACCCTGGCCTGGGACCCGGCGATCGACGTGGTGCTGCGGCGGGTGCCCGCGCGGTTCATCTCGCCGGACCCGCGGGCGGGGGAGGACCTCGAGGCGCAGATCGCCTCGCTGGCCGAGGGCCTGGACGAGAACGACGCGTTCGTGATCTTCCCCGAGGGGGGCAACTTCACCCCGGAGCGCCGCGACCGGGCGATCGCGCGCCTCGAACGGCTCGGGATGCACCGGATGGCGCGCCGGGCGGCGGCGATGACCCACGTGCTGGCGCCGCGGCCGGGCGGTTTCCTGGCCGCGCTCGACGCCGCGCCGGACGCCGACGTCGTGCTGGTGGCCCACACCGGGCTCGACCACCTGCTGACGGTGGGAGACGTGTGGCGCGCGCTGCCGATGGACAAGCAGATCGTGATGCGGTGGTGGCAGGTGCCGCGCGAGCAGATCCCGCTCGGTCGCGAGGAGCGCATCGACTGGCTCTACGCCTGGTGGGAGCGCGTGGACGCCTGGATCGAGCAGAACCGGCCGGAGGAGCTGCGCCGCTAGGCGGCGAGTCCTCCGGCCGGTCCGGGTGCCGTCAGGAGCGGCGCTGCTCGTCGAGGTCGACGACCTCGGCGGGGGCGTCCGGCGTGGTCGGCGTGTGCGGGGCCTCGGCCTGGTCGGCGAGGGCCTCGTCGGGCGACGCGCCGCCCGCGTCGTCCTCGGGGGTCACCTTCGGCGCACCGGGGGCACGCGGCGAGGTGGGCCCGGCCGGCGGCGGCGCCGGGACGTAGGAGGACTGCCAGCTGTCGGTGCGACCCGCCTGGATCTTCTTGGCCACGAACCCGGCGGCGCCGGCCACGAGCGCGACCAGCGCGACCTTGCGCAGCCTGCCGCCCTTCTTCTCCGGCGGCGGCTCCGTGGCGGTGAGCTCCGCGAGCTTGACGTCGGCGGCGCTCTTGGCCGCGGCCGCCTTCTCGCTGGCCAGCGCGACGCCGGACGCGATCACCGGGGCGGCCTTGGCGCGGGCGTCGGCGATCACGGGACCGGCCTTGTCCTTGGCCTCGAGGGCCTGGGCGACGGCCTTCTCCCGGGCATCCGCGAGGACGGGCCCGGCCTTCGCACGCGCGTCGGCGATCGTGGGCCGAGCGGTGTCGTCGACGAAGTCGTGAACTGCCCCGCGTGCGTGGGCGACGGCCTGCTCGACTTGAGGACGCACCACCCCGACGTAGGACTCCACGCTCTCGGTCGCCTGCTCGAGAAGGGACTTCTTCTTGCGGAGACGCATCGCGTCACTTCCTCTCGTTCGGTGCTGCCATTCGACCACGTCGCGCAAGCCGCCTGCCCTGGATCGACCTTCCGGGCCGGGCGCTGGGCTGGCGTGCAAGGATCGACGGCGCGACGAGCGACGTGAGCCGTTCGTGCCCAGTAGTACCCAGCCGGCGTACGGATCCAACGCGCCGGCCCATCCATCGATATCGGCACCATCAGAAGGGCAGCCATGGCGCAGCAGCAGGCCATCCTGAAGACCAACCGGGGCGACATCGTCCTGAACCTCTTCCCCGACCACGCACCCGAGACGGTCGCCAACTTCGTGGGTCTGGCGACCGGCGAGAAGAAGTACGACGCCGGCAACGGCCGTACCGGCCCGTTCTACGACGGCCTCGGCTTCCACCGGGTCATCGACGGCTTCATGATCCAGGGCGGGTGCCCGCTCGGCACCGGCACCGGCGGTCCCGGCTACACGTTCAAGGACGAGCCGCACCCCGAGCTCACCTTCGACAAGCCCTACCTGCTCGCGATGGCGAACGCCGGCCCGGGCACCAACGGCTCGCAGTTCTTCATCACCGTGGGCGCGACCCCGTGGCTGAACTTCAAGCACACGATCTTCGGCGAGGTGGCCGACCAGGCCTCGCGCGACGTCGTGGACGCGATCGCGACCACCAAGACCGGCCCCGGCGACCGCCCGGCCGAGCCGGTCGTCATCGAGAAGGTCGAGATCGTCGAGGCCTGAGGCCTCGCAGACCCGCTCATGAGCGACTCGTCGACTCCCCAGGCCGGGGTGCCCGTCTGCTATCGGCACCCCGGCCGGGAGTCGCACATCCGCTGCCAGCGGTGCGGGCGACCGATCTGCCCGGACTGCATGAACGACGCCGCGGTGGGCTTCCAGTGCCCCGACTGCGTCGCCGAGGGGGCGCGCACGACGCGCCAGGCGCGCACGACGTACGGCGGCGTACGACCGGGGCGACCGGGGGTCGTCTCGCTCACCCTGATCGGGATCAACCTCGCGGTGTACGCCGCGATCATCCTCACCGGGTGGAGAAGCAGCCGACTGCTCGACTGGCTGATGCTGCGCCCCAACGGGGTGTGCGCGGTCGAGGACCGCGGCGGCTTCGCGATCAGCAGCGCCCAGTGCGCCGACGTCGCCGGCGGTGAGTGGCTCCCCGGTGTCGCGTCCGGCGCGGTGTGGCAGGTACTCACCAGCGCCTTCACCCACGTCGAGATCTTCCACATCGGCTTCAACATGCTGGCCCTCTACGTCCTGGGCCCGCAGCTGGAGACCCTGCTGGGCCGGGCGCGCTTCGTGGCGCTCTACCTCCTCAGCGCCCTCGGCGGGTCCGCGGCCGTCATGTGGCTCGGTGCGGAGTACGGCGGCGTCCTCGGCGCCTCCGGCGCGATCTACGGCCTGATGGGCGCGCTGCTGATCGTGATCCGCAAGGTCGGCGGCGACCTGTCCCAGCTGATGCTGTGGATCGGCATCAACGTCGCGATCACCTTCATCGCCCCCAACATCTCCTGGCAGGGCCACCTCGGCGGCTTCGCCGTCGGCGCCGTCGTCGCCGCGATCCTCGTCTACGCCCCCCGCGGCCCCTCGCGCGCCCGCGTCCAGGTCCTCGGCCTCTCCGCCGTCACCGTGGTCGTCCTCGGCCTCATCGCCACCCGCGCCGCCCTCCTCGCCTGACCACCCCCCGCTCTTCGCCGAGTCGGCCCGTGTGGCGCGCCGAGTCGGCCCTTGTGGTGCGGCGAGTCGGCCCTTGTGGTGCGCCCAGTCGGGGCTTGTGGCGCGAGAGGCGGCGTACGCCGCGCGCTCAGCTCCGTAGCGCCGCCAACCGGTCGCGGATGCGGGCGTACGCCAGGGAGCCGTCCCGTTCCGGCGCGGCGACGCGCACGAGCGGTGGATGGCCCAGGGCGGGGACGACCAGGTCGCGCAGCGCGTCGTGATAGGCGCGCTGCGCCTGGCGTCGGTTCGCGCCGAAGGCGATGGCGGCCTTGCCCGGGCGATAGCGGTCGGCGCGGGAGGACCACTCGTGGCAGAGCGCGGCGTACTCCTCGAGGTCGAAGGCGAGAGGGGCGTTCTCGGGGTAGAGGTCGAGCGTTGCGAGGCGCCGGGTGGTGAAGTGCTGGTGCTCGTCCACCTCGATGAAGGTCATGGACTCGAGGTGGACGAAGTCTCCCGGTAGCGCGGTGAGCCGTTTGGCGGCCTGCTCCGGCTCGTTGCCGCCGAGTGCGAGGAAGATGCTGCGCAGAGCGGGGACGACCGACGCGGCGGCGTCCGGCAGGCCGAGATGCCCCCGCTGGTTCAGCCAGGGGACCCGGGCGCGCACCAGCGCGATGCCGTCGTCCGCCGCGGCTCTCTGGAAGGCGTTCTCGGTGTCCCCTCGAGGCATGTGGCGACCCTAGGGATCGACGCCCCACCACGCCCCGCATTCGCCGAACCGACCGGCTCCCCACCACAAGCGCCGACTCGGCGCACCACAAGCCCCGATTCGGCGCACCACAAGCCCCGACTCGGCGCACCACTGGAGCCGACTCGGGGGACCACTGGAGCCGACTCGGGGGAGAGTTGTCCACAGGAGGGGGTGGGGAGGGGGTTGCCTGTGGGTGCGTCGTACCCAGGTCTGTCCCCAGCTGTGGACAACCTTGCGAAAGGGCAGGCGAGGCCGGGGGTGGCGATGTGGAGGCTGGGGAAATCTGTCCACACCTGTGCAATGACATGTGGATAACTACACGGATGTAGTTCTCCACAGGGTTCTCCACCGCGGTGCATAACTCTGGATGTGCACAGGCCGGGCCCTCCGGGAACGCGAAACGGCCCGCCGCTGAGCGACGGGCCGTTCGTTCGGTGAAGGGTTCAGCGAGGGGGGAGGACTACTCCCACTTGGTCGCGTAGGCGAAGCCCACGGCCATGAAGCCGATGCCGACGAAGAGGTTCTTCTGGCCCAGGTCGTTGAAGACCGGGAGGTCGGAGAGGTCGTTGCTGAAGATGTAGAACAGGCAGATCCACACCAGGCCCACGAGGAAGCAGCCGAGCATGCCGACCACCACGCCCCGGCCGCGGCCCAGCGGCGTCGAGGGGTGCGCGGCGAGGATCAGGCCGAGGAAGATCGCCCCGAAGCCGATCAGGTAGTTCCAGTCGCCGAGGTCGGCCATGAAGGCCGGGGAGCCCGGGTCGCCGGTCTCGGCGCGCACAGCGAGGTAGTAGTACGCCATCCAGGCGATCCCGAGCACCATCGCCGCGAGCGACACCAGGAACCGCACCGAGAACCTGGGTCCCGCGGTGGGATCGACCAGGTTGCTGTTCGGCTTCGACTTCGACACGCGTGGCTCCTCGTTCGTCACTGCCGTGGGGTCGGCCCACCGGTCCCGGGCTACCTTAGTGGTCGTGACATCTGGAACCCACGCGAGGCCGCACCGGCCTGCCGAGCACGAGTCCGAGGCGCCCCAGCCCTCGGGACGGCGCTGGCAACGGCGCCCGTTCCGGGTGTGGGCGCTGGGTACCCCGATCGTCGTCCTGCTGTGCGGCGGACTGTTCGTCGTGAGCGCGGACAACAGCGACGGGACCGACCTGCGCCCGGGGCGCTACACCGACCTCGCCTCGCTCGTCGCCTCGGAGTCGCGGGCCTACGAGCGCCTGCAGGAGCGGGTCGACCGCCTCAACGCCGACATCGACGCGCTGGCCGTCAGCGTCGACGACCGCAACGTGAACCGCTACCGCGGTCGCATCGACGAGCTCAAGGACCCCGCCGGCATGGTCCCGCAGACCGGCGCCGGCGTGACCGTGACCCTGACCGACAGCGACCCCAGCCTCGCCGACGAGGCCGCGGAGAACGCCGACAGCGGTCTGGACGTCAACTGGTTCCTGGTCCACCAGCAGGACATCCAGGCGGTCGTCAACGCCATGTGGAAGGGCGGCGCCAAGGCCGTCACCGTCCAGGGCAAGCGGATCATCTCCACCACCGGCATCAAGTGCATCGGCAACTCGGTGACCCTGCAGGGCCGCCCCTACTCCCCGCCGTACACCATCACCGCGGTGGGCGACCAGGGCGAGCTGATCACCGCGATCCAGGAGGACGAGTACCTCAAGGAGTACCGCGCCCAGGCCGAGCGCCCCGACATCGCGATCGGCTGGGACCTCCAGCTGGAGGACGAGGTCACGGCCCCGGCGTACGACGGCCTGCTCGACCTGTCGTACGCCGAGCCGATCCGCTGAGGGTCGCCTGGTCCAGACGCTCCAGCAGGCTGGGCACGCCGCTGGGGACCTCGGTCTCCGGGTCCTCGGGGTCCTCGCCCTCGTCGGTCGGGCTCCCGCTGGGCGAGGGGTCGGGCGTCTCGCTCGGCTCCACGTAGCTGGAGACGGTGATGTAGACGCTCGCGCCGTCGTCGGCCTCCTGGCCGGCGGGCGGGTCCTGCGCGATCACCGTGCCCGCGGGCTGGCGGGTGTCGTCGGAGCGGACCACCTTGGGCACGAAGCCGCGCTCCTTGATCTTCTGCTCCGCGATCCGCTGACGGTCGTTGACCACGTCGGGGACCTGCTCGCGGCCGTCGGAGTAGTAGACGACCACGGTGGTGCCGGTCTGCACCTGCTCGCCGGGGACCGGGTCGGTGCGGACCACCTGGTCGGCGGGCTCGTCGGACTCGGTCTCCTGCAGGTCCGGGACCAGGTCGAGCTCGAGCAGCCGGCTGCGTGCCTCCTGGCTGGTCGTGCCGACGATGTCCCCGGGGATGGCCACCTCGGGCTTGCCGGTGGAGACGGTGAAGGTGACGGTGGTGCCGGGGTCGACGTAGCGCCCGGCCGGCGGGTCCTGGGTGCCGGGGATGACCCGGTTGGGCCGCACGGTGTCGTGGGGCGCGGTGTCGATCGGCCCCACCGCCAGGCCGGCCTCGCCGATGGCGGTGCGGGCCTGGTTCTCGGTCATGCCGCGCAGGTCGGGCACCGCCTCCTTGGGCGGGGCTCCGGGGAAGATCCGCGGCCAGAGCACGAGGCCGGCGACCACGAGCGCGAGCACCAGCAGCACCGCGGCGATCACGCCGCCGCGGCCGCGACGCTCGTCGGCCTCCGGAAGCGCGGGGCGCTCGGCGGTGGGGTCGGGGACCGGCGCGCCGGCCACCGCGGTCGGGGCGGTGTCCGGGAGCGGCGGCGGCACGGTGGCCTGCACCGGGTTGCCGGCGAGGTAGCGCTCGATGTCGTTGCGCATCGCGGCGGCCGACTGGTAGCGGTCCTCGAGCCGCTTGGCCAGCGCCTTCATCACGATCGCGTCGACCTCGGGCGGCAGGTCGGTGTCGTGGTCCGACGGGGGCCGGGGCTGCTCGCGCACGTGCTGGTAGGCCACCGCGACCGGGCTGTCGCCGACGAACGGCGGGCGACCGGTGAGCAGCTCGTAGAGCAGGCAGCCCGCGGAGTAGACGTCCGAGCGCGAGTCCACGGTCTCGCCGCGCGCCTGCTCCGGGGAGAGGTACTGCGCGGTGCCGACGACGGCCGCGGTCTGGGTCATCGTGGAGGAGGCGTCGCTGATGGCGCGGGCGATGCCGAAGTCCATCACCTTGACGTCGCCGGACGGCGTCAGCATCACGTTGCCGGGCTTGATGTCGCGGTGGATGATGCCGGCGCGGTGGCTGTAGTCCAGCGCGGAGAGCACGCCGCTGGTGAACTCCAGGGCGCGCTCGGGCAGGATCTTGCGGCCCTCGCGGAGGATCTCGCGCAGCGTGCGGCCCGCGACGTACTCCATCACGATGTAGGGCTGGTATACCCCCGACCCGTCGGCCGCGGGCTCCTCGCCGGTGTCGTAGACCGCGACGATCGAGGGGTGGTTGAGCGAGGCCGACGACTGCGCCTCGCGCCGGAAGCGCGCCTGGAACGTCGCGTCGCTGGCGAGGTCGGTGCGCAGGCGCTTCACGGCCACCACGCGTCCGAGGCGGGTGTCGACGCCCTTGCGGACCTCGGCCATGCCGCCGCGGCCGAGGAGCTCGCCGAGCTCGTACCGGCCGCCCACGACGGTGGGATTGCTCATCCGGTGGTGCCTCCCTCGGAGGGCTCAGGGGTGGTGTCGGTCGGCGCCGACGAGCTGGGGGTGCGGGGGGTCTGCGTCGGTGTGGCCGGCGGTGCCCCCCAGTAGCGGACGGTGACGCGCGAGCCGCGCTCGACGTCGCCGGAGGGGCTGACGCTGACCACGACGCCCTCGGGACGGTCACCGGGGTTGTCGGCCTCCTCGAGGGTGACCTCGAGGCCCAGGCCGCGCAGCGCGGACTCCACCGCGGCCACGTCGCGCCCGACGTAGTCGCCGGCCACGACCGAGACGGTCTCGGGCGCTGGCGGCTCGGTGGTCGGCGGGGCGCTCGTCGTCGGCGGCGCGGTCGTCTCGTCCTCGGTCGGGGTCTCGGTGGGCGAGGGCCGCTCGCTCGGCGAGGTCGTCTCGCGCGGCTCCCGGGTCGCCGTGTTCGTCGGCCGGTTCGGACGGTCGTCGTCGGGGGAGCCATCGTTGTCGCCGCTCAGCAGCACGTACGCCGCCACCGCGAGCGCCACCACCAGCAGGACGACCAGCAGCGGCACCCAGATCCGACGGCGCCTGGCCGCCTCGTCCTCGTCGGGGTCCGCGAGCGGGGTGCCCTGGGTCGGCGTGGGGAGCGGCGTCGCGCCGGTGCTCAGCACCTGCGTCTGCTCGCCGGGCGGTACGGCGCCGACCAGCTGCGTCGGCTGGTCGGCCGCGGCCGCGGGGTCGCGCAGCGCGGCGGCGAAGGCGTTGCCGTCGGGGAAGCGGGCGACGGGGTCCTTCTCCAGTGCCCGTCGTACGACGCGGGCCAGGGCGGGCGGCACGCTGCCGGGCAGCTCCGGCACCGGCTCGCGCAGGTGGGCCAGGGCCGTCGCGACGGGGGTGTCGGCCTGGAACGGGCGGCGCCCGGCGAGGCACTCGTAGGCGACCACGCCGAGGGAGTAGACGTCGGAGGCGGGGGTGGCCACCTCGCCGCGTGCCTGCTCGGGGGAGAGGTACTGCGGGGTGCCCATGACCTGGCCGGTCTGGGTGAGCCCGACGCTGTCGCTGGCGCGCGCGATCCCGAAGTCGGTGACCTTGATCCGCCGGTCCGGGGTGACCAGCAGGTTCGCGGGCTTCACGTCGCGGTGCACGATCCCGGCGGCGTGGGCCGCGCCCAGCGCGGCGGCCGCCTGGGCGAGCAGGTCGCGCGCCGCGTCGGGGTCGAGCGGCTGGCCGGCGCGCAGCAGGTCGGAGAGCGGTCGGCCGTCGACGAGCTCCATCACCAGGTAGGGCCGCGGCGTGCCGGACCCGTCGTCGGGGTGGGCCTCGCCGAAGTCGTAGACCGACGCGATCCCGGGGTGGTGCAGGGCCGCGGCGTGCTGGGCCTCGGTGGCGAAGCGCGAGCGGAAGCCCGCGTCGTCGGCGTACTCGGCCTTGAGCACCTTGATCGCGACCTCGCGGTGCAGCGTGGTGTCGCTCGCGCGCCAGACCACGCCCATGCCGCCGGTCGCGATGCGCGACTCCAGGCGGTAGCGCCGGGCGTCGTCGACGAAGCTGCCGGGACCGGACCCGGGGCTGGTGGTCATCGCAGCACCGCCTCCATCACGGCCTTGGCGATCGGCCCGCCGATGCGGCCGCCGGCGATCTCGCCGCGGTCGATGTCGGCGGACTCCAGCATCACCGCGACCGCGACCTGCGGTTCGTCGGCGGGCGCGAAGGAGACGAACCAGGCGTACGGCGGGTCGTCGGTGCCGCTCTGGGCGGTGCCGGTCTTGCCGGCGACGCTGCGACCGGGGATCGCGGCGGGGCTCGCGGTGCCGGAGTCGACGGTGTAGACCATCATCTTGGTCAGCTCCGCGGCGGTGGCCGGCGAGACGGCCTCGCTGAACTCCTCGACCGGGGTGGTCGCGACGACGTCGAGGTCGGCGGACTGCACCTCGTCGACGACGTAGGGACGCATGACGACGCCGTCGTTGGCGATCCCGGCGGCGACCATCGCCATCTGCAGCGGGGTCGCGCGCACGTCGAACTGGCCGATGCCGGCCTGGCCGGTCTGCGCCTCGTCGGCGTCCTCGGGGTAGGTGGAGATCGCCTGGGGGCGCAGGTCCTCGAGGTAGTCGCGGTTGAAGCCGAACTTCTCGGCCTGCTCGAGCATCGCGTCGGCGCCGACCTCGATCGCGAGCCGGGCGAAGGTCGTGTTGCACGACTGGCCCAGGGCCTGGGTGAACGGGATCCGGTCGGTGCCGCAGGAGCGGCCCTCGTTGTCGATCAGGCCGGTGTCGCCGCTGGTCAGCGGGAGCTGGTAGGTCGCCCCGCCGGGGACCAGGTCGTCGGCAGCGGCGTACTCGCCGCTCTCGATCGCGGCCGCGGCGGTGACGAGCTTGAAGACCGAGCCGGGCGGCAGCGTCTTCTGGATGCCGCGGTTGAGCAGCGGCTCGGCGGGGTCGTCGTTGAGCTCGGCCCAGTACTTGTTGACCTCGCTGAAGTCGTGCGAGGCGAGCCGGTTGGGGTCGTAGGTCGGCAGCGACACCATCGCCAGCACCTTGCCGGTGCGCGGCTCCAGCGCCACCACGGAGCCCTCGACGCGGCCGGAGACCGCCGAGAGGGCCTCGTACGCCGCGTCCTGGGCCGCGCGGTCGATGGTGAGCGCGACGTTGCCGCCCTTGGTGCCGTCGTTGCTGAGCAGGTCGACCAGCCGGGTCACGAAGAGCCGGTCGTCCTCGCCGGACAGCACGGCGTTCTGGCTGCGCTCGATGCCGCTGGCGCCGTAGGAGTAGGTGAAGTAGCCGGTCAGCGGGGCGTACTTGAACGGCTGGGGGTAGGTGCGCAGGTACTTGTACTGGTCGTCGACCGGGCGGCTGGTGGCGACCGGGTCGCGCCCGACGATGATCGAGCCCCGCTCGCGGGAGTACGCCGCGTTGAAGACCCGCGCGTTTCCGGCGTGGTCGTTGAGGTTGTCGGCGCGGAAGTACTGCAGGTAGGTCACGTTGGCCATCAGGGCCAGGAACAGCACGAGGCAGAAGATCGCGATCGTGCGGATGGGCTTGTTCACGACAGCTTCACCACCTGGGTCGCCTCCGAGTCAGAGCCGTCCTGCGGGTCCGCCGACAGGTCCGGGACGGGGCGCCGGGCCTGGTCGGAGATGCGCAGGAGCAGGGCGATGATCACCCAGTTGGCCACGAGCGAGGAGCCTCCGTAGGAGAGGAACGGTGTGGTCAGTCCGGTCAGGGGGATGAGGCGGGTGACGCCACCGATGACCACGAAGATCTGGAGCGCGAACACCGCCGCCAGACCGGTCGCCAGCAGCTTGCCGAAGCCGTCGCGCGAGATCAGCGCCGCGCGCAGCGCGCGCTCCACGATCAGGCCGAACATCAGCAGCACGGCGAGCACGCCGGTGAGGCCGAGCTCCTCGCCGATCGCGGCCATGATGAAGTCGGACTCGGCGTAGGAGATCCGCCAGGGACTGCCCTCGCCGAAGCCGCGGCCGATCAGGCCGCCCCACGCCATGCCGAACATCGACTCGACGATCTGGCGGCCCTTGTCGCTGGTGCCCTCGCCGTAGTAGGCGAACGGGTCGACCCACAGGTCGACGCGGGTCTGGACGTGGCTGAAGATGGTCGCGGCCATGAAGGCGCCGGCGAAGAAGAGCAGCCCGCCGACCACCAGCCAGCCGGGCCGTTCGGTGGCGACGTAGAGCATCACCAGGAAGAGGCCGAAGAAGAGCAGGCTGGAGCCGAGGTCCTTCTGCAGGACCAGGACGCCGAGGCTGATCGCCCACATGACCAGGATCGGGCCGAGGTCGCGGCCGCGCGGCAGGTCGATGAAGAGCAGCCGGCGCCCGGCGAGCGCCAGGGCGTCGCGGTGCAGCACCAGGTAGCCGGCGAAGGCGACGACCAGCATGACCTTCGCGATCTCGCCGGGCTGGAGGCTGAACGGGCCGACGCTGATCCAGATGCGGGCGCCGTTGATCTCGCGCCCGACGCCGGGGACCATCGGCAGGATCAGCAGCACGAGGGCGGCCAGGCCGCAGGTGTAGGTGAAGCGCTGGAGCACCCGGTGGTCGCGCAGCACCACCAGGGTGATGATGAACAGCACCACGCCGACGGTCATCCAGGTCAGTTGCTGGCGCGCGAACGTCGTGTCGCCGGCGGCCAGGTCGAGGCGGTGGATGACCGCCAGCCCGAGGCCGTTGAGCGCGGCCACCAGTGGCAGCAGCACCGGGTCGGCGTACGGCGCGACGATGCGCACCACGATGTGGGCGGCGATGACCAGGCCGGCCAGCCAGCCGCCGTACCCGAGCAGGTCGGCGGGGACCTCGCCCTGCACACCGATGCCGACCGCGGCGTAGGCGCCGATGCCGACGAGGAGCGCCAGGACGAGCAGGAAGAGCTCCGCGCCCCGGCGCCGCCGGTGCACGAAACCCATGATTGCGCCTTGCTGAGCCATCGTCCTCAGCCGCCCGTCCTGGACGCGCTCGGCTCGAGCGGCGACATCTCGTCGGCGAGGTTCTGCACGATCGTGCGGGCCCGCTCGCGGTCGTCGGCGGCCATCCCGTCGGAGACCTGCTCGCGCAGGTGGTCGGGGAGCCGGTCGACGGCGACGTCGGTGGTCTCGTAGGGCTCGGAGAGGGAGACGCCGGGCAGGTCGGCGTTGAGGCCGCGGAAGATCACGACCAGGCCGTCCTGCTCGCCGACGAAGTACTGGTGCTGGCTCCACGACCAGGCGGCCGCGGCGGCGATCCAGCCGAGGCCGAGCAGCACGAGGGTGACCAGCACCCGGCGCAGCCACAGCAGCCGGTCCGGCGGGCGCGGGGCGTAGCGGGCCTGCTCGGGGTCGATCGGGTCCGCGGGGATCGCGTGCACGTCGTCGGGCAGGTCCGGGACCGGCTCGAGCTCGCCGGTGTCGCCGGTGCGGTGGGCGCGGAACAGCCCGGTCATCGGTGCCCGGCCGGGACGGCGGCGCAGCTCGGCGGCCGCGCCGACCAGCAGCGGGCTCAGCTCCTCGCCCTCGGCGTCGACGACCGGCTTGCCGTCGTCGTCGACCGCGTCGGCCACGACGCAGGTGACGTTGTCGGAGCTGCCGGCCTCGATGGAGGCGCGGACCAGCTCGACGGCGGCGTACGCCGGGGTCCCGTCGCCGAGCACCGCGGCCAGGCGCGGGTCGGTGAGCGCCCCGCTGGCACCGTCGCTGCACAGCAGCAGCCGGTCGCCGGGGGCCAGGTCGAGGAGGAAGAGGTCCGGCTCGGTGTCGCCGGGGCCGCCCAGCGCGCGCAGGATCAGGTTGCGGTGCGGGTGGACGCGGGCCTCGTCCTCGGTGATCCGGCCCTCGTCGATGAGGCTCTGGACGAAGGTGTGGTCCTTGGTGAGCTGGCTCAGCTCGCCGTCGCGCAGCAGGTAGGCGCGGCTGTCGCCGACATGGCCGAACGCGACGCGGTGGCCGTCGAAGAGGGCGACGGTGGCGGTGGTGCTGGTGCCGTTGAGGGAGGCGTCCTCGTCGACCAGCTCGTTGATGCGGTCATGGGCGCGGTGCAGGGCGCCGGAGACGAGGCCGAGGAGGTCCTCGGGGGACTCCACGACCGGCGCGACGTCGAGGCGGCGCAGCTGGCTGATCGCGGTGGAGGAGGCGATGTCGCCGCGCGCGGCGCCGCCGACGCCGTCGCAGACGGCCAGCAGCCAGGGCCCGGCGTACCCGGAGTCCTGGTTGTCCTTGCGGACCCGCCCCACGTCGGAGACGGCCGCGTAGGAGAGGCGGAGCATCGTGGTGGACGTCACTTGCGCAGCTCGAGGATCGTCTTGCCGATGCGGACCTGGGTGCCGAGCGTGAGGGTGGTGGGCTGGGTGATCCGGCTGGTCCCGATGTAGGTGCCGTTGGTGGAGCCGAGGTCCTCGACGAACCACTGGTCGCCCGACGCGGCGATGCGGGCGTGGCGGGTGGAGACGTAGTCGTCGTCGAGGCGGATCGCGGCGTCCGAGCCGCGGCCGATCAGCACCGGGGCGTCCTCGAGGCTGGCCTGCTCGCCGGCGTTGGCGCCCTCGACCACGAGGACGTGGGTGGGCGAGCCGCGCCGCCGGCTGGGCGGCTTCGGCGCCTTCTCCTTCTTCGGGCGCTGCCCGCGGCGGCGGTCGGCCTCCGGGACGCGCGCGCCGAACATGTCGGAGCGGATCACCGAGACGGCCGAGAGGACGAAGATCCACAGGATCGCCAAGTAGGCGATCTTGACGAGCAGGAGGGTGAGCTCAGACAACGTGGTCCTCCTCGACCACCCGGACGGTCAGGGTGGTGGTGCCGATGCGCACCACCGAGCCGTCGTGGAGCCGGGCGCGGGGCACCTTCTGCCCGTCGACCAGCATGCCGTTGGTGGAGCCGAGGTCGTGGACCTCGATGCGCAGGTCGGCGGCGCGCCCGGCGTCCTCGCCGACCCGGAACTCGATGTGGCGCCGGCTCACGCCGGGGTCGTTGATGCGCACGTCGGCGTCGGTCCCGCGGCCCACGACCACGCCGGGCGCCTGGAGCGGCTGGCGGGTCCCGTTGACCTCGAGGAACGCGCGGGCGCGGCGTACCTGCGTGGGGGAGGCGTGCCCGGTGACCTTCGCCTGGACCCGGCCGCGGACCCGGAACCGACCGGTGGTCAGGTCCTCGGCCTCCTCGAAGGAGAGCGTGATCGGCCCGGGGAAGGAGTAGCCCTGCTCGCGGGCGTGCTGCTGGACCTGGGCGACGAGCTCCTCGGCCATCGCGCTGTCGTACGGCGCGAGCCGCTCCAGGTCGGAGCCGGCGAGCTCGACGTGGAAGTCGTTGGGGACCAGGCGCCGCTCGCGGGAGAGGATCTGGGCGTTGTTGTCGCACTCGCGCTGCAGCGCGGCCGCGATCTCCACCGGCTGCACGGCGGAACGGAACGCGCGTGCGAACGCTCCGGAGATCATCTCCTCCAGGCGCTGCTCGAAGCGCTGCAACCCACGCACGTCGCCTCCTCTCGCCCGAACCCCGGGTCGTACGTCGGACCGGTCGCGATCCGTGGCGGACGGCCGCAGACCGAGGACCCCGGACGAGCCGGGGTACGGCCCGATCGTAGCCATGCCCTGTCGGTCGATCTCGTTACCCGTTCGCCGGTTTGGGAATGTCGGCGCGCCTGGGCTAATCTCAAGGCGCTTCAGAGCGCGAGTGGCGGAATAGGCAGACGCGCACGGTTCAGGTCCGTGTGTCCGAAAGGACGTGGGGGTTCAACTCCCCCCTCGCGCACAGAAGCGGGGCAACACCCCGCACCCGAGGCCGGGACACCCAGAGATGGGGGTCCCGGCCTCGAGTGGTTTCCGGGGTCGGTACGCCGCGGTGGCGAGCGCCACTGCGTGCCTCGATCCGCCGAGACGGCACCGCACAACGACGACGGGCCGGGCTGGAGCAGTCTTCGACTGTCCGCCCGGCCCGTCGTCGCACGGGGTGGTGAGAGGTGCTGAGGGTCAGCCGCCCAGACCGGCGAGGTCGACGACCTCGTCCTTGGTGGGCGCCTGCACGTCGAGGGGCTCGTTGAACTCCGAGAAGGTGAACTCGCCGGGCTCGTCGCCGCCGACGACCTCCATCTTCAAGATGTAGTGCTTGTCCTCCTCGCTGCCGATCCAGACGGTGGTCTCCTCGTCGTCCTCCTTGGAGACGATCTCGACCGCGGGGGTGCCGTCGAGCTCGGTCTCGCCGACGACCTCGCCCTTGTCCTTGTCGGACTCGGACGCGTCGTCGTCATCGAGGTTGTCGAGGAAGGCGTCCAGGTCGCAGATCTCGCTGAAGCCGCCGCCGGGGACGACCGCCCACTTGTCGCCGATCATCTGGATCATGGCCTGGGCCTGCTGCTCACCGCCGGGGCCGGCGCTCTGCGTCCAGAACTCCTCCGAGCCGCGGAGGTAGGAGTCCTCGCCGATGCCGATGATCTCGGCCTCGGCGCCGTCCATGGAGATGCTGCCCGTGCAGTCACCGGCAGTGGTGAGGCGCAGGTCCAGCGACATCTCGGCGCCGTCGTCGGTGATCGTGCCGGCCATCCGGACGGAGTCGAGCGCCTTCATGTCGGTCAGCGCGGCGTCCTGGATCTCCTCGACCGGCTTGTCGGCGAAGCTCTCGGAGGACTCCCCGGATCCGTTGCTCGTGTCGTTGCCGTCCTCGTCGTCGCCGCACGCTGCGGCGGTCGCGGTCAGCATCACGGCACCCGCCACGGCTGCGGCCAGGCGGGTTCGCCTCTTGTACGTCACGTGTTGTTCCTCCTGCGTCTGGGGCGTGTCAGTCCTCAGTGTCTCCTTCCGGGCCTGAGGTCATGCAGGCGCACCGCGGCCACGCGGAGGTCAGGGCGAGCGCAGGAGGTCGGCCGGCGGATCAGTCCGAGGGCGAGGCCGAGGGGTTGGCGAGGTCGAGGACGTCGCTCTTCGGGGGCTCCTTCACCTCGAAGGCGTCGTTGAACTCCGAGAACCTGAAGTCGCCCGGGTCGTCGCCGCCCTTGACGCGCATCTTCAGGATCCAGTGACGTCCCTCCTCGCTGCCGACCCAGGCGGTCGCGACCTCGGGCCCGTCGTACAGCTTGAGCTCGACGGCAGGGATGTCGTTCACGGTCGTCTCGCCGACCACCTCGTCCTGGACGTTGTCCGGCGAGTCGGAGGCGTCGAAGTCGTCCAGCTCGTCGAGGAAGGCGTCGAGGTCGCAGAACTCGTCGAAGTTGGCGTCGGGGATCTTGGCCCACTTGTCGCCGATGAGCTCGACGAGGGCCTGCGCCTGCTGGGCGCTGCCTCCCCCGGAGCTCTTCTGCCAGAACTCCTCGGAGGCCTTGAGGTACGACGCGTCGCCGATGCCGATGATCCGGGCCTTGGCGCCGTCGATGGAGACGGTGCCGGTGCAGTCGCCCTGGGCGCTGAGCCGCAGGTCCTGGGCGAGCTCCACCCCGTCGCTGCGCAGCCGTCCCTGCATCCGCACGAACTGCAGGGCCCGCATGTCCTTGACCACCGCCTCCTGGATCTCGGTCACCGACTTCTCGGCGAAGGCCTCGGACTCCGAGTCCTCCGAGCCGGACATCGAGTCCGAGGGCATCGGGGACATCGACTCGGAGGCATCCATCGACTCGGAGGAGGACTCCGAGTCCGCTGCCGGCTCGTCGGAGTCGTCGCCGCACGCCGCGGTCGCGGTCAGCAGGGCGGCGCCCGCCAGGGCTGCGGCCAGTCGTGTTCGCCTGTTGTACGTCACGTCGTACCTCCTGGGTCCGGGGCCGCTCCGGTCCCGGGTCTGCCCCGCGTCCTCGACGCCCGGTGGGCGGCGTACCTGCCGCCGGCGCCTGCGCGTGCGGGCGGCTGTGGCGGGTGGCGCGGCTGTGGTGGTCCCCCTCGGATCTCCTCAGGCTCTCACGCCCTTTCCGGGCCGTCACGGGCCCGATGTCACGGGTCCTTCGTCACTCCCGGCCCTGTGCAGCGGCGCGGTGATCCCCGACACGGCCACCCCGGGCGGGGCCCCGCAGCCCTACCCTTGTCAGACGTGAGCGTCGACGCGATCCCCCCGGCCCGGCTGCCCGACGACCGGGGCGCGCACGGCTGGGCATCGGTGGCCGGCGCAGCGAACCGCGAGACCCTCCAGCTGCTGGCCGAGACGGTGACCGACCTGGCCGGCTTCCGGGTCGCGGCGATCAGCGTGGCGCGCGACGACGGGCTGCTGGAGGTGGTCGCCGTCTCCGGGCCGCCGGAGGTGCGCCGCCAGCTCGAGGGCAATCGCACCCCGCTGCCCTGGCTCGTCGAGGAGCTGGCCAAGGGCGAGGACTGGGGACCGGTCCGCTTCGTCCCCCACGAGCGCCGGGACGGCGGCACGCGGGACTGGGGGTGGGTCGCCGACGTCGCCCCGCTCGACGTGCCGGACGCCTGGCACCCGCTGGACGTGCTCGTGGCGCCGCTGCACGACGACGCCGGCACCCTGCGCGGCGTGCTCTCGCTCGACCTGCCCGTCAGCGGCCGGCGGCCGGCGCCCGAGCAGCGCCGGGCGCTGGAGCGCTGCGCCTCCCAGGTCGCCCGCGGGGTGATCGCCGAGCTGGTCCGCGAGGAGCTGGCGGGCCAGATGCGGCTCGCCGAGGCGGCGCGCACCGTCGTACGCAGCGTGACCGGGGAGCCCTCCCTGGAGCGGGTCCTCGCGCTGGCCGAGCCGGCGCTGACCGAGGGGTTCCAGGCCGCGGGCCTGGTTGTCTGGATCCACGACGCGCCCGGGCCGGACCGCGTGCACCGCACGCCGGGCGTGCCCACCGAGCCACCGCACCTGGCCGCCGCGCTGCGCCGGGTGGCACGCGACCTGTGGCGCGAGCAGCGCCTGAGCTTCGCCGGCCGCGGCCAGCGGAACCTCGCGCGGCTCGACGACGTGGAGGCGGGTGCGCTGCTCGAGCACCTGACCGAGATCGGCGTCGCCTCGATCCTGGTGGTGCCGATCGGCGTCGCCGACCAGTGCCTCGGCTGCGTGGTCCTGGGCCGGCGCGAGGGCGACCACGACTGGAGCGACGTGGAGGCGGCGGGCGCGCTCGCGGTGGGCCACGACCTGGGCAGCGTCGTGCTCAACGCGCGGGCACTGGAGCGCGAACGGCGCACGAACGAGGAGCTGCGCGAGCTCGACCGCTACCGCACCCGCCTCATCGCCACGGTCTCCCACGAGCTGAAGAACCCGCTCACCTCCGTGCTCGGCCACCTGGAGATCCTCGACTCCGTCGACGGCCTGCCGCGCCCGGTGGAGCGCTCGCTGGGCGCGATGGAGCGGGGCGCGCGCCGGATGCGCCGGGTCGTGGACGACCTGCTGCTGCTCTCGCGCGTCACCGACCCCGACACGCCCCTGGCCCTGCGGCCGACGGACCTGCGCGTCCTCGTCGACGAGGCCGTCGACCTGCACGCGGTGACCGCGGCCCGCAGCGGCGTCAACGTGGAGGTGGTCGACGACGGCCGCTCGGTGCGGGCCGTGGTGGACGTCGACGAGATGGACCGGGTGGTCAGCAACCTGCTCGGCAACGCCGTGAAGTACTCCCCGGAGGGCGGGACGGTGCGGCTCTCGCTGCGCCGCGTCGGCGGTGAGATCGAGCTGTGCGTCACCGACGAGGGCATCGGCATCTCCGCGGAGGACCAGGAGCGATTGTTCGAGGAGTTCTACCGCTCGACGAACCCCATCGCGCTCGCGCTGCCCGGCACCGGCCTGGGCCTGCCGATCGTGCGCCGCATCGTGGACCGCCACGGCGGCCGGATCGAGGTGGACTCCGAGCTCGGGCGGGGATCGACCTTCCGGGTGGTGCTCCCGGCCGGCTGAGCCACGGGGCAGGGCCGGGATACTGGCTCCATGTCGTCCCCGACCCCGCTCGCGAGCCCGCGCCGCGCCCGCCTCGGCCGCGGGGTGGTCCTGCTGCTCCTCGTGCTCGTCCTGGTGAACCTGCCGACGCTGATCGGCGCCTTCAACCGCCAGCAGGTGCGCAGCGGGGGCGAGGACGTCGCGGCCCGCGTGATCGAGACCCGCGACACCGGTGCGGGGGTGCTGGTGAGCTTCACCTACCCCGAGGACTCCGGGGTGGAGGGCGGCGGCGCCACGGCGTACGCCGTCGAGGTCGACCAGGAGACCGGTGAGCGCGCCGAGGAGAGCGGCACCCTGACCGTGCGGGTGCGCCCCGACCACCCCGCGACGTACGTCGTGGACGGCGAGGTCAGCAACCCGGGCGCGCTGTGGATGCCGATCGGCCTGAACGCGCTCGTGCTCCTCATCGCGCTGCTGCTGTGGCGGGTGCGCGGGCGGCTGCGCCCCGAGCTGGTGCTGCGCGCCGGCGGGGACCTCGAGGCCGGCGGCGCCGAGCCGCTGCTCGAGCGGGTCGCCGGGCTGGAGTACGTCGTGCAGGGGCGGGTCGTGGCGCTCGAGCCGGCCGGCGACGGCGGTGACGACGAGCTGCTGCTGGAGGTGGCGGACCGGCGGGTCCGGGTGCTGCTGGACGGGCACGCGAACCCCGTCGAGGTCGGCGCCGACGCCCGGGTCCAGGGGGTCATGGTCGGCTGACGCCGGCTGCTGACCAGACCGGCTTGCCGGTGAGCGCCAGACTGTCGCCATGCACACCCTCGCCGACTTCTCCGCCCGCTCCATCGAGGGCCAGGACATCGACCTCGCCGACTACCTCGGCCAGGTGGTCCTGGTCGTCAACACGGCCTCGAAGTGCGGGCTGACGCCGCAGTTCGAGGGCCTGCAGGCGCTCTACGACCGCTTCGGCGAGCGCGGCTTCACGGTGCTGGGCTTCCCCTGCGACCAGTTCCGCGACCAGGAGCTCGACGACGACGCCGAGATCGCGGGCTTCTGCCAGCGCAACTACGGCGTCAGCTTCCCGATGTTCTCCAAGATCGACGTCAACGGCGAGGACGCCCATCCGCTGTACCGCTGGCTGCGCGCGGAGCAGAAGGGCGTGCTGAGCGACCGGATCAAGTGGAACTTCACCAAGTTCCTGCTCGACCGCGACGGCACCGTGGTGGCGCGCTACTCGCCCACCACGAAGCCGGAGAAGATCGCTGCGGACATCGAGCGCGCGCTCGGCTGAGGCCGCCGAGCGGGCCGCGACCGCCTGAGGGCCCAGCACGCCGTACGGCCCAGGAGCACCGGGGTGCTTCCTGGGCCGTACGTGTGCGTGCGGGTCGTGCGGGTCTCAGACGGAGACGCGCTCGCGCTCCTCGACCTTGAGGTGCGGCCGCTCGAGGCTCTCGCCCTCGACGTCGACGTTGGGCAGGATCTTGTCCAGCCACTTCGGCAGCCACCAGGCCTTCTCGCCGAGCATGTACATCAGCGCCGGGACCAGCGCCATGCGGACCACGAACGCGTCGAGGAACACGGCGACGGCGAGCGCGAAGCCCATCGACTTGATGATCGGCTCGTCGATCAGGATGAAGGCCGCGAAGACCGAGATCATGATCAGGGCCGCCGCGGTCACCACGCGGGCGCTGTTGCGGAAGCCGTCGACCACCGCCTCGCGGGTGCTCATGCCGTGGACGTGCGCCTCGCGCATGCGGGTCACCAGGAAGACCTGGTAGTCCATCGCCAGGCCGAACACCAGGCCGATCAGGAAGATCGGCATGAAGCTGACGATCGGCTGGCCCTCCATGATGCCGAAGGCGCCCTCCTGGAAGACCGCGACGGTGACGCCGAGGGTCGCCAGCACGGACAGCAGGAAGCCGAACGTCGCGGTGAGCGGCACCAGGACCGAGCGGAAGACCAGCATCAGCAGGATGAACGCCAGCCCGATGACGACGGCCAGGTAGATCGGCAGCGCGTCGTCGAGGCGGTCGGAGACGTCGGTGGTGATCGCGGTCAGGCCGGTGATGCCGATCTCGGTGCCGGTCTCGGCCTCGAGGGCGTCCTGGCCGTCGCGCAGCGAGCTCAGCAGGTCCTTGGTGGCCTTGTCCTCGGCGCCGGACTCGGGCGTGATCATCACCAGCGCGCCGGTGGCGGGCTCGGTGACGGCGCCCTCGTCGTCGACGACCTCGTTGCTCGCGACGACCTGGGCATTGGCCACGTCGTCTTGGCCGGCGGCCCAGGCGGCGACCTCGCCGAACACCTCGCCGCGCTCCTCGGCGGGCACGTCACGGGCGTCCACGACTACCTGCAGCGGCGCGTCGCGGCCGGGGCCGAACGCCTCGGCGGTCAGGTCGGAGGCCTTGCGGGTGGTGGTGTCGCTCGAGGCGGTGCTGTCGGTCGGGAAGGCGAGGTAGAGCTCCTTCATCGGGATCGCCAGCGCGCCCAGCACGATCACCGAGACCAGGGCGACCGCCCACGAGCGCTTGCCCACGAAGCGGGCCCAGCGCACGCCGTTGTTGAGCACCCGGCCGTCGTCCTCACGGGCGGGGGCGTACTTGCGGACCTGGCCGCCGAAGGCCTTGGACTTCAGCAGGCCGAGGATCGCCGGCAGCAGGGTCAGCGCCACCAGCACGGCGATGAAGACGGTGCTCGCGGCCGCGAGGCCCATGGTGGTGAGGAACGGGATGCGGACGACGGCGAGCGCGGCGAGCGCGATGAGGACCGTCAGTCCGGCGAAGACGACCGCGGAGCCGGCGGTGCCGACGGCGACGCCGACGGCCTCCTGGCTGTCATCGGTGTGGTCGTGCTCGGAGCGGTAGCGCGCGAGGATGAACAGCGCGTAGTCGATGCCGACCGCCAGACCGATCATCGTGGCGAGCATCGGGGTGGTTGAGCCGATCTCGGTGAACGCGGTCATCGCGGTGACCCCGGCGATGCCGATGCCGACGCCGAACACCGCGGTCAGGATCGGCAGGCCGGCGGCGACCAGCGAGCCGAAGGTCAAGACCAGCACGAGCAGCGCCACGGCGATGCCGACGAGCTCGGAGGTCATGCCGATATCGAGCGTGCCGGTGGAGCCGGAGCCGTTGGCCTCGATCTCGAGGCCGTCGACGCGGTGCTCGTCCATGGCGTCACGCAGTGCCTCGATGGTCTCCGGCTCGACGTCGGCGACGGTGTCGACGTCGAACTCGAAGCTGATCTGGCCGACCCGGCCGTCCGGGGACAGCGGCGACACCGCCTCGGCGTTGGCCTCGGCGACGTCCTTCGGGGTACCGCTCTGCTGGGCCTGGCCGACGATCATCTGGCGCTGCTGCTCCGCGGCCTCCACCGGGTTGGCCAGCGGGGCCTTCCCCGGCATCTGCGGCAGGGCGGCGAGGTCCTCGATGAGGGCGTCGACCTCCGCGGCGTACGCCTTGTCGCGCAGCGTGCTGCCCTCGGGCGCGGCGACGACGACGTTGACGGTGGCCTGGTCGAAGGGGTCCTTGGCGCCGGGGAAGAGGTCGGCCTGCATGTCGGCGGCCTTCTCCGAGGGGATGCCCGGGATGGAGAAGGAGTCGCTCATCGGCTTCGACATGGTGGCGGCGAAGCCGCCCACGGCGACCAGCACGACCAACCAGCCGGCGATGAAGAACGGCCAGCGCCGGAAGGCGGTCCTGCCGAGTCGGTACAAGAGGGTGGCCACGGTGGTCTCCTGAAGATGTCGTGCGGGGTGGGGCGCTGCGAGGGCGGGGTCGGGAAGTCGGGGGGTGTGGCAGAGGTCAGCTGAAGAGGTCGCGGGCCGCGGCCAGGGTCTGGTCGAACAGCTCGGTGATCGGCCGTTCGTCGCCGGCGACGAAGCTGGTGAGCGCGGACTCGAAGACGGTGACGAACAGGCGGATGAGCAGACGTGCCCGGAACGCGTCCACCCGTCCCTGCTCGCGCTCGACGATCAGGTCGACGAACCCGCCGACGAACTCCTCGAAGCGATCGATCACCGCGGTGAGCAGGCGGGGCGTGCCGGTGATCAGGCAGGTCACTCGGGCGATGTCCTCGCGGTCGAGCACGTCGCTCTTGCCGTCGAGCACCTCGTGGGCGATCACGGAGAGGTCGTCGACCAGCGTCCCGTGCGGGCCGCCGGCGAGGAACGCCTCGCGCGTCGAGTCGCCGATGACCGGGACCGGGCCGAGGACGGCGTCGAGCTTGCCCGGGTAGTAGTTGAACAACGTGCGGCGCGACACCGCGGCGGCCTCGGCGAGGTCGTCCATGGTGAAGCCGTCCAGGCCGTGCTCGGTGGTGAGGACCTGGGCGCAGCGTGCGATCCGCATCTCGGTCGCGAGGCGACGGGCCTCGCGGGCCGAGAGGGCGGGTGCGGTCATGACGGAATTCTTGCACTAAGGTCCAAAAAGTGCAGAACTGTGAGGGTGGTCACAGGGCGTCCCGTCACAGGGCGTCCAGCGTCCCGTCCCGCGTGGGACAAGGTGGGGCACAGCCCCTTGCTGCGGCGTCGCGCCCGGCGGATGGTGGGAGGGTGCCTCCTGTTTCCAGCATGCGTCGGGTGCCATGACGGCCCCGGTCCGGCGGTACGCGCGCGGGCCCGCCCGCGCCGCCTGGGCGCTCGCGCTGGCCGTGGCGCTCTCGGGGCTGGGGTGTGCCTCGGCGCCGCCGGGGCAGGACGGCGTACCGGACGGGAGTGCGTCGCGGTCGTCGGCCTCCTCGGCCTCGTCCGGGCCGCCCGGGCAGGTGGCGCGCGATCGCCCCGAGGCACCCGCGCAACCCACGGGGCCGCGCCGCCGGGTGCTCGCGGTCTCGGTCGACGGGCTCGGCAGCGCCGTGCTGCGCCGCCTCGGTCCGCGGCAGGCGCCGACGTTCCACCGGATGCTGCGCCGGGGCGCCTCGACCCTCGAGGCGCGCACCGAGGTCGAGATGACCGTGACCCTGCCCAACCACACGAGCATGCTGACCGGGCGCCGCATCGACGCCGCGCGCGGCGGGCACGGCGTGACCTGGAACGACGACGTCGCGGACCGCTCGGTCCCCCGGGACGCGAGCGGCCGGGTGGTGCGCTCGATCTTCACCTCGGCGCACCGGGCCGGGCTGCACACCGCGATGTTCGCGGGCAAGCAGAAGTTCCACACCTTCGACAACACCTGGTCACGGGCGATCGACCGGGTGCTCGTCACCTCCGACCAGGCTCGGCTGGTGCGGGCCGCGCGGCACGACCTGGTGCACGGCCGCCGCGCCTTCACCTTCCTGCACCTGCGCGGTCCCGACTCCGCCGGCCACGAGGACGGCTTCGACTCCCCGGCGTACGTCGCGGCGGGGCGGGAGGCGGACCGGCAGCTGGGCGGAGTGCTGCGCACGGTGCGCACCCACCCGCGGCTGCAGCGACACCTGGTCGTGGTGCTCACTGCCGACCACGGCGGGCGCGGCGCCGACGGGCACGACGTGGCGACCCGGGCGGCGAACTACCGGGTGCCGTTCCTGGTCTGGGGACGCGGGGTGGTGCACCGCGACCTCTACCGGCTCAGCCCCGGTCGCCGGAACCCGGGCGGCGCGCAGCCGGGCTACGGACGCCCGCGTCAGCCGGTGCGCAACGGCGACGTGGCCAACCTGGCCGCCGACCTGCTCGGGCTGCGCGCGGTCCCGGGCAGCACCATCGGGGCGCGCCAGGACCTGCGGGTGCTCGCCCGGCGTCGCTGACCCTCTCCTCGGCGGCGGGGGAGGGGCGGTCGCGGGTCGGTCGGGGTCAGCCGCGGGACGCGAGCAGCGCGGCCCCGACGATGCCGGCCTCGTTGCGCAGCGTCGCCGGCACGATCTCGGTCTCGAGGTCGAGCAGCGGCAGGAACTCGTCCGCGCGCTTGCTGATCCCGCCGCCCACGACGAAGAGGTCGGGGGAGAAGAGCTTCTCGAGGGTCGAGTAGTAGCGCTGGAGGCGGTGCGCCCACGACCTCATCGACAGGTCCTCGGCCTTGCGGGCGCTGTTGGCGGCCCGTTTCTCGGCGTTGTGGCCGTCGATCTCGAGGTGCCCGAGCTCGGAGTTCGGGATCAGCACGCCGTCGTGCACCAGGGCCGAGCCGATGCCGGTGCCCAGGGTGGTGACGATGACCAGTCCGCGGCGCCCGCGCGCGGCGCCGTACTCCACCTCGGCGAGGCCGGCCGCGTCGGCGTCGTTGACCACGTGGACCTGGCGTCCGGTCGCCTCGCTGAACAGCACGTCGGCGTCGGTGCCGATCCAGGAGCGGTCGATGTTGGCGGCCGAGCGCACCACCCCGTGCCGCACGACGCCGGGGACCGTCACGCCGACCGGCCCGTCCGCCTCCGGGAAGCGGCGCAGCAGCGCCACCACCGTCTCTGCGATCGCCGGCGGGGTCGAGGGCTTCGGGGTCTCGACCCGCGCCCGTTCGCCGGGCTCGCCGTTCGCGAGGTCCACCGGGGCGCACTTGATGCCGCTGCCGCCGAAGTCGATGCCGACGGGCGAGCCCTGCAGGGGAGTGGGTGGGGTGCTCATGGACTCACGGTAGAGCCCCGGCGTGCTTGACAGATATCCGTCCCTTGTCAAGCAGGTTGACATTCCCTAGTGTTCTGTCAATCACGCGGCATGACCGCCGTCACGCTCCCTCGACGCATCTCCCCCAGGAGGACCCCATGGCAGCGCGCAGCACGACCTCGACGAACCCGAGAACCACGAGGGAGACCATCGCGAACAGCACGGTCCCGCCGGGCTCGGTCGAGCGCTGGCGCGACCCGAAGCGCCACCTGTGGCTGATCGGCCTCGTGGTGCCCTCGCTGGCGTTCGTGGCGTACGGCGGCTGGGCGCTGACCGGCTTCGGCGGGTTCTTCTGGGTCGGGCCGCTGGTGATCCTCGTGGTCGTACCGGTCATCGACCTGCTCACCGGGCTGGACCGCTCCAACCCGCCGGACGACGTGCTCGAGCAGCTGGAGGAGGACCGCTACTACCGCTGGATCACCTATCTCTTCCTGCCCGTGCAGTACGTCGGGTTCCTCGGCGCGATGTACCTCGTCGCGCACGGCGACCCGTTCCTCGGCCAGGGCGACCTCGCGACCTGGGAGAAGATCGGGCTGGCGGTCTCGATCGGCTGCATCGGCGGGATCGGCATCAACACCGCCCACGAGCTCGGGCACAAGAAGGAGAGCCACGAGCGCTGGCTGTCCAAGATCGCGCTCGCGCAGAGCTTCTACGGCCACTTCTACATCGAGCACAACCGGGGCCACCACGTCCGCGTCGCCACCCCCGAGGACCCCGCGAGCAGCCGGCTGGGGGAGACCTTCTACGCCTTCTGGCCCCGCACCGTCCTCGGCTCGCTGAAGAGCGCCTGGCGCCTGGAGAAGCGCCGCTACGCGCGCCGCCAGCAGCACCCGTTCCGCCCGGGCAACGACGTCCTCAACGCCTGGGTGATGTCCGCGGTGCTGTGGGGCGCGGTCGTGGTGTGGCTCGGCCCGGGGGTGCTGCCCTACCTCGTGGTGCAGGCCGTCGTCGGGTTCTCGCTGCTCGAGGTCGTCAACTACATGGAGCACTACGGAATGCTGCGCCAGAAGGTCGGCGTCGGGAAGCGCGAGCGCTACGAGCGCGTCGACCCCTCGCACTCGTGGAACTCCAACAACGTCGCCACCAACGTGCTGCTCTACCACCTCCAGCGCCACAGCGACCACCACGCGAACCCGACGCGGCGCTACCAGACCCTGCGCGACTTCGAGGAGAGCCCGGTGCTCCCGACCGGGTACGCCGGGATGATCGTGCTGGCCCTGGTCCCGCCGCTGTGGCGCCGGGTGATGGACCCCCGCGTGCTCGCGCACTTCGACGGCGACGTGACCCGCGCCAACATCTCCCCGCGCCGGCGCGAGCGGGTGCTGGCGGCGTACCCGCCCCCGGTCGCCGAGGCGGACGAGGCCCCGCGCGCCGACCTCACGGCCGTGGACGCCGACGAGGTGCTCGCCGCCGCCTGCCCGGGCTGCGAGTACGTCTACGAGGTCGCCGCGGGCGACGAGCACGAGGGCTTCGCGGCCGGCACCGCCTGGGCCGACATCCCCGCCGACTGGTGCTGCCCGGACTGCGGGGTGCGGGAGAAGGTCGACTTCGTCCCCCTCGAGCGGGTGGCGGCCGGCTGAGGCGTGGCCGGTCGGCGGGCGGTTCCTAGACTGGAGCCATGACCACCCGCGAGCGAGTCCTCGACGCTGCGGTCGCGATGACGACCGAGGACGGGTGGGCGAAGGTCACCATGGCCCGCCTCGCCGACCGGGTGGGCGTGAGCCGCCAGACCGTGCACAACGAGATGGGCACCAAGGCCGGCCTCGCCGAGGCGATGGTCCAGCGCGAGCTGGAGCGCTTCCTCAGCGTGGTCAGCGCCGCCTTCGACGCGCACCCCGACGACCTGGTCGCCGCGGTGCGTGCGGCGTCGCTGGGGGTGCTCGAGCACGCCCAGGACAACCGGTTGCTGCACGCGGTCGTGTCCGCCACCCACGGCGCGGACACCGAGCTGCTCCCGCTGCTGACCACCCACTCCGCCTCGCTGCTCGCGGGCGCCAAGGCGGTGGTCGCCCTGCGGCTCTCTGCGTACGACGTCCCGCTCGTGCCGGCCGAGCTCGAGGCCGGCATCGACATGATCGTCCGGGTCGTGCTCAGCCACGTCATGCAGCCATCCGGCTCGCCCGCCGCCACCGCCGACTCGATCGCCTGGGTCGCCGCGCGGGTGCTGGGCGCGGAGCTGCCGGGTCGCTGAGGCGGCCGCTCAGCCCTCGACGCGTACGCCGAGCGCCTCGGCGAACGCCGGGGCGAGCAGCGTGAGCTGGTCGGGGGTGACGGTGGCGCCGCGCAGGTCGAGCGGGCCGTCGATGACGGCGAGGTCCGCGCCGCGCAGGTCGAGGGCCTCCAGCGTGCTGCCGCGGACGTCGAGCTGGGCGACGCGGGTGTCGGTCAGCCGGACGCGGCGCACCTTGGCGCTGCTCAGGTCGAGCTCCTCGATCAGGCAGTCGGTGAACGCGACGTCGAGCAGCTCGGCCCCGCGCAGGTTGACGAAGCTCAGCTTGCAGCCGACGAAGTGCACCGAGCGCCACTGCGACTCGTAGGCCTCCAGCGAGCCCAGCCGGCCGCTGACCCGGACGTCGCGCCACTGGCCCCGGGCGGCGCGCACCACCGGCATCGCGACCCGGTCCAGGTGCACCTCGGAGAGCCGCGCGCCCTTGAGATCGGTCTCGTCGGCGGACACGGCCGTCAGCTGGGTGGAGGCCAGGACCGCGCCGGTGAGGTCGAGGTGCCCGAGCGTCAGGTCGGCGTACCGCACCGACTCGAGGTCGGCGTTGCGGCGCAGGTCGGCGGGGTCGCCCTCGCCCAGCGCCCCGAGCCGGAGCTCGTCGATCTGGGGGGCCTGCGTGGTGGTGCGGCGGCGGGAGGCGCTCACGGGGGTCCTGACGGGTCGTTCGGCTGGATCGGGGCCAGCGTAGGCCGGGCGGGCGGACCCGGTGGCCCGCGGCCCCGACCGGGCGCATGCTGGAGGTGTCGGTGACGCGCGGGCGCACGTCCGCGGCCGGGCTCCGGCGTCCCGGGAGGACCCGATGTGTCGATGGCTCGCCTACTCCGGCTCGTCCGTGCCCATCGAGGCGCTCGTCTACCGGCCGGAGAACTCGCTGGTGGTGCAGAGCCTGCGTGCGCGCATGGGCGCGGAGCCGACGAACGGGGACGGCTTCGGCGTGGGCTGGTACGGCACCGCGCCGACCCCTGGGCTGTTCCGCAGCCCCGCGCCGGCCTGGAACGACCTCAACCTGCGCGAGCTGGCGGCGCAGATCAGCTCGCCGCTCTACTTCGCGCACGTGCGCGCCTCCAGCGGCACCCCGGTCCAGCAGACCAACTGCCACCCGTTCCGGCACGGGCAGTGGCTGTGGATGCACAACGGGCGCCTCGCCGGCTTCACCGCGATGAAGCGGGACCTGCTCCTGGCCGTCGACCCGGAGCTGTTCGCCACGATCGAGGGCTCGACGGACTCGGAGGTCTTCTTCCACCTCGCTCTCACCCTCGGGCTGACCGAGGACCCGCCGGGCGCGGTCGCCCGCGCGGTGGGACTCATCGAGGGGACCGCGCGCCGCCACGGGATCCCCGCGCCGGTGCAGATGACCGTCGCGACGACCGACGGCCGGACGGTCTGGGCGTTCCGCTACTCCAGCGACGGACACTCCCGCACGCTCTTCCACAGCACCGACGTGTCCACGCTGCGCCACCAGCACCCCGAGAACCCGGTGCTGCGCCAGCTCTCCGACGAGACCCGCATCGTCGTCTCCGAGCCGCTCGGCGACCTGCGCGGCGCCTGGCGCGAGGTCCCGGAGTCGACCTCCATCACCGTCCGCGGGGGTGTCGAGGAGCTGCGCCCGTTCGCGCCGGCGTAGCGGCCGGCGACGCCCCGCGAGGCGGAGGCGCCGGTCAGGGCCGATCGAGGTGGGACGGCGTGCTGTCGGCGACCACCGCGCCGCGCTGGCCCTGCGGGCGCTCCGGGCCGATGGTGGAGTCGCGCGAGGTCTGGCGTTCGGACTCACCGTTGACGGCTGCTCCGATGACGACGAGCAGGACGGTGAGCCAGAGCCAGAGCATGCTGATGGCCACCCCCGCCAGCGAGCCGTACGTCGTGCCGTAGGTGCCGAGGTTCTGCACGTAGGCGAACAGCGCGGCGGAGGTCGCCGCCCACAGCACGGTGGCACCCATGGCACCCCACGTCGTCCAGCGCCACCGCGGGTCCTTGCGATCGGGGGCGAATCGGTAGAGGACGGCCAGCATCGTGCTCATCAGCACCGCCAGCGCCGGCCACACCAGCACCGCCGCCAGGGCACGCACGTGGCCCGAAGAGTCCGCCAGGCTCCGGGTGGTCACGCCGGCGAGGGAGATCACCGCGCCCAGCAGCAACGCACCGCCGAGGACGAACAGCAGCCCCAGGAGGGTGCGCCGGAGGAAGCCGCGGGTCTCCTTCTCGTGGTAGGCCACGGTCAACGCGTCGATGAGAGCCATCACGGCAGTCGTGGCGGTCCACAGCGCGAGCACCAGACCGACGAGCCCGCGCACCGTCAGCACCTCGGTCGAGGCGGTGGTGATGCTGGTCAGCTGGTCGCTGACCAGCGATTGCACCTGCGGCGGCAGCACCTCCGCGACCCGGGACAGCTGGCTGCGCGCCTGATCGGGAGTGTTGAGGGCCCCGTAGACCGACAGCGCGGTCACCAGCACCGGCGCCACCGACAAGACGGCGAAGAACGCCACCCCGGCACTGAGGATGGGAAGACGCGCCTCGACCACGTGCGCTCCGGCCCGACGCAGGAGCTGTCGCCAATCCTGGGCGGACAGCTGGGCAGGGGTGACAGCGCCGTCGGCGGCGGTGTCGGCGTCTGTGTCCTCCTGCGAGCTCCGCGTCACCGGTCCCATGATTCGCCGCGCCGGCGCGGGTGTCGAGGCCAGCCGACGCCCGCTCGGCCGGTGTCGGCGCTAGCGTGGGTGGATGGTGACCTACCGCTTCCTCGACGGTCTGGGCCAACCGTTGCTCGAGCGCGAGTTCGCAGACCACGCCGCCGCCCTCGCCTGGGCCGCCGAGGAGGACGAGCTCGACGCGGAGGTGCAGCGGGTCGAGTACCGCGGGCCGGATGGTGACTGGCGCTGGGCGGGGCCGTTGTTGGGGTGAGGTGCGGGTGGACGCATCGATGGGCGAACTGCTCGCGCAGGTCCGCTCACTCTGGTCCGTTCTTGTTGTGTCCAAGCGATCGCGCCTGAAGCACTTCCTTCCAGTACGACTCCCGCTCTAGGACGTGTGCGTCGTCGGTCCGCATGGACCAATACTCAAGAAGCGCGAACCGCATGTTGGTCCGGTAGTACTCCTCGCCCTTCTGCTCGGCGAGTTCCTTGAGGCCGACGTTGCCCCCGTGCAGCGTGGCCGCGTACGTCGCCCACCGTTGCCAGACGCCGGTGTCGCCGTAGGCGGATCCGACGTAGCGCTGCCCGGTCTCCTTGTCATGGATGACGTAGACGCCCTTCATGCTCTCCAGTGCGATCCGCCAGTCGACTCGGGCCTGAGCGACGACAGCCTGTAGATCGGCGAGGCTGTGGTTGATTCGGTCGTGCCCCGGGAAGGGGTCACCGGCAAACGGCTCTTCCAGGATCGACGAGACGGTCATCGCGGGCAGCACCGACTCCATCCTGCGTCGAATGTTCCAGTTCCAGCCCTGCCACTCCTCGTGGTTGGTCGCCAGCACGTCGATGGCCTGCTTGTTGCCGTCCCAGACTGCGAAGTGGACCTTGAATGCTGTCGGGTCCAGGCCGGCGGGGAGGAGCGCGGCGAGCGGAATGGCTTCCCTAGGTGGACCATGGGCAGTCCCCGCCGAGTAGCGGGTTCTGCGCGCCGGGGGCAGCATCCAGGATCCGGACGCCGAGGTGACACGCTCTGCGCCGAGGTCGATCGACTAGTGCAGCCTCCGGATGCGGTAGCTAGCAACCAGATTCGCGGCGGCCGACCTCCGCTCTGGGCGGTCGGGCGGTTGTCCACAGGGCCCCTGACCTGCGACGACGACGGTCCGGGACTGTCGGTGGTCGGTGGTTGAGTAGGTCCATGGAAGCACCTCGTCAGCCTCGATCCGGCCACCCGCTGGCCGCGGCGGTGGCGTGCGTGCACGAGGTTCTGGACAGCGTCGCTGATGCTCCGGTGTGGTCGCTGAGCGAGGCCGAGGCCGGTGCTGCCTTGCTGGAGCTGGGTGCCGAGATCGACCGGTTGCAGGAGCTGCGGCTGCGGGTGGCGGCGCACGCGCATGCGGTTGAGGTGGGTGATGCGGTGGGTGCGACGAGCACGGCGAACTGGTGGGCGCACCAGTCGCGGCTGACCCGGCCGGAGACGCACCGGTTGATGCGCGTTGCCCGGGCGCTCGACAGCGGTCACCACGACGGCGTCCGCGACGCACTGGGAGCTGGGCGGATCCACCTGGATCAGGCGCAGGTGATTGTCGATGCCGTCGAGGATCTGCCCGCGGACCTCGTGGACGACGAGATCCGCGCGAAGGCAGAGGAGTTCCTCCTCGAGCAGGCGGATGAGCACGATGCGATCACGCTGCGGCGCCTGGCGAAGCGGCTGGTGGAGGTCGCGGCCCCGGAGCAGGCGGACGCTGCTGAGGCCGCCCGGTTGGAGCGTGAGGAGGCAGCCGCCCGCGCCGCCGCGCGACTGACGATGTCCGATGACGGGCACGGCAAGACCCATGGTCGGTTCACGATTCCCACCCACCACGCCGCCATGCTCCGCGCGGCGCTGTTGGCGATCGCGGCGCCGAAGCACCAGCACGCGGTGAACGGCGCCGGAGCCGCGGGCGCCGAGCGGCGGCCCGGTCCGGAGCGGATGGGGCAGGCGTTCTGCGAGTTCCTCGAGCGCTACCCCACCGACAAGCTCCCCGACGCCGGTGGGGTGGCCGCCACGATCGTGGTCACGATGCCGCTGGACTCGCTGCTCGGCGGTCTGCGCGCGGCGCACCTGCACACCGGCGAGACCATCTCGGCCACCGAAGCCCGCCGCCTCGCCTGTCAGGCCGGGATCGTCCCCGCCGTCCTCGACGGCGAAGGCCGCCCCCTCGACGTCGGCCGCAAGCGCCGCTTCCACACCAAGACCCACCGCGTCGCACTCGCCCTACGCGACGGAGGCTGCACCGCAGAAGGGTGTGACTGGCCACCCGGCCTGTGCCACGCCCACCACGACGTCCCGTGGTCACGCGGCGGTGTGACCAGCGTGGCCAGCGGCCGGCTCCTCTGCCCCCGCCACCACGCCCGAGCACACGACCCCGGCTATGAGACCAAGACCCTCCCCGGCGGGAAGCTCACCTTCCACCGCCGGTGTTAGACCGAGCGTCCATGCGCGGCGGTGATGCGGTCGTCGTCTGCTGTCCTCGATTCGCCCTACTGCCGCACCTGGGGTTCGCAGCGAGCGGTCCGGCATGTCCCCAACGCGGCGGAAGGACGCAACCTCGGTTCGGCAATGCGAGGTCGACCAGTCTTGGGGACTGCCCCCGGTCTTGTTGACACTCGGGGTTTGCGGGGATCAGGCCGCTTCTGAGATCGCGTAGATCATCTCAAACTCGACCGGGGTGAGCTTGCCGAGGCCTCGTTGGCGACGCCGGCGGTT
>NZ_JABJRA010000015.1 GCF_013155365.1 Nocardioides sp. zg-DK7169
GGGGCGGGCGGGGCCGGGGGCGGCGCCGCGGGCGGTGCCGGCGGCGGCGTGGTCGGAGGGCCCGAGGGCGGGGCCGGCGGGGCGGTCGGGGGCGACGGCGCCTCGGCGACGTACGGCGGGTGGTCCACGCGCGCGGCGCGCACCAGGCCGTCGGTGACCAGCAGGTCCGGGCCGCTCGACTCCCCCGCGCTCAGGGTGATCCGGCGCACCCGGGCGAAGCGGCGGTCCAGGAAGCTGGCGGCCTCGGCGCCGTCCAGGGTGGTGACCCCGTCCGGGCCGTGCACCTCGACGCGGACGTCGCCGCGCAGCAGCACCCGGGTGTCGCCGTCCTCGACGACGCCGGCGAGGGCGAAGGCGGACAGCGAGCGCAGGCCGCCGGCGAGCAGCGCGTCGAGGAGGTCCTCGAGGTCGGCGCCCTCGTCGGCCAGCTCCCAGAGCCGGGCCGCGCGGGCGCGCTGGTCCGGGGGCAGGAGCAGCGCGGTGCGCGGGCCCAGGACGGCGTACCAGTCCCCGGTGCGGTAGGAGCGCGGGCCGCTGTGCGGCGTCCGCCCGCCCTCCGGCTGCGAGTCGGTCATCGTCTGCCTCCCCATGCCTCTCAGTACCTCTCGGGCCTCTCGGAACATCTCGGCTCTCTCCGCCTCTCGGGCGTCTCCGGGCCCGGCCCGGCGAGGGACGGGCCGTCGTGGGTGTCTCGCGTGTGTCTCGGTCGATCCCACCACACGTCCCACCGGGGCATCCTCCCCGTCACCCAGCATCCCGCACCGCCGTCCCCACCGGCCTGTGGAGGGCCCGGTGCCTAGGCGCCCGCCGCCGTCGTGGGTGAGGGCCGGTCCTGTTCGCGGACCCCGCCACGCGGCGTACCGCCGGGCCGCTAGCGTGGGAACGATGTCCGGACGATCTCCGCTCCCCAGCGGTTTCCGCTCCCTCGCCGACCAGCTGCGCAGCTGGCCCGACGCGCGGCTCTCCCGCCTGCTCGCAGCCCGTCCCGACCTGGCCAGCCCGGTGCCGCACGACTCCAGCCAGCTGGCCTCGCGCGCCGCGGTGCGCTCCTCGCTGCTGCGCGCCCTGGACCAGCTCGACCTGCTCGAGCTCACCGTCCTCGACGCGCTGGTCGTGCTGGGCCACACCACCCCCGAGCGCCTCGCGGAGGTCGTGAACGCCGACGACGTCGCGGTCGCCGCCGCCCTGGCCCGGCTGGGCGACCTCGCGCTGGTCTGGGAGAGCCCCGCCGGGTTGCGTCCCCTGACCGGCGTCGCCGACGCGCTGGGCTCCGGGCCGGGGACCAGCGGCCTGCAGCCGTGCAGCGCCGAGCCGCCGTCCGCCGCGCAGGTGGACAAGCGGCTGGCCGAGCTGTCCGACCCCGCCCGCGCGCTGCTCGAGCACGTCGCCGAGCACGGCGGTGAGGCGACCACCGGCACCTCGCGGCACCTGGTCAGCCCCGCCGACGCCCGCACCCCCGCCGAGGAGCTGCTGGCCCGCCGGCTGCTGGTGCCCCGCGGCGGCGGGGTCGTCGTGCTCCCCGGCGAGGTCGGCCTGGCGCTGCGCGGGGGCCACACCACCCGCGAGGCCGTCGGCACGCCGCCCGCGCTGCTCACCAGCGAGCGGGCGGGCGAGCTGGTCGACCGGGCCGCGGCCGGCACCGCCTTCGAGGCGGTACGACGCGTGGAGCTGCTGCTCGACCACTGGAGCACCCACCCGCCCACGGCGCTGCGCACCGGCGGCCTCGGCGTGCGCGACCTGCGCGCCACCGCGCTGCTGCTCCACGTGGACGAGCCCACGGCCGCCCTCGTCGTCGAGGTCTCCTACGCCGCGGGGCTGCTCGCCACGGCCGCCGACGCCGACGGCAACCCCGCCTGGGTCCCGACCGACGCCTTCGACCTGTGGATCGCCACCTCTCCCGCCGAGCGGTGGGCGACGCTGGTCCGGGCCTGGCTGGGATCCTCGCGGCTGCCCGGCCTGGTCGGGCGGCGCGACAACGCCGGCAAGACCTGGAACGCGCTCGCCCCCGAGCTCAGCGGGACCCATGTGGTCGAGACCCGCCGGGCCGCGCTGGAGGAGCTCGCCGCGCTGCCGCGCGACCGGGTGCTCGCGACGGGCACCGGCGCGCCGTCGCTGGTGGCCCGGCTGGCCTGGCTGCGGCCGCGCCGACCCCGCACCCGCGCCGACCTGGTCGCCTGGACCCTCGAGGAGGCCGCGGCCCTCGGGGTCACCGCGCTCGGCGGCGTGCCCGGCCCGGCCCGGCTGCTGCTCGAGGGCAGGGACCCGGCCGCCACCCTGACCACGCTGATGCCCGAGCCGGTCGACCACGTGCTGCTCCAGGCCGACCTGACCGCGGTCGCCCCCGGCCCCCTGGAGTCGAGCCTCGCGCGACGCCTCTCGCTGGTGGCCGACGTGGAGTCGCGCGGCGGCGCCACGACGTACCGCTTCACGCCGGGGTCGGTACGCCGCGCGCTGGACACCGGCTGGGGCGCGGGCGAGCTGCACGAGTTCCTCGCCTCGGTCTCGCGCACCCCGGTGCCGCAGCCGCTGACCTACCTCGTCGACGACACCGCCCGGACCTTCGGGACCATCCGGGTCGGCCACGCGGAGGCGTTCCTGCGCGCCGACGACGAGACCGCGCTCGCCGAGCTGCTGCACCACCCCCGAGCCGCGTCGCTCGGACTGCGCCGCATCGCCCCGACGGTGCTCATCAGCGACACCCCGATCGACGTTCTCCTCCCCCGGCTGCGCGACCTCGGCGCCGCGCCGGTGGTCGAGGCCCCCGACGGCACGGTGCGGGTCTCGCGCCCGGACCTGCTGCGCGCCCGCACCCCCAAGGAGCACCGCCGCAGCGCCGGCGCGAGCGCGGCCCGAGCGACCGCCACCGTCGCCGCCGTCGTCACCGCGATCCGCTCCGGGGACCGCGCCGCCGACGCGCGCCCGACCGGCGCCGCGGCCGCCCCGCTGACCCCGAGCGGCTCGCTGGCGGCACTGCGCGAGGCGGTCGAGACCCGCTCCAGCGTGCTCATCGGCTACGTCGACAACCACGGCACCTCCACCGAGCGCGTCGTCGACCCGATCTCGGTGGAGGGCGGCCAGCTCACCGCCCACGACCACCGCTCCGACGACGTGCGGACCTTCGCGGTGCACCGCATCTCGGTGGTCCGCCCGATCGAGGACTAGCCGGCGACCGGGCCGCGCACCCGCCCGCTCCGTAGACTCGCCGGGTGAACGACGGCCCCCTCATCGTCCAGTCGGACAAGACCCTGCTGCTCGAGATCGACCACGAGCGTGCCGCGGACTGCCGCAAGGCGATCGCGCCGTTCGCCGAGCTCGAGCGCAGCCCCGAGCACATCCACACCTACCGGCTCACCCCGCTGGGGCTGTGGAACGCCCGCGCCGCCGGCCACGACGCCGAGCAGGTCGTGGACACGCTGCTCGCCTACAGCCGCTACGCCGTACCGCACGCGCTGCTCGTCGACGTCGCCGAGACGATGGCGCGCTACGGCCGGCTGCGCCTGGAGAAGCACCCCACCCACGGCCTGGTGCTCTCCAGCACCGACCGCCCGGTGCTCGAGGAGGTGCTGCGCGCCAAGAAGGTCAAGGGGATGCTCGGCGAGCGCCTCGACGACGACAGCGTGGTCGTGCACCCCTCCGAGCGCGGCAACCTCAAGCAGGCGCTGCTCAAGCTGGGCTGGCCGGCGGAGGACTTCGCCGGGTACGTCGACGGCGAGGCGCACGCGATCTCGCTCGTCGAGGACGGCTGGTCGCTGCGCGACTACCAGCGCGACGCCGCGGAGTCGTTCTGGCACGGCGGCTCGGGCGTCGTGGTGCTGCCCTGCGGCGCCGGGAAGACGATCGTCGGGGCCGCCGCGATGGCGCACGCCCAGGCGACCACGCTGATCCTGGTCACCAACACCGTCAGCGCGCGGCAGTGGAAGGACGAGCTGGTCAAGCGGACCTCGCTGACCGAGGACGAGATCGGCGAGTACTCCGGCGCCGTCAAGGAGATCCGGCCGGTCACGATCGCGACGTACCAGGTGCTGACGCTGCGCCGCAAGGGCAGCTACCCGCACCTCGACCTGCTCGACGCGCGCGACTGGGGCCTGATCGTGTACGACGAGGTGCACCTGCTGCCCGCGCCGATCTTCCGGATGACCGCCGACCTCCAGGCGCGCCGCCGGATCGGGCTGACCGCGACGCTGGTGCGCGAGGACGGCCGCGAGGGCGACGTGTTCTCCCTGATCGGGCCGAAGCGGTACGACGCGCCGTGGAAGGACATCGAGTCGCAGGGCTGGATCGCGCCCGCCGACTGCGTGGAGGTGCGGGTGACCCTGCCGAGCTCGGAGCGGCTGGTCTACGCCACCGCGGAGCCGGAGGAGCGCTACCGCCTCGCGTCCTGCACCGCGGAGAAGACCCGGGTGGTGCGCGACATCGTGGCCGCGCACCCCGACCAGCCGACGCTGGTGATCGGGCAGTACATCGACCAGCTCGACGAGCTCGCCGCCGAGCTCGACGCCCCGGTGATCAAGGGCGAGACCACGGTCAAGGAGCGCCAGCGGCTCTTCGACGCCTTCCGCTCCGGCGAGATCGGGCTGCTGGTCGTCAGCAAGGTCGCGAACTTCTCCATCGACCTGCCCTCCGCCGAGGTGGCGATCCAGGTGTCGGGCTCCTTCGGCTCGCGCCAGGAGGAGGCCCAGCGCCTCGGCCGGCTGCTGCGGCCCAAGAGCGACGGCAAGTCCGCGCACTTCTACACGATCGTCTCGCGCGACACCGTCGACGCGGAGTTCGCCCAGAACCGCCAGCGCTTCCTCGCCGAGCAGGGCTACGCCTACCGCATCCTCGACGCCGAGGACCTCCCCGCCTGACCCCTCCCCCGAGTCGGCCCGCGTGGTTGCGCGAGTCGGCCCGTGTGGTGCGGCGAGTCGGCCCGTGTGGCGCGGCGAGTCGGCCCGTGTGGCGCGGACGTCAGCGCGCAGGCGGCGTCGTCCGCCCCTTGTCGAACAGCTGGTCCAGGTCGGCGTCGACCTCGAGGATGTCGTTCTCCAGCCGGGGCGCGTCGTCGGGGCCGCCGACCGGCAGACAGCGCACGACCATGCCGGTCTGCACGTCCAGGGCGACGTCGTAGTGGTCGGGGTAGGTCCGGCCCCGCCAGCGCTCGGGCACCTCCTCGTCGTCCTCGAAGTCGGCGCGCAGCCCCGCCTCGCTGAAGAGCAGCTCGCAGCAGTTGCCGCCGCACCGCGGGTCGTAGCCCGGCAGCGCGCGCAGGTCGGCCCGCCACGCCGGCCGGTCCGCGACGACGTCGGTACGCAGCCGGTCCACCGCCACGTGGTGGCTCAGCTCGACCGGGTCGAGCATCGCGACCCAGCTGTAGTTGACGTACATCGGGTCGTCGTAGTCGAGGTAGAAGCGCTCGGGTCGCCGCTCGACCAGCCCGTCGGCACGCAACGGCGGGGCGATCTGGTGCGGGAGCACCGAGGTGTGCCCCGGCATCGGTTCCGGGCGCGGCGTCTCCTCCGCGGTGAAGACCGTCAGCGTGGCGCGGGTGTAGGGCAGCCCGCCCTCCCGGTGCCACTGGCCCTCGCTGTCGCGCACCAGCAGCTCGCCCGGGCGACGTACCCAGGCCTCGCACGCCCCCGCGAACGCCGAGCGGTGCGCCAGGTGCAGGGTGGTCCAGCGCCACGGCGAGCTGCGCGCCAGGGCGAGGAAGGCATCGACGTCGGGGGTCACCACGGCGACGCTAGACGCGGCACCGCCCGGGCCGCCACGGGTTTGCCCGCGGGTGTGGCGCGTGGCGGCGTACCGCCCGAGCACGACGTGCGCCGTAGGTCACGCACCGTCCGAGGACCGGCCCGGTCCGGTCCGGACCGCGGTGCAGTCCTACAGTGAGTAACCGTGAAGGTCCTGCTGCTGGAGAACATCCATCCCGTCGCCGTCGAGCAGCTCGAGGCCCGTGGCTTCGAGGTCGAGCTGCTGAGCCGTTCGCTCTCCGAGGACGAGCTCATCGCGGCCCTGCCGGGCGTGTCCATGCTCGGCATCCGCTCCAACACCAACGTCACCGCGAAGGTGCTGGAGTCTGCCCCGGAGCTGCTGGCGATCGGCTGCTTCTGCATCGGCACCAACCAGGTCGACCTGGCCGCGGCCGCCGCGCGCGGCGTGGCCGTGTTCAACGCGCCGTACTCCAACACGCGCAGTGTGGTCGAGCTCGTCATCGGCGAGATCATCGCCCTCGCGCGCCGCCTGCCCGAGAAGATCGAGCGGATGCACGCCGGGGTGTGGGACAAGTCGGCGAAGGGCAGCCACGAGGTGCGTGGGCGGGTGCTCGGCATCGTCGGCTACGGCAACATCGGCACCCAGCTCTCCACGGTCGCCGAGGCGCTCGGCATGCAGGTCGTCTTCTACGACACCTCCGACCGCCCGGCCCACGGCAACGCGCGCCGGATGGACAGCCTCGAGGACCTGCTCGCGATCGCCGACGTCGTGAGCCTGCACATCGACGGCCGCACCGGCAACGCCGGCCTCTTCGGCGCCCAGCAGTTCTCCCAGATGAAGCCGCGGGCGATGTTCATCAACGCCTCGCGCGGCATGGTCGTCGACGACCACGCGCTGCGCGACCACCTGGTCTCCGGGCATCTCGCCGGCGCCGCCCTCGACGTCTTCCCTGTCGAGCCCAAGGCCCAGGGCGACTCCTTCGAGTCCGTGCTGCGCGGCCTCGACAACGTCATCCTCACCCCGCACGTCGGCGGCTCCACCCAGGAGGCCCAGGAGGAGATCGGCCGCTTCGTCTCCGGCAAGCTCGCTGCCTTCGTCCTCGAGGGCAGCACCGGTCTGTCGGTCAACCTGCCGGCCGTCGCCGCCCCGCCGCTGGCCCCGGGCCACCACCGCCTGGGCTTCCTGCACCGCAACGTGCCGGGCGTCCTGGCCAAGCTCAACGACCTGCTGGCCGAGCAGGGCGACAACGTCGCCGGCCAGACCCTGGCCACCTCCGGCGAGATCGGGTACGTCGTGACCGACGTCGCCGCGCCGCCGTCGGCCGGCTCGCTCGAGCGTCTCGACAGCTCCGAGAACGCCATCTGGGTCCGCGCCTGGTCGGCCTGAGCCACCCGAACGACCGGCATCGGCCGCCGCGAGCACCGCTCGCGGCGGCCGGCGCCATTCCGGGTCGTGCCTCGAGCACCGGTCCGTACGCTGGGCGACATGGGTGTGCGGGACCAGCTCGGTCAGGCCATCTTCCAGCGCGTCGCCGGCTCGGACGGCGATGCCAACCGACAGCGCATCCACGGCCGCCCGGGTCCGCGGCTCTTCGAGCCCGGCTCGCCGATCACCGTCGTGCACGGTGACGCCTCGATGTTCGTCGGGGGCCTGCGTGCGCTGCTGCTGCAGACCCTCCACCCCGCCGCCATGCGCGGCGTCGCCGAGCACTCCGACTACCGCGTGGACACCTGGGGCCGCCTGGCGCGCACCAGCACCTTCCTGGCCACGACGACCTTCGGCCACGTCGAGGACGCCGAGGCCGCGGTCGCCCGGGTGCGCCGCATCCACGAGCGGGTGCGGGGCACGATGCCGGACGGCACGCCGTACGCCGCCTCGGACCCGCACCTGCTGGGGTGGGTGCACGCCGCGGAGGCCGACAGCTTCCTGCGCGCCCACGACGTGTACGGCAGCCACCGCCTCGACGCCGCGGGGCGCGACACCTACCTGGCCCAGCTGGCCGAGGTCGGACGCCGCCTGGGCGTGATCGACCCGCCCACCACCACCGAGCAGCTCGCGGCCACGCTGGCGTCCTACCGCCCCGAGCTGCGCGCCACCCCCGAGGCCCGCGAGGCCGTCTCCCACGTGCTCCTGCACCCGCCGCTGCCGCTCGCGGCCCGCCCGCCGTACGCCGTCCTGGCCGCGGCCTCGGTCGGGCTGATGCCGGCGTGGACCCGCCGGCCGCTGCGCCTGCCCTGGCTGCCGGTCACCGAGCGCACGGTCGTGCGTGCCCTCGGCACGCTGGCCACCGGCACCATCCGTTGGGCGATGCGGCCCCCGCCGGTGGACGACCCCGGAGATCTTGAGGAAAGCCTTCGTCAGGCTTGATCCGGGCCGTCGGACGGCGCCCCTAGGCTCCTCGCCATGGGGAACCTCCAGGCCCGCCGCGCCTCCGTCCTGCTGGCGCTCGTCGCGCTCGTCGCCGCCCTGATGATCGCGATCGCGACGCCCGCGCCGACCGCCGGCGCGGCGTCGAGCACCGGCACCGTGCGCGGCCAGATCACCGGTCCCCAGCAGACGGCGCCGCCGCTGAAGATGCTGTGGTTCACCCAGGACTGGCGCTACCTGGGGCAGAAGAAGGTGCGCTACGGGATCTACACGATCAATCTCGCGCCCGGGACCTATCACCTGCAGTTCGTGGACCAGCGGCCTTCCTACGACCTGACCAAGTACGCCCCCGGCGACGTGACCGTCACGGTCAGGGCCGGGCGCACGGTGCAGGCCAACGTGCACCTGGCCCGTGGCGCCGGCATCACCGGTGTCGCGCGCGGCGGCGGCAAGGTCCTGCCCGGCGCGAAGGTGGTCGCGGCCAACGCCGGCGAGCAGTCCTTCGAGACCAAGGCCAACGCCAAGGGCGAGTTCGCGATCGGGGGGCTGCCGGCCGGTCGCTACTCGGTCTTCACCTGGGACCGGCGAGGCACCTGGGTGGACAAGAGCGCCTGGGCCGGCGGGCTCAAGCGCGGCCAGGTCCGCAACGTGAGCCCGCGCCTGCGCACCCGAGGCGGCACCCTGCTGGTCGACCTGCGGTTCGGGCAGGCTGCCGGCGCCAAGGTCCGCCAGCGCGTCACGGTGACCGTGGTGAGCAAGGCCAGCGGGCAGTGGTGGAGCGCGCGCAGCCGCGGCGACGGCACCGTCACCTTCCACGGCCTGTACCCGGGCCGGTACCGGATGGTGGCTCCCGGCGTCGGCAGCTATCTGCCCCAGGACGGCCAGGTGCGCGGCGCCCGGGTCCGCCCCGGGCGCGCCGACCTGGCCAGCACCTTCGTGTGGACCAAGCGAGGGGCCTGGGTGAGCGGCACCGTCGTGGACGGCGCCGACGGGGCCTATCCGATGACCGGCGTGCAGGTGCTGCTGTTCGGCCGCGATGGCACCCGCCTGGGCGAGACCAGGACCAGCGGCTCCGGCCGGTTCAGCTTCAGCGGCCAGCTGACCACCCAGACCGGCCTCACCGTCGTCGCCCTGCCCCGCGAGGGCGACAACGGCTGGCAGCAGGGGGTCGAGTGGTGCATGTTCACCCGCGCCCAGCGTGGCCCGTTCGCGGTGACGACCGGGCGGGGAACCGAGCTCGGGCTGGTCGCCCTCCCCCGGTCCACCCACCGCGACCAGCCGGCACGGTGCCTGCCGACGCCGCCCGCGGCGCCAGAGCCGGAGCCGGAGCCGGAGCCGGAGCCGGTGCCCGCGCCCGACGGGGCGCCGGTCAGCTGACCCGCATGTCCGTCCCGCTCCAGAAGGCCCGCATCGAGGTGATGCGGCCCTGCTCGTCGAAGGTCATCACGTCGATCGGGGCGACCGTGTAGGTCTGCTCGCCGACGCGGGTCTCCACCTCGAAGTGGAACGCGGCCTCGTTGCCGCAGATGCGCGTCTCGATCAGCCGGGTCCGGGACTCGGCGCCGGTGAGGTTGCCGTAGAACTCGCGGATCTGCTCGCGGGTGGTCAGCGGCGTGCTGCCCACCGGGTCCTCGACGGTCGCGCCGTCGGCGTAGAGCCCGGCGATGTCGTCGGCCGCGCCCTTGCCGACGTGCTCGATGTACTGCTCCACGACCGCGCGGATCCGTTCCGGGGTGAGTGCCATCTCGTCTCCTGAAATCTGTAATACGTTCTGGTTTGCGTCACGGTAGCGGCTTGCTTAGATGGAGGCGTGGACCCCGCTGATCAATGGCCCCTGCCCGACGCCCCCGAGCTGCGCGACGCACTGCACGCGGCGTACGCCGACCCGAGTCGCGGCTACCACGACGTGCAGCACCTCACCGAGGTGCTGCGGCGGCTGAGCGAGCTCGCCCGGGCCGGCGTGGTCTACGACCCGGTGCCGGTGCTGCTGGCCGCGTGGTTCCACGACGCCGTCTACGACGGGGAGCGCGACGCGGAGGAGCGCTCCGCGGCGTGGGCCGAGGACGCCCTGGTGGGCCTGGTCGAGGACCAGGTCCGCGCCGAGGTCGCCCGCCTGGTGCGCCTGACTGAGACCCATGACCCGGCCGACGTCGACGCCAACGGTTGCGCGCTCTCCGACGCCGACCTGGCGATCCTCGCCGCCGGCGCGGAGCGGTACGCCGCGTACGCCGCGGCGGTCCGGGTGGAGTACGCCCACCTCGACGACGCCACCTTCCACGCCGGGCGCGCGCAGGTGCTGCAGGGTCTCGCGGCCAAGGAGCGGCTGTTCCGCACGCCGTACGCACGCGAGCGGTGGGAGTCCGCCGCCCGCGCCAACCTCGAGCAGGAACTGGCCGACCTCAGCACGCTGATCGACTGATCAGCGCCACGAGCGCCGAGTCGGCACGCCACAAGCCCCGACTCGCCGCGCCACAAGCCCCGACTCGCCGCGCCACAAGCCCCGACTCGCGGAGAGGCCCGGGTCAGGGGAGGCGGGGGCGGGGGGTCTTGCGGCGGCGCAGGCCGGCGGCGTTGAGGCGGGCCACGAGCTCGCGGGAGGAGACGGGGGTGGCGCCGGCGGCGAGGACGGCGTCGTACCAGTCCGAGGGGACGTCGTAGTGGTCGCGGTCGAAGCCGCGCTCGGGGAGGCCGAGGTCGCGGGCGAAGCGGTGCAGCTCCTCGAAGGAGGTGTCGCTGGCCAGGTGCGACCAGAACCGGCCGTGCCCGGGTACGTGCGGCGGGTCGAGCAGGATCATGGGATCCGCTCGGCGGCGTCGTCGAGGAGCAGGCGCCACGAGCGCACGTGGCCAGCGTCGACGTAGGAGCGGTACGTCGCCCCGGGCCGCGTCTGGCGCCCCAGGTGGAACTGCCGCACCCCGGCGCGCAGCAGCCACGGGACGTGCTCGGCGAGCAGCCCGCCGCCGGCGATGAGCAGCCGCGCGGCGTCCGGGTCGGCGCCCGCGGTCGCGAGCAGCTCGTCGACCCCGGACTCCATCCCACGCAGCGACCCGGCCGAGCGGACCCCGACGAGGCCGGGCAGCGCGGCGACGTCGTGCCAGGCCCGCCGCGGCTCCAAGGTGGCGTCGAAGCCGCGGTGGAAGGTCCACGGCACCCCGCGCAGCATCCGGGCCAGCTCCGCGCACACCTCGGTGTCGATGCCGAGGTCGGTGTCGAGGAACCCGAAGGAGACCCCGGCCGCCCCCGCGCCGAGGTAGTCGTGACCCAGCCCGGCCAAGCGGGTCAGCTCGCCGCCGGTGGTGGTCCACGAGGCGTTGAGGCGCAGCAGCGCGAAGACCGGCACCTCGCTGGCGCGGCACACCGCCGAGACCGTCGCCGGCTCCGGCGACGTGGGTCCGTCCTCCACGGCGCCGGCATGCCTGACCAGGTGCAGCCGGTCGGCGCCGCCGGCCACCGCGCCGGGCACGTCGCGCTCGTGCAGCACCGTCACCTCGAGCAGCGGCGGCACGGTGGTCATGAGCCGATGCTAGGACCCCAGGCCCTGCCGGCGCGCGGAGCGCGCCAGCGCGGCGAGGGCGCGTCGCACCACCAGCACCGCCTCGGGACCGACCTCCTGGGGCTCCTCCCACACCCGGTCCCAGGTCAGCGTCCCGCGGCGCACCCGGTCCCCCACCGTGCGCGGGACCAGCGGCGCCTGTGGCCCGGTCGCCTCGTGCAGGGCGGCCCGCAGCGCGGCGCGCACGACCGGGTCGCCGTGGCCCGCCCGGTCCAGGGCGCGGGCGCGGTCGTGGAGCAGCGCGCTGCGGGCGAGCACCCGCTCCACCGCCGCCTGGGCCGGCCCGCCGACCGGTGCTCCGCCGTTCACGGCGACATCAGTCCCGGCAGCCCGGCGAACAGGGCGAGCCGCTCGCGCTGCTCGCCCACCCACGCCGCGACGGTGTCGCGCAGGTCCAGCAGGGTGCGCACCAGGTCGACCACGAGCCGCACGTCGTCGACGATGTCGGTGACCGCGTCGAGGCCGCGCGTGACCAGCTCCGCGGCGAACGCCGCCCAGCCCAGCGGCCCGGACACCTTGGCGCTGAGCTTCGCGACCAGCCGGAAGAGCGCCTGGCCGAGGTCGACCAGCAGCCGCTCCACCTCCACGGCCAGCCGCTCGGCGAAGTCCGCCACCACCTCGAGCACCCCGGCGCCCGCGCCGACCAGCTCGGCGACCGCCCGCCCGGCCAGCCCGAAGGCGTTGACCCTCACGACGTACGCCGTCGCGGCCCGCCCGCCCCAGGCGGGGTCGACGCCGACGGAGAGCCGCAGCAGGTTGTCGGCCCACACGTGCAGGGCGGAGCGGACGTCGCCGCAGGCGTTGGCGTTCTGGCGGATCGCGGCGTAGTCGCCGGTCAGCGGCAGCACGACGAGCTCCTCGAGGCTCTCCTCGGGCAGCCGGGGCAGCCCGGCACCGGCCTTGTTGAGGGCGTCGATGCCGAGGTTCACGACGTCGCGCAGCTCCGAGAAGGTCGAGTCCCACGCGGTGAAGGTGGCGTCGTGCCGCAGCTCGCGCGAGCCCGGGTCCGGCGGCGCCAGGGTGAGGTCGACGAGCGTCGGGACGGCCATCTCAGGCCGGCCCGGGCAGGACGGCGTGCACCCGCGCCGCGTCGTCGGCGGCGAGCCGGTCGGAGCGCTCCAGCTCGGCGGTGCTCGCGACCACGGCGTCGCGCACGTCCTGCCACTGGGCGGCGTAGCGACTGCCCAGCTCCTCGAAAGCGGCCGCGACCTGGTCCATCGCCTCGCCCAGCGGCCGCAGCAGGCACACCGGGCTCGGCTCGAAACCGTCGCGGCGCGCCACCCAGGTGACCGCATGGTCGACGACCGCGGCGGCCTGCGCGGCGACCTCGTCCATCACCTCCGGCAGTCGTCTGAGGTCCAGCCACCGCTCCACGAACACGTCCCCGAGTGCCTCCATGCCGCGCCTCCTCGCCCCGCGGCCACCGCGTGCGGCCGACCCTCAAGGGCTGCCCGGGCGCGGGCGCCCTTGAAACGGTCGCACAATGGGGGTGTGGACAACGCACTGCTCTTCGATGCCAGGGCCCGGGTGCTCGCCGACCTCGAAGCCAGGAAGCGTGCGACCCCGGCGGCCGTCAGCGCACTGGAGGACGCCGTCTCCGCCCGCACCTGGTGGGCCGAGCAGTGGCCCGAGGGGCAGGTGTACGTCGCGGGGCTGGTCGCCCAGGACGTGCAGGACGCCCTGCTGGAGACCGAGGGCCGCTGGCCGGTGTGCCTGCGCTGCCCCGAGGACACGCCCCAGCACGCGCTCTACATCCAGCCCGACCTCGGGGGTCCGGACCCGGTGTGGGTGTGCGAGGAGACCGGGGAGCCGGTCGCCGCGCTGGGTCAGCTGGGCTGAGCCTCAGTCGTCCTGGCCGAGCTGGACGTAGAGGGTGAAGCGGTCCGCGCGGTAGACGGTGCGCGAGACCTCGACGACCGTCTCGCCGACCAGCGCGCGGCGCGAGTGGCGCAGCACCGGGTCGCCGGGGGCGATCTCGAGCAGCACCGCCTCCTCGGCCCCGGCCAGGTCGGCGCGCATCGAGTCCTCGGCCCAGGTCGGGCGCAGGCCGCGGGCCTCGAGCGCCTCGTAGAGGCTGGTGGGCATCCCGGACTGCAGGAAGCCCGGCAGCAGCACCTCGTTGAGGTAGGCGTCCTCCAGGCACATCGGCGCCCCGTCGGCGCGGCGCAGGCGGCGCCAGTGCAGCACCGCGTCGCCCTCGGTGAGGGCGAGCGCCCGGGCGACGCCGGGGCCGGCCTGCTCGCGGCGGGCGAGGAGGGTCTGCGACTCCGGGTGCAGGCCCCGGCGGTTCATCTCCTCGGTGTAGCCGACGATCTGGCTCGCGGTGCGCCGCGGGCGGGCCACGAACGTCCCGCGGCCGGGCACCCGCTCGAGCAGTCCCTCGACCACCAGCGCGTCCATCGCCTGGCGCACGGTCATCCGGGCCACCCCGAAACGGTGCACGAGCTCGCGCTCGGAGGGGGCCGGCGTCCCTGGGGCGGCACCTGCCACGAGGGACCTGACATACTCACGCACCTGCACGTGCTTGAGGGCGCGTCCATCGGTCTGCACGGTGAGCTCCACAGGAGCGACCCTAGGGTTTGACCGTCCGGGCGTCACCCGTTTGCGTGATTTCATATACGAAATCCCCCGGACGCTCAGTCGGTCGCTATCGCGGTGAGCACGTCCAGGCGCGCCGCCCGCCGGGCCGGCAGCACGGCCGCGAGCACCCCGACCACCACCGCCAGCGCCAGGAACACCACGAGCTGGACCACCGGCACGCTGATCACCTCGAGGCCCTCGTCGCGCAGCGCCCGCATCAGCACCACCCCGAAGACCACGCCGAGGACCACGCCCAGCACGGCGCCGAGCAGCGAGATCACCACCGACTCCAAGGTGATCATCCGGCGCAGCTGCGAGCGCGAGAGGCCGATGGCGCGCAGCAGCCCGATCTCGCGGGTCCGCTCGATGACCGACAGCGCGAGGGTGTTGACGATGCCGAGCACCGCGATCACCAGCGCCAGTCCCAGCAGCGCGAAGATGGTGAGCACCAGGTTGTCGATCGGCTCGCGCTGCTCCTCGGCGAACGCCGCCTGGTCCTTCACCGTGACCGCCGGGAGGTCGTCCACGACCGTGTCGAGACGCCCCTGCAGGGTCGAGGCCGCGACGCCGGGCGCCCCGAAGACGATCAGGGCGTTGTCGCGGTCCTGGAACCCGGCCGCGAGCAGGTCCTCGACGCTGACCAGCACCGGCGCGAAGACGACCGGGTTGTCCTCGAAGATCCCGGCCACCTGCCAGGTCACGGCCCCGGTCGGGACCTGGAGGTCGAGCTCGTCGCCGACCCCGACGCCCCGCTCGTCGGCCCACGACTCCTGCACCAGCACCGAGCCGGAGCGCAGCGAGGCCCGCCCCTCGTCGAGGACCAGTTCCAGGGAGCCGATCTCGCCGCGATCGGTGGCGGCGAGCGCGACCTGGTCGCCGTCGAGCAGGCCGGCGCCGAAGCGCTCGCGGACCACCCGCTCGACCCCGGGGACGGCCGCCATCTGCTCCGCGACCTGCGGCGAGAACGGCGCGCCGAACAGGCTGCTGACCACGAAGTCCCCGACGAAGCTCTCCTCGATGGCACGGTCGACGCTCGCCTTCGCGGAGTCGCCGATGATCGCCATCGTGCAGGCCAGGGTGAGCCCGATCATCAGCGCCGAGGCGGTGGCCGTCGTACGCCGCGGGTTGCGCAGCGCGTTCTGCCCGGCCAGCAGCCCCACGAACCCGAAGACCCGCGAGAGGGTCGCGCGGGAGAGGTCCAGCAGCGGGCGCCCCAGCACCGGGCTGGCCGCGCTGACCCCGAGCAGGACCGCGAGCACACCGGCGCCGAGGACCCAGCCGCCGCGCGGCACGTCCACCACCGTGCCGAGCCCGGCCACCATCGCGAGCGCCCCGGGGACGACCAGCCCGAGCCCCAGGACGAAGCGGCGCCGCAGCGAGGTCTCCGGCAGGGCCACGTCGTCGCGCAGCGCCTGCACCGGCGCGATCCGCCCGGTGCGCCGGGCCGGGAAGTACGCCGCCACGACGGTGACCACGATCCCCACGGCGTACGCCGCCAGGACGGTGCGCGGGGCGAGCACCAGCGACTGGCTGCCCAGGTCCAGCCCGAAGCGGCCGACGACCGAGGCGATCCCGCGCGCCAGCAGCACCCCGAGGCCGAGGCCGAGGGTGGCGCCGAGCGCGCCGAGGATCAGCGCCTCCAGCAGCACCGAGCGCACCACCTGCCCGCGCGAGGCGCCGAGGGCGCGCAGCAGCGCCAGCTCCCGGCTGCGCTGGGCGACCAGGATCGAGAAGGTGTTGACGATCAGGAAGGAGCCGACCACCAGCGCGATGCCGGCGAAGATCAGCAGGAACGTGGTCAGGAACCCGACGGCCTCCAGCAGGTCGCTGGCGGCGTCGTCGGCGGCCTGCTCGCCGGTGACCGCGACCAGCCCGTCGGGCAGCACCTGCTCGGCCTGGTCGGCGAGGTCGGTCTGGGAGACCCCGTCGCGGGCGGTCACCCACACCTCGGTGTAGGCGTCCTCGCCGTCGAGGAAGAGCTGCTGGGCGGTGCGGGTGTCGAAGAGCGCCAGGGTGGCGCCGCTGAGCGAGCCGCCCTCGGGGAACCCGGCGATGCCGACCAGCACCGGGTCCACGGTGCTGCGCTCGCCGCCGGTCGTGATCTGCACCCGGTCGCCCAGCTCGTAGCCGGCCTTCTCGGCCGTCTGCTCGTCGAGCACCACCTCGTCCCCGCCGTACGGCTTCTCCCCCTCGAGGATCGCCAGGCCCTGCAGGCCGCCGGCGGCCGGCGCGTCGTTCCAGCTGCCCCCGAGCCCGGGCGGCCCGAACCCGCCGACCAGCTTGCCGTCGGTGCCCACGACGAACACCCCGTCGGCCTCGACCTGTCCGTCGGCCCGGGCGGCTCCCGGCAGCTCGGCCAGCCGGTCGACCACCTCCGCGGGCACCGTGTTGGTCGACAGGAAGCCGTCGGCGGTCTGGGCGACCTCCGGCTCCACCACCACGTCGCCGACGGTGGCGTCGAAGAGCGCGGTGAAGCTGCGGTTGAGCATGTCGGAGAACATCAGGGTGCCGGCGACGAACGCCACGCCCAGGACGATCGCGAACGTGCTCATCAGCAGGCGCACCTTGCGCCCGAGCAGGCTGCGGAGCGCGGCGCGGATCACGCCGACCCGGCCAGCGCCTCGAGCACCGTCTCCCGGGTCGGGTGGTGCAGCTCGTCGACCACGCGGCCGTCGGCGAGGAAGACGACGCGGTCGGTGTACGCCGCGGCGACCGGGTCGTGGGTCACCATCACGATGGTCTGGCCGTCGTCGGCGCTCTGGCGCAGCAGCTCGAGGATCTCCGCCCCCGAGCGGGAGTCCAGGTTGCCGGTGGGCTCGTCGGCGAACACGATCCGCGGGCGGCTGACCAGCGCCCGGGCCACGGCGACGCGCTGCTGCTGACCCCCGGACAGCTCGTTGGGCCGGTGGCCGAGCCGGTCGCGCAGGCTGACGGTGTCGATGACGTGGTCGAACCAGTCCGGGTCCGGACGGCGCCCGGCGATCGCCAGCGGCAGCACGATGTTCTCCCGCGCGTCCAGGGTCGGCACCAGGTTGAAGGACTGGAACACGAACCCGATCGAGTCGCGGCGCAGCCGGGTCAGTGCCTTGTCGCGCAGCCGGGTGATGTCCTCCTCCCCGATGTGGACGCTGCCGGAGTCGGGCCGGTCCAGCGCGGCACAGCAGTGCATCAGCGTGGACTTGCCGGACCCGCTCGGGCCCATGATCGCGGTGAAGCGGCCCGCCGCGATGTCGAGGGAGACGTCGTCGAGGGCGCGCACCGTCGCCGGTCCCTCGCCGTAGGTCTTGGTCAGGTGGCGCACCCGCGCCGCGGCGGGCTCGTCGGCGTGCTCCGGCGCCGGGGGTGCGGTGTGGCTCATGCGGGAACCATTCCGTGTCCGGCGCCGCAGCGCCACCCCCTTCTGGTGGCCCCGGCCGCACCGGCCCGCCGCCACGCCGTACCGAAGGATCTCGAACAGGCGTTCGACATGGGCGTAGGGTGGGTGGCATGGACTTCCAGGGAACGCTCTTCGGGGCACCCCCGGCCGGGGTGGGCTCCTTCGACGGCATCGAGCGCCGCGACCTCGGCCGCGGCGCCTGGATCGACGTGCTGCGCTCGTGGGTGCCGGCCGCCGACGAGGTCTTCGAGACCCTGGTGCGCGACGTGCCGTGGCGCGCCGAGCGCCGCCAGATGTACGACCGGGTGGTCGACGTGCCCCGACTGCTGCACACCTACCTCGCCGACGACCCACTCCCCCACCCGGTGCTCGTCGAGGCGCGCGACGCCCTCAGCGCGCACTACCGCCCCGAGCTCGGCGAGCCGTTCCGCACCGCCGGCTGCTGCTACTACCGCGACGGGCGCGACAGCGTCGCCTGGCACGGCGACACCATCGGCCGCGGCCGCACCACCGACACCATGGTCGCGATCGTCTCCCTCGGCGACCCGCGCCGCCTCGCGCTGCGACCCCGCGGCGGCGGGGGCGGGTCGCTCTCGGTGGAGATGGGCCACGGCGACCTGCTGGTGATGGGCGGCAGCTGCCAGCGCACCTGGGAGCACGCGGTCCCGAAGGCCAGCCACGCCGGCCCGCGGATCTCGGTGCAGTACCGCCCGCTCAACGTCTTCTAGCCCGCCGGCGGTCCAGACACCGCCGCGGTTTGCCCCGTCCGGTTGGCTGGGGCCATGAGCACCGTGACATCTGGGACCTCCGCGACCCCGTCCGCCGCCGCGTCCGGCACCTTCTCCCTCGGCGGCGACCTGCCCGTGGTCCGCCTCGGGTACGGCGCGATGCAGCTCACCGGCCCTGGCGTGTGGGGCCCGCCGCGCGACCACGACGAGGCGGTCCGCGTCGTACGCCGTGCCGTCGAGCTGGGCGTCACCTTCATCGACACCGCCGACTCCTACGGCCCCTTCTACTCCGAGGAGATCATCCGCGAGGCGCTGGCGCCCTACCGCGACGACGTGGTGGTGGCGACCAAGGCCGGGCTGCTGCGCACCGGGCCCGACGTGTGGGTGCCGTGCGGGCGCCCCGAGTACCTGCGCCAGCAGTGCGAGACCAGCCTGCGCCGCCTCGGCACCGACCGCATCGACCTGTTCCAGCTGCACCGCATCGACCCCACGGTCCCGCTGGAGGACCAGGTCGGCGAGCTCCGCGCGCTCCAGGAGGAGGGCAAGGTGCGCCACCTCGGCCTCTCCGAGGTCGGGATCGAGGAGCTCGAGGCCGCGCGCCGGGTGGCCCCGATCGTGTCGGTGCAGAACCTCTACAACCTCGCCCACCGCGACGCCGAGGCCCTCCTGGACCACTGCACCGAGCAGGGCATCGCCTTCATCCCGTGGTTCCCGCTCGCGACGGGGAAGCTCTCCGCGCCCGACAGCCCGCTCGCCGCGGCGGCGCGTGAGCGGGGCGCGACCCCGGCACAGCTGGCGCTGGCCTGGCTGCTGCACCGCTCGCCGGTGATGCTGCCGATCCCGGGCACCTCGCGGGTCACCCACCTGGAGTCCAACGTCGCGGCAGCGGAGATCGAGCTGAGCGAGCAGGAGCAGGCCGACCTGGCCGCGCTGGCCTGATCACGGCGTACCTGCCCGGGTCGGGGATTCCTCCCGGCCCTCGCTGGGCACCTGCAGGCATGACCGAGTCCAGCGACATCCCGGCCCCGGAGCAGCAGCCGGCGCCGCAGGCGAGCCAGCAGCCCGTCCCCACCACGGACGCCACGCCCGGCAAGCGGTCCTCGAAGTCCCCGGGGACCACCTCCGACCCGCTGCGCGGCTCGAAGACCAGTGGAGTCTGGGCGGCGCTGGTCGGCATCGCGGTGCTGCTGATCCTGCTGCTGATCTTCATCGTGCAGAACACCCAGGACGTCGAGGTGGCGTTCCTCGGCTGGGAGGGCCGGGCCCCGCTTGCGGTCTCCCTGATCGCCGCCGCCGTGACCGGCATGGTGATCGCGATCGTCACCGCCTCCCTGCGCATGCTCCAGGTGCGCCGCCGGATCAAGCGCGAACGCCGCTGACCCCCTCGCCGAGTCGGCCCTCGTGGTTGCCCGAGTCGGCGCCACTGGCGCCGACTCGGCGCACCATTGGCGCCGACTCGGCGCACCATTGGCGCCGACTCGGCGCGGTGTCGGTCAGCGCTCCCGGTGTCCCCAGAGCCAGCGCAGCACGAGCAGCCCGGCGACCGCGGCCGCGAGCTGCTTGCCGTAGGCCCGCAGCAGCGCCGGTACGACGGCGGCGCCGAGGTCGAGGGCGCCGTCCTCCCCGACGGGGGACGCCGGCGCGCTGGAGTGGACCGGCTCCGCCGGCCGGGTCGGGGGCACCGGCGCGACCGCCCGGTCGGGTGCCGCCTCGCGGTGCGGGGTCCCCGGGTCCGGGGACGTCTCGACCGTCGTCGGGGCGGGCGTCTCGGCCCCGACCGGCGCATCCGAGGACGCGGGGGCGGGACCGGCGAGGCGCTGCTCGAGGCAGGTCACGAACTGCCCGAGCAGCTTGTCCGAGACGTCCTGCATCACCCCGCGGCCGAACTGCGCCGGCTTGCCGGTGATCGCCAGGTCGGTGAGGACCTCGACGTCGGTGGACCCGCCGGCGGCGGACATGCTCACCGTGACGGTGGCGCCGGCGGTGCCGTTGCCGCGCTTGTCCTTGCCCTTGGCCTCGACGACGAAGCGGTGCGCCGCCTCGTCCTTGTCCACGAACGTGCCGGAGCCGTTGTAGACCAGCGCGATCGGCCCGAGCTTGACCTTCACCGAGCCGGCGAAGCTGTCCCCCTCGGCCGAGGAGACCGTCGCGCCCGGGAAGCACTCGGCCACCGAGGCGATGTCGTTGAAGTGGCTCCAGGTCTCCTCGACCGAGGTGTGGACGGTGAAGCGGTGGGCGAGATCCACGACCTAGGCCCCCGCCGCGCTCAGCACGGCCCGGCGCGTCAGCACCGTGGCCAGGTGGCGCCGGTAGTCGGCGTCGCCGTTGAGGTCGGAGGGCGGGTTCGCCCCGTCCGCAGCCAGCGCGGCTGCCCGGCGTACCGCCTCCTCGGTGGCGGGCTGGCCCACCAGCGCCTCCTCGACGCCGCGCGCCCGCAGCGGGGTGCTGCCCATGTTGGTCAGCCCCACCCGCGCCTCGGCGATGGTGCCGCCCTCGGCGCGCACGGTCGCGGCGACCGCCACGATCGGCCACTGGTGGGCGACGCGCACGAACTTCTCGTAGTGCGCGCCCCAGCCGGTACGACGCGGGATGCGCACCTCGGTGAGGATCTCGTCCTCGGCCAGGGCGGTCTCGAAGAGGTCGACGAAGAAGTCGTCGGCCGGGATCGTGCGCCGTCCGGTCGGGCCGACGGCGACGAAGGTGGCGCCGAGCGCGAGGACGGGCGCCCCCAGGTCGCCGGCGGGGTCCGCGTGGGCGAGGGCCCCGCCGAAGGTGCCGCGGTGGCGGACCTGGGCGTCGGCGAGGTGCTCGATCGCGGCCGGGACCAGCGCGGCGTGGCGGGCCATGAGCGGGTCCGCGGCCACCACCGAGTGCGGCGTCATCGCACCGACGACGATCTCCTCGCCGTCCTCGCGGATCCCGCGCAACGCGTCGATGCGGCGCAGGTCGATGACCATCTCGGGGGCGTTGAGCCGCATCCGCAGCACCGGCAGGAGCGACTGGCCGCCGGCCAGCACCTTGGCGTCGTCGCCGTGCTCGGCGAGCGCGGCGACGGCCTCCTCGAGCGTGGTCGGCGCGAGGTAGTCGAACTGTGCGGGGATCATGCGTCGGTCCCTCCGGTCGTGCGGTCCACGGTTCCCTCCATGCCGGTCGCGGCGTCGAAGTGTGGAGCGGCGGCACCGGTGGTGCTCCCGCCCTTGTCGGCGCCCTGGATGGCGCGCCACACCCGCTCCGGGGTGCACGGCATCGCGACGTCGTGGACGCCCCAGGGCCGCAGTGCGTCGACGACGGCGTTGACCACGGCCGGGGTCGAGGCGATGGTGCCGGCCTCGCCGACGCCCTTGGTGCCGAGGGTGTTGGTCAGCGCCGGGGTGGTGGTGTGGTCGACCTCGAAGCTGATCGTGTCCGCCGCCGTCGGCAGCAGGTAGTCCACGAACGAGCCCGACACCAGCGTCCCGGAGTCGTCGTACACCGCCTCCTCCCACAGTGCCTGGGCGATGCCCTGCACCAGGCCGCCGTGCACCTGGCCTGCGACGATGAGCGGGTTGATCACGTTGCCGATGTCGTCGACGCAGACGTACTTGCGCATGTGCAGCGCCCCGGTCTCGGTGTCGATCTCCATCGCGCACAGGTGGGTGCCGTGCGGGTAGTTGAAGTTCACCGGGTCGAAGGTCGCGTCGGAGTCGAGGCTCGCCTCCACCCCGTCGGGCAGGTTGTGCGCGGCGAAGACCGCGCTCGCGATCTCGGCGATCCCCATCCCCTGGTCGGTGCCGCGCACCGCGAAGCGCCCGCCGCGGTACTCCAGGTCGTCGGCGGAGGCCTCGAGCAGGTGCGCGGCGATCGGGCGGGCCTTGTCGATGACCTTGTCCACCGCCTTGACCAGCGCCTCGCCGCCGACCACGAGCGAGCGCGAGCCGTAGGTGTCCAGGCCCTTGTGGGAGATCGCGGTGTCGCCGTGGAGCACCTCGACGTCCTCGAAGGGCACCCCGAGCCGGTCCGCGACGATCTGGCTGAACGCCGTCTCGTGGCCCTGGCCGTGGGCGCTGGCGCCGGTGACGACCTCGACCTTGCCGGTCGCCAGCATCCGCACGCTCGCGTGCTCCCAGCCGCCGGCGCCGTAGTCGAGCGAGCCGAGGACCCGCGAGGGCGCGAGGCCGCACATCTCGGTGAACGTCGAGACGCCGATGCCCAGCTGCACCGGGTCGCCGGAGTCGCGGCGGCGCTGCTGCTCGGCGCGCAGCTCGTCGTAGCCGAAGAGCTCCTTGGCCCGGGCCGTGGCCGCCTCGTAGTTGCCGGAGTCGTACTCCAGTCCGGCGACCGTGGTGAACGGGAACTCCTCGTGCTTGATCCAGTTCTGCTCCCGGATCGCCAGCGGGTCGACGCCGACCTCCGCGGCGAGCTCGTCCATCAGCCGCTCGATGGCGAACGTCGCCTCCGGGCGCCCGGCGCCGCGGTAGGCGTCGGTCCAGGTCTTGTTGGTGAGCACCGTCTGCACGCCGAAGTGGTAGGCGGGGAACTTGTAGATGGCGTTGAACATGAACGCCCCCAGCACGGGTACGCCGCCACCGACGAGCGAGACGTAGGCACCGAGGTCGGCGAGGAGCTCGACCTTGAGGCCGGTGACGGTGCCGTCCTTGGTGGCCGCCAGGGTCAGCTTCTGCCACTGGTCGCGGCCGTGGTGGCCGGCCATCAGCGACTCGCTGCGGGTCTCGGTGTACTTCACCGGCCGCGACAGCCGGCGGGCCACCGCGACGGTGATCCACTCCTCCGGGGTGGTCTGCAGCTTGCCGCCGAAGCCGCCGCCGACGTCGGGGGCGATCACCCGCAGCTTGGACTCCGGGATGCCGGTGGTCGCGGCCAGCGCGAAGCGCAGGATGTGCGGGATCTGGGTCGCCGACCAGACGGTCAGCTGCTCCCCGGTCGGGTCGACGACGGTGGAGCGGGGCTCCATGAACGCCGGGATCAGCCGCTGCTGGCGGTACTCGCGCTCCAGCACGATGCCGTCGGTGCGGGCCTGGCGGATCGCCTCCTCGACGTCGCCGCCGGTGCCGGCCTCCGCGGAGTCGAAGACCCAGTGGGCCGACTTGTTGGTGCCGAGGTCGGGGTGCGCGAGCGGTCCGCCGTTGTCGGCGTCCGCCGCGGCGGCCTCCTTGAGGTCGAGCGCGGGCGGCAGCACGTCGTACTCGACGTCGACCAGCTCGGCGGCGTCGCGGGCCTCGGCGGCGGTGCGCGCGACCACGACCGCGACGATCTCGCCGGCGAACGCGACCCGGTCGATGGCGACCGGCAGGTGGGTGGGGGTCTTCTGGTCCGGGGTGATCGGCCAGGCGTTGATCAGCACGCCCTGGGTGTCGGCGAGGTCGGCGCCGCTGAGCACGTCGACGACGTTGGTCGCGCCGCGCGCCGCCTCGGTGTCGACGCTGAGGATCCGGGCGTGCGCGAACGGGCTGCGCACCATCGCGAGGTGCAGCATGCCGGGGAGCACGATGTTGTCGGTCCAGCGGGTGCGCCCGGTGATCAGGCGCTGGTCCTCCTTGCGGCGGCGCTCGCGGCCGATCTCGCGCTCGCCCTGCTCGGGGCGGGTCTCGGTGGCGGTCACGACAGGCCTCCCGTCGGGGCGGCGGCGGGGGTGTCCATCGAGTCTGCGGCGTGCTGCACGGCGCGGACGATGTTGTGGTAGCCCGTGCAGCGGCACAGGTTGCCCTCGAGCCCGAGGCGGATCTCCTCCTCGCTGGGGCGGGGGTTCTCCGCCAGCAGGGCGACGCTCTGCATGATCATGCCGGGCGTGCAGAACCCGCACTGCAGGCCGTGGCACTCGCGGAACGACTCCTGCACGGGGTGCAGCTCGCCGTCGCGGGCCAGCCCCTCGATCGTGGTCACCTCGGCGCCGTCGGCCTGCACCGCCAGGACGTTGCAGGACTTCACGCTGGTGCCGTCGAGGTGGACGGTGCAGGCGCCGCAGTTGCTGGTGTCGCACCCGATGACGGTGCCGGTCTTCCCGAGGCGTTCGCGCAGGTACTGCACCAGCAGCATCCGCGGTTCGACGTCGTCGGCCACCTTCGCGCCGTCGACGGTGAGGCTGATCCGGGTCATGGGCCCTCCTGGGCAGGGGCAACGGACGTGTGACGCCGCTCACGTTACGACCGGTTCGGTTGGCTGAAGGTTGGACCGCCGAGTCGGCGCTTGTGGTTGCGCGAGTCGGCGCTTGTGGTTGCGCGAGCAGGTCCGGCGGCCGGGCCTGCTGCGAGGGCGGCTGCGGGTGCACACAACTGCGCAATTGCTGGGAAAAGCACCCGCCTGCGGCCCGCGCCGGTGCTTTTCCGCGCAGTTGCGCGGAAGAACCCCTCCCGCGACCTCGATCAACCGCGCGCGACCGCCAGCCGGCCCTTCAGCAGGGGTACGGCGGGGTGGGCGCGGCCGCCCAGCGAGCGCAGGCACACCTCCAGCACCTCGGCGTCGTACGGCGCGTACTCGCCGTAGCGCACCACGGCGTCCGGGTCGGGGTCGGCGAGCAGTGCCTCGCGCAGCGCGACCGCGACGTACTCCCCCAGCTCGCACAGCGCCGGCGAGTTGGTGCCCGGGAGCAGGTCCCCGCCGTAGGCGTCGACGGCGTCGGCGACCCGGCCGCGGCGCAGCAGCCCGAGCACGTGGTCGACGTCGGTGGCGACCGGCATGAGCAGCCGGTAGGGGCGCGAGGAGAGCTGGCCGCCGAGCGCTGCGCGCAGGTGCGAGACCTCGGCCTTGAGGGTGGAGAAGGTGACCGCCTGGTCGCCGTAGACCAGCGCGTGCAGCTGCTCCAGGGTCAGTCCCTCGGGGTGCATCGCGAGCAGCGCGAGGATCTCGGTCTGGCGGCGGTTGAGCAGCAGCCGCTGACCGTCGAGGCGCGACTCCGCGGTGCCGAGCAGCGTCATCACGAGCCCGGGGTCGTGGGTGCGCTCCGGCGTGCCGGGGCTCGAGCGCGGCAGCGCGGTCTCGATCAGCCGCGCCATCACCCGCGCGGTCGCGAGCCCGATCGGGTGGCTTCGGTCCCAGGTGGTCGAGAGGTCGAGGACGCCGAGGTGCGCGCCGGTCACCGGGTCGTGCAGCGGCGCGGCCCAGCACACCCAGTTGTGCACGATCGGCGCGTAGTGCTCGGCGCTGAAGACCATCGCCGGCGCGGCGGTGCGGTTGGCGAGGTCGAGGGCGTTGGTGCCGACCGAGCGGTCGTCCCAGCGCCCACCCGGCACGAAGTTCACCGACTCGGCCTTGCGCCGCATCACCCGCCCGCCGTAGGTCCACAGGATCCGGGTCTCGGGGTCGGTCACCGCGATCACCAGGTCGCCGTCGCTCGCCGTACGCCGCAGCTCCTCCTCCACCCGCTCCACCGCGACCTGGAGCGGGGAGTCGCGCCAGGACGCCGCGGTCTCGGACTCGTCGGCCAAGGGGGCCTCGGCGAGGTCGGGGGTCAGCGCCGCCCGCGACCGGGTCCAGCTCGACAGGATCTCTGGGCGCACCAGCGGCGCGGCGTCGTCGCCGTGCTCGACGAAGCGCACCCACGCGCGCACCGCGTCCTGCCTGCGTGCCGCCAGGTCGGACCCCTCCATGGCGGGGACGCTAGCACCGAGGTGAGCGGCGTCACAGGAGTTCGCCGGGCCCCGGCGCCCTCTTCCCCGGGGCAGGGGACGGCTGCGCGCTCACCGCCCGCGGAGCTCGCGGCGCAGGAAGGCGACGGTGGCGCGCATGGAGTCCTCGAAGCGGGGGCCGAAGGCGTGGCCCTCGCCCTCGTAGACGGCCAGCTCGCTGTCGACCCCGGCCTCGCGCAGCAGGCGCTGGCTCTCGCGCGACCAGGCGATCGGGCAGCTGTCGTCGAGGGTGCCGTGGTGGATCAGCACCGGCACCTCGATGCGGTCGAAGTAGGTGCGCGCGGACAGCTCGCGGTAGGGCCGCGGGTTGCGCTCCGGCGGCCCGCCGAGGCGCTCGAACAGCACCTGCGCACCGTCCGGGCGCTCCGGGATCGTCCAGCGCCGCAGGTTGTCGGTGAAGTCCGAGCTGACCGGCGCGAAGACCACCGCGGCGTCGACCAGGTCGGGATCAGCCACGAGCGCGTTGTAGGTGACCGCCCCGCCCATCGAGCGACCGATCATCGCCAGCCGGTCGTCGTCGACGTACCGCTCACGGGTCAGCGCCTTGACCGCACCGATCGCGTCGCGGGTGTAGACCAGCCGCGACTCGCGCCCCAGGTCGCTCACCGGGTCGGAGCCGGCGTGCCCGCGGTAGTCGGTGTGCAGCACGACGAACCCGTTGGCCGCCAGCCACTCCTGCTCCCGCGACATCCCGCGGCCCAGGGTGTAGAAGCCAGGGTCGATGTAGCCGTGGTTGAGCACCACCGCGGGGAACGGGCCCGGCCCGGTCGGCACCAGCAGCTCCCCGGAGACGGTCGCGCCGTCGACGGTGTAGGTCACCGCCCAGCTGTTCCAGGCCTCGGTGCCGCCCAGGGGCTCGGTACGCCGGATCCGGCCGCCGACGACGTCCTCGCGCATCAGCGCCGGCAGCGACATCGAGTCCCGCACTGGGGGCAGGTCCTCGCCCGCGGTCTCCTCCGACGGGTCGTCGAACGGCGCCTCCGACGGCGCGGGCTCCGGCTCCGGCGACCCGGCGGACTCTGTGGGTGTCGACCGCGCGCCGGGGGCGTCCGGCTCCTCCTCGCTGCACCCCAGCGGTACGACGAGCAGCAGCGCGGCGGCCGCGATCGCTGCCCGGCGCACGGGCTCAGCTCGCCCCGGCCGACCCGCTCGGCCCGGTCGCGGCCGTGGCATCGGTGGCCACCGTGAGCAGCACCGCGGCGTCCTCGAGGGCGGTCAGGTCGTGGCGCGCCTGCGGGACCACCAACAGCTCGCCGGCCGCGCCCTCCCAGGACTCCTCGCCGCTGTGCAGCCGCACCCGCCCGCGCAGCACCAGGAGCGTCGCCTCCCCCGGTGCCTCGTGCTCCCCCAGCGCCCGGCCCTCGGCCAGCGCGATCAGCGTCTGGCGCAGGTCGTGCTCCTGGCCGCCGAAGACGGTGGCCGCGCTGCGTCCGCTGGAGGCCTCCCGTGCGGTGGCCAGGTGGGTCTCGGCCAGGTCGGTGAGGGATGTCGCGTGCATGTGCTCCTCGTTCCTCCCACCCCGCAGGTGGGTCAGACGATCTCGGGCTCGTGCGCGTGGATGCGCCCCTGGGTGGTACCCAGCGGCTCGCCCGAGCCGCCCCAACGACCGGCGATGATCTCCGCGGCGATGCTGATGGCGGTCTCCTCGGGCGTCCGGGCGCCCAGGTCCAGGCCGATCGGGCTGCGCAGCCGGGCCAGCTCGTCCTCGCCGACCCCGGCCTCCCGCAGCCGGGCGAGGCGGTCCTCGTGGGTGCGCCGCGAGCCCATCGCCCCGACGTACGCCACCTCCGGAAGGCGCAGGGCGACCTCCAGCAGCGGTACGTCGAACTTCGGGTCGTGGGTCAGCACGGTCAGCACGGTGCGCCGGTCGACCCGGCCGGCCTCGACCTCCGCGGCGAGGTAGCGGTGCGGCCAGTCCACGACCACCTCGTCGGCATCAGGGAAGCGGCTGGCGGTGGCGAAGACGGGCCGGGCGTCGCAGACGGTCACGTGGTAGCCCAGGAAGCTGCCCACCCGGGCCACGGCGGCGGCGAAGTCGATCGCGCCGAAGACCAGCATCCGCGGCTTGGGCGCGAAGGCCCACACGAAGACCCGCATCCCCTCACCCCGGCGCTCCCCGTCGGGGCCGTAGGACAGCGTCGCGCTGTGGCCGGCGGCGAGCAGGCCGAGCGCGTCGTCGTGGATGGCGTCGTCCGCGCGCGGCGAGCCGAGCCCGGTGGTCGGCGTGGTGTCGGGGCGCACGACCAGGCGGCGTCCGAGCCAGGCCGGGTCGGGGTGCTCGATCACGGTCGCGAGCGCGACCGGGCGGCCGGCCTCGATGTCGTCGGCGACCTCCTCGAGCTCGGGGAAGGTCTCCCGGCTCACCTTCTCGACGTAGACGTCGAGGATGCCGCCGCAGGTCAGGCCGACGGCGAACGCGTCGTCGTCCGAGACGCCGTAGCGCTCCAGGACCGGCTCCCCGGAGCCGACGACCGACTCGGCGAGCTCGTAGACCGCGCCCTCGACGCAGCCGCCGGAGACCGAGCCGACGGCCGAGCCGTCGGGGCCGACCAGCATCGAGGCGCCCGGGGGGCGCGGCGCGGAGCGGAACGTCGCCACCACGGTGCCGACCCCGACGCTCTCGCCGGCGCGCCACCACTCGAGCAGCTGGGGCAGGACCTCACGCACGCGCGATCACCTCCATCAGTCGGGCATAGGTCGCCAGGGAGTGCCCGGCCACGAAGTCGTCGACGTGCGGCAGCACGGCCAGCACCCCCTGCTGGACCGGCTCGTAGCCCTCCTTGCCGCGGTGCGGGTTCACCCAGACCACGCGGTGGGCCACGCGCCGCAGCCGGGCCACCTGGCCGGCGAGCAGCGAGGTGTCGCCGCGCTCCCAGCCGTCGCTGAAGACGACCACGACCGCGCCGCGGGCCATGCCGCGCTGGCCCCAGCGGTCCAGGAACACCTGGAGGGTCTCGCCCAGCCGGGTGCCGCCGGACCAGTCCGGCACGGTCGTGCCCGCCGCGACCAGCGCGCGCTCGGGGTCGCGGGCGCCCAGCGCCCGGGTCAGGTGGGTCAGGCGGGTGCCGAGGGTGAAGGTCTCCACGCCCGGGACCGCGCAGGTCATCCGGTGTGCGAGGCGCAGCAGCGCGTCGGCGTACCCGCTCATCGAGCCGGAGACGTCCACGAGCAGCACCACCCGGCGCGGGCGCACGCCGCGTCGCCGCCAGCGGATCTCCGCCGGTTCACCCATCCGTCGCAGGCTCGCGCGCAGCGTGGCGGAGGCGTCGACCCGGCCGCGCGGGCCGGCGACGCGGCGCGGGGTGCGCCGTTGCGGCGCCCGGACCGCCAGGGTCGCGAACATCGCGGCGAGGCGCTGGCGCTCGGCGGCGCTCATGGTGGCGACGTCGCGGTGGCGCAGCACCTCGGCGGCGCTGGCCGCGGCCCGCACCACGTCCTCCTCCTCGCCCTCCCCCGCGCCGCCGGTGTCGGTCTCGGGCAGGTCGGAGTACGTCGTGGTGGTCGCCGGCGTCGGCCGCTGGCGGGGCAGCTCGTGGGGCGAGCCGAACCAGGCCTCGAAGACCTGGTCGTGGCGCAGCAGGTCGTCGGGCGAGCCGCACAGCGTCGCCCGGCCCGCGGCGTACGTCGCGCGTCGGTCGCCGGCGCCGACCAGGGCGACCGCGGCGAGGTAGCCCTGCGCACGGTCCTGGGTGACCGCGACGCCGGCGGCGCGCAGCGCCCAGGTGAAGCCGAGCAGCACCTCGTCCGCGTCGCGAAGCCTGCCCGCGGCGCCCGGCGGGGCGAGGACGCCGCTCACGGCCGCAGCATCCGGTCGAGCGCCTGGCGCACGCGGTCGGAGTCCTCGCGGTACTTCACCAGCGCGCCCAGCGTGGCGCTCGCGGTGGCGAGGTCGAGGTCGGTGGTGCCGAGGTGGTGCAGGGCGCGGGCCCAGTCGAGGGTCTCCGCGACGCCGGGCGGCTTCTGCAGCCCGCCGTCCGCGCGCAACCGCTGGGTGACCGCGACGACCTGCTCGGCGAGCGTCGCGGAGATCTCCGGCGCCCGCGAGCGCACGATCGCCATCTCCCGCTCCGGCGCGGGGTGGTCGATCCAGTGGTAGAGGCAGCGCCGCTTGAGCGCGTCGTGCAGCTCGCGGGTGCGGTTGGAGGTCAGCACGACCACCGGAGGGGTGCTCGCCCGCACCGTCCCCAGCTCGGGGATGGTGACCTGGTAGGTCGAGAGCACCTCGAGCAGGAACGCCTCGAACTCGTCGTCGGCGCGGTCGACCTCGTCGACCAGCAGCACCGCCGGCGCCTGCTGGAGCGCGGCCAGCACCGGGCGGGCGAGCAGGAAGCGCTCGTCGTACAGGCTCTTCTCGGCCTCGGCCACGTCGTTCGTGCCGCCCGCGGCCTCGAGGGCGCGCAGGTGCAGGATCTGGCGCGGGAAGTCCCAGTCGTAGAGCGCCTGGGTGGCGTCGATGCCCTCGTAGCACTGCAGCCGCACCAGCGGCAGCCCCAGGCTCTCCGCGATCGCCTCCGCCAGCGCGGTCTTGCCGGTGCCGGGCTCGCCCTCGAGCAGCAGCGGGCGCTGCATCCGCAGCGCGAGGTAGGTCACCGTCGCGAGCCCCTCGTCGCTGAGGTAGCCCGTCTCGCCGAGCCGGGCAGCGATCTCAGCGGCAGAGGTGGGCTCCATGGGCCAAGGCTACTGACGCGGCCGTTGGCGGGAGGTTGGCAGCAGTTCACACACTCCCCGGGGCGGGTTGGTGGAGGGTGGCTGAGTGGTGCGCACGGAAGGGGCCGGCGCCCTACCCCGGCCGGCGGTCCACGTCGCGGCCGGTCGCCAGGTCGCCGCACTCGATCCCGCGAGCGCCGTGCTCGGCGAGGTAGCCGCGCGCGCCGGCGTCCCCGGCCGCGTCGGCGAGCACGCCGGCCCAGTGGGCGCGGCCGAGCAGCACCGGGTGCCCCGCCCGCCCGTCGTACGTCGCGCGCGCGAGGGCGTCCACGGCGGAGCCGTCGGCCGCGGCCAGGACCCGGGCGACGACCTCGGGGCCGACGTCGGGCAGGTCGACCAGGCTCACGAGCGCCGCCTCGGCCAGCGCCGGGTCGAGCGCGCGCAGCCCGGCGCGCAGGGAGGCCGCCATCCCGTCGGCCCAGTCGGGGGCGAGGACCACCTCGGCGGGCGTACCGGCGAGCAGCCCGCGTGCCTCGGCTGCGCCGGCACCCAGCACGACCGTCACCTCGGGGCAGCCGCCGGCGCGCAGCACCTCGACGGCGCGCACCAGCCAGGAGGCCCCGTCGGCGTCGTGCACCAGCGCCTTGGGCATCCCCATCCGGCGCCCGGCGCCCGCGGCGAGCAGCAGCCCCTGGACCCGCACCGGCGCCGGGGTCACTTGTCGAACGCCTCCACGTAGAGCGCCTGCAGGTCCGGGTCGACGGGGCCGCTGAGCCCGCACAGGCTCACCTGCCCGTCGGTCGCCGAGACCAGGTAGGTCTCGCCCTCCTCGAAGGGGACGGCCTGCAGCAGCGCGCCGAGCTCCTGCGGCGGGCCCTGCACCTCGACCAGGTCGGAGGGCGCGCCGGCGTAGAAGACGCTCGGCACCAGCACCACGACGTCCTCGTCGACCTCCTGCACGGTGCCCTGGAAGGCGACCTCCTGCTGGGCCAGCAGCGCGGCGGTCGGGACCCCGCAGCGTCCCCCGGGGGCCGCGGCGGCGAGCGTGGTCACCGGCGCGATCTCGCCGGTGGGCTCGATGCTCTCCTCGGCGGCCGGGACGGTGGGCTCGTCCTCGCCGTTGGTCAGCACGAAGGCGCCGGCCCCGCCGATCACCACGAGCGCGGCGGCGGCCACCAGCCAGGTCAGGGTGCTGCGGTTGCGGGTGCCGTCCTGGCGGGTCTCGTTCAGGGGGTCGTCGCTCATCGTGGTCTCCAGAAGTCGGGCCACCCGGGACGGGTCGGCCGGCGGGAGGGAGGCGGCGGGGTCGGCGTCACGGAGCCGGGCCCGCAGGTGCTCGTCGTCGGGCTGGTTCATCGCTTCCTCCCCTCTCTCGACTCCTCATGTCCGGCAAGCCCGTCGCTCTTTCCCAGCTCCTCGCGCAGTCTCCCGCGGGCGCGGTGCAGCCGGATCGAGGCGGCGTTGGGGCTGATCCCGAGCACCTGCGCGATCTCCGCGGCGCTCAGCTGCTCCCAGGCCCACAGCCGGAGCAGCTCGGCGTCCTCGACGCGCATCCCCGCGAGCGCCTCGGCGACCGCGGCCGCGGGGCCGTCGTCGTCACCCGGCCCGGGCCCCGCCTCCGGCGGCGGGTCCAGCACCGCGACCTTCGCCGCCACCCGGCGCTGGCGCCGGCTGCTGCGCTCGGCGTTCGCCAGGCAGTGCCGCGCCACGCCGTACGCCCACGGCAGCGGCTCCTCCGGCAGCTGCTCGAGGCGGCGCCAGCACACCAGCAGGGTGTCGGCGAGGACGTCGTCGGCCGTGGCCGGGTCGGTACGTCGCGCCAGGTAGCGCCGCAGCGGGTCCACCATCGGCGTGACCAGCTCCTCGAAGCGCCTGCGCCTCCCCGCGTCGTCCACGTCCTCACCCTCACACGTCCCCGCGGGCGTCCCGGTCCGCCCGTCCGGGACGTGGTACCCGCCCCGGCGGCGGGCTACCGCCCGGTGCGCTCCCAGCCCGGGCGGGGCCGGTGGCTGCCCAGCTGCTCGTCGCGGCTGCGGTAGACGATGTAGGGCCGGGTGAGGTAGCCCAGCGGCGCGCTGAACACGTGCACCAGGCGGGTGAAGGGCCACAGCGCGAACAGCGCCATCGCCACCAGCGCGTGGGCCTGGAAGCCGAACGGTGCGCCGTCCATCAGGTCCGGCTGCGGGTCGAGGCGGAAGATCCCGCGGAACCACACCGAGACCGACTGGCGGTAGTCGTAGTCGTCGAGCACGTTGGACACCGCGGTGTTCCACAGCCCCAGCACGATGACGGCGGCCAGGAAGACGTACATGACCTTGTCCATCGTGGTGGTCGCGGAGAAGACCGGCCCGACGGTGCGGCGGCGGTAGATCAAGATCGCCATCCCGACGACCGTGGCGAAGCCGGCCAGCGCGCCGAGCACCACGGCGAGGACGTGGTAGGCGGTGTCGGAGATCCCGACCGCCTCGGTCCACGACTCCGGCACGCCCAGGCCCATCACGTGACCGAGGAACACGATCAGGATCCCGAAGTGGAACAGCGGGCTGCCCCAGCGCAGCAGCCGGTCCTCGTAGAGCTGGGAGGAGCGTGTGGTCCAGCCGAACTTGTCGTAGCGGTAGCGCCAGACGTGCCCGAGCACGAAGGCGGTCAGGCAGACGTAGGGCACCACGATCCACAAGAAGGTGTCCATCAGGGTGCTCCCGGGAAGCTCGGCATCGGCAGCGGGACCGGGCCGGCACCGCCGGTGGGCCGGGCGGGCCCGGGGTCGAAGCCCGGGGTGGCGTACGGCGTGAGCCCGACCTCCTCCTCCGGCGGCCCCTCCGCGGCGAGGCGCCGGATGGCGGCCCACTCGTCCTCACCCAGCGGCGGCAGCGTCGCGCAGACCGCCTCGACCGCCCCGGCCCACGGTGACCCGGCGTCGCGCAGCGAGACCCGCAGCAGCTCCAGGCCGGCCCGGTGGTCCAGCAGCAGCCGGCGCCCGAGCTCCTGGTGGCCGGTGGCGGCGAACTCCAGCACCACGCACAGGTGGTCGGGCAGCTCGGCCTCGTCCGGCACGTGCCCGGCGGCGAGATAGGTCTGCTTGAAGCGCAGCAGCGCCACGCCGCGCTTGCGGGTGTCGCCGTGGGCGAAGTAGGTGAGGAACAGGTTGTGCCGCCGCCGGCTGTCGAAGGTCTCGACGTAGTCGGCCTGGCGCTGCCCCAGCGGGAGCGCGCCGAGGCGCTCCACGGTCGCCGCGAGCGGGTCGCCCACCGGGGCGGGCAGCGCCTCCGCCGCCCGGGCGACCAGCGCCAGCCGCTCGGCGTCCTGCTCGTCGGGGTAGCCCAGCAGCAGCGACGCCGACTGCCAGGCCCAGGTGAGCTGCTCGGCGGACAGCGCGGTACGACGCCGCAGGCCCGGCGGCCTCACCGGTGGTCGGCCCCGCCCGTGAGGCCCCCGGTGCCACCGGGGCCCGAGCTGCCGCCGGCGGTGTCCGGCGGTCCGGTGTCGCCGACCGCGCCCGGCCCGCCCGAGCGCGGCGGGAACAGCCCCGACGGCGTCCCCTTGCCGTCCCAGTTGAGCAGGTTGACCCGCGAGGAGCCCTGCTGCGGCTCGTGCACGGTGTCGGAGGTCTGGCGGTCCTGGAGCATCTGGAAGTTCTCCACCGCGATCGGGGTCGGCGCCCCCGAGCCCTCCCCGAACGGCCCCGACCCGCCCATCCCGGGCCCGCCGTCGTAGCTCAGCGAGCACTCCGTCGCGATCTCCTCCAGGGAGTGCGCCTGCTCGGTGTGCGCCGGCGGGATGACGTAGCGCTCGTCGTACTTGGCGATCGCGAGCAGGCGGTACATGTCGTACATCTCCTCCTCGCCCATCCCCACCGCGGCCGGGATGGAGGCGTCGGGCTCGCGGCCCAGGTTGATGTCGCGCATGTAGGAGCGCATCGCGGCCAGTCGGCGCAGCACCGCGTCGACCGGCGCGACCTCGCCGGCGGTGAACAGCTCGGCGAGGTACTCCACCGGGATCCGCAGCGCGTCGATCGCGGCGAACAGGTTGCCGTGGTCCTCGGCGTCCTCCCCGGTGTCACGGACCACGTCGACCACCGGCGACAGCGGCGGGATGTACCAGACCATCGGCATAGTGCGGTACTCCGGGTGCAGCGGCAGCGCCACCCGGTAGCGCTGGATCAGCGCGTGCACCGGGGAGCGCCGGGCGGCCTCCACCCAGTCGTGCGGTACGCCGTCGCGCTCGGCGGCCCGCGCGACCTCGGGGTCGTGGGGGTCCAGCAGCACCGCGCGCTGTGCCTCGTAGAGGTCGTGCTCGTCGGGCGCGGACGCCGCCTCCAGCACCCGGTCGGCGTCGTAGAGCACCAGCCCGATGTAGCGCAGCCGGCCCACGCAGGTCTCCGCGCACACCGTCGGCAGCCCGACCTCCACCCGCGGGAAGCAGAACGTGCACTTCTCGGCCTTGCCGGTGCGGTGGTTGAAGTAGACCTTCTTGTAGGGACAGCCCGAGACGCACATCCGCCAGCCGCGGCAGCGGTCCTGGTCGACGAGCACGATGCCGTCCTCGGTGCGCTTGTAGATCGCGCCGCTGGGACAGCTGGCCGCGCACGAGGGGTTCAGGCAGTGCTCGCAGATGCGCGGCAGGTAGAACATGAAGGTCTGCTCGAACTCGAAGCGCACCTTGTCGGCGATCTTGCGCAGCATCGGGTCGTGCTCGGCGGTGGCCGCCGAACCGCCGAGGTTGTCGTCCCAGTTGGAGGACCACTCGACCTTCATCTCCTTGCCGGACAGCAGCGAGCGCGGCCGCGCGACAGGGGTGTGCTGCTGGGCCGGGGCGTCGGTGAGCGAGCTGTAGTCGTAGGACCAGGGCTCGTAGTAGTCCTGGATCGAGGGCATCTTGGGGTTGGAGAAGATCGTCGCGAGCTTCTTCAGCCGCCCGCCGGAGCGCAGCGCGAGGCGCCCGCGCCGGTTCAGGTGCCAGCCGCCCTTCCAGGTCTCCTGGTCCTCGTAGGTGCGGGGGTAGCCCTGCCCGGGCCGGGTCTCGACGTTGTTGAACCAGACGTACTCGGTGCCGCTGCGGTTGGTCCACGCCTGCTTGCAGGTCACCGAGCAGGTGTGGCACCCGATGCACTTGTCGAGGTTCATCACCATCGCCATCTGCGCCATCACTCGCATCAGTACTCCACCTCCTGGCTGCGCCTGCGGATCACGGTGACCTCGTCGCGCTGGTTGCCGGTCGGCCCGAGGTAGTTGAACGCCCACGACAGCTGCGCGTAGCCACCGATCAGGTGGCTGGGCTTGATGAGCAGCCGGGTCAGGGAGTTGTGGATCCCGCCGCGCAGCCCGGAGGTCTCCGACAGCGGCACGTCGATGAGCCGGTCCTGGGCGTGGTGCATGTAGACCGTGCCCTCGGGCATCCGGTGCGAGACGATCGCCCGGGCCACGACGACGCCGTTGCGGTTGACCGCCTCGACCCAGTCGTTGTCGGCGACGCCGACCTTGGCGGCGTCCCGGTCGCTCATCCAGATCGCCTGGCCGCCTCGCGAGAGCGACAGCATGAACAGGTTGTCCTGGTACTCGGAGTGGATCGACCACTTGTTGTGCGGGGTCAGGTAGCGCACCGTCAGCCCCTCCACGCGGGGACCCCCGGGGCTGGCCAGGTCACCCAGGGCCGGCTCGGCGAAGAGGGCGGCCATGTTGAGCGGTGGGCGGTACACCGGCAGCCCCTCGCCCATCTCGCTCATCCAGTCGTGGTCGAGGTAGAAGTGCTGGCGCCCGGTCAGCGTGTGCCACGGCTTGAGCCGCTCGACGTTGATCGTGAACGGCGAGTAGCGCCGCCCGCCGGCCTCCGAGCCCGACCACTCCGGCGAGGTGATCACCGGCGCCGGCGCGGCCTGGGTGTCGGCGAAGGTGATCCTCCGGCCCGCCTGCTCGGCGGCCAGGTCGTGCAGCGGCCGCCCGGTGCGCTCCTCGAGCTGGCGGAACCCGGCGGTCGCGAGCTCGCCGTTGGTGGTGCCCGACATCGCCAGGATCGCCTCGCACAGGTGCACGTCGCGGTCCAGGCGCGGCCGACCGTCGGCCACGCCACCGCGCACCGCGCCGTTGGTGCGCCGCAGCCGCTCGACCTCCTCGCCCAGGTCGAAGGTGATGCCCTTGGTGGCGCCGCCCAGGCGCTCGGCGAGCGGTCCGAGCGCGACCATCTTGGCGCCGACCGCGGCGTAGTCCCGCTCGACCTCCACCAGCCTCGGCATCGTCTCGCCGGGCACCAGGTCGCACTCGCCGGCCTTCCAGTCGCGGACCACGCCGTGCGGGTTGGCCATCTCGTCGGGGGTGTCGTGCGAGAGCGGGACGGCCACGACGTCGCGCCGGGTGCCGAGGTGGACGGCCGCGAGCTCGCTGAACCGCTCCGCGATCGCGCGGAAGGCGTCCCAGTCGGTGCGCGACTGCCACGGCGGGGCGATGGCGGGGTTGAAGGAGTGCACGAACGGGTGCATGTCGGTCGAGCTCAGGTCGTGCTTCTCGTACCAGGTCGCGGCGGGGAGCACGACGTCGGAGAACAGCGTCGAGCTGGTCTGGCGGAAGTCGAGGGTGAGCAGCAGGTCGAGCTTGCCCTGCGGCGCCTCCTCGCGCCACACCACGTCGCGCGGGCGCAGCCCCTCGGGCGTCTCCTCGGCGCGCACGGCGGAGTCGACGCCGAGCAGGTGCTTGAGGAAGTACTCATCGCCCTTCGCCGAGGAGCCCAGCAGGTTGGCGCGCCACATGGTGAGCAGCCGCGGGAAGTTCTCGGGGGCGTCGGGGTCCTCGGCGGCGAAGCGCAGCCGCCCGGCCCGCAGCTCCTCCACCACGTGCTCGCCCGCGCTGCGTCCGGCCGACGCGGCCTCCTCGGCCAGGTCGAGCGGGTTGCGGTCGAAGGTGGGGTACGACGGGGACCAGCCCATCCGGGCGCTCTGCGCGATCACGTCGGCGACGCCCATCCCGGCCAGCCGCCCGCGCCCGGTGCGGGCCGCGAGGGTGTCGGCGCCGAACTGGTCGTAGCGGAACTGGTCGCTGTGCAGGTACCAGTACGCCGTCTGGATCATGTTGCGCGGCGGGCGGCTCCAGTCCAGCGCGTTGGCGACCTGGTTGTAGCCGGTGAGCGGGCGCACCTTCTCCTGCCCGACGTAGTGCGCCCAGCCGCCCCCGTTGACGCCCTGGCATCCGGTGAGCGTGGTCAGCGCCAGGAAGGTGCGGTAGATCGTGTCGGAGTGGAACCAGTGGTTGGTCCCCGCGCCCATCAGGATCATCGAGCGTCCGCGCGACTCCGCCGCGTTGCGGGCGAACTCGCGCCCGATGCGCGCCGCCGCGGCGGCCGGCACGCCGGTGATCGCCTCCTGCCACGCCGGGGTGCCCGGCGAGGAGGCGTCGCCGTACCCGCGGTCCTGCCCGGTGGCCTCCGTCGCCGCGGGCCACTGCCCGGGCAGCGGCCGGCCGAGCACCTCGCGGCCCACGCCGTACTGCGCCATCATCAGGTCGAACACGGTGGTCACCAGGTGGCCCTGGAAGGTGCGCACCGGTACGCCGCGCAGCACGACGCCCGGCTCGCCGCCGGGGTCGTCGAAGCGCGGCAGCTCCACCAGCGCGGCCCCCTCGGCGGTGGGGGCGAGGCTGAGCCAGGGGTCGGTGGCGCCCAGGTCGAGGTTCCAGCGGCCCTTGCCGCCGTCGCCGAAGCGATGGCCCAGCGTGCCGCCGGGCACCACCGGCAGGTCCGTGGCGGTGTCGAGCAGCACGGGCTTGAACGCGGCGTGCTCCTGGCGCCGGTGGCCCGGGAGGTCCTCGGCGGTGAGGAACTTCCCCGGCCGCAGCGCCTCGCCCTCGCCCGGCTCCAGGCGCACCAGGAACGGCAGGTCGGTGTAGCGCTTGGTGTAGTCGAGGAAGTAGGGCTCGGGGTCGTCGAGGAAGAACTCCTTGAGCACCACGTGGCCCATCGCCATCGCCAGCGCCCCGTCGGTGCCGGGGTGCGGGGCCAGCCACTCGTCGGCGAACTTCACGTTGTCGGCGTAGTCGGGGGCCACGACCACGACCTTCTGGCCGCGGTAGCGGGCCTCGGTCATCCAGTGCGCGTCGGGGGTCCGGGTGACCGGCACGTTGGAGCCCCACATCATCAGGTAGCCCGCGTCCCACCAGTCCCCCGACTCCGGGACGTCGGTCTGGTCGCCGAACACCTGCGGCGAGGCCACCGGCAGGTCGGCGTACCAGTCGTAGAAGCTGAGCATCGAGGCGCCGATGAGGTGCATGAACCGCGACCCCGCCGCGTGCGAGACCATCGACATCGCCGGGATCGGGGAGAACCCCGCGATCCGGTCCGGGCCGTGGCGGCGGATCGTGTGGACGTGGGCCGCGGCGACGATCTCGACGGCCTCCTCCCAGGTCGCGCGCACCAGGCCGCCCTTGCCGCGCGCCGACTTGTAGGCGCGCGCCTTCTCCGGGTCCTCCACGATGCTCGCCCAGGCCTCGACCGGGTCGCCGAGCTCGCGGCGGGCCTCGCGGTAGAGCTCCAGCAGCACCCCGCGGACGTAGGGGTAGCGCACCCGGGTCGGCGAGTAGGTGTACCAGGAGAACGCCGCCCCGCGCGGGCACCCGCGCGGCTCGTACTCCGGGGAGTCCGGGCCCACCGAGGGGTAGTCGGTCTGCTGGGTCTCCCAGGTGATGATCCCGTCCTTGACGTAGACCTTCCACGAGCAGGAGCCGGTGCAGTTCACGCCGTGCGTGGAGCGCACGACCAGGTCGTGGCTCCAGCGGTCGCGGTAGAAGTCGTCGGCCCCGCGCCCGCCGCGTTGGGTGAGCGTGCGCAGGTCCGACGAGACGGTCCCCTTGGTGAAGTAGCGACGGCTGCGCACCATCGCGTCGGTGAGCGCGCTGTCGAGCCCGGGAGCGGTCATCGCGTCGTCTCCTGCGTCGTGGCGTCGCCGGCGGCGAGCCGGCGCACCGAGGTCAGGGTGAGCGCCAGGGTCAGCGCGGCGGTCACGGCGAGCAGCCACAGCCCGATGGCGTAGGAGTCGGTGTGGCCGTAGACGTAGCCCATGATCAGCGGCGGCACGAAGCCGCCCAGGCCGCCGGCTGCGCCGACGAGGCCGGTCACCCCGCCGACCTTCGACGGCTCGCTGACCTGCGCGATCAGCGCGAACGTCGCGCCGCTGCCGGAGCCCAGCGCGGCCGCCATCGCGAGGAACGCGACCGTGCCGAGGCCGTCCAGGGGCGGGTTGCCGGCGGCGACCGCGGCGCCCGCCGCGACCACGGCGTACCCGACGGCGAGCACCGGGATCGCCCCCAGCTTGTCGGAGAGCCAGCCGCCCACGGGGCGCATCAGCACCGCGACCACCACGAACCCGGCCATCCGCGCCGAGGAGTCGGCGATGCTCAGGCCGTGGGAGTTCTGCAGGTACGTCGGCAGGTAGACCGAGAACGCGACGTACCCACCGAAGGCGACGGCGTAGAGGATGCACGCCTGCCAGGTGATCGGCAGCCTCGCCGTCACGGCCATCCGGGAGCCGAGCGAGCCCGTGGGGGCCACCCGGCCGGGGGCGTCGCGCATCACCAGCCAGGCGACGACGGCGTACACCGCGAGCACGGCGGCGGTGATCAGGAACGGCGCGGTCTCCCCGAGGTCGTCGTAGAGGCGCACGGTGGTGAGCGCGCTGATCGCGGTGCCGCCCATCCCGGCTCCGAAGACCCCGGTCGCGAGCCCGCGGCGCTCGGGCGGGAACCAGGCGTTGACGAACGGGACCCCGACGGCGAAGGCCGTGCCGCCGATGCCGAGGAAGAACCCGCCGACGAGGACCAGGGCGTAGGAGTCGAGGGCGACGAAGGCCAGGAACAGGATGGGGACCACGGTGGCGGCGGAGACCAGCGGGAACATCACCCGGCCGCCGTAGCGGTCGGTGAGCGCGCCGACCCAGATCCGGCCGAGCGAGCCGACGATCACGGGGACCGCGACCATCAGCGAGACCTCGGACTCGCTGATGTCGCCGAGGGTGCCCTCCTTGCGGAACAGCGGGCCGAGCGGGCTGAGCAGCGCCCAGGCCCAGAAGTTCACCGCGAAGCCGATCGTGGCCAGGACGAGCATCAGCCACGGGCTGGACGCCGACCGACCGCCGGCCCGCCCTGGGGTCCTCGTGTGGGTTCGCTCGGCCACCGCACACCACCGTTCTGCGCGCCCGATCGCACGTCTGGTCCTTCACCATGACAGAGAACGTGACCTGCGTCACGCCTCGCCGTGAGCGGTGCGACCCAGTGGTGACCCGGTGCAGACGCAACGAGGCCCCCGCCGCAGCGGGGGCCTCGTCGTTGGTGCGAGTGGTGGGGCTGGACTCAGAAGTCCATGCCGCCCATGCCACCGGACGGGTCGGGCATGGCCGCGGCCTTCTCCGGCTTGTCGGCCACGACGGCCTCGGTGGTGAGGAACAGCGCGGCGATCGACGCGGCGTTCTGCAGCGCCGAGCGGGTCACCTTGGCGGGGTCGATGATGCCGGCAGCCAGCATGTCGACGTACTCGCCGGTGGCCGCGTTGAGGCCGTGACCGGCCTCCAGGTTGCGGACCTTCTCCGCCACGACGCCGCCCTCGAGGCCGGCGTTGATGGCGATCTGCTTGAGCGGGGCCTCGGTCGCGACGCGGACGATGTTCGCGCCGGTCGCCTCGTCACCGGTGAGCTCGAGCTTGTCGAACGCGGTCGCGGCGGCCTGCACCAGGGCGACGCCACCGCCGGCGACGATGCCCTCCTCGACGGCAGCCTTCGCGTTGCGAACGGCGTCCTCGATGCGGTGCTTGCGCTCCTTGAGCTCGACCTCGGTGGCCGCGCCGACCTTGATGACGGCCACGCCGCCGGCCAGCTTGGCGAGGCGCTCCTGGAGCTTCTCGCGGTCGTAGTCGGAGTCCGACTTCTCGATCTCGGCGCGGATCTGGTTGACCCGGCCCTCGATCTGGGCCTGGTCGCCGGCGCCCTCGACGATGGTGGTCTCGTCCTTGGTGATGACGACCTTGCGGGCCTGGCCGAGCAGGGTGACGTCGGTGGTCTCGAGCTTGAGGCCGACCTCCTCGGAGATGACCTGACCACCGGTGAGGATCGCGATGTCCTGCAGCATGGCCTTGCGGCGGTCACCGAAGCCCGGGGCCTTGACGGCGACCGAGCGGAAGGTGCCCTTGATCTTGTTCACGACCAGGGTCGACAGCGCCTCGCCGTCGACGTCCTCGGCGAGGATCACCAGCGGCTTGCCGGACTGCATGACCTTCTCGAGCAGCGGCAGGAGGTCCTTGACGCTGGAGATCTTGGAGTTGGCGATGAGGATGTAGGGGTCCTCGAGGACCGTCTCCATGCGCTCGGTGTCGGTGACGAAGTAGGCCGAGATGTAGCCCTTGTCGAAGCGCATGCCCTCGGTCAGCTCGAGGTCGAGCCCGAAGGTGTTCGACTCCTCGACGGTGATGACACCTTCCTTGCCGACCTTGTCCATCGCCTCGGCGATGATGCCGCCGACGGTGGTGTCAGCGGCGGAGATCGAGGCGGTGGAGGCGATCTCCTCCTTGGTCTCGATGTCCTTGGCCATCGCGAGCAGCTGGGTCGACACGGCCTCGACGGCCGCCTCGATGCCGCGCTTGAGGCCCATCGGGTTCGCACCCGCGGCCACGTTGCGCAGACCCTCGCGGACCATCGCCTGCGCGAGGACGGTCGCGGTGGTGGTGCCGTCGCCCGCGACGTCGTCGGTCTTCTTGGCGACCTCCTTGACGAGCTCGGCACCGATCTTCTCGTACGGGTCCTCGAGCTCGATCTCCTTGGCGATGCTCACACCATCGTTCGTGATGGTGGGCGCGCCCCACTTCTTCTCGAGAACGACGTTGCGGCCCTTGGGACCGAGGGTGACCTTGACGGCGTCGGCGAGCGTGTTCATGCCACGCTCGAGGCCGCGCCGGGCCTCCTCGTTGAAGGCAATAAGCTTCGGCATAACTCCTGGGATCCTTAACGATTGGAGTTCTGGGGTCCGGTTCGGTGGGCTGCCCGCGACGGACGGCCTGCGCGGCTCGGCGAACCCTTCTCGCCGGCGCGTCGACCTCAGCTGGCACCGATCCGGTGTTGTCACTCTCATCATAAGAGTGCCAGTTCCATGTTTAGCACTCGACCCATGCGAGTGCAAGCAACTTGTCGCCGTCAGGACGGCAGGTGGCGGGCCACCAGGTCGGCGAACCGACCCGCGTTCTCGGGCACCACGTCGAGGTAGAGGCCGGGCTCGATCAGCTCCAGCTCGCTCACCGCCCAGCCGCCCTCCCAGCGCATCAGGTCGACCCGGGCGTAGGTCAGGTCGGCTCCGGTGAGCCCGGCCGCCGCGCGGACGGCCTCTTCGGCGAGCACCGCCTGCTCCTCGCCCAGCGCGGTGGCGCGCGAGCGCCCGCCGTACAGCTCGTGCACGCGGATCTCCGCGCCGGCCACCGACTTCTCCACCTGGCTGGCGGCACCGCCCCCGAGCACGAACACCGAGACCTCCCCGGTGGTGCGCACCGACTCCACCAGCGGCTGGACCACCCACGGCGCCGCCGTCAGGCCCTCGAGGCGCTCGTCGGCCAGCGACTCCGCGACGACCACGCCCACCCCGCCGGCGCCGGTGCGCGGCTTCAGCACCACGCTCCCCCAGCGCTCGAGGGCGTCGCCCAGCCCGGCGACCAGCGTCGCGTCGTCCAGCAGCCCGGTCGGGACCGTGGGCACCAGGTCGGCCAGCTCGGTCAGGTAGGCCTTGTCGGCGTTCCAGGCGAAGACCTCCGGACCGTTGAGCAGCCGCGTCGAGACCGAGGTGCGGCGCGCCCAGGCCAGGAACTCCGGGGTGCGCCGGTGGTAGTCCCAGGTGGAGCGCACGGCGACCAGCCGTGCTGCCGCCCAGTCGACGTCCGGGTCGTCCCAGCAGGCCCAGGCCGCACCGACCCCGCGCTCGGCCAGCGCGTCCACCAGCAGCTCACCGCCCGGCTCGCCGTCGGGCATCAGGGCGAAGGTCGCGAGCAGCACGTCGGTCACCCCGCGAGACTAGGACGCGGCGACTGTCGATCGGGGCCCGGGCCGCGCGTCATCGTGGTGACCCACCACCACGACCGGCGACCGAACGACACCGAGAAGAGGAACCGCGATGACCGAGTACGTCGTACTGCTGCCCGGGGACGAGAGCACCTGGGAGGCCGCGACCGCCGACGAGCGGGCCGCGACCTACGCCCGGCACGAGGAGTTCGCCCGTCTGCTCGCCGAGCGCGGCCACCGCGTCACCGGCGGGGCGGAGCTGACCCACTCGCGCACCGCCCGGACGGTCCGTCGCGCCCCGGACGGCACGACCACCGTGACCGACGGGCCGTACGCCGAGACCGTGGAGCAGCTCAGCGGGTTCTACCTCGTCGAGAGCGACGACCTCGACGACCTGCTCGAGATCTGTGCGCTGCTGGTCGACGCGGACGGCGGCGTCGAGGTGCGCGAGACGGTCGCCTACGAGGAGGACCCGGCGTGAGGTTCGTGCTGCTGATGGCGGAGGAGGACCACTTCGCCCGCTGGGAGTCCGCCGACGCCGTCCTGCGCGAGCGGGTCGTCGCCGACTTCGCCGCGTTCGACCGGGCGGTGCAGGCCAGGGGCAGCATCCTGGCCGGGGAGGCGCTGGAGCATCCGGCCACGGCGCGCACGGTCCGCCCCGGGGCGGACCGTCCGGTCGCCGAGGTGGAACTCTGAGCCCGCTCGAGGAGCTCCTGCGCGCCGAGTGGGGCCGGCTGCTCGCCCTGCTCGTCGCGCACTACCGGCGCCTCGACCTGGCCGAGGACGCGCTGGCGGAGGCGTTCGAGGCCGCGGCGCGGACCTGGACCGAGCCGCCGGACAACCCCGCTGCCTGGCTGCTCACCGCGGCGCGTCGGCGACTGCTGGACCGGCTGCGCGCCGAGGCGGTCGCGGCACGGCACCGACCCACGATGGAGGCGGAGGCCTCGCGGAGCGCCGAGACCGCCCGCACGATGGCCGACCCGGGCGGGCTGCTGGAGGACGAGCGGCTGCGGCTGGTGCTGCTCTGCGCCCACCCGCGCCTGTCCCGCGAGGCCGCCGCCGCGCTGAGCCTGCGGCTGGTGCTCGGCGTGCCGACCGAGGACGTGGCCCGGCTGTTCCTGGTGAGCACCCCGACCATGGCCGCCCGGCTGACCCGGGCGCGCAAGCGCCTCGCCGACGTCCGGCCCGACGTGCCGACCGGCGAGGCGCTGGCCGAGCGGGTCGGCGTGGTCGCCGACGTCGCCTACCTCGCGTTCACCGCCGGCTACGCGCCCGGCAGCGGCGCCGACCCCCTGCGCGCGGAGCTCGCCGGGGAGGCGGTCCGGCTGGTGCGGGTGCTGCGCGAGGTGCTGCCCGAGCCGGTGGCGGAGGTCGACGCGCTGCTCGCCCTCGTCCTGCTCCAGCACTCCCGCCGCGACGCCCGGGTCGCCGACGGCAGGCTGGTGCTGCTGCCCGAGCAGGACCGCTCGCGCTGGCACCTCGAGGAGATCGGCGAGGCCCTCGCCCTGCTCCGCCCGCTCGTGCACGCGCCGCCCGCGCCGTACCTGCTCCAGGCACTGATCGCCGCCGAGCACGCGATCGCGCCGTCGTCCGAGGCGACCGCCTGGGACCGGATCGTGGCCCGCTACGACGAGCTGCTGGTGCTGCGGGACTCCCCGGTGGTGCGGCTCAACCGCGCCGTCGCGCTCGCCGAGGCGCAGGGTCCCGCGACCGGTCTGGCGGCGCTCGACGGCGTCGCGCTGCCCGGCCACCGGCTGCCCGCCGCCCGCGCCGAGCTGCTCGCCCGACTGGGCCGCACGGCCGAGGCCCGCACGGCGTACGACACGGCGATCGCGCTGTGCGACAACGCCGCCGAGGCCGACCACCTGCGGCGCCGTCGCGACGCAGGCCTCGGGTGACTCAGCCGACGAGGACCACCGGCTCGTGGGTGACCGGGAAGCTCACCGACGCGGCGATGAAGCAGTTGGCCGAGGCCTCGCGGTGGATCTCGCGGGCCAGCGCGACCTGGTCGGGGTCGGTGATCGTGACCTGCGGGTGCAGCACGACCGAGGTGAACCGGCCGCCCTGCCCGACCTGCTCCATGGTGCCGACGGGTGCGTCGGCGTAGCCGGTGACCACGATGCCGTGCTGGACCGCGGAGTGCAGGTAGGACAGCAGGTGGCACTGGCCGAGCGCCGCGAGCAGCAGCTCCTCGGGGTTCCAGCGCGAGCCGTCGCCGCGGAACGGGACGTCGGCCGAGCCCGCCAGGTCCGGCTTGCCGTCGGCGCGGACCAGGACGTCGCGGCCGTAGTCGCGGTAGCCGCTCGTGCCGGAGCCGCGGTTGCCCTGCCAGGTCAGGTCGAGGCGGTAGTGGTGCTCCACGCGGCCCACCCTAGGGGCCGTGGCCCCCGGGGTGCGCCGCCCGTGGTTCAGCAGCCGCCGGCGACCGCGGGAATGACCGAGACCTGGGCGCCGTCGGGCGTCGCGGTGCCGAGGTCGTCGAGGAAGCGGACGTCCTCGTTGCCGACGTAGACGTTGACGAAGCGGCGCAGCGCGCCGTTGTCGTCGAGGATGCGGCCCTTGATGCCGGCGAAGTTGGCCTCGAGGTCGTCGAGGACCTCCGCCAGGGTCGCGCCGGTGGCGCTGACCTCGGACTCGCCACCGGTGTAGGTGCGAAGGATGGTCGGGATCCGGACGGAAACGCTCACGGCTGCTCCTGTGGTGCGACGTGCGGGGCGGGGAAGGTGGCGGAGCCGGGTCAGACGACGCCGGAGGCGCGGAACGCCGCGTAGTTCGGCTCGATGGTGGCGCGGGCGCCGACCACGTCGGCCACCGCGTCGAGGGTCTTCAGGCCGTGGCCGGTGTTGATGACCACCGTCTCCAGGCTGGTGTCGAGCTGGCCGGTCTCGACGAGCTTCTTCAGCACGCCCACCGTGGTGCCGCCGGCCGTCTCGGTGAAGATGCCCTCGGTGCGGGCCAGCAGCACGATCGCCTCACGGACCTCGTCGTCGGTGATGTCCTCGACCGCTCCCCCGGTCTGGCGGCACACGTCGAGGACGTAGATGCCGTCGGCGGGGTTGCCGATCGCGAGGCTCTTGGCGATGGTGTCGGGCTTGACCGGGCGGATCGCGTCGACGCCGGACTTGTAGGCGACCGAGACCGGCGAGCAGCCGGTGGCCTGGGCGCCGTACACCTTGTAGGGCTTGTCCTCGACGAGGCCGAGCTTGATCAGCTCCTGGAAGGCCTTGTGCACCTTGGTGAGCTGCGAGCCGGAGGCGACCGGGATGACGATCTGGTCGGGCAGGCGCCAGCCCAGCTGCTCGGCGATCTCGTAGCCGAGGGTCTTGGAGCCCTCGGCGTAGTACGGGCGAACGTTGACGTTGACGAACGCCCAGCCGTCCTCCTCGCCCGCGATCTCGCTGGCGAGCTTGTTGACGTCGTCGTAGTTGCCGTTCACGGCGACCAGCGAGTCGGTGTAGATCGCAGAGTTGATCTGCTTGGGCTTCTCCAGGTTGCTCGGGATGAAGACGACCGTCTTGATCCCGGCGCGGGCGCCGGCCGCAGCCACCGCGTTGGCGAGGTTGCCGGTCGAGGGGCAGGCGAAGACCGAGCTGCCGAACTCGCGGGCCGCGCTCAGGGCGCAGGCCACCACGCGGTCCTTGAAGGAGTTGGTGGGGTTGGTGCTGTCGTCCTTCACCCACAGGTTGTCGATGCCGAGGGTGCGGCCGAGGTTGTTGGCCTTCAGCAGCCGGGTGAAGCCGGGCTCCATGTTGGGGCTGGTCTCGATGTCGCTCGGGACCGGCAGGAGCGCCTTGTAGCGCCAGATGTTGGCCGGGCCGGCCTCGATCTCCTCACGGGTGACGGCCGGGAACTCATAGGCGATCTCCAGCGGGCCGAAACACTCCGGACAGGCGTAGTGCGGCCCCAGCTCGACCTGGTGGCCACACTCGCGACAGCTCAGCCCGGTGGCGTGACCGAACGCGCCGTCGCGCAGCTCTCGACCAGCGGTGGCGACCTGGGTGGACTCGGTGACAACGGCGCTCATGAAGGACCTCCTTCTCATCTTCTCCGGCTGCGACCATCGCGCCGGACGGAATTGGCACCGTTTCCACGATCCGATCCCTGGCGGGAGGCGGAGGCTCGTGGCGGTTGCCGGGACTTCTTCGGGCCGTATCCCTCAGTCCCTCTTGATGAGCAGGCCCCACCTTACGGGTCGCCCTCCGGCTCCGCGCACCGGTCCCGGGATGTGGACCCGGCGGGGTGTCGGCGGGTCGCTCCCGCCGAAGTGCTGGGCCGACGTCGGTCCCCGCCATCGGTCGGCCCTGGCGAGACCCAGCACTGCGTTGGTCGCGCTCGTCGAGACGCCTGGGTGTGATGCCTCAGGACATCGGTGACACTTCGGGGTTCTTGGATCGGGTCCGGAGGGTCGGCCGTTGCCGACGTAACGGACGCCGCGAGGTGGGGGGTGTGTTCGGCCAGGATCTCGCCGTCGATCGACGGATCGACCGGTCCGGCTTCGGGCGAGGTGCTTCGATGGCTGCGTCGTCTCCCAAGCCCCAACGTCGCGGCAAGTGGCCGCTTGTCGAGGTAGCGGAACAGAACGTCTTGCGGCCGATCTCGTGCTGGGCGCGAAGGTCGACACCGCCCCGCGGGAGCGTTGTCGGGCCACCGAGCAGTCGCGAGGCGGACACGAGGATCAACAGGCTCGTTGGTAGCGGGCACTGCCCCAGCCAGCCAGAAGTGTCACTACCAAGCACCCCGGTTGCGTCACCGATGTCTGACACAGCACCGTCACCGATGCCCTGCGAGATGACATCCAGACGCCGGGGAAACACCCTTGCCGTCGAACATGCGTTCGAGTAAAATGAGGCATGGCCTCCCCCGAACTCCCCGACTGCGACACCCCAGCCGCCGTGCTGGCGTTCGTGGAGGCGCAGCGGGCCGCCGCCCAGGCTGCGGAGGTCAAGGTCCTCCAGGGGGCTCTGGCGTGGGCGGCGATGCACCCGGAGGAGTTGGTCTCGACGAGCTCGACCAACGGGGTCGCCGGACTGATCTTCGCCGAGATCGCCGTCCCGCTCGCCGGTGAGGGGACCCCGCTGGTGGCAGAGTTCGCGCCGATGGAGCTCGGTGCCGCACTCGGCCTCTCGACCGACTCCGCGAAGTCGCTCATCGGCGACGCCCTCGAGCTGGCCCACCGGCTGAAGCGAACCTGGGCCCTCGTTCGGGCCGGCGAGGTCCCCGCCTGGAAGGCCCGCCGGGTCGCCCAGCTGACCACGACCCTTCCGCTCGCGGGCGCGGAGTACGTCGACCGCCAGCTCGCCCCCGTCGTGGCGAAGATCGGGTTCGCAGCCATCGGCCGGCTGGTCGAGCACGCCCGGGTCACCTTCGACCCTGAAGGTGCCGAGAAGCAGCGCCGTCAGGCAGCCGACGGGCGCCGCTTCGACGTGCACACCGAGTCGGCCGACTTCGACGGCACCGTCCAGGTCGAGGGCACCCTCGACCTCGCGGACGCGCTCGATCTCGACGCCGCGATCCGCCAGGGCGCCCAGGAGCTCGCCGCCCTCGGCTCGGAGGAGTCCCTGGACGTACGCCGCTCGATGGCCGCCGGCGAGCTCGCCCGGCGCCAGCTCACCTTGGACCTGATGGCCGAGGCCGGCGGGACCGCGGCGGTGGTGAAGCCGCGGCAGGTCGTCATCCACGTCCATCTGTCCCACGCCGCGATCGGCCGCGACGAGGCGGGCATCGCCCGGGTCGAGGAGACCCGCTCGATCGTCTCGACCGACCAGGTCCGCGAGTGGTGCAGCGGCGACGCCCAGGTCGTCATCAAGCCGGTCATCGACCTCGACGCCCACCACCACACCGCCGCCTACGCCGTGCCGGACCGCCTGGTCGAGCAGACCCGTCTCATCCAACCGAGCTGCGCCTTCCCGTGGTGCGAGAGACCAGCCCGACGCTGCGACACCGACCACGTCGTCGCCCACGGCGACGGAGGCCCGACATGCAGCTGCAACCTGGCCCCGCTCTGCCGACGACATCATCGGGCCAAGACCCACGCCGGGTGGACCTACGAGACGACCGCGCCGGCGACCTACCTCTGGCGATCGCCCCACGGCCTCCACCTCGAGAAGGACCACGGCACCACCCGTCTCCTCACCGCACACCCACCGGACGAGTGAACCCGAGCGTCAGGTCGACGGCGCGCACCCCTACCTGCGGTTCACCGCAGACTTCGAGAACAACGACGGCTCCATCATTGACGGGCAGGCCTAGGGGTTCCGCCTCGACCGCGACGACGCCAACCGCTGGCACGTCATCGAGGCCGGCGCCGGCTGACGCTGCCCGGCGCAGGTCGGTGTCGACCAGCGGTTCGCTCAGGCGTCGACGGGGGCGTGGGCGGCGCGGATGTCGGCGGCGAGCCGGCGCAGCAGGGCGACGACGCCCTCGGGGCCGTGGACGACGACGTCGGAGCGACCCATCAGGGCGCTCTCCTCCTCGGAGGCGGAGCAGACCAGCAGGGTGGGCATGCCGGAGTCGGCCAGCGCGGTGACCGCGTCGAAGGCCTCCAGGTCGCCGAGGTCGTCGCCGGCGAACAGGAAGCCGCCGGCGTCGACCTCGCGGACCAGCGCCTCGACCGCCTTGCCCTTGTCCATGCCCGGGGCCCGGACCTCGATGACCTGGCGGCCGGGCTCGATGCTCAGCCCGTTGCGGGCGGCGAGGTCGCGCAGCACCGGGAGCAGCCGGGCGAACGCCTCCTCCGAGTCGGGGAGGCGACGGGTGTGGACGGCGTGGGCGAGGCCCTTGTCCTCGACCCAGGCGTCCTGGGTGCCGGTCTCGCGCAGCACGCGGGGCAGGTCGCGCAGGAACGTCGCCAGTCCCTGGGGCGGGCGCGGGGAGACGATGCGTCGGCGCGTGGAGCTCCAGCGCTCGTTGCCGTACTGGCCGAAGAGGAAGAGCTCGCGACCGGTCTCGCCGATCGCGTTGCCGACCTCCTCGAGGCCACCGAGGTCGAGCGCCTGGCGGGCCGGGCGCCCGGTCACGACGGCGATCGCGGCGACCTCGCCGGCGAGGTCGACCAGCGCGGGCCCGGCGTCCGGGTGGATGTGGGCCTGTTCGGGGTCATCGACGATGGGGGACAGCGTGCCGTCGAAGTCACAGGCGACGACCGCGCGAGGCGCGGCGCGCACGAACTCGGCGTACTTCTGCTCCCCCGCGGGCGAGGTGAACTCCATCCCTCAAGCCTCCCACGCCGCCCTGCGAGCAGGTACGGCGGAGGTCACCCAGCGGGCGGTCAGCCCAGCGGGCCGGTCAGGATGATCGTGAGCCGGTCGAACTTCATCGGCGCGACGGCGGTCTGCACCCGCTCGATGCCCAGGTCCTTCGCGAGCACCGCAGCGGCACGCTCGAGGCGAGCCGGGTGGTAGACGGTGGTGGCCGGGATCGTGCCGTACCAGTTGTCGGCACCGACGACCTGCCAGCCGGCGCCGCTGGCGCGCGAGGAGACGTCGCCGGCGAGCCCGGAGATGCCGGAGTTGTTGTAGACCTCGACGTAGACCTTGGCGCGGTCGACGGCGGGCTTGCGCTTCTTCTTGCGCGGCTCGCGGGCCGGCTCCGAGGCGGAGGGCTCGGCGGTCGGTGTCCCGGTGCTCTCGGGCTGGGCGACCGGCGTGATGTCGCGCTCCGCCGGCTCGTCGGCACGGGTCGCCACGAAGGCCACCGCGGCCATGACGACGGCGACGATGCTGAGGAGCACCACCGGGGAGGGGAAGACGCCGCTGCGCTGGAGACGTGCCATGGCCGGTCTCAGACCTCGAAGCCGAGCCGGCGCGCGGAGCGCTGGCGCTGACGGGCGGCACGCAGGCGACGCAGCCGGCGCACCAGCAGCGGGTCGGCCTCGAGCGCCTCGGGACGGTCGATCAGGGCGTTGAGCACCTGGTAGTAGCGCGTGGAGCTCATGTCGAACTCCTCGCGGACGGCCGTCTCCTTGGCGCCGGCGTACTTCCACCACTGGCGCTCGAAGGCGAGGATCCGGGTGTCGCGGTCGCTCAGACCGGACGGGGTGTCGTCCGCGGTGTCGTGGAGTGCGTTCGCGGCATCCATGCGATGTCTCCCTGAGGTGCGGCTGCGGTGTGGCTGAGGTGCGCGGGGCAGGCATGCCTGCGCGGGTCCGCCGCCCACTGTAGACGTCGAACGACATCGATGTCATTCAACGCCTCCGACGGGTGTGGCGGGCGTCGCTAGGGTCGCGGGATGACAGCCAGCTCCCGACCCGTGCGCTGGGGCATCCTGGCCACCGGGAAGATCGCCCACTCCTTCGCCCGTGACCTGCGCCTGGTCCCCGGGACCGAGCTCGTGGCGGTCGGGTCGCGCCGCGAGGAGTCCGCGCGCCGCTTCGCGGCCGAGTACGACGTACCGCACGCCCACGGCAGCTACGCCGACCTGGTCGCGGACCCCGACGTCGAGGTCGTGTACGTCGCCAGCCCCCACGCCCTGCACCTGGAGCACGCCCGGCTGGCCTTCGAGGCCGGCAAGCACGTCGTGTGCGAGAAGCCGCTGACGCTCTCGCGCGCCGAGGGCGAGGAGATGGTGCGCCTGGCCCACGAGCACGACCGGTTCCTGATGGAGGCGATGTGGACCGCGACCCACCCGGTCGTGCGCCGGCTGGTCGCCGAGGTCCACGCCGGGCGCTTCGGCACCCCGCACCAGCTGCACGCCGAGCTCGGCTTCCGCGTCGACGTGCCGCCGCAGGACCGGATGCTCAACCCCGACCTGGGCGGCGGCGCGCTGCTCGACATGGGCGTCTACCCGCTGACCTTCGCCCACCTGCTGCTCGGCGAGGCCACCGAGCTGCGCGGTGTGGCCACCCTCTCCCCCGCGGGCATCGACCTCGACGTCGCGATCACCGGGCGCTACCCCGGCGGCGCGCTGGCCACGATGGGCGCCTCGATGACCTCGTGGTCCTCGCGCACCGCCTCCCTCGCCACCGACCTCGGGCGCCTGGTCGTGGAGGACTTCCACCACCCCGCCACCGCCCGCTTCGTGCCGTACGACGAGGACGGCCCCGGCGAGCCGGTCGTGCTGAGCGGCGCGGAGCCGGTGATCGGGCGCGGCTACGGCAACGAGGCGGCCGAGGCCGCTCGCTGCATCCGCGAGGGGCTGCGCGAGAGCCCGCTGGTCCCCCACCACCAGACGCTCACCCTGCTGGGCCAGCTCGACGACCTGCGCGCGCAGATCGGGGTGTCCTACCCCGGCGCCTGAGCCCGCAGGTAGCGCACCACGGCCAGCACCCGGCGGTGCGCGGCGTCGTCGTCGGGGCGCAGCCCGAGCTTGGCGAAGATCCGCTGGGTGTGCTTCTCCACCGCGCCCCCGGTGACCACCATGGTCTCGGCGATCGCGGCGTTGGACCGGCCCTCGGCCATCAGCACCAGCACCTCGCGCTCGCGCGGCGTCAGCGAGGCGACCGGGTCACGGCGGCGCCCCATCAGCTGGCGCACCACCTGCGGGTCCAGCGCGGTCCCGCCGCCGGCGACGGTCTCCAGGTCGGCGAGGAAGGTGTCCAGGTCGGCGACCCGGTCCTTGAGCAGGTAGCCCACCCCGCCCTCGCCGGCCGCGAGCAGGTCGTCGGCGTAGGAGGCCTCGACGTACTGCGACAGCACCAGGACCCGGGCCGCGGGCCAGGCCCGGCGCACCTCGACGGCGGCGCGCAGCCCCTCGTCGGTGTGCGTCGGGGGCATCCGCACGTCGACGATCCCGAGGTCGGGACGCTGCTCGAGCACCGCGGCGACGAACGACGGCCCGTCCCCCACCGCGGCGACCACCTCGTGACCCGCCTCCGCCAGCAGCAGCTGGAGCCCCTCGCGCAGGAGGAAGGAGTCATCGGCGACGACGATCCTCATCCGGCCCCCAGGGGGATCCGCGCGGTCAGGACCGTCGGCCCGCCGCCCGGCGAGTCGACGTCGAGGCGACCCTCGGCCGCGGCGACCCGCTGGGCGAGGCCGGACAGGCCCAGCCCCTTCGCCGGGTGCGCCCCGCCGACGCCGTCGTCCTGGACGCGCACCACCAAGTCGCCGGCGTCCTCGCAGACCTCGAGGCGCGCGCAGGACGCGGCGCTGTGCTTCGCGACGTTGGTGAGCGCCTCGCTGGCCACGAAGTACGCCGTGGTCTCCACGTGCGGGGCCAGCGCGGCCTGCTCGGGCACCTGCACCCACGCCTCGACCGGGACGGCGCTGCGCGCGGCGAGGTCCTCCAGGGCGACCCGCAGGCCGCGGTCGACCAGCAGCGGCGGGGCGATGCCGCGGGAGAGCCGGCGCAGCTCCTCGACGGTCTCGCGGGCCTGCTCGAGCGCCCCGTCGATGGTCGCGCCCACCCCGGCGGGGTCGCGGTCGAGCTGGCGGCGGGCCCGGCCCAGGTCCATGCTCAGCCGCACCAGCCGCTGCTGCGGGCCGTCGTGGATGTCGCGCTCGAGGCGGCGCAGCGAGGCGGCCTCCGCCTCGCGGGCGGCGGTGCGGCCGTCCTCGACCCGGCGCACCTGCGCCTGGAGGTCGGCGCGGCCCGAGAGCAGCACCCAGGCGGTGCCGGCGTTCAGCAGGGTGACCAGCCGGACGGCGTACGGCAGGGTCAGCGCGGCGATCGCGCCGACGGCGAGGTTGAGCAGGCTCTCGGCCACCCGCCCGGAGCCCAGGCCGAGCAGCTCGGCGAGCCCGCCCTCGTCCCCGGCCGGCAGGAACACCTGCCAGGCCCAGTAGGTCAGCCCGCCGAGCGCGACGGCCCACCACAGGACCGTCACTGCGAACGCCAGCGTCCCCGTGACCAGCCCGACCACGCACCACGCCACGTCGAGCCATGACTGCGGGTCGCGCAGCGACGTCATGCCGCGGCGCCAGATCCCGGAGCCGCGGGGGGCGCACAGGTACGCCGGGGTCGGCGCCGGGCGCCCGAGCATCGCGCGCTGGCGGTACCGCTCGAGCCGGGCGACGCCACGGGCGACCTGGGTGGCCAGCGCCAGCAGCAGCACACCGCCGACCACGACCGAGAGCCCGACGCCCAGGGCCAGGTCCACCACCACCAGCACGAACGCCGGCACGGCCAGGGCGAACGCCGACACGGCGTACGTCGACTCCAGCAGCACCCGTCGTACGCCGCGGGGCGGGTCGGTCCTCATCACGTTCATCGTCTCGTCCATGGCCACCATGCTGGTCGCGCGCGGCCCTGCGCACGATCCTGCCAGCACCCGTCCTCGGGGTGGGGCCAGCCCGACACGCTGCCCGTGGTTGGGGCCGGACCCCTAGGGTGTGAGGCGTGCCGAACAACCTCGTGATCGTGGCCAACCGGCTCCCTGTCGATCGGGTGGAGCAGCCCGACGGCACCCCCGGTTGGCGTCTGTCCCCCGGCGGCCTCGTGACCGCCATCGAACCCGTGATGCGCGCCAACGACGGCGTCTGGCTGGGCTGGCCGGGTGGCACCGACGAGGACCTCGAGCCGTTCGAGCACGACGGCATGAACCTGGTGCCGATGTCGATGAGCGCCCAGGAGGTCGAGCGCTTCTACGAGGGGATGAGCAACGCCACCCTGTGGCCGCTCTACCACGACCTCGTCGCCAAGCCGCAGTTCCACCGCGAGTGGTGGGACTCCTACGTCGCGGTCAACCGCCGCTTCGCGGAGAAGGCCGCGGCGCTGGCCGCCGAGGGCGCGACGGTCTGGGTCCACGACTACCAGCTCCAGCTGGTCCCGCAGATGCTGCGCGAGCTGCGCCCGGACCTGCGCATCGGGTTCTACCTGCACATCCCGTTCCCGCCGGTGGAGCTGTTCCAGCAGCTGCCGTGGCGCCGCCAGATCCTCGAGGGCCTGCTGGGTGCCGACCTGGTCGGCTTCCAGGGCACCGGCGCGGCGCAGAACTTCGTGCGCCTGGTGCGCCAGCGCGTCGGGCACAAGACCCACCGCGACCTGGTCTACCTCCCCGACGGCCGCACCGTGCGAGCGCACGCCTTCCCGATCTCGATCGACTCCCAGGGCTTCGAGAAGCTGGCCACCTCGCCGTCGGTCATCGAGCGTGCGAGCGCGATCCGCGAGGCCCTCGGCAACCCCCGCAAGGTCTTCCTCGGCATCGACCGCCTCGACTACACCAAGGGCATCTACGCCCGCCTGCGCGCCTACGCCGAGCTGATCCAGGAGGGTCACGTCGACGTCGAGGACGCGGTGTTCGTGCAGGTCGCGGTGCCCTCGCGCGAGCAGGTCGAGCAGTACCGGATCCTGCGCGACGACATCGACCGCCTCGTCGGGCGCATCAACGGCGACCTGGGCCGCATCGGGCGCCCCGCGATCAGCTACCTGCACTCCTCCTACCCGCGCGAGGAGATGGCCGCGCTCTACCGCGCCGCCGACATCATGGTCGTCACGCCCTACCGCGACGGCATGAACCTCGTCGCCAAGGAGTACGTCGCGTGCCGCACCGACGCGACCGGTGCGCTGGTGCTCTCCGAGTTCGCCGGGGCGGCCGACGAGCTGCGCCAGGCGTGGCTGGTGAACCCCTACGACATCAACGGCATGAAGGCCGCCCTGCTCGACGCCTACCGCGCCGACGCCAAGGAGTCGACGCGCCGGATGAAGGCGATGCGTCGCACCGTCACCCAGCACGACGTCGCCCGCTGGGCGGAGAGCTTCATGACCGAGCTGGCCGACGTCCGCATCGATCACGGGAAGACGGTGCGCCCGCCCGCGCATTCCTGACACACTGCGCGAGCCATGAAGTCTGCTCGGGCGACGACGCGCCCTGCCTTGCCGTCGCTCGCGCTCCCGTTGGTCCTGCTGGTCCTGGCACTGCTGGTCGGCCTGCTCGCCGCGCTGCCCCCGCTGGGTGCCTCTCCCGCGCACGCCGCGGGGGCCAAGCGCCCGGTGCGGGTGATGTTCGTGGGCGACTCGATCACCCACGGGCGCACCGGCGACACGACGTACCGCTACTGGGTCTGGCGCGCCCTGGCCCAGCAGGGCGTCCCGGCGCACTTCGTCGGGCCGCAGACCGCGCTGAGCGGCGGGGAGACCTACCTGCGCACCGACCTGGGCTTCGAGACCGCCCATGCCGCGGCAGGCGGCTCGACCTACGCCGACCACCTGCCGCTGCTGCGCGCGCGGGTGCGCACCCACCGCCCGGACGTGATCGTGCTGGGCCTGGGCTTCAACGACGCCCGTGCCCACCGCGCCCCCGAGATCCTGGCCGACGTGCGCCGCTACGTCCGACGGGCCTGGCGCATCGACCCGCGGATCCGCTTCGTGCTCAACGAGGTGACCACCAGCACCGCGACCAAGGCCTTCACCAACGCCCGCCGCCTCGCCGTGAACGAGCGGCTGCACCGGCTCGCCGCCCGCGACGGGCGCCTCGAGGTGGCCCGGATCGTCTCGCGCGGCCCGCAGTCCTGGCGCCCCGAGCTGTACACCTACGACGGCACCCACCCGACGCCGACCGGCGAGACCAGCGTCGCCCAGGGCGTCGTGGCGGCCCTCCACGCGCACGGCGTCCTCCCGCAGGTCCCCCGGGTCTTCCGCCAGCAGACCTGGAAGCCCGGCCTGGGCGTGCAGGACGTCGCGGTGGACGGCCTCGAGCTGGTCGCGACCGTCGCCGAGCGGCGCACGGTCACCGCCAGCGCGGTGCAGGTGCTCGTCCTCGACCCCTCCGGCGCGACCGTGGCCAGCAGCGAGTGGACCCGCGACGCACGGGTCACGCTGAGCGTGCCCGGGCCCGAGCGCTACCGGCTGCGCGTGGTCGCCGCGCGCGGCACGATGACCGGCGCCCCCGGACCGGTCACCCCGGTCGTCGTCGGCGCGACCGGCTGATCCCCCGGGGGTCCCTCGGTCAGCCCATCGGTGCGGCCGAGCCGTGCCGGGTGACCGGTCGCATCACCTGCTCGATCTCGCGGCGCAGCCGCTCGCCGGGCACTCCCCAGCCCGCCTCGTAGCCGTAGATCTCGCGCAACGAGCTCGTGGACCGGGTGCAGTCCGCCAGGTCGATGTCGTCGGGGCCGATGAGGGCGGGGTGGGCCACCCCGACCGCCTCGGCGACCTTGAGCAGGTCGCGGCGCAGGGCCAGCAGGTAGTGGGCGGCCCGGTCGGCCTTCAGCGTCGGGTCCAGCGCCCGGCCCAGGCGCGGGTCCTGGGTCGCGACGCCGGTCGGACACCGGTCGGTGTGGCACTTCTGGGCCTGGATGCAGCCGATCGAGAGCATCGCCTCGCGCCCGACGTTGACCATGTCCGCCCCGAGCGCGAAGGCGACCACGGCGTTCTCGGGCACGCCCAGCTTGCCGGCACCGATGAAGGTGACGTCGTCGGCGAGGCCGGCGGCGGCGAAGCGGCGGTAGACCTCGGCGAACGCGATCCGGAACGGGTAGGCCACCGAGTCCGCGAAGACCATCGGCGCCGCGCCGGTGCCGCCCTCGCCGCCGTCGATGTTGACGAAGTCGACCCCGCGCCCGCCGCGCGCCATCTGCTCGACCAGGTGGTCCCAGAACGTCAGGTCGCCGACCGCCGACTTGATCCCGACCGGCAGCCCGGTCTCGGCGGCCAGCAGCTCGACGAAGTCGAGCATCGAGTCGACGTCGTGGAAGACCTCGTGCCGGCTCGGCGAGGCGCAGTCCTCGCCCGGGGTGATGCCGCGTGTCTCGGCGATCTCGGCCGTCACCTTCGCGGCGGGCAGCATCCCGCCGAGACCGGGCTTCGCGCCCTGGGACAGCTTGATCTCCAGGGCCCGCACCGGCGCCGAGGCGACCAGGTCCTTGAGCCGCGCCAGGTCGAAGCGGCCGCGCTCGTCGCGGCAGCCGAAGTACGACGTACCGATCTGGAAGACCAGGTCCCCGCCGTTGCGGTGGTACGGCGAGAGCCCGCCCTCGCCGGTGTTCTGCAGCGCCCCGGTGGCGGCGGCGCCGCGGTTGAGTGCCTCGATCGCCTGGCGCGACAGCGAGCCGAAGCTCATCCCGGAGATGTTCACGACCGAGCCCGGCCGGAACGCCCGGGCGCGCCCGCGGGCGGCGCCGAGCACCTTGCCGGCCGGCAGCGGCACTCCCTCCTCGGCGTGCCGGCCGGTCCCGGCGCCGGGGCCGGCGAAGGTGCGGTGCTTGATGACCACCTGGCCGCTGACGTTCTCGACGTCGTTGTCGGTGCCGAAGCCGAAGTAGGAGTTCTCCCCCTTCGCCGAGGCGTAGACCCAGCGCCGCTGGTCGCGGCTGAAGGGCCGTTCCTCGTCGTTGGAGGTGACAATGTACTGGCGCAGCTCGGGGCCGAAGCGCTCGAGCTGGAAGCGCAGGTGCCCGATCACGGGGTAGTTGCGCAGGATCGCGTGCTTGCGCTGCACCAGGTCGTGCACGGCGACGGCACCCAGCGCGGCGGTGCCGGCGGCGGCGGTTCGGGTCCACTTCATCCTCCCCGAGTACCCCGTCGTGGGGGTAGCGTGCCCGGATGGACCTGATCCCGAAGCCCGAGCAGGTCGTCTCGGCGGCAGGCAACGTCGCCCACAAGCTCCTCTACGGCGGGGTCGCCGACCTGCGCCCGATGCCGCGCACCCTGATCGACGAGGGCCCGCAGCGCCAGGTCCACCACTACGCCCCGGACCCCGACGTCGAGAGCGACCCCGGCGACCCGGTCCTGCTGGTCACCCCGCTGGCCGCCCCCGCCCTCTGCTTCGACCTGCGCCGCGGCTGCTCGCTGGTGGAGCACCTGGTCGGGCAGGGACGCGCCACCTACCTCGTCGAGTACGGCGCGGTGTCCTTCGGCGAGCGCCACCTCGGCATGGAGCACTGGGTCGACGAGGTGGTCGCGGAGGCGATCCGGGCGGTCTCCGAGCACGCCGGCGGGCGCCCGGTGCACGTGGTCGGCTGGAGCCTGGGCGGCATCTTCGCGCTGCTCACCGCCGCCGACGACCCGGACCTGCCGATCGCCTCGCTCGCCGTGCTGGGCACCCCCACGGACGTGTCGCTGGTGCCGCTGGTCGCCCCGCTGCGCCCGCTGCTGCGCCTCACCGAGGGCCGCGGGCTGGTGACCCGGGCGTACCGCGCGATCGGCGGGGCGCCGCAGCCGGTGGTCCGCTGGGCCTTCCAGCTCTCCTCGTTCCAGAAGCTGGTGACCAAGCCGCTCGCCGTGGCGGTCAACCTCGACGACACCGAGTTCCTGTCCCAGATCGAGGCGGTCGACCGGTTCACCTCCGCCATGGTCGCCTACCCGGGGCGCAGCTTCGGGCAGCTCTACCACCGCTTCCTCAAGGCCAACATGCTCGTCACCGGCGCCATGGAGCTCGGCGGGCGCACCATCTCGCTGTCCTCGATCACCGCCCCGGTCCTGGTCTTCGCCGGCGCCGACGACGCGATCGCGCCGGTCAAGGCGGTCCAGGCGGTGCTCCCGCACCTCTCCGGCTCCCCCGACGCCCGCTTCGAGGTGGTGCCCGGTGGCCACCTCGGCATGCTGACCGGCCGCGGGGCGCGCGACAGCACCTGGGTCGTGCTCGACGAGTGGCTCACCGAGTGGTCGGGGCGCGCGCCGCGCCGGCGCCGCCGCAAGGCACCCCGCGGAGGCACCGGGATCGGCACCAACCCCGAGCGCCGCCACGGCTCCGGCGGCTCGCGCGCGCTCGCCCGCTGAGCCCGCTGCGCCCGCTGCGCCGAACCCCGCACGGCGGTCCTCGCGCGCCGTTAGCCTGCGCCCGTGAGCACCCCCGTGGCCCGGCACACCCCGGACACTCCGCCGCCGTCCGGCCCGTCCGGCCTGCCCCGTCGGGTCCGCATCGGCTACGGCGCGGGCTCGGTCGCCACCGGCGCCTTCGGCACCGTGCCGGGGCTGATGCTGCTGCCCTACCTGACCGACGAGATCGGCCTCGCCGCGTGGCTGGCCGGCGTCGTGGTCTTCGCGCCCAAGGCCTGGGACGTGCTCCTCAACCCGGTCGCGGGGCGGATCAGCGACCGCAGCAGCGACCCCCGCGGCCCGCGCCGCCCGTGGCTGCTGCGCGCGGGCGTCGCGCTCGCGGTCACCTTCGCGCTCGTCTTCGCCGCCCCCGCCATGCCGGTCGCGCTCGAGACGGCCTGGGTGCTGGTGATGTTCCTGGCCTGCGCCTCGGCGTACGCCTTCTTCCAGGTGCCGTTCGTCTCGATGCCCGCGGAGATGACGCCGTCCTACGACGAACGCACCCGGCTGATGACCTGGCGGGTGGCGATCCTGGCGCTGACGATCCTGGTGGCGGGCGCGAGCGCGCCGCTGATCCGCGACGAGGTGGGCGGCCGCGACGGCTACCGGCTGATGGGCGTCGTGATGGCGCTGGTGATCCTGGCGGGAGCCCTCGCGGCGTACCGCGGCACCCGCAGCGCCCCGGTCGGCGCGGTGCAGCCCGGCGCCGGCTCGCTGCGCGACCAGCTGCGCATCGTCTCGGCGGCGCGGGACTTCCGGCTGCTGCTGACCACGTTCGTGGTGCAGGCGCTCGCGGTGGGCTGCGTGCTCGCCGGCGTGGACTACCTCGCCGAGGACGTGCTGGACAGCCCCGGCGCCGTGACCGTGCTCTTCGCCTGCTTCGTGGCGCCGGCGCTGCTGCTGACGCCGGTCTGGGCGGCGGTGGGCCAGCGGGTCGGCAAGAAGGCGGGGTACGTCGTGTCCTCGCTGCTGCTCGCGGCGGGCTCCGCGGTGGCCGTGCTCGCCGGCTCGGCCCCTGCCGGGGTCCTGTTCGCCGCGGTCGCGGTGAGCGGGGTCGGGTACGCCGGGTGCCAGGTCTTCCCGCTGGCGATGATGCCCGACGCCGCCGCGCTCGACGCCCGCCGCACCGGCAGCAACCGGGTCGGGGTCTACACCGGCGTGTGGACGGCGGGCGAGACCTTCGGCCTGGCCCTCGGACCGGCGGTCTTCGCGCTGGTCCTCCAGCTCGGCGACTACCGCTCCGGCAGCGGTGCGGCCCAGCCCGACTCCGCGCTCACCGCGATCGTCATGGGATTCTCGCTGCTGCCCGCCGCGCTGGTGCTGCTCAGCCTGTGGTGGCTCGCCCGCTACTCCCTCGACGCCTCGGAGGTCGACCCCGCATGACCGACCCTCTTCCCTCCGGCACCGCGAGCGCCGTGCTGGCGCGGCTGCGCGAGCTCCAGGCCGGCGACCTGCCGGTGCTCGGCGGACGCACTCTCGCCTACGTCTACGACTCCGGTCTCGCCGAGGTGGACCGGGTCGGGCGCGAGGCGGTGGCGGCCTACGCCGGCTCCAACGGCCTGGACCCCACGGCGTTCCCGAGCCTGCTGCGGATGGAGAACGACCTGGTCGGGTTCGCAACGCGGCTGCTCGACGCCCCGGAGGGCGCCGTGGGCACCGTGACCAGCGGCGGCACCGAGTCGGTGCTGCTCGCCGTGCAGGGCGCGCGCGACAGCCGCCCCGACGTCGCGCGCCCCACGATGGTCATCCCCTCGACCGCCCACGCCGCCTTCCACAAGGCCGCGCACTACTTCGGGGTCGAGGCGCGGGTGGTGCCCGTGGGCCCGGACTTCCGCGCCGACCCCGAGGCGATGGCCGCCGCGATCGACGACACCACCGTGCTGGTGGCGGCCAGCGCCCCCTCCTACGCCCACGGCGTGGTCGACCCGGTCGCCGAGGTCGCGGCGGCGGCCGCCGCGCGCGGCGTGCGCTGCCACGTCGACGCCTGCATCGGCGGCTGGGTCCTGCCGTACGCCGCCCGGCTGGGCCGCACCGTGCCGGCCTGGACCTTCGCGGTCCCCGGCGTCACCTCGGTCTCGGTCGACCTGCACAAGTACGCCTACGCCCCGAAGGGCGCCTCGCTGCTGCTGCACCGCACCCCCGCGCTGCGGCGCCCGCAGTTCTTCGCCTCCGCGGCGTGGCCGGGCTACACGATGCTCAACCCCACGATGCAGTCGACACGCTCCGGCGGTCCGCTGGCCGGTGCCTGGGCGGTGGTGACCACGCTCGGCGACGAGGGCTACGAGCGGCTCACCGCCGACGTGCTGGCCGCCGTCGACCGGATCGTCGCCGGGGTCGCCGACCACCCCGGGCTGCACCTGGTGGCCGAGCCGGACTCGACACTGGTCGCGCTGGGCACCGACGCGAGCTGCGACCCGTTCACGGTGTGCGACGAGATGGCCGCGCGCGGGTGGTACGTCCAGCCGCAGATGAGCTTCGCCGGCGCGCCGGCCACGATCCACCTCTCGGTCAGCGCCGCCACCCTCGCCGGCGTCGAGGACCTCCTGGTCGCCCTGCGCGACTCGGTGGCCGCCGCGGTGGCGGCCGGGCCGGTCCGGGTCGACCCCGGCGTCGCGGCGTACGTCGAGGCGCTCGACCCCGCGGGGCTCGACGAGGCCGACTTCGACGGCCTGCTGGCCGCCTCGGGGCTGGCCGGCCAGGGGGCCGACGGCACGGTGGCGCTGCCCGAGCGGATGGCCGAGGTCAACGCGCTGCTCGACCTGGCCAGCCCGGCGATGCGCGAGGCGCTGCTGGTCGCCTTCCTGGACCGGCTGGCGCGCCCGTGAGCGCCCTGGAGCGGCTGGTCGACCGCGGCCTCGTCGCGCCGGACTGGGCGCACGCGCTGGCCCCCGTCGACGCGCTGATCGGCGAGCTCGGGGACTTCCTGCGCGCCGAGCTCGCGGCCGGGCGGCCCTACCTGCCCGAGGGCGATCGGGTCTTCCGCGCCTTCGAGCGCCCGTTGGCCGACGTGCGGGTGCTCATCGTCGGGCAGGACCCCTACCCGACCCCGGGGCACCCGATCGGGCTGAGCTTCGCCGTCGACGCCGAGGTGCGCCCGCTGCCGCGCAGCCTGGCCAACATCTACCGCGAGGCGACCGAGGACCTGGGGATCACGATGCCCGCCCACGGCGACCTCACCGCCTGGGCCGACCGCGGGGTGATGCTGCTCAACCGGGTGCTGACCGTGCGGCCCGGCGAGTCCGGCTCGCACCGCCGGCGCGGCTGGGAGCAGGTCACCGAGTGCGCGATCCGCGCCCTCGCCGCCCGCGGCGGGCCGCTCGCGGCGATCCTGTGGGGCCGCGACGCCCAGTCGCTCACCCCGCTCCTCGACGGCGTGGGGGTGGTCGCCTCCGCGCACCCGTCGCCGCTGTCGGCGCGCCGCGGGTTCTTCGGCTCCCGGCCCTTCAGCCGCGTGGACGCGCTGCTCCTCGAGCAGGGCGGCGCCCCGGTCGACTGGACGCTCCCGATGGAATAAAGTTGAAGATCAAACCATTGGAGTGAGCATGGACGCGCCGAACACCCCCACCCCCGCGGACCGGATGCCGGCCCTCTACCTCGGGCACGGCGCTCCCCCGCTCCTTGACGACCCGGTCTGGTCGGGCCAGCTGGCGACGCTCGCCCGCGAGCTCCCGCGCCCGAAGGCGATCCTGATCGTCAGCGCCCACTGGGAGTCCGCCCCGCTCAGCCTCAGCGGCAACGGCGCGCCGCTGGTCTACGACTTCGGCGGCTTCGACCCGAAGTACTACCGGATGACCTACCAGACCCCGGACTCGACCGCGCTCGCGCAGCGGGTGGCGGCGATGATGCCGGACACCGAGCCGGTCCACCAGCACGTGAGCCGCGGCCTCGACCACGGCGCCTGGGTGCCGCTGAAGATCATGTACCCCGAGGCCGACATCCCGGTGCTCCAGATGTCGCTGCCGACCCACGACCCGGAGCGGCTGATGCGCCTGGGCGCGCGGCTGCGCCCGCTGCGTGAGGAGGGCGTGCTCGTGGTCGGCTCCGGGTTCCTCACCCACGGCCTGCCGTTCCTCACCGAGTTCCGCATCGACGCCGCGGCGCCGGGCTGGTCGCGCGAGTTCGACGCCTGGGCCGCGGAGGCGATCGCCCGCGGGGACGTCGACGAGCTCGCGGCGTACCGCGACCGCGCGCCCGGGATGCCCTACGCGCATCCCACCGTCGAGCACTACACGCCGCTGTTCGTGACCCTCGGCGCCGCGAGCGCCCCCGAGGTGCCGGCCGAGCAGATCATCGACGGCTTCTGGATGGGGCTCTCGAAGCGGAGCCTGCAGGTCGCCTGACGCGGCGCGCGGCCCGGACGCGATAGTCCGCCACACAGGTGTCGTCGATCGGCCTCGACCCGACACCTGTGTGGCGGACTACTCGCCCCTCAGCGGATCCGGAAGCGCCGCATCATCTTCAGCCCGCCCAGCATCTGCTCGACGTAGGTGTCGTAGTCCTGGCCGGGCCGGATGCCCATCACCTGCTTCTTCAGCACCGCGAGGTTCTGCACGTCGGTGTACTTCAGCAGGCCCTGGTCGCCGTGCCGGGCGCCGACGCCGGACTGCTTGATCCCGCCGGACGGCGTCCCCTTGGAGGCGTACGCCGTGGCGAGGGCGTCGTTGACGTTGACGTTGCCGGCCTCGATGCGGCGCGCCACCTTCTCGGCGCGCGCGACGTCGCCGCTCCACACCGAGGCGTTGAGGCCGTAGTCGGTGTCGTTGGCCAGCGCGATCGCCTCCTCGACCGTGCGGTAGCGGTGCAGGGCGACCACCGGCCCGAAGGTCTCGGTGACCCCGCAGGCCATCTCGGAGGTGACGCCCTCCAGGATCGTCGGCTCGAAGAACGCCGGGCCGAGGTCGGGCCGGGCCCGCCCGCCGGTGACGACGTGCGCGCCCTTGGCGACGGCGTCCTCGACGTGGGCGTAGACGCGTGCCAGGTGGTCGGGCGAGATCAGCGAGCCGACGTCCGGCCCGAAGTCGTACGCCGCCCCGATCACGAGCGCCTCGGTGGCCTTGACGAAGGCCGCCTTCAGCTCCTCGTAGCGACTGTCGGGCAGGTAGATGCGCTCGATGTGCATGCAGATCTGGCCGGTGTTGCCGAACACGCCGAACAGGGCACCGTCGACCCACTCGTCGGCGTCGACGTCGTCCAGGACGACCATCGGGTTCTTCCCGCCGAGCTCCAGGCAGCACCCGATCAGGTTGCGCCCGGCACGCTCGCCGATCACCCGCCCGGTGGCGGTGGACCCGGTGAACATGACGTAGCTGGCGTTGTCGATCAGCGTCGGACCGACGTCGGGGCCCTCGCCGCAGACCACCTGGAACAGCCCCTTGGGCAGTCCGGCACGCTCGAGCAGCGCGATCCCGTGCAGCGGCGACAGCGCGGTCTTGTTGTCCGGCTTGAGCACCACCGCGTTGCCGGCCATCAGCGCCGGGATCGCGTCGGAGAGCCCGGTGGCGAAGGGGAAGTTCCACGGCGCGATGATCGCGACGACGCCCTTGGGCCGGCGGATCTCCGTCGAGGACGACACCAGCGGCACCGGTCCACCGCGGGTGGTCGAGGACAGCAGCCGCGGCGCGCGCTTGAGGTAGTGACTGATCACCATCGGCGGGTCGCAGGTCTCCTCGACCGCCATCCGCCGGTTCTTCCCGCTCTCGGCCTGGATCAGGTCGGCGGTGGTGTGGGTGGCCTCGAGCAGCAGCCGGTGGGCGGTGCGGAAGACCCGCATCCGCTTGCGCACCGGCCAGGCGGCCCAGACCCGCTGCGCCTCCCGGGCCCGCGCGAACGCCTCCTCGATGTCGGAGGGGCTCGACTGCGGGAGGTCCACGAGCTTCTCGCCGGTGTAGACCTCGGTCAGCGGCCAGGGGGTCGCCCCGGACGAGGGCACCCGGGCCACCAGGGAGCGCAGGAACGCGTCGGTGATCGACGCCGGGCGGGTGGGACCGGGGCGCGGCGTACCGGTGGCGGCGTCCGGCCCGGCCGCCGCGCCTTCCGTGGTGGCGACGTCGCTGGAGCTGGCGATGTGCATGGCTCAGGCCTTTCCGAGGACGAGCGCGGCGCCGCGCTCGCCGATCATGATCGCGGGCGCGTTGGTGTTGCCTCCGGTGATCGACGGCATGATCGAGGCGTCGGCGACCCGCAGCCCCTCGATGCCGCGGACCTTGAGGTCGGGGGTGACCACGGCGCGCTCGTCGGTGCCCATCCGGGCGGTGCCGACGCCGTGGTAGACCGACGTGGCGCGGTTGAGGATCTGGCTGCGCAGGTCGGGCCCGCGTACGCCGGCGCCGGGGTGGATCTCGCTCTTGATCGAGCCGCCGAACGCCGCGGAGCCGAGGATCTCGCGGACCATCTCCGAGCCCTCGACGAGGGTGTCGAGGTCGCGTCGGTCGGCCAGGTAGTTCGGGTCGATCAGCGGCGCGGCGGTCGGGTCGGCGGAGGCGAGGCGGAGCGTGCCGCGGCTGCGCGGGTAGATCAGCGTGGTGAGCACGGTCAGCGCCGGGCGCTGGTCGACGTCGTGGCGCACCGGGGCGTCCTGGTTGGGCGAGACGTAGGCCCACGGCAGCAGGTGCAGCTGGAGGTCGGGCACGTCGGTGGCCTGGGAGGTGCGCACGAAGCCGACCGACTCGAAGACCGAGTTGGCCAGGAAGGTCCCGCCGCGGGTGAGCTCCTTGGCCAGACCCTTGGCGAAGAACAGCGCGTTGCCGCGCAGCGTCGAGGAGGTCGCGTGGAAGGTCATCGCGTGGAACATGTGGTCGTGCAGGTTGTCGCCGACCGGCAGGTCCGCGACACAGGCGATGCCGTGCTGGGCGAGGTGCTCGGCCGGGCCGATCCCCGAGAGCATCAGCAGCTGCGGGGTGCCGATGAAGCCCGCCGAGAGGATGACCTCCTTGCCGGCGCGCACCACCCGACTGCCACCGTCCTTGTCGCGCACCCGGACCCCGACCGCGCGCCCGTTCTCGACCACGACCTTGGTCGCCAGGACCCGCGTCTGGACCTCGAGGGTGCGCGGCGCGAGGTGGTGCACGTAGCCGCGCGAGGCGCTGTAGCGCAGCCCGTCCACGGCGTTCTGCTGCATCCGGCCGATGCCCTCCTGGGAGGCGCCGTTGTAGTCGTCGAGGATCTTCACGCCCAGGGTGTCGGAGGTCGCCTGGATGAACTGCAGGGTGCCCTCCTGCGGGTTCGGGTTGACCCCGACCCGGATCGGGCCGCCGGCGCCGCGGTACTCGTCGGCGCCGCCCTCGTAGTCCTCCATGCGCTTGTACGCCGCGTTGACGCTGTCGGCGTCCCAGCCGGTGCAGCCTTCCGCGGCCCAGGAGTCGTAGTTGGCCCGGTTGCCGCGCACGTAGACCATGCCGTTGACCGAGCTGGAGCCGCCGAGCACCTTGCCACGGGGGGCCGGCATCCTGCGCCCGAGGATGTGCTGCTGGGGCACGGTGTAGTAGCCCCAGTCGTTGAGCCGCTTGATCCGCGGCTCGGCGTGCATCGGCCCGATCATGCCGGGCTTCTTGGTCAGCAGCTGGTTGTCGCTCTTGCCGGCCTCGAGCAGGATCACGCTCGCGCCGGACTGGGCCAGCCGGCCGGCTATGGCGGAGCCGGCGCTGCCGGAGCCGACGACGACGTAGTCAGCCTCGTGGGAGTAGGGGGTCTTGGCCATCTCAGATACCTCGTTCGGGCCGGCGGCGGCGGGTCACATACTGACGGAATGTATGCGTGGTCACACTACGTCAACGACTGGAACCGGTTCTAGTTCTGCCCGACCCTCGACCGATCTGCCCGGACGTCGGGAGCGAGGGCCACAATGGCGCCATGAAGCTGCTGTCCATCCAGTCCTCGGTCGCCTACGGACACGTCGGCAACTCCGCCGCCGTGTTCCCGCTCCAGCGGCTCGGCCACGAGGTCTGGGCGGTCAACACCGTCCACTTCTCCAACCACACCGGGTACGGCGCGTGGCGCGGCCCGCTCCTGCCGGCCTCCGACGTGCGCGACGTCGTGATCGGCATCGAGGAGCGCGGCGCCTTCCCCGAGGTGAGCGCGGTGCTGTCGGGCTACCAGGGCGGCGAGGACATCGGCGAGGTGATCATCGACGCGGTGGCGCGGGTCAAGGCCGCGAACCCGGCCGCGACCTACACCTGCGACCCGGTGATGGGCAACGCCCGCTCCGGCTGCTTCGTGAACCCCGCGATCCCGGTGCTGCTGCGCGAGAAGGTCGTGCCGGTCGCCGACATCATCACGCCCAACCAGTTCGAGCTCGGCTACCTCACCGACACCGAGCCGCGCACCCTCGACGACATCCTGGCCTCCGCCGACGCGGCCCGCGCGATGGGCCCGAGCACGGTGCTGGTGACGAGCGTGGAGCGCAGCGACCGCCCCGACGACACCATCGAGATGATGGTCGTCCACGACGACGGCGCCTGGCTGGTGCGCACGCCGTACCTCCCGATGAAGGCCAACGGCTCCGGCGACATCACCTCGGCGCTCTTCACCGCCCACCTGCACACCACCGGCGACCCGGCGGTGGCGCTCGGCCGCACCGCCTCGTCGGTCTTCGGCGTGCTGCGCACGACGCTGGAGAGCGGCGAGCGCGAGCTGCAGATCGTGGCCGGCCAGGAGCACATCGCCCACCCGGCCGAGGAGTTCGAGGTCGAGCGGGTCCGCTGAGCGGGGCGCCCCCGCCGGGGGCGGGTCGGGCTGGAGCCGGTGACAGGGGTCGAACCCGCGACATCCTCATTACAAATGAGGCGCTCTACCAACTGAGCTACACCGGCAGCGGCCCGGGCGGGCCGGCGCCCATGCTAGCCAGCACGGGCCGCCGGCGCCGCGTCGGGCGCTGGTGTGGTCCTAGGAGAAGAAGGTGCCGCCGCCGTCCACGGTGAGCGTGCAGCCGGTGACATAGCTGGCGTCCGGGCCGGCGAGGAAGACCGCGGCGCGCCCGACGTCGCTCTCCGCATCGCCAGGACGAGGCACCGAGAGGTGGCGCAGCACGCCCTTGAGCTCCTGGGGGCGCTCGTCGAAGTGCGCCTTCGCGCCCTCGGTGAGCACGAACGGCGCCAGGTTGTTGACCGTGATCCCGTGGCGGCCCCACTCGCGCGCGGCGACCCGGGTCAGCCCGCCGACGCCGGCCTTCGCCGCGACGTACGCGCCGTACCCGGCGAGGCCGCCGGGGTCGGAGGCGGAGCGCAGGTTGATGACGCGCCCGCCGCCCTCTTCGAGCGTCCCCTTGAGGTGCGGGAAGCAGGCACGCATGAAGTAGTAGGTCGCCTTCGGGCCGGTGTCGAGCGCGAGGTCGATCTCGGCGTCGGTGGCGTCCTCGAACGCCGTCTGCACCGAGGCCATCGCGTTGTTGACCAGGATGTCGACGGTGCCGAAGCGCTCGACGACCCTCGCCACGCCGGCGTCGACCTGCGCGGAGTCGCGGATGTCGCAGCCCAGCCCGATCGCGGGCGCGTGTTGCTCCAGCTCGCCCGCCATCGCCTCCGCTCCCGCGGCGTCCAGGTCGAGCACCGCGACCCGCGCGCCCTCCTTGGCCATCGCCCGTGCGATGCCGGCGCCCACGCCGCGCGCCGCGCCGGTGACCAGCGCGACCTTGCCGTCCAGCACTCCCATGCCTGCCCCCTCGCTCATCCGTCCCGTGCTCAGCTCATGAACCCGTCGATGGCCAGCACCTCACCCGTGACGAACCGGGCCTGCGGCGAGGACAGGTAGCGGATCGACTCCGCCACCTCCTGCGGCGAGATCGTCCCGGGGAACTGCATCAGCAGGCGCTCGGAGACCTTCGGGTCCAGGTCGGCGGGGTACGTCGCGGCCACCTGGGCGACCATCGGGGTGTCGATGGTGCCGGGGCACACGGCGTTGACGCGGATGCGGCGCGAGGCCAGCTCCAGGGCGAGGTTCTTGGTCAGCTGGACCAACCCACCCTTCGAGGCGCCGTACGCCGCGGCGTACGGCTGCGGGACGCGGCCCGCCACCGAGGCGACGTTGACGATGCAGCCGGGACCGACCTCCAGCAGCGGCAGCGCCGCCTGGATCAGCAGGAACGGGCCCTTGAGGTTGACCGCCAGCACCCGGTCCAGCTCGGCCTCGCTGATCTGCTCGACGCGGCCGAACTGCACGATCCCCGCCACGTTGGCCAGCACGTCGATGCGCCCGCGCTGCCCGCAGACCTCGATCGCCGCGTCCACCGCCGCCTTGCTGGAGACGTCGCACTCGACGTACGTCACGCCCTCCGGCACCGTTGCCGCCCGGTCCAGACCGAACACGATCTCGCCCGCGTCGCGGAACATCTCGGCGGTCGCGAACCCCACGCCCGAGGCGGCGCCGGTGACCACGACGACGCGCTGCGCCTGCTGCTCACTGTCCATGCCGCGACGCTAGCGCACCGGAATGGAACGCGTTCCACCTTGATGCCGACCATCGGGACACCGCCGAAAGGCCGTCTTCGAGCGCCGCGCCATCATTGGTCGAGCCTGTCGGCCCAAGAGGCGCAAGGGACCTGGGGCTGTCATGTCGCAGGACATCGGTGACGGTTCCGTGCCAGGACATCGGTGACGCACCACTTGCCGCGACCCTGGGCCCGGGAGGCGACGCCACCCGTCGAAGCGCTCCAGAAGCCGGACCGACCGACCCATCGGTCGACGGCGAGATCCTGGCCGAACACACCCGCCCGCCTCACGGCGTCCGCCGCGTCGGCAACGGCCGACCCCCGGAACCCGATCCAAGAACCCCGACGTGTCACCGAAGTCCTGAGACGTTGCAGAAGGAAACCTGGGGAAGCGCTCTTGTCCTCGAACATGTGTTCGAGTAGACTGAGGCATGGCCTCCCCCGAACTCCCCGACTGCGACACCCCAGCCGCCGTGCTGGCGTTCGCGCAGGAGCAGCGGGCTGCGGTGCAGCGCGGCGAGGTGCTGATCCTGGAGGCCGCTCTGGTGTGGGCGGCGATGCACCCCGAGGAGTCGGTCGCCGACGCGGCGCCGACCACCGGGCTGGTCTTCGGGGAGCTCGCGGTGCCGCTGGCCGGTGAGGGGACGCCGTTGGTGGCGGAGTTCGCGCCGATGGAGCTCGGCGCCGCGCTCGGGATGTCGACCGACGCCGCCCGCTCGTTGGTCGGTGACGCGCTGGAGCTCGCGCACCGACTGAAGCGGACCTGGGCGCTCGTGCGGGCTGGTGAGATGCCGGCGTGGAAGGCCCGCCGGGTCGCCCAGCTGACCACCACGCTTCCGCTCGCGGGCGCGGAGTACGTCGACCGCCAGCTCGCCCCCGTCGTCGGGAAGATCGGGTTCGCAGCCATCGGCCGGCTGGTCGAGCACGCCCGGGTCACCTTCGACCCCGAGGGTGCCGAGAAGCAGCGCCGTCAGGCAGCCGACGGCAGGCGCTTCGACGTCCACACCGAGGCCGCCGACTTCGACGGCACCGTGCAGGTCGAGGGGACCCTCGACCTCGCGGACGCACTCGACCTCGACGCCGCGATCCGCCAGGGCGCCCAGGAGCTCGCCGCACTGGGCTCGGCGGAGCCGCTCGACGTGCGCCGCTCCCGGGCCGCCGGCGAGCTCGCCCGCCGCCAGCTCACCCTCGACCTGATGACCGAGGCCGGCGGGACCGCGGCGGTGGCGAAGCCGCGCCAGGTGGTCATCCACGTCCACCTCTCCCACGCCGCGATCAGCCGCGACGAGGCGGGCATCGCCCGAGTCGAGGAGACCCGCTCCATCGTGTCCACCGACCAGGTCCGCGACTGGTGCACCGGCGACGCCCAGGTCGTCATCAAGCCCGTCATCGACCTCGACGCCCACCACCACACCGACGCCTACGCCGTCCCCGACCGGCTGGTCGAGCAGACCCGTCTGGCCCAGCCGACGTGCGCCTTCCCGTGGTGCGAACGCCCGGCCCGCCGCTGCGACACCGACCACGTCGTCGCCCACGGCGACGGAGGCCCGACATGCAGCTGCAACCTGGCCCCGCTCTGCCGACGACATCACCGGGCCAAGACGCATACCGGCTGGACCTACGACAAGACCGAGCCCGCGACGTACCTCTGGCGATCCCCACACGGGCTCCACCTCGTGAAGTCCGACGGCACCACCCGCCTCCTCACCGCGCACCCGCCCGACGCATAGACCCCCGACCCCCAGGACCCCGCCAGCGACCTGCTGGCGGGGCCAGACCTCTGCCTGGAGGTCTCGACGAGCTCGACCGGCGGACGACTGCGACCATCACCGTTCCGCTACGCGGCCGGACCGAACGACCCGTCGGCCAGCACCGGGACGACACGGGAGATGTCGAGGGCTGCGGCCACCTCCACGTCCGCCGCGAAGCCCCTGCTCGCGAGCTCCCGGCCGCCCACGCACGCCGCCAGGCGCGCACCGAGGTCGTCCCGGGCGGCGGCGAAGAGGTCGGCTGCCGCTGCGGCCCGACCGGCCCGCCTCGATCCGGGGCATCAGCCACTCCGCGACGGCACGGGCGTTGCGCAGGCACCCGACGGCGACCTCGGCCCCGGTCCTGCGCAGCGCGTCGGCGATGGTCGACCCGTTGGGCGATGGGAGGACGAGCCGCGGGCGCACCTCGCACTCGAGCAGCCCGGCCGGCGAGAGCGAGGGTGCGGGCACGCCGCCGTCCCGCGTCGCCTCGAGACGGCCGACCGCCAGCACCGCGTCGTGCTCGCGGGCGAACGCCTCGGCGTCCGGGCCCCGCCAGCGGTAGGGGAAGACGCGCATGCCGCGTTCGACCGCGACGCAGACGGAGGTCGAGAAGCTCAGGACGTCGACCACGACGGCCACCTCGGCCCCAGCGACACGTGCGCCGACCGGGCCCCAGTCCATCCGGAGACCGAAGTCCCCCTGCCCGAAGAGGTCCGCCATGCGCAGACCGTAACCGGCGGTGGTGCCCCAGGCAGGAGTCGAACCTGCGACCTTTCGCTTAGGAGGCGGCTGCTCTATCCGCTGAGCTACTGGGGCGGGCCGGGTGTGCTCCCAGTGCGGGAGTCCACGGTGGCGGGGTCATCTTGTCAGGCGCGGGTCCGCGGGGTCGAAACCACCTCGGGTCGCGTCTCCACGGAGACGACCACGCTCGGGGGCATCCGGGGGGTGAACGTCACCCGATCGGGTGGCCACCCACGCCCTAGCCTCGAGTCCGACGACCGACGGGTGCACCGAGGACGAGGACATTCACCGTGGATCTGGGACTTCGAGGAAGCGCCGCGCTGGTGACCGGGGGCAACCGGGGCATCGGCCTGGCGACCGCCCGCGTGCTGGTGGCGGAGGGCGCCTCGGTGGCGCTGCTGGGCCGCGACGCGGACACGCTGGCAGCGGCCCGCACCGAGCTCGGCCCGCAGGCGGTGACCGTGGCCGCCGACACCACCGACGACGCCCAGGTGCGCCGTGCCGTGGACGCCGCGGCCGAGCAGCTGGGCCGCCTCGACGTCGTGGTCAACGCGGCCGCGCCGCGCGCCACGGGTACCCAGCCGACCGGGCTGGCGGGGCTCGACGAGGAGGACTTCCTGCGCCAGCTCGACACCAAGGCGCTGGGCTACCTGCGCGTCGTGCGTGCCGCGCTCCCCCACCTGCTCGCCCACGGCGACGGGGGCGCGGTGGTCAACATCAGCGGGATGAACGCCCGCTCCACCGGCCCGATCGCGGGCTCGGTGCGCAACATCGCCGTCGTCGCGCTCAGCAAGAACCTCGCCGACGAGCTCGGCCCGCAGGGGATCAGCGTCGTGTGCGTGCACCCCGGCCTGACCGTCACCGAGCGCAACGCCGACGACCCGGCGTACGCCGCCAAGACCGCGGGCCTCAATGCCCTCGGGCGAGCGGTGAGCGCCGCGGAGGTCGCCGACGTCGTGGCGTTCCTGGCCTCCCCGCGCGGGCGGGTCGCGAACGGCGCCGTCGTCACCGCCGACGGCGGGCGCCCGGGCGCGATCTGGGCCTGAGGCGTCAGTCCAGGGTCTCGAAGCGCATCCCCGCGGCCCGCAGCCGCGCGGTCAGGTTGGCGCCCATCGCCTGCGCGGTGGTCACCTGCCCGGCGGTCGGCGGGTTGTCGTCGAAGGCCAGGCACAGCGCCGACTCGGCGAGCATCTTCGCGGTCTCGTCGTAGCCCGGGTCCCCGCCCGAGACTCGGGTCCGCACGGTGCGCCCGCCGCCCTCGCCGACGAAGTCGACGCTGAACCAGGACCGCTCGCGCCGCTCGGCCGAGGGGCCCTCGCCCTGCTTGACGCGGTTCAGCATCGCCCGACGCAGCGGCCCGACCTGGGCCCCGAGCGCGAGCGCGCCGACGCCGACGACCCCGCCCACGGCGTACGGCAGCGTCGTGGTGCCGGCGTAGTGGGAGTAACGGAACTCCGGGCCGTACGCCGGCAGCGCAGCACCGCTGCGCGCGACCACGTAGGGGTCGATGGTCGGCATCGGCAGCAGCCACCAGCCGAGCACCGGGTCGCGGTGCGGCCGCCCGGCCACGGCCCGCGAGGAGCGGCCCGCCGGGCGCGGCTCGACGCGGCGCCGCTCGGCCGCCGCCTCGCGCATCTGGCGCGCACGGGACACCGCCGTCACCGCCGAGTGGAAGGTGCCCCCGGAGAACTTCGCGTCCGCGCGGACCACGCCGCGCACGGTGACCGGGCCCTCGGCCTGGAGCTCCTGCACGGTGTGCAGCGCCCCCAGGTCGTGCGGGACCGAGTCGAAGCCGCAGGCGTGCACGATCCGGGCCCCGGTGCGCTCGGCGGTGGCGTGGTGGGCGAGGTACATCCGGTCGACGAACTCCGGCTCGCCGGTCAGGTCGACGTAGTCGGTGCCGGCGGCAGCGCACGCCGCGACCAGCGGCTCGCCGTGGGTCAGGTAGGGCCCGACGGTGGTGATCACGACCCTGGCCCGGCCCGCGAGGGCGTCGAGCGAGGCCCGGTCGGTGACGTCGGCCCGCAGCAGCTCCAGGCCCTCGACGTCGGCGCCGGACTCCGCGAGCCGGTCGCGGACCGCGGCCAGCTTGTCCTGGTTGCGCCCGGCGAGCGCCCAGCGCAGGCCGTGCGGGGCGTTGCGAGCCAGGTAGGCGGCGGTCAGCCCACCGGTGAAGCCGGTGGCGCCGAACAGCACCAGGTCGAGGTCGCGCTCGGGACGGTCAGGGGCGGGGACGATCGCGGGGTCGGCCATGGCGACACTGTGACAGGCGGAACCACACCGCCGCGGTCACCGTCACACCTGCCATGACCGCACGCACGCACCCGCGCCTCGTCCTCGCCACCACCGCGCTGCTCGCCGCGGCGCTCGGAGCCGGTGCGGCGGTCGCGGTCGGCGCCGCCGGCGGCGGGGACGGCGGTACGCCGCGGGGCGGCACCGCTCCCCTGCCGGTGACCGCCCCGATCGCGGCGCCGGTGTCCGGCGAGCTGCGCGCGGCGTCGTCGTGCGCGGGCCTCCTCGACTTCTACGTCGCCCGCGGCCTGGAGCACGTCGGCGCGGCCGGCTGGCGCCCCAGCCCCGTGATCGCCTCCTACGGCCTGCGCGACCTCGCGGCGGCCGACCGCGCGGCGTCGCCCACCGCCCAGCGCGCCCCCGGCAGCGCGACCGGCACCAACGTCCAGGAGAGCGGCGTGGACGAGCCGGACCTGGTCAAGACCGACGGCGAGCTGCTGGTGCGCCTCACCGACGAGGGCGTGCTGCGCGTCGCCGACGTCGCGGGCACCGCCGTGGTGCCGCGCGGCGAGCTCGACCTGGGCTCCCGCTTCGGAGGCGGCGAGCTGCTGCTCGTCGACGACACCGCGCTGGTGCTCAGCCGCTCCGGCGACGAGGTCGAGGTGACCAGCGTGGACCTCGCCGACCCGGGCGTCCCGACGGTCAGCGGCACCACCCTCTACGACGGAGTGCTCCTCGAGGCCCGCCAGCACGCCGACACCGTGCGTCTCGTGCTGGCCGCCCCGCTGCCCGACCTCGACTTCCGGGTCGGGTGGGGACGCAAGCGCGACGCGGCCCGCGCCCACAACCGGGAGCTGGTGCGCCGCACCACGATCGAGGACTGGCTGCCCACCGTCACCGTGGACGGCCGCACCGAGCCGCTCGTCGACTGCGCCGGCGTCGCCGTCCCGAGCCGGCCGGACGGTCTCGGCACCGTCAGCGTCGTCGGCCTGGACCCCGGCGACCCCGCGGCCAACAGCGTCACCGCCCTCGCCGCTCCCGCCGACCTGGCCTACGTCTCCGCCGACCGGCTCTACCTCGCGACCGCCGACCACCGCTGGGGCATCCCGGTCTGGGCCGCCGACCGGGCCGCGTGCTGCTGGGAGGACCTCCCGGTCACCGGTATCAGCGCGCCGAACGGGCGGGTCAGCGTGCACGCCTTCGAGCTGGCCGGCACCGCCACGACGTACGCCGCCAGCGGGACCGTGGACGGCGCGCTCACCGACCGGTGGTCGATGGACGAGCACGACGGCGTGCTGCGCCTGGCCGTGGAGCGCTCGCGGCGAACCGGCGACGCCACCTCGGTGGTCACCCTCGCCCAGCGCGGGGACACCCTGGCCGAGATCGGCCGGGTCGCGGCGATCGGCGTGCGCCAGGACCTCACCGCCGTGCGCTGGTTCGACGACCTCGCGCTGCTGGTGACCTTCCGCCGGGTGGACCCCGTGCACGCGATCGACCTGAGCGACCCCGCCGCCCCGCGCGACCTCGGCGAGCTCGAGGTGCCGGGGTTCTCCGCCTACCTGCACCCCCTCGGCCCCCGCCGGGTGATCGGCCTCGGCGAGGGGCCGGCCGAGGGCGGCGGCCGGGGCGCCCAGGCGGGCCTGTTCGACGTCACCGACCTGAGCGACCTGCGCCGCACCGACGTGCTCTCCCTGGCGCGAGGCACCCGCTTCGCCGCCGCGGAGGACCCGCGCCAGGCCACCTGGCTGCCCGAGCAGCGCACCCTGCTCGCCGTCGTCGAGCGCGGCTGGAGCGGCCGGCAGGGCCGGGTGCTGGCCCTGCACGTGGCGGACGGCCGGTTCCGCGAGCGGGTGCTGGCCGAGCTGGGCACCTCGACCGCGCGCGCCCGCACGGTGCCGCTGCCCGACGGGCGGGTCCTGCTCAGCACCGACGAGGGGACCCGGCTGCTCGACGTGTGAGCCACGTGTGAGCCACGGGGCAGCCCCGGCGACCCGCCGTACGCTGGAGGCATGTGCCGCAACATCCGCCAGCTCCACAACTTCGAGCCGCCGGCCACCTCCGAGGAGGTGCACGCCGCGGCGCTGCAGTACGTCCGCAAGGTCAGCGGGGCCGCCAAGCCCTCGCAGGCCAACCAGGCCGCCTTCGACCGCGCCGTCGCCGAGGTGGCCCACGCGACCCAGCACCTGCTCGCGGACCTCGTCACCTCCGCGCCACCCAAGGACCGCGAGGTCGAGGCGGCCAAGGCGCGCGCCCGCTCCGCCGCCCGCTACGCGTGAGCGCCGACGCCGCGCTCGCCGCGCTCCTGGACCGCCCGCTGGTGGTGCTCACCGGTGCCGGGCTCTCCACCGACTCCGGGATCCCCGACTACCGCGGCCCGCACGCACCCGCCCGAATGCCGATGACGTACGGCGAGTTCGTCTCCGGCCCCGACGCCCGACGCCGCTACTGGGCGCGCAGCCACGTCGGCTGGGGGCGGATGCGACGCGCGGACCCCAACCCGGGCCACCACGCCGTGGCCCGGCTCGACCCCGAGCTGCTGATCACCCAGAACGTCGACGGCCTGCACGAGGCGGTCGGCACCCGCCGGATGGTCGCGTTGCACGGGCGGATCGCCGACGTGGTGTGCCTGGGCTGCCGCGCCACCACGAGCCGCGCGGCGCTCCACCAGCGGCTGGGCGAGCTCAACCCGGGCTGGGTCGAGCGGCACGCCGAGGTGGAGGTCCGGCCCGACGGCGACGTCGCGCTGGAGGAGACCGACGGCTTCGTGGTCCCCGGTTGCGAGGACTGCGGCGGGGTGCTCAAGCCCGACGTGGTGTTCTTCGGCGAGAACGTGCCGCCCGCGAGGGTGCAGCGCTGCTACGACGCCGTCGACGCGCTGGCGGCGAGCGGCGGCGCGCTGCTGGTCGCCGGGTCCAGCCTGACCGTGATGAGCGGGCTGCGCTTCGTCAAGCGCGCCGCGAAGGCCGGCACGCCGGTGGTCATCGCCAACCGCGGCGAGACCCGCGGCGACCCGCTGGCGACGTACCGCGTCGAGGCGGGGTGCAGCGAGTTCCTCGGCGCGCTGGTCGAGGCGCGCAGCGCCGTCAGAGGCGCTTGACGAAGATGTGGTCGGCGGCCTCGGGGACGATCTCGGCGGTCTCGCCGCCGGAGCCGAGCAGCACGCCGTCGCCGGTCGCGATGACGGTGATGTTCTTGTCCGGCAGGGCGCCCACGCGGCGCAGGGCGCTCATCAGCACCTCGTCCTTCTGCATCTCCTCGGAGATGCGGCGCACCAGCACCCGGCCCTCGCCGTGGCCCGCGACACGGGACAGCGGCTCCACGCCGTCCATGAAGTCCTCGGCGACCGCGGTCTGGCCCAGCTCCTCCAGGCCCGGGATCGGGTTGCCGTAGGGCGACTCGGTGGGCTGGCCGAGCAGCTCGAGCAGACGGCGCTCGACGGTCTCGGACATCACGTGCTCCCAGCGGCACGCCTCCTCGTGCACGAGCTCCCAGTCCAGGCCGATGACGTCGGTCAGCAGGCGCTCGGCGAGGCGGTGCTTGCGCATCACGCGGGTGGCCAGGCGCTGGCCCTCGGCGGTCAGCTCGAGGTGGCGGTCGCCCTCGACGGTCAGCAGCCCGTCACGCTCCATGCGCGCCACGGTCTGGGAGACCGTGGGCCCGCTCTGGTGCAGACGCTCGGCGATGCGCGCACGCAGCGGGACGATGCCCTCCTCGACCAGCTCGTAAATGGTCCGGAGGTACATCTCGGTGGTGTCGATCAGGTCGCTCACCCGGCCATTCTGTCCTATGGAGCACCACCCCGCACATTTGACTTGTTCCAGATTAGAGTCACGTCACCATCGGGCTGCCATCGTGGAGCGACCATGTCCACCGTCTTCTGGTTCCGGCGCGACCTGCGGCTCGGCGACAACCCCGCCCTGCTGGCGGCGTGCGCGCACGGTCCGGTGCTGCCGCTCTTCGTCCTGGACCCCGCCCTGTGGGGCCCGGCCGGCCCGAGCCGGCGGGCCTACCTGGCCGCCTCCCTGGGCGCACTGGACGCCTCCCTGCGCGCCGACGGCGGCCGGCTGTCGGTCGTCCGGGGGGACCCGGTGCGCCAGGTGGTCCGCGCCGCCCGCGCCGTCGGGGCGAGCGAGGTCCACGTCGCCGCCGACCACGGCCCGTACGGCGCGCGCCGCGACCGCGAGGTGGAGGCCGCGCTCGCCGAGGAGGGCGTCGCACTGGTCCGGACCGGTTCGCCGTACGCCGTGTCGCCGGGCCGGGTGCGCAAGGCCGACGGGTCGGCGTACCAGGTCTTCACGCCGTTCTCCCGGGCCTGGGCCGAGCACGGCTGGCGCGGCCCGGTGGCGGCGCCGACCGGGGTGAAGTGGCAGCACCTGACCGAGGACACGACCGAGGTCCCGCGGCCGCCGCTGCCCGCGGGACTGACCCTGCCCGAGGCCGGCGAGGAGGCCGCGCACCGGCGGTGGGCCGAGTTCCTCGACGACGGCGTCGCGGACTACGACGAGCGGCGCGACCGTCCCGACCTGCCCGGGACCTCGCGGATGTCGCACCACCTGAAGTGGGGCGAGATCCACCCGCGCACCCTGCTCGCGGACCTGGCCCCGCGGCGCGGCGCCGGCGCGGGGATCTACCGCACCGAGCTCGCGTGGCGCGAGTTCTACGCCGACGTGCTCGACGCGCGCCCCGACACCGCGCGCGACTACCTGCGCGCCGAGTACGCCCGGATGCCCTACGACGAGCCGGACGAGCGCTTCGAGGCGTGGTGCGCGGGCCGCACCGGCTTCCCGGTCGTCGACGCCGCGATGCGCCAGCTGCGGGCGGTCGGCTGGATGCACAACCGGATGCGGATGGTGAGCGCCAGCTTCCTGGTCAAGGACCTGCACGTGGAGTGGCAGCACGGCGCCCGGCACTTCCTGCACTGGCTGGTCGACGGCGACCTCGCCTCCAACAACCACGGCTGGCAGTGGACGGCGGGCAGCGGCACCGACGCGGCGCCGTTCTTCCGCGTCTTCAACCCCACCTCCCAGGGGCGGCGCTTCGACCCCGACGGTGCCTACGTGCGCCGCTGGGTACAGGAGCTCGCCGACCCCGAGCGGGTCCCCGACCCCCACGACCCCTCCCCCGAGGTACGTCACAGCGTCGGCTACCCGCTCGCGATCCTCGACCACGGCGCCGAGCGGCGCGAGGCACTTCAGCGATGGGAGACGATCAGACGGTGAGCACCACACCGACCGTGCCGGGGACCGCCCCGACCAGCAGGCCCGCCAGCACCGGGAGCAGTGCCCGCACCGGCAGCGCCGGTCTGGTCGTCCCGAGCCGCTTCTGCGGCCCGCCGTCCTCCGCCAACGGCGGCTGGACCGCCGGCGCCGTCGCCGAGCTGCTGCGCCCCCACCGCGACGACGTCCGCAGCTGGTCGAACGTCGAGGTCACCCTGACCGCGCCGCCGCCGCTGGACACGGAGCTGTCGACCACCGAGGAGGACGGCGGACTGGTCGTGCGTCACGCCGACCTCGTGGTCGCACGCGCCCGCCTCGTGACCGACGACCTCGTCGCCGTGCCGCCCGTCCCGGCCGCGCGGGCCCGCGCGGCGTCCGCGGCGTACCCCGGCCACACCACCCATCCCTTCCCCGGCTGCTTCGTCTGCGGGCCCGAGCACGAGACCGGGCTGCGGATCTTCCCCGGCCCGATCGAGCGCCCCGGCCCGCGGTGGTGGGCGGCGACCTGGACGCCCGGGAGCGGCGAGAGCCCCGACGTCCCGGTGACCTGGGCGGCGCTGGACTGCATCGGCGGCTGGGCCGGCGACCTCGCCGAGCGCACCATGGTGCTGGGCCGGATGACCGCGCGCGTCACGGCGCTGCCCCGTCCCGGCGAGGAGCACGTGCTGGTCGCGGAGGCCCGCGGCCAGGAGGGCCGCAAGGTGCACGCCGCGACCTCGCTGTACGACGCCGCCGGGTCCCTGCTCGCCACCGCGGAGCAGGTCTGGATCGTCCTCGACCCCGCCCCCGACGCCTGATGGCCGCCGTGGAGCAGGCCGGCCACGCCGAGCGGCCCGGCGCCGGCGAGCAGCCGTGGTGGCGCCACGCCGTGACCTACCAGGTCTACGTGCGCAGCTTCGCCGACAGCAACGGCGACGGCGTCGGCGACCTGCCCGGCATCACCGCCCGGCTCCCCCACCTGCGCGACCTCGGCGTCGACGCGGTGTGGCTCACGCCGTTCTACACCTCCCCGCAGCACGACCACGGCTACGACGTCGCCGACTACACCGACGTGGACCCGCTGTTCGGCACCCTCCAGGACGCCGACGCGCTGATCGCGCGCGCCCACGAGCTGGGCCTGCGCGTCATCGTCGACCTGGTGCCGAACCACACCTCGTCCGAGCACCCCTGGTTCCGCGCGGCGCTCGCCGCCGGACCGGGCAGCCCGGAGCGGACGCGCTACCTGTTCCGCGACGGGCGCGGGCCGGGCGGCAGCGAGCCGCCCAACAACTGGCGCTCGGTCTTCGGCGGCCCGGCCTGGACCCGGGTGCCCGACGGGCAGTGGTACCTCCACCTCTTCGACTCCACCCAGCCCGACCTGGACTGGCGCCGGCCCGAGGTCGGGGACATGTTCGAGGAGGTCTTGCGCTTCTGGCTCGACCGCGGCGTCGACGGGTTCCGCATCGACGTCGCGCACGGGCTGCTCAAGGAGGCCTCGCTGCGCGACCAGGAGACCCCCGACAGCACCGGGGCCGCTCCCGAGCCCGACGACCATCCGCACGCGATGGTGGAGCGCACGCTCCTGGACGAGCCGATGTGGGACCAGCCCGAGGTGCACGACGTCTATCGCCGCTGGCGCCGGGTGCTGGACGAGTACGACGGGGACCGGATGCTGGTGGCCGAGGCCTGGACCCAGACCCCGGAGTCGATGGCCCGCTTCGTGCGCCCCGACGAGATGCACCAGGCCTTCAACTTCGCCTGGCTGCTCGCGCCTTGGTCGGCGCGCGCCTTCGCCGACGTCATCGAGGGCACCCTCGCCGCGGTGGAGTCGGTCGGCGCCTCGGCGACCTGGGTGCTCAGCAACCACGACGTCGTGCGCCACCGCACCCGCTACGGCGGCGGCCACGAGGGCCTGGCCCGGGCCCGGGCGGCCACCCTGACCATGCTGGCGCTGCCCGGCTCGGCGTACGTCTACCAGGGCGAGGAGCTCGGCCTCGAGCAGGTCGACGTCGCGCCCGAGCACCGGCAGGACCCCGCCTGGCTGCGCAGCGGCCCGGAGAGCGGGGACCCGGGCCGCGACGGCTCCCGGGTGCCGCTGCCGTGGGAGGGCGCGCACCCGCCGTACGGCTTCGGGCCGGGGACCGCGGAGCTGTCCTGGATCCCCCAGCCGACCACCTGGCACGCCCACACCGTCGCCGCCCAGGACGACGATCCGGCGTCCACGCTGGCCTTCTACCGCGAGGCGCTGCGGGTCCGGCGCTCCTTCGCGACGAGCGCCGGGGAGCGGGTGAGCGACCTCGAGGTCGACGGCGACGTGCTGCGCTTCCGGCGCGGGCCGGTGCTGGTGGTGCTGAACTGCGGCTCCGACGTGGTGCCCCTGCCCGAGGGCGAGGTGCTGGTGAGCAGCGGCGCGCTCACCGAGCTCGGCGGCGACGAGACCGCCGGCTCCGCGCTCAGGCGGGGCCTGCCCCCGGACCGTGCGGTGTGGATCCGGGTTCCTGAGGCTCGCTGAGGATCGCGTTGTAGCGGGTCAGCACGTCGGCGAAGCCGGCGAGCTCCTCGTCCGACCACTCCCCCAACCGCTCGTCCCACCACTCCAGACGCTCGGCGGCGACGGCCCGGACGCGGCGCGCGGCGTCCTCGGTCGCCTCCACGAGGGTGGCCCGCCCGTCCTCGGGGTCCGGCGTACGGACGACCAGGCCGAGGTCGACGAGGTGCTGGACCTGCCGGCTGATCGCGCCCTTGTCGATGTTGAACACCTCGGCCAGAGACGAGGACCGCATCGGCCCGTACTGCACCAGGTGCCCGAGCATCAGGTAGGAGGCCGCTTGCAGGTGCGGGTCGATCATCCGGGCGCGCACGCCCGTCACCTTGCGGATCCGACGCATCATCACGCCGATCTCGCGCTCGACCGTCTGGAGGGCGTCGTGGCGGCTCTTGGCTGTCATCGAGGAGGATTCTCCCCCGTCTCGCGCCCGCGCTCCACCAGCGGCTGCCCCGTGACATCCGCCGGGACACCCTCGGCCACGCGCTCCGTGGCACCCGGGCCCCCCGCGCCGGGCGGCCCCATCGCCAGCGTGGTGCGCAGCGGCACCTCCTTGATCAGCACGACGCACACGAAGGCGAGGATCGCCGCGGGCACCGCGATGAGGTAGAGCTCGCCGATCGACGCGCCGTACGCGTGCTCCCAGATGGCGGCCTCCGCGCCCGGCAGCGTGCGCAGGTCGGGGATGGAGTGGCTGCCGAACTCGGCGCTCGGCATCACCTGGGCGTCGCGGTAGCCCGCGACCACCCGGTCCGCGACCTGGGTGCCGAGGATCGCGCCGAGGACCGAGACCCCGGCCGAGCCGCCCATGCTGCGGAAGAAGGCGATCACCGAGCTGGCCGCGCCGAGCTCGGAGACCGGGACGTTGTTCTGCACCGCGAGGACCAGGTTCTGCATGGTCGAGCCCATCCCGAGGCCGAGCAGGCCCATCCAGGCGCAGACCGCGACCAGGTGGGTGGACTCGTCGATCGTGCCGAGCAGCGCCAGGCCGGCGACGACGAACGCCATCCCGCCGACCAGCCAGCGCTTCCAGCGTCCGGTGCGGGTGATCACCCGGCCGCTGACCAGGCTGGAGATCATCAGCGGGACCACCAGCGCGACCGTCATCAGGCCGGCCGTGGTGGGCGTCATCCCGCGGGCCAGCTGGAAGTACTGGCTGAGGTAGACGGTGGAGCCGAACATCGCCACGCCCACCAGGGTCGAGGCGATCGTGGAGAGGGTGATCGTGCGGTCCTTGAACAGCGTCATCGGGACCACGGGCTCGGCGGCGACCTTGATCTCGACGTACACCGCAGCGGCGAGCACCAGCACGCCGACGGCGACCAGCACCGCGGTGGCCGTGGAGGCCCACGCGAACTGGTTGCCTGCGAGGGAGACCCAGACCAGCAGGATCGAGACGCCGCCCATGATCAGGGTGGCGCCGAGGTAGTCGATGCGGACCTTGCGGCGTACGACGGGCAGGTGCAGCGTCTTCTGCAGCAGCACGAACGCCGCGAGCGCGACCGGCAGGCCGATGGCGAAGCAGCCGCGCCAGCCGAGCGGGCTGTCCACGATGACCCCGCCGATCAGCGGGCCGCTCACCGTGGCGACGGCGAACACCGCGCCGATGTAGCCGGAGTAGCGCCCGCGCTCGCGGGGACTGACCATCGTGGCGATGACGACCTGCACCAGCGCGGTGAGGCCACCGATGCCCAGGCCCTGCACGACGCGGGCGCCGATCAGCAGCTCCATGCTGTGCGCGAAGGTCGCGATGACCGAGCCGACCGAGAAGATCACCAGCGCGGTCTGCACCAGCAGCTTCTTGCTGAACAGGTCCGCGAGCTTGCCCCAGATCGGCGTGGTCGCGGTCATCGAGAGCAGCGTCGCGACGACGATCCAGGTGTAGCCGGTCTGGCTGCCGTCGAGGTCGGCGACGATGCGGGGCAGCGCGTTGCTGACCACGGTGCTCGACAGCATCGCCACGAACATCGCGAGCAGCAGGCCCGAGAGCGCCTCCAGGATCTGGCGGTGCGTCATCGCCGCCTCGCCGCCTGCCGGCGCGCCAGGTCCGTCGGCCGCCCCGGCCCCGGGGGCGGCGGATGTCTGCTCGGTCACAGAGTCTCGATCCATGCGGAGGAAAGGTTGATACAGGCAACCTTATTCCCCGAGTCGAGAAATGGGGCGACCCGCAGGCGTGGCCCCCGAGATCGGGGTCCGGGCCGGAGGGACGGGGTCCGGCGCGCCTGCGGGTCGGGTGACTGCGGTGGATTCGCCGCAGCGGTCGGCTGCTAGCGGGCAGCCACCTCACGCGTCCTGAAGCTCTTCACTGTTCGGACCACCTCCTTTCCCGTGTCCTTCCACGGTACGCCGGGCCCGCGGGGGCGACAACGCCTTTTCGACACTCCCGGGGACCCTCAGTCGGCGACCGGCGCGGCCTCGAACTGGGCGCGGTGCAGGCGGGCGTAGGCGCCGCCGGCGTCGAGCAGCTCGGCGTGCGCGCCCTGCTCGACGATCGCGCCGTCCTCCATCACCAAGATCAGGTCCGCGTCGCGGATCGTGGAGAGCCGGTGGGCGATGACGAAGGAGGTCCGGTCGCTGCGCAGCGCGGCCATCGCCTGCTGCACCAGCAGCTCGGTGCGGGTGTCCACCGAGGAGGTCGCCTCGTCGAGGATGAGCAGCGCGGGGTCGGTGAGGAACGCCCGCGCGATGGTGATCAGCTGCCGCTCGCCGGCGGACAGGTTGGAGCCGTCCTCGTCCACGACGGTGTCGTAGCCCTCGGGCAGGGAGTGCACGAAGCGGTCCACGAAGGTGGCCCGCGCCGCGGCGAGCACGTCCTCGTCGGTGGCGTCGGGGCGGCCGTAGGCGATGTTGTCGCGGATCGTGCCGCCGAAGAGCCAGGCGTCCTGGAGCACCATCCCGATCCGGCCGCGCAGGTCCGCCCTCGACATGCCGACGATGTCGTGGCCGTCGATGGTGATCCGGCCCGAGTCGAGGTCGTAGAAGCGCATGACCAGGTTGACCAGCGTGGTCTTGCCCGCGCCGGTCGGCCCGACGATCGCCACGGTCTGGCCCGGGCGCGCGACCAGCGAGAGGTCCTCGATGAGCGGGCGCTCGGGGTCGTAGGAGAACGACACGTGCTCGAAGGCGACCTCGCCGCGGGTGATCCGCCCGCCGCTGCCCGCGGGCGGGTCGGCCGGCTCCTCCTCGGCGTCGAGGAGCTCGAAGACGCGCTCGGCCGAGGCCACCCCGGACTGCAGCAGGTTGACCATCGAGGCCAGCTGGGTGACCGGCTGGTTGAACTGGCGCGCGTACTGCACGAAGGCCTGCACCTCGCCGACCGTCAGTGACCCGCTGGCCACGCGCAGGGCCCCGACCACGGCGATCACGACGTAGCCGAGGTTCCCGACGAACATCATCGCCGGCATGATCAGGCCGCTGATGAACTGCGCGGCGAAGCTGTCACGGAACAGCCCCTCGTTCTCCTCGGCGAAGCTGGTCTCGACCTCCTCGCGGCGCCCGAGCACCTTGACCAGGGTGTGGCCGGAGTAGGCCTCCTCGACCTGGGAGTTGAGGGCGCCGGTACGCCGCCACTGGGCCACGAAGCGGCCCTGCGAGCGCTTCATGATCGCGCGGGTCACGATCAGCGAGAGCGGCACGGAGACCAGCGAGACCACCGCGAGCGCCGGGGAGATCCACAGCATCATCGCGAGCACGCCGACCACGGTGAGGATCGCGGTGAGCAGCTGGCTCATCGTCTGCTGCAGCGTCTGACTGATGTTGTCGATGTCGTTGGTGACCCGGCTGAGCAGCTCGCCGCGCGAGGAGCGGTCGACGGCGGCCAGCGGCAGCCGGTGGATCTTGTCCTCGACGTCGCTGCGCATCCGGCGCACGGTGCTCTGCACGATCGCGTTGACCAGCAGGCCCTGGAGCCAGGAGAGCACCGAGGCGAACAGGTAGACCGCGATCGCGATGCCCAGCACCCGTCCGACCGCGCCGAAGTCGACGCCCTGGCCCGGTACGACGTCCTGCCCGCGGATCGCCTCGGGCAGCTCCGACTGCGGGGTGCCGGCCGGCAGGTCACCGGCGAGCAGGCCGTTGAAGACCAGGTCGGTGGCGCGGCCGAGGATCGTGGGGCCGATCGAGACCAGCGCGACCGAGCCCACGGCGAGCAGGACCACCGCGACCGCGGTGCCCCGCTCGGGGCGCAGCCGGGCCACGAGGCGCTTGGCGGAGGGACCGAACGTCATCGCCTTCTGGGCGACCATGCCGCCGCCGGGACCGCGGCCGGGGCCGCCCGGGGGCGCCTCGATCCGCTCGGTCTCGCGGAGGCCGGCGGGCTTGCGGGGCGTGCTCATGCGGCGTCTCCCTCGTCGATGCCCAGCTGGCTGGCGACGATCTCCTGGTAGGTGGGGCACTCGAGGAGCAGCTCGGCGTGGGTGCCGGAGCCCACCACGCGGCCGTCGTCGAGCACGACGATCAGGTCGGCCTCGAGGATCGTGGACACCCGCTGGGCGACCACGACCACGGTGGACTCCGTCGTGACCGGTCGCAGCGCGGCGCGCAGCCGCGCGTCGGTGGCGACGTCGAGCGCCGAGAAGGAGTCGTCGAAGAGGTACAGCGCGGGACGTCGTACGACGGCGCGCGCGATGGCGAGCCGCTGGCGCTGCCCGCCGGAGAAGTTCGAGCCGCCCTGGCTGACCGGGGCGTCGAGCCCCTCGGGCATCGCCTCGACGAAGTCGCGGGCCTGGGCCACCTCGAGCGCGTCCCACAGGTCCGCCTCGGTCGCGTCCGGGCGCCCGTGCAGCAGGTTGGAGCGCACGGTGCCGCTGAACAGCCAGGCCCGCTGGGGCACCAGCCCCAGGTCGGCCCAGAGCACGTCGGGGTCCAGCTCGCGCACGTCGGTGCCGCCGACGCGGACGGTGCCGGACGTGGCGTCGACGAGCCGGGCGAGCAGGTTGACCAGTGTCGTCTTGCCCGAGCCGGTGGAGCCGACCACGGCGACGGTCTGCCCGGGGCGGGCGGAGAAGGACACCTCGCACACGACGGGGTCCGCGGCACCGGGGTAGGCGAAGGAGACGTGCTCGACGTCGAGCCAGCCACGGCGGGCGGGGTCGAGCGGGACCGGCTCCGCGGGCGGGACGACGGACGTGCGGGTGTCGAGCACCTCGGCGATGCGGTCGGCGCACACTGCCGAGCGCGGGACCTGCATGAGCATGAAGGTCGCCATCATCACGCTCATCATGATCAGCATCAGGTAGCTGAGGAACGCGGTGAGCGAGCCGACGCCGGTCTCCCCCGCGTCGACGCGGTGCCCGCCGAACCAGATGACCGCGACGCTGCCCAGGTTGACCAGCGCGATCACGATCGGGAACAGGCTGGCCATCCAGCGACCGGCCCGCAGCGCGACGTCGGTGAGGTCGTCGTTGGCGCGCGCGAAGCGCTGGGTCTCGTACGGCTCGCGCACGAAGGCGCGCACCACCCGGATGCCGGCCACCTGCTCGCGCAGGATCCGGTTGACCGCGTCGATGCGCACCTGCATCAGCCGGAAGCTCGGCACCATCCGGCTGACCACGAGCCCGACGGAGACGAACAGCGCGGGCACGACCACGGCCAGCAGCCAGCCCAGGCCGGCGTCCTCGCGCAGCGCCATCACGATGCCGCCGACCATCATGATCGGCGAGGTCACCGCGATGATCGAGGCCATCGCCACCAGCATCTGCACCTGCTGGACGTCGTTGGTGGTGCGGGTGATCAGCGACGGCGCGCCGAGCTGGTTGATCTCGCGCGCGGAGAACGTCTGCACCCGGTGGAACAGCGCGCCGCGCAGGTCGCGGCCCAGGCTCATCGCCGTGCGCGCGCCGTACCAGGCCGACCCGACCGAGGCGAGCAGCTGGACGGCCGAGACGCCGAGCATCACCGCGCCGACGCGCACGATGTAGCCGGTGTCCCCCGCGACGATGCCGTTGTCGATGATGTCGGCGTTGAGGCTGGGCAGGTAGAGCGCGGCGACCACGCCGAGGCCCTGGAGCAGGACGACGGCGAGCAGCCAGCGGCGGTACGGCGCGAGGTGCTCGCGCAGGAGCCGGATCAGCATGGGTCAGGACCTTCCCGGGCGGTGGAGCCCGTGGAGCACGGTGTCGACGGCCTGCTCGGGAGTGAGCGGGCGGCCGTCGGCGAGAGTGGGGTGGCTGCCGATGAAGACCAGCAGCCGGAGCCGGTGGGCGAGCTCGTCGGCGGGGACGGTGAGGTCGGCGGCGTCGGCTCCGATGACCTCGACGATCAGCTCGAGCAGCCCCTCGAGGCGGTGCCGGCGATCGCCGGTCGCCTCGGCGCCCGGAGGCGGGGCGAGGAGCCCGAGCTGGCCCATCAGCTCGAAGGTGGAGCGGTAGCGTCGCTGGAGGATCGCGGCCACCTCGACCATCCGCTCCTCGAACGGAAGCGCCGGGTCGATCGCGGCCAGCTGCTCGGCCACGGCGCCGGGCACGAAGGCCCGGGCGATCGCCGCGTCGACCAGCGTGTCCTTGGACTCGAAGACCCGGAAGATGGTGCCCTCGGCGACGCCCGCGGCAGTCGCGATCTGGCGGGTGGTCACGCCGCGGCCGTGGTGGCGCAGCAGCTCGAGGGTCGCCTCGACGAGGGCGGCCCGGCGCTGCTCGGGCGACATCGGCGCCGCACGTGGTGACATGACTCCCACCTTAGAGTGAGTGAGCACTCACTCACTTGGTTTCCAGGACTACGGCGCGAGCCGCTCCACACGCCAGCCGGCGTCGGCGCGGCGGTAGACCAGCCGGTCGTGCATGCGACCCGGGCGGCCCTGCCAGAACTCCACGGCCTCGGCGCGCACCACGAAGCCGCCCCACTGCTCCGGCGCCGGCACGTCGCGGCCCTCGAAGCGCTCGCGCACCTCGTCGTACGCCTCGAGGAGGGCCCAGCGTCCGGCCACCGGCCGCGACTGGGGCGAGGCCCAGGCGCCGAGCTGCGAGCCTCGGGGGCGTCCGGAGAAGTAGGCCTCCACCTCGACGCGCGGCAGCGGCTCGGCGGTCCCCTCGATCCGCACCTGCCGCTCGAGCGGGTGCCAGGGGAAGAGCAGCGCGCAGCGGGGGTTCGTCGTCAGCTCCACGCCCTTGCGCGACTCGCGGTTGGTGAAGAAGACGAACCCCGGCCCCTGCGGGCCGACGCCGTCGTGCAGGCCCTTGAGCAGCACCATCCGCGAGGACGGCGCGCCGTCGGGGGCGACCGAGGCGACCACCATCGCGGTCGGCTCGTAGAGCCCCGCGGCGATCGCCTCCGCCAGCCAGCCGCGGAACATCGTCATCGGGTCCGCGGCCAGGTCGGACTCGACGAGGCCGCCCGCGGCGTACTCCTCGCGCAGGGCGGCGAGGTCGGGAAGGGGCGACTCGCGACTCATGCTCCGACCCTAGCCACGCGCGCCGCACGATCCCCGCCCAGATCCGGGGCGCGACCAGCTGCGCCGAAGTCCGCCCGCAGGCCGACCCGGGCTGCCACACTCCACGCATGTCTGTGACTCAGCCCACACCCCTCCCCCATGCCGGGCGGTACGCCGGGTGCAGCGCGATCGTCACCGGGGCCGGCTCCGGCGTCGGCGCCGCGCTCTCCCGCGCCCTGGTCGGCGCCGGCGCGCACGTCGTCCTCGCCGACCTCGACGAGCAGGCGGCGACCCGCGTGGCGGGCACCCTGACCGCCGGACCCGGCACCGCGCGGGCGGCCCGCCTCGACGTCACCGACGCCGCCGCGGTGGCCACGCTGGTGCACGAGGTCGCCGCCGAGCACGGGCGCCTGGACCTGCTGTTCAACAACGCCGGGATCACCTTCGGCGGCGAGACCGAGGACCTGAGCCTGGAGCAGTGGAACGCGATCATCGACGTGAACCTGCGCGGCGTCGTGCACGGCGTGCACGCGGCGTACCCGCTGATGGTGCGCCAGGGCTCCGCGGGCGGCCGGGGCGGGCACATCGTCAACACCGCCTCGATGGGCGGGCTGATGGCGGCCGGGCTGATCACCTCCTACGTCGCGACCAAGCACGCGGTCGTCGGGCTGTCCCTCGCGCTGCGCTCGGAGGCCGCCGCGAAGGGGGTCGGCGTGACCGCGATCTGCCCCTCCGCCGTCGAGACGCCGCTGCTGGAGAAGGGCGAGCTGGGCCGCTTCCACGGCCGCGACTACTACCTCAAGGGCCAAGGCGTACGCCGTGCCCTGGACCCCGACCTGCTGGCCGACCGCGCCCTCGCCGCCGTCGCGGCGGACCGCCCGCTGCTGGTGACCCCGCTGCAGGCCCGGCTCGCCTGGCGCCTCGGGCGGCTCTCCCCGGCGCTGGTCGCCCGGTCCTCGGTCGGGTTCGTCGCCCGCCAGCGGCGCCTGCAGGCGGCCCGCGCCGCCCGGTCCGACTCCTGAGGTCCGGCGCCTGGGCACGCGCGTTCAGCCGGCGAGCAGCGAGTCGGTGCGCCGCGCCGGCTGGCTGGCGTTGAACAGCTCGAAGCGCCAGCCTCCACCCGTCGCGCGCAGCACCCCGGAGACCTGGAACGGCGCCCGGTCCTCCCAGCCCTCGTCGGAGCGGACCACGACCTCGGCGCCGCACACGAACCAGACCAGGTCGCCGCGGTGGCGGGCCCAGGTCTCGCCGAGCTCCCAGGCGAGGGTGAAGTCCTCCTCGAACAGCTCGGCGAAGAACCACTCCATCTCCTCGGCGCCGTGGGCATGCTCGCCGACGTCGTCGCCGTACAGCGCCCCGTCGCTGACGAAGCACCCGATCGCGGCCGCGACGTCGCGGGCGCGCAGGCACTCCCCCAGCCGGGCCACGGCCGCCTCGACGACCGGCACGCTCTCGACGCCCCCCGGCGTGCTGGCCATGCGACCACCTCCGCCCGGGACAACGAGGCTCGGACCGACGGGTCATGCGCGCGTTCGTTGCTTGCCCGTGGTCGGTGCTTTTCGGCGCAATTGCTGGGTTTGACACCTCCGCGCGGCGGCGGCCTCAGGTGGTCGGTGCAACATCCAGTAGTTCGCGGAGCCTATCGGCGGGGGTGTCCCAGTCGAGGGTCTGTCGGGGTCGGATGTTGAGGAGGCGTTCCATCTCGGCGATGTCCTCGTCGCTGACCTGGTTGAAGTCAGTTCCCTTGGGGTGGAAGTCGCGCACGAGGCCGTTGGTGTTCTCGTTGGTGCCGCGTTGCCAGGGGCTGTGCGGGTCCGCGAAGTAGACCCCGCACCCGGTGGCCAGGGTGAACGTCGCGTGCGTGGCCA
>NZ_JABJRA010000016.1 GCF_013155365.1 Nocardioides sp. zg-DK7169
CCCTTGCGGGCCACGGCCACGACGTCGTCGCGGAACTCCTTGGGATAGGGCTTTGCCACGGGGACATCCTTCCGCTTGAGGTCGAAACCTCAGAGGTCAGGTGTCAACTCAACTGGGGGCAGTCCCCCGCATCCTCAGCGGGGCTCGACACTGCGCGGTAACCGAGTCCAGCGCTGCCTCTGCCTGCTGCTCTCCGGGATCCTCATCACCGTCGAACGTCGCAGCGAGCCGGAGAGCAGCTTCCAGCGCTTCGCGCGAGGTGGGTAGCTGAGTGCGCAGCGCTTTCACTCGGCTGGGAACCAGAAAGGCCGCCGGCTAGGCCGGGCCCTGCCAGTGCAGGGTTCCGACCGGCCGGCGGCCGCTTCCGGACATCGGGGGCTCAGAGCTCAGGTCAGCGGACCGGGACCCCGGGGATCACGTAGCCGTTGATCGTGTTCGCCCAGCCGCCGTAGCGCAGTCCCCACTCACGGCTCAGCTCACGGATGCCGATCGTGCCGACCCGGCCGGAGCCGGCCGCGTCGGAGGAGCGGACCCGGCCGTTGCCGAGGGAGATGGCGATGTGGCCGTAGCCGCTGCTCCCACCGGTCCAGTAGACCGCGGCACCTCGCGGGGGGTTGTGGTCGCCGCCGTGGCGACCGGCCGCGTTGTGCCACGCCGTGGCGGCGTCGGGGAAGCGCGCCGGGATGCCGGCCTGCTTGCGCGACCAGGCCAGGCAGTAGCCGGGTGCGTTGGCCTTCGCGCGGGACGCAGAGGTCACGGTCTCGCGGGCGTTGTTGGGCGCGACGGGCAGCCGCGCCTGTCCAGCCGCCAGCCCCCGATGTCCACTACGGGAGATCGAGGAGCGACCGTTCCCGGCCTTCTTCTTCGCCTGCACCCGGAACGTGACCTTGTGCTTGGCCTCGCTCTTCTTCCCGGCCTTCTTGCCAGCCTGGTGGTTGGCGTTCTGCCCGGACTCCGAGCGGGTCTTCTGCCCGGCCTTCTGGTCGGGCTCCTCCTCGGGCCTCAACTTGGCCTTGGCAGGCTCGTCCTTGACGCGAGCCGCCATGAGTTCCGGCTGAGCCTCGACCGGAGCGTACGCCGCGTTCTCGACGTCGGCCGAGTCGACGGTGCCGCTCCACCCGAAGGAGACGGTCACGAGGGCGGTCGCCGTGATGGCCACGACGAGCGAGCCGACCAAGTGAGACGGCTCCAGGAGGCGACGGAGGAACGTGTTCAGGAACGCCGACAAAACAGGGCATCCATTCTTCTGGGGGGTGGGTCGGACCCAGCGAGGAAAACGCGCGAGCGCATCCTCAGATCCGGTTCCGAGCAGCTTCGCAACTTCGCTTCCGCTGCCATTTAGTACAACAAGTCGGCGTGGCAGGACTTTCCTTGTTCAGGAGTGAGTCCGGTCATGCGGGAATAATCCCGGCGGCGACGTCATGAGGTCACGGCCATCGGCCGGACCGGTCAGCGAACCCGGCCGAAGGAGACCGAGCCGGCCCAGATCGAGGCGCGCGAGACGCGCTTGCCGGTGCCGGGGGCGTGCCCGACGGTGTTCCCGCCGGCGTAGATCGCGACGTGGTAGACGCTGCCGCCGCTGTGGAAGAACGCCAGGTCGCCGGGGCGCGCGGCGCCGCGGCTGATCCGCCTGGTGTGCCCCACCTAGGCGCTGCTGGAGTGCGGGAGCGCCTTGCCCACGGAGCGGTAGACGTACTGGGTGAGGCCGGAGCAGTCGAACCGGTTCGGTCCGGCGGGGCCCCAGGCGTACGGGTCGCCGTCCTGGGCCCGGACGGCGCGCATCACACGCTCGCCGCGCGAGGGCAACGGAGCCGCCGTCATCTGCTCGACGGGGCGACCCTCATGGGTCTTGCGCTTCGCGTGCCCAGCATTCTTGCCCGCATTCTTACCGGCCTTCTTCAGCGGCGCGGCGGCCGATTCCCGGCTCATCCCAATCCAGGGTGTAGTCGCGGTCTGAAGCCGCCGGTCTCGAGCAGGCTCCTGGCGATGTAGTTGGTGAGGTTGCGGAACCCGAGCGCGGAGCCGCGGAGGTGTTCGAGTCGGCCGTTGATCGCTTCTGTCGGTCCGTTGCTGGTGCCGGGGCGGTCGAAGTAGGCGAGGACGTCGTCGGCGCGTTTCTTCAGCGTCCGCCCGAGGGTCGTGAGCTCGACCAAGGCCTTCGGGACGCCGCTGCTGACAGTGGCGATCAGCTGGACCATCAACTCGCGCCCCTGGCTGCGGTCCTCGTGCCGGTACGCGGCGATCATGCGCTGGTAGATGCCCCAGGTCGCCTCGACCTCGACATGCTCATCGGCCGCGAACAACGCCCTTAGCCGCGTGGCCTGCTTGTCGGTGATGAGCTCGGCGCCGGTGTGCAGAGTCCGGCGTGCGGTGTAGAGCGGGTCGCTCTTCATCCCGCGGTGTCCGTGGATGGCCTGCTGCACACGCCGGCGGCACCGGTCGAGTGCGTCGCCGGCCAGGCGCACGACGTGGAAGGGATCCATGACCGCGACCGCGTCGGGGAGCTCCTCGGTGGTGGCGGTCTTGAAGCCGGTGAACCCGTCCATCGCGACGACCTCGATCCCGTCGCGCCAGGAGTCGGGACGGGCGGCGAGCCAGGTCTTGAACGCCTCTTTCGAGCGGCCCTCGACCATGTCGAGCAGCCGCCCCGGCCCGGTCTTGTCGCGGATCGGGGTGAGGTCGATGACCACCGTGACGTACCGGTCGCCGCGGCGGGTGTGGCGCCACACGTGCTCATCGACGCCTACGACCTTCACGCCGTCGAACCGGTCGGCGTCGTCGATCAGGACCCGCTTGCCCTCGGCCAGAACGGCGTCGTTGGCGGTGTCCCATGCGACATCGAGTCCCTGCGCGATCCGGGCGATGGTCAGGTGCTGCACCACGAGTGCTTCGAGTGCCCACCGCAGCCCGCGGCGCGAGAGCTTCGCCCGTGGCTCGGCCGCACGGGTGGTGTCTTGGCGCCACACGTGCCCGCAGCCGGTGCAGCGGTAGCGACGCACCGTGACCTCGAGGACGGTGGGTCGCCACCCGAGAGGCTCGTGCGCGAGCCGACGGATGACGGTGTCGCGAGCAATGCCCTCAGCGCCGCAGCGACGACACCACTCATCCGGCGTGAGGACCCTGCAGGCGAGCACTGCTCGATCGGGTTCGAGGAGCTGACCGGTCACGACGAGGTCCAGCGCGTCGAGGCGGCAGAACGTGGTCAGGTCCGGGCAGGCGAAGCCCGCCCGGACGGTAGCGTCGGGCATGTCGAGGTCTTTCAGGATGGCGAGCGTAGGAACTTCCATCCTCGGGAGACCTCGACGTCTATCCGGGGACCGCCACGCCAACGCCCGCTACACCCTCATCTGGGAAGAGCCGCGTTGCGGGCGGGTGCGGTGATTGGTGGTTCCCGGACGGCACGTTGGCCGAGCTTGTCGAGACCCGCACACGGGTGTGGCCCCGCCGGCTGGGTGCTGACGGGGTCCGGGGGCGGTGGATCTACTCGTCCGGCGGGTGCGCGGTGACGAGGCTCGTGGTGCCGTGGTCCTTGATGAGGTGGAGACCGTGCGGGGACCGCCAGAGGTACGTCGCGGCGTCGGTCTTGTCGTAGGTCCAGGCTGTGTGGGTCTTGGCCCGATGGTGTCGCCGGCACAGCGGCGCAAGATTGCAGCTGCAGGTCGCGCCGCCGTCACCGTGGGCGGTGACGTGGTCGGTGTCGCAGCGCCGGGCGGGGCGTTCGCACCACGGGAACGCGCACACCGGTTGGGCGAGCTTGGTCTGCTCGGCCAGTTTGCCGGGGACCGCGTAGGTGTCGGTGTGGTGGTGGGCCTCGAGGTCGATGACCGGCTTGATCACGACCTGCGCTTCCGGGCTGTTGCACCAGTCGCGGACCTGGTCGGTGGAGACGACGGACCGGGTCTCCTCGACCTTGGCGAAGCCGGCCTCGTCGCGACCGATCGCGGCGTGGGAGAGATGAACGTGGATGACGACCTGCCGCGGCTTCACCACTGAGGCTGCGGCCTCACCAGCGCTGCCGGCCTCGGCGCGCAGGTCGAAGGCGAGCTGCCGGCGGGCGAGCTCGCCGGCAGCCATCGAGCGGCGTACGTCCAACGACTCGGTGGACCCGAGCGCGGCCAACTCCTCCGCGCCCTGGCGGATCGCGGTGTCGAGGTCGAGTCCGTCGGCGAGGTCGAGGACACCCTCCACGTGGACGATGCCGCGGGGGTTGGCCTCGTCGGTGCGGACGTCGAACCGGCGGCCGTCGGCAGCCGCGCGGCGCTCCTTCTCCGCACCCTCGGGGTCGAACGTGACGCGGGCCTGGTCGACGAGCCGGTCGATCCCGGCCCAGCTGATCTTCCCCACGAAGCCAGCGAGCTGGCGGTCCACGAAGTCGGCACCCTCGACCGGAAGGGTGGCGGTCAGCTGCGCCAGGCGCCGCGCCCTCCATAGCGGCACCTCACCGGCCCGGACCAGCTTCCACGTCCGCTTGAGCCGGTGGGCCAACTCGAGGGCATCTCCGACCAGGGTCCGCGCGGAATCGGTCGACAGCCCCAGCGCGGCGCCGAACTCCATCGGCGCGAACTCCGCGACCAGCGGCGTCCCCTCACCCGCGAGTGGAACGGCCATCTCGCCAAACACCGGGCCTTGGGAACCGTTGGTCGAGCCTGTCGAGACCGACTCCTCCGGATGCATCGCCGCCCACACCAGGGCCGCTTCCAGGACGTCGATCTCCGCCCGCTGGGCCGCAACCCGACGGCGCTGTGCGAACGCCAGCACGGCGGCTGGGGTGTCGCAGTCGGAGAGCTCGGAGTCGGCCATGCCTCATACTACTCGAACGCACGTTCGATGACAAGAGGTTCTCCACCAGCGCCTCAGACGAGGGTCGGTGCCATGATCAGCGCGTATGCGACCGGGTCATCGGCCGAGGAGGTGGAGCGACGTGCGAGCCCGACGTGTCGCCTGGTGGCTGGCGGTCTGGGGGACCGCCCTGGCGACCACGGCGTGCACCGGTGATGGTGCCGGCCAGGAGCTGGGGAACGACCGGGAGGGCGCGAGCATCAGCGAGCTTTCCGAGAAGACCCTCGAGCCAGTGGTCGAGGACGATCGGCCCTTTGCCGCACCCACCAGCGACGCGCCCAGCGGCCCCTCCCACTCGAAGCCGGTGCCGGCCGAACCGACCGCCGATGAACTCGCCGAGGCTGCGCAGGGCCCGTTCGACCGGTACGGCGCCGAAGTCTTCGCCCTCACGCTGAGCCACGCCATGGAGGATCAGACGGAGGGCACCGGGCCGGAGCTGTTCGAGCAGTACCTCGCCACGGACCTGCCGGAGCTGGCCGCTCGGATCATCTCGGATGCGAGACGCTGGCCCGGCAACAGGACGGCACCGGGTGAGACGGCATGGGTGAGGTCGCAGGCATCGGGGGAGCAAGACAACACCTTCGTCGTGCATCTCATCGAGCTCGTCGAGTCACCGAGACTCAACATCGACGGGGAACCGTTCTACTTCTGGAGCAGCAACCTCCTGACGGTCGCCCACGGAGCAGCCGGCTGGCAGCTGGTGGACTTCCAGCAGCAGCTCGCGTCAGAGAAACGTGACTTCAGGCCTCCGAAAAAGGGAGCCTGGCGCCCAGCGAAGGTCCGCTAGCTCGTGTGTCCCAGCATCACCTCAGGCGCCCCAGATCAGATGTCGCCGGTCGGTGCAGCAGCCTTCCTCGAACCGCTGGGGCATGGTTGGCTGAGCTCGACCGCCAGCACCGCACAAGTACGACGCGGCCTGGGACACCGGATGCGGCTGGCTCAGGGTCTTTCACAAGGAGCGCCTCATGCGTAGGACGTCCCGTCTCGCCCCGCTCGTGCTCGTTGCCGCGCTGCCGCTCACCAGCTGCAGCGGAGCCGACGAGCCTGACACCTCGAAGGCGGACCGCCTGACCGCACAGACCACGGAGTCCACCGAGCCCACGGAGTCCGCCGCGCCCCCCGCTGGCGACCCGACCTCCTCGGACGCCCCGGCGTCGGAGGAAGCTGTGTCGGTCTCGGCGGACACGATGACCGCGTGGGCCAGGGAGTGGAGCTCCATCGAGCGGACGGTGGCGGAGAAGATCGATCCCAAGGACCCCATTAGTGGGCTCTGCGTCGCCCTGGGGGCCCCCGACCCGGCTTGGTTCGGCCTGCGCGACATCGACGCGGACGCGAAGACGGGCAAGATCGTGTTCGGGGTGAACCCGGATCTCGACGCGGCGTACTCGTGCAACGAGAGCGACGCGGCCGTCGTCGTCGACCTCGCCTCCCGTGAGCCGATCAAGGGCGCCGCGCTGTTCGCCGAGATCAAGGCAACAGCCGAGGCCACCAGCTGACCCGACACCCGCCGCGGGCCTGCTGCACGCACGCGCGGATACGTCGTGCGAGCATCACGCTGATCCGCGCGGGGAGAAACCGAACCCGGGCGCCGCCGCGGACATTACCTAGTGTGAGTCCATCGCCCCCGCACCGAACCGAGCGCTCCTCTGACATGGCCGACCTGTCCGTGCGCCAGCAACGGGCCCTGTTGCGGGCCGGGGACCACGACGTGTTCTCGCAGCTGTTCGGTGCCCACAGCGACGAGGTCTTCGCGGCGGCCCTCCGGCTGACCGGGAGCCGGGCGTCGGCCGAGGACGTCACCTCCGAGACCTTCCTCGTCGCCTGGCGCCGACGCGGTGACGTCGAGCCGAGCGACGTTCCGCTGCGTGGGTGGTTGCTGGCCATCGCGGCCCACCACGCCATGAACGTGACCCGCGGTCGACGCCGACGCCTCGCCTTCCTCGGCTCCGACCGGGCCCGTCCCGGCGTCGTCGCCGACTTCGCCGACGAGGCCGTGGGTCGGCTCGACGACGCGCGGCGACTCGAGCGCACGCGTACTGCGCTGGACGCGCTGACCCGCCGTGAGCTGGAGGTGGTCAGTCTGTGCGTCTGGTCCGAGCTCTCCTACCAGGAAGCGGCCGACGCGCTCGGCATCCCGGTCGGGACGGTGCGCTCACGGCTCAACCGCGCCCGGGAGAGGCTCCGCGTCCTCGTGGCCGACCCCGACGTGGCGCCGCCCCTCTCGCCTGCCCCTGCGCACCCCCACTCCACGAACCGAGGCCCCCGATGAACGACGTCGACCTGCTGCCGCCCCCGCCCGCCGGAGCGCCGACCGCCGCCGAGCGCGCCCGTATCGAGCAGGCCCTGCGCGAGAACCTGCGGGCCGAGGTCCGCGCCGAGCGGCGCGCAGTCGTGCGTCGCGACCGCGTCGCGACCGTCGCCGTACCGGGGTTGGTCCTGGCCTGCCTCGGCACCGTCGCTGCGCTGGTCCTGGTCGTCGCCGGGACGCCGTCCTCCCCGCCCGTCGAGGCTGCTCGACCGATCGTCGCGTCGGCTCCCGCCGTCGACGTCCTCGAGGCGGCCTCGCGCCGTCTCGCCCAGACCGACGTACTCGCGCCGAGCGCCGACCAGTTCGTCTACGTGCGCAGCATCGCGCTCACCAACGAGGGCGCGTACGACGGCGAGGTCGACCTCGGCGACCGGCACACCCGCGAGATCTGGCTCAGCCAGGAGCCCGGCTCCACGAGCGACCAAGGCCTGATCCGCGAGTTCGGCCAGGACTGGCCGATCTGGGGCGGCACCGGCTCACCCGTAGGCATCCGCCGTCCGACCTACGCCTACCTCGCCTCGCTGCCGAGCGACCCCGACGCCCTCCTCGACGAGCTGACCTCACAGCTCCCCACGTGGGACGACGCGCGCAGCACCGACCAGGTGCTCTTCGACGCGATCGTCGACCTCGTCAGCGAGGGGCTCGCGCCGCCGGACACGACGGCGGCGCTCTACCGCGCGCTGACGCGCATCCCGGGCGTGGAGGTGGACGACGACGCGCGCGACCTCCTCGGCCGCCCGGGTATCGGCATCACCCGCACCGAGGACGTCTTCCTCACCCGCACCGTCCTCATCATCGACCCGTCGACCGGGGAGACCATCGGGGCCCGCTACCTGATGTCGACCCCCGCAGGCGACGAGGTCTTCGGTGCGACCGCCGTGGTCGCCCGGGGCGTCGCCGACGTCGTGGGACGGGTGCCGGACGACCCGGACGAGATGGTCGAGGCGGGCGGGCGGAGGCGCGCCGCACCGGCCTGACGTTTGGTCGGTCGGGCCGGGGTACCGCTCCAGCGTGTGCTTCTCGATGAGCGCCGATCTGACCGCCGGGGTGGCCCTGCTCCCCGTCGCGGCGATCTGCCTGCGCGAGGTGCGCACGGCCCGGGAGCTGCCGTTCGCGTCGCTGCCGCTGCTCTTCGCGCTCCACCAGCTGACCGAGGCCCTCGTCTGGCACGGTGCGTCCGACTACGTCTCGCCCGGGGTCCAGCACGCCGCCGCGGTGATCTACGTCCTCTTCGCCTTCCCGGTCCTCCCGATCTTCGTGCCGCTCGCGGTGCTGCTGCTCGAGCCCCAAGGACGGCGGCTTCGGGTGGCGCCGTTCGTGCTGCTCGGCGCGGTGGTCGCGGCGTACCTGCTCTGGGCAGTCCTCGACGGCCCGCTCCTGGTCAGGGAGGAGCCGCACGCGCTGGTCTACGACGTCGACCTGACGTACGGGCCGATGTGGGCCGTGCTGTACGTCGTGGCGGTGATCGGCCCGTCGGTGCTGTCGGGCTACCCCTCGATCGTCGCCTTCGGGCTGCTCAACCTCGTCGGGCTCACGGTCGTCGCCATCGTCTACGTCCAGGCGTTCGCGTCGCTGTGGTGCGTCTACGCGGCGCTGACCTCCGCACTGGTCACCGTGCACATGGTGCGGCGCCGCCGGCTGCCGGACATCCACCGCCTCGAGGGTCGGGGACTGGCGCGGGCCTGAGACGGCGGTCATCGGGGAGCGGCGACTCCCGCCCGCGGGGTCCCTGTCTGCTCTAGACTCGCCCGGCTGCGGCGTACTTCTCCGCAGGTCGCTCGTCGCGTCACCACGGCGCCGCGGGACCACGCACACGGGGGATGCACGGATGAAGATCTCGAGGAACGCCATGGCGGTGTCCGTCATGACCGCCGCGCTGTACGCCGCGACGCTCGCGCCCGCGGCGGCCGCCGACGACGCGGGGGAGCCCGAGGTGCCGCCGGACAGCGTCATCATCGAGTGCTTCCCCCAGCGGCTGAACATCGGCGTGCCCGCCGTGCAGAAGCAGGGGACGCGAGCGACCGTGCGGGTGCGGGTGTCGCCGAAGGGAAAGGCCGCGGTTGGCACCCTCACCCTGCGGATCAAGGGACCCGGCGGGAAGCACGTCAAGCGTGCCGTGGCCACGCTGGACGGCAGCGCCACCACGCAGACCTTCCGCACGAAGCGACTGCACAAGCGCGGCGCCTACCGCATCACCGTGCGGTTCGAGGACACGGCGACCGGGTCCGGGTTGACGTCCAACCGGACCCTGCGCGTGCGCTGACCCCGCGTACTGGTCCGCCGGGCGTCGCCCCGCAGCAATCCCGATGTAAGAACCGGTCCGCCGCCGACACTTGCGGGGTGTGACAGCAACCGACACGACCACCGGATCGGCGGAGTCGACGACGATGAAGCACGCCCGGTTCGAGGCGCTCTACCGGCAGGAGGCCGACGGGATCCTGCGATACCTGCGGTATCGCGTCGGCCCCGACGCCGAGGACCTGGTCGCCGAGACCTTCTCGATCGCCTGGCAGAAGCTCCCGCACCTTCCGGACCCACCCAGACCCTGGCTCCTCGCGACCGCGCGACGGGTCAGCGCGAACCACCTCCGTGCCCGGCGCAGACGCCGCACCTTCGAGGTCAGCGACCTCGACGAGGCGCTCGCGACGACGGGGAGCAGCGCCGACGACGTGCACCGGCGACGCGACCTGGTCGCGGGGCTCAGGAGCCTGCCCCCGCTCGACCGGGAGGCGATCGTGCGCCGGCATCGGCTGGGCGGTCGACGCCGGCTAGCTGTACCCGGTCGGCGCAGCGGTTTCGCCGCGTGCATGGTCCGGTGCTCCGTGGGGGAGGGTCTGCGCATGCACGATCGCCGTGACCGCCGATCCTCCTCGCTCGAGGTCGCCCTGGGCCTGCCGTTGCTGCCCTTCGTCTGGGCGTGGGACCTGCTGCGCTGGGTGGGTCGTGGCGTACGCCGCGTGGTGGCGGCGATCGCCGGCGCCGTGGCGCGGGTGCTCGCCGCGCTGGGGCGTGCGGTGTCCTGGCTGTTTCGGCCGGTCACGTGGTTGTTGAAGGCGGTGCGCGACGCGCTGCGCCCGGTGGCCGAGCTGCTCGCCCGGTGGGGCGCTGCCGTCGTTCGCGCGGTCGAGAGGGTGCTGCTCGCGCCGTGGCGGTGGCTGACGGCGGCGTTCCGCGCGCTCGGCCGGTTGCTCCTGCGCCCGTTCCAGTGGATCGCGGCCGCCTGGGCCGCGTTGCGCCGTTGGGTGGTCGCGGCGGTAGCGCCGGTCCTGCAGGCGCTGCGCGCGGTGTGCCTGGCGCCGTTGCGGTGGGCGCGGGCGGCCGCGCGTGCGGTCGGCCGGTTCTTCAAGAGACTGTTCGCGGCGCCGGTCAGGTGGCTGCGCGCGCTCGTCCTCACCCCGGTCCGCCGCGTCCGGGACGCCGTACGACGGGCCCGGCGGCGGGTGGTCGACGCCCTGCCGCGGCCCCGCCTGCGTCGTCGTCCGTCCGACCCGGCGGAGGGCTGATGGGGTCGAGCGCCTGTCCGATGGAGGCAGGGTGCGGCCCGTGATCATCCGTCGGCACTGGCAGCCGCTCCTGGCGGTCGCGGTCGTGCTGCTCGCGGCCCTGGTCTACGTCGGGCAGGACCGGTGGCGGCACCGCTGCGGCGCCGCCGCGGAGACGCTCGACGCGAACGAGGTCGGGCAGGTGCTGCAGCCCCCGGACGCGATCTCCGGCGCCGACCCGAAGCTGCTCGACGCGCTCGAGGCGCTCCCGGCGCCGTTCGGGTCCCTGGTGGCCGGACGGGTCTTCGAGAGCTCGATGAGCCGCCCGGTGGTCGGGGCGGTCGACGACGACACGGCGTACCTCGCCTCCGGCGGCGAGCTCCTCGACGGTGAGTACGACGGCCAGGTCGTGCTCACCGACGTCGCGACCGGGGCGGCCCGGTGGGGCGTCGGGGTGCGCGGGTACGGCGAGGGCGGCGGCCCGGTCGGCGACCTGTTCCTGACCCTGGGGATCCCCGAGGACCGGGCACCGCAGCTGGCGGCGTACGACGTCGCCTCGGGCGACCGGGTCGCCTGCACCGAGATCGGGGAGGACACCGAGGCCCGCTTCGACCCGCCCCTGGGCAGCACCGCGGTGCCCGGGGGCGACGTGGTGGTCGCACGCGCGGGCCCCGAGGGGCAGAACCAGCTCGCGATCAGCCGCCTGGACCCGCGCTCGGGTGAACAGCGGTGGAGCCGCGTGGTCGAGCACCGCGGTCCGCGAGCCGTGCTGGACGACGCCGGCCCGGTCGTGGTCGCCAGCGCCTTCGGGGCCAGCGACCGGCCGTGGACCACCGCGGTGCCGTCCCCGCTGGTGCAGGGACTGACCGCCCTCGACGCGGAGTCCGGCGAGCCCGCGTGGACCTGGCCCACTGCGGTGCCGGATGGGCGCAGCGTGCAGGTCAAGGTGGTGGGCACCGACGCGGAGGCCGGCCGCGTCCATGCGATGGTCCGCACCTGGGCGGGCCAGTCTGCTTCCTCCCTCCGGATCCGGGTGGTGGCGATCGACGCCGACGGCTCCGAGGCGTGGTCCCGGAGCCTGCCGGGGGGCCACTGCGACGCCGCGCTCTGGGGCGAGCTCGTGGTCACGGCCTGCGGGACGCCCGCGCTGACGGGCCTGGATGCCGCAACCGGCGCTCCCCGGTGGACCACCCGGCGCGTGCTCGCCCACCCGCACACGCTCGATGTCAGCGGTCGGCCGGCCGTCGACCTGGGCGACGGCACGCGGCTCCAGCCCGCGGCGGACGACCTCTACCGCATCGACACCACGACCGGGCGGGCCACCGCGGTGGCGACCGAGGCCGAGCTGCTCACCTACGTGGCCGAGGTGGAGGCGGTGGGGGAGCACCTGGTGCTCTCCACCGCGAGCGGCGTCTTCGTCTTCGAGCGCGAGGACTGAGGCGCCGCGCCCCCGCGGTCTGCCCGGGACGTTTACCTTCCGCGGCAGCTGGTTATCGGTTCCGTGCAGGCGCGAGCCCGACTTCTCCCCTCACGCAGCGTGGAGGCCGGGCTCGCGCCATTTTTTCGTCTCCGCGTTCCTCCGCACCTGTTGCCGGCGGCCGTTAGGGTCCGCGAATGGCCTACGGCGACTACCAGATCGAGCTCTACTTCGCAGCGCTCCAAGGGGTGCTGCCGCGGATGCCCTTCGACCACGCCGCGCTCGAGCGGGACGCGCTCGCGGCGATGCCGCCCGAGCTGCGCACCTACGTCGCCGGCGGGGCGGGGGATGAGTCCACCCAGCGCGGCAACGTCGAGGCGTTCGGTCGCTGGGCCCTGGTGCCGCGGATGCTCACCCGTTCCGCGGAGCGGGACCTGTCGATCGAGCTGTTCGGCAAGAGGTTGTCGACGCCGCTGCTGATGGCGCCGGTCGGGGTGATCGGCCTGTGCACCCCCGACGGGCACGGCGACATCGCGACCGCCCAGGCGTCCGCGCAGACCGGCGTACCGATGATCGCCTCGACGCTGATGAACGACCCGCTGGAGGACGTCGCCCCGCACACCGGCGACACCCCGTCGTACTTCCAGCTCTACACGCCCAAGGACCGCGACCTCGCCGCGAGCCTGGTGCAACGCGCCGAGAAGGCGGGGTACGACGGCATCGTGGTCACCCTCGACACGTGGGTGCCGGGGTGGCGCCCGCGCGACCTGGCCAGCGGCAACTTCCCGCAGCTGCGTGGCAAGGCGCTCGCCAACTACACCTCCGACCCGGTCTTCCAGGCCATGACCGGGCCCGACCCCGACCCGGGCACGGTGGTGTTCACCTGGGCCGGCACGTTCGGCAACCCGTTGTCGTGGGACGACCTGGCCTGGCTGCGCTCGCTGACCGACCTGCCGCTGATGCTCAAGGGCATCTGCCACCCCGACGACGCCCGGCGGGCGCTCGACCACGGCGTCGACGGCATCTACTGCTCCAACCACGGCGGCCGGCAGGCCAACGGCGGCGGCTCCGCGCTCCAGTGGCTCCCGGCGGTCGTCGAGGCGGCCGGAGACGCGCCGGTCATCTTCGACTCCGGCGTCCGCTCCGGCGCCGACGTGGTCAAGGCGCTCGCGCTGGGCGCGACCGCGGTCGCCGTCGGCCGGCCCTACGTCTACGGGCTCGCGCTCGGCGGAGTCCCCGGCGCCGTCCACGTGCTCCGCTCGCTGCTGGCCGAGACCGACCTGACGATGGCGGTCGACGGCTACCCGACGCTGGCCGACCTGGTGCCGGAGGCGCTGCAGCGGGTGGTGTGAGCGCGGCGCCTCAGGTGAGCCGCGCCAGCTCGGCCAGGTCCTCCTCGCGGACCGTGACGGTCAGGAGCCTGCCGGTGTGGTCGCGGATCGGGGTCCGCCACCCGGTCAGCCGACGCCGTCCGCGCTGGACGGTCAGCGGCCCGGGGTACCGCTCGAGGGGAAGCGTGAAGTCGGCGGGCACGCTGATCAGCGCCGCGTCGGTGATCGCCAGGACGAGCGGGACCACGCCAGCGCTGGTGGTCACCCACCGGACGGTCTCCCGCGGGCGCAGGTAGAGGAAGAACAGCTCGCGGCGGCGCAACAGCTCGCGGCGGGCGTGGCGCGGCCCGCGCATCCCGCGCGTGCGGGGATCGAGGTCGAAGGCGTCGTAGGGCTTGAGCGACTCCGGTCCCTCGTGGCTCATCGGTGTGGCTCCTCGCCTCTCCGCGACTTCGCCAGGCGCAGGCTTCTCACTGCGTGAGGATAGGGACGCCGCCGGCGGTCGGGGGCGCGTTTGCCCGAACGCGGCGGGAGCCGTGCTCACTCCGCGTGGTCCGGGTCCCTGCGCAGCCAGTCGCGGGCCAGCTCGTCCTCGGCGACGGGGACGTCGCCGGTGGGGAGGTAGAGCCGCTCACCGTCGAGCTCGAAGGACGGCAGCGCGTCGCGCCAGGCGACGTACGACGGCGACGCGCGCGCCGTGTCGAGCGGGGTGTGGTCCCGGTGTTCCTCTGCCATGGACGGACTCCTCGCCGCGAGCCTACGCTTCGTGCAGCATCACCCACGGCGCTCGGACGCGGAGGTGGCTGGCATGACGGGACCCGACCAGACACTGGCCGCGCGGGTGCTCCAGGAGCAGCCCGAGCTGGTCGCCGTGGCGGAGGGCACGAGCGCGTACGGCGAGCTGACCACGGCCCTGCGTCCGGTGGAGCTGAGCATCGACGGGCGCACCTACGTCGTGGCCGAGGGCGACCTGCTGCTGGATCGCGACGAGCTGCACCTCTACGCGCTGCGCCGCGAGGCGGCGCGCGACCGCGCCGTACCCGACCCGGCCCCGTCGGTGCCGCTGGAGCCCTCGGCGTCCCTCACCGGGATCTCGGTCGGCGGCTCCGTGGCGCGCTGGGAGGACCCGACCTCGCTGCACTACTGCGTGCTCGAGCAGAGCTTCCCCACCCGCGAGCAGTACGAGACCGTCCGTGACGCCGTCGCCGCCGCGACCGCCGACTGGGAGGCCACCTGTGGGGTGCGCTTCCGCCACCTGTCCCAGCACGACGGCGCGGAGCCGTCGTCCCCGCTGTCCGACCTCGACCCCACGCTGGTCTTCGCGGTCCGCTTCGTCGACGCCCAGGGACAGTTCCTCGCCTCGGCGTTCTTCCCGACCAGCCCGCCGGAGCGCCGCCGGCTGCTCGTCGACCCCAGTTACTTCGAGCCGGGGCTGCGCTTCGACCGGGTCGGCATCATGCGCCACGAGCTCGGCCACGTCCTCGGCTTCCGCCACGAGCACATCCGCAGCGGTGCGCCGTCGCAGTGCCCCGACGAGGACACCACCGACACCATCGACCTGACGCAGTACGACCCGCGCTCGGTCATGCACTACTTCTGCGGCGGCGTCGGCACCTCGGACATGCAGATCACCGCTCTCGACCGCGAGGGCGCGCAGCAGCTCTACGGCCCGCCGCTGCCGGGGGACGGCGGCTGACCTCCGCTGGAGGCGCCACGATGGGTCACGAACGACAGGGATCTGGGCCGATTCGGTGTCGTTCGTGACCAATCGTCGGTGAGGCGGGTCCGCTCAGTGGCTGTGCGGCGGTACGACCCGGCCCTCGCTGGCCTGGACCACGACGAACCCCTTGCCGCTGAACGCGAGCTGGAAGGCCTCGCCCGACCCGCGCCCGATGAGCGCGCCCGCGCCCGCCGTGCGCCGCACGCCCGTGGTGAGCGACGCCGACCAGGCGACCGCCGCCTGCACGTCGGCGTACGTCGGGGCGTCGACGTCGAGGACGACCGGCGTGCCGTGCGCGGTGATCGCGACGGTCCCGGTGCCGGTGAACGTCGTGTTGAAGATGCCGCCGGACAGCATCGACGCGCCCTCGACCCGCTTGATGTCCCAGGACAGCGACGAGTCGAAGGCGAGCACGTTGCGGCCGTTGACGGTGAGCGCGTCGTCCTCGAGGCGGATCAGGTGGATCTCGTAGGCGTCGTCGGCGAGGAAGACGTCGCCGCGCCCGGAGACCTTCATCAGGGGCATCCCCTCGCCGGTGAGCGTCTTCTTCAGGAACTTCCCCATGCCGCCCGCGCCCTGGTAGGCGAAGTCGACCTGGCCCTGGTAGGCGACCATCGAGCCCTGCCGCGCCATCACCTCGCCGTCGAGGGCGACGCGGAGCATCCGCGGGTTCTGCAGCGTGAACCGGTCCCTGCTGGCCGACTCGAGGTTGGTGCCGAACAGCTCGCCGCGCATGGGTCTCCTGTAGGTCTGGGGGCTCGTGACGTGGGCCGCACAGTAGCGCCCCACCGCGTCACGACTGGCGCGGCGCGACCGCCGGCCCGGGGTCGGCCCGGACCTCGGGGACCCCGGCGACGGCAGCGGCCGCCTGGGCGGCGGGCAGCGCCGAGCGCACCCCCCATTCGAAGAACGCCAGCGAGAACACGGCGACCGCCACCATGTCGACACCGTTGGGCAGCCACTCCCGGCCCCCGCCGAACCGGCCGGCGAAGGTGAGGGCGAGCAGCCCGACGTAGTAGGGCCCGAGCCAGAGCACCGACGGCAGCGACAGGGAGCGGCCCAGGGTCGGGTCGCGGGCGATGCGACAGCCCAGGACCACGGCGCCGGCGGCGATCGGGATGGTCAGCTTGATCATCGTGTCCCAGCCGGTCCAGTAGATGATCAGGCCGACCACGATGAACGCGACCCGCGCCAGCACCGGCAGCGCAGGGACCCGGAACGGGCGTCGCCGCTCGGGGACCTGGCGGCGCAGCGCGACGACGGTGATCGGCCCCATGCACATCGACAGCACGATGGCGCCGGAGTTGAAGGAGAGCAGCTCCGACCAGCCGTCGCGGAACGCGAGCAGCAGCGCCATCCCGACAGCGAGGTTCAGCACCATCGCGCGCATCGGTACGCCGTGGCGCGACAGGGCGGTCATCGTGCGGGGGAACAGCCCGGTGTGCGCGACGGCCACTGCGAGCCGGCCGGTGGAGGCCGTCGAGACCAGGCCTGCGCCGAACGGCCCGAGCACCGCGTCGGCCACCACCAGCTTGGCGAGGGCGGCCATGCCCAGGCCGGTGAGCAGGGCGGCCAGCGGCCCGTTCGCGCCACCCTGGCCGAGCCCGGCCCAGCCCCGGTCGAGGTCGTCCGGGGCGACGGCCCCGATGAAGCCGAGCTGGAGGACGGTGAACAGCACGGCGCAGATGAGGATGCCGCCGACGAGGGCCACCGGGATGGTTCGCTGCGGACGCCGCGCCTCCCCGGCGAGGTCGAGCGCGTGGCGGAATCCCAGGAACGCGAAGACGACGCCGCCGGTGGTGATCGCGGCCAGCACCCCGGTCATCCCCTCGGGCGCGAACCCGGTCTCCCGGATCGGCTCGGTGGAGAACCTCGTCAGCAGCGCCACCGCGATCACGATCGGGATCAGGAGCTTGATCCATGTCAGCGTGGTGTTGACCCGGGTGAAGATGGCCACCCCGAACGCGTTGAGCGCCGTGAAGAGGGCGAGCACCACCGCGGCGGCCGCGATCCCCGGCAGGCTCAGCGCGCTCTGCCCGTTCGAGGACGTGCTGGCGACGAAGAGCCAGCCGAACGACGCGTCGTTGCTGACGTACTCGAGCATCGCCTGCGTCTCGATCGGTGCGGCCGTCACGTAGCCGACCCACGCCACCCAGCCGGTCGCCACCCCGACGCCCTGCCCGTGGCTGAAGGTGGGGAGCAGCCCGAGACCGCCCACGACCGGCAGCATCGCGGAGACCTCGGCGAAGACCAGGGCGACGGTGACGAGCATCAGGCCTGCGATCGGCCACGCGAGGATCGCCGCGGGACCCGCCTGCTGGGCGGCGAACAGCGGGGCGAACAGCACACCGGAGCCGACCACGCCACCGACTGCGACGAAGGTCAACCCGAGAGTGCCCACCGAGCGTGCGGGGGCGTGTGACTCGTCCATCGCTCACCACGGTAGGCACGCGGCGTCCCGGCGTACCCGGCCAAAGGACCCGGCTTCTTGCCTCTCTCCGTGGTCCTGCGCGGGGGAGGAGCGAGCGTCAGGTGAACAGGTGGGACGCCTCGACGGCGGCCGTGAGAGCGGTGGTCGCAGCGAGCAGGAAGGTGGGGCCGCCGATGGCGCGGTAGACGCGGAAGTAGAGGTCGTCGTCGTAGCGGCGCCAGCCCTCAGCCAGCACCCAGAACGAGAGCAGCATCATGGGGACCAGCGGCACCAGCGCCGCCGCCCCCAGCTCGGACCAGGTGTGCCGGGCGGTCCCGGCGGCGACGACGACCAGTGCCATCGCCGTGCGCTCCCAGGACAGGGTCGTCCGGTCGTCGACCGAGAGCGGTCCGCCGACACTGACCCCGTCGTCGTCCGACTGCGGCGAGCTCGACGGCGCGGTGGGCATGGCGCTGCCCTCACAGCCACGAGGCGATCAGGACGGCAGCGATCCCGACCACCACCATCACGAACATGATTCCGAACACGGGCGGCGGGAGCGAGGCGCGTCGGCGCATCGCGCGCTCGACCAATCCCCAACGCGCCCACGCCATGAGGGCGGTGACGAGTGCGAGGCCGACCAGCGCCAGCGCGATGGCGTCCTGCAGGCGAGAGGGGATCGAGAGCTTCACGACGTCGAGGGCGACCCCCGCACCCAGCAGCGCCAGGGCGGTGCGTACCCAGGTCAGGAAGGTCCGCTCGTTGGCCAGGCTCGAGCTGTAGTCGGGGTCGGAGCCCTGACCGTAGACCCAGCGTGGCCGGCGCCCACTTCTCTCGCGCATGCATCCAGTGTTGCCCCCGAGTCCCCCGGCGGGGAGGGTCCGAATGCCCTGTCCCTCACGTCCGTCTGGCGAAGCGGAGGTCGCCGTTCGGCATGCGTTGGTGGAGGTAGCGGTCGTCGTGGATCAGATGGTGGTGGTGGGAGCAGAGGAGGAGGGCGTTCGCGAGGTCGGTCCTCCCGCCCGCTGACCACGGCTTCAGATGATGTGCCTCGCACCAGGTGGCGGGGATCGAGCAGCCGTCCGCGCGGCACTCCCGGTCGCGGATCGCGAGCGCCTTGCGCTGGCCGGGGCTGAACAGCCTCGTGGCGTGGCCGAGGTCGAGCGGGACCGAGCGGGTGCCCAGCACGGCGGGCACGAGGCCTGCGGTGCAGGCCAGTCGCCGGGCCTCGCCGGCGGTGATGCGGGAGCCGTCCGCCAGCGTCGCGGTGCCGAGGCCGGCGGTGAGGGTGGCGAGGTCCATGGTGATGACCAGCGTCGTGGCATCGCCGCCGTGCAGCGGCAGCCTCGCCGGGTCGAGGGCCTCCATCAGCGCGCAGAAGGCCTCGCCGAGGCGTCGTTCGTAGGGCACCCGGCGCCCGTCCGCCTCCGCGGCCACGGCCTCGCCGGTCTCCTTGCGGGGGTTGGTGAACGCCTCCAGCATCGTGGTCAGTCGCAACGCGACGCTCTCGGGGACGCGGGCGCGGATGAGTGCGGTGCCGTCGCCGAGGTGGTGCACCTTGAGCGTCGTACGCCGTCGGGCGGCGCGTTCGGCGGCCTCGAGCTGGCGGCGTTCGAGCTCCTCGGCCCATTCGGGTGCGATGGTCTCGAGGAGTCGTTCGCCGAGGCGTTGCAGGGCGCGGGGGCCGAAGTCGGTGGCCTGCTCGACGAGGTGGGTCTCGGCGCGGGTGAGGACCTCTGCCCACTCCTCGGCGGGGATCTCGATCAGGTCGCGTGCGCAGAGCAGGTCGTCGAGGGCGGTGACGATGACGTGTCCCTGGTCGAGGCTGAGGCGTCCGTCGGCGAGCGCGGTCCCGAGGTGGTGCCAGCGCTGGTCGCAGGCGGTGCCGAGGCGTTGTGCGCGTCGGGCGGTGGTGTGGGTGGTGTGGGTGCGGTGGGCGACCCAGGCCGCGACGTCGCGGTGTCCCTCGGCGTCGGCGACGTCGTCGGCGCAGGCGATCACGCGTGCCTGGAGCGCCTGCGCACGCGAGGACACCCGCGCCATCAGCACCAGCGCCCGCCGCTTGTCGGCGAGGGGGAGAAAGGTCGGGTCGAGGCCGGCCAGCTCGTCGAGGTCATCGCCCAGGCGCTCGACACCAGCGACGTAGGGATGGACCGTTCCGGTCATCGACGCCTCCCGGGACCAAGCGGTTCTGAAGTGGCTTCCAGTCCAATCGTACTCCAGTTCGATTTGATTCGGAAGGACCGATCTGCTATCTGGGGAGAACCTCCTCGCCGACTTCGGGCCGGTCGAGCGCCGCGCACTCACCGAGGTCGAGCACGACCCGTCCGTCTCGGGACCTCCCGGAGCCCCCGGGGCCCCCGGAGCCTCCGAGAAGCACCGTTTGCGCAGGTCAGGCGTACACTGAGGAGACGACGCGCGGACCACGAGGGTTCGCGCCGTCAGACGTGTCGTGTCTCTCGTGAACGCTTCGCCTGTCGAGCAACGGAGACCCGCATGAATTCGTCGTCCCTCCAGACCGCCGCCGCACTCACCGCCACGGCTCGCGAGCTGCACAAGCCGCGCTCCTTCGATGAGACCCTCGACGTCGTCGTACGGTCGACGCTCCAGGCGCTCCCCGTCTTCGACCACGTCGGCGTCTCGATCGCCCACCGCGACGGCAGGGTGGAGACGCTGGCCGGCACCGACCGGTTCGTGTGGGAGCTCGACGAGCTCCAGCACCGGGTCGGCGACGGCCCGGGCGCGCACGTGATCAGGCAGGACCCGGTCGTGCTGGTCGAGCACCTGCGCCACGACCAGCGCTGGCCGCACTACGTCACGCACGCGGTCGGAGCCGGCCTGCGCGCCCAGATGTGCCTGCGCCTCTACACCGAGGAGGACACTCTGGGTGCCCTCAACCTGTACTCCACCAGCAGCGAGACCATCGACTCCGAGTCCGTCCAGCTCGCCGAGCTCTTCGCCTCCCACGCCGCGACCGCGTTGGCCCGTGCCCGCCGCGAGCACGACCTCCAGCAGGCGCTGGCCTCGCGCAAGGTCATCGGCCAGGCCCTCGGCATCCTCTCCGAGCGCTACCGCCTGGACCAGGAGCGGGCCTTCGACTTCCTCGCCCGGACCTCCTCGACCAGGAACATCAAGCTGCGTGTCCTCGCCGACGAGATCGTCCAGGACACCAACGCGCGGTACGCCGCCGCCTGAGGACCGTGGGGTGGTTTCGGGAGGCCGGTCGCGGGGGATGCTTGGTGCTGTTTCGCGCCGGCTTTAGCAGAAGGGCCGGGTGTCGACTGTGCTCAGGACCCTCATGGCCATCACCCCGTTCCGTTCCCGCTACATCCCCGACCGTGGCCTCGTGCTCTCCGGTGACATCGACGAGCTGTCGGTGGACGCCTTGTGCGAGGCACTCGAGTCGCACGCCGGTCCGCTCGTCGTCGACCTCGCCGCTGTCACCCACCTGGCCAGCGTGGGGGTCGGTGCCCTCGTCGCCGCCGTACGCCGTGAGGAGGGGCTCCCCGTCACGCTCGTTGCCCCCGAGGGATCCTTTGCCCACGTGGTGCTGGACATGTGCGGGGTGCCCCACTGGTCCGCCGCGCCCGAGCACGAGGCGGACGTCGTCGACGCCCACTGACCCGGACGGCCGGGACGGAACCCCGGTCAGGGCAGCCCCGGCGCCTCGTCGAGACCGAGCGCCGGCCAGGCGCCGCTGACGAACGTCTGCAGGTTGCCCCAGCCGGTGGCGCCGGTGTGGGTGTCGTGCACGCGGATCATGCAGTCACGGAACTGGTTGATCTCCTCGACCACCTCGCGGCGCGAGGTGTCGGCGTAGTGGTTGCCGTCCTGCCAGTACTCCCCGCGCCACGAGCCGTTCCGGTCGCCGTTCGGGCGGTGGTAGAACCCCGCGCCGAGGTGGAAGCCGGTGTCCGAGATCGGCTCGGCCACCAGGTCGCGGACGCTCCCGTCGGCCATCGTCAGGTGGAACGTGCCGCCGAGGAAGCGCAGGTTGTCGGGGTCGAAGCGGATCTCCGGGTCGATGCCGACCAGCAGCTCGCGCCGGCCGTCCGCGTGCTCGAAGCCGCCCTGCGCGCGCACCTGGCGGAACCCGGGCGCGGAGAGGTCGAGCAGGTACTGGTGGAAGCCGTAGGTGTGGCCGTCGGGGTGCTCGAGGTGGATCGGGTTCCACACCGCCAGCACGCTGCCGGTGCTGAGGTCGTTGGCGCCGGTGGGCAGGTCGCGCGGGTCGTCGCCGACGCTGGGTCGGATGCCCCACGAGTGGTCGCGGGTCATCACCCACTCGCCCGGCTCCACGACGGTGCGCACCCCCTCGATCTCGACCCAGCCCTCGGCGACCACGCCGATCTGGTGGTAGCGGATCTGGTCGGCGGTACGACGGGAACCGGTCGGGTCGCGGCGGTCCTCGCGCTGCTCGGTGACGCAGGGGACGGTGCCCGCGAGGACCAGGTCGTAGGCGACCGGCTGCTCCTCGTTGGCCTCCAGCCGCACCCGGACCCGCTTCAGCGGCTCCAGGACCTCGTAGCGGATCGGGCCGACGTCCACGGAGTCCGGCGCGGAGGACAGCGACCGGCTGGCCCGCACGGTCCACTGCTCGACGCCGCGCGCCACCCCGGCGTAGCCGTCGACGACGTTGCGGTTGACGTACTTGCCGAACCCGAGCCCGATCTGCACCGAGCCGTCCTTCGCGGCCGCCATCAGGCAGACCTTCTCGGCCCAGGCGAGGTCGGTGTGGGACACCGTCGCGAAGGTGTCCACGATCTGGTGGGTGAACTGCTCGTCGGCCGCGGTGAGCGGCCCGATCGATCCTGACATCGGCACTCCGGACGCGCGGGGGTTCGCGGCGCGGTTCCCGGCGCCGACGACGGACGTCCGGACCCTACTGGCGCGCAGCCCCGGCCCGCGGGGGTTCGTCCCACTCCGCCGATCCGCTCCACCGTCCCACGCCCGCGCCGTACGCCGACGGGGCCGGCAGCACCCTGAGGTGCTGCCGGCCCCGCCGGTCGTGCTGGGTCGTGCTGGGTCGTGCGTCAGCGCACCACGCGGACCACCTTGCGGGTGTTGGACGCCTTCACCAACGCGTTGCCGGCGTAGCGGACCACGAGGGTCTTCTGGCCGGGCTTGCCGAGCCGTGCCAGCGTCAGCACCACTCGACCCTTCGCGTTGGTCGTCCCGCGGGCCACGACCTTGCCACCGGAGCGGACCACGACCTTGCCGGTCACGCTCGCGGAGGCGGAGACCTTGACCGTCAGCCGGGCGCGGGTGGCCGGGGTGATCCGGGCCGGGGCTACCTTCTGCACCTTCGTGCTCGAGGCGACCTTCACCACGGCCGCGGGGGTCACCCGCACCGTGACCGGCGCCGAGGTGGCGGCGGCGGTCAGGTCGTCACCGGTGTACGACGCGGTGACCGACACCGACCCGGCGGTGGGGAACGGCCCGACCGGGCCGCTGGCCGTGCCGTCGGCGCCCAGGGTGAGGGTGCCGATGGTCTCGGCGCCGGCCTTGAGCGTCACGCTGCCGGACGGGGCGAGGTCGAAGTCGTTGGTCGCCGTCACCGAGACGGTGGCCGTGGACGTCTGGCCCTGCTTGACCGTGGTGGGCGCCATCGACAGCTCGACGCTCGCCTCGGCCTGCGCCGGCTCCCACTCCGGGTCCGCGATCCACTTGCGGTAGCGCTGGTCGGAGGCGTCGGCCGGGTCGTAGTCCGACTCGACGTTGCCGGCCGAGTCCACGGCGTACCAGTAGATCGGCGTGCCGACCGGGACGCGGACCCGCTCGCCGCCCTCGCGGGCACCGCCGGACTCCCACCGGGTGGCGTTGGCCTCGGTGGGTGCCGAGCCGTCGGTCGTGTAGTAGATCTCCGCCGCCTCGTCGGTCTCGAAGACGAACTCGACCTGGGCCGGGTCCGAGGTCTCGACGAACTGCAGCGTCGAGGTCGGGCCGGTCACGTCGAGGTCCTGGTCGCGGGCGACCCGGAGCAGCTCGACGATGCCGTTGGCGTACTCCATCGTCTCGTCGTGGGCGCCGGGGCCGGTGGGCGTGAGCGCCTCGAACGGGGGCTGGAAGGTCCGGCCCACCTCGAAGCTCCAGCCGTAGAGGCCGTACTTGTACCAGCCGAGGTCGCCGGAGTTGCCGGCCGCGGAGTACAGCACGTCGACGATCGGCCCGGTGCGGGCCGGGGTGACGCTCATGCCGCGGTGCCGCTTGATCGCGGTCAGGATCCGCTCGGAGGCCTGCCAGAAGTAGGCCTCCTCGCCGACGGTCGGCCGCGGGGAGGTGACGCGACCCTCGGCCTTGTACGCACCGGGGGCCCACATGAAGTAGTCACCCGAGGAGTGCATGTTCATCGAGTACCGCATGTTCGGCTTCGCCATCATCCAGTCGACGTTCTGCGCCTCGGGCTCGGAGAGCTCCGCGGGACCGGCGAAGGTGCCGCTGGTGCAGTTGGTCGTGGAGGCACCGGAGTAGCCGTCGAAGGCGCTGTACTCGGTGTAGTTGCGGTTCAGGTCCACGCCCCAGTTGTTGCGGGAACCGACGTCGTAGCTCTCGCCCTCGGGGCAGTACCGCGTCAGGTTCTTGCGCTGCGAGGCGAAGTCGAAGAACGAGTAGTGCCCGCCGTCGGGGTTGATCGACGGGGCGATCCAGATCTCCAGGTTGTCGACCAGGTCCCGGGTCGGGGCGTGGGTGGCGTAGTTGCGCAGCAGCCGCTCGGCGACCTCCACGGTGACCAGGGGCGGCACCCACTCGCGGGCGTGCTCCTGGGCGTAGGCCATGACCCCGGGCTTCGAGCCGTCCCGGGTCTTGCCGATCTTGAGCGCGTAGACCGGGTGCGGGTCACGGGAGACCCACGCCGGCGCGTTGAGGTTGTCGCTCAGCTCGATCACCGGGGTCGCCCGGACGACGCCGGTGCCGGCCTCGGTGCGGTACGGGTAGGCGTCGACCAGGGTCGAGGCCTCGGGGTCGGCCGCGATCGCGTTGACCACGTCGATGGCCGTGGTGGTGATCGCGCCGCTCGCGTCGGTGGCCACGCTGATGGTGATCCGGTTGTCGCTCACGGTGACGTCGAGCGCCGCGTCGGGCGTGCCCGGGTCGACGATCTGCGCGCTGAGGGCGTTGCCGCCCTCGTGGCCCCAGGCGAGCGACTCGATGCCGACCCGCGAGGCGTCAGGCACGGCCTCGGCCGGGACGAGCTGGCCGGTCACGGCGTTGCCGCCGTTGCGGATGCGGGTCGCGTCCATCAGCGAGATGCCGACGGTCGGGATCGTGATGGTCTCGCCGCTCGTCGGGGTGGCACTGCCGCTCGGCGCGGACGCCAGACCGGTGGTGGCGTTGACCAGGGCGACGGCGACCGCGCCGGCGTTCTGGGCGTTGAGGACCTTGTCGGCCAGCGAGCACTCACCGCGGTCGATGACCGCGATCGCGCCGGCGGGCAGGCCGGTGATCGGGCCGCAGCCCATGGTCGGCGTGGCGGCCGGCCAGGCCGCGTTCGCCGCGGACGTCACCCGACGCAGTACGACGGGTGCCGCCGTGGTCTCCGCGGTGGGCAGCAGCGACGCCCAGGCGCCGCTCGACGCCACGGCGTACGGGATCTGGACCTGGCGGCCGTCGATCGTCGCGGTGATCTTGTTGGTGTCCTCGAGCAGGGCCTGCGCCTTGCGCCGGTAGCCCGCGGACTTGTTCGGGAGCTCGACGACCTCCGCGAGGTCCGGGAAGTCCTTCCCGAGCTGCTTGAGGCGGTCGTAGAGCTCGGTCGGCACGAGGTACTTCGACATGTAGTCCTGCTGGTAGCCCGGCCCCTTGAACGGGTCCTTCTCCGAGCCGGTCCGCAGCCAGTCGTTGACCTCCACGATCGTCACGTCGCCGCTGGGGCTGGTGATCCGGATCCGGTCGGGGCGCACCGGCTCGCCGCGCACGTCGACGTGCACCGGCGAGGCGCCGAGGTGGTACATGTACACGCCCGCGTCGACGAAGCGGCTGATCGTCTGGGTGCCGCCGGAGCCCATCGGGGTGCCGGGGCCGCTGTCGCGCTCGACGGTCAGCGTGGTGGGGAGGTCCTGGCCGAAGTCCCACTTGGCCTCGACGGAGAGCGTGCCGACGCCGAAGGCGGTGTAGTAGTCGGCGCGGATGATCTCGATGTCGGAGGCGTCGGGAGGGGTCGAGCCGGGGAGCGCGCGCTCGGCGAGGCTCTTGCCCCGGACGCCGGCACGGTTCTCCGCCTTGGTCGCGGCGATGGCGCCCTGCCGCTCGGCGAACGCCCGGGCGGAGTCGGCCTGCGAGAACAGCGTCTCGCCGAACGTGTAGCCGGCGCGGGTCAGCGCCTCGATCTCGCTGTCGGTGACGACCACGCGGACGGTGAGGCCGTCGTCGGTCTGCTGGACGCCGTGCTCGAGATCGACGCCGGTCGCGACCAGGCGGTCCATCTCGGCGGTGTCGGCGAGAAGCACCTCGACCACCATGGGCTCCTCGTCGGCCTGGCGCTCCAGGACGAGGTCGGGGGCGGCCGGTGCGGCGGTGACGGTGGGGCTCTCGGCGATGGCCAACATGGACGTGACCAGCGCGGCCGAGAAGATCAGCGCGGGTCCGCGCGCCTTCCAGCGGCGCCGTCGGGTGGGTTGAGACATGCCACTCCTTCACGAAGGGACGCTTCGCGAACGCCGTCGAGGCCCGGTCGGAGGGCTTCGGTGAGGGAGCGAGGGTGGCGAGCGAGGTGTCCAGGGGGGTGGGAACAACCAAGCAGCCGGTCGGTTGCGCGGTCAATGGCCCAGATGGGCCAGAGACATCCCGCCAGCAGTGCGGTCAGGGCCCCGGGTCAACGGTCCCGGCGCGAGCTCACCATTGGCAAGGTGGCGTGGCTGGGGACCTCGCAGGCGGGGCAGCGCCACTCCAGCAGCCAGGAGCGGGGGCCGTCGGTGACCCGCAGCGGGCGGGTCGTGCGGTCCACCTCGTGGCGGACCGTCTCGGTGGTGACGTCCACGCGCAGCCGGGTGTGGCACTGCCCGCAGCTCAGCGACGCGGTCAGCAGGCCGACCGTGCCCACCTCGGCGCGCACGCCGGGCTGCTGCGGCGACGGGTGCGGTGCCGCCCGCCGGAACCAACGCGAGAACATCATGAGTACGAGCCTTTGCTCTCAGTGCTCATATCGGGTCGCATCACGAGCGCACGGGGTTCGCGCGCCTCGCGACGCCGCGGGTGCGGGCCCGCGGTGGGCACATCCTCTGTTCGTCGCCGTCGTCCGCACGGGTTGTTGCGGGTGATCGCGGGATCGAAACGAGGGCGGTCTCGGCGCTGCGAGCTGGAGCGGCTAGGGCAGGGGGCCGGCCGGGACCCCGCCCAGCGCGACCACGTCGCCCTCGGCGGAGCGCGCGTAGAGGCGGATCGGTACGGCGGCCCGCAGCGCCGCGAGCCGGGAGCGGGACCCCGCGGCGTGTGCGTCGAGGTCGGCGGCGATCGCGGTGAGCGCCTCGGCGACCGGCTCCAGGCCGGTCAGGCCCCCCGGGACGTCCGCCGGGACGTGGACCGCCAGCGCGTCCCCGAGGGCGGACGCCCCGACGAAGACGTCGTCCGCGACACCGGCCTCCCGCAGCCAGGCGACGACGTGGCGGGACAGCGCGGCGTACTCGCGAGCGGTGAGCAGGTCGCCGGACAGGACCTCGACGTCCGTCGGGAGGCGCGAGACCCGGTCGAGCAGCTCGGCGGAGGGCTCCCCGGTGACGGTGACGAAGAAGTCGTGGCCCGGCACCGCGCCGGGGACCCCGGAGGCGACCCAGACGGAGCGGAACTCGCTGGCCAGGCGGCGGGCGTGGCCGGGGAACCCGGGTGCGGACGTGGCCCGCCCGGCCGGCTGCGACACCCCAGCGCCGTGCACGAGCACCGAGCGCAGGGCGAGGCCCTTCGGCTCGTCGGCCACCGACACGGCGTCGGAGGTGCGGGGCTGGGAGGAGCCGGAGCGCTCCGGGTCGCCCTCCCGGGCGACGGGCGTGGCGACCGGCTCGCTGCACCCGCTGAACGCGAGGGATGCGACGAGGCAGAGGACGGCGGTCCCGGTGCGCAGCATGGTGCGCCTGATTCAAGCGAAGGATCCCGGTCCCCGCCATGCCGTCTGGTCCAGCGGGTCTCGACGGGCTCGACCAACGGGGGATTCGACCGATGGGCGGGCGGGTTCGTCATCCGCCACATGGCCGATGACACCGGTCCGGGTGAGGCGTCCGACGTGGGGCGTCGCGCCCCCTCGGGCGCGCGGACCCGGAGGCTCCCCCCATGCGCCGACACACCCCCGTCTCCCAGGAGCTGTTCTCCCCGGCCTCGTCCAGCGGGTTCGCGGTGAGGGCCCCTCCACGGGACAGTCCGCCACACAGGTGTCGTCGATCGCCGGATCAACGACACAGGTGTGGCGGACTGTCGCGTTCGGGGCCCGCTCAGGACCTCAACGGCGCACGGTGACCTTCACCTTCTTGCTCGCCGCGTCGACCGAGGCGTTGCCGGAGTAGCGGACGACGACGGTGGTGGTCTTGCGCAGGGCCGGGAGGACGAGCGTCGCCTTCCCCTTGGCCTTCACCGCGGCGACGGCGACGACCTTGCCGCCGATCCGGGCGGTGACGGTGCCGGTGGCCTTCGGAGCCGTGGTGACCGCGACCGCCAGACGGGCGCGGGCGCCGGGCTTCACCGCGCCCTTGGCCTTCCGGGTGACCGCGAGCCGGGCCTTGGCCGGGGTGACCTTGAGGGTGGCGGTGGCCTCGCCGGCGGCGGCCCGCGAGGTGCCGGCGTAGCGCGCCGTGACCAGGTGGGTGCCGACCGAGAGGTTCTTCGGCAGGGCGACGGTGGCGGTGCCCTTGGCGAGGGACGCCCTCACGGTGCGGCCGTCGACCTCGAGGGCGACGGTGCCGGTGACGGCGGCCGCGCTCTCGACGGTGACCGTGGCGCGGGTGGCGCTGCCGGCCGCGACCGAGGTCTTCCGCAGCTGGACCGACACGACCGAGTCGGCCGGGCCGGTGTGCTCCAGCGCCGGGGCGTACGACGTACGCAGGCGGGCGTCGGCGACCTGCTCCGCGGCGTAGCCCATCGCCAGCACGTCGGCGTCGGACCAGGCGCGGCCCATGATCTGCAGGGAGTTGGAGTAGCCCTCGGAGTCCACGCCGATCGGCACGATCGCGGTCGGGAGGCCGACGTTGGAGGTCAGCACGCCGGAGGCCCGGTCGGAGCTGAGCGCGGCGCTGGTGGCGTCGTTGTTGCCGATCGCGCTGATGAAGCCGGGGTAGACGACGGCGTCGACGCCGAAGGAGTCCATCCACGCGGCCGCGCTGGTCTTGTAGCCGTCGCGACGCTCGAGGAAGCGCTGGGTGTTCTCCTCGTCCATGCCCGACACGTTGCGGTTGGACACGTTGTAGGGCAGGTTGCCCAGGTTGGCCCAGACCTCCGCCGGCGTGCGCAGCGGGAAGCCCGGCTCGGACTCGATGTAGCGCTCCCAGCCCTCGGCGCCGGCGTTGCCGCTGATCGACGCGGGCGGGTTGGTCGGGTTGCCCGAGACCTCGACGAGCTCCGCGCCCGCGGCCTCCAGCACGGCGCGCGCGGCGGCGAGCGCCTCGGCGCCGTTGGTGTTGTCGCCGACCAGCTGGGAGACGAACGACGCGGGGTTGTAGCCGATCCTCTTGCCGCGCAGCGCGCCGGCGTCCAGGGTGTCGCTGAAGCTCTCCGGGCGCAGCTCGTTGTCGACCCGGGTGGTGAGGACGTCCTCGGGGTTGTTGCCGGTGGTGCGGGTCGCGGTGGCGTCGAGGACGAACGCGACGTCCTCGACGCTCTGGCCCATCGCGCCGGCGTAGTCCTGGGCCCAGGTGAGCGGCATGACGCCCTCGGTGCTGGTCAGGCCGTCGGTGCCGCGGAACGTCGTGAGGCTCGCGCCGGTGCTCGGGGCATAGAGCGAGACCCCCGTCTGGGTGCCGAGCGCGATCGGCGCCAGCTCGGCGGCGACCGCGGTGGCCGAGCCGCCGCTGGAGCCGAAGGAGCTCTTGGAGGGGTAGAGCCCGTTCCAGGTCTGCATGAAGCCGCTCTCGCTCCACGACCCGGAGTTGGCGAACTCGCTGAGGTTGGTCTTGCCGAGGAACACCGCACCGGCCTCGCGCAGCTTGGCGATCTGCCAGGCGTCGGACTCGGGCTGCCAGTCCTTCAGCGACATCACGCCGCCGGTGTTGGTCTGGCCCTCCACGTCGTAGAGGTCCTTGACCGCGATCGGGACGCCGAGCAGGTCGCCGTCCTCGCCCGCCGCGCGGCGCGCGTCGGCCCGCGCGGCCTGCTCGAGGGCGTCGTCGGCCACCGAGATGAAGGACTTGAAGCCCAGCTGGGTCTGGTCGTACGCCGCGATCCGGTCCAGGTAGGCCTGGGTCAGCTCCACCGAGGTGACCTCGCCGGAGCGCAGCGCCTTGCCGAGGTCCGCGACGGTCTTGCCGGTGACGTCGTAGGCGACGCTCGTGCGCACGGTGGGCTCGTAGGGCGCTGCCGGCAGCTGGAGCGGGTCGGCGCCGACGCAGGTGGCCGGGTCGAAGGCGGCGCCGCCGAAGGTGACGCCCTCGAGCTGCCAGTTCGCGACCGTGCACAGCTCGTCGAGGGAGAGGAAGGACAGGTCCGGGGCCGAGGCGACCGCTGCGGTGCGCTCGACGATCGCGGTGGTGTCGCCGGGCGCGCCGGTGAGCAGCATCCGGGCCAGCGAGCGGGTCTCGCCGGGGGCGAGGGTCAGCTCGTGCACGAAGCCGGGGTCGTTGGACGCCGATCCGGTCGGGCGGTAGTCGTCGGTGAAGGGGTAGTTCTGCTGGTCCCCGACCCGGTCCGCGCCGTCGTCGCCGACCACGAGGCCGGTCGGGCGGTAGGAGGTGGTGCGGGAGCCGGACACGACGTCGGGGGAGGTGGCGACGGCGAAGCTGTCGCCGGCCTCGATCACGTCGTCGCCGTCCCCGGTCGCGACCACGGTGGCCGCGGTCGCGACCTCGCCGGGCACGCCGTACCCCAGCGAGCCGCCGAAGGAGACGCGCACGGTGACCGGCTCGGTGGAGGTGTTGGTGAAGCTGTCGAGGTACGACGCGGTGTCGGCGCTCGCCAGGTCGAGGCGCCGCGACACCAGCACGTCGCCCAGGCGCACCGAGCGGGTGGAGACGTAGCCCCGCTTGGTGTCGCCGACCAGCCCGAAGCCTCGCATCATCTGCCCGTTCATCCGGGCGTCCGAGCCGACGACCTCGACGAAGAGGCTGCCCAGGCCCTCGGCGCGCGAGCCGGAGATGTTGCGGATGCTGCCGGTGTCCAGGCCGGGGCGGCGGGCGTCGTTGACGGTCCACTCGGTCCCGTTGTCGGTGGTGACCGTGGAGATGGCCTGCGCGGGGACGGCGGCGAGCGCGGGGAGCAGGCCACCGACGAGGGCCGCTGCGGGTGCCGCGCGGAGGACGCGGCGTACGGCCGGAGTGTTCGACATGAGCTTCCTTTCCGAGAGCGCGCGGGAAGGTCCGCGGCGCCGATCAGGACGCTAGGAACGTTGTGTGTGACCTGCGGTCCTGCGCGATGTCGCGCGTGTGAACACCCGGGCGCCCCGGTTACGGCGGCGTCACGCGGAGCACGCGATAGTCCGCCACACAGGTGTCGTCGATCGCCGGATCAACGACACAGGTGTGGCGGACTATCTCGTTCGGGGGCGGGAGGAACCGAGTCCCACTCCAGGCCCCTCAGGCCTCGGCCAGCACCCGCTCGAGGTCGGCGCCCTGGCCGGCGAAGTCGAAGCTGAAACCGGAACGGTCGGACTGCCGGGTCCGGCCGTGCTCGGGTGGCTCCACCTCGGGCTCCTGCCAGAAGTAGTGGATGTCGGCGCCGAGCAGCGAGGTGAACAGGTGCTCGTTGCGGGCGACGTAGCCGTTGTGGCTGATCACCACCGTGGACCCCAGGTGCTGGCAGTGCATGAGGTTGAACATCGCCGACCCGCCGAACCCCGCGACCACCCGCGCGCCCGCGAACAGCGCCACCTGCTCCTGCATCGGCAGGTCCTCGGGGTAGAAGACGTGGAAGCCGCGGTCGGCGAAGAACCGCTCCAGCTCGGCCTGGTTGCGGCAGGGACGGCGGTTGGCCAGGCCCGGTCCGCGGGAGACGAAGATGCGCTCGTGGGTCCCGGGGGAGGCGTCACCGAGCAGGCCGGCGGTCAGGCGGTGCCAGGTGTCGACGATGTCGGGGTGCGCGTGGTGCGGGTCCTGGTTGTGCCACATCGGGGAGGCGCCGACGACGGTGCGCAGGCGCACCGGCTGCTCGGCGATCACGATGTCGTCCGGCGCGACGCCGTACGCCGTCAGCAGCATCCGTTCCAGCCGACCGGCGTCGGGCTTCGGTCGCACGTGGACCAGGGCCTTGAGGTCGGGGATCTGCCGCTTCGCCTCGTCCCAGCCCCAGAACCGGCACACGACCTCGGTGGTGAGGTGGCCGAAGTGGCCGTCGAAGACGCAGTCGACGTAGTAGTGCTCGCCCTCGAGGGCGACCGCGTGGGTGCGGCGCGGCACCCGCAGGAAGCCCGGGGAGACCGAGTGCAGGTGGGGGTGGGTGAGCGGGCGGTGGTGGGACCAGCGGAACGACTCCGGCAGCACCGTGGTGCCGCTGAACAGCCGCATCCCGCCCAGGCTGAGCAGCCCGCCGTCGTAGCGGCGCAGGTCGACGTGGGGGTAGGGGAGGGCGTCGGGCCAGGGCTCGGCCCGGCTCGGTCCGTACGACGACTCGCGCATGCGGACGTCGAGCACGCCGCCGGGCCGGGTGGCCAGGACCGTGGCGGTGGTGTCCGGCTCGCGCGCGGTGATGAGCGAGAGCGGCACCCCCTCGCCGACGGCGTAGGCGTGCTTGCCGCGCTTGAGGATCACGACCACGTCGCCGAGGTCGTGCAGCTCGCGCGCCGCGCGGGCCACGTCGAGGGTGCCCGCCTCCTCGTCGAGCGGGGTGGTGTCGTCCATGGCCTCGCGGACCGCGCGCAGCATCCGCTCCAGGCGCGCCTCCCGGCCGTGCTCGGCGCGGTCGTCGGAGACGTCGACCAGGAAGGCGCCGTGCGGGCGGACGTGGGCGAAGATCTGGCGCACCAGCTGGCGGTGGCTGCCGAAGATCCGCACGACGCTGGACGGGGCGAGCACGACGACCATGACGTCGTCGGAGCCGCCCGCGACCAGCGCGGTGCGGAGGTCCTCCTCGGTGGTGTCCGGTTCGGCCTCGAGCACCCGGACGCCGGTGCGGTCCGACGGGGCGAGGCGGACCCGCCACTGCTCGGCGCGCTCGCGGCGCTGGGCGTCGGTGACCACGACCGTGCCCCGGCGCTCGCCGGCCGGCAGCAGGTGGGCGATCGGGTCGATCAGCGGGTCCCCGTCGAGGGCCTCGGCGCCGGGGCCGTCAACAGGGTCGGCGGCGCCGGGTTGTCCGTCCTCCGGACGCGAGCTGCCGCTCATCGAGCACCACCGGTTGATCGTTCCCGCAGGCCCTGGACGGTCCGCACGCCCTTGCGGGCCACGTCGCGCGCCCGGCGCAGGCCGGTGCGCACCGGCGGCGGCAGGGTCGCCACGACCTCGTGCAGCCGGGTCTGGGCGTCGCGCGGTCGCGGTGCGGGGTGGACGGTCGCCGGCGCAGGGCCCGGCAGCAGGGCGACCGGCTGGGTGCCGACCGCGAGCAGCCGGGCACGCACCCGCTGGAAGCGGTCCTGCTCGCCGCCGCGCACCGAGATCTGCCAGGCCACCGGACCGAGGCGGAGCTGCTCGACGCGGAAGTCGAGCACGGTGGCGTCGCCGTCGGCGCGGGCGGTGCCGTCGCAGCGCCGCCGGGCGTTGCCGGCGACCAGGCGCACCTGGACCGGGCCGGGCGGCAGGGCGGTGCCGGGCAGGCGCACGGAGACGTCGATGCCGTCGTCGCGGCGACGCGCCCAGCTGGTGAGCTCGTCGACCTCGAGGGCCCCGCGGGCGCTCATCGGGCCACCGCCGCGGGGGCCTGGCCCGAGAGCTGGGCGGGGGGCTGCAGGAGCCCGCTGGCCGCGCAGGCGTCGCGGACGCGTCGCCTCGCCTCGGCGGGACGGTGGCGCCGGGCGGCGCGCAGCTCTCCCCAGATCGGCAGCGCCACGAAGGTGGCCGGGTCCATCGCGCCGCTGCGGGTCAGCACCCGCTCGGGCACGTCCTGCGGGTCGGGGGTGACCAGGTCGCCCACCACGTGGTCGTACGCCGCGGCGAGGGAGGTGTCGCTCGGGTCGGGCAGCAGCACGACCACGGTGCCGGTGGGCAAGGTGTCGAGCTCGACGACCACCAGGTCGGGGCGGTGCTCGTGGAGCACGTCGATGATCTTGTAGACGTCGCCGGCCCAGGCTCCGCCGTCGGCGCTGCCGACCCGGCCGCGCCCGGCCTCGACGACGCTGCGCGGCAGCATGTCGTCGATCACGATCACGCTGGCGGGGTGGCAGTGGCGCTCGGTGTTGATCAGGTCGCGCAGCGCGAACTCGGCCAGGTGCATGCCGTCGATGAAGGCCAGGTCGACCACCTGCTCGGGGAAGTGCGCGAAGGGGTGGCGCCGGGCGAAGAACTCGTCGCTCGTGGTGCGCACCAGGTGCACGTCACAGTGCAGCTCGTGGGTGAGCACGAAGAACGGGTCCACGCCGACGCTCGGGACGCGCGACAAGGTCAGGCTGCGCCCCTTGCGCACCCCGATCTCGAAGTAGGTGCGGGGCTGCACCAGCTCGTGGAGCCGGGCGAGGAGATCATGTCGCTGCACTGGGGGGCCTCCGGTCGTTTCCTGACGTCGAGGGTCGTGCTGGCAAGACGGTAACCCCAGGGTTCCCCCATACGGCAGCATTCGGTCGCATGGGGACGTCGTTGCCGCACAGGTTCGAGAGCTGGGTGCTCCACTCGCTCCCGGACGCCGTCTGGGTCGTCGACGACGACGGGCGCACGGCGTACGCCGACGAGCGGCTCGGCGAGCTGGTGTCGCGGGCGCCCTCCTCGTTGGTCGGACACCCGGCCGCGGGGCTCGGCGACGAGGCCGGGCTCGTGGTGCTCACGGCCCTGCTGGGCGACCTCGCCGCCGGCCTGGACGTCCCCGAGGAGGTGGCCTGCACCCTGCGCGGCGCCGGGGAGCCCGGGAAGGCCGGCGAGCCCGGGGACTCGGTGCGGGTCGTGCTGCGCCCGGCACCCCTGCTCGACGAGGACGGCGTCCGCCGCGGCTGGCTGCTCACCGTCGCCCCGGCGCGCCCCGCCGGCACCTACGAGGAGGTGCGCCGCCGCGAGCTGCGCCTGCTCGAGGCGCAGCGGGTCGCCGAGGTCGGCAGCTGGGAGTGGGAGGTGGCCACCGGCGAGGTGGTCTGGTCCGACCAGCTGTTCCGGCTGATGGGCCTGGAGCCCTCCGCCCTCACGCCCGGCGTCGAGGTGTTCCTGGACCTGCTCGACCCCGAGGACCGCGCCCGCGTCTCCGACGTCCTGTACGCCGCCGCGGAGGGCCGGGTCGCCCCGCAGTTCGACGCCCGCCTGCCGCAGCCGGGCCGCCCGCCGCGGTGGCTGCGGGTGCGCAGCATGGTCCTGGAGGAGCGCCACGGCGCGCCGGTGCGCCTGGGTGGCACGATCCAGGACGTCACCGAGTCCAAGGAGCACGAGAACGGCGCGGCCTTCCTCAGCGTCCTCGCGCCGCTGGCGAACACCTCGCGCACCCTGCTGGAGGCGCTGCTGGCCGCCAACGACCTGGTGCGCCCGGTCGCGCAGTGGCCGGCGGTCCTGGTGGGGGTGCCGGACACCCCCGAGGGCGCCGCCGGCCCGGAGGACCTCACCTGGGTCGATGTGACCTGGGTCCCGCAGACCGAGGAGCGCGCCCGGGTCGCCCGCGAGCTGGCCGAGCGGGTCGCCCGCGAGCGCCGGGTCCTCTCCACCGTCGCCGGCACCCGGCTGCTCGCCGGCCCGGTCGAGGTCCGCGGGCGGCTGGCGTGCGTGCTCGTGGTCGACATGCGCGCCGCGGCCGAGCCCCGGCCCTACGACGCCGCGATCTTCGAGGAGATCCTGCTGGCCTTCACCGCCGTCGCCGAGCGCGAGCTGAGCGCCCGCGAGCTCGCCGCCGCCCGCGACGAGGCGCTCGGCGCCTCCCGGGCGAAGTCGGAGTTCCTGGCCACGATGAGCCACGAGATCCGCACCCCGCTCAACGGCGTCATCGGGCTGAGCGAGCTGCTCGGGCGCACCGAGCTGACCACCCACCAGCGCCGCCTGGCCCAGGGCATCGACCAGGCCGGGCGCACCCTGCTGTCGCTGGTCAACGACATCCTCGACCTGTCCAAGATCGAGGCCGGCCGCCTCGACCTCGAGGAGCTCGACTTCGACCCGCGCGCGGTCCTCGAGCAGAGCGCCGCCCTGGTGGCCGAGCGCGCCGCCGAGAAGGGCCTGGAGCTGCTGGTCTCCAGCGCCGCGGAGACCCCCGGGCTGGTCCGCGGCGACCAGGTCCGCTTCGGCCAGGTGGTGACCAACCTCGTCTCCAACGCCGTGAAGTTCACCGCCGCGGGGGAGGTCGTGGTGCGCGCCACCGGGACCGCCGGCAGCGCCACCAGCGGCCCGTGCGTCCGCGTCGAGGTCCGCGACACCGGCATCGGGATCACCCCGGAGGTGCGCGAGCGGCTCTTCGAGGCCTTCTCCCAGGCCGACAGCTCCACCACCCGTGAGTACGGCGGCACCGGCCTCGGCCTGGCGATCTCGGAGCGGATCGTCACGGCGATGGGTGGGGAGATCGGCGTCGAGAGCGAGCCGGGGGTGGGCAGCACCTTCTGGTTCGAGGTCGGCTTCGAGCAGCCGCAGGGCCGTTCCCCGGGGCGCGACACCGCCCGCGAGCGCGCCGTCGCCGGCCTGCGGGTGCTCGTCGTCGACGACAACGAGACCAACCGGTTCATCCTCACCGAGCAGCTCCAGACCTGGCAGGCCGGCGTGCGCGCCGTCGACTCGGCGTACGCCGGGCTGGTCGAGCTCGACGCGGCCGCCGGGCGCGGCGCGCCGTACGACCTGGTGCTGCTGGACTACATGATGCCGGGGGCCGACGGGGAGCAGGTGGCCCGGATGGTGCGCCAGGAGGCGCGCCACGAGCGCGTCCGGCTGGTGCTGCTCTCCTCGGGCACCGAGCGCGAGGAGGCCTGGCTGCGGGCGGCCGGCATCGACGCCTACCTGAGCAAGCCGGTGCTGCCGACCCGGCTGCTCGACGTGCTGGCCCGCCTGGGCGGGCGCCTCGAGCAGGGCGCGGGGGCCGGCGACCGCCCCGCCGCGGGCTCCTCGCCCGCACCCGTCGCCGCCGGCGCCCGGGGCCGGGTGCTCGTGGTCGAGGACAACGAGGTCAACCAGCTCGTCGCCGAGGGGCTGCTGGGGCGGCTGGGCTACGAGGTCCGCATCGTCGAGCACGGCGCCGCCGCGGTGGCCGCGGTCGCCGCCGACCCCGGGCTGTACGACGCGGTGCTGATGGACTGCCAGATGCCGGTGATGGACGGCTACGACGCCACCCGCGCCATCCGCGCGATGCCCGGGCGGGCCGGCCGGCTGCCGATCGTGGCGATGACGGCCGCGGCCGTCGCGGAGGAGCGCGACAGGTGCCTGGCCGCGGGGATGGACGACTTCCTGGCCAAGCCGGTGGACGTCGGGGCGCTCGAGGCGACCCTGGAGCGGTGGGTGGCGGCGCGCCCGGAGACTGCCGAGGCGGGCCCCGCCGCAGCCGAGATCGCGCCGGCCGCGCCACCTGCCTCCACCGGCGTCGCCGAGCGGCTCGGGTCGCTGCTGGACAGCGGCATCCCTGCGGAGCTCGTCACCCGGATGGCCGACCGGTTCCACCAGGTCGCCGAGCGGGCGCTCGTCGGCGCCCGGGAGGCCGTCGACGCCGGCGACGCCACGGCGGTGGCCGCCGCGGTACATGCCCTGCGGGGCTCCTCGGGCAACCTCGGTCTCGGGGACGTCGCGGAGCGCTGCTCGGGGCTGGAGGCCGCTGCCCGCGAGGGGAGGCTGCCCGAGTCGGGCGACCTGGTCGCGCTCGCGCAGGCCGTCGCGGTCGGGGTCGAGGAGCTCGCCGCGGTCGTCGCCCGCCTGCTCCCGAGCCGTCCCTAGCCCCCGCGTGGGCGGGCCGTCACGACCGCGTCACGCGATGTTCACGATCGGATCAAACTCCTCGCCCCTGGGAGGTTTGCATTCGCGCTTCTCTTGGTAGTGTTCTGACTGCAACAGGTGCAAGTTCCAGCAGGTCTGACGCCCGCGGAGTTTGTGATCCAACGGCGTTTCTTCTTAGTGGTCCACCACGGGTCGGAGCGACGTGTCACCGCATCTGGTGTGGAGTCGTCGAAGTGACGGCTTCTCGTTCTGACAAGGAGTACCAGCACCATGGCTCAAGGCACCGTGAAGTGGTTCAACGCTGAGAAGGGCTTCGGCTTCATCGCGCAGGAGGACGGCGGCGACGACGTCTTCGTGCACTACTCGGCCATCCAGACCCAGGGCTACAAGTCCCTCGACGAGAACCAGAAGGTCGAGTTCGACGTCACCCAGGGCCCGAAGGGCCCCCAGGCGGAGAACGTCCGCCCGGTCTGACTCTGGTCAGCACCTGTCTCGACAGGTCTTTGCGCACGAGGCTCCACCCTCTTGGGTGGGGCCTCGTGTCCGTTGTGGGCGCACCCTGACAAGAATGGGTGAGAACGCAACACAATCGGTGTCGCCGGTTTGGTGGCGCCGCGGATCGGGGAAGGAGCAGCGGATGGAGTACCGCCCGCTCGATGATCCCGACCATGCCGAAGGAGGTGGACTCGTGCGCGATCAGTTCGACGTCACGCTCGAGGACTCCGACCTGCTCGGCGAGGTCGAGCTCACGACCAACCTGATCATCGCCGCGAGCGAGTCCGAGGACCACCTCAGCGACGCCCAGATCGACACCATCCTCGGGATCCGCAACGACTGAGCCGCTCCTCGCGGCCGCAGGCCCCCTCGCTCCTGTGGAGCGACGGGGCCTGCACCCATTTCGGCCCGCTGGGCCGCCTGCGCGCCCTTGAAGCCCCTACCCCGTAGGGGTATGTTGAGGCCATGGACCAGGTCATGGATCACGGCGCGGGACTGCCTGCCGAGCAGGGCGGAGCCCACCAGCACGGCTACATCCAGAACAAGGACGACCACCTCAAGCGGCTGCGCCGCATCGAGGGCCAGGCCCGCGGCCTCCAGCGGATGGTCGAGGAGGAGCAGTACTGCATCGACATCCTCACCCAGGTCGCCGCGATGACGAAGGCGCTCCAGGCGGTCTCCGTGAGCCTGCTGGAGGAGCACCTGAACCACTGCGTCGTCGACGCGGCCCGCCAGGGCGACGACGAGGCGCGCGAGAAGGTCACCGAGGCGGTCGCCGCGATCCGGCGCCTGGTCCGGTCCTGAGATCCCCACACCCAGCCTGAGCGAGGAGCACCCGATGAGCGAGACCACCACCTGGACCGTGAGCGGCATGACCTGCGGTCACTGCGAGGCCTCCGTGCGCGAGGAGATCTCCGAGATCCCCGGCGTCACCTCCGTCGAGGCCCACCACGAGACCGGCGCGGTCGTCGTCACCAGCGACGCGCCCCTCGACCCTGCCGCGGTGGCCGCGGCGGTCGAGGAAGCCGGCTACGCGCTCACATGAGCACCCCGGTCCGCATCGGCGCGTTCGTCGCCGCGCTCGCGGCGGTGTTCGCGCTGGCGCTGGGCGTCGGTACGGCGGTCGGGCCGTGGGAGACCGAGGAGCCCGACGGGCACGGCCATGCGGTGGACGCCGCCGGCCACGACGACCACGAAGCCAAGGACGACCGGGCCGGCTCGTCGCAGGCCGGCGCCGAGGCCGAGGTCGCCGGGCTCGCGGTGAGCGCCGGCGGCCACACCCTGGAGCTCGTCGACCCGGTCACCCGGTCCGGTCGCCAGCGGCTCGCCTTCACGGTGAGCGACGCCGACGGCGAGCCGGTGACGGCGTACGACGAGGCGCACGAGCGCGACCTGCACCTGATCGTGGTGCGGCGCGACCTGACCGGCTTCCAGCACGTCCACCCCCGGCTGCGCGCCGACGGCACCTGGACGGTGCCGGTGGACCTGAGCGCCGGCGCCTGGCGGGTGCTCGCCGACTTCACCCCGGCCGGGGGCGACCCGCTGGTGCTCGGCGCGGACCTGCTGGTCGGCGGCGCCGACGAGCCCGAGCGGCTCGGCCCGGACGCGCGCACCGCCGAGGTCGACGGCTACGAGGTGACCCTGCACGGGACGCCCGAGGTCGGGGCCGAGACCCCGCTCGAGCTCACCGTGTCCCGCGACGGCGAGCCGGTGCGCGACCTGCAGCCCTACCTCGGCGCGCACGGGCACCTGGTGGTGCTGCGCGACGGCGACCTGGGCTACCTGCACGCGCACCCTGCCAAGGACGGCGCCGGCGCCGCCGGGCCGGACATCACCTTCCACACGACCTTCCCGAGCGCGGGCCGCTACCGCCTCTTCCTGGACTTCAAGCACGCCGACGTCGTACGCACCGCGGTCCTCACCGTGACCGTCGGCGAGGAGGGAGGACCCGATGGGTCCCAGCAGCCCCACGACGGGCCGGATCACCAGTCCGACCACGGCCACTGAGCCGGGAGCCGCGCCCACGGACACCGAGCTGGCGATCACCGGCATGACCTGCGCCTCGTGCGCGAACCGGATCGAGCGCAAGCTCAACAAGCTCGACGGGGTCACCGCGACGGTCAACTACGCCACCGAGAAGGCCAAGGTCACGCACCCTGCCTCGGTCGGCACCGACGTGCTGCTCTCGACCGTCGAGGCCGCCGGCTACTCCGCGACCGTGCCGCAGGTCGAGCCCGCCGCCGAGGAGGGCGCGGGCGAGGACCCGGCCGACCGCGAGCTGGCCGCGCTGCGCCAGCGCCTCGTGGTCTCGGCGCTGCTGACGGTGCCGGTCGTCGCGATGGCGATGGTGCCGGCCTGGCAGTTCGACGGCTGGCAGTGGGTCTCGCTGACCCTCGCCGCGCCGGTCGCGGTGTGGGGCGCGTGGCCCTTCCACCGCGCGGCCTGGACCAACCTGCGCCACGGCGCCACCACGATGGACACCCTGGTCTCGGTCGGCGTGATCGCCGCCTTCGGCTGGTCGGTGGTCGCGCTGCTGTGGGGGAGTGCCGGCGAGATCGGCATGACCCACCCGTTCCGGATCACCGTCGAGCGCACCGACGGGATGGGCAACATCTACCTCGAGGCCGCCACCGGGGTGACCACCTTCCTGCTCGCCGGGCGCTGGTTCGAGAAGCGGTCCAAGCGCCGCGCGGGCGCCGCGCTGCGGGCCCTGCTCGACCTCGGCGCCAAGGACGTCGCGGTGCTCCGCGGAGCCCCGGGCGCGGAGACCGAGGTGCGGGTGCCGGCCGCGGAGCTGAGCGTCGGCACCCGGTTCGTCGTACGCCCCGGCGAGAAGCTGGCGACCGACGGGGTCGTGGAGTCCGGCACCTCGGCCGTCGACGCCTCGATGCTCACCGGCGAGCCGGTGCCGGTCGAGGTCGGTCCCGGCGACGACGTCGTCGGCGGGTGCGTCAACGTCGGCGGGCGCCTGGTGGTGCGCGCCACCCGCGTCGGCGCGGACACCCAGCTGGCCCAGATGGCCCGGCTGGTCGAGGAGGCCCAGGCCGGCAAAGCCTCGGTCCAGCGGCTGGCCGACCGGGTCTCCGGGGTCTTCGTGCCGGTGGTGATCGCGCTGGCCGTCGCCACCCTGGGCTTCTGGCTCGGCACCGGCGTAGAGACCTCCGCGGCGTTCACCGCCGCCGTCTCGGTGCTGATCATCGCCTGCCCCTGCGCGCTCGGGCTGGCCACGCCGACCGCGCTGCTGGTCGGCACCGGTCGCGGCGCGCAGCTCGGCATCCTGATCCGTGGCCCCGAGGTGCTGGAGTCCACCCGCCAGGTCGACACGGTCGTGCTCGACAAGACCGGCACCGTCACCACCGGCGTCATGTCGCTGGTCGAGGTGATCGCCGACGGCGCCGGGGAGGACGAGGTACGCCGTAGCGCCGCCGCGCTGGAGGCCGGCTCCGAGCACCCGATCGCCCGCGCGGTGGTCGCCGGGGCCGAGGGGCCGCTGCCCGAGGTCGAGGGCTTCGCCAACGTGCCCGGGCTCGGGGTGAGCGGCATCGTCGAGGGCCGCGAGGTCGTCGTCGGGCGCCCGGCACTGCTCGCCGAGCGCGGGCTCGCCGTGCCCGACGCGCTGGCCGCCGCCCTGGGCGACGCGCGCGCCGCCGGCCACACCCCGGTGGTCATCGGGTGGGAGGGCCGCGCCCGCGGGGTGCTGGTCGTCTCCGACACCGTCAAGGACACCTCCGCCGAGGCGGTCGCCGACCTGCGCCGCCTGGGCCTGCACCCGATCCTGCTGACCGGCGACAACGAGCTCAGCGCCCGCACCGTGGCCGCCGCCGTCGGGATCGAGGAGGTGATCGCCGACGTGCTGCCGGCCGACAAGGCCGACGTCGTGCGCCGGCTCCAGGACGAGGGCCGGGTCGTGGCGATGGTCGGCGACGGCGTCAACGACGCCGCCGCGCTGGCCCAGGCCGACCTCGGCATCGCCATGGGCACCGGCACCGACATCGCGATCGAGGCCAGCGACCTGACCCTGGTGCGCGGCGACCTGCGGGTCGCGGCCGACGCGGTACGCCTGGCCCGGCGCACGCTGGGGACCATCCGGGGCAACCTGTTCTGGGCGTTCGGCTACAACGTCGCCGCCCTGCCCCTGGCCGCCGCAGGCCTGCTCAACCCGATGCTCGCCGGCGCCGCGATGGCGCTCTCCTCGGTGTTCGTGGTCTCCAACAGCCTGCGGCTGCGCGGCTTCCGCTAGGTGGGTGTGCTCGCCCCCTCGGGGTGATAGTCCGCCACACCACTGTCGTCGAACGGCGATTTCTCGACAGTGGTGTGGCGGACTATCCGGACCGCGCCCGGACCGCCCGTCTTCAGCAGGTGGCGAAGAGGACGGGGCCGGTGCTGAGGTCGGAGAAGACCGAGGCGCCGTCGACCGGGTCGAGGTCGAGGCGGACCAGGCCGTCGTCGGCGCTCACGTCGCCGAGCTCGAAGCGGTCGGTGAACGCGCCGCCCTGGCCGGGCGCGGGGCCGGCCGCGAGCACCGCGCGGGCGTCGGCGTTGCGGCGGGCGCGCTCGCCGTCCTCGAAGGACATCGCCACCACCAGGTCGCGCGCGGGGCGCACCGCCATCGCGTAGGCCCGCACCGGGCTGACCCCGCCGGCCTGCTCCACCAGCTGCTCGGCGCTGGCCTGGTCGATCTCGTCGGCCTGGCTCATCGCCAGCGCGGTGCAGGCGTGGCGCCCGGTGTAGACGGCCGCGGAGAGCGCGTCGCCGGCCGCGCCGACGACGTCGTCGACCTCCTCGGGGGCGCCGAGGTCGCCGGCCAGCACCGCCTCGAGGTACGCCGCGCTGTCGCTGGTGCGGACCACCCCGGCGTCGGCGTCGAGCGCGACGTACTGGAGCACCGGGCTTCCGGTCAGGCCGCTCTGCGCGGAGATCCGGGCGACCAGCTCCTCGCCGCCGCGCCACACGCCGTCGTCCTCGCCCGGGCGCTCGTAGCCGAGCCCGGCGAGCCGGTCGGCCAGGTCGTCGACGTCGGTGTCCTCGCCGAGCGCGGCGACCACCAGGACCCCGTCCTCGGCCTGCGCGAGCAGCTCCCAGTCCAGGTCCGCGGGCGACCAGCCGTAGCGCGCCCGCAGCAGCTCCGCGGACCCCTCGAGCGCGGAGGCGGAGGTCAGGTCGGCGTCGTAGCCGTCGTCGAGCATCCGGCGCAGCGTCCGCGCGTCGGTGCCCGCGTCGTCGGGGACGTCGAGCGCGCGGCGTACGCCGGCCCAGTCGGTGAAGGAGTAGCGCTCGGCCGGCGCGGCGAGGTCCAGCGCCCGGGCCAGGTCGGTGCGCCGGGAGTCGCGCCACCAGCCCACGCCGACCACGGCGGCGACCGCGAGCAGCGCCACCACCAGCACGGCGGCGACCCCGACCACGACCCGTCGCCTGCGCACGGGGTGACCCTAGCGACCCCGTCCGACCGCTGCGGGCCCACACTTGAGGCATGGTGCAGCCTCACGAGGTGTTCTCGGCCGGCGTCGTGGTCTTCCGCCCCCAGCGACAGGTGCTGCTGGTGCACCGCGCCCGCTACGACGACTGGTCCTTCCCCAAGGGCAAGCTCGACCCCGGCGAGCACCGCACCGTCGCCGCGGTCCGCGAGGTCGAGGAGGAGACCGGCCTGCGGGTGCGCCTCGGCGTACCGCTGGCCCGGCAGCGCTACGAGATCTCCGGCGGGCGCACGAAGGTCGTGGACTACTGGTGCGGCCGGGTGGTCGGGGACGACGACGTGAGCGGCTACCAGCGCAACGACGAGATCGACGACCTGGCCTGGGTCGACCTCGACGAGGCCGCCGAGCGGCTGACCTACCCCTTCGACCGCGACACCCTGCGCGAGGCCCGCGGGGCGCGGCGCCGCACCGACGCGTTCGTGGTGCTGCGCCACGCCGAGGCCCGCGCCCGCAAGTCCTGGCACGGCGACGACGCCGCGCGCCCGCTCACCTCGACCGGCGAGCAGCAGGCCCAGGCGCTGGTCCCGCTGCTCGCGGCGTACGACGTGCGCGAGGTGATCAGCTCCAGCGCGACCCGTTGCGTCGACACGGTCGCGCCGTACGCCGCGTCGCTGGGCATCAGCCCGTGGGCGGTCGACGACCTCGGCGAGGCCGACGCCACCGGGCCCGCCGTCGCGCGGGCCGTGACGGACCTCGCGACCACCATCGCGGAGCGCCGCGTGGGCGGGGTGCTGTGCACGCACCGCCCGGTGCTCCCGCTGGTCTGCGAGGCCCTCGACGTGCCCGACCCCGGCCTGGCGAAGGGCGCGATGCTCGTGGTGCACCTGCGCCAAGGGCGGGTCGTGGCCACCGAGCAGCACCCCTGAGGGCTGCGCCGGACGGTTCGACCGGCCCCGGGAGGCCCCGGGAGGCCCCGGGAGACCCGGTGTGACCGAGCCGCCGGTAGTCGTTCACCGGTCGTTCACCAACGACCCGGGATCCGGACACCTCGACTGCCTAGCGTCACTGATGTCATCAGTCGAGAAATCAGGAGTCACGAAGTGAACCGCACTTCCTTGCGCCGGGCGTTCGTCCCCGGTGTTGCTGCTCTGGCGATCGCCCTCACCGGGTGCTCGGCGGCGAACGACGACGCCGGTGCCAGCGGCACCTCGTCCTCCGACCTGGCCGGCAACCTCGCCGGCGGCGGCGCTTCCTCCCAGGAGGCCGCCCAGGCCGCCTGGATGGCGGGCTTCTCCGGGGAGCACCCCGACGTGACCGTCACCTACGACCCCATCGGCTCCGGCGGGGGTCGCGAGAACTTCATCTCCGGCGCGTTCCCGTTCGCCGGCACCGACGCCTACCTCACCGACGACGAGGGCGAGCTCAGCGCCGCCACCGAGCGCTGCGGCGGGACCGCGCCGATCGAGATCCCGAACTACGTCTCGCCCATCGCGGTGATCCACAACGTCGAGGGCGTCGACGACCTCAACCTCTCCCCGGAGGTCCTCGCGGGCATCTTCGCCGGCAAGATCACCCGCTGGGACGACAAGGCGATCGTCGCCGACAACCCCGACGCCGACCTGCCGAGCGCGCCGATCAACGCCGTGCACCGCTCCGACGAGTCCGGCACCACCGAGAACTTCACCGACTACCTAGACGCGGTCGCGCCCAAGGTGTGGACCGAGGGCCCCCTCGAGGTCTGGCCCGAGGAGTACGGCGGCGAGGGCGCCCAGGGCACCTCCGGCGTCGTGTCCGCGGTCAAGGAGGGCACCAACTCCATCGGCTACGCCGACGCCAGCCAGGCCCAGGGCCTCAGCGAGGCGAAGATCGGCGTCGGCGAGGACTTCGTCGGCCCGACCGCCGAGGCCGCCGCCCAGATCCTCGAGGTCTCCCCGCGCGTCGAGGGCCGGGCGGACAGCTCGATCGTCTTCGAGCTCGACCACGAGACCAGCGAGGCGGGCACCTACCCGATCGTGCTGGTCTCCTACCTGCTCGCCTGCGACACCTACGAGGGTGACGAGGCCGAGGCCGGCGAGCTGACCAAGGGCTACCTCGAGTACGTCCTCAGCGACCAGGGCCAGCAGCAGGGATCCGAGGAGGCCGGCTCCGCGCCGCTCACCGACAGCCTGCGCAACGAGGTCACCGCGATCGTCGACGGCATCACGGTCGGCTGATCGACAGGCGTCCTCACTCGAGGGTCCGGGCCCGAAACGGGCGCGGACCCTCGGGTGCGTGAAACACATGAGTCACTCCAGCACCACAGAAGAAGAAGGGCACCAGGTGTCGACCACCCCCACGCGCACCCCCACGAGGACGGCCTCCGCGCAGCCCTCGCGGCGCGGTGACGCCGTGTTCGCGGGCCTGGCCCGCGGCGCGGGTCTCCTCATCGTCCTTGCGCTCGCTGGCGTCGCGATCTTCCTGATCGTGGAGGGGGCCCCGGCCCTGGGCGCCAACGAGGAGCAGCTCTACGGCAAGGAGAGCCTGACCCTCTACGTCTGGCCGCTGCTGTACGGCACCCTCCTCGCCGCCCTGCTCGCGATCCTGATCGCGGCCCCGCTGGCGATCGGCCTCGCGCTGGTGATCTCGCACTACGCGCCGCGCCGGATCGCCCGGACGCTCGGCTACCTGGTCGACCTGCTGGCCGCCGTGCCGTCGGTGGTGTTCGGCCTGTGGGGCATCCAGGTGCTGGCGCCGACGCTGTTCCCGGCGTACCAGTGGCTGGCCGACCACCTTGGCTTCCTGCCCTTCTTCGAGGGCCCGGCGACCACCGGTCGCACGATCTTCACCGCCGCCGTGGTGCTCGCGGTGATGGCGCTGCCGATCATCACCGCGATCTGCCGCGAGGTGTTCCTGCAGACCCCGCGCACCCACGAGGAGGCCGCGCTCGCGCTCGGCGCGACCCGCTGGGAGATGGTGCGGATGACGGTCTTCCCCTACGCCCGCTCCGGCATCATCTCCGGGATCATGCTCGGCCTCGGGCGCGCGCTCGGCGAGACGATGGCCGTCGCGATGGTGCTCTCGGTGAGCGGCGCGGTCACGGTCAACCTGATCTCCTCGCAGAACCCCTCCACGATCGCGGCCAACATCGCGCTCAACTTCGGCAACGCCTCCGGCACGAAGGTCAACGTGCTGATCTTCAGCGGCCTGGTGCTGTTCGTCGTCTCGTTCATCGTCAACTTCCTCGGTCGCTGGGTCGCCGCCCGTGGCCAGGTGAAGGGCTGATCCGCCATGACCGGAACCGACACCCTCACCCCCACGGACACCGGGCGCTCCTCGCTCCCGCTGCGGGCGCCGCAGCTGCCGTCGTACGCCCCGGCGCTGGCGGCGGCGATCTGCTTCGGCCTCTCCACGCTGGCCGGGCTGCTGCTCGGCTGGGGCCCGATCGCGATCGTGCTGCTCGGCTGGGTCCTACTCGTGCTCGGCCTGCCCGCCTGGTCCTCGGCCGTCGAGGGCAGCCGCAAGGCCACCGACCGGTTGGTCACCACCGTCGCCTGGTCGGTCTTCGCGCTCGCGATGGTGCCGCTGGTCAGCCTGGTCTACGAGGTGATCAGCCGCGGGCACGGCGTGCTCTCCGCGCAGTTCTTCACCTATGACATGCGCGGCGTGCTCGGCGAGGGCGGCGGCATCTACCACGCCCTGATGGGCACGCTGATCATCACCGCGATGGCCGCGATCATCTCGGTGCCGATCGGCGTGCTGGCCGCGGTCTACCTGGTCGAGTACGGCGGGAAGAACCGGCTGGCCCGGATGATCACCTTCCTGGTCGACGTGATGACCGGCATCCCCTCGATCGTGGCCGGCCTGTTCGCCTTCGCGCTGTTCACGATGATCTTCGGGCCCGGCGTGCGCTTCGGCATCGGCGGCGCGGTCGCGCTCTCGGTGCTGATGGTGCCGACCGTGGTGCGCTCCACCGAGGAGATGCTCAAGCTGGTGCCCGACGAGCTGCGCGAGGCGTCGTACGCGCTGGGGGTGCCGAAGTGGCGCACCATCGTCAAGGTCGTGCTGCCCACGGCGCTGGGTGGCATCGCCACCGGCGTGACGCTGGCGATCGCGCGCGTCGCCGGCGAGACCGCGCCGCTGCTGATCATCGTCGGCAGCACCACCACGCTGAACCTGAACCCCTTCGACGGCCGGATGGCGACCCTGCCGGTCTTCATCTACAGCTCGGTCACGACCGGCGGCAAGTACAACCTCGAGCAGCTCGACCGCGCCTGGGGCGCCGCGCTCGTGCTCGTCGCGATCGTGATGCTGCTCAACCTGCTCGCCCGCGGGATCGGCGCGCTGTTCGCGCCCAAGTCCGGCCGCTGACACCCCCACACGAACAAGGAACCAACTGATGGCCAAGAGCATCGACGTCTCGGACCTGAACATCTACTACGGGGACTTCCTCGCCGTGCAGGGCGTCAACATGACGATCCGGGCGCAGGCGGTGACCGCGTTCATCGGCCCGTCCGGCTGCGGCAAGTCGACCTTCCTGCGCTCGCTGAACCGCATGCACGAGGTGATCCCCGGCGCCCGCGTCGAGGGCAAGGTGGTGGTCGACGGGCAGTCGCTCTACGACCCCGGCGTCGACCCCGTCGCCGTGCGCCGCCAGATCGGGATGGTCTTCCAGCGGCCCAACCCGTTCCCGACGATGTCGATCTACGACAACGTCCTGGCCGGCAACAAGCTGAACTCCAAGCGGATGAAGAAGTCCGAGGCCGACGACATCGTCGAGCGCTCGCTGCGCGGCGCCAACCTGTGGAACGAGGTCAAGGACCGCCTCGCCAAGCCCGGCATGGGGCTCTCCGGCGGCCAGCAGCAGCGCCTGTGCATCGCCCGCGCCATCGCCGTCGAGCCGCAGATCCTGCTCATGGACGAGCCCTGCTCCGCCCTCGACCCGATCTCCACCTCCGCGATCGAGGACCTGATCCACGAGCTCAAGTCCGACTACACGATCGTGATCGTCACCCACAACATGCAGCAGGCCGCCCGGGTCTCCGACGACACCGGCTTCTTCAACCTCAAGGGCGCCGGCCAGCCCGGCCACCTGGTGGAGTTCAACCCCACCAAGAAGATGTTCACCAACCCGGACAACGAGTCGACCGAGGCGTACATCTCGGGGCGGTTCGGGTGAGGGTCTTGTGGGGGTTGTCGCTCGCCCAGGTCCGATAGTCCGCCACACCACTGTCGTGTTTTCGTCGATTCACGACACTGGTGTGGCGGACTATCGTTTTTCGGGCAACCAAGAGCCCCAGCGGACGGATCGGGCCACCAACCGTCCCCAGGCCCCCTTCCCGGTCGTACGCCGGGGGAGGCTGTGGGCAGGGCGCCCGTGAGGGTGCCGGCCGGTCGCAGGCTCGCCGGGTGCGGCGACTCGAGCGAGCAGGTCCCGGTGTTCATCCGGGCCACCCCGGCGTGGTGGCCCCGGTTCCGATCGACCCCACCGGGCGGGCCGGTCCCACACCCGGGCAGGCGCGCGGGCCGCGCTGGCGGCGTACATCGGCCGGGATGTACGTGCCCGCCGAGGTCGACGGCACCCGGGTCGGGCAGCGGATCGTGGAGGCGGCTGCGGAGTTGACGGGCCACGGGGCGGTGACCGGGTGGGCGGCGCTGTGCTGGATGGGAGCCCGGTGGTTCGACGGCAGCGACGGGCGGCCGGTGCCGCTCGCGATCCTGGGCAACCTGCGACCGCGCCCCGGCCGGCTGGTCTGCAAGGAGGGGATCGACCCGCGCGACCTCGACCGGGTCGACGGGCTCCCGGTCACCACCGCCGTGCGGTCGGTCTGCTTCGAGGCGCGGCACGCCCCGGACGTCGCGACCGCGGTGTTGGCCCTGGACATGGCGGCGTACTCCGACCTGGTCTCACTGGAGGAGTGCCGCGTCTACGCCCAGTGGCGGCTGCGCACGTGGACCGGGGTTCCCCAGCTCCGGGCTGCGCTGATCCTCGCCAGCGAGAACTCCTGGGCTCCCACCGAGTCGGCGATGCGCCTGGTGTGGACCGGCTCCGGCGGCATGCCGCGCCCCCTGTGCAACCGGCCGGTCTTCGACACCGACGGGCGGCACCTCGGGACCCCGGACCTCATCGATGCGGGGCTCGGCGTCGTGGGGGAGTACGACGGGAAGGTCCATCTCTCCAGCGCGCGGCGGGCCAGTGACCTGACGCGCGAGGAGCGGTTCCGCGCCCACGGGCTGGAGCCGGTGACGATGGTGGGCGCCGATCTCGCGGACCCGGGCGCGTTCGTGGCCCGCCTGCGCGCGGCGTACGAGCGCGCGTCGCGCCGACCCACGGCCGATTGCCGATGGACCCTGGCCCAACCCCGGTGGTGGATCCCGACCGAGACGGTCGCCCAGCGTCGCGCGCTCTCCGACTGGGACCGGGAGCGTCTGCTGCGCCACCGCGTTGCTGAGCGGTAGGCCGCCTCAAGTCCGGTAGTCCGCCACACAGATGTCGTGAAATCGTGATTCGACGACACCTGTGTGGCGGACTATCGGCGCCGGGGGTCGGCAGACACCCCCCACAAGAAACCAGGACCGCCGGATCACCCGACGGCCCTGGTCTCAAGCGGTGAAGCGCCTCACGGCAGCTGGAAGACGTACTTGCAGACCCAGTAGAGGACTGCGGCGACGGCGCCGGCCATCGGGAAGGTGAGGACCCAGGCGGCGACGATGGAGCGGGCGACGCCCCAGCGGACGGCGGAGAAGCGCTTGGTGGCGCCGGCGCCCATGACCGCGGAGGTGATCGTGTGGGTGGTGGAGATGGGGGCCTCGAAGACGAACGCGGTCGTGTAGAGGACACCCGCGGCGACCGTCTCGGAGGCGAAGCCCCGGGCCGGGTCGAGGTGGATGATGCGGCGCCCGAGGGTGCGCATGATCCGCCAGCCACCGGCCCACGTGCCGGCCGAGATGGCGGCAGCGGCGGCGAGGATGACCCACAGCGGCAGGCTGTCGTCGGCGCTGGCGTAGCCACCGGTGAGCAGCGCCAGGAAGATGACGCCCATCGTCTTCTGGGCGTCCTGCAGGCCGTGGCCGAGCGCCATGGCGGCGGCGGAGACGGTCTGGGCGATGCGGAACCCGCGCTGCGTGCGGTGCGGGTTGCGGCGCCGGAAGACCCACATGATGCCGAGCATGAACGCGAAGGCGGCCGCGAAGCCGACGATCGGCGAGGCGATCATCGGGAGCAGGACCTTGTCGACGATCGAGCTCCACTTCACGACCGACCCGGACGCGAGCGCGGCGCCGACGAGGCCACCGATCAGCGCGTGCGAGGAGGAGGAGGGGAGCCCGAAGTACCAGGTCACCAGGTTCCAGGTGATGGCACCGAGCAGACCGGCCATCACGATGACCAGGCCGTGTGAGTTCTCGGCGACGGAGATGACTCCGGCGACGGTGTTGGCGATCTCTTGACCGAGGAAGGCGCCGACGAAGTTCATGACGGCGGCCATGCCGAGCGCGACCCGAGGGGTCAGGGCGCGCGTCGATACGGACGTGGCGATCGCGTTGGCGGCGTCGTGGAACCCGTTGGTGTAGTCGAAGACGAGTGCGACGACGACGACCGCGATGACCAGCGCGAGGGTTGCGGACACGCGCTCAGGACTCCTTGACGGCGATCTGCTCCACCGTGTTGGCGACCTTCTCGAAGGCGTCGATCGCTTCCTCGAGGGACTCGATGATGTCCTTGAGCTTGAGCACGTCGATGGTCTTGTACTCGCCGCTGAACAGGTGGGCCAGGATCCGGCGGTGGTTCTTGTCGCCGGTGTTCTCGAGCCGGTTGATCTCGATCCAGTAGTCCGACAGGGACCCCGGGTCGGTCAGCTTCGGCATCGCCTGGGCGGTGAGCTCGGCGCACCGCTGGAGGACGTCGACCTGCTCGGAGACGCGCGGCGGGAGCTCGTGCACCTCGTAGAGGAGGATCATGTCGACGACCTCCTCCATCAGGTCCATCACGTCGTCGAGGGCCGAGCCGAGCGAGTAGATGTCCTCGCGGTCGAACGGCGTCACGAAGGTGCTGTTGACCTTCTTGAACAGCGAGTGCGTGGTCTCGTCGGCAGCGTGCTCGGCGTCACGCATCTTCTGCGCCACCGCCTCGCGCTCCTCGCCGGCCGAGAGCATCTGCGCGAGCAGATCGGCTCCGGTGACGAGGTGGGTGGCCGACTCGGTGAAGAGGTCGTAGAACGCATTGTCGACGGGGCGGAATCGCAAACCCACGGGATACTCCTGAGGAGGCGGAGAAGAACGAACTCATGCTAGGGGGTCGTCCGTCCACCGTGGCAAACCAGACCCCCCGGGTGGAAGGGACGTGGGCCCGCCTGTTCTCATCCAGCCGTACGGCGTGCGCGGCGTCGCGTGATCAGCGTCTCCTGCAGGTGGCTGCGCCCGGCATGGTGGGTCCACTCCCCGTCCGGGCCGAGCTCCCACACCGAGGCGTCGGGGGCGAAGGCCAGGTCGAAGACCTCCTCGGCGCTCGCGACGGCGTCGGCCTGGGGCAGGCGCACCAGCACCTCCACGCGCCGGTCCAGGTTGCGGTGCATCATGTCGGCCGAGCCGATCCAGGCCACCGGCTCGCCGCCGTTGGCGAAGGCGAAGATCCGGCTGTGCTCGAGGAACCGGCCGAGCACGGAGCGGACCTCGATGTTCTCCGAGAGGCCCGGTACGCCGGGGCGCAGCGCGCAGATGCCGCGCACCAGCAGCTGCACCGGCACGCCCGCCTGGGAGGCGAGGTAGAGGGCGTCGATGATCGCCTCGTCGACCACCGAGTTGGCCTTGAACCGGATCCGCGCGGGCCGCCCGTCGCGGTGGTGGGCGATCTCGCGGTGGATCTGCTCGATCAGGCCGACGCGCACGCTGTCGGGGGCGACCAGCAGCTCCTCGTACGACGCGTTGCGCGACCATCCGGACAGGTTGTTGAACAGGTGCGCGACGTCCTCGCCGATCGTCTCGTCGGTGGTGAGCAGGCCGAGGTCCTCGTAGGTGCGGGAGGTCTTCGGGTTGTAGTTGCCGGTGCCGATGTGGGTGTAGCGGCGGATCCCGTCGGGCTCCTCGCGCACCACCATCGCCAGCTTGCAGTGGGTCTTGAGCCCGACCAGGCCGTAGACGACGTGGCAGCCGGCCTGCTCCAGCTGGCGCGCCCAGCGGATGTTGGCCTCCTCGTCGAAGCGGGCCTTGATCTCCACGATCACCAGCACCTGCTTGCCGGCCTCCGCGGCGTCGACGAGGGCGTCGATGATCGGGGAGTCGCCGGAGGTGCGGTAGAGGGTCTGCTTGATCGCCAGCACGTGCGGGTCCGCGGCGGCCTGCTCGAGGAAGCGCTGCACCGAGGTCGCGAACGAGTCGTACGGGTGGTGCAGCAGTACGTCGCGGCGCCGCAGCGCCTTGAACACGTCGACGGGCGCGGCCGACTCGACCTCGGCGAGGTAGGGGTGGGTGGTGGGCACGAACGCGGGGTACTTCAGCTCCTCACGCTCGAGGTCGGCGATGCCGTGCAGGCCGCGCAGGTCCAGCGGCCCGGGCAGCCGGACCACCTCCTGCTCGGAGACGCCGAGCTCGGAGACCAGCAGGGCGAGCACCGAGGGGGAGATGCTCTCCTCGACCTCGAGGCGCACCGGCGGGCCGAAGCGGCGGCGCAGCAGCTCCTTCTCCAGTGCGGCGAGCAGGTTCTCGGCGTCGTCCTCCTCGACCTCGAGGTCCTCGTTGCGGGTGACGCGGAAGGTGTGCACCTCCAGCACGTCCATGCCGGGGAAGAGGCGCTTGAGGTGCTCGCGGATGACGTCCTCGAGCGGCACGAAGCGCTGGTTGCCCAGTGGCACGAAGCGGGCGAAGATCGGCGGCACCTTGACCCGGGCGAAGTGCTGCTTGCGGGTCTTGGGGTTGCGGATCAGCACCGCGAGGTTGAGCGAGAGCCCGGAGATGTAGGGGAACGGGTGCGCGGGGTCCACGGCCAGCGGGGTCAGCACCGGGAAGATCCGGTCCTTGAACAGGCGCTTGCAGGTGCGCTGCTCCTCGCGGTCCAGGTCGTCCCAGCGCACCAGCTGGATGCCCTCCGCGGCGAGCTGGGGGACCACCTCCTCGAGGAAGACCCGCGCCTGGCGCAGCGAGAGCTCGCGGGCGGTCTGCCAGATCGCCTCGAGGGTCTCGCGCGGCATCATGCCGGAGGCGGAGCGCACCGCGAGGCCGGCGGCGATGCGTCGCTTGAGACCGGCCACGCGGACCATGAAGAACTCGTCGAGGTTGCTGGTGAAGATGGCCAGGAACCGGGTCCGCTCCAGCAGCGGGAGCGAGGGGTCCTCGGCGAGCTCGAGCACCCGCTGGTTGAACTTCAGCCAGCTCAGCTCGCGGTCCAGGAATCGGTCGTCGAAGATCTCGACCGCCGCGACCGCCTCGTGGTCGGGCTCGTAGGGCGGCTCGACGTCGAACGGCTCCTGCGGTGGAGCGTCGGCGGGCGCGGTCGGCGAGAGCTCGGCGGACATGGATCGAGTGTGGCACCGCTGGTTGAACGCAGGGTGTCCATCAGGCGGCCGACCCCCTCCCGCGGGTTCGATACCGGTGGGTAGGTTGCGGCTGTGACCCGTGACACGCCTGCTGGTACGTCGTCCGTCCCGCCCGCCGCTGCCGCCACACCTGCGCGGCCCCGCGGGCTGCGCCCGGCGCTGGCCCGCGCGGAGGCGGCCGTCTTCGCCGGCGCGCTGAACCTGCCCGCGCGGGTGCAGCGGCGGCTGGCCGGGCCGCCGGTGGTGAGCGAGGGGCAGACCCTCGCGGTCGACACCCAGCTGATGCTGCGCCTGCAGCGGGTGGCGCGCGAGGCCCCCGCGGAGTCGCTGCCGATCCCGGCCGGGCGCCGCGCCATCGTGCGCCAGTCCCGGCTGGCCGGCGGGCGGCCCGGCGTCGGCGCCGTACGCGACCTGCGGCTGGGGGACGCCGGCGAGCTGGGCGCGCGGCTCTACACCCCGACCGGGCACCCGTCGCTGACCCGGCAGGGCTGGGAGCCGGGGACGCCGGGCAGCTCGAGCCCGCTGCTGGTCTTCTTCCACGGCGGCGGCTTCATCTACGGCGACCTGGAGTCCCACGACGCGGCCTGCCGGCTGCTGGCCGAGCACTCCGGGGTGCGGGTGCTGGCGGTGGACTACCGCCTCGCGCCCGAGGCGCCGTTCCCCGCGGCGTACGACGACTGCGTGGCGGCGTACCGCTGGGTGGTCGCGCACGCCGCCGACCCCGACGTCGGGCTGGACGTCGACCTGGAGCGGATCGCGGTCGGCGGGGACTCCGCGGGCGGCAACCTGGCCGCCGGGGTGGCGATCGCCGCGGCTCGCGAGGGGCTGCCGCTGGCCTTCCAGCTGCTGGTCTACCCGATGGCCGACGGCGAGGCGACGATGGCGAGCCGGCGCACCTACGGCTCCGGGTTCTTCCTGAGCGCGGAGTTCATGGGCCTCGCGACCGTGAACTACCTCCCCGACCCCGCGACCCGCTCCGACCCCCGGGTCTCGCTGCTGCACGCCGACCTGCCGTCCGGCCTGGCCCCGGCGTACGTCTGCACCGCCGGCTTCGACCCGCTGCGCGACGAGGGGGAGGCGTACGCCGCGCGCCTCACCGATGCCGGCGTGCCGGTCTCCACCCGCCGCTTCGCCGACCAGATCCACGGCTTCTTCAACGTCGTCGGCGCCGGCCGCACCGCCCGCGCCGCGCACCGCGAGATCGCGGGGGTGCTGCGGGACGCGCTGCGCTGAGAGCTGGGCGGAGCGGGGCAGAAGACCCTCAGCGACCCTCGTCCAGCAACCGGGTCAGGTAGGTGCCGTACCCGCTCTTGGTCAGCGCGGCGGCCCGCTCGGCGAGCTGGGCGTCGTCGATGAAGCCCATCCGCCAGGCGACCTCCTCGGGGGCGCCGATCTTCTGGCCCTGCCGGTGCTCGATGGCGCGCACGAAGTCGCTGGCGTTGGCGAGGTCGTCGAAGGTGCCGGTGTCCAGCCAGGCGGCGCCGCGGGGGAGCACCTCGACGTGCAGGCGCCCCTCCTCGAGGTAGCGGCGGTTGAGGTCGGTGATCTCCAGCTCGCCGCGCGCCGACGGCGTGAGGTCGCGCGCCAGCTCGACGACGCCGGCGTCGTAGAAGTACAGCCCCGGCACCGCATAGCTGCTGCGCGGGTGCTCGGGCTTCTCCTCCAGGGAGAGCGCGAGCCCGGAGTCGTCGAACTCCACCACGCCGTACGCCGTGGGGTCGGCGACCCGGTAGCCGAAGACGACCGCGCCGTCGACGTCGTGGAAGCGGCGCAGCCGGGTGCCGAGGCCGTCGCCGTAGAAGAGGTTGTCGCCGAGCGCCATCCCGACCGGCTCGGAGCCGATGTGCTGCTCGCCGATCAGGAACGCCTGCGCCAGCCCGTCGGGGCTGGGCTGCACCGCCCAGGACAGCTCGATCCCGAACTGCGAGCCGTCGCCGAGCAGGCGCCGGAACAGCTCGGCCTCGTGGGGCGTGGTGATCACCAGGATCTCGCGGATCCCCGCCAGCATCAGCGTGGAGAGCGGGTAGTAGATCATCGGCTTGTCGTAGACGGGCAGCAGCTGCTTGCTGACGCCCAGCGTGATGGGGTGCAGTCGTGAGCCGGTGCCGCCGGCGAGGATGATGCCGCGCATGCAGCGAACTGTAGGCACGATCACGCCGCCCGTGCCTAGCATCGGGCGCATGGACCGCATCCTCGTGACCGGTGGCGCCGGGTTCATCGGCTCCAACTTCGTGCACCACCTCCTCGCGCAGACCGCCGCGCGGGTGACGGTGCTCGACAAGCTGACCTACGCCGCCAGCCGGGAGGCGCTCGCCGGGCTGCCGGCCGACCGGGTCTCGCTGGTGGTCGGCGACGTGGCCGACCCGGGCGTGGTCGAGCCGCTCGTGGCCGAGCACGACGCGGTGGTCCACTTCGCCGCGGAGTCGCACAACGACAACTCGCTGGCCGACCCCTCGCCGTTCATCCACACCAACCTGATCGGCACCTTCACCCTCCTCGAGGCGGTCCGCAAGGCCGGGACGCGGCTGCACCACGTCTCCACCGACGAGGTGTACGGCGACCTCGAGCTCGACGACCCGGAGCGCTTCACCGAGTCCACGGCGTACAACCCCTCGAGCCCCTACTCCGCCTCCAAGGCCGGCTCGGACCACCTGGTGCGGGCGTGGGTGCGCAGCTTCGGGGTGCGGGCGACGATCTCGAACTGCTCCAACAACTACGGCCCCTGGCAGCACGTGGAGAAGTTCATCCCGCGCCAGATCACCAACGTGCTCGCCGGCGGGCGGCCCAAGGTGTACGGCGCGGGGCTCAACGTGCGCGACTGGATCCACGCCGAGGACCACTCCGCCGCGGTCTGGACCATCCTCACCCGCGGCCGGGTCGGGGAGACCTACCTGGTCGGCGCGGACGGGGAGCGCAACAACCTCGAGGTGGTGCGCACGATCCTGCGGCTGCTGGGGCGCCCCGAGGACGACTTCGACTTGGTGGGCGACCGCGCCGGGCACGACCTGCGCTACGCGATCGACTCCACCAAGCTGCGCGCCGAGCTCGGCTGGGCCCCGTCCTACGCCGACTTCGAGGCCGGCCTCGCCGCCACCGTCGAGTGGTACGCCGCCCACGAGGACTGGTGGGCGCCCCACAAGGCCGACGTGGAGCGCGCCTACGCCGCCAAGGGCCAGTGACGGTGAGCGAGCACCCCGTCGAGGCCCTCACTGTCGAGGAGACCGCGATCCCCGGCCTGCTCGTGGTCCGGATGCCGGTGCACGCCGACTCGCGCGGCTGGTTCAAGGAGAACTGGCAGCGCGAGAAGATGACCGCGCTGGGGCTCCCGGACTTCGGGCCGGTGCAGAACAACATCTCCTTCAACGCCCGCCGCGGCGCCACCCGCGGGATCCACGCCGAGCCGTGGGACAAGCTGGTCTCGGTGGCGACCGGGCGGGTCTTCGGCGCGTGGGTGGACCTGCGCGCGGGGGACAGCTTCGGCGCGAGCGTCCACCTCGAGGTCGGGCCCGGCACGTCGGTGTTCGTGCCGCGCGGGGTCGGCAACTCCTACCAGGCGCTGGAGGACGCGACGGCGTACTCCTACCTGGTCAACGAGCACTGGCGCCCCGGCACCACCTATCCCGCGGTCGCGCTGGACGACCCCGCGCTCGCGATCCCGTGGCCGGTGCCGCTCGCCGACGCCGACGTCTCCGAGAAGGACCGCACCAACCCCGCCCTCGACGCGGTGGCCCCGATGGCGGCGCGGCGCACCCTGGTGCTCGGCGGGCGCGGCCAGCTCGGGCAGGCGCTGGTCGCCGCGTTCCCCGGCAGCCACGCGCTGGGGCGCGACGAGCTCGACCTCACCGACCCGGACGCGCTGGCGGCCTGGCCGTGGGGCGAGTACGACGTGGTGCTCAACGCAGCCGCGTGGACCGCCGTCGACGACGCCGAGACGCCGGAGGGGCGGGCCGGGGCGTGGGCCGCGAACGCGCAGGCCCCTGCCGCGCTGGCCCGGCTGGCCAGCGAGCACCGGCTGACGCTGGTGCACTACTCATCCGACTACGTCTTCGACGGCACCCGCGAGGTGCACGCCGAGGACGAGCCGCTCAGCCCGCTGGGCGTCTACGGGCAGACCAAGGCCGCGGGCGACGTCGCGGTCGCGACCACGCCGCGGCACTACCTGCTGCGCACCTCGTGGGTGGTCGGCGCCGGCGCCAACTTCGTGCGCACGATGCAGTCGCTGGCCGCGCGGGGCGTCTCACCCAGCGTGGTCGACGACCAGGTCGGCCGGCTGACCTTCACCGACGAGCTCGCGCGCGCCACCCGGCACCTGCTCGACGAGCGCGCGGCGTACGGCACCTACCACGTCAGCAACGCCGGCGACCCGCTGTCGTGGGCCGGCATCGCGCGCGCGGTCTTCGAGCTCAGCGGCCGCTCGGGCGACGACGTGACCCCGGTGAGCACCGAGGAGTACGCCGCGGGCCGGGCGATGGCGCCGCGCCCGCGCCACAGCACCCTCGACCTCACCCGCCTGCGCGCCACCGGCTTCCAGCCGGAGGACCAGCTGAGCGCGCTGGGGCGTTACTGCGGCGAACAGTCCCCGTGAGACGGGGGTAGGCGGCGTAGGCGGGGTAGGCGGGGTAGCTCGTCAGGCCTCCGGCCGCACCCGGCGCAGCAGCTCGGTGAACTCCGCCGCATCCACCTGGCGCGCGCCGATGGTGAGCGGCGGCATCGCCGGGCGGGTCACGCGGACCTGCCAGCCCGGGTCGCCGGGGAGGCCCGCGACCTCGACGCCGGTGCGGGCGTCGGTCAGGTCGATGTGGTGGTGCTCGCCGTCGGCGCGGACCTCGAGGGTGCCGTTGCCGATCCTTACGAAGCTGCGCGAGGTCAGCACCCGCACGGCCAGCAGCAGCAGGAACACCGCGAGCACGCCGCCGATCACCGCGGCGTCGTTGGCGACCCGGCCGTCCTGGACGAGGTACGCCGTGGCGCCGGCAGCGGCGAGCGCGAGCAGCACCAGCAGCCAGCCGAGGACGGCACCGCGGCGGCGCCGGTAACGCACCGGCCTCTCCGCGGGGGCGGCGGCGTCGGCGGCAGGGACAGCGGCAGGAGCAACGCCACCAGCAGGGCGCGCGGCACCAGCGGCACCAGCGCCACCGGCACCCGGCGCGGCCGAGGCGCGCGGCGCCCCGCCGAGCAGCTGCTCGCGGGCCTCGGCCAGCTCGACGGCCAGCGCGGCGGCGCGCTCCTCGGCGACGATGCGGTCCTCGAGGGCGAACTGTGCGAGCTCGGCCTGGTGGCGCACCGAGGACTCCACGGCCTGGCGGTCGATGGCGCGCTGCTCGGCGGCGTCCTCGATCTCGGCGCGCAGCCGGGCGTGCTCGGCGGCGTCGCGCTCGGCCTCCTCGCGGGCGGCCATCGCGACGCCGAGGGCCTCGGTCCGCTCGGCGAGCTGCTGCTCGGCCTGCTGGCGGGCCTCGGCGGCGCGGGCGGCGAGCTCGGCGTGGGCCTCGGCGTCCTGCTCGGCGGCGACCCGGGCGACGACGGCCGCGGTCGCGACCTCCTCGGCCTCGAGCCGGGCGGCGTGGGCGGCCTCGAGCTCGGCGGCCAGCGCGCGGGCGGCCTCCTCGGCGGCGACCCGGGCCTCGTGCGCGAGCCGGGCGGCCTCGGCGGCCTGCTCGGCGGCGACGTGGGCGGCGCTCTCGCCGGCCGCGGCCTGCCCGGCCAGCGTGGCCTGGGCGGTGGCGGCGGCCT
>NZ_JABJRA010000017.1 GCF_013155365.1 Nocardioides sp. zg-DK7169
GTCACGCCGCAGATCGACCGCCATCCGGATCGCCCGCTCCCGAAGCTCGTCCGGGTACTTCCTCGGTGCTGCCATGACTCTCATCCTTCCGTGGAATGAGAGCCTCCATCAGACCCGGCACGCGACAGTTCTGCAACCTGGGCGACGTCGAGATCACCGCAAGCCAGCTCCGAGGAGAATCGGCAATCGATTGGTGGGAACGCGGAGCGCCCAGGCCGAGGTGAAGCCTGGCTAGTCCGAGCTCACACGCCAGCAACCTCCGCCGACAGCAGGGGCCGTTGGTACAGCGCGTCATTTCGCCGCCTATCGGCGCGAGTCGAAACGTACTCACATGCCGATGTGCGGACGCCATGGCGGGCCGACGCTCACTCGCGCCATATGCAAGGTCCTGACAAGTCCGACACCCGGATTTGTCGCTTTCCGCGCAGCCGATGAGCGGCCCGCAGCACCGTCGTCCTGTCCGAGTCCTCGCATAGGCTCCGGGCATGAGTGAGGTGCTCCCCCAGAGCGGGTTGATAATCGACCCTGAGTCGGAGACGGCGGTGGATCGGCACCGCGACGCTCTGGACGCCAACGCCCGGCTCGGCGTTCCTGCGCACATCACGGTGCTCTTCCCGTTCATGCCACCGGTTCAGATCGATTCGACGATCTTGGCCCGGCTCCGGCAACTCTTCGCCGCTGCGAAGCCGTTCGACGTCAAACTGACGCACACGTCATGGTTCGACCACGATGTCTTGTGGCTCGCGCCGGAGGATCCCCAACCGTTCCGGACGTTGACAGAACACGTCTACAGCGCGTTTCCCGACTTTCCGCCGTTCGCGGGCCAGTTCGCTGACGTGGTCCCTCACCTGACAATCGCTCACGGTTGCGACCCAGTAGAGATGCACGCCGCCGAGCGTGCGGTGGAAGGACTGCTGCCCATCTATGGATGCGCCAGACAAGTCACGCTCATGACTCAAACCGAGGCAGGCGGCGCTTGGGGCAGGGCAGCCAGGTTCCCGTTGGGGGCACTGCATGGCTGACGACGTTCGCGGGACCTACGACGCGGTCGCCCGCGCTTACGACTCGGCGTATAGCGACGAACTCACCCTCAAACCACTGGACCGCGCATTGCTGGAAGGCTTCTTGAGTCTGGTGGACGGGGGACCCATCGCGGACCTGGGTTGCGGCCCGGGACACGTCACCAGATTCTTGGCCGAACGCGGGGCCGACGTGATCGGCGTCGACCTGTCGGTCGGCATGCTCGACGTCGCACGCGAGCATGCGCCAGAGATAGCGTTCGCGGCAGGCTCGATGCTTCAACTCCCGGTCATCGACAGCGCTTGGTCCGGTGCGATCGCCCTGTACTCGATCATCCACCTCACCCCCGACGAGCGGACAACCGCGTGCCGTGAGTTCGCCCGGACCGTACGACCGGGTGGTTGGCTGCTGCTCGCCTTTCACATCGACAGTCCCGAGTTCGCCGTGGGTACGGTCAACCACGCGACCAGTTGGTTCGGTCATGCAGTCCACATCGACGGGTACTTCCTCGAACCCGATGCGGTGACCAGCGACGTCGAGGCCGCTGGCTTCACGGTGATGTTGACGACCATTCGACAGCCGTTCAGCGACTCCGAGTACCCCAGCCGCCGCTGCTACTTGATGGCACGGCGGAACTGACCACAAGCCCGGATCTCGTAACGCGTCTCCAGAACACGTCCGCACATGCCGCGATCCGCGCGCTTCGAGAGGTGCGTCTTAGCACCGCGATGGCACGCACGACAGTGGCTGGATCTGCCGGTGGTGCGGGCACTCTGCCCGGACGGGCGCGAAGGGATCGCGCCAACCCGTACTCTCCAGCCATGACGAATGTCGGCGGGCGACGGCACGTCCTAGTCCTCTTCGCCCTGGTGCTGGCGGTAGCCGCCGTTGCGCTTGGCGTCCGCCTGACGGAGAACCACCGCTATGGCTGGGAATGGACCCTCACCCCATCAGCGGCCCCGCCCAAGATCCACTTCGAGGGCCGCGACTACCACCGCGGCGGCGAGCAGTCCGACGCGGTTCCCAGTCGCTACGTTCTCGAAGGCGAGACGCCGGGCGGGGGCGAGATCTACACGTCCCGGCGCGACGCAGGCACCAGCACCGTCATCGTCGTGAAGGACGGAGCGCACGTCCATGCGTACGCCCTGATGGGCGGGCCCTGATCACGCCGCGCCCGCGGAGTCGACCGCTCGAGTGTTGGACGTCATCTCCTTCGCAGGTACCGACTTCCTGGACCCAGGTACCGCGCGGGCCCGAACGACGCCGATCGCACGCAGTCGGCGCCCAAGATGGGCCCGTGACCCCCTTCCCGCGCATCCTCTTCTCCGTCCTGGCCGTCGTCGGCGCGAGCCTGCTGCTCGGCGGCCTGACCTCGTGGGCCCAGGGCGTGCTGCCGGATGCGCTCGCGTCGTTCGCCAACTCGCCCTCCGGCTGGACGGCGCTGACCGCCCTGCTCGTCGCTGCGGCGCGGCCGTCACTGGCTCTGGGCGCGGTGCTCGGGGTGGCCTCGTTCGTTGTCCTGGTGCTGGGCTACACCGTCGCCTCCGAGCTGCGCGGGCTCGCCTACGACCCGCTGTTCTGGGGCGTGGTCGGCATCATCGCCGGTCCCTTCGTCGGCATCGCGGCAGCCGCGGTCGTAGGCCGCCGCGCCGTCCACGCCGCGCTCGGCGCCGGAGCCCTCGCGGGCGTACTGATCGCGGACGGGATCTACGGCCTGACCCTCGTCCGCTCCACCACGAGCCCGGTCTACTGGACCGCCTGCCTCGTGGCCGGCGCCGCCTTGGTCGCAGTCACGGCCACACGCCTGCGCACGCCTGCCGCCGCGGCAGGTGTCGTCGCCAGCGCCGCGGCGGCCACCGGTGTGCTGAGCCTGGGGTACGGCGTGCTCAACGGGGTGGCCTGAACCCGCAACGACGGGCCGCTCCTCGCGCGGGCGGGCGCCAGGTGAAAGGCCTACAGCACCTTCGACAGGAACGACCGCGTCCGCTCGTGCTGCGGGTCGGCGAGGACCGCGGCGGGGTCGCCCTCCTCGAGGATGACCCCGTCGTCCATGAAGACCAGCTTGTCGCCGACCTCGCGGGCGAAGCCCATCTCGTGGGTGACGACCATCATCGTCATGCCCTCGGCGGCGAGGTCCTTCATGACGGCCAGGACGTCGCCGACCAGCTCGGGGTCGAGCGCGGAGGTGGGCTCGTCGAAGAGCATCATGTCCGGCTGCATCGACAGCGCCCGCGCGATCGCGACGCGCTGCATCTGTCCGCCCGAGAGATGCGCGGGATAGGCCGACTCCTTCTCGGCCAGCCCGACCTTCGCGAGGTTGGCCCGCGCGATCTCGACCGCCTCGTCCTTCTTGCGGTGCGCGACCTTCTGCTGGGCGATCGTGAGGTTCTTCAGCACGGTCATGTGCGGGAACAGGTTGAACTGCTGGAACACCATCCCGATGCGCGAGCGGAGCTTGTCCACGTCGGCGTCAGGGTCGGTGATCTCCTCCCCCTCGATCAGGATCTTGCCCTTGGTCGGGACCTCCAGCAGGTTCACGCAGCGCAGCAGCGTCGACTTGCCCGACCCCGAGGGGCCGATCACGCAGACGACCTGGCCGTTGCCGACGTGGAAGTCGATGCCCTTGAGCACCTGGTTGTCACCGAAGTACTTGTGCAGGTCCTGCACGTCGATCGCGGCGTCGCTGCGCAGGGTGCTGGTCTCGGTGCTGGTCTGAGCGTTGCTCATCAACGGGCCCTCTCCGCACGGCTCTCCATGCGACGTACGACGATCGACAGCGGCACCGTGATCAGCAGGTAGCACAGTGCGACCACCACGAGCGGCGTCATGTTGGCGTTGGCGTTCATAGCCTCACGACCGAACTTGGTGAGCTCGTAGTCCGCGAGCGCCAGGCCGAGAATGTAGACCAGCGAGGAGTCCTTGGTGAGCAGGATCAGCTCGTTGGTCAGCGGCGGCAGGATGATCCGGAAGGCCTGCGGGATCACCACGCTGATCATGGCGCGCGAGTGGGACATGCCCAGCGACCGCGCCGCCTCCATCTGCCCCTTCGGCACCGCCTGGATGCCGGCCCGGATGGTCTCGGCCATGTAGGCGCCGCCGACCAGACCCAACGCCAGGGTCACGATGCCGAGGTTGCCGAACGGGATCTCCCGGTCGGGAAACGCCAGGCTGAACCCCACGCTCAGCCCGATGAAGACCACCAGGGCCGGCAGGCCGCGGAACAGCTCGATCACGAACGTCGCGAGCCAGCGGTACGGCCCCACGCTCGAGAGCCGCATCAACGCCAGCACCAGGCCCAGCACCAGACCGAACGCGAAGCCGCACGCCGTGTAGATGATCGTGTTCTTCAACGCGATCGTGATGACGTCGGGGAACTGCTCCTGGACCAGTTCCCAGTTGAAGAACGCGCGTCGCAGCTGGCCCCAGTCGGCGAGCAGGACGACCGCGACGACGATCAGCAGGAGTACGGCGTACTGGACCGCGCGCCACCGCTGGGCGCGCTGTCGTGGGCTCGCCACCGCTCAGCTCCTCGCGGTGAGGGTCGTGAGGAGGCTCATCGGCGCGCTCACTCGGTCGGCGCCTTGCCGAACCACTTCTCGTAGACCTTGTCGTAGTCGTCGCTGGCGATCGCGTCGTTGATGATCGTGAGCAGCCCGTCGTTGTCGTCCTTCTTGACCGCGAAGCCGTAGGACTCGTCGGTGGAGAACTCCTCGACGACCTCGACGTCGGGGTTCTGGCTGACGAAGAAGTTGAGCAGGCCATTGTCGTTGACGCCGGCGTCGGCCTTGCCGGTCTTGACCGCCTGCTGCATCAGCGCGGAGTCCTCGAAGGAGATGATCTCGGCGTCCGCCGGAGCGTTCTCGCGCATGAAGTCCGCGCCGGTGGTCGCGTCCTGGACCGCGATCGTCTTGCCGGCCAGATCGTCGAGGGAGGAGATGCCGGACCCGGTCTTGACCATGAGCGCCTGGGTCGCCTCGAAGTAGGGGTCGGTGAAGTCCATGACCGCCTCCCGCTCGGGATTGATGGTCATGGCGCCGGCGGCCACGTCGCACTTGCCGGTGTTGAGCGCCTCGCCGGAGGAGATGCTCTCCCAGCCCAGGTCGACGACCTCGGTGTCCCAGCCCTGCGCGTCGGCGGCGATCGTGAGCACGTCGGGGTCGAAGCCGACGACCTCGCCTCCCTGCTGGAACTCGAACGGCTTGTACGGCAGGTGGGTGCAGATGGTCAGCGTGCCGTCCTCGAGCAGTTTGGCACCGGACTCGGTCACGGTGGTCGTGTCGTCCTTGGCGCAGCCTGCCGCGCCCAGCGCGAGCGCGGCCGCGCTCAGGGCGATGGCGAAGTTTCGAGTCCTCATGGCTGTCTCTTAACCAGATCGAGGGTCGGCTAGGCCTCCTCGGGTCCGGGATTTCACGATCTGGAACCGGATTCCCGTCCGACGGCGAGCTGTCGCCGAGGTCACGCCCGCCGGAGCCGGACCCCGGCCGTGCCGTGGGCTACGTTGTTCCTTCTGACCCGGGACGGACCGGGTGAGGCGAACGTGCGCTCTCGCGCCGGCGGTCCGAGGCTGGAAACCTCCAGAGCCCTCCCGGCACCACTGGAGCCTCCTGCATGTCCTCACCCTCCCCTGCCCCCAGCACGCGCTGGTGGGCCCTCGTCGTGCTCGGCCTCACCCAGCTGATGGTCGTCCTCGACGGCACGATCGTCGCCATCGCCCTCCCGGCCGCCCAGGCCGACCTCGGCATCGACGACGGACAGCGGCAGTGGGTGGTGACCGCGTACGCCGTCACCTTCTCCGCGCTGCTCCTGCTCGGTGGTCGGATCGCGGACTACTGGGGGCGCAAGCGGACCTTCATGGTCGGCATGCTCGGCTTCGGCGTCGCCTCCGCGTGGGGCGGCCTCGCGCAGTCGGGCGCAGAGCTCATCGCCGCCCGCGGGCTGCAGGGCGTGTTCGCCGCGCTGCTCGCGCCGGCCGCGCTGGCGATGGTCGCCGTACTGTTCCCCAGCGGTCGGGACCGGAACATCGCCTTCGCCGTCTTCGGCATCATCGCCGGCACCGGAGCGGCGTTCGGCTTCCTGCTCGGCGGCGCGCTCACCCAGTACGCCGACTGGCGCTGGTGCCTGCTGGTCAACGTGTTCTTCGTGGTGGCGGGGCTCATCGGCGGCAAGCTGCTGCTGGTCGAGAGCCGCGCGCAGGGCGACACCCGCTACGACGTGCTCGGCACCCTCACCGTCGCGCTGGGCCTCGGCGCGCTGATCTACGGCTTCGCCCGCGCCGAGCACGGCTGGGGCGAGGCCGACACGCTCGGCTTCCTGGCTGCCGGCGTCGTGCTGCTGGCCGTCTTCGTGTGGTGGCAGGGCCGCACCTCCCACCCGCTGCTGCCCCTGCGCGTGGTGCGCGACCGGGTGCGCGGCGGCGCGTTCCTGCTGCAGGCCTTCGTCGGCGTGGTCATGGTCGGCGCGATGCTCTACCTGACCTTCCACTTCCAGATCGTGCTGGGCATGAGCCCGCTGGCCGCCGGCTTCGGCAACGTCGCGATGACCGTGGTCATCATGGCGACCGCGCCGATCTCCACGAAGCTCTTCACCACCTTCGGCCCGCGCGTGGTGCTCACCGTCGGCCCGCTGCTCGCGGCGGCCGGGCTGTTCTTCCTCAGCGGCATCACCGCCGAGGGCAGCTACTGGTCCGAGGTGCTCCCCGGCATGGTCGTGATGGGCCTCGGCTTCTCGCTGATCTTCGTGCCGCTGCAGAACCTCGCCCTCTCCGGCGTCGACCCGCACGACGCCGGCGTCGCCTCCGCGCTCGCCAACGCCTCCATGCACGTCGGCGGCTCGATCGCGGTCGCGGTCTTCACCGCGCTCTACAGCTCCTCGCTGACCGACGCCCTGGGCTCGGGCACCGCGCGGATGCCCGCGCTCGCCGGCGCGTACGGCGACGTCCTGTTCGCCGCCGCCTGGGTGATGGTGCTCGGCGCCGTCACCTCCTTCGCGCTCATCCGTGGCCCGAGGGCCGCGGTCGCGCCGCCGACCGACGCGGTGGTCGCCGCTCACTGAGGCTCGCCTCGTCGTGCGCCGTACCGCTCAGCTCCGCACCGGACCAGATCCGGTGCGGAGCTGCTGCGCTGAGCAGCGGCTTGTGCATGCCCGGCCGGTCCCGCGTTCGTCCTGTACATACGTACAGGACGGAGCACAGCATGAGCAGACACGGACGGGACCTGTGCATCGGCGCGGTCATGACCCTCGGCGGCCTGGCGATGTTCTTCCTCCTCCATGACGTCGAGACCCCGGTGGTCGGCCTGCGTCAGGCCGGACTCGTGATCGCGGTGCTCGGGCTGGTCGAGCTCGCTGCGACCGGGTGGTCGATCGGCCGGTCGCGGCGACCGCAAGATCGATGAGCGCCGCTCGCGTGCTCGACGGCGTGCTGGCGGTGCTCGCCGAGCAGGGCGTCGGGGCGCTCAGCGTCCGCAGCGTCGCCGCGGCCGCGGGCGTGTCTGCGGCGCAGGTGCAGTACTACTACCGCACGAAGAGCGAGCTGGTGCGCGCCGCCTTCGACCACGCAGGCGAACAGCTCCTCGCCGACGTCGCGGCCGCGAAGCCCACCACGCTGATGGGTGTCGTGGAGCAGTGGCTGCCGCTGGACGAGCCCCGCGAGCGCCGCGCCCGCGTCTGGCTGGCGTACGCGGCGATCGCAGCCGTGGACGCGGACCTGGCGGCGACGTCGGCTCGGCTCGACGAGGAGCTTCGCCGCTGGTTCGCCGACCAGGGCCTGACCGACCACGCGGCGTCCCAGCTCTTCGCGATGATCGACGGCGTCACCCTCCAGTGCCTGATGCTGCCGCGCCCAGCGCGTCGGGTCCTCGTCGAGCGCACGGTGGCGCCGTTCGTCGCCCGGCTCGAGGCTGCCTGAGACCGGCCCGCACCGGACAGCGGTGCTGCGCAGTCACCAGGTGGCTGCGCGGCACCGCTGTCTCGTTGCTGCGCGGTCCCGCGCCGCCCGAGATGGCCCGCTCACGGCCGGTCGAGGAAGCTGATCCGCATCAGCCGACCGTCGGCCCAGTCCGCGAGGCGAGTCGGTCGGATGGTGCCAGGGTCGTGGGGCTGGTTGAGATCCGCGACGATCTCCTCCAGCACGGCCCGACGTTCGGCCGGGTCGGTGACCGGCGTGGCCAGTGCCGGGAGGTCTGCACGGACCCCGTTCTTGAGGTGGAAGGTGAAGGCGGGATCGGCGAGGAGGTTCGCGTGCCAGTCGGTGGCACCCCCACCGGCGCCGCTGCACAGGTAGGTGGAGCCCACAGCGCGGCAGAAGAAGATCTCGATGCGGCGCGGCCGGCCGGTGCGGCGTCCCGTCTGGCGGGTTCTGCACGCCCGCGTTGTTGACGAGCACGTCCAGGCCGCCGAAGGCGCTCTCGGCAGCCAGCACGGCGGCGGACCACGAGCTCTCGTCGGTCACGTCGAGGTGGGTGAAGCGGGCGCGGGTCCCGAGCTCGTCGGCGAGGGCGGCGCCGCCTTCGGCTCGATGTCCCCGATCACCACGTTCGCCCCCTCCGCTGGAAGGCACGCACATGGCTCGCCGAACGCGTCGCTCAGGTGGTCGACGAGGCCGTCCGCACCACCGCCGCCCGGTACGCCACGCCCGGGCCGGGCTCGTCGGCCGGCGCCTGAGACCCGTCCCGCGGCGCCCGCTCGGGGCTCACCGCCCGGCTGCGACCTCGTGCTCCAGCATCGCCATGATGACGTCGTCGTGCCACGTGCCGTCGACGAAGGCTGATTCGCGCTCGCGCCCTTCCTCGACGAATCCGGCCCGCCGGTAGCAGCGGATTGCCCGGGTGTTGTACGCCAGGACGCGCAGGTCGATGCGGTGCAGCCCGACCACCGTGAAGCCGTAGGTCGCGACCGCTCGGGTGACTTCGAGGCCCAGGCCCCTGCCGAGAACGACACGGTCGTGGAAGCCGACCGCATACCTGGCGCGTCGGTCGTCTTCGACGACGCCGTGCAACCGCGCCGTGCCGATGAACCGTCCGTCGTGCTGCACCGCCCAGTGGAGCGGGTTCGCGTCCGCCGTCACGTGCTCGAACCACGCCGACGCCTCGTCGCGAGACATCGGGACCGGCTCGTCGAAGTCCGGAGAGCCGCCGAACATCCGCACGATCTCGGGGTCCTTGCCGCAGCGGATCATCCCGTCGACGTCATCGGGTCGAAACGGTCGCAGCAACGTGCGCGGGGTCCGCAGGTGCGGTGTCGTCCCGGGGATCCTCATGCGCGCACATCCTTCCGTCACGGCCGGGCGGCCACGGTACGCCGCCGAGCACCCGCGGTGGTTCTCCACAGCCGGGCTCGCGCCCCCGAAACTGTCCTCGAACACCTGTACGATGGAGGCATTGATCGCACCACTCTCACACTCCGTCTCGGGAGGCTCCGATGGCCGACATGGCTCATCCCTACCTCGCCGAAGTGGGCTGCGTCAGCGAGTTCCTCGACAAGCTGGCGGCGCGGGATCCGGTCTTCCTGTCGCTGACGGAGAAGCGCCAGGCGTTGCTGATGATGGCGCAGGTCTGCTCCCGCGCCCAGGCGCTGCGAGCGCGGGTGATCGCGTGTGCCGAGGACGTCGCGGACGCCGACGGGCACCGCGACGTCGCGTCCTGGCTGACCCACCGCACCCACGAGTCGTCCGCCACGACGCGGCGCGCGCAGCGGCTCGGGGTCGCGTGCGAGCAGCACTTCCACCACCTCGGCGCGGCGCTGCTGCGCGGCGCGGTGAGCGTGGACCAGGGCCACGTGATCGTCGCCGCGCTCGACGACCTGGCCCACGCCGGCGCCCTGGTCGACGCGACGGCCCCGCAATGGGCCGAGGTGCTGGATCGGGCGGAGACCCACCTGGTCGAGCAGGCCGCGGAGTTCGGCCCCCGCGCGCTGCACCGCCTGGGTGAGCGGATCCTCGAGGTCGTCGCGCCCCGGTGGGCCGAGCAGCTCGAGGAACGGCGCCTGCGGGACGCGGAGCGCCACGCGCGGCGGCGTACCTGGCTGAGGACGCAGCGTTTGGGCGACGGGACCGCGCTGGTCAAGGCGCGCGTCCCCGAAGCGACGGCGCTGCGACTGGCCACCGCGCTGGAGGCGTTCACGAACCCGCGCCGAGCCGGTGACGACGCTGGCTCCGATCCCGCGGACGACGGGCGGCGGGTGCCCTACGAGCGGCGCCTCGGGGAGGCCTTCTGCTCCCTGCTGGAGGCCCTCGACCCCGCGAGGCTGCCGCTGCACGGCGGCGACGCCACGACGCTGGTGATCACCATCGACCTCACGTCGCTGATCGAGGGGCTCGGGTCCGCGACCCTGGCCGACGGGTCCCGGATCACCGCGGGCGACGCCCGGCGACTCGCCTGCACGGCCAACCTCGTGCCCGCAGTCCTCGGCACCCGTTCGGTGCCCCTCGACCTCGGCCACGCCACCCGGCTGTTCAGTCCCGGGCAGCGCAAGGCGCTGGCGATCCGCGACCGCGAGTGCCGCGCCGACGGCTGCACGATCCCCGCCACGTGGTGCGAGGCACACCACCTACGCCCCTGGGCCTCCGGCGGGCGGACCGATCTGGCCAACGGCCTGCTCCTCTGCGCCCATCACCATCACCTGGTCCACGACGAGCGCTACCTGCACCAACGCATGCCCAACGGCGACATCCGGTTCGCCCGGCGGACGTAGACCGACCGGGTCCTCACCCCTCCTCCACCCGCTCCCGGGCGCACCCGACGACCGCGTCGAGGTCGAGGCCGTACGTCGGTCCGCCGCTGCGCGCGTACGCCGCGAGCCGGCCCGCGGCCCGCTCGACCAGCCGGGCGGCACCGACCGCGTTGCCGCGCTCGTGGTGGGTCAGGCCGACGCACAGCTGGGCGAGGCCCTGCCAGAGCTCGCGCTCCGGCTCCGGGCACGACTTCCAGCGCACCTCCAGGGCCTCGTGCGCCGCGAACGGGCGCCCCTGGTCCAGCAGCTCGCGGGCGTAGGCGAGGGTCTCCGCCGGCGGGCGCGGCTCCTCGGAGATCGGCTCGACGCCGACCGCGCCGTATGCCAGCGGTCGCCCGAGCGCGTCGCGCGGCCGCGCCTGCTGGGCCCGCCCGTCGGCGTTCCGGTCCCGATCAGCCACGTCCCACTCCTTTCCGCCGCGCCCACCGTACGGACTCGTGGGCGGCGACCCGGGGCCGGGCACGGTCTCGCGGGGCTCGAAGGCCGAGCGGGCCACCAGGGCGAGGACCGCGGAGACCGCGACCATCCCGGCCGAGGTCCAGGCCATCCAGGTGAGCCCCGCGGCGCCCATCACCGCTCCCCCGAGGGCGGCGCCGGTGGCGATGCCGGCGTTGCTGCTGGCGTTGATCCACGCGCCGGCGGTCTCCGGCGCGCTCGCCGCCGTGCGGACCGAGGCGGACTGGTACAGCGACGCGGCCGGCCCGAAGGCCGCCAGCCAGCACATGCCGGCCACGACGACAAGGCCGAGCCGCGGGTAGGCCAGCGCCACGGCGACCGTGCCCGCCGCCATCAGCGCCGGGATAACGACCGCGCTGCCGTGCGGGCGGCGGTCGAGCCCGGTCGCGGCGACGCGCAGCCCGACGAGCCCGCAGACGCCGAAGAGGAGCAGGATCGGGCCGGTCCACCCGGCGGGTGCCCCGGCGTCGCGCAGCAGGATGCTGACGTAGGAGTACAGGACGTAGGTGCCCAGGTAGGTCACGCCGTTCGCCGCGACCACGGTGGCCAGGTCGCCGCGCCGTCCCGAGTACGCCGCGTCGTCGTCGCGCGGTCCCTCGACCGGCGGCAGCACGACCGCCGCCAGCGCCAGGACGAGGACGACCAGCCCGGCGAGCACGCCGAACGCGGCCCGCCAGCCGAAGGCGTCGCCCAGCGCCGTGGTGAGCGGCACCCCGAGCACGAGGCCGCCGGAGATCCCGACCGACGCGAGCGCCATCGCCCGGCCGGTCCGGGTCGCCGGGACCAGCCGGGCCGCGTAGCCGATGCACACCGAGAAGAAGAGGGCGTGGGTGACGCCGCCGACGACCCGACCGGCCGCGAGGACGGCGAAGCTCGGCGCGGCAGCCGACACCGCGTTGCTCACGAGGTAGCCGACCAGGGTGGCGAGCAGGACCGGCTTGCGCGGCAGCCGCCGGGTCGCGAGCGCGAGCGGGACCGACAGCACTGCGACCATCACGGCGTACGCGCTGACGAGCAGGCCGGCCGTGGCGTCGCTGACCCCGAACGCCGTGCCGATCTGGGGAAGCAGGCCGACCGGCAGCAGCTCGGTGGTGATGGCGGCGAAGACCGCGACGGCGAGGACGAGCAGGCCGCTGCGCGCGCCACCGAGGCCGGTCCCGGGAGCCTGCGACGGCGCGCTCACCCCGTCACCATCTCACTGCACCGGTTCGTCGTCCCCGAGCGTGGTTCCCGTCAGGCTCCACCGGCGGGGACGTAGGTCTCCTCGTGCACCACCAGCGGCCCGCGGTCGCGCCACCCGAACCGCTCCAGGTCGGGTACGGCGGGGAGGTGGGCCACCTCACCGACGCAGAGCCAGGCGACGGGCCGCACGTGCGCAGGGAAGCCGACCAGGTCGCGGAGGAACTCCTCGCGGTAGAAGCTCACCCAGCCCACGCCCAGGTCCTCGGCGGTGGCCGCGAGCCAGAGGTTCTGGATGGCCAGGCACACCGAGTAGAGCCCGGCGTCGGCGATGGCGTGGCGCCCGAGCACCTGCTCCCCCGCGGTGGTCGGGTCGTAGCCGACCACGACCCCAAGGCCGGACTCGAGGATCCCCTCGACCTTGATCCGCGCGAACGTCTCGGCGCGCTCGCCGTCCAGCGAGGCGGCGAACACCTGCCGCTCGGTCTCCACGTGATCGCGGAAGGCCGCCAGCCGGTCGGGGTCGCGCACCGTCACGAACACCCACGGCTGCGACGTCCCCACGCTCGGGGCCAGGTGGGCCGCGCCGAGCACCCGCTCCAGGACCTCCGCGCGCGGCGGCCTCCCGGTGAACTCCGCGCGGGTGTCGCGCCGCCGCGCCATGACGTCGTACAGGTCCATCGGGGTCTCTCCTCGGGGGTGGGGAACCCGATGATTCCACCGCGACGGTCCGCCGGCGTACCGCACCCACGGCACGCGCCAGGGCGGGCGGGCCGGGACAGGGGGCCCGCCAGCATCCCTGCCGGGGCGGACCGTCAGCACGCGGGTGCGCCTGGACTCCCGGGTGCTGGAGTTCTGGAAGAACCGGGGCGGCCGCTGGGTCACCCCGACCGGGCGGCTGAGCCCCGTAGGCTCCGCTCGACATCCGCTGCCGAGAGGGCACCTGTGGAACCTGCACGCTCCCTCGAGCACGCGCCCGCGACCGGCCCCGCCCCTGCCTCGCAGGGCCCGACGCGACGCTGGGACCGCCGGCTGCTGCGGGTGACCCAGGCGGTGGCCGTCCTGCTGCTCGGCGCCTGGCTGGCTCTCCTGACGTTCAGCGTCCTCGAGGGCCACCGCGCCTCGTCGTACGACGACCTGCGGGCCGCGATCCGCGACGGCGACGTCAGTGCGGTCGAGGTGTCCCCGGGCCTGCGCGGCCGTGGCTCCGTCACCGTCCGGATCACCTGGCGGGAGGGGTGGGTGGACCACACGACCACCGTCATCGAGGCGAGCCCGCGTCGTCCCGTGCCGAACTGGGGCGAGGTCAGCGCCGTCCTGAGGTAGCCGGTGCCCGACGCGCTGCGCACGCTCGACCCCGACCTCGAGGTCGGTCGCACCAGGGGCCCCCACCCGCAAGGTCCCGCGGCCCTCGGCTGGGTCGCCCCTGCAGGCACCGGATGGGCGTACACCCTGGCGTGCTTCGCCACCCTGGTGCTGCTCGCGCTGAGCCCGGAGCCCCGGCGGGTCACGCCGTGGGGGTGGTTCTGGCTGATCCTCCTGACCGGGCCGGTGGGCTCGCTGGCCTTCCTGGCGCTGTCGGGGGTCCTGTCGGCCAGGCCGGTCGCGCGCCCGGCACGGCCCCGCACCGGCGGCGGCTGGGCGTTCGTCCTCGCGCTCGTCCTCGGCAACGTGCTCGGGGTGCTGGAGTAGGGCCGCCGCATCCCTGAACAGGGGCGACGGCCGCTAGCGTGGCGTGCCTCGCAGTCGACATCCTGGAGGTTCCCGTGGCCCGACCGACCGCGACCCGGTGGCACACCACCGCGAGCGCCACCGTCAGCGTGCTGGTGCTCCTCGCGTCCGTGCTGGCCGGCGCCCCGGCGCTCGCCGGTCCGGTCTCCGACAGCCCGGGCGCCGCGGCGCCGAAGCGCGCGACGTACCCCTGGCACACGCGGATCGTGGCCACGACGTTCTGGGTCGGGGAGGTCTTCGACCCGGACGCCCCCGACGGCAGCCAGATGATCTCGACCTACGACGACGACTGGTACGCCAGCTACGGCGGCTGCGACGGACGCATCCGCAAGGGCGTGTGCCGCACCGAGCGACGCCTCCGGCGCGACGGCTGGTTCCCGCGGCACATGACGCCCAAGCAGAACCCCTTCTACCTCGACGTGCCCTACGACGACCTCAACGACCGCATCGGCTTCCGCCGCCGCGGCGCGGTGGTCCCCTGGGCGTCCCGCCCGCGGTACGCCGACCTCGTCGACGACCGCTCCGTGAGCCTGATGAAGAACCGCTGGGTGCAGGTCCGCTCGCGGGGACGCACCTGCTACGGCCAGGTGCAGGACGCCGGGCCCGGGAAGTACCACGACGCCCGCTACGTCTTCGGCCACCGCGACGCCCGCCCGGCCTCGAAGCGCTACAACAACGCCGGCATGGACGTCTCCCCCGCCCTCAACGGGTGCCTGGGCTTCCGCGCGCTCAACGGCATGCGCGACCGGGTCTCCTGGCGCTTCGTCGACGCCCGCGACGTCCCGCGGGGGCCGTGGAAGCGGATCGTCACCCGCTGACGGCCGAGCAGGTCACCTGACCGGAGGCGCGTGTCGCGGCGCGCGGACGGGAACAGGGCACCCATGACCGACACGACCCCGCTGATCGAGGATCAGCGTCCCTCCCGCGCCCCCGGCCTGCTCTTCGGCATCGGCCTCGGTGGCTTCCTCGACGGCATCGTCCTGCACCAGGTCCTGCAGTGGCACCACATGGCGAGCGCCACCTCGCACGACCCGGACACCCTCGCCGGCCTGGAGGTCAACACCATGGCCGACGGGTTCTTCCACATCTTCACGTGGTTCGTCGTGGTCGCCGCCTCGATCGTCACCGTCGCGCTGTGGCGCCAGGGCCGCCTCGCCCCGTCGTGGACCTTCCACGCAGGCGGCGTGCTGAGCGGCTGGGGGCTGTTCAACCTCGCCGAGGGGCTGGTCAACCACCAGCTGCTCGGCGTGCACCACGTGCGCGACGACCTCGGCGGCCCGCTGTCGTGGGACCTGGGGTTCCTGGCCCTCGGCGCGGTGCTGGTGGTCGTGGGCGAGCTGCTCCAGCGACGCGGGACGGCGAGCGCGCGGCGGACCGACGACACCGGGCACGTGGCCGCCCGCTGATCCTCCGCCACCGCGGCCTCGGCGACCCGAGCCGCCGGCGGTGGCTCAGCCGCCGCCGGTGCGGGTCGGGCAGTCGGGGTTCTGGCAGACCCGCTCGTCCACCGGGTCGTCCCCGGCGCCGACCACACCGTCGGCGGGCCCCACCGGCCCGTCGCTCGCCGCCTCCGCGGCGCCGACGTCGCGGCGCGCCCGCAGCCGGACCGGGGATCCGCAGACCTCACATGGCTTCTCGTCCTCGTACACGCCGGGCCGGTACCCACCCGCGGCCACGACGCCGCGCCCCGGGGGGCGAGGTCAGCCGAGGCGCACCCAGTCCTCACCACGGCGGGCCACCAGGCCGCGGCGCTCGAACTCCTCCAGCCAGCCGCGCATCGGCCAGCTGCCCCAGCGGGCGCGGTAGAGCCGGCCGTTGCGCAGGATGTCGTCGAGGTGCTCGATCGGAGGGCTGCTCACCGGGTGGTGCTGGTGGTAGGCCCGCGCGGCGCCGACCCAGGCCAGGTCCAGCCCCGCGCGCACGACCCGGCGCCCGAAGTCGGTGTCCTCCGCGCCGTACCCGGCGTAGGCCTCGTCGAAGCCGCCGGTGCGCTCCCATGCCTGCGCCGACAGCGCGAAGGACAGCGACCAGAACAGGTCGGGGTCTCCCCCGGTCTCGACCGCCCCGGGTGCCGGGGCGGGCCTGGCGGGGTGGGGGTCGTCGAGCTCCTCGAGGCGGTCCAGCGGGTAGCCGCCCGGGCCAGGCGGGGACAGGTAGGTCACCGGGCCCGACCAGACCCGGTCGGGGTCGGTGGTCACGGCGTCGGCGTAGCCGGCGACCAGCCCGGGACCGGCCAGGCAGTCCACGTCGAGGCCGACGACCACGTCGCAGCCGGCGGCGAAGGCGGCCTCGAAGCCCCGGTTGCGGGCGGCCGCGAGCGGCAGCCGACGCGGGTCTGCCTCGAGGGCCAGCACCTGCGCCTGCGCGCCGCCGCCCGCCAGCACCCGCTCGACCTCGGGGTCGCCCATCGCCACCACGACGTAGACGTCGGGCGCCCGCTCCCCCCGGGCGAGGGTGGCCTGCTGGGCGCGCAGGTGGTCGTGGCGCCCGTGCACGACGCTCACCACGCCGACCGCGGTCACGCCGGCACCTCCACGGGCTCCCCCGCCCGCTCCGGTGCCAGCACCGCGGCGAACCGCTGCGCGGCGGCGCCGTCGCACCAGGTCGCCCAGCGGGTCCCGTCGAGCGCCGCGGCGCGCGTGAGGCGCTCGGCCCAGCCGGTGGTCGGGAGGTCCTGCTCGACCAGGACCGGCCAGCCGCCGGCGCGGATCGCGGCCGCGGAGACCCGCTGCTCCTCGTGCGGGCGCTCCTGCGGCACGAGCACCGCCGGGCGCCGGGCCGCGGCGACCTCGGCGACGGCGTTCTGCCCGGCGTGGGTGATCACCACGTCGGCGTCGCGGACCAGGGCGTGCGGGTCCTCCACCCAGGGGCCGGGCGGTCCGCAGACCCGCCACTCCCAGCCCGGCGCGGAGCGCATCGCCTCGGCGAGGGCCGCCTCGGAGATCTGCGAGCCCCCGGCGCCGCCGAGCACCACGACCCGCGGCGGTCCCGGCCGGCGGGTGCCCGGCTCGACCACCGGTCGACGCGACAGCGCACCGACCGCGTGCACCCGTCGTACGACGGGCGCGGGGAGGCCGGGCAGCATCGCCGGGGTCACCTCGGGCGGCCACATTCCCACCAACCGGTCGGCGACGTCGAAGCCGAGCAGGTGCGCGGCGTCGTCGCGGCGACCGGGCAGCACCACGCCCACCACCGGTACGCCGTGCAGCCGCGCGAGCAGCGCGACCTCGACCGACACGTCGGCGACCAGCAGCCGCGGGCGGGCGGCGACCAGCCACGCGGAGACCTGCTGCATCCGCGCCGCTAGGCCGGTGTCGCCGCGCGGCACCCAGTGCAGCCGACCCCGGGCGGTGACGTCGCGGGACTCCCGGCCCCCCTCGTCTCCCGGCTCGACACCGAGGTCGTCGCGCTCCAGCCGCACCCAGCCGACCCGCTGGTCGGGCGGCGGCTCGAGCGAGGACAGCACCGTGACCGGCTCGCCGAGCGCCTCCTGCACGGCCAGGGCGCGGTGCAGGTGCCCGCGGCCCTGGTGGTGGACGTAGTAGCCGATCATGCGGCCTCGGCCCCGACGAGGCGGGCGTAGCGCTGCTCGTACTCGCTCACCATCCGGTCCGCCGAGAGCCGCTCCACCGCGTGCCGGCGCACCGCGCGCCGGTCGCAGCGCCGGGCCCGGTCGATCGCCGCCGCGAGGTCCGCGGGGTCCCCGGGCCGGGCGAGGGCGCCGACGCCCTCGTCGACCAGCTCGGGCAGCGCGCCGCGCGCGTACGCCGCGACCGGGGTCCCGCAGGCCATCGCCTCCGCGGCGACCAGCCCGTAGGGCTCGTCCCACTCCGGCGTCACGACAGCCACGGCCGCGCGCCCCAGCAGCCGCGCGAGCGCGCGGTGGTCGAGGTGTCCGGCGTGGACCGCGTCGGGTCCCAGCCGCGGCGCGACGTGCTCGCGGAAGTAGTCGGGATCGGGGGCCGGGCCGACGAGCACGATCGGCAGCCCGGCGGCGCGGGCCGCGTCGATCGCGACGTGCGGCGCCTTCTCGCGCACCAGCCGGCCCGACCACACCGCCGGTCCCCCGCCGGGCCCGAGCGACCAGGTCTCGACGTCCACGCCGTTCAGCACGGTGTCGCTGGCGACGACGTGGGACCAGGCCTGCGCGGTGCGCCGGCTCACCGCGGTGAACGCCGAGGCGCCGGGCGCGGTGGCGATCGCCGACTCCAGCCACGGGACCGGCGGGGTGTGCAGGGTCGTGAGCAGCGGGACGTCGAGCATCGGCGCCATCGCGACGGGCAGGTGGTGGAGGCTGTGGTTGTGGACCAGGTCGAAGCGCCCGGCGCCGTCGCGGGCGAGGTCCAGCATCAGCGAGAGGTAGGCGTGGTGCTCGGCCATCCAGGTCGCCGCGGGGGCGTTGACGTCGCGCTGGGCGGCCGGGCTGGCCTCGAAGGTCCCGGCGTCGATGAGGGTGACGGGCAGGTCCGGGTCGCTGCCGGACGCGGCGAAGAGGGAGACCTCGTGCCCGCGGGCGGCGAGCTGCCGGGCGAGCTGGTGGGTCAGTGCCTCCAGCCCGCCGGCGAACGGCTCACGCACCGGGTAGCGGCTCGAGGCGATCAGGCAGACGCGCATGCACTCACCCGAGCAACGAGCGGTAGAGGGCGTCGTGGGCGGCGGCCACCGCGGCGCGCTGGGCGCGCCGCGACTCCACGCTGGCGCCGAGGCGGGGGCGCTCGCTCCAGGCCTCGCGCACCGCGGCGGCGAGCGAGGCGGTGTCGACGCCGTCCTCGTCGTGGACGTAGCCCAGCACGGGTCCCTGGTCGGCGAAGTGGCCGCAGCTGGGCGCCACCACCGTGGTGCCCAGGTCGCGGCAGGCCTCCAGCCATCCCGAGTGGGTGCCGAAGCGGTAGGGCAGCACCGAGACGTCCAGCGAGGACAGGTAGCGCCACAGCTCGTCGTCGGGCAGGAAGTCGTGGACGTGCAGCTCGAGGCGGCCGCGCCCGGCCTCGGCGTGCAGGTAGTCCGCAAGCTCGGGGTCGCGGCGGGCGCCGTCGTCGTCGAGCACGTCGCGGTGGCCGTTGACCTGCAGCACCGCGTCGGGCAGCGCCGCCACCGTCTCGACCAGGGTCGGCAGGACCGCCAGCGGGTCCATGCTGGCGCGCAGGCTCTTCACGTGCACGCCGACCCGGAACGGCGCTCCGGTGCGGGCCGCGCGCTCGCGCTGGAGCCGGGCCATCGTGGACAGCTCGACGACGTGCGGGTGCGGCAGCACGATCGCCTCGCGTCCCCAGCGCCGCTCGATCTCCCGTGCCGCGCCCTCGGTGAGAGTGACCAGCGCGTCCGCGGCCGGGACCAGCACGTCGAGGTGCGCGTCGTGGGCCGCCCGGTCGAGGTGGTGGGGGTTGCGCAGGTCGTGGGCGGTGTAGACGAACGGCGCGCCGCGCTCGCGCAGCACCGCGACGAGCTCGCGCAGCCGGGCGGGGTCGCAGGCGTCGAAGCCGAAGTGCAGGTGGAACAGGTCGAAGTCCGCGCTCGCGGCCCACTCCGGGTCCAGCATCACCGGCGGCCACCAGGTCGCCCCGGCCGGACGGTCGGGGTGGGCCGGGTCCGGGTCGGGGAGGCGGTACGGCGCGGTGCCGTGCTCGGGGGCGAGGTGGCGGACGTAGACGTGCCCGGAGGGCACCGACGCCACCCGGACCGGCCGGTCGTGGGGGGTCGCGCTCCGGTGCCGTCCGGGGGCGCTGCTGGTGGTGGTCACTGGCTCGAAGTACCCGAGCGCATCCCGCGGCACGACCCCCAAATGGGTGACCTCGCTCCCGCCACCTCCGCTCAGTCGCGCGGCTTCGTCAGCCGGGCCAGGAGGGGCGTGGCGAGCGCATCGGGCAGGTGGGTGCCGATCTCGGCCTGGAGCCGGTTCTTGAACGACCCCGGCACCACGCTCGAGCGCCCGGCCATCATCGCCTCGAAGCCCTCCTTCGCGACGGTCTCCGGGTCGTCCTTGTCCTTCATCTGACCCAGCCTGGTGTCCTCCATGTCGGCGCGCGCGAAGAACTCGGTGTCGGTCGGGCCGGGCATCATCGAGGTCACCGTCACCCCGGTGTCGCGCAGGTCCCGGCGCAGTCCCTCGGCGAAGGAGTGCACGAACGCCTTCGAGGCGGCGTACGTCGCCTGGAACGGCCCGGGCGCGACGGCGGCGATCGAGGAGGTGATGAGGACCCGGCCGCGCCCCGCGGGGACCATCACGCGGGTCGCGAGCTTGGCCAGGTGCACGGTCGAGCGGACGTTGAGGTCGATCAGGCCGAGGTCGTCCTGCAACGGGATCTGGTCGAAGCGGCCGCTCACGCCGACCCCGGCGTTGAGCGCGACCGCCTCCAACCGGGCACCGACGGCGTCCACCGCCGCCCAGGTGCTGTTGACCCCGCCGGGGGTGCGCAGGTCGGCGAGCACCGGCACCACCCGGCGCCCCGACGACTCGAGCTCACGGGCGACGTCGTGGATGCGGTCCTCCTCCGCGACCACCACGACGTCGAAGCCGTGATCGACGAACTGGCGGGCCAGGGCCCGTCCGATACCGGTCGAGGCACCGGTGACCAGGGCGAGCGGGGCGTCGGTGTGGGAGTCCATGCCGCCCGGTCTCCACCGCGGCGGCGCGCATGCGCCCCCGGCCCCGGGGAGGCCTCAGGGCATCCGGCGCCGGCTCACCGTGCCCTGGCGCACGGCCCGGCGCAGCCCGTCGGCGATGGTGCGCTCGCGCAGCACCTCGGCGTCGCCATGAGCCGCGTCCGCCATGCCCGCGACCGCCTCGGCCAGGACGTCGTGCGCGGCCTTCCGCGGCTCCCAGCCGAGCTCGGTGCGTGCCCGGGTCGTGTCGAGGACCGGGACGCCGTACGCCATGTCCAGCCAGCCCGCGTCGATCGGCTGGAGGTGGGCGCGCCAGGACAGGTCCGCGGCGGCCCGCAGCACCGGGAACGGCACGTGCACCGGCCGGGCGCCCAGCACCCCGGCGATGTCGCCGTGGTCCAGCACCGGATCGGTCGCCAGGTTGAACGCCCCCGGCGCCCGCGCCTGGAGCATCCGCGTCATCGCGTCGGCGACGTCGTCGGCGTGCACCACCTGCAGGGTCACCCGGCGGTCCAGCGGCAGCACCGGCACGTGGCGCAGCACCCGCGCGGGCACCACCGTGGGCAGGAAGTAGCGCAGCTGGGCGCTGCTGGCGCTGCGCTGGCCGATGATCCCGGGCCTGGTGCGGGTGAGCACCACACCGTGCCCGGCCTCGAAGTCGTCGAGCAGCCGCTCGGCGGCGGCCTTGTGCCGGCTGTACGGCGAGGCCTGGATCCCACCCGTGGGCCAGTCCTCGGTGACCGGCCGGTCGTCCAGGCGCGGCGAGTACGCCCCGATCGAGGACTGGTGCAGCAGCTGTCCCACCCCGGCGGCGGCGACCGCGTCGAGCACCCGCCGGGTCCCGCCGACCCCGACCTCCTCGAGGTAGTCGATGCGGTGGGTGGGCTGGAAGCCCCACACCAGATGCACGACGGCGTCCGCGCCGCGGAAGGCGGCGACCAGTTCGTCGTGGCACTCGCGCGACAGGTCGGCGCGCACCCACTCCTGCGGGCCGTCGTCGGCACCCGGGGCCGGCGGGCGGCGGGCGATGCCGACGACCTCGTGACCGCCCGCGCGCAGCCGCCGCGCGAGCGCCGTACCGACGTTGCCGGACGCACCGGTGACGACCACGCGCATGGATCCTCCTCGATCAGGGCCGGGGCCGGCTCGGTACCCGCCGGCCCCGCGGGCATGTGACGTCTCGGCTACACCCGGCGCAGCCGCCGGGCGAGCAGGGCCGCGCGAGCGGCGTTGCTGCCGGCCGCCCCGTGCACGCCGCCGCCGGGGTGGGCAGAGGCGGAGGCGAGGAAGAGCCCGCGCACCGGGGTCTCGGGGCGCCCGGTGCCCGGCACCGGGCGGAAGACCAGCTGCTGGTGCAGCTGCGCCGTGCCGCCGCCGATGGCCCCGCCGATGAGGTTCGCGTTGCGCGCCTCGAGCTCGTGGGGGCCCAGGATCCGGCGCGCCTGCACCCGGTCCCCGAACCCGGGCGCGAGGCGCTCGACGCGCGCCTGCATCCGGTCGGCCATCCGCTCCAGGTCGTCGTGGTCCCAGCGGCCGGTGATCTTGTCCTCACCGGCGTCGCGCAGCACCTTCTGGGGCATGTGGGTGTAGGCCCAGACCGACTCGGTCCCGGCCGGCGAGCGACCCGGGTCGGTGGTGGTCATCTGCCCCAGCAGGAGGAACGGTCGCGACGGCACCGCGCCGGCCTCGATCTGGGCGTAGGTCTCCGTCAGCTCGGCCACCGAGTCCGCGACGTGCACCGTGCCCGGCGCGTGCGACGGCTCGACCGCCCACGGCACCGGGCCGGACAGCGCCCAGTCCACCTTGATCGTGGAGGGGTCCAGCTCGAAGCCCTCCATCCGGCGCAGGGTGCGCGCCGGCAGGTCCTCGGGGCGCACCAGGCCGCCGTACAGCAGCGGCGCGGAGACGTCGGCGAGGACCGCGCGGGCCCGGATCCGCTCGCCGTCGGCGAGCCGCACCCCCTGGGCCCGGCCCCGGTCCACCTCGATCCCGACGACCTCTGCTGCGCAGCGCAGCGTGCCGCCCCGGGACTCCAGGCGGCGCACCAGCGCCTCGGCCAGGCGACCGGCCCCGCCTTGGGGCACCGGCCACCCGACCGTCTGGCCGAGCATCGCCAGCAGCACGGCCATCAGCCCGGAGCCGGGGGCGTCGAGCGGGATGTCGGCGTGGCTGGCGTTGCCGGCCATGAGGAGCCGCCCCGGCTCGCCGCCGAAGCGCTCGCGCGCCAGCGCGGACGCCGGCGTCAGCAGGGTGCGGACCAGGTCGAGCCCGCCGGCCCGGCGTACGGCGAGCGCCGCGGAGACGCCGCTGCGCACCGGCGGGAACGGCGAGAGCAACGCCCCGACGACCGAGTCGCCGATGACGTCCCAGGTGCGGCACAGCTCCAGCCAGGCCTCGCCGTCGCCGGGGTGCAGCTGCTCGAGACCGCGTGCGGTGACCTCACGGTCGCGGTGCAGGACCGCCCAGCTCTCGGACCCCGGGTGGAAGTGGCCCAGCACGCCCGGGGCGTGGCTCCAGGCCAGCCCGTGCTCCTCGAGCCCCAGCCCGCGCACCACCGGCGAGGCCGCCGCGAGCGGGTAGAAGGAGCTCATCGTGTCGTGCACGAAGTCCGGGTGCACGTCGCGGTCGCTGCGCACGGCGCCGCCCGGCGTCTCCTGCGCCTCGAGGACGAGCACCGACCAGCCGGCGTCGGTGAGCAGGTTCGCCGCGACCAGGCCGTTGGGCCCGGCGCCGACGACGACCGCGTCCCAGTCAGTCACTGGGGGCCGTGACCGGGCGCTCGGCGACGTAGGCGAGGCGCCGCAGGCTCTCGTTGTTGCGCCACGCCAGCGAGGCGTCGCGCAGCGGCTTCGGCATCAGCGTGCCCGGGCCGGAGACCAGGTCCTCCTCCATCACCACCCGGGTGTCGGGGCCGTGCGGCTCCAGGCGCAGCGTCACCGAGGCGACGCCGCTGGGTTGGGCGCGGGCCCGCAGGCTCAGCGAGACCCCGGGGTCGACGTCGGTGACCTCGGTGTAGTCGTCGATCAGCACCGGCCAGGTGCCGACCGAGTGGTGCAGCCGGGCGCCCACCTCCGGCCAGCTCGGCTCGACCGCGCGCATCCGGGACGCGCCCACGACCCACAGCGGGTAGGTCCAGCCGTCGGCGAGCACCTCCCACACGCGCTCGGGGCTGGCGTGGATCACCGTCTCGTTGGTCGACATCAGCGGGTCCTCTCCTCGTCCACTGCGGGCAGCACGTGGGTGCCGTAGAACTCGATCATCTCCAGGGTGTGCGGCCCCATGTTGGCCAGGTAGAGCTCGTCGTAGCCCGCCTCGGCGTACTCCCGCACGAGGTCGAGGTGGTCGTCCAGGTCGTTGCCGGCGACCGCGGACTCGCGGGTGGACTCCATGGTGACCAGCTGGGTGGCCTGCTCGAAGTGCTCGGGCGTCGGGAGGATCTGCGCCATCTCCCCCGGCAGGCCGGCGTTGGGCCACAGCCGGTGGGCGTGCTCCCAGCCCTCCTCCTTGGTGGGTGCGAAGGCGACCTTCGCACCGCCCTGCGCCGGCCGGCCACCGGAGGCCTGCTTGAAGGCCGCGACCAGCTCGGCGTCCGGGGATGTGCCGATGTAGCCGTCGCCGATGCGCGCGGCGACCTCGACCGCCTTGGGCCCGAAGGCCGACACGAAGATCTCCGGCGGGGTCTCGGGCACGTTGTAGATCCGGGCGTGCTCGACGGTGTAGTGGCGCCCGCGGTGGCTGACCACCTCGCCGGTCCACAGCCGGCGGATCACCTCCACTGCCTCCTCCAGCATCTCCAGGCGTACGTCGGCGCCGGGCCAGGGCCCGCCGAGGATGCTCTCGTTGAGCGCCTCCCCCGTGCCGACGCCGAGGGTGAAGCGGCCCTTCAGGAGCTCCGCGCAGGTGCCGGCGGCCTGGGCGACGATCGCGGGGTGCAGCCGCACCGTGGGACAGGTGACGGCGGTGGTGACGTGCAGGTCGCAGACCTGGCTGACCGCGCCGATCACGCTCCACACGTGCGCGCTGTTGCCCTGCTCGTTGTTCCAGGGGTGGAAGTGGTCGCTGATCCACAGGCCAGCGAAGCCCGCCTCCTCGGCCGCGCGGGCCTGGGCGACCAGCTCGGCGGGGGTGTACTCCTCTGTGGACAGGAAGAACCCGATGCGCATCCGCTCTCCTCGTTGGTTCCTGGTCGTGACCGCGGTAACCCGAGGAGACCCGGGACATGCGGCGCCACGACGGGGTACCGGCCCGCGATGAGCGACTCCACCACCGCCGTGCTGCTGGACATCGACGGGACCCTCGTCGACTCGACCTACCACCACGCCCTGGCGTGGCACCGTGCGTTCGCGCGCCACGAGAGCGCCCCACCGATCTGGCGCATCCACCGCACCATCGGCATGGGCGGCGACAAGCTCGTCGCCCACGTCGCCGGGGAGGAGGTCGAGCAGCGCTCCGGTGACAAGCTGCGAGACGCCTGGAAGGAGGAGTACGCCGCGGTGCGCGAGGAGGTCCTCGCGCTGCCCGGCGCCGCCGACCTGGTCCGCGGGCTGCGGGCGCGCGGCCACCGGGTCGCCCTGGCCTCCTCCGGGGACCCGCAGTTCTCCCGGGAGGCCGTCGAGCTGGTCGGGATCGGCGATGACGTCGAGCTGCTCACCACCTCCGAGGACGTCGAGGCCTCCAAGCCCGAGCCGGACCTGGTCGGTGAGACGCTGTCGCGCCTCGGCGGCGTCGAGCGGGCGGTGTTCGTCGGCGACACGCCGTACGACGTGGAGGCCTCGGGCCGCGCCGGCCTGCGCTGCCTCGGGGTCCTCTCCGGCGGATTCGGACGCGAGGAGCTGCTCGCCGCCGGCGCGGCCGCGGTCGTCGACGGACCGGGCGACCTGCTGGACATCGACTGGGAGGCCCACCTCTCGCCCCTGCACCCGGCGTAGCCCACCCCGTCGGTCGAGCCCGTCGAGACCGCGGTCCCGACAGGCTCGACCGTCACGGTCCAGCCCGTCCGTCAGGGCTTGAAGACGACCTTCACCATGCCGTCGGCCTTGTCGCGGAACTTCGCGTAGGCCTCCGGCGCCTCGTCCAGCGGCAGCCGGTGGGTGGCGAAGTCCTCCACGCCGAGGCGGTCCTCGTCCTGGTTCAGCACCTCGAGGATGTCGTCGGTCCAGGAGCGCACGTTGGACTGACCCATCCGCAGCTGGATCTGCTTGTCGAACATCTGCATCAGCGGCATCGGGTCGGCGGCCCCGCCGTAGACCCCGGAGATGGAGATCGTGCCGCCGCGGCGCACGCTCTCGATGGCGAGGTACAGCGCGCTCAGCCGGTCGACGCCAGCCCTGGTCATCACCGCTTCCTGGACCTTCTTGGGCAGCAGGCCCAGCGCCCGCTGCGCGGTCTCCGCGACCGGGGATCCGTGGGCCTCCATGCCGACCGCGTCGATGACGGAGTCGGCCCCGCGGCCGCCGGTGAGCTCGCGGATCAGGCCCGGCACGTCGTCGACCTTGTCGATGTCGACGGCCTCGGCGCCCCGGGCCGCGACCCGGTGCAGGCGCTCGGGGACCCGGTCCGCGACGACCACCCGGTGACCGCGGTCCAGCGCGATCCGCGCCGCCATGTCGCCGATCGGCCCGGCGCCGAGCACGAGCAGCGTGCCGCCGTCGGGCACCGCGGCGTACTCCACGCCCTGCCAGGCGGTGGGGAGCACGTCGGAGAGGTAGAGGAAGCGCTCGTCCGGCGGGCCGTCCGGGACCTTGACGGGGAGGAAGTCGGCGAACGGCACCCGGAGCAGCTCGGCCTGCCCGCCCGGGACCTGGCCGTAGAGCTTGCTGAAGCCGAAGAGGCTGGCGCCGGTGCCCTGGTCTCGGTTCTGGGTGGTCTCGCACTGGCTGTGCAGCTGGTGGGAGCACATCCAGCACGAGCCGCAGCTGACGTTGAACGGCACCACCACCCGGTCGCCGGCCTTGAGCTCGCGGACCCCGGGCCCGACCTCCACGACGACGCCCATCGGCTCGTGGCCGACGATGTCGCCGGGCGTCATGAACGGGGTCAGCGGGTCGTACAGGTGCAGGTCGGAACCGCACAGCCCGGTGCTCGTGATGCGCACGATCGCGTCGGTCGGCTCCTGGATCGTGGGGTCGGGAACCTCCTCGACGCGCATGTCCTGCCGGCCTTGCCACGTGACTGCTCGCACTTGCATACCTCCGGTGTCGGGGCTCGGGTGGGTGAGCCCGGCCGGTACCCGAGCAGCCCGTGCGGATGCCCCGGCCCCGCCTCAGCCCTCCCCGCCGGAGCGGCTGGAGCGCTCGTGGCGGCGCAGCCGCTCCTCCAGCACCCGCACCCGCTCCTCCAGGGCGAGCACGCGCGCGACACCGGCCAGGTTGAGCCCGTCGGCGAGCAGGTCGCGGATGCGGTGCAGCCGGTCGATGTCGTCGGGGCTGTAGAGGCGCGAGCCGCCCGGCGTCCGGTCCGGCTCGACGAGGCCGCGGCGCTCGTAGACCCGCAGGTTCTGGATCTGCATGGACACCATGTCCGCGGCGACCGAGATCGCGAACACGCCGCGGCGGCGATCACCCGCTTGCGTTGTCGTCATGCCCTGAGTATAAGAAATCTCTAACAGCCGTTACAGGTCCACGGCGGGAGTCCGCGGACCCCAGCACCCAGGAGGGCATGTGATGTTGCTTCGTACGACCGATCCGTTCCGTGACCTCGACCGTTTCGCCCAGCAGGTCCTCGGCACCTCGAACCGCCCCGCGGTGATGCCGATGGACGCGTGGCGCGAGGGCGACCGCTTCGTCATCGAGTTCGACCTGCCCGGCGTGCAGCGCGAGAGCATCGACCTCGACGTCGAGCGCAACGTGCTGACCATCCGCGCCGAGCGCACCACGCGCGCCGGTGACGCCGAGATGCTCGCCTCCGAGCGGCCCACCGGCGTCTTCAGCCGCCAGCTGGTGCTCGGGGACAACCTCGACCTGCAGCAGATCGAGGCGACCTACGCCGACGGCATGCTCCGCCTGGTCGTCCCGGTCGCGGAGAAGGCCAAGCCCCGCAAGATCCAGATCGCCGGCGGGTCCGAGGACGACGGAGAGGGCCGCGCCGCGATCAACGCCTGAGCCTCGGTGGCCGCCCGCGCCGGCCCCCCCTCAGCCCATCGTCTTCTGACCGTCGATCGTCTCGCGGATGATGTCGGCGTGCCCGGCGTGCTGGGCGGTCTCCGCCACGATGTGCAAGAAGGCGCGCCGCGCCGTCCACGACGCGCCCGCCTCGAACCACGGTGCCTGCGGCAGCGGCTGCGCGCGGTCGAGATCGACGCTGGCCACCAGCTCATCGGTGGCCGCGGCGACCTCGTCGTACGCCGCGAGCAGGCCGGCGACGGTGTCCTCACCGGTCATCTGGAACTCCGCCTGGTGGGCGAGGATCTCCGGCGGCGGGTCGGCCCAGTCGACCGACTCCCAGTCGACGGCGTCCCCCGCACCGTTGACGACGAAGTCGGCCCAGTTCCGCTCGGTGGCCGTGACGTGCTTGAGCACGCCGCCGAGGCACAGCTCGCTCGCGGTCGGCCGGGTCGCGGCCTGCGCGTCGCTCACGCCGGCGACGGCGTAGCGCAGGAAGCCGCGGTGCTTGCCCAGCAGGTCCAGCAGGTCGCGGCGCTCGGCGCTCATCTGGGGGGTGGTCTGATCGGGGTTCACTGTGTCGTGTGTCATGTCGACCACGCTAGGAGCCGAAGCGGTCAGCTTCTGACCTCAGTCGACTCCCCGTTGCCAGAAATGCAGCGGGCGGGCGGGTCGAGGCCACATCGCCCTCGACCCGCCCGCCCGACGAGGCGTCAGATCAGCGCTTGCGCTTCTCCCGCACCCCCAGCAGGATCACCATCGGCGTACCGGCGAACCCGAACTCCTCGCGCAGGCGGCGCTCGATGAACCGCTCGTAGGAGGCGTCGAGCTTGCCTGAGGTGAACAGCACGAACGTCGGCGGCGCGGTGGTCGGCTGGGTGCCGAAGAGGATCTTGGGCTGCTTGCCGCTGCGCACCGGGTGCGGGTGCTCGGCGACCAGGCGGCCCAGGAAGGTGTTGAGCGCGCCGGTGCCCACGCGGGTCTCCCAGCCGGCCAGCGCCTTCTCCAGCGCCGGCAGCAGCCGGTCGATGTGCCAGCCGGTGCGCGCGGTGATGTTGATCCGCGGCGCCCACTGCACCTGCACGAGCTCGCGCTCGATCTCGCGCTCGAGGTAGTAGCGGCGCTCCTCGTCGACCAGGTCCCACTTGTTGAAGGCGATGACCAGGGCCCGGCCCGCGTCGCGGACGGTCTGGATGATGCGGATGTCCTGCTCGGAGATCGACTCCCCGCCGTCGACGACCAGCACGGCCACCTCGGCGCGGTCGATCGCGGTGGTGGTGCGCAGGGAGGCGTAGTACTCGTGGCCCGACGCGGACTTCACGCGCTTGCGGATGCCGGCGGTGTCGATGAAGCGCCAGGTCTTGCCACCGAGCTCGATCAGCTCGTCGACCGGGTCGACGGTGGTGCCGGCGGCGTTGTCGACGACCACGCGGTTCTCCCCCGCCAGCTTGTTCAGCAGCGAGGACTTGCCGACGTTGGGCTTGCCGACGATCGCGATGCGGCGCGGGCCGCCGACCTCGGCCTCGGGCTGCGGGGGCGGCTCGGGCAGCGCGGCGAGCACGGCGTCCAGCATGTCGCCGGAGCCGCGGCCGTGCAGGGCGGAGACCGGGTACGGCTCGCCGAGACCGAGGTTCCACAGGCCGTAGGCCTCGGCCTCGGTGCGCTGGTCGTCGACCTTGTTGGCGGCCAGCACGACCGGCTTGCCGGACTTGCGCAGGATCTTGACGACCGCCTCGTCGGAGTCGGTGATGCCGACGGTCGCATCGACGACGAACAGCACCGCGTCGGCCAGGCTGACCGCCACCTCGGCCTGCGCCGAGATCGACAGGGCGAGGCCCTGCGCGTCGGGGTCCCAGCCGCCGGTGTCGACGACGGTGAAGGCGCGGCCGTTCCAGTTGGCGTCGTAGGAGACCCGGTCGCGGGTGACGCCGGGGATGTCCTCCACGACCGCCTCGCGGCGGCCGATGATGCGGTTGACGAGCGTCGACTTGCCGACGTTCGGACGTCCCACGACGGCAAGGACGGGCACCGGTCCGGACGCGCCCCCGTCGGTCGTCGGGTCGGTGTCGTGCTCGGGCAGGTCGTAGCCCTCGGTCATGGTGCTCCTCGGTCGGTGACCCCCGTGTCGGGGTCGGGGTCCTTCTCATCGCCAGGCAACGGACCGGGCAGCGACTGCCCGGTCAGGGCCAGGGCATGGTCCAGGTGGACCAGCATGTGCTCACGGAGCAACAACGACGTGCGCTCCACCTGTTCCCGGGTTCGGGGCCACGGGACAGGATCACAGTGGTAGGGCGGGCCGAACACCAGGTCGACGCGACCGCCCTTCGGCGGCAGCGACGAGCGGTGCCCGCCGGGCGGGCGGGTGCCCAGCATGATCACCGGAACGACGGGGGCTCCGGAGACCAGCGCGAGGTAGCCCGCGCCGCGGTGGAAGCGCGACAGGTCGCCGGTGTTGCGCCGCCCCTCGGGGAAGATGCCGACCGGATGGCCGTCGCGCAGCACCCGCAGGCAGGTCTTCACCGCACGCGGGTCGCTGTGGAAGCGGTCCAGCGGGATCTGCCCGGCGAAGCGCAGGAAGGCGCCCAGCGGTCCGTGGAACATCTCGATCTTGGTCAGCGCGTGCACCGGGCGCCGCGGCGTGAGGATCGCCAGGAACGGGCCGTCGGCGATGCCGATGTGGTTGGCCGCGAAGATCACCGGACCGGTGCGCGGGATCAGCTCGCCGCCGTGCACGTGCACGTCGTAGCGGCGCCGGATCAGGAACCGTGCGAACGGACGCAGCGGTCCGTGCAGTGCGCCGCGGAACGGGTGGCGGACCCCGGTGCTGCGTGGCAGCGCCCCGTGCGTCGTGCACGGTCGCGCCTGGCGGGGGCCGCTCACTCGACCGCTCTCACCAGCGCGACGACCTGGTCGACCACCTCGTCGAGCGTGTACGGCGTGGTGTCGATGTGGACCGCGCCGTCGGCGCGCACCAGCGGGGCCGTGGCCCTCGAGGAGTCGATCTTGTCGCGGCTCAGCAGCAGCTGCTCGGTGGCGGCGAGGTCGGAGCCGCCCTCCTCGGCGGCGCGGCGCGCGGCGCGGGCGGCGGGGTCCGCGGTGAGGTAGACCTTGACCGGTGCGTCGGGCGCAACGACCGAGCCGATGTCGCGGCCCTCGACCACGATCCCGGGCCCGGTGCCGGTGGCGTCCGCGATGACGCGGCGCTGCAGCTCCAGCAGCCGGGCGCGCACCTCGGGCACCGCGCTCACGGGGCTGACCGCGCGGGTGACCTCCTCGGTGCGGATCGCCTCGGCGACGTCGGTGCCGTCCACGGCGATCGTGGGGCCGAGTGGGTCGGTGCCGGACTCGATGCGCGGGGCGCCGGCGCGGGCGGCGAGCGCCGCGGCGTCGTGGATGTCCACGCCGTCACGCAGCATCGCCCAGGTCATCGCGCGGAACATCGCGCCGGTGTCGAGGTAGCGCAGCCCGAGGCGGGCGGCGACGCCGCGCGAGGTGCTGGACTTGCCCGAGCCGGACGGCCCGTCCACGGCCACGACGATTCCGTTGACGATCCCGTTGCTCACGGGGGGTGAGCCTACCGGTGAGTGACCCAGCCGCGAGACTCCAGGGAGACCAGCAGCCGCTCGACGCGGGGTTCCTCGACCACGAGCTCCACGAGTCCGACCGGTCGGGCGGGGTCGTGGTCGATGCGGATGTCCTCGATGTTGACCTCGCTGGCGACGGCGTCGGCCAGCAGCCGGGCCAGCTCGCCCGCGACGTCGGGCACCGAGACCCACACCGAGCCCATCGGGCGCGGAGGCCCGCCGTGCTTGCCCGGGATCGCCCGGGTGCCGGCGACGCCCTCGGCCAGCAGCGACTCCAGCGCCGCGCGGTCACCGGCGCCGATCGCCTCGATCACCCGGTCCAACTGGTCGCGGACCTCGCCGAGCAGCGCGAGCACCGCCTCCGCGTTGCCGGACACGATCTGGCCGTAGAGCGCGGGGTCGCCGCCGGCCACCCGGGTGACGTCGCGCACGCCCTGCCCGGACAGCGCGAGGTGGTTCTCGGGCGCGACGGCCAGCCGCGAGGCGACGGTCGCCGCCATCAGGTGCGGCACGTGGGAGGTGCGCGCGACGGCCCGGTCGTGCTCCTCGGGGGTCAGCCACACCGGCGTCGCGCCGCACAGGCGTACCAGTGCCTCGACCACCTCGACGGCGTCGACGTCGGAGCCGGGGTGCGGGGTGATCGCCCACGGGCGGCCGTCGAAGAGCGATGCGCTGCCGGCGAGCGGGCCGGAGCGCTCGCTGCCGGCCATCGGGTGGCTGCCGACGTAGCGCCCCACACCGGGGTGCGCGGCGACCGCGGCGACCGGGCGGCCCTTGACCGAGCCGACGTCCGTGACGACCGCGCCGGTGCCCGCGGTGCGGTCCAGTGCCTCGCCGATCGCCTCGCCCAGGTGGTCCGGCGGCACCGCGACCACGACCAGCGCGGGGCGGTCCTCGTCGCGGCGCGGGCGTCCGGCGCCGAGCCCGGAGGCGGTGCGCAGGTGCTCGGAGGAGATGTCGCTGAGCAGGACCTCGAGCCCGGCCCGGCGGCACGCCAGCGCGATCGAGGTGCCGAGCAGCCCCGCGCCGACGACCTCCACCGGTCCGCTCAGCTCGCTCGGCCCGCTGGGGCCGTCACTGTCTGCGTGCGCCACGTCGCTCCCTGCCTCCGGCTGCCTGACCGGGCAAGGCTACTGGCGCGCGTCCGGGCGGCGCGGCCGGGTGCGGGCCGCTGGACACCCGCACCCGCGGGCCGGGGACGGCGCTCAGCCGGGCTGGTAGTCGCCGAAGGACCAGTGGTTGCCCTCGGGGTCCAGCACGCTGCCGCCGCGCCCGCCGTAGTCCTGGTCGACCATCTCGCGCAGCACCGTGGCGCCGGCCGCGACGGCCTTGGCGAAGACGGTGTCCGGGTCGGGGGTGACCAGGTAGGCCGCGGAGCCCCCGACGTTGTCGACGGCCGCGTCGGGGCGCCGGCTGCCGAACATGATCCCGCCGCCCCCGGGCCACAGCCACTCGGCGTGGACCACGGTGCCGGGGTCGGACTCGTCGCGGTAGGTCGCGTGCTCGACGAAGCCGATCGCGCTCAACCACGCGATCGCCGCGTCGGCGTCGGAGAAGCTCAGGGTGTGCCAGAGTCGGATGTCGGTTGCGTTGCTCATGGGTTCAGCCTGCGTCGAGACCGCTCCCCCGGTCTTGAACGAACGGGAACTCCTCGCGCAGCCAGGTCGTCGGGGCGCAGCCGGCCAGTGCGACCCACTCGCGAGTCAGGTGGGCCTGGTCGGCGTAGCCGCAGCGGTACGCCGCCTCGGCCAGCGGCATCGCGCCGACCACGCCGCGTGAGCGCTCGAAGCGGCCCAGCCGGCGCAGGGAGCGCGGGGTGAGCCCGCACTCGGCGCGCACCAGGTCGGCGAGGTGCCGGCGGGAGTAGCCGACCTCCGCGGCGACCTGCTCGACCCGGGCGCCTCGGGTGAGGGCGGCCAGGGCGCGCCCGACCTCCGCGCGCGGCGCCGCCGCCGTTCCTCGCAGCCGGGCCAGCAGCGCCTGCTGCACCACGGCCCCGCGGTCCTCGGCCCGGGTGCCGGCCAGCTGCTCGGGCAGGTGCCGCAGGGCGGGGTCGACATCCCCGAGCTCGACCAGCGCACCGGCCAGCGCCGCCGCCGGGACCCCGAGCAGCGCGCGGGCGCCTGCGGTGGTGAGCTCCAGCTGCACCCCGGTCTGGTGCCCGTCGTGGTGGATCTGGGCGGGGCCGACGTGCAGCCCCGAGACCGTGGACCAGCGCCGCGCCCGGGCCGCGGGCGTGCCGGCCCAGCCGACGTCCAGCGGCTCGCCCACCGGCAGCACCAGGGTGAGGGTGGTGCCGGGCAGCCCGCGGTGCACGCCCGGCGCGCCGAGGTCGACGTCGTACGCCGTCAGCGAGGCGACGTACGGCGCGAGCGCGGGGTGGACCGGGCTGCCCATCCCCCCACCGTACGGCGGCTCAGAGCTTGGCGCTGTCGAGCAGCAGCCCGAGCTCCTCGCGGCTGAGGTCGCGGATGTCGCCCGGCTTCATGCCCATCAGCAGCACCGGGCCGAAGGCGGTGCGGGTCAGCCGGCGCACCGGGTGGCCCACCTCGTCGAGGAGGCGGCGCACGATCCGGTTGCGGCCCTCGTGGATGACCAGCTCGATGATCGAGCTGCCCGACGCCTTCTGGTTGCCGCCGATCAGGCGGGCCTTCTTCACCGTCACCGGCCCGTCCTCGAGGGTGACCCCGTCGAGGAGGCGCTTCACGGTGGCCCGGCTGATGGTGCCCTCCACCTCCGCGACGTAGGTCTTGTCGACCTCGTAGGAGGGGTGCGCCATCCGGTTGGCGAAGTCGCCGTCGTTGGTGAGCAGCAGCAGCCCGGAGGTGTCGGTGTCGAGGCGCCCGACGTGGAAGAGCCGCTCGGGGCGGTCCGCGACCAGGTCGGAGATGGTGCGTCGGCCCTCGGGGTCCGACATCGTGGAGACGACCCCGCGCGGCTTGTTCAGCACCAGGTAGACCTTCTCCGAGATCGGCGGCAGCCGCTTGCCGTCGACGTGGATCACCGCGGTGCGCGGGTCCACCTTGGTGCCCAGCCGGGTGACGACCTCGCCGTCGACCACGACCAGCCCGTCGAGCATCAGCTGCTCGCACTTGCGCCGGGAGGCCACGTCGGACTGCGCCAGCAGCTTCTGCAGGCGGATCAGGCCGTCGTCGTCGGTCTCGATCTGGGGGCTCACGTCGTCATGTCCTTCGGGTTGCTGCTGTCGGTGGGGGTGTCGGTGGAAGTGGGGCTGCTCGCGGCGGCGCCGCTCGCGGCCGAGGGCGCCGCGGAGGGAGCGGTCATGGCGGCCAGCTCCTCCTCCATGTCGTCCAGGTCGTCGAGGTCGGGCAGGTACGGCGCGAGCTCGGGGAGGTCGTCGAGGGAGGTGACGCCGATCCGCTCCAGGAAGTATCCCGTGGTCCGGTAGAGGTTCGCACCGGTCTCCCGGTCCTGGCCGGCCTCCTCGACCAGGCCGCGGGTCAGCAGGGTGCGCATCACCCCGTCGACGTTGACGCCGCGGATCGCCGAGACCCGGGCGCGCGAGACCGGCTGCTGGTAGGCCACCACGGCGAGGGTCTCCAGCGCCGCCTGGGTCAGCCGCGCCTGCTGGCCCTCCAGCACGAACCGCTCGACGACCGCGGCGTGCTCGGGCCGGGTGTAGTAGCGCCAGCCACCGGCCACGTGGCGCAGCTCGAAGCCGCGGTCCTGCTCGGCGTACTCCTCGGCGAGCAGCTGGAGCGCGGCCACCACGTCCTCGACCGGGTGCCCGACCGCGGTCGCGAGGGTCGGGGCGTCCAGGGGCTGGTCGGCGACCATCAGGACCGCCTCCAGCGAGGGCCGCAGGGCGGTCGCTGGGACCTCCGGGGCCTCCGGGACCTCCGGGACCTCCGGGGCCTCGGGGGCGCTGTCGGTCGGCTCGCTCATGGCTGGTCCCCCTCGGTGGGCGCCTCGGGCGGGGCGCCGTCGAACTCGTCGTTGATCAGGTCGACCACCTCCACGCCGTCCCCGTCGTCGCCGGTCCAGCGCACGGTCAGCTCGCCGAGCGGGGTGACCTGGTCGAAGGCCACCGCGCTCTCACGGAACAGCTCCAGCAGCGCCAGGAACCGCGCCACGGTGGTCAGCCGGTCCGGGGAGTCCCCGCACAGCGCCCGGAAGGTCATCGCGCCGTGGCGGCGCAGCCGCTCCACGACGATCGCGGCCTGCTCGCGCACGCTCACCTGCGGGGCGTGGATGTGGGCCAGGCCCACCTGCGGCACCGGTTTGGGTGCCAGGGCGCGCGCCGCGAGGGCGGCGAACTGCTCCAGGCCGATCCCGATCAGGACCTCCGGCAGCAGCCCGGCGTAGCGCTCCTCCAGCCCGACCGCGCGCGGGTGGCGCCGCGCCTCGCCGGTGAGCCGCTCGCCCAGGGCGGCCGCGACGGTCTTGAACGCCTTGTACTGCAGCAGCCGGGCGAAGAGCAGGTCGCGGGCCTCGAGGAGCGCCAGGTCCTCCTCGTCCTCGACGTCGCCCTGCGGCAGCAGCCGTGCGGCCTTGAGGTCGAGCAGGGTGGAGGCGACCAGCAGGAACGACGTCGTCTGCTCCAGGTCCCAGACCGGTCCTCCGGCCCTGACGTGGGCGATGAACTCGTCGGTGACACGCGACAGCGCGACCTCGGTGACGTCGAGGCGGTGCTTGGCGATCAGGTTCAGCAGCAGGTCGAAGGGGCCCTCGAAGTTGTCCAGCCGCACCTCGAACCCGGCGCGGCCCGCGTCGTCGGAGGTGGCGGCGGGCGTGGTCATCCCTCGCTCAGCCGGCGCACGAGGATGCTGTCCTCGCCGTTCGCCTCGAGGTCGGCCAGGACCAGCGAGACCGCCTCCCGCACCAGCCGGCCGCGGTCGACCGCCAGGCCGTGCGAGCGGCGCAGCGCGAGCCGGGCGTGCTCGATCTCGAGCAGCTCCTCGGAGGTGACGTAGACGGTCATCTTCTCGTCGTGGCGCACCCGGCCGCTGGGCTTGCGCGGCTTCCTGGCCGGCTTCGCGGCGTCGACCGCGCCGGCGTCGGCAGCGCCGGCGTCGGCAGCGTCGGTGGCAGGGGCCCGGTCCGGTACGGCGTCGGGCACGGCGCGCACCGCCGGGGGCCGGGGCGGGGTGGCCTCGGCCTGCGGGACCGTCGGCCGGAACAGGTCGTCGGCCGAGGGCAGGCTCACCCGTCGAGACAACGTGCGAGCACCTCCCGGGCGAGCTGGCGGTAGGCCTCCGCGCCGTTCGAGCTCGAGGCGTAGGAGGTGATCGGCTCGCCGGCGACGGTGGAGTCGGAGAACTTCACGGTGCGTCGGATGACGGTGTGGAACACCTTGTCGCCCCACGCCTGCACGAGACGCTCCATGACCTCGCGGCCGTGCAGGGTGCGCCCGTCGAACATGGTGCCGAGCACGCCGTCGACCTCCAGGCGCGGGTTGAGCCGCTCCTGGACCTTGTCGATGGTCGTCTTCAGCAGCGCCACGCCGCGCAGCGCGAAGTACTCGCACTCCAGCGGCACGATCACGCCGTCGGCGGCGGTGAGCGCGTTGACGGTGAGCAGGCCGAGCGAGGGCTGGCAGTCGATCAGGACGACGTCGTAGTTCTTGACCGCGGGGCCGAGCACGCGCGCCAGGGTCTGCTCGCGGGCGACCTCGTGGACCAGTTGCACCTCGGCGGCGGAGAGGTCGATGTTGGAGGGCAGCAGGTCCATGCCCGGCACGTTGGTCGGCACGATGACGTCGTCGACGTGGACGTCGCGCTCCATCAGCAGGTTGTAGACGGTGAAGTCCATCTCGTGCGGGTTCAGGCCCAGGCCGACGGAGAGCGAGCCCTGCGGGTCGAAGTCGACGAGCAGCACCTTGCGGCCGTACTCGGCCAGTGCGGCACCGAGGTTGATCGTCGTGGTGGTCTTGCCGACGCCGCCCTTCTGGTTGCACATCGCGATCACCCGGCCGTTGCCGTGCTCGGTGAGCGGCTTGGGCTCGGGGATCACCGGCATCGGACGTCCGGTGGGGCCGAGCACCACCTCCGGCGTCGGGGCGGCGGTGGGTCGCTCGGGCACGAGGGGCTGCTCGAACGGCAGGGGGTCGGACACGTGGTCATCTCCGGAAGGGGTCGGTGGTGCCGGTGCTGCCGGCGGGGTCGGGCGCGGGGTGCGCACCAGCGGGGGCATCTCCGGGGCGCCGGACCCGAAGTGGATACCGCCATCGCTCATCTGCTGCTCCCGTCCCATTATGTCGACACGACGACTTGTGACCGACTCGGGGAGCCTAGGACCGCCCGCCGACGCCGAACAAGCGCTCCAGCCCCCCGGCCTTCGCGCGGCCGACATCTGTGCAGAGCCCCCACGGGCCGTGCACAGGCCACCCCTCCCCTGTGCACAGACCTGTGGAGGAAATCACCCCGAGTCGGCCCTTGTGGCGCGCTGAGTCGGCCCTCGTGGCGCGCCGAGTCGGCCCTTGTGGCGCGCCGAGTCGGCGCTCGTGGCGCGGCGCGACGGCTGGGCCGAGCGGTGGGGCTGCTCAGACCGGGTCGGCGACCAGGTCGGTGTAGTCGGGGTGCTTGTCGATCCAGCCCTTGATGAAGGAGCACATCGGCACCACCTCGCGCTCCCCCGAGCGTCGTACGTCGTCCAGCGCGCCGCGGGCGAGCGCGGAGCCCACGCCCCGGCCCTCGAACGCGTCGTCGACCTCGGTGTGGGTGAACACGATGCGGCCCTCGCGCAGCACGTAGTCGGCGAAGCCGGCCAGCTCCCCGTCGATGCGGGCCTCGTAGCGGCTGTTCTCGGGTGCGTCAGCGACGTCGATCTCACTCATGCCCAGACCCTAGCCCGCGGCCCGAGCGACCACGGGCTCACCAGATTGCGGTAGCCGCACGCGTCGGTGCACCGCGCTCTCACCCGTACCGCACACGGTCTGGCGCATGACATCCGCAGAGCTCCGGCTCAGAGGCCCGCAGCCCCACGACCCGGTCGACCCCGCCGCCACCCACGTGGCGAGCCTGGACGGGGTCCGCGCCGTCGCGGTGCTGGCGGTCGTGGCGTTCCACGCCCGTGAGGACCTCATGCCGAGCGCCTACATCGGCGTCGACCTGTTCTTCGTGCTGAGCGGCTTCCTGATCACCGGCATCCTCGCTCGGGAGGTGGGCCGGACCGGCCGGGTCGCGCTCGGCAGGTTCTACCTGCGGCGAGCGCTGCGGCTCTTCCCGGCCCTCCTCACGGTGTGCCTCGTGGCCGGGCTCGTCTTCTGGCTGGTCCCCGGCCTGGCACACCGCGACGACTCGCTCCTCGGCATCTTCACCGCGCTGACCTACACCTCCTCGCCCGTCGCGGCCTCCGGCACCGTGCTGGGCTGGATGCTGCACACCTGGTCGCTCGCCGTGGAGGAGTACTTCTACCTCGTGTGGCCGCTGGCGCTGGTGCTCGTCGCCCGTCGCCGGCGTCCGGTAGTCGCGGTGGCGCTCCTGACCGGGCTGGCCGTGGTCTGGCGCCTGCTCGCTGCGTACGCGACGGACTGGAGCCCGGCCCGGATCTACTACGCCCCCGACACCCGCGCCGAGCAGCTGCTCATCGGCTGCCTCCTGGCGCTGCTCCTGCGGGCGGGCATGATCCGTGTCGGCAGCCGGGCGACGACGCTCGCCGCCCTCTCGTTCGTGCTCTTCAGCCTCCTGCCCGGCGAGCTGGGGCAGCCGCTCTACCTCGGCGGCGGCTCCACCCTGGTCGCGCTGGCCGCCGCCGTGCTCATCGCCGGTCTGGTGCAGCATCCCGACCAGCCGTTGGCGAGGCTCGGCTCGACGCCGCTCCTCGGCTGGATCGGGCGACGCTCCTACGGCCTGTACCTCTGGAACCTCCCGGTGGTCGGGGTGGTGGTCGCCAGCCCGCTCCCCGGGCCGCTGATGGTCCCCGCCCAGGTGGTGCTGACGTTCACCCTCGCGGCACTGAGCTTCCGCCTCGTCGAGCAGCCCTTCCTGCGGGCCAAGGACCGCGTCGCGGCGCCTGTCTGAGGCGTCGCGACCTCACAGCCGCCGCATCGCCTCCGTCGCCAGCACCAGCTCGCCCGCCTCGTCGGAGGCGTCGAGGTCCGCGACGGCCTCGATCACCCAGTCGTGGTGGCCCTCGGGGTCCTCGATGGTCTGGCGCACCCGCCACAGCCGGGAGCCGCCGGGGCGGGCCTCCTCGTGCTCGTCGGGGTCCACGCCCAGCGGGACCCCGGTCGCGTGCTCGACCACCAGGTGCTGCGGGCCGCGGGCGTCGCCCGCCGTCTCCACCCGGTCGTGCTCGGCGTAGTAGTCCTCGATCGCGCGGTCCCACGCGGAGCGGGTCATCACGACCTCGCGCGCGGGCTCGGTGCGGTCGGCGGCGGCGCGCTCGAGGGCCATCAGGCCGTCCAGGTCGTCGCGGGCGACCAGCTCGACGCGGCGCCACATCGCGTTGCGGACCATCACCGCGAAGGCCCGCTCCTGCCGCGAGATCGGGCGCGCGGAGGTGGGCGGGCCGTTCTCGGCCAGCTCGGCGGCGCGCCGCTCCACCGCGGCGGGGTCGGTGAGCGCCTCCCACTCGTCGAGCAGCGAGGAGTCGGTCTGGCGCACCGTCTCCCCCAGCCACTCCTGGAGGTCCTCCAGCTCGGCGGTGCGGTGCGCCTCCGGGACGGTCTGGCGCAGCGTGCGGTAGGCGTCGGTGAGGTAGCGCAGCACCAGGCCCTCCGAGCGCGCCAGCTGGTAGCGGCGCACGAAGTCGGTGAAGCTCATCCCCTGCTCGTACATCTCGCGCACGACCGACTTCGGGCCGAGAGCGTCCTCGGGCAGCCAGGGGTGGCGCTGGCGGTAGATCTCGTACGTCGCGCCGAGCAGCTCGGCCAGCGGCTGGGGCCAGGTGATCTCCTCCAGCAGCGCCATCCGCTCGTCGTACTCCAACCCGTCGGCCTTCATCTCCGCGATCGCCTCGCCGCGGGCGGCGTGCTGCTGGGCGAAGAGGATCTGGCGCGGCGCGTCGAGCACGCTCTCGATCACCGACACCACGTCGAGGGCGTGGTCGGGCGAGTCGGGGTCGAGCACGTCCAGCGCCGCGAGCGCGAAGTGCGCGAGCGGCTGGTTGAGCGCGAAGTCGACCGGGAGGTCGACGGTGAGCACGTAGCGCCGGCCGTGCTCGTCGAGCTCGTCGAGGCGGGTGATCACCCCGGAGTGCAGCAGCGAGCGGGCCAGGCGCAGCGCCCGGCGGGCCAGGCGGCGCTGCTGGCGCTCGTCCTCGTGGTTGTCGGTGAGCAGGCGGCGCATCACCGCGAAGGCGTCCTCGTCGCGGGCCAGGACGTTGATGAGCATCGAGTTGTCGACCTTCATCCGCGAGACCAGCTGCTCGGGCTGGCCGGAGACGAGCTTGTCGAAGGTCTGCTCGCTCCACACCACCGCGCCCTCGGGCGCCTTCTTGAGCTGGGCCTTGGACTTCTTCTTCGGGTTCGCGGCGTTCTTGGCCGCCGACTTCGCCTTCGCGCGCTCGTTCTCGATCACGTGCTCGGGCGCCTGTACGACGACGTACCCGGCGGTGTCGTAGCCGGCGCGACCCGCGCGCCCGGCGATCTGGAGGAACTCCCGGCTGCGCAGGATCCGCTGGCGGTTGCCGTCGAACTTCGCCAGCCCGGTGAACAGCACCGTGCGGATCGGGACGTTGATGCCCACCCCGAGGGTGTCGGTGCCGCAGATGACCCGCAGCACCCCGCTCTGGGCCAGCTGCTCGACCAGGCGCCGGTAGCGCGGCAGCATCCCCGCGTGGTGCACGCCGATCCCGCGACGCAGCAGCTTGGAGAGGGTCTTGCCGAAGCCGGCGCCGAAGCGGAACGCGCCGATCCGCTCGGCGATCTCGGCGCGCACCTCGGCGCTGGGCTGGCCGATGCCCGAGGACGGCGAGAGCAGCGAGGTCGCGTGCTCGACGGCCGCGGCCTGCGTGAAGTGCACGACGTACACCGGGGACTGCCCGGTGGTGACCAGCTCCTCGAGGGTCTCGGAGAGCGGGGTGAGGGCATAGCTGAAGGTCAGCGGCACCGGGCGCTCGGCGTCGTCGATGACGGCGGTCTCGCGGCCGTTGCGCGTGGTGAGGTCGCGGGCCAGCTCGCTGACGTCGCCGAGGGTCGCCGACATCAGCAGGAACTGCGCCTGCGGCAGCTCCAGGAGCGGGACCTGCCAGGCCCAGCCGCGGTCCGGCTCGGTGTAGAAGTGGAACTCGTCCATCACCACCAGGCCGACGTCGGCGGTGGCGCCCTCGCGCAGCGCGAGGTTGGCGAGCACCTCCGCGGTGCAGCAGATGATCGGGGCGTCGGCGTTGACCGAGGCGTCGCCGGTCAGCATGCCGACGTTCTCGGCGCCGAAGACCTCGCACAGCGCGAAGAACTTCTCGCTCACCAGGGCCTTGATCGGCGCGGTGTAGAAGCTCACCCGGTCGCCGGCCAGCGCCGCGGCGTGCGCGCCGATGGCGACCAGCGACTTCCCGGACCCGGTCGGGGTCGCCAGGATGACGTTGCCCCCGCCCAGCAGCTCGATGATCGCCTCGTCCTGGTGCGGGTAGAGGGCGAGCCCCTGGCGCCCGACCCAGTCGGTGATCGCCTCGTAGACGCGGTCCGGGTCGTCGACCCGGGGGACCCAGGCGGCACCGTCGGTCTTGGTCTCAGTCATCAGTCCCGTGCTCTCGGATGTGCGGTCGCGAAGACCTCGCGCAGGTTGTCCACGGTGACCAGTGTGTAGACCTGGGTCGTGGTCACCGACGCGTGCCCCAGGAGTTCCTGCACCACGCGGACGTCGGCGCCCCCGTCGAGCAGGTGCGTGGCGAAGGAGTGGCGCAGCGTGTGCGGGCTGACGTCGCGGGTCACGCCGGCCCGGTCGGCGGCCTTGGTGAGCACCGCCCAGGCGGACTGGCGCGAGAGCCGGCCGCCGCGGGCGTTGAGGAAGAGCGCAGGGGTGCCGCGTCCCTCGGCCAGCAGCGCCGGGCGCCCGCGCACCAGGTAGGCGGCCACCGCCTCGCGGGCGTAGGAGCCCACCGGGACCAGCCGCTCCTTGCCGCCCTTGCCGCGCAGCAGCACCGTCCCCTGCCCGGGCGTCCCGCCCGTCTCGGAGGCCTCGGGTCCCCCGGGCCCCCAGTCGAGGTCGTCGACGTCGAGCCCGACCGCCTCGGAGATGCGGGCCCCGGTGCCGTACAGCACCTCGAGCAGCGCGCGGTCGCGCAGGGCGAGCACGGTGCCCGGGGCGCCGGCCGCCTCCAGGATCGCCTCGACGTCCGAGAGCGGCAGCGCCTTGGGCAGCCGCTTGGCCGGCGTCGGCGGCTTCACCGCGGCCGCCGGGTCGGTCTGCGCCAGCCCGTCGGCCACCGCGAAGCGGTGGAAGCCGCGCACCGCCACGACCGTGCGGGCCGCCGACGTCGCGCTCAGCGGCGGGTGCTCGGGGTCGCCCTCGCGCAGCCGGGCCAGGAACTCCGCGACCGTCGCCTCGGTGACCGCGTCGAGGTCGTCGATGCCGACCGCGGCCAGGTGGGCGCTGTAGCGGCGCAGGTCGCGGCGGTAGGACTGGAGCGTGTTGGCGGCGAGCCCGCGCTCGACCGAGAGGTGGTCGAGATAGGTGCGGACCGCCCGGGAGACCTCAGCCACCGGCAGCGAGCGCCTCGGTCACGGTGATCGCCTCGATCCCGGTCGCCTCCCCGACGGCGGCGTTCGTCAGCCGGCCGACGTGGGTGCTGAGGCCGCGCGCGAGCGCGGCGTCCTCGACGCACGCGCGGTGCCAGCCCTTGCCGGCGAGCGCGACGACGTAGGGCAGCGTGGCGTTGGCGAGGGCGTAGGTCGAGGTGTTCGGCACCGCGCCGGGCATGTTCGCCACGCAGTAGAACGTCGAGCCGTGCACCGTGTACGTCGGGTCCGCGTGGGTCGTGGGCCGGGAGTCCTCGAAGCAGCCGCCCTGGTCGATCGCGATGTCGACCAGCACCGAGCCGGGCTTCATCGCGGCGACCAGCTCGTTGCTCACCAGCTTGGGCGCCCGCGCCCCGGGGATCAGCACCGAGCCGACGACCAGGTCGGCCTCGGTCACCTGCTGCTCGATGGCCAGGCGCGAGGAGGCCAGGCCGTGCACGCGGTTCTGGTAGCGCCAGAACGACATCCGCAGCTTGTCCAGGTCGTTGTCGAGGATCGTCACGTCCGCGCCCATGCCGAGCGCGATGTTGGCGGCGTTCTGGCCGGCCACGCCGCCCCCGATGACGACGACCTTGGCGTTCGCGACGCCGCCCACGCCGCCCAGCAGCACGCCGCGCCCGCCCTCGGCACGCAGCAGCGCGTGCGCGCCCACCTGGGGCGCCAGGCAGCCGGCGACCTCCGACATCGGGTAGAGCAGCGGCAGCGCCCCGGAGGACAGCTGCACGGTCTCGTAGGCGATCGCGGTGACCTCGCGCGCGACGAGCTCCTCGGTCAGGCGCGGGTCGGCGGCCAGGTGCAGGTAGGTGAAGAGCACCAGCCCCGGGCGCAGCCGGTGGTACTCCTCCGCGACCGGCTCCTTGACCTTGAGCACCAGGTCGACGCTCCCCCACAGCTCGTCGGCGTCCGGGCACAGCCGGGCCCCGGCGGCGACGTACTCCTCGTCGGTGATCAGCGAGCCCTGGCCGGCGCCGGTCTGGATGAGCACCTCGTGCCCGGCGGCGACGAGCTCGTGCACGCCGACCGGCGTGATGGCGACGCGGTACTCGTGGACCTTGACCTCGGTGGGGACACCGATCTTCATCTCGCCACGCTCCTCTCGCTCGAGACGCCACCCAGCAGCCCGCGCCCGCGGGCGATCAGCGTGGCCATGATCACCGGAGCGTCGGTGACGCGCCCGTCCAGCACACCTTCGACCAGCTCCTGCGCCGGCACCCACAGCACCTGCATGTCGGCCTCCTCGTGGTGCGGCTCGAAGTCGCCGCGCCCGATCTCGCGCAGGCCGCGGGCCAGGTAGATGTGGATGACCTCGGAGAGGATCCCCGGCGAGGTGTACGCCGAGGTCAGGTGCTCCCACTCCTCGGCGGCGTACCCGGTCTCCTCGCGCAGCTCGCGCTGCGCGCCGACCACCGGGTCCTCGCCCTCGACGTCGCACAGGCCCGCGGGCAGCTCCAGGAACCGGCGCCCGACCGCGTGGCGGTACTGCCACAGGCACAGGACCCGGTCCTCGTCGTCGACCGCGAGCACGATCACGGCGCCGGGGTGCTCGAGCACCACGCGCCGGAACGGCTCCTCCTCGGGGCTGTCGGGGCGGTCCACCCAGTCCGCGCGCAGCGCCATGATCCAGTCGTCGCGGTGCAGGTCGGCGCTGCGGACCACCGGCCACTGCTCGTCGACGTCGGAGATCGGGTCCGGGATCGCGGTCATGGGGGCACGGTACAAGCCGGCCCCCATGCCGCGATCCCTGCGTGGCTCCAGTGTCGGCCCAGCGTCGACCCAGGGCCGCCGGGTCAGTCCTCGGCGGCGACCGGCGACTCGATCGGGAAGCGCAGCTCGTCCTTGCGCACCAGTGCCGCCTTCACCAGGCCGGCGAAGAGCGGGTGCGGGCGGGTCGGGCGCGAGCGCAGCTCGGGGTGCGCCTGGGTGGAGACGTAGTACGGGTGCACCTCGCGCGGCAGCTCGACGAACTCCACCAGGGTGTCGTCGGGGCTGGTCCCGGAGAAGACCAGGCCGGCCTTCTCGAGGCGCTCGCGGTAGGCGTTGTTGACCTCGTAGCGGTGGCGGTGGCGCTCCTCGATGCGCGGCGCGCCGTACGTCTCCCGCACGACCGAGCCCTCCTTGAGGACCGCGGGATACAGGCCCAGGCGCATCGTGCCGCCCAGGTCGCCGGCGCCCTCGACGATGTCGACCTGCTCGGCCATCGTGGCGATGACCGGCTCGGGGGTCTGCGGGTCGAACTCGGTGGAGCCGGCCTGGCTCAGGCCGAGCTCGGTGCGGGCGTACTCGATGACCATCGACTGCAGGCCCAGGCACAGCCCCAGCGTCGGGATCTTGTTCGTGCGGGCGTAGGTGAGCGCGCCGAGCTTGCCCTCGAGGCCGCGGATGCCGAAGCCGCCGGGCACGCAGATCGCGTCGACGTCGTGCAGGTGGCGTGCGGCGCCCTCGTGCGTGGCGCACTCGTCGGAGGCGATCCAGCGGATGTTGACCTTGGCCTCGTTGGCGAAGCCGCCGGCGCGCAGCGCCTCGACCACCGAGAGGTAGGCGTCGGGCAGGTCGATGTACTTGCCGACCAGCGCGACCGTGACCTCCTCCTTCGGGTGGTGGACCCGGCGCAGCAGGTCGTCCCACAGGCTCCAGTCGACGTCGCGGAAGGGCAGGTCGAGGCGGCGCACGACGTAGGCGTCGAGGCCCTCGCGGTGCAGCACCTTGGGGATGTCGTAGATCGACGGGGCGTCCGCGCAGGTGATGACGGCCTCGGTGTCGACGTCGCACATCAGCGCGATCTTGGCCTTGATGCCCTCGGGCAGCTCACGGTCCGCGCGGCACACGATGGCGTCGGGCTGGATGCCGACCTGGCGCAGCGCGGCGACGGAGTGCTGGGTGGGCTTGGTCTTCAGCTCGCGCGAGGGCCCGATGTAGGGCACCAGCGAGACGTGGATGAAGAAGCAGTTGTCGCGCCCGACGTCGTGGCGCACCTGGCGGGCGGCCTCGAGGAACGGCAGCGACTCGATGTCGCCGACGGTGCCGCCGACCTCGGTGATCACCACGTCGACGCTGTCGTTGCCCGAGCCGGCCATGGCGCGGATGCGGTCCTTGATCTCGTTGGTGATGTGCGGGATCACCTGCACGGTGTCACCGAGGTAGTCGCCGCGGCGCTCCTTGGCGATCACGCTCGAGTAGACCTGGCCGGTCGTGACGTTCGCGATCTGGTTGAGGTCGGTGTCGAGGAACCGCTCGTAGTGGCCGATGTCCAGGTCGGTCTCGGCTCCGTCGTTGGTGACGAAGACCTCGCCGTGCTGGAAGGGGTTCATCGTCCCCGGATCCACGTTGAGATACGGGTCGAGCTTCTGCATGGTGACGCGGAGTCCGCGCGAGCGCAGCAGGCGGCCCAGGCTCGAGGCCGTGAGTCCCTTGCCGAGCGAGGAGGCGACGCCTCCAGTGACGAAGATGTGCTTGGTCTGGGTCCCGGGCTTCACGGGATTCCATGCTATCCCAGAGGAACCGGTCCTGCCTCACCCGACGCCCCGTAGGCGCCGCCTGTGCCGTCCATCTCACGCACCAGGGCCAGCACCGAGCTCACCTGGCCGAGCACCGTCTCGACCCCGTCGACCGTGGTGACCTGGGCGGCGGCAGGGTCCTCGCGCAGCTGGGCGAGGTCACCGTCGGCGCCGGAGTCGCTGTCCGCGACCACCACGACGCCGGTCGCGGCCGAGGCGAGCCCGGAGACCAGGCCGGCCAGCACGGTGGGCTCGCTCTCCTCCCCCAGCACCAGCAGCACCAGCGGTGCGAGGCCCGCCTCCTCGTCGGTGGCGGTCACGAGCTCGGCGGCGAGGAGGCTCTGGCGGATCGTCTCGGCGTCGGCTCCGGGCTTCTCGGGGGCACCGGCGGTGGCGACGGCGTGGCCCAGCAGCTCACCGATGCGCGCATACGTCGTGGCGCCCGCGTCGACCAACCCGCGGTCGACCTGCTCGACCAGCTGCGTGCCGAGGGTGTCCACGAGGGTCTTGGAGGCCCCGGAGACCAGCTCGGTGCTGAGGTCGTAGCGACCGGCGACGCTGCCGCCCGCCGCTTCGACCTGCGCGGTGAGACCGGTCACGGTCTCCTCCTCGACGCCGGGCGCCGTGAGCAGGGCGACGGGGCGCTGGCGCAGCCCCGCGGCGTACAGGCGCGGGCCGGCGGCGGCCGCGAACTCCTCGGCGAAGGCGAGGGTGCGCTCCTCGCGCGGCCCGGGGGCGTCGGCCGCGGTGGCCGAGCCGTCCCGGCCGAGCTCGCTGAGCGGGCCCCCGCCCAGCACCACCCCCGTGGCGAGGGCGAGGAAGACGGCGACGAGCGAGACGACGTGCTGGCGGTAGGAGATCAACCGACGGTTCCTTCGAAGAGTGCGCGGAGCTGGTCGAACCATTCCTGGCCGGCCGGGGTGACGCCGAGCGCCGCGCCCAGCGCGACGAGGCCGGCGAGCATGACCAGCAGCAGGTGGTGGGGGCGGACGCGTCCGGAGTAGAGCCGCGGCACCGCCGTGGCGTCGACCAGGCGCGGTCCGAGCTTGAGACGGGTCAGGAAGGTGCTGGGCAGCCCGGAGCGCTGGCGGTCCAGGAAGTCGGTGAGCGTCGCGGTCATCCCGACGCCCACGACGAGCGCGGCGTCGCCGGCGTCGGCGAGCAGCAGCGCCACGTCCTCGGCGGTCGCGGCGGTGGTGACGACGAGCGGGCTGATGCCCATCCGCATCAGCGGGTCCACGGGCGCCGGGCGGCCGCGCTCGACGCGCAGCACCACCTCACGGGCGTCCTTGAGGGTCTGCGCGGCGGGCATGGCGGCCTCGTCGGCCGCGTCGACCACCAGGACGTCCACCCGCTGGCGGCGCTCGCGCAGGTCGTCGCCGGCACGACCGACCGCGATCACGACCGGGGCCTGCTCGCGCAGCCAGACCCGGGCACCGTGCAGCTCCTCGGCGTGCTGGTGGCCCTGGACCACGACGAGCACCGAGCGCCCCGCCAGGCGGACCGCGAGCCGCGGCAGGCCGCGCCCGTGCAGCAGCAGGTCCTCCTCCTGGCGCAGGAACTCCGCGGCGTTGCGGGTCAGGCTGTCCAGCTGGGCGCCGAGGCCCGAGCGCGCCTGCTCCATGCGGGCCCGCAGGGTCTCGGCGTCGACGACGTGGCCGGTGGCGACCGCGGGCGCATCGGCGTCGCCGCCGGCGTGCACGGCGCCCTCGTGGAGGCGTACGACGCCGCCGTCCCGCAGGTCGGTCAGGACCGCCGCGCCGGCGTCCTCGACGAGCAGCACGCCCGCCTCGGCGAGCAGGACCGCGCCCTGGCTGGGGTAGCGCCCCGAGAGCATCGGGGCGGCATTGAGGACCGCGGCGACGCCGGCGTCGAGGAACGCCTGCGCGGTGTCGCGGTCGAGGTCGAGATGGTCGAGGACCGCGACGTCGCCGGGGCGCAGGCGCGGGAGCAGCGCGCCCGCCCGACGGGCGACGCGGGCGGTGCCGACGACACCGGGAGGGGCGGTTGCGGACCGGGAACGAGCAAGGGACTTCATGGCCCTGCCAGTGTCACAAACCGGCAGGGCCGTCCTCCGGACGTGCGCGGCGTGGGCGCGTCGGTGTGGCGGTCCTCACCCCAGGCCACGGTCCGGCTCAGCCGAGCGCGCGGACCGGGGCGGCGACCTCGAGCAGCTCACGGGCGTGGGCCAGCGCGGTGTCGGACTCCGTCATGCCGGCGAGCATCCGGGACAGCTCGCTGACCCGCTGCTCGTGGTCGAGCACGGTGAGCCCGGAGCTGGTGACCGACCCGTCCTGGGACTTCTGCACCACGACGTGGCGGTCGGCGTACGCCGCCACCTGCGGCAGGTGGGTGACCACCAGGACCTGCGCGCTCTGGGCCAGGCGGGCCAGGCGGCGTCCGATCTCGACTGCGGAGGTGCCGCCGACGCCCGCGTCGACCTCGTCGAAGACGAAGGTGGGCACCGGGCTGGTACCGGCGAGCGCGACCTCCAGGGCGAGCATCACCCGGGACAGCTCACCGCCGGAGGCGCCCTTGCCCAGCGGGCGCGGCTCGGAGCCGACGTTGGCGGCGAGCAGGAACTCGACCTCGTCGATGCCGGAGGGTGCGTAGCGCAACCAGCGCTTGCCGACGCGCAGCGGACCGCCCGGCGCGGGGGCGGCGGGCGCGTCGACCTCGTGCTGGCGCACCTCGATGCTCACCCGGGCGTGCGGCATCGCGAGCAGCCGCAGCTCGGCGGTGACCGCCTCGGCCAGCTTGGTCGCCGAGGACCGGCGGGCCTCGGACAGCGCGGCGGCCGCGGCCGCGAGGTCCACGCGCAGCTGCTCCTGCTCGGCACGCAGCTGCTCGATCCGCTCGTCGGTGCCGTCGAGCTCCAGCAGGCGGCGCGAGGAGGTCTCGGCCCAGGCCAGCACCTCGTCGATGCTCTCGCCGTACTTGCGGGTGAGGGCGGTCAGCGCGGCGCGGCGCTCGGAGACCGCGGCCAGGCGGGCCGGGTCGACGTCGATGCGCGAGGCGTAGGACGCCACGTCGGCGGCGGCGTCGGAGAGCAGGTAGGAGATCTCGGCGAGCCGGTCGGCGAGCTCGCCGGCCTCGGTGTCGTGCCCGCGGACGCCGTCCAGCGCGGTGCGCGCGGCGGTGACGGTGGCCAGGGCGTCCGGGGAACCGTCCTCGCTGGACAGGGCCTCGCGGGCCTGCTCGGCAGCCAGGCGCAGGGTGTCGGCGAACCCGAGACGGGTCTCCTCGGCTGCCAGCGCGGCGTCCTCCCCCGGCTCGGGCGAGACCTGCTCGACCTCGTCGAGGCCGAAGCGGAGCAGGTCGGCCTCGCGGGCGCGGTCGCGGGCGTGCTCGACGACGTCGGCGAGCTCGCGCTCGGTCGCGGCGAGGCGGGCGAACAGCTCGGAGTAGGCGGCCACCAGCCCGGCGGTCTCCTCACCGCCGAAGCGGTCCAGTGCGTCGCGCTGGGCGCGCGGCTGGAGCAGCCGGTGCTGGTCGGACTGTCCGTGCACCGCGACCAGCGGCTCGGTGAGCCGCCCGAGGGTCGCCACCGGCACGCCGGCGCCGCCGACGTACGCGCGCGAGCGGCCCTCGGCGGAGACGTTGCGGGCCAGCACGACCCGGCCGTCCTCGACCTCGCCTCCGGCCTCCTCGACCGCCGCGGCGAACTGCGGCAGCGCCCAGGTGGCGACGACGCCCTCGACGCGGGCCGACCGGGCGCCGGTGCGCACCGCGCCGCTGTCGGAGCGGCCGCCGAGCAGCAGGCCCAGGGCGGTCACGATCATGGTCTTGCCCGCGCCGGTCTCACCGGTGATCACGGTCAGGCCGGGACCGAGCTCGAGGGTGGAGAAGTCGATGACCCCCAGGGACTGGATCCGGATCTCCTCAAACATCGGAGCCCTGTCGTCGACGTCGCTCCGCTGACCCGCGCCAGCCCTCGACCGAGAGCCCGAACTTCGCGACCAGCCGGTCGGTGAACGGGGCCTCGTGCAGCCGCACCAGCCGGACCGGGGTCGCGGCGCGGCGCACCTCGATCCGGGCGCCGGGGGGCAGGTCGACGGCGCGGCGGCCGTCGCACCACAGCACCCCGCGCCCGTCGGTGCGGGCGATCAGCTCGACGGCGAGCACCGAGGTGGGTGCCACCACCATCGGGCGCGCGAACAGCGCGTGGGCGCTGATCGGCACCATCAGCAGCGCCTCGACACCGGGCCAGACGACGGGGCCGCCGGCACTGAAGTTGTACGCCGTGGAGCCGGTCGGCGTCGCGCACACGACGCCGTCGCAGCCCCAGCGCGAGAGCGGCCGTCCGTCGACCTCCACCACGACCTCGATCATCCGCTCGCGTGCGGCCTTCTCGACGCTCGCCTCGTTGAGCGCGAACGTGGAGGTGACCAGCTCGCCGTCGCGGTAGACGCGCACGTCGAGGGCCAGGCGGTCCTCGGCGGTGTAGCGGCGCTCGACGATGGCCTCGATCGTGGACTCGACGTCGTCGTGCTCGGCCTCGGCGAGGAAGCCGACGTGCCCGAGGTTGACGCCGAGGACCGGGGTCCCGCTGTCGCGGGTGATCTCCACCGCGCGCAGGATCGTGCCGTCGCCGCCGATGACCAGGGCGAGCTCGCAGTCGTCCCCGGCGCCCTGCTCGGCGCCGGTGAGCTCCAGCGGCGGGTCGTAGGCCTCCGGCTCGAGCCGGAGATCGTGCGCCTCCACCGCCGGGACGCGGACGACGATGCCGTGGCCGGTGAGCGCCTTGGCGCAGGCGCGGGCCACGTCGCGGGCTTCCTCGCGTCCGGTGTGCGTGAGCAGCAGGACGCGTCGAGTCATGGCTCCACCCTCTCACCAGGCTCCGACGGGGCATCCGCGCGGCTCGCTGGGCCGCCGTGGTCCGCGACCGGGCCGCGCTCGACCTCGGCGCGGATCTCCTCGCTGCCGATCGTCGCCGGCCCGCGCCGCAGCCACAGGAAGAACTCGACATTGCCCGACGGGCCGGGCAACGGGCTGGTCACGACGGCACGCGCGCCCCAGCCGCGGCGCGCCGCAGCCTCGGCCACGCCGAGGACCGCCTCGTGGCGCAGCGACAGGTCGCGCACGACGCCGCCCTTGCCGACGCGGTCCTTGCCGACCTCGAACTGCGGCTTGACCATGAGCGCCAGGTCGCCGTCCTCGGCAGTGACGCCGAGCAGGGCGTCAAGCACGATCTCGAGGGAGATGAAGGACAGGTCGCCGACCACCAGGTCGACGCTGCCGCCGATCATCGCGACGTCGAGCTCGCGGACGTTGGTGCGGTCGTGGACCACCACCCGCTCGTCGCTCTGGATGCGCCAGGCGAGCTGGCCGTAGCCGACGTCCACGGCGACCACCTGGGCCGCGCCGTGGCGCAGCAGGACGTCGGTGAAGCCGCCGGTGGAGGCGCCCGCGTCGAGGCAGCGGCGCCCCTCGACCTGCAGGCCCAGCGGCTCGAACGCGGCGAGGGCGCCGGCCAGCTTGTGCCCGCCGCGCGAGACGTAGTCCGGGCGGTCCGGGTCGCTGGCCACGACCAGGGCGACGTCGGTCGTCACGCCGGTCGCCGGCTTGGTGGCGACGGCGCCCTGCACCTTGACGCGGCCGGCGGCGATCAGCTCGCTGGCGTGCTCGCGCGACCGGGCCAGTCCGCGGCGGACCAGCTCGGCGTCGAGACGTTGACGACGAGGAGGCACTGCGTCCCCCTCAGGCGTCCGTGTGCGGGCGCGTGGCGCCGGGCTGTGCGGGGGTAGGTACGTCGAGCGCGGCACGCAGCCGGTCGTGGGCGTCCTCGAACACCGCGACGTGCTCCTGGAGCGGGCGTCCCGCGAGCGAGTCGACGGCCGCCAGGACCCCGTCGACGCCGGCGTCACCGGTCCGCGGCGGTCGCTCGGGCTGCTCGGAGCCGGTCTCAGTCATGCCCCGAGGCTACCGCTGCGAACCGACAGGACCCGGTCCGGGCACGGCCAGCCCGGCCGTGTCGAGCACCACTCCAGTGGCGTCCAGATGGGCCCACGCCGCCGTGGCGACCGCCCGCCACCACGACTCCACGTCTCCCTCGCCCTCGACGACCAGACGGCCGTCCTGCGCGCTGGCCGTCCAGCCGCCCAGCACCGCCCGGCCCTCCTCCGTCCGCGGCGCCTCATGAGGCGTCGCGAGGGCGCCGAGGTCGGAGCCGACATAGGTCGGTCGCAGCTCGGCCGGGGCGCTGACCAGCTCGGCGAGGCCGGTGACACCGGTGAGCACCAGGAGGCTCTCGATGCCGATCCGGCGCGCGCCCTCGATGTCGGTGTCGAGGCGGTCCCCCACCATCAGCGGGCGGGTGCCGCCGACGCGGCGCACGGTCTCCTCGAGCAGCGGGCGCTCGGGCTTGCCGGCGACGACCGGCACGACGCCGGCGAACCGAGCGACCGTCTCGACCAGCACGCCGTGGCCCGGCGCCACGCCGTACGCCGTGGGGATGCTCAGGTCGGTGTTGCTCGCGACCCACGGCAGCCCGTCGCGGACCCGCACCGCCGCGCGCATGACCTCGCGCCACAGCACGTCGGGACCGTAGCCGGTGACCAGGGCGACCGCGTCGTCCTCGACCCCGACCGGGACCAGGCCGTCGCTCAGCAGCGCCTCGCGCAGGCCGACCGCGCCGAGGAGGACCACGCGGGCGCCGACGCCGAACCGCTCCAGCAGCACCCGCGACGCGGCCTGGGCGGAGGTGACGACGTCGTCGGGGGCGGCCTCGATCCCGAGGTCGCGCAGGTGGGTCGCGACCGCCTCCGGCGTGCGCGAGGCGTTGTTGGTGACGAACGCCAGACGCGCCCCCGCCCCTCGGGCGCGGCGCAGGTGAGCCGCGGCCCCCGGGACGGCCTCGCCGCCGATGTAGACGACGCCGTCGAGGTCGAGCATCACCAGGTCGTGACGCTGGTCGAGTGGCAGGTCCGACGACCCGAGCATGTGAGGCCTTCCTTGGTGCGAAGTGGTTGCCGCAGCACCCTACGATGCACCGATGAGCTCCCGCGCCGTGGTCGTGCCCCCGCACGTGGCCCGCCCGCTGCGCCTGCTCCCCTTCCGTGCGCTCATGCTGCCCCCTGCCCGCGGGCCCCGTGGCACGGTCGAGCGGGCGCTGGGGCGTCCCGGCGCACGCGTGGAGGAGCTGCTCGCCCGGTGGGCGGCCGAGGGCCGGCTCACCCACGACGACACGCCGGGCCTCTACCTCCACGAGTACACCACCGCCGGGATCACCGTCCGCGGGCTCGTCGGGGCGCTCGACGTCTCCCGGCGCGCCGAGGACCCCGCCGAGCAGGCCGTGCTCCCCCACGAGGGGGTGCACTGCGACCAGGTGACCCAGCTCGCCGACCGCATGGGCCACATGGAGGTCGATCCGGCCCCCATCCTGCTGGTCCACCGCGGGCCCGCGCGCCTGCGCGAGCTGCTGGCGGACGTACGGCGGTCCGAGCCGATCGCGACTTTCACCGACCACACCCAGCAGCAGCACCGGCTCTGGGCGCTGCGCGACCGTGAGCAGCTGGAGGCCGTCGAGGAGGCACTGGCCCGGGCGCGGGTGCTGATCGCCGACGGCCACCACCGCTACGCCGCCTACCTGGCCCTGCAGGGCGCGCACCCCGGCGGCGGGCGCAACACCGGCCTGGCGATGCTGGTCGACCAGGACGACACGCCGCTGTTCCTCGGCCCGATCCACCGGGTGCTGCCGGGCACCAGCCTCGAGTCGCTCACCAGCGCCGCGCGCAGCGCCGGCGTCGACTTCGCGTACGTCGCACGACGCGACGCGCTCGCGGCCCTCGGTCCCAGCGCGGTGGTCGCCACCGACGGACGGCAGTGGGCGGTGCTCGCGGTCGCCTCGACCACCGACCGGGCCGCGGTCGAGATCCTCCACGAGGACCTGCTGCCGGCCCGCCGTGGCACCCCCCCACCGGTGGAGTACCGCCACACCGTCGAGGCGGCCCTCGCCGATGCCCGTCCGGGCCGCGCGCTCGCGGTGCTGATGCCGGCGGTCGACCTGGACCTGGTGACCAGGATCGCGACCACCGGGCGGCTGCTGCCGGAGAAGGCGACCTCCTTCCAGCCCAAGCCCACCCCCGGGCTGCTCATCCGCTCGCTGCGCGACGCACCCGTCGGCCGCTGAGCACCTCGATCTCGTAGCGCGACGCAGGCGCGGCCCCGGCCCGGAAGAACCGGCGGCGCACGGCGCCGCTCACCTCCACCACGTCGCCGGCCGCCCAGGCGCGCGCCGCCGCGCGCACCCGACCGCCCCAGATCGCGCAGTCCAGCACGTCGACGCGCTGGCGGGAGCCGCGCAGGTCACCCGAGCGGTCCACCACGAGCCGGAACGTCAGCACCCGGTCGCCGCTGGGCAGCTCGCGCTCCTCGGGCGGCTGGGAGACCCGTCCCACCAGGCGCACCTCGTTGGTGCCCTGAGCGGTGTCCCCGTCCGGTCGGTCCTTCGTCGTCCGTGCGTCCATCGCACTCACCTCCGCGCCCCACCCTCGGCGCGGGGGCCGACAACCGTTCTCCGGGACCCGACGATCTGGGGACCAGCTCGACCCGGGGCTCGCCTGTGGACGGTTGTCGGCGCGCGCAAATAGCAGAAAGGGTCGCACCCTCACGGGTGCGACCCTTTCTGTGAATGATTGTCCGGCGGCGTCCTACTCTCCCACAACCTCTCGGTTGCAGTACCATCGGCGCTGAAAGGCTTAACTTCCGGGT
>NZ_JABJRA010000018.1 GCF_013155365.1 Nocardioides sp. zg-DK7169
CAACGCACGACCACGTCCTACCCTCGACATGCGGACCCCAGCCCAAGCGCTGGACCAGCTGCTGGCCAACCGGCCAGCAGCCTGACCGTTGCTAACACCGGTTGACCTCGCCGAGACCTTCGGCGGGTCGAGTCGAGACTCCCGGTTCCTCGGCGCGCCACAAGCACCGACTCGCGCCACCACAAGCGCCGACTCGGCGCGCCACAAGCACCGACTCGCGCAACCACAAGGGCCGACTCGGCGAGAAGGGGGGAGCGGGCGGTGGGGCGTCCACCCCCTGGACGGAGGGGGTACGGCGGGGGTCGGGCATGATCACCTAGCCACGCGACGGCGCTCCTGCGCCCGGGGACGGCTGGGTCGTCCCGCGCCGCCACGACCGCGCTGATGCGCGAGGAGGACGCTGCCATGAGCGCGACCACGAGAACCCCGTCCGACGCGCCCGCACCCGCAGGGCGGCGCACCGAGGAGCCGTCGAGCCGGTTGAACCGGCCGGTGTTCGCGGTCTCGGCGACGTTCATCATCGCCGTGACGCTGTGGTGCACCATCGCCCCGGAGCACGCCTACTCGACCCTCGGCGACCTGGTCGCGTGGGTGTCGACCTGGTTCGGGTGGTACTACGTCGCGCTGGCGACCGGCATCCTCGGGTTCGTCCTCTTCCTCGGGTGCTCCCGCTACGGCTCGGTGCGCCTGGGCCCGGAGCACTCGCGCCCGCAGTTCAGCACCGGGGCGTGGTCGGCGATGCTCTTCGCCGCCGGCATCGGCACGGACCTGATGTTCTACGCCGTCTACGAGCCGGTGACGCAGTACCTCGCGCCGCCCTCGACCGAGGCCGGCACCGTCGACGCCGCCCGCGAGGCCACCGCCTGGACGCTGTTCCACTACGGGGTGACGGGGTGGGGGATGTACGCCCTGATGGGCATCGCGCTGGCCTACTTCGCCTACCGGCTTCACCAGCCGCTCGCGGTCCGTTCCGCGCTGTACCCGCTGATCGGGCGTCGGGTGAACGGCCCGATCGGGCACTCCGTCGACGTCGCCACGGTGCTCGGCACCATCTTCGGCGTCGCCACCTCGCTCGGCATCGGTGTCGTGGGCCTCAACGTCGGGCTGGACCTCGTGTTCGGGCTGCCGCAGGGACTTCCGGTCCAGGCCGCGCTCATCCTGGTCGCCGTCGTGATCGCCTCGGTCTCGGCGGTGAGCGGCGTCGAGCGCGGCATCAAGCGGCTCTCCCAGGCCAACGTCCTGCTGGCCGTCGCGCTGGTCGTCTTCGTGCTCGTCACCGGGCGCACGTCGTACCTGCTCAACGCGGTCGTGCTCAATGTCGGCGACTTCGTGCGGCTGTTCCCCGAGATGTCGATGCAGACCTTCGCCTACGAGGACACCGGCGACTGGATGAGCTTCTGGACGCTGTTCTTCTGGGCCTGGTGGATGGCCTGGGCGGCGTTCGTCGGGCTCTTCCTGGCCCGGATCTCGCGCGGCCGCACGATCCGTCAGTTCGTCGTCGGCACGATGATCATCCCGTTCACCTACATCGTGATGTGGGTGTCGGTCTTCGGCAACGCCGCCCTCGACGAGGTCCGCAGCGGCAACGTCTCCTTCACCCGCACCGCCTCCGAGGCGATCGATCCCTCGGTCGGGCTGTGGGCGCTGCTCCAGGAGTACCCCGCCTTCACCTTCACCGCCGGCCTGGCGATCGTGGTCGGCCTGCTGTTCTACGTCACCTCGGCCGACTCCGGCGCACTGGTGATGGCCAACCTGTCCTCGCACCAGCGCACCGTCCACGACGACGCGCGGCCGTGGCTGCGGGTGTTCTGGGCGGTCGCGACCGGCGCGCTGACCCTCGCCGCCCTGGCGGCGGGCGACATCTTCGCCCTCCAGTACGCCACGGTGGTGATCGGACTGCCGTTCGCCTTCGTCATGCTCGCGGTGGGCTGGGGTCTCTACCGCGCGCTGCGCACCGAGATGCACCTCGCCGACAGCCGCGACAGCGTGCTGCCCGGCGCCCTGTCGGGGCGGAGCACCGACCCGAGCGACGCCCGGCCAGCGGTGCCGTGGCAGGCCCGGATACGCCGGATGATGTCGTTCCCGCCGCGGGCGCGCGCCGAGCAGTTCTGCGCCGACGTGGTCACCCCCGCCCTGGCGGACGTGGCCGCCGAGCTCACCGAGCAGGGCGTCGCGGCGACGGTCCGCGTCGAGGACACCGACGGCGAGCTCGCCGTCGAGCTGCGCGCGGAGGTCGGGGGAGCGCTCACGTTCTGCTACCGCGTCGAGCACCGCAGCGCCCCCGTCCCGGCGTACGGCGGGGCACCGCTGCTCGGCAGCGACGTCTACAGCCGCCTCGAGGTGCACCTGCTCCACGGCGGCGAGGGCTACGACGTGATGGGCTACTCGCGCACCCAGCTGCTCGACGACGTCATGGACCAGTACGAGCGACACCTGGAGTTCCTGCGCCTGCGGGACGGGGCCGGGGCCTAGCAGCACCCGCGGGCCGCCGCCCGGGCATCGTTTCGCCCGGCGGGGCCGCGGGTACGGGCAGGCGGTTCCCGACCCCTCGCACCAGGAGCTCGCCCGTGAGCCAGGCAGATCCAGCAGCGCCGGCGCAGCCCGAGGGCGATTCCGAGCTCAAGCGGAGCATCACCGGCCGGCTGCTGTACTTCTACGTCCTCGGCGACGTCCTCGGGTCCGGCATCTACGTCCTGATCGGCGCAGTCGCCCTCGCCGTCGGCGGCGCGTTCTGGATCGCCTTCGCGGTCGGCATCACCGTCGCGACCATCACCGGCCTCGCCTACGCCGAGCTGGTGACGAAGTACCCGCAGGCCGCGGGCGCCGCGCTCTACGTCAACAAGGCGTTCCGCAACCCGATGCTGACCTTCCTGATCACGGTCTGCATGCTGTCCGCGACGTACGCCGCCGCGGGCTCGCTGGCCAACGGCTTCGCGTCGTACTTCAAGACCGTGTGGGAGCTGCCCCCGGAGCTGCTGCTGACGGTGGCGTTCATCATCGTCCTGGCAGTGGTCAACTTCATCGGCATCACCGAGTCGGTGATCGCCAACATGGTGATGACCCTCGTCGAGGTCAGCGGCCTGATCATCATCTTGATCATCGGGGTCTGGTACATCGCCCAGGGCGACGCCCGGTTCGCGACCCTCGTGGAGTTCGACACCGGCGACAACAGCGCGCTGCTCGGGGTGATCTCCGGCGTCGCGCTGGCGTTCTTCGCGATGACCGGCTTCGAGAACGCCGCCAACGTCGCGGAGGAGACCATCGACCCGGGCCGGACTTTCCCGCGCGCGCTCGTCGGCGGCATGGTCACCGCCGGCGTCATCTACGTCCTGGTCGCGGCGGTCACCGCGCTGACCGTGGACATCCCGGTGATCCAGGAGGCCGGTCGCAACGACGAACCGGCGCTGCTGGAGGTCATCGAGAAGGGCATCATCCCGGTGCCGGTGGGCTTCATGACCATCCTGTTCGCGATCATCGCGATGGTGGCGATCACCAACACCACGCTCGTCTCGGTGGTCACCCAGTCGCGCATCCTCTACGGCATGGCCCGCGAGGACGTCGTCCCGGGCATCTTCGGCCGCATCCACTCCACCCGCCGCAGCCCGTGGGTGGCACTGGTCTTCTCCGCCCTGGTCGTCTGCGGGCTGCTGGTCTCCGGCGCCGACATCGCCCGGCTGGCCACCGTCACGGTCGTGTTCACCCTGTTCATCTACGGCCTGGTCATCGTGTCCGCGCTCAAGCTGCGCGGGCAGGACGAACGCGAGGACACCTTCACCGCGCCCCGGCCGCTGCTGCTGCTCGGCGTGCTGGGCAACGCGGTGCTCCTCGTCTACGTCGTGTACGACGACCCGAGCTCGCTGCTGTGGTGCGCGGCGTTGCTCGCGATCGGCGTCGCCCTCTTCATCGTGGAGAGGATCTTCGGCGGCCGCACCCGCCCGCCCGGCCGGGACCAGGGCGAGACCGCCCTCGGCGAGCCGGTCACCCCGGATCGGCAGGAGGACTGAGCCATGCACATGATCGTCGCCACCGACGGGTCCAAGCAGTCCCTGGCCGCGGCCCGCTACGCCCGCCAGGTGATCGACCCCTCGAGCGTCACCGACGTCTCGGTCGTGGCGGTGCTGCGTCCGCTGGCCGCCGTGTCCTTCGCCGACGACCTGTCCGGCTCCGACCGCGAGCGCGCCGGCGTCGAGAGCATCAGCTTCCGCGCGGCCGCGGAGAGCTCGGTCCGGGTGGTGGCCGAGGTCTTCGCCGACTGGGGCCCGCGCGTGCACCGCAAGATCCGCAGCGGCTCGCCCGCCAACGAGCTGATCAAGGCGGCCCGCACGCTGGAGGCCGGGCTGGTGGTGGTCGCCTCCGGCAGCCGCGGGCTCAGCGAGACCGTGCTGCTCGGCAGCACCGCCCAGCGCGTCCAGCACTCCGCGCCCTGCCCGGTCCTCGTCGTACGCCCGACACCGCGGCGCAAGCGCTGAGCACCGACCGCCCGCCCCCGCGGCACCCGCACCGGGGGTGGGCGCACGTAGGCTGGGCGGCAGCATGAGCACCCCCTCCCTTCCCGGTTTCGAGCACCTCCTCGAGGTGCGTCCCGACGACTCGGCCCGCCAGCGGCGTGGCCCCTCCCGTGAGCAGCTGCTGGACGGGCTCAACGAGCCCCAGCGCGCCGCGGTGGTGCACGAGGGCGCGCCCCTGCTGGTGGTGGCGGGCGCGGGCTCGGGCAAGACCCGGGTGCTGACCCGGCGCATCGCCTGGCTGATCTCCGAGCGCGGTGCCCACCCCGGCTCGATCCTGGCGATCACCTTCACCAACAAGGCTGCGGCCGAGATGAAGGAGCGCGTCGAGGAGCTGGTCGGCAAGCGCGCCCGCATCATGTGGGTCTCGACCTTCCACTCCGCGTGCGTGCGGATCCTGCGCAAGGAGATCGACCGGCTGGGCTACAAGTCCTCGTTCTCGATCTACGACGCCGCCGACTCCAAGCGGCTGATGTCGATGGTCATCAAGGACCTCGACCTGGACCCGAAGCGCTACCAGGCCGGGCCGCTGCTCAACTGGGTCTCGAACCACAAGAACGAGCTGCACGGCCCCGAGGAGGCCGCCAAGGAGGCGGCCAACAAGCTGGAGGAGACCTACGCCGCGGCGTACACCATCTACCAGCGGCGCCTGCGGGAGGCCAACGCGCTCGACTTCGACGACCTGATCATGATGACGGTCCACCTCTTCCAGGCCTACCCGGACGTGCGCGAGACCTACCGCCGCCGGTTCCGCCACGTGCTGGTCGACGAGTACCAGGACACCAACCACGCGCAGTACGCCCTGGTGCACCAGCTCTGCGCCGACCAGCCCGAGCAGGACCGCCGCGAGGACCCCACGGCCGTCGAGCCGGCCGAGCTGATGGTGGTGGGCGACGCCGACCAGTCCATCTACGCCTTCCGCGGCGCCAACATCCGCAACATCCTCGACTTCGAGCAGGACTTCCCCAACGCCTCCTCGATCCTGCTGGAGCAGAACTACCGCTCCACCCAGACCATCCTCACCGCCGCGAACGGCGTGATCGCGCACAACAAGGGACGCAAGCCCAAGCGGCTGTGGTCCGACGCGGGCGACGGCGAGCGGATCGTCGGGTACGTCGCCGACGACGAGCACGACGAGGCCCGGTTCATCTCCGGCGAGATCGACAAGCTCGTCGACGCGGGCGCGAAGGCCTCCGACGTCGCGGTGTTCTACCGCACGAACGCCCAGTCCCGCGTGCTGGAGGAGGTGTTCATCCGCACCGGCCAGCCCTACAAGGTGGTCGGCGGGGTGCGCTTCTACGAGCGCCGCGAGGTCCGCGACGCCCTCGCCTACCTGCGGCTGCTGGCCAACCCGGCCGACGAGGTCTCGCTGCGCCGCATCCTCAACACCCCCAAGCGCGGCATCGGCGACCGCGCCGTGGCCTGCGTCGTCGCCCTCGCCGAGCGCGAGCGGATCACCTTCTGGGAGGCGCTGCGCCGCGCCGAGGAGGCGCCCGGCCTGGCGACGCGCTCGCTGAGCAGCATCCGCGTCTTCGTGGCGATGATCGAGGAGCTCCAGTCGATGGTCGAGGCGGGGGAGCGGGCCGACGTGGTCCTCGAGTCCGTGCTCGCCCGGTCCGGCTACCTCGCCGAGCTCGAGGAGTCCGACGACCCGCAGGACGCCACCCGCGTGGAGAACCTCGCCGAGCTGGTGGCCGTCGCCCGCGAGTTCAGCGACGACCCGGTCGCTGGCCCGTCCGCCGACCCCAGCGACGTCGACGCCGGCACCGTCGTGCCGGGCCTGACCGACTTCCTGGAGCGAGTGGCGCTGGTCGCCGACAGCGACCAGATCCCCGAGGGCGGGGAGGGCGTGGTCACCTTGATGACGCTGCACACCGCCAAGGGGCTGGAGTTCCCGATCGTCTTCCTCACCGGCCTCGAGGACGGCGTCTTCCCGCACAGCCGGGCCCTGGGCGACCAGACCGAGCTGGAGGAGGAGCGCCGCCTGGCCTACGTCGGCATCACCCGCGCCCGCGAGCGGCTCTACCTCTCCCGCGCGGTCGTCCGCTCCGCCTGGGGCGCCCCCGCGCACAACCCGGGCTCGCGGTTCCTCGACGAGCTGCCGGTCGACCTCGTCGACTGGCGCCGTACGGAGGCCGCGCAGACCCGGTGGAGCCGGCCCGACCTCTCCGGCGGGTCCTCCGGCCAGCGCCTCGGCACCCCGACCGCGGCCGGGCGCCGCAACTTCTCCTCCGCGGCGCTGCGCGTCGATGCCGCCGCGAAGGCGAAGAAGTCGCGGGAGATCCCGTCGCTGGCCCCGGGGGACCGGGTGCTGCACGACTCCTTCGGCATGGGCAGCGTGGTCGCAGTCGAGGGCGCGGGGGACAAGTCCGTGGCCTCGATCGACTTCGGCTCCGAGGGCGTCAAGCGGCTGCTGCTGCGCTACGCGCCGGTCGAGAAGCTCTGAGGACCCGCTACTGAGGACGGCCGCTCAGCGGCCGGCCACCTCCGCGCCCTCACGGACCCGCCACGGGGTGCCGTCGACCTCGACCCGGTTGCCGACCACGTCGATGTCGCGTCCGAGGGTGCTACGAGGGCACCGGATCGCCGTCGCGAGCGTGCTGGGTCCGAGCGTCCGGGAGCGCAGGCCAACCCGGCCGAAGAGACCCAAACTCGGTCGCCGGCAGCCAACGGCGGCCAAACGGCCGCCCCTCACGGGACCCGAAATGGGCTCGACCCCGCACGTCGTGGGACGTGCGGGGTCGAGGGGGACTGTGCCCCGGATCAGGCTCGGATCGGGCCGCCGCTCACGGGTGGAGACCGTGGTGGTGGAGCTGCGACTCCGGGTCGACCGGGTCGCCGCCGCCGGGACGGACCTCGAGGTGGAGGTGCGGGCCGGTGCTGTTGCCGGTCGAGCCGAGGGTGCCGATGCGCTGGCCGGCGTGGACCTTGTCGCCCACCGAGACCTCGATGGAGGTCTGGTGGCAGTACCAGATCTCGGTGCCGTCCTCGAGGGTCAGCACGGTCTTGTTGCCGTAGGCGCCCTCGTACCCGGTGGAGGTGACGGTGGCGTTGGCCACCGCGAGCAGCGGGGTGCCCGCGGGGGCGGCGAAGTCGAGGCCGGTGTGGACGCTGGCCCACAGGCCCGAGGACTGGCCGTAGCGGGCGGTCAGGCGGTAGCCGCTGACCGGGAGCACCCACTGGTTGCGCTTGATCTTCTCCGCCTGCGCCTCGGCCTGGGCCGAGAGCTTCTGCAGGGCGGTGTTGCGCTGGGCGTTCTTGGCCTCGGCAGCCTTCACCAGCTTGCTGTCGGTGGCGTCGTCGAGGGCGTCGCGGGAGCCGTCACGGCTCACCACGTTGCCCCGGGGCCGCACGGACCCGGTGCTGCTCGCGCCGCTGAGGGCGCTGGCAGCGACGATGGCGCGCTTCGCTTCGGGGGACGGCTCGGAGTCGTCGGTCGAGGTCACCACGGCTCCGCCGATGGAGGCGGCCAGGGCGGCGGCGCCGACGGCCGCAGGGACCGAGGGCAGCAGGCGCCGGCGTCGCGGCGAGGGCTGCTTCACCGCGCGGCGCTTGCCGACCGGCCCGACGAGCGGGATGGTGACGGTGCCGTCGGGGTCGCCGAAGACGGTGGTCCGGTCGAGACGGGCGGCGGGTTCTTCCTCGACGCGGCGGACGTCGGCCTCGAGGCCGTGCTCGGTGGGGTCGAGGGGGACCGGCGTCGTGGCGACGGCCGGTGCGTCGGTCAGCGCGGGGGCGCTGGCCGGGGGGGTCAGCTCAATGGTCGGAGTGCCGCTACGCCCGGCGACGCGCTTGCCGGCGTACCTGACGTGTGTGGTCTCCGAGGGGCGGCGACGGGTGTCGCGGCGTTCCGCTCGGTGGTTACCCATGAATCGATGGCTCCGCAGTGGTGGGTGCGTCTCGTGCTTCGGACAGGCGACCCAAACACTAACGGATCGACCGGGACCCCACGAAACAACTCGTAACGCCGATTGTGACGCGGATCTGACGATCATGCGGTGGTTTTCCACCGGTCCCGCTCAGCGCTCGTGGTCCAGACCACGTTTCACTCTGTGGGACGTGGTGGGGATCACGACCCGTTCCCGCCTCCGCCAACCCAGTTCTGGGTACGGGGTGGATCTGTCGGATCCGGCTGCGGAGTCACCGCATCATGCCCTCGATCCGGTTTCGGCGTCGATTCGAGGTGGGGGTGGGCCGTGGGGTCCTCCGCAGCATGCCGGACGGGGCTCGGTGAGGGTATGCCGTGCATCACTCCGGACCCCTCGGCCCTCGTGCCGCAGGGGCCGACGGGTCTATCGTGCCCCGGGTGTGCCGAGACGACCGGCCCGTGATGGTCGAGGGCTCCGGCGCCAATCCGTGACTGCATGCTGACTAGAGACTGGTGGAATCAGTGGATCTGATGGAGTACCAGGCGAAGGAACTCTTCGCCAAGCATGGCGTGGCCACCACCCTGGGAGTGGTCGTCGAGACCGCCGAGGAGGCCAAGGCCGCTGCCGAGCAGCTGGGCGGCGTGACCGTCATCAAGGCTCAGGTCAAGGCCGGCGGCCGCGGCAAGGCGGGCGGCGTCAAGATCGCCAAGACCGCCGACGACGCCTTCGAGCACGCCTCCAACATCCTCGGCATGGAGATCAAGGGCCTCACGGTCAACCGTGTCCTGGTCACCCCGGCCACCCCGCCGGTCGAGGAGTACTACTTCTCCTTCCTCCTGGACCGCGCGAACCGCTCGCACCTGTGCATCGCCTCGGTCGAGGGCGGCGTGGAGATCGAGGAGGTCGCCAAGACCAACCCCGAGGCCGTGCGCCAGATCCCGATCGACGCGCTGGAGGGGGTCACCCCCGAGAAGGCCGCCGCGATCGTCGACGACGCGAAGTTCCCCGCCGAGCTGCGCGACCAGGCCATCGAGATGGTCCAGGCGCTGTGGAAGGTGTACGTCGAGGAGGACGCCACCCTCGTCGAGGTCAACCCGCTGGCCCGCCTCGAGGGCGACAAGCTCGAGGCGCTCGACGGCAAGGTGTCGCTCGACGACAACGCCTCGGAGTTCCGTCACCCCGACCACGCCCAGTTCGAGATCCGCGAGGAGGCCGACCCGCTCGAGGCGAAGGCCAAGGACCTCGGTCTCAACTACGTCAAGCTCGACGGTGCCGTCGGCATCATCGGCAACGGCGCGGGCCTGGTCATGTCGACCCTGGACGTCGTCGCGTACGCCGGCGAGGCCCACGGCGGCGTGAAGCCGGCCAACTTCCTCGACATCGGCGGCGGCGCGAACGCCACCGTCATGGCGAACGGTCTCGACGTGATCCTCAACGACCCGCAGGTCAAGAGTGTGTTCGTCAACGTCTTCGGTGGCATCACCGCGTGCGACGAGGTCGCCAACGGCATCAAGGGCGCCCTGGAGATCCTCGGCGACAACGCCACGAAGCCGCTGGTCGTCCGTCTCGACGGCAACAACGTCGAGCAGGGCCGCGCGATCCTGGACGAGCTGAACCACCCGCTCGTGACCCAGGTCGACACCATGGACGGTGCGGCCGACAAGGCCGCCGAGCTGGCGAACGCCTGAGAACGGAGACCTGACAACATGACGATCTACCTCAACAAGGACTCCAAGATCATCGTCCAGGGCATCACGGGCGGGATGGGCTCCAAGCACACCAACCTGATGCTCCAGGCCGACGCCAACATCGTGGGCGGTGTCAACGCCCGCAAGGCCGGCACCACCGTCGAGCTGAACGGCAAGGAGCTGCCCGTCTTCGGCACCGTCGAGGAGGCCATGAAGGCCACCGGCGCCGACGTCTCGGTCGCCTTCGTGCCGCCGGCGTTCACCAAGGACGCCTGCATCGAGGCCATCGACGCCGAGATCCCGCTGCTCGTGGTCATCACCGAGGGTGTCCCGGTGCAGGACACCGCGGAGGTCTTCGCCTACCTCCAGGGCAAGAAGACCCGCATGATCGGCCCCAACTGCCCCGGCATCATCTCGCCGGAGGAGTCGCTGGCCGGCATCACGCCGCACACCATCGCGGGCAAGGGCCCCATCGGCCTGGTCTCCAAGTCGGGCACGCTGACCTACCAGATGATGTACGAGCTGCGCGACTACGGCTTCTCGACCGCCATCGGCATCGGCGGCGACCCGATCATCGGCACCACGCACATCGACGCCCTCGAGGCCTTCGAGAACGACCCGGAGACCAAGGCGATCGTGATGATCGGCGAGATCGGCGGCGACGCCGAGGAGCGCGCCGCGGCGTACATCAAGGACCACGTGACCAAGCCGGTCGTCGGCTACGTCGCGGGCTTCACCGCCCCGGAGGGCAAGACCATGGGCCACGCCGGCGCCATCGTGTCGGGCTCCTCGGGCACCGCGCAGGCCAAGAAGGAGGCCCTCGAGGCCGTCGGCGTGAAGGTCGGCAAGACGCCGTCCGAGACCGCCTCCCTCATGCGCGAGATCATGAAGGACCTGGCGTGAGCCTCTGATCCAGGCGATCGCTCGAAGGCCCGTCCCCGGTTCGCCGGGGGCGGGCCTTCGTCGTACGACGGGGGAGGCGCGGCACCCGGTGCGGCGCCGGGGCGCCGGGCGCCCCGGCTCAGACGCTCAGGGGTCAGGACCCCGGGACCGGCAGTCGGCCGAGCCGCGACAGCGAGCGCTCGGCCAGCGCCACGAAGGTGGAGTCGGACATCTGCACGTCCGGGGCCGGCACGAAGCCGATCTGGGAGAGCGCCCCGCCGCGGCGGGCCAGCGCCATGAGGTACCGCACCGAGGTGTTGTCGTCGATCTCGACGGTGACCTTCCAGACCGACAGGTCGATCTGGCCCTTGCTGCGGTTGAGGACGAGGTCGACCTCCGTGCCCGGGAAGCGCTCGGGGCAGCTCTGCATCCGCGAGCGGATGGTGGCCACGAAGTCCCGCGCCTGGGCAGCAGGCAGCGCGCCGATGGTCTGGGTGAGGCCGAACGAGGCCGGCAGCCGGGCGCCGGGGACCACGAAGGTCCGGGTGGTGCTGTCGGTCCAGCCCTTGCCCCGGAAGGTGGCCTCGTCGCAGCGGGTGGCCGCGAAGTTCTGGCGCACCTCGCGCGGGGCGGTGCCGACCCAGGGCTGGCTCACCCTGCCGACCGGCGGGAGGTCGACCTCGGAGAGCATCGCCGGGACGATGCCGACCGCCACCGGGTCCACGGTGCGCACCTCGGGTCGCTTGACCGCGCACTCGCCGGCCTCGGGGAGGCGGCACACCTTGTCGACCGCCCGGGCGAGCAGGGCGGCGTTGTCGCGGATGCTGGGACCGGCGTCGGTGGTGGCGGTGGTGACGAGTGCGGTGGTGAACCGGCCCGTGCGCGCGACCGACGCCGCGATGGTGACCGGGCCGTCCCAGTCGCGCAGGACCAGCAGCATCGCCTGGTCGCCGACGTCGCGGACCCGGTGGGTCGAGACCAGCTGGGTGCGGCCCTGGGTGCAGCCGGCGAACCACCCGAGCGTCGTGCGGTAGGCCCGCTCGGCGGCGCGGTCCTGGTCGGAGCCCTCGACGGTCTGGGTCGCCGTGCGCCGGGGGTTGCCCGGCTTGGTCTTGGCGCGGAAGTCCTTGACGAGGTAGGTGGAGCTGTTCGGGTCGGCGTAGCGCTGGAGCTGGCAGGGCAGCGCGGCGCCGTCGCCGTCGGCGTTGGCGTTCGGGGTGCCCCCGCTCCAGCCCCGCGCGGGCAGCAGTTTGTCGAAGTCGCCGGTGGTGAGCATGTCGCTCGCCTCGAGGCGCGGCGCAGGCGGCTCGTCGGACACCACCGAGCCGCCGTCGCCGCCGCGGTCCAGGCCCGGGCGTACGCCGTCGGTGCTGCTGACCGCGATCCCGCCGACGACGAGGACGGCGACGGTGCCCAGCACGCCCGCGGCGGTGTGCAGGCGGCGCCGGGTGATGCCGCTGCGACGCACGATCGTGGTGCGGGGGAAGCGGGTGCCGGCCACGGCGCGCTCGAGCGGGGCCATCAGCTGGCCCACCTGCGCCGGCGGCACCCCGCTGGCGGCGGCGAGCCGGGTGGTCGCGCTCTGCAGCAGGCCGTCCGCGACCTGCCGGGTCACGCCGATCTCGCGGGCGAACTCGTCGGGGGTCCCGTCGGCCAGCAGCGTCAGCAGCAGGATCCGCCGCTCGTCGATGCTCAGCGTGTCGAGGGCGTCGAGGGTGGCACGGACCTCCGGGTCCTCGGTCTTCTCCTTATGCCAGGGGCGGGCGGAGTGCCGGCGAAGCGCGTGCGCCCATGCCTGCGGACGGGTCCAGGCCTCCGGGTCGCTCTCGGCCTTGCGCCAGTGGTGCCAGGCGATGACGAACGCGTCCCGGACCGCGGCCCGCGCCGCCGGCAGGTCGCCGGTCAGCGCGTAGGTCTGCAGCAGCAGACGCTGGCGCGCGTCCGTGTAGAACGCATCGAACTCGTCGGGGCTCCTCATGGCGGCATCCAACCTACGCGACTCCCGGGCACCCACGCCCCCGACGACCGACGCGTGAGGCACCCGCCGGCGGTCGAGCGGGGGGCGCCGGCGGGCGGCCGTCGAGGCCTCCGCAGGCTGCGCGTCCACGTCGGGTGTGGGGGTCTCGCGGGACTCGACCAGGTGGGCGCGGGGCCTGGCGGGGGCGGTCGGTGAGACGTGCCTCGAGCCGGGGGCCGCGCGGCGTGGGAGCCGCAGGGCTCCGGGGGAGCGGGTGATGATGGTCCGGTCATGACCTCGCTGCTCACTGCACCAGCCCGAGCGCGGGCGGACCTGCGCGACCGCCGTCCGCTCGCGCTGGTGACCCTGCTCGCCGGCGCCTGCGCCGCCCTGATCCCGATGCTGGGGTGCATGGGCCTCGCCGTCGTCGGCTGGTTCCTCAGCGACGCCGGCGCGCACGGTGAGCCCCGCGACGCGCTGCGCGTCGGGGCGCTGGGCTGGCTGCTCGGGCACCGCTCGGGGATGCAGGTCGACGGTGTCGCGGTGAGCGTCGTACCGCTCCTGGTGACGCTCGGGTGCGCCTGGACGGTGTGGCGGGTGGGCCTGCGGGCCGGCGCCGCGATCTCCGGGCACGGCCCGGACGCCGACGCCATCGCCGACGGCGTGCGGGACTGGACGGTGCCGGTCGCGACGATGATCTTCACCGCGACGTACGTCGTGCTCGCCGCGGTCACCAGCTCGGTCGCCGGCACCGGCGCCACCGCGCCCGACACCGGCCGGGTGGTCGTGTGGTCGGTGCTGCTGTGCGCCGTCGTCGGCGGGGCCGCGATCGCGACCGGGTCGGGGCGCGCCGCCATCTGGGCGACCGCGCTGCCGCCCGTCATGCGCGGGTCCAGCGCCATCTGCGCCAGCGTGCTGCGGACCTGGTTCGCCGTGTGCGCGGCGGTGCTGGTGCTGGCCGTCCTGGTCGACCTCGGCACGGCCGAGAACATCCTGTCCCAGCTCGACCTGGACGCCGGGGACACGACGGCGTACCTCCTGGCCGCCGCCACCGTGGTGCCCAACGCGCTGGTCTTCGCCGGCTCCTACCTGCTCGGTCCCGGCTTCACCGTCGGCGTCGGCACCCTGGTCGCGCCCTCCGGCGTCTCGATCGGGGCGCTGCCGCTCTTCCCGCTGCTGGCGGCGCTGCCCGACAACGGCCCGGCGCCCGGCTGGGTGTCCGCGGTGATGGTGCTGCCGCCGCTGGTCGCGGTGGTGGCGACCCTGCGCGCGCACCGGACCCGGCCCACCGACCGGTGGGACGAGGGCATCGTGCGCGGCCTGGTCGGCGGCGTCCTCGCCGGTCTCGCCTTCGGTGTGCTGGCCGTGCTGGCCGGCGGCGCGGTCGGCCCGGGCCGGATGAGCGACGTCGCGCCGTTCGCCGGGGACGTCCTGGTGCACGCGGTGACCGCGTTCGGCCTCGGGGGCCTCGTGGGCGGGGCGGTGGCCACCTGGCTGACGCGCCGCTCGGCGCGCCGCTGAGGCTCACTAGGATCCGCGGGTGACCGTCTCCAGCCCCGCCCGTCTCGTCGTGCTCGTGTCGGGCTCCGGCACCAACCTGCAGGCCCTGCTCGACGCGTGCGCCGACCCGGCGTACGGCGCCCGGGTCGTGGCGGTCGGCGCCGACCGCGAGGGCATCGAGGGGCTCGCCCGCGCCGAGCGCTCCGGGGTGCCGACGTTCGTCAACCAGGTCTCGCACTACGGCAGTCGCGAGGACTGGGACCGGGCCCTGGCCGACCGGGTCGCGGCGTTCGAGCCGGACCTGGTGGTGCTCGCCGGGTTCATGAAGCTGGTGGGGGAGAGCTTCCTGGCCCGCTTCGGTGGCCGCACCGTCAACACCCACCCGGCGCTGTCGCCGTCGTTCCCCGGCATGCACGGGCCCGCCGACGCCCTGGCGTACGGCGTGAAGGTCACCGGCGCGACGCTGTTCGTCGTCGACGCCGGCGTCGACACCGGCGTGATCGTGGCGCAGACGGTCGTGCCGGTCGAGGACGACGACGACGTCGAGTCGCTGCACGAGCGGATCAAGGTCGCCGAGCGCGAGATGCTCGTGGAGAGCGTCGGGCGGATGGCCCGCGAGGGCTTCCGGGTCGAGGGACGTCGCGTCCACCTGGGCGTCGCGCCCCGCGGCTGAGCGCGCGGGCGGGGCCGGTGGGCGTGCGTCGGCGGGCGGCCCGCGCTCGATATGCTGGTCGCACACGACTGGCGCAGGTGGGTCCACCACCAGGGAGTGACCCCCTCGGGGGCAGCACGGAGCATCGACCGCCTGGGTGCTCCCGAGTCCGCACCGCACCCGAAGCAGGAGTGAACCCGGAGTGAACCCCGTGTCTGAGAACCGCGTCCCGATCAGGCGAGCCCTGGTCTCCGTCTACGACAAGTCCGGCCTCGAGGAGCTCGTCCGCGGGCTGCACGACGCGGGCGTCGCCCTGGTCTCCACCGGCGGCTCGGCCGCGCTGATCGAGGGCCTCGGCCTGCCGGTCACCAAGGTCGAGGAGCTCACCGGGTTCCCCGAGTGCCTCGACGGCCGGGTCAAGACCCTGCACCCGCGCGTGCACGCCGGCATCCTCGCCGACCGCCGCCTGGACTCCCACGTCGAGCAGCTCGCCGAGCTCGAGGTCGAGCCGTTCGACCTGGTCGTGTCCAACCTCTACCCGTTCACCCAGACCGTCGCCTCCGGCGCGGCGCCGGACGAGTGCGTGGAGCAGATCGACATCGGCGGCCCCTCGATGGTGCGCGCCGCCGCCAAGAACCACCCCTCGGTCGCGATCGTGACCAGCCCGGAGCGCTACGCCGACGTGCTCGCCGCCGTCGCCGCGGGCGGCTTCACCCTCGCCGAGCGCCAGCGCCTGGCCGCCGAGGCGTTCGTCCACACCGCGTCGTACGACGTGGCGGTGGCCTCCTGGATGGGCAACGTGCTCACCGACACCTCCGCGGGCACCGGGTTCCCGGCGTGGACCGGCGCGACCTGGGAGAAGCAGGCGGTGCTGCGCTACGGCGAGAACCCGCACCAGCCGGCCGCGCTCTACACCGACGGCTCGGGCCGCGGCCTGGCCGGCGCGACGCAGCTGCACGGCAAGGAGATGTCCTACAACAACTACACCGACACCGACGCGGCCCGGCGCGCGGCGTACGACTTCGACGAGCCGGCGGTGGCGATCATCAAGCACGCCAACCCGTGCGGCATCGCGATCGGCGCCGACGTGGCCGAGGCGCACCGCCGCGCGCACGAGTGCGACCCGGTCTCGGCGTTCGGCGGCGTGATCGCGGCCAACCGCCCGGTCAGCGTCGCGATGGCGGAGCAGGTCGCGGAGGTGTTCACCGAGGTGATCGTCGCCCCGGGCTACGAGGACGGCGCCGTCGAGGTGCTCCAGGCCAAGAAGAACATCCGGATCCTGGTCTGCGAGTCCGACACCGACCTCGGCGGCATCGAGGTCCGCCCGATCAGCGGCGGGCTGCTGATGCAGGCCGTCGACCGCGTCGACGCCGTGGTCGAGGGCGGCGGGGACGACCCGTCGAGCTGGACGCTGGCCACCGGCGAGGCCGCCTCGCCCGAGGTGCTGGCCGACCTGGCCTTCGCCTGGCGCGCGTGCCGCTCGGTGAAGTCCAACGCGATCCTGCTGGCCAGGGACGGCGCCTCGGTCGGCGTCGGCATGGGCCAGGTCAACCGGGTGGACTCCTGCAAGCTCGCCGTCGAGCGGGCGGGGGAGCGGGCCGCGGGCTCGGTCGCCGCGTCCGACGCCTTCTTCCCGTTCGAGGACGGCCCGCAGATCCTGATCGACGCCGGCGTCAGCGCCATCGTGCAGCCCGGCGGCTCGATCCGCGACGAGCGGACCATCGAGGCCGCGAAGGCCGCCGGCGTCACGATGTACTTCACCGGCACCCGTCACTTCTTCCACTGAGGAGCCGCCATGACCGCACAGAAGCTCGACGGCACCGCCACCGCGGCCGCGATCAAGGACGAGCTGCGGGGTCGCGTGGCGGCCCTGCGCGAGCGGGGTGTCGTGCCCGGCCTGGGCACGATCCTCGTCGGCGACGACCCCGGCTCGCGGTGGTACGTCGGGGGCAAGCACAAGGACTGCGCCGAGGTCGGCATCGAGTCGATCCGCATCGACCTGCCCGGCACGGCCACGCAGGAGGAGATCGAGAAGGCCGTCCAGAGCCTCAACGACGACCCTGCCTGCACCGGCTACATCGTGCAGCTGCCGCTGCCCAAGGGGCGTGACGAGAACCGGGTCCTGGGGCTGATCGATCCCGCCAAGGACGCCGACGGCCTGCACCCGACCAACCTCGGCTGGCTGGTGCTCGGCAAGGAGGCGCCGCTGCCGTGCACGCCGTACGGCATCGTCGAGCTGCTGCGCCGCCACGACGTGGAGATCAACGGCGCCGAGGTGGTCGTGGTCGGTCGCGGCGTGACCGTGGGCCGTCCGCTCGGGCTGCTGCTGACCCGCCGCTCGGAGAACGCCACCGTGACGCTGTGCCACACCGGCACCCGCGACCTGGCCCAGCACGTGCGCCAGGCCGACATCGTCGTCGCGGCGGCCGGCGTACCCGGCATCATCACCGGCGACATGGTCAAGCCGGGCGCGGCGCTGCTCGACGTGGGCGTCTCGCGCGTCGACGGCAAGATCGCCGGCGACCTCGCGCCCGACGTGTGGGACGTCGCCGGGTGGGTCTCCCCGAACCCCGGCGGGGTCGGTCCGATGACCCGCGCCATGCTGCTCGCCAACGTCGTGGCCGCGGCGGAGAAGGCGCTGGGCTGACGCCGATGACCGCGCAGGAGGCACCCGAGGGGGGACCGGACCCGGTCGTCCCGACCGAGGCCGAGGTGGTCGCGGACCTCGAGGCGGTGGATCGGCCCCCGGCCCCGCCCGTGCGCCGCTACCCCTCGACCATCGGGGGTGCCTTCTACATCGGCATCATGCTGGCCACCGCCATCGGGATGACGATCGTCGTCCTCGGCAGCTGGCGCACCGGGGTCCGCTGGATCGCCGGTGCGCTGGTGCTGGCCGCGTTCCTGCGCCTGGTGCTGCCCCGCAAGGACGCCGGCATGCTCGCCGCCCGGCACCGCTTCTTCGACGTGCTGTTCCTCGGCTCCCTCGGCGGCCTGCTCCTCTTCCTCGTGCAGACCATCCCCGACCAGCCCCTCTGACCCCCCACACTCTTCGCCGAGTCGGCGCTCGTGGCGATCAGCTCCACCACAAGCGCCGACTGGGGCAACCACAAGCGCCGACTGGGGCAACCACAAGCGCCGACTCGCGGAGGGGTCAGATGAGGCCGAGGCCGGTGACGGCGTCGCGCTCCTCGACGAGCTCGGCGACGGAGGCGTCGATGCGGGCGCGGGAGAAGTCGTCGATCTCCAGGCCCTGGACGATCTCCCAGTCCCCGTTGCTGGTGGTGACGGGGAAGGAGGAGATGAGGCCCTCCGGGACGCCGTAGGAGCCGTCGGAGGCGACCGCCATCGAGACCCAGTCGCCCGCCGGCGTGGAGCCGAGCCAGTCGCGGGCCGCGTCGATGGTGGCCGAGGCGGCCGAGGCGGCCGAGGACGAGCCACGGGCCTCGATGATCGCCGCGCCGCGCTTGGCGACGGTCGGGATGAAGTGCTCGGCGATCCAGTCCTGGTCACCGACGACCTCCGCGGCGTTTCGCCCGGAGACCTCGGCGTGGAAGAGGTCGGGGTACTGCGTCGCGGAGTGGTTGCCCCAGATCGACATCTTGGTGATGTCGGTGACCGACGCGCCGGTCTTGGCCGCCAGCTGGGAGATCGCCCGGTTGTGGTCGAGGCGGGTCAATGCCGAGAACCGCGCGGCCGGGATGTCGGGGGCGTTGCGCATGGCGATCAGCGCGTTGGTGTTGGCCGGGTTGCCGGTGACCCCGATGCGTACGTCGTCCGCCGCGACCTTGTTGAGCGCCTGGCCCTGCGCGGTGAAGATCGCGCCGTTGGCCTCCAGCAGGTCGCCGCGCTCCATCCCCTTCGCACGCGGGCGGGCGCCGACGAGCAGCGCGAGGTTGACCCCGTCGAAGAGCTTCTCCGCGTCGTCGCCGATCTCGATGCCGGCCAGCGTCGGGAACGCGCAGTCGTCGAGCTCCATCACCACGCCCTCGAGGGCCTGGAGCGCCGGGGTGACCTCCAGCAGTCGGAGCTCCACCGGACGCTCACCGAGCGCGCCACTTGCGAGGCGGAACAGCAGGCTGTAGCCGATCTGGCCGGCTGCACCGGTGACGGCCACCTTGAGAGGGGTAGGGCTCACGTTCGACTCCTTCGTCGGAAAGTCACCGCCAACGGCGGTCGCGCGCCCGACGCTAGCAGCGCATCGGCGTCGCGGGGAGGCTACGAAGGTGGGGGGATGATGGGGGCATGAGCACCCACCCCCTCCGTCGTCCGCCGCGCGTCCCTGCGGCCGCGGGGCTCCTCCTCGCGGCGGCGCTCGCACTCGCGGGATGCGCGAACTCGCCCGGGGAGGTCGATCCGACCGGCGTCGACGAGCTGACCGTGCCCACGCCGTCGCCGGATCCGGACGACTTCGTCGACACCGTGGACAGCGAGTGGTTCCCGCTCGAGCCCGGCAGCGTGCAGCGCTGGCGGGTCCTCGGCGGTGCGGGCGGCGGGGTCCGGGTCGTCGTGGAGGAGGAGCCGCGCACGGTCGCGGGGGTCGAGGCGACGGTGGTGCGCACTCGGGCCACCATCGGCGAGGAGGCCCGGCCGCTCGGGTGGAGCACCGAGACGGAGCGCGACTACTTCGCCCAGGACGTCGACGGCAACGTGTGGTGGATGGGCCGCGAGGGGGTCTGGGAGGCCGGGGTCGACGGCGCGATGGCGGGCGTGTTCGTGCCCGCCGAGCCTCGCGTCGGCGACGGCTACCGGATGGCGCTGCTGGAGGGCGTGGTGGCGGACCGTGCGGAGGTCGTCGAGGTCGAGGACGACCTGGTCCGGCTCACGGTCTACGTCGCCGTCGAGGTCGACGCCCCCGAGGTGGTCCTCGGGACCGACGCCACCCAGGAGATCGTCCTCGAGCGCGGCATCGGCGCGACCCAGGTCGAGGTCGGCGTGGAGCGGCTCGAGCGGATCACTGACCCGGAGGCCTGACGTGGCTGGCGCCGTCCTCCGGCCACTCGTCGCTGCGCCCCGGGTCCGAGGCCGGGTCGACCGTCGGGTCGACCGGGTCCGCGGCCGGTCCGGCGGCGGACCCGGCCGCGGGACCGGCGCTCGCCTGCGCGGCGCCTGACCCCGCGCCCGTCCCCGAGCCCGTGCCTCCCTGCTGGGGAGCCGGCTGCTGGGCGGGGATCCACTGCTGGGCGTGCGGGTCCCACTGCCAGCCGTCCTGGATGATCGGCTCGGAGCTGTACTGCTGGCCCGCCGTGCCCTGCGCGACCGATGCGCCCTGGCCGCCCTGCCAGGCCTGGCCGGGGTCGCGGGCCGGGTCGTCCTGGCCGGTGACGGCGTGGGCGTCGGGCTGGTTCCACTGCTGCTGGAAGGAGTCCGAGCCGGCGCCGCGTGCGCGGGCCCGGGCGAACGCGAGCCCCGACCCGGGGACGGGCTCGGTGTCGCGGCCGAAGGCGAGCGGGTAGAGCAGCCCGGCGATGGCCGCGCCCACCAGCGGGGCGAGGATGAACAGCCACAGCTGGAGGATGGCGTCGCCGCCGGCGAACAGGGCCGGGCCGATCGAGCGGGCCGGGTTGACCGAGGTGCCGGTGGCGGGGATCGCGACGAGGTGGATCCCGACCAGCGCGATGCCGATCGCGAGCGGCGCGAGGGACGGGTGCTCGTAGCGGCCGTCGGTGACGGAGAGGATCACGGTCACGAAGATCGCGGTGAGCAGGATCTCCAGCAGCAGTGCCGCCCAGACGGCGTAGCCGCTGGTGTCGTCGCCGAAGAAGTTCTGCCCCATGTTGCCGGTGGCGTCGTAGCCCTCGAAGCCGTGCATCAGCACGAAGAGGCAGAACCCGGCGAGGATGGCGCCGAGCAGCTGGCCGCCGATGTACGTCGGCAGCTGCTGCCAGGCGACCCGGCCGCTCAGCGCGGCGCCGAGGCTGACGGCGGGGTTGAAGTGGCCACCGGAGATCCGGCCGAAGGCATACACCCCGACCAGCAGGGCGAGGCCGAAGGCGAGAGCGGTGCCGACGTAGTCGCCGCCGCTCATCACGGCTGCGCCGCAGCCGAAGAAGACAAGGATGAAGGTGCCGATCGTCTCGGCGACCAGCTTCTGCACGGTACTGGGCTCGTCGGTGACCAGACCTGCGTCCGGTCCGGGTGCGGGGGTGGCAGTCGTGTCAGTCATGCTGCTCCTCGAGACGGCCCCCGGCACGGCCGCGGGCGTGTCCAAGCACTCTAATCCCGCCGGGGCCGCGTTGCCGAGGGCATGGCCGGGTGCGAAGGTGAACGGGTCGGGGACGTCAGGTATCTTGACGTCAAGAAACATATCTCCCAGTGCTCAGGAGCAGCCGTTCATGGCCAAGATCATCTACACGCACACGGACGAGGCGCCGCTGCTCGCGACGTACTCCCTCCTGCCGATCATCCAGGCGTACGCCGGCAAGGCCGGCGTGGAGGTGGAGACCCGCGACATCTCGGTGGCCGCGCGCATCCTGGCCCAGTTCGGGCTCGCCGACGACGCCCTCGCCGAGCTCGGCGCGCTGGCGACGACGCCCGAGGCCAACATCATCAAGCTGCCCAACATCTCCGCCTCCGTCCCGCAGCTCAAGGCCGCGATCAAGGAGCTGCAGGAGCAGGGCTTCGACATCCCGGACTACCCGGAGAGCGCCACCTCCGAGCAGGACAAGGAGATCCGCGCCAAGTACGACAAGGTCAAGGGCTCCGCGGTCAACCCGGTCCTGCGCGAGGGCAACTCCGACCGTCGTGCGCCCGCCTCGGTGAAGAACTACGCCAAGGCCCACCCGCACCGCATGGGTGCCTGGAGCGCCGACTCCAAGACCAACGTCGCCACCATGGGCGAGCGTGACTTCTTCTCCAACGAGAAGTCCGTCGTGATCCCCACCGACGACAGCCTCACCATCAAGCTGGTCGGCACCGACGGCACCGAGACGGTCCTCAAGGACGGCGTGAAGGTGCTCGCCGGCGAGGTCGTCGACGCCACGTTCATGGACGTCGCCGCGCTGCGCAGCTTCCTCAAGGACCAGGTCGCCCGGGCCAAGGAGGAGGGCATCCTCTTCTCCGCCCACCTCAAGGCCACGATGATGAAGGTCTCCGACCCGATCATCTTCGGCCACGTGGTCGAGACCTTCCTGCCGGCCGTCTACGAGCAGTACGGCGAGCAGCTCGCCGCCGCGGGCATCTCCGCCAACGACGGCCTCGGCGCCGTCCTGGCCGCGGTCGACAAGCTCCCCGACGGCGAGGCCATCAAGGCGGCCGTCACGAAGGGCCTGGCCGAGGGCCCGGCGCTCGCGATGGTGGACTCCGACAAGGGCATCACCAACCTGCACGTCCCCAGCGACGTCATCATCGACGCCTCCATGCCGGCGATGATCCGCACCTCCGGCCACATGTGGGGTCCGGACGGCGAGGAGCACGACACCCTCGCGGTGATCCCGGACTCCTCCTACGCCGGCGTCTACCAGGCCGTGATCGACGACTGCCGCGCCAACGGCGCGCTCGACCCCGCCACCATGGGCTCGGTCCCGAACGTCGGCCTGATGGCCAAGGCGGCCGAGGAGTACGGCTCGCACGACAAGACCTTCGAGGTGCCGGCCGACGGCACCGTGCAGGTCGTCAACGGCGCCGGCGAGGTGCTGCTCAGCCACGAGGTCAAGGCCGGCGACATCTGGCGCGCCTGCCAGACCAAGGACGCCCCGATCCGCGACTGGGTCAAGCTGGCCGTCAGCCGCGCCCGCGCCACCGGCGTGCCGGCGATCTTCTGGCTCGACGAGAACCGCGCGCACGACGCCAACCTGATCGCGAAGATCAACGAGTACCTCCCCGAGCACGACACCGAGGGCCTCACCATCGAGATCATGGCGCCGGCCGCGGCCTGCACCTACTCCCTGGAGCGGATCCGCCAGGGCCTGGACACCATCTCGGTGACCGGCAACGTGCTGCGCGACTACAACACCGACCTGTTCCCGATCCTCGAGCTCGGCACGTCGGCGAAGATGCTCTCCGTCGTCCCGCTGATGAACGGCGGCGGCCTCTTCGAGACCGGCGCCGGCGGCTCGGCCCCCAAGCACGTGCAGCAGCTGGTCAAGGAGAACTACCTGCGCTGGGACAGCCTCGGCGAGTTCTTCGCCCTGGTGCCCTCCCTGGAGCTGTACGCCGAGCAGTCCGGCAAGCCCGGCGCCAAGGTGCTCGCCGCCGCGCTGGACCGCGCGACGGAGACCTTCCTCAACGAGGACAAGTCCCCGACGCGTCGCCTCGGCGGCATCGACAACCGTGGCTCGCACTTCTTCCTGGCGCTCTACTGGGCCCAGGAGCTGGCGAACCAGACCGAGGACGCCGACCTCGCGGCCGCGTTCAAGCCGCTGGCCGACAAGCTCAGCGCCGAGCAGGACACGATCGTGGCCGAGCTCAACGCGGTGCAGGGCAAGCCCGCCGACATCGGGGGCTACTACCGCCCCGACGACGCCAAGGCCGACGCGGTCATGCGCCCGAGCACGACCCTGAACGAGGCCCTCGCCTCGCTCTGATCCACCCGCTCCACCCGTAGGGGAGGTCCTCCGGCACCCAGGTGCCCCGGGGACCTCCCCTTCGTCGTTGCCGGCGTCCTGGACGGCTGCCCGACAAACCGGGTGAGAGATGTCGGCTCCACGACGTAGCGTGGATCGAGATGTCCGGGACCTTCCACGCCGCCGCACCCTCCGGCGCCACGACCGCCGATCCCACCGCTGCCCCGGTCGCTCCCGGTGGCCCCGGTGGCGCTGGCGGTCCCGGCCCCACGCTGGCCGCTCGCGCGCCCGAGGACCCGCGCCGGCACCTGGACTGGCGGCGCCTCAGCGGCCCGGTGGCCGGCGTGGCGCTGGTCGGATCGGCGCTCGCCGCCGTGGGCCAGGCGCTCGGGACCGTCGTGGCCGGCCGGCTCGCCGCGGATCCGACCGGCGCCCTCGTCGCGCTCCTGGCGGCGTGCGTGGTCGGGGCGGCGCTGCTCGACACCGCCGGGCGCACCGCCTGGGCCGGCGTCGTGGACCGCGCGGAGGGCCGGCTGCGCGCCGACCTGCTGGACGCCGCGCTGCACCAGCCGCTCGCCGCGCTGTCGGAGCAGGCGGTCGGCGAGGTGCTGGACCGCGTCGACGACGACACCCACGAGGTCGGCACGCTCGTACGTCGCCAGGTCTGGGACGCGATCCGCACCCTCTTCGCCTGCCTGCCGATGTGGATCGTGGCGGGCACGACCTGGTGGCCCGCGTGGCTGCTGTTCCCGCTCTTCGCGGCCGCCGCGATCTGGGTGGTGCGCCCGCTGCTCGGCGAGGTCGCGCGCCGCAAGGTGGTCGAGGAGATCGCCTGGACCGACCACGCCGCGGCGATGGAGGAGGGTGTCACCGGACGCGACGACCTGCGCACCAGCCTGGGCCAGGCCCACGTGCTGCGCCGCAGCGCCCGGCTCTCCGCGCGGGTGCACGAGCTGTTCGCGGCGGTGCTGGCGGTGGAGGCCCGCATCGCTCGGCGCGCCGGGGTGCTGCTGCACGCGCTGCTCGCGGCCGTCGGGGTGGTCGGCGTCGCGCTGGTCGTCGAGGGAGACCTCTCGGTCGCCCGCCTGGTGACGCTCTTCCTGGTCACCACCGCCTTCGTCGGCCAGATCGACCAGCTCGCCCAGCACCTGCCCGACCTCCAGGCCGGGGTCGGCGCGCTGATGCGGCTGCGCCAGCTGCTGGAGACCGAGCCGGAGCCCGTCGGCGGGCTTCCGGTGCCGCCCGGGCCGCTCGACCTGGAGCTGCGCGACCTGCACTTCGCCTATGCCGAGGGCACCTTCGCGCTGCGCGAGGTCGACCTGCAGGTCCCGGCCGGGCAGACCTGTGCGCTGGTGGGGCGCACCGGCTCGGGCAAGTCCACCCTCGCCGCCCTCGTCTCGCGCGCCGTCGACCCCGAGCCCGGCACCGTGCTGCTGGGCGGGGTGGACGTGCTCGACCTGGACCTGCAGCAGCTGCGTGCCGCCGTCGGCGTCGTCACCCAGCGCACCGAGATCCTCGCCGGCACCCTGGCCGAGAACATCACGCTCTTCGCCGACCTGCCCCGCGCGCGGGTGGAGGCGGCGATCGCCGAGCTCGGGCTCGGCGAATGGGTGGCCGGCCTGCCCGACGGGCTGGAGACCCGGCTCGGCCCCGATGGCACGACGCTGTCGGCGGGGGAGGAGCAGCTGGTCGCCTTCGCCCGCCTGCTGGTGCGCGAGGTCTCCGTGGTCATCCTCGACGAGGCGACCGCCCGGATGGACCCGCTGACCGAGGCCCGGGTGGTCCGCGCCGCCGACCGCCTCCTGACCGGGCGCACCGGCCTGCTGGTCGCGCACCGGCTCTCCAGCACCGCCCGGGCCGACCTGGTCGCCGTGCTCGGCGGCGGCCGCGTGCTGCAGCAGGGGCCCCGCGCCCGGCTCGCGGCCGAGGCCGGCCCGTTCCGCACCCTGCTCGAGGCCGGCGGCACCGAGGAGGCCGCGCCCGAGCAGACCCCCGAGCACCCGGCCCCGCCCGCCGCGCCGGCCGGCGCGGTCGGCGGCGTACGACGCTCCGGGCCGCCGCCGGCGCTGCGCGAGCCCCACGAGGGCCCCAGCCTGACCAGGGGAATCTGGCACGCGCTGGTGGTGCAGCCGCAGTGGGGCCTCGCCGGCGCCGGGCTGTTCGTCCTGCTCGCGATGGTGGGCGCGTACGGCGCCGTCACCGGCTGGATCTGGGGCCACCTGGTGCAGGACCTGCGCGACGGCGCGGCGCCGTGGGGGCTGACCACCGCGCTCACGGTCTCCCTGATCGCCTCGCCGCTGCTGCTCGCGGAGGCGTTCCGGCGCTACCCGCGCTGGTGGGTGGAGGTCCTGCTGCGGGTGCGGATGGCGGTGCTCGCCGGCCAGACCGAGCAGCGTCGGCTGCGGCGCACCCCGCCCGGAGAGGTGGTCGCCCGGGCGATGGACGCGGACCGGTTCGCGCGCTACGCCGACCGCTGGGTCGACGTGCTCACCGGCCTCCTGCTGGTCGTGGTCACCGCGGCCGCCAGCGTCAACCTGCTGGCCGGCGGCGTGCTGCTCGCCGTCATGGCCGCCTCCGCGCTGGCCTCCATGCTGGGACGCCCCGTCGCCGGCCGCTCCGCGACGGCGTCGTCGGCCGCACGCGCCGGGTTCGGCCGCTCCCTGGTGTCGGCGCTGGAGTCGGCCCGCACCGTCAAGCTCGCCGCGGCGACCCCGGCCGTGCACGCCCACCTGCGTCGTGTCGACGGTGGGCGGGTGGACGCGGCCGTGCGCGAGCACCGCGTCCAGGCCCTGCTCGACGGCGTCCCGGTCGTGCTGGTGCAATGCGGCGTCGTCGCCGCGTGGGGCGTCCTGGTCCTCGACGGCTGGGACCTGGCCACCGCGCTGATGGTCGCCAACGTCGTCAACGGGTTCGGCTGGTTCGGCCGGGTGGCGGGGGCCGTGATCACCGAGGCGCCGGGCACCCGCTCCTGGCAGCAGGAGACCACCCGGCTGGCCGGCGGCGGCGACCTGATGGACCTGCCGCCCGGCATCGACCTGGTCACCGGCGCCGCGCCCGACCCGCAGCCCGCGACCCGGATGCCGCTGCGCGAGCTGGAGCTGCGCGACCTCTCCGCCGTCCACGACGACGGCACCCGCGGCGTGGTCGGGGTCGACCTCACCGTCCGCGCCGGCGAGCTGGTGCTCCTGCTCGGGCAGGTCGGGTCAGGCAAGTCCAGCCTGCTGGCCGCGCTCGCCGGGCTGGTCGAGCACACCGGGCAGCTGCGCTGGAACGGCGTCGAGGTCGACGACCCCGAGTCGTTCCTGCGCCCCGGCCAGGTCGCCCACGTCGCCCAGGTGCCGCGCGTGCTCTCCGGGACCTTCGCCGACAACGTCCGACTCGGCCACGAGCGCCACCTCGACCGGGCCGTCGTCGACGCCCGCCTCGGCCAGGACGTGGACGCCGCGGGCGGCCCGGACGCCGTCGTCGGCCACCGCGGCGTCCGGCTGTCCGGCGGCCAGGTGCAGCGGCTCGCCCTGGCCCGCGCGCTGGCCGCCGACGCCGAGCTGCTGCTCGCCGACGACGTCTCCAGCGCCCTCGACGCCGCCACCGAGATCGAGCTGTGGGCGGGCCTGCGCGAGCGGGGGACCACCGTCCTGGGGGCGACCTCGAAGCGCGCCGCGCTGGAGCAGGCCGACCGGGTCGTCGTGCTCGTCGACGGGGAGGTGCGCGCCGTCGGCCCGTGGGCGGGGCTCGCCGGGCGCTGGGGGCACCTGGCCGGCTGACCCGGGCGGGGCGCGAGCAGTCCGACGGCCGCTCGCAGGAGGCTGCGTCAGCTCGTCGGCAGGGTGCGCAGCAGGTAGCGCTCGGCCTCGCCGGACTGCTCGGCGAGGTCGCCCAGCAGGGAGGAGGCGGCCGCGCCGTCCGTGGCGGCGTCCGGTGAGCGCCGTTCGGAGCCGTACTCGGCGCGGAGCATCTCGACGGCCCGGGCCAGCGCCGCGTCGTCGAGGGAGCCGGCGTCGGCGGCGATCGTGGACAGGTCGCGCAGGCCGGACTGGAGCCGGTCGAGCTCGGCGAGCTGGCGGTCGTCGAGGCGCTCGCGGTCGGGGACGAGCTCGTCCTGCTTCTGGGCGGCGTCGCGCTGCAGCGCGATGAGCTGCGGCACCGACCGGGTGGACCCGCTGGACGCTGCGCGCAGTACCGCGGCGGTCGCCTCCGCGGCGGACTCGACGCGGTCGCGCAGCGGCGCGGGCCGGAACGCCGGCACGACGGCGAAGCCCAGGATCAGCCCGCCCGCGACGGCGCAGGCGGTCAGCGCGGTGTACTGCACGAGCAACTCGCCAGCGTCGAGGTCGCGGGTGACCGCGTTGAACCCGACGCTGACGACGACCATGAACCCGGCGCCGAGCGCGGGGCGAGTGATGATGTACCACAGGCCCAGGGCCAGCGAGACCGCCGCGATCGCGGTCAGGTAGCGCTCCGGGACGGCCAGCAGGATCACCGCGACGGCGGCGGACCCGGCGACGAGGCCGAGGATCTTGTTGCGCGCCTTGCCGAGGGTGTCGCGCCAGCTCGCCTGGAGGATGCCGAAGGTCGTCAGCAGCACCGTGCTCACCAGGGGGTCCCCGGGCTCCAGGGTCGCGGTGATCGCGAGCATGACCAGCAGCCCGAACGCCGTGCGGAACGCGTGCCGCACCTGGATCGAGCGCAGCCGGGCGGAGGGGTGCAGCACCGCGTCGCGGAAGTCGTGCCGGGTCCCGCGGTCGAGGTCCACGCGGGTCGTGTCGCGGTGGCGGACCGCCCGCGCGACGGCGTCCAGGGCGTCGGAGGCCGGGCCCGCCGGTGCGGCGGCGGTGGCCGTGGCGGTGCCGGTGGCGGAGCTGGCGGGGCTGCTGGTGGAGGGGCTGTCGGCCGGGGCGTCGCTCCGGTCCGCGAGGTGGCGCGGGGGGACGTGCTTGGCACGCAGCTGGTCGGCCAGGTCCTCGGCCCGCGCGTGCAGGGCGTCGGCAGCGCCGTCGGTGTCCGCGCCGGACGTGGTGACCGTGCCGACACGCAGCGCGAGCCGGTAGCGCGAGGCGGCCTCGAGCGCGGTGCCCAGCCAGCGCTGCCGGCCGTCGCTGAGCCAGGTGTCGAACGCGGTCGCGGTGGCCTCCGCGGGGTCGTCGGTCACGAGGACGTCGGCGACCTTCTCCCGGGTGGGCTTCGAGGGGTCGGAGATGCCCAGCAGCACGCGTACCAGCAGCGCCACCGCGACGCCGGCGAGCGCCGCCGCGATCACCTGCTGGTGGTCCGTCGCCCCCCGGGTGGCGTAGGCATAGGCGTAGAGCGTGGTCATGCCGAGACCGAGGCCGCCGTTGGCGAACCGGGGGCCCCGCAGCGGGAGCAGGCCGGCGACGAAGATGATCACGACGACGAGGGCGATCGCAGCGGGACGCGACACGTCGGAGAGCAGCCGGGGAACCACCGCGCCGAAGACCAGGAGCGGACCCATCAGCGCCGCCGTCCGCAGGTCGGCGCGCAGTGGACCGCCCATGAAGGCCACCAGGGAGAACATGCCCACCATGCCGCCGATGATCCCGGCGGGACCGGCGTCGAAGGCGTCGGCGACCATCACCGCCGGCACGACCACGATCGCCATCAGGAGGATCAGCACCGGGCTGCCGCCCGGCCGCTTGGGTCGTGCCACCTGCGCCGGCTGCTGCGCCGTTTCCTGCGCCGAGTCCTGTGAGGAGGTGTCGGTGTCGCGTGCGTCGCTCATGTCCCCTCCCGAGGCGGAGGCACCCTATGGGTGAAGTGTAGGTCCGTGTGACACACGCCACGGCGCTCCCGGCGGCCGCTGCCTCGTTCGGGCCGCGCGGGCGGAATAGGTCCCTGCGCGTGAGCCGTTGAGACTGGGTGCCCGTGGATCACTCACCCGTCAGCGCCGCGCCCGACGATCTCGACCGGGAGCGGCCCGCGTCCGCCGTCCGCGTCGGCCTGGCGATCCTGGCCCTGGCGATGGGCGGCTTCACGATCGGCACCACCGAGTTCGTGACGATGGGCCTCCTGCCCCAGGTCGCCGACGGCGTCGGCGTCTCGATCCCGACGGCCGGCCACACGATCTCCGCCTACGCCCTGGGGGTCGTGATCGGTGCGCCGGTGCTGGCCTACTTCGGCGCGACCTGGCCCCGGCGTGCATTGCTGCTGTGGCTGATGGCGGCGTACGCCGTGTTCAACCTGCTCAGCGCGGCCGCGCCCACCTACGAGGTGCTGGCCGCGGCGCGCTTCCTCGACGGGCTGCCGCACGGCATCTACTTCGGCGTCGCCTCGCTGGTGGCCGCCAGCCTGGTGCCCCCCGAGCGCACCGGCCGCGCGGTCGCGTCGGTCATGCTCGGGCTCTCGGTCGCCAACGTGGTCGGCGTCCCCGCGGCCACCTGGCTGGGCCAGGTCCTCGGCTGGCGCGCGGCGTACGTCGTGGCGGCGGTGCTGGCCGCCCTGACGGTCGCGATGGTGCGGGCCTTCGTGCCCGCCCGCCCCGGCGACCCGGAGGCCACCGGGCGCCGCGAGCTGAGCGCGTTCGGGCGCCCGCAGGTGTGGCTGACCCTCGCGGCCGGCGCGGTCGGCTTCGGCGGGATGTTCGCGGTGTACTCCTACATCGCCCCGACGGTCACCGAGGTCGGTGGCCTCGGCGAGGGCACGGTCCCGCTCTTCCTGCTCGCCTTCGGCCTCGGCATGGTCGCGGGCACCTGGGCCGCCGGCGAGCTGGCCGGCTGGTCGGTGTTCGGGTCGCTGTTCATCGGCGCGATCGGCACCGGCGTGGTGATGGTGCTGTTCTTCCTCGCCGCTCCGCACGGCTGGTGGGCGCTGCCGGTGGTGTTCGCGATCACCGCCCTCGGCTCGGTGCTGGTGGTCAACCTCCAGCTGCGGCTGATGGACGTCGCGGGGGAGGCACGCACCCTCGGCGCGGCCATGAACCACGCCTCCCTCAACGCCGCCAACGCGCTCGGCGCCTGGAGCGGCGGCCTGGTGATCGCGGCCGGCCACGGCTACCGCTCCACGGCACTGGTCGGGTTGGGCTTCAGCGTCCTCGGCGTCGCGGTGCTGCTCTGGTCGGCGCTGTGGCAGCGCTCCAGCGACGCCCGGCAGCGCACCGCTCAGGCCTGAGGCCCCCCGGCACGACCCCGCGACGACCCCGCGACGACCCCGGCTCGACCCGGCCGCACGCGACGTCGGACACACGCCCACGCCCCGGTCCGCGGCCACGCGGGTCCATCGGCGAGAATCGGGGTGTGTCCACCACTCCCACCGCCCGCCCCCGGGTCCTCTCCGGGATCCAGCCGACCGCCGACTCCTTCCACTTCGGCAACTATCTCGGCGCGTTGCGGCAGTGGGTCGTGCTCCAGGACGAGTACGAGCCGTTCTTCTTCATCGCCGACCAGCACGCGATCACCGTCGAGCAGGACCCCAAGGTGCTGCGGGAGCGCTCGCTGCGCGCGGCCGCCCAGCTGCTGGCCGCCGGGGTGGACCCGGAGAAGTCGGCGATCTTCATGCAGTCCCACGTGCCCGCGCACGCCCAGCTGGGCTGGGTGCTGCAGTGCATCACCGGCTTCGGCGAGGCCCGCCGGATGACCCAGTTCAAGGACAAGTCGGCCAAGGGCGGCGAGGGCGCGGCGAGCGTCGGGCTGTTCACCTACCCGGTCCTGATGGCGGCCGACATCCTGCTCTACCGGCCGGCGTACGTCCCGGTGGGGGAGGACCAGCGCCAGCACCTCGAGCTCACCCGCGACCTCGCACAGCGCTTCAACAGCCGCTACAAGAAGACCTTCCGGCTCCCGGACCCCTACATCATCAAGGAGACCGCGAAGATCGCGGACCTCCAGGACCCGACCCGCAAGATGTCGAAGTCCGCGTCCTCGCCCGCCGGCATCATCGAGATGCTCGACGAGCCGAAGGTGAGCGCCAAGAAGATCCGCTCCGCGGTGACCGACTCCGAGGCCGAGGTCCGCTTCGACCCCGAGCAGAAGCCGGGCGTCTCGAACCTGCTCACCATCTACTCCGCGCTCACCGGCGAGGACGTCGAGAAGATCGCGGACCGCTACGCCGGCCGCGGGTACGGCGACCTGAAGTCCGACCTCGCGGACGTCGTGGTCGACTTCGTGACCCCCTTCCGCGACCGCACCCTCGAGCTGGTGGAGCACCGCGACCACCTCACCCAGGTGCTGCGCGCCGGTGCCGAGCGCGCCGCGGAGGTCGCCGAGCGCACCCTGGCCGACGTCTACGACAGGGTCGGTTTCGTCGCTCCCTGACCGACCGGCCCGTCCACCGGCTCCGCGAGCCGGCCAGTAGTCTCGACGCAGAAGGGGGTGGCGCATGCCGACCATCGGTGTGGCGGTCGCGATCCCGGAGCCCTGGGGGACCCAGCTCCAGGAATACCGGATGGCCGTGGGGGACACCACGGCAACCATGATCCCGACCCACATCACGTTGGTGCCTCCCACCGAGATCCCCGACGACGGGCTCCGTGCCGTGGAGGACCACCTGGCGTCCGTGGCGGCCGGGTCCCCGCCGTACCACGTCCACCTGCGCGGCACCGGAACCTTCCGCCCGGTCTCGCCGGTGGTCTTCGTGATGCTCGCCGAGGGGATCTCCTCGTGCGAGCAGCTGGCCGCCGGCGTCCGCAGCGGCCCGCTCTCGGTGGAGCTGGACTTCCCCTACCACCCGCACGTGACGGTGGCCCACCACCTCGACGACGAGCGGCTCGACCAGGCCTTCCACGAGCTGGCCGGCTTCGAGTGCCGCTTCGAGGTGGACCGCTTCCACCTCTACGTGCACGACGCCACGGCGGGCTGGCAGCCCACCCGCGAGTTCGTGCTGGCCGACGGCGTCTCCGCGGAAGACTGAGCGGTGCCAGCGGGGCCGGCGGCGGCCGTCACCGGGCGCCTGGACGCGCTGCGCGCGCGCCGCCCGCTGCTCGACCACGTGGTGCGCATGCAGGAGCACTACAACGCGGTGAGGGCCACCCAGCAGGCCGGGGCGGTCACCTACTTCGCCTTCCTGTCCTTCTTCCCGCTGCTCGCCCTCGCAGTGTTCGTGGTCGGCCGGATCACGGTCTTCTACCCCGACGCGGACACGGCCCTGCGCGACGCCATCGACGCGGTGATCCCCGGGATGATCGGGCCTGGGCGCCACCAGATCTCCCTGGACGACATCCGCACCTTCTCCGGGATCGCGGCGACCGTCGGCATCGCCGGCGTGCTGTACGCCGGCCTGGGCTGGGTCTCCGCGCTGCGCCGGGCGCTCGCGGTCGTCTTCGAGGTCCCCGAGGGGCGGCAGCCCGGGTTCGTGGCCGGCAAGCTGCGCGACCTGTTCGCGCTGGTCGTCCTGGGTGCCGTGCTCTTCGTCGGCGTCGCCGTCACCGGTCTCGTCTCCGGGTTCTCCGACAACGTCCTGGACTGGCTGGGGCTGAGCCGCGAGCTCGGCTGGGTGGTCCGTCTGCTCACCGTCGCGCTCGGGCTCCTCGCCGGCGTGCTCGTCTTCTTCTTGATGTTCCGGCTGCTGGCCGACCCGGCGGCGCCGACGAGGTCACTGTGGTCGGGCGCCCTGCTCGGCGCGCTCGCCTTCGAGGTGCTCAAGCAGGCCTCCGGGCTGCTGCTCGGCTCCACGAAGGGGCAGCCGGCGTTCCAGGCCTTCGGGATCGCGCTGATCCTGCTGGTCTGGATGAACTACACCTCACGCGTCGTGCTGTACGGCGCGTGCTGGGCCTGGACCACCCCCCAGGCCCGCGCCCGGCGCCTCGTGGAGCCCGTGGACCCCGTGCAGGGTCCGCGGATGCCGAGCCGCGAGGAGGCCGGGTCCACCGATCCCGCCCGACCCACCCGGGTCGCGGCGTTCATCGCCGGGGCCGCCACCGCGGCGCTGCTCCGTCGTCTGGTCCACCGGAAGGAAACGTAAGTGAAGTTCGAGCGCAAGCACGCCGTCCTGCTGCTCGCGGTTGCCGCCTGGAACGTCTTCTCGTTCGGCAACTTCGCGCGCAACCTTGCCAACGCCTGGTCCTCGGGGGAGGAGCGGGCCACCGGCTACTGGGTCGCCCACACCGTCCTGATCGTCGTCAACTTCGTCATCGCGGGGCTGCTCGGCTCCCTCGGCGTGAAGGCGCTGCGCGCGACCAAGCGCTGAGCCGCGGCTCCCGCGCAGGCCGAACCCCGGAACGCAGCACAGCGGGCCGGTGACCACCGAGGTGGTCCCCGGCCCGCTGTGTGCGCTGGGGTGCTCTGGGTCGAGCGTCAGCGGCCCTGGGCGATGGCCGTGCGCAGGTCCTTGTTGAGCTGGGAGATCACGTCGAGCGGGATCTCCTTGGGGCACGCGGAGGTGCACTCGCCGATGTTGGTGCAGCCGCCGAAGCCCTCCGCGTCGTGCTGGGCGACCATGTCGACCACGCGGGAGTAGCGCTCCGGCTGGCCCTGCGGGAGCTCGCCGAGGGCGGTGATCTTCGCACCCATGAACAGCGACGCCGAGCCGTTGGGGCACGCCGCCACGCAGGCGCCGCAGCCGATGCAGGTGGCGACGTTGAAGGCGCGCATCGCCTTGTCACGCGGCGCGGGCACCGAGTTGGCCTCGGGGGCCGAGCCGGTGTTCGCCGAGATGTAGCCGCCGGACTGGATGATCCGGTCGAAGGCGGAGCGGTCCACGATCAGGTCCTTGAGGACCGGGAACGGGTCCGCACGCCACGGCTCGATGGTGATCGTCTCGCCGTCGCTGAACGAGCGCATGTGCAGCTGGCAGGTCGTGGTGACCTCCGGGCCGTGCGCCTCGCCGTTGATCATCAGCGAGCAGGTGCCGCAGATGCCCTCGCGGCAGTCGGAGTCGAACGCCACCGGCTCCTGACCCGAGGTGACGAGCTGCTCGTTGAGCAGGTCGAGCATCTCGAGGAACGACATGTCCTGCGACACGCCATCGAGCTCGTAGGTGTGCATCGCCCCTGCGGCCGACGCGTTCTCCTGGCGCCAGATCTTGAGGGTGAGCTTCACTTGTAGGACCTCTGCTTCATTTCGATGGCGGTGTAGATCAGGTCTTCCTTGTGCAGGACCGGCGCGCCGTCCTCGCCGCCCCATTCCCAGGCCGCGACGTAGGCGAACTCCTCGTCGTGGCGCATGGCCTCGCCGTCGTCGGTCTGCGACTCGGCGCGGAAGTGGCCGCCGCACGACTCGCGACGGTTGAGGGCGTCGATGCACATGAGCTCGCCGAGCTCGATGAAGTCGGCCACGCGGCCGGCCTTCTCGAGGTCCTGGTTGAGCGACTCGCCGGAGCCGAGCACGCGCACGTTGCTCCAGAACTCCTTCTTCAGGTCGCGGATCAGGCCGATCGCACGGATCAGGCCCTCCTTGGTCCGCTCCATGCCGCAGTACTCCCACATGATCGTGCCGAGCTCCTTGTGGAAGGACTCGACCGAGCGGGAACCGTTGATGGAGAGGAACTTGTCGATGCGCTCCTGCACCGACTCGCGCGCCTCGACGACCGCCGGGTGGGACTCGTCGATCGCCTCGAAGGGACCGTCCGCGAGGTAGTCGCGGATGGTGTTCGGCAGCACGAAGTAGCCGTCGGCCAGGCCCTGCATCAGCGCCGAGGCGCCGAGGCGGTTGGCGCCGTGGTCGGAGAAGTTGGCCTCACCGGTCACGAACAGGCCGGGGATGCTCGACTGGAGCTCGTAGTCGACCCACAGGCCGCCCATGACGTAGTGCACGGCGGGGTAGATGCGCATCGGCACCTCGTAGGGGTTCTCACCCGTGATCCGCGCGTACATGTCGAGGAGGTTGTCGTACTTCTCCTCGACCTTGTCGCGGCCGAGGCGACGGATCGCGTCGGTCAGGTCGAGGTAGACGCCGCGACGGACGAGCTTCTCCTCGCCGTTGGGTCCGACCTCCTTGACCGTCGGGCCGACACCGCGGCCCTCGTCGCACATGTACTTCGCCGCACGCGAGGCGATGTCGCGGGGGACCAGGTTGCCGAACGCCGGGTAGATCCGCTCCAGGAAGTAGTCGCGGTCCTCCTCGGGGATGTCGCGCGGGTCCTTCTCGCAGTCCTCGGCCTTCTTCGGCACCCAGACGCGACCGTCGTTGCGCAGCGACTCCGACATCAGGGTCAGCTTCGACTGGTGGTCGCCGGTGACCGGGATGCAGGTGGGGTGGATCTGCGTGTAGCAGGGGTTCGCCATGTAGGCGCCCTTGCGGTGCGCACGCCACGACGCGGTGACGTTGGAGCCCATCGCGTTGGTGGAGAGGTAGAAGACGTTGCCGTAGCCGCCGGTCGCCAGGACGACGACGTCGGCGATGTGGGTCTCGATCGCGCCCGTGACCATGTCGCGGGCGATGATGCCGCGGGCCTTGCCGTCGGCGACGACGACCTCGAGCATCTCGTGGCGGGTGAACTGCTCCACGGTGCCCTCGGCGACCTGGCGCTCGAGCGCCTGGTAGGCGCCGAGCAGCAGCTGCTGACCGGTCTGGCCGCGGGCGTAGAACGTGCGGGACACCTGCACGCCGCCGAAGGAGCGGTTGTCGAGCAGGCCGCCGTACTCGCGGGCGAACGGGACGCCCTGCGCGACGCACTGGTCGATGATGTTCGCGCTCTCCTCGGCCAGGCGGTAGACGTTGGACTCGCGGGCGCGGTAGTCGCCGCCCTTGACCGTGTCGTAGAAGAGGCGGTACGTGGAGTCGCCGTCCTCCTTGTAGTTCTTCGCCGCGTTGATGCCGCCCTGGGCCGCGATCGAGTGCGCGCGGCGCGGGGAGTCCTGGTAGCAGAAGACCTTGACGTTGTAGCCGGCCTCGCCGAGCGTCGCCGCGGCCGCGCCACCGGCGAGGCCGGTGCCGACGATGATCACGTTGAGCTTGCGGCGGTTGGCCGGGTTGACCAGCCGGTTCTCGAACTTGCGCGTGGTCCAGCGCTCGGCGATCGGGCCGGTCGGCGCCTTGGGGTCGACGAGCTTGTCGCCGAGGACGTAGAAGCCGGCGGCGTCGTCGGACTTCTGGACCGGCGCCTCGTTGGTCGGCGTCAGGCCGGGAAGGAAGTGAACGGAAGCCATGTCTGGGTGACCCTTACTTGGTGATGACGCCGAAGAGCGTGAAGAGCGGGACCAGCGAGAAGCCGCCGGCGATGACCACCGCGACGACCCAGCCGGCCATCCGCGCACGGGCCCGGGAGGTGGCGGTGTTGGTGAAGCCGAGCGTCTGCAGCGCGCTGAAGGTGCCGTGGTGGAGGTGCATGCCGAGGGCCAGCATCGCGGCCAGGTAGATGAGGGTCATCCACCACAGGTCGAAGGACTCCACCATCAGGTTGTACGGGTCGTTGGTCTCGCCGCCGGCGGGGTTCACCTTGCCGATCGTGAAGTGGATGAGGTGCCAGATGACGAAGAACAGGATCGCCAGGCCGCCCCAGCGCATGGTGCGCGAGGAGAGCGAGGAGCCCTTGTTCTTCTTCACCTCGTACTTCACCGTGCGCGCGTTGTTCGCGCGCCGCCACAGGGCAGCTGCACTGCCGACGTGCACCACGAGCGCCAGGATCAGGACCACGCGCATGATCCACAGGAAGCCCTCGTAGGGGAGCATCGGCTCCCCGAACTCCCGGAGGTGGTGCGCGTAGCTGTTGTAGGCGTCGTGGCCAGCGAAGGCCTTGAGGTTGCCGTACATGTGCGCGAGCACATAGCCGATGAAGACGATGCCGCTGACCGCCATGGCCAGCTTGAGGGCGATCGTGGAGCGCGTCGCGCGCGCTCCCTTGACGAGAGTCGGGGTTGCCACGGCAGCACGGTACCGCTCGAAACGGGTCCAGATGGACCCCGGGACTGTGACAAATGCCCGGTTACCGCCGAGTATCGGTAAGTAAGGTAAGCCTAACCCGAAAAGATCCCCCCGTCACGTCACCTTGAGCAACGGGCGTGTCGCGCCGGGGGTTCCCGCGCGAAGGGCCCGTGGACACCGTCGTACCCCCGGCGACCGGGCGCGGCGTGTGTCTCGCACGCGCCGAGCGGATCGGGTCCCGGTGGCCGGGACGGCCCCCGGAGCGGGTCGGCGCGGTCTGGGCGGCCCGCCGCACGGGGGAGTGCGGAGCCGGGTCTGGTCCGTCACAGTGGGACACCGGGGGTGTGCCCGACGCGCTGCACTACCTATGGTTCGCACCATGAATCCCGACACGACCGTCGAGGGCGGGCTCGAGGAGCCCACCGAGCTGGAGCCGGAGCAGGGCTCGCTCGACCTCGCCGACCCCGAGGACCGTGCCACGGTCGCCGACTGGGAGGCCGCCACCGCCGCGGTCCTTCGCAAGTCGCGACGCCTGAGCGAGGAGGACCCCGACACGGCCGTGTGGGACCGCCTCACTCGTACGACGCTGGACGGGATCGGCATCACGCCGCTCGGCACCCCGCAGCTCCTCGACGCGCTGAGCACCGCCGGGCGGCCCTCGCGTGCCGGTGCCTGGGACGTGCGCGCCCACCTGGGCTCCGGCCCGGACAAGGCGCGCAACGAGGCCGCGCGCGTCGACCTGGACGGCGGTGTGACCTCCCTGTGGGTGCAGGTCGACGCCGACACCGACCTGGCGACCCTGCTCGACGGGGTGCTGCTCGACCTCGCCGCGGTCGTCCTGGACGCCGCGGAGCCGGTCGCGGCGGCGCGGTCCTTCCTCTCCCTGCTGGGTGACACCGCCCCGGCGGCGGGCACCAACCTCGGCATCGGCGCCGACGCGGCGGAGGAGGACCTCGTCGAGGTCGCCCGGCTGGCCCGCGACGCCGGCGTGCTCGGTGTCGTCGTCGACGCCACCGCCGTGCACGACCGCGGCGCCTCCGACGTCCAGGAGCTCGCCCGCTCCCTGGCCCTCGGCGTGCGTGCGCTGCGGGTCCTGACCGACGCCGGGTTCGGCGTCGACGAGGCGGCCTCGCTGCTGGAGTTCCGCTACGCCGCCACCGACGAGCAGTTCCCCAGCATCGCCAAGCTGCGCGCCGCGCGCCGGCTGTGGGCGCGGGTGCTGGAGCTCAGCGCCGCCGAGACCGCCACGCAGCGCCAGCACGTGGTGACCAGCCGGCCGATGATGAGCCGCTACGACCCCTACGTGAACATGCTGCGCACCACCGTCGCCGCGTTCGCCGCGGGCGTCGGTGGCGCCGACGCCGTCACCGTGCTGCCCTTCGACGCCCCCCTCGGGCGCCCCGAGGCGTTCGGCCGCCGGATCGCGCGCAACACCTCCCACCTGCTGATCGAGGAGTCCCACGTCGCCGCGGTCGCCGACCCGGCCGGCGGCGCGTACGCCGTCGAGAAGCTCACCGACGACCTCGCCGTCGCGGCCTGGGAGCTGTTCGGCCGCCTCGAGGACGGTGCGTCGCTCGACGAGCTCATCGAGGAGACCGTCGCGCGCCGCGAGGCCGAGGTGGCCCGGCGCAAGCGCCCGATCACCGGCGTGAGCGAGTTCCCGCACCTCGCCGAGGAGCTCCCGCAGCGCGAGGCCGACGGCGGCTTCGACGGCGTCCGCTCCTACGGCGCGAGCTTCGAGGCGCTGCGCGACGCCCCGCCCGCCCGGCCGGTCTTCCTGGCCACCCTCGGCACCGTCGCCTCGCACACCGCCCGTGCGACGTTCGCGAGCAACCTGTTCGCCGCCGGCGGGATCGCCGTCGAGATCGCCGGCCCGACCGCGGACCCCGAGGCCCTCGCCGCGGCGTACTCCGCCTCGAGCGGCAGCCCGGTGGTCTGCCTGGCCGGCAGCGACGCGACCTACGCCGAGTGGGCCCCGGCCGCGATCGAGGCGCTGCGCGCCGCGGGCGCGACGCGGGTCCTCATCGCCGGCAAGCCGATCGACGGCCTGACCGACGACTCCTGCGCGGTGGGCGTCGACGCCCTCGCGTTCCTCACCCGCACCCGGGAGGCACTGGCATGAGTGTTCCGAAGTCCTTCTCCGGCCTCGCGCTGTCGGGCGACGCGCCCGTCCGCGACGCCGGCACGCCCGCCTCCGGCGCGGCCTGGACCGCCCCCGAGGGCATCGAGATCAAGGCCTCCTACGGCCCCGACGACATCGCCGGCCTCGACGCGCTCGACACCTTCCCGGGCCTGAGCCCGTTCCTGCGCGGGCCGTACCCGACGATGTACACCACCCAGCCCTGGACCATCCGCCAGTACGCCGGGTTCTCGACCGCCGAGGAGTCCAACGCCTTCTACCGCCGCAACCTCGCGGCCGGCCAGAAGGGGCTCTCGGTCGCCTTCGACCTCGCCACCCACCGCGGCTACGACTCCGACCACCCGCGGGTGCGCGGCGACGTCGGCATGGCCGGCGTGGCGATCGACTCGATCTACGACACCCGCACCCTCTTCGACGGCATCCCGCTCGACGAGATGTCGGTGTCGATGACCATGAACGGCGCCGTGCTGCCGGTCCTGGCGCTCTACATCGCGGCGGCCGAGGAGCAGGGGGTGAAGCCGGAACAGCTCGCGGGGACGATCCAGAACGACATCCTCAAGGAGTTCATGGTCCGCAACACCTACATCTACCCGCCGGCGCCGTCGATGCGGATCATCTCCGACATCTTCGCCTTCACCAGCCAGCGGATGCCGCGGTTCAACTCGATCTCGATCTCCGGCTACCACATGCAGGAGGCCGGGGCGACCGCCGACCTCGAGCTCGCCTACACCCTCGCCGACGGCGTGGAGTACATCCGCGCCGGCCTGGAGAGCGGCCTGACCATCGACCAGTTCGCGCCCCGCCTGAGCTTCTTCTGGGCGATCGGCATGAACTTCTACATGGAGGTCGCGAAGATGCGGGCGGCCCGGGCCCTGTGGTCCCGCCTGGTGCGCCAGTTCGACCCGAAGAACCCCAAGTCGCTGAGCCTGCGCACGCACAGCCAGACCTCCGGCTGGTCGCTCACCGCGCAGGACGTGTTCAACAACGTCGGGCGCACCGCGATCGAGGCGATGGCCGCGACCCAGGGCCACACCCAGTCGCTGCACACCAACGCCCTCGACGAGGCGATCGCGCTGCCGACGGACTTCTCGGCCCGCATCGCGCGCAACACCCAGCTGCTGCTCCAGCAGGAGTCCGGCACCACCGGCACCATCGACCCGTGGGCCGGCTCCTACTACGTCGAGCGCCTCACCCACGACCTCGCGGAGCGCGCCTGGGCGCACATCCAGGAGGCGGAGAACGCCGGCGGCATGGCCAAGGCCATCGAGCAGGGCATCCCGAAGATGCGCATCGAGGAGGCCGCGGCCCGCACCCAGGCGCGGATCGACTCCGGCGCGCAGGCCGTGATCGGCGTCAACACCTACCGGCTGGCGGCCGAGGACAAGCTCGACGTGCTGCGCGTCGACAACGACGAGGTCTACCGCGCCCAGATCGCCAAGCTCGAGCGGCTGCGCGCCGAGCGCGACGACGCCGAGGTCACCCGCACCCTGGAGCACCTGACCAACGCCGCCGAGCGCGGCGCCGGCCAGGGCCTCGAGGGCAACCTGCTCGGGCTGGCCGTCGACGCCGCCCGCGCGAAGGCCACCGTCGGGGAGATCTCGGAGGCGCTGGAGAAGGTCTACGGGCGCCACCAGGCGGTGATCCGTACCATCAGCGGCGTGTTCCGTGAGACCGCCAGCGCCGCCGGTGACAGCAAGCTCGACGAGGTCCTCGCCGCCACCGCGGCCTTCGAGGAGGCCGAGGGGCGCCGCCCGCGCATCCTGGTCGCCAAGATGGGCCAGGACGGCCACGACCGCGGTCAGAAGGTGATCGTCTCGGCGTTCGCCGACATGGGCTTCACCGTCGACGTGGGTCCGCTGTTCTCGACCCCCGAGGAGGTCGCCCAGCAGGCGATCGACGCGGACGTCCACATCGTCGGCGTCTCCTCCCTGGCCGCCGGGCACCTCGCCCTGCTGCCCGCGCTCAAGCAGGCGCTGGCCGACCAGGGCCGCCCCGAGATCATGGTCGTCATCGGCGGCGTCATCCCGCCCGACGACGTGCCGACGCTGCTGGAGATGGGCGCGGCCGCCGTGTTCCTGCCCGGCACCGTGATCGCGGACTCGGCGCTCGACCTGCTCGCCAAGCTGCGCAGCGACGGCTGAGGGGCGAGACACCTCCTCGATGAGCGTCCCCGACCTCGACGTCCTGCTCGACGGCATCCGCGCGGGTCAGCGCGCCATGGCGGCGCGAGCGATCACGCTCGTGGAGTCCCGGCGCGCCGACCACCGCGCGGCGGCCCGTGAGCTGCTCGCGCGGCTCTCCGAGGACGCCTCCGCGGTCCCCGCCGTACGGGTGGGGATCTCGGGGGTGCCCGGGGTCGGCAAGTCGACCTTCATCGAGACCCTCGGCAGCCGGCTGACCGCGCGCGGGCACCGGGTCGGCGTCCTGGCCGTCGACCCCTCCAGCGTGCGCACCGGCGGCTCGGTGCTCGGCGACAAGACCCGGATGCCCACGCTGTCGGTCGACCCGAACGCCTTCATCCGGCCCTCGCCGTCCGCGGGCACCCTCGGCGGCGTCGCGGCGGCCACGTCGCAGGCGATGAGCGTGCTCGAGGGGGCGGGGTACGACGTCGTGCTCGTCGAGACCGTCGGGGTCGGCCAGTCCGAGATCACCGTGGCCGGCATGGTCGACACGTTCCTCTTCCTCACCCTCGCGCGCACCGGCGACCAGCTCCAGGGCATCAAGAAGGGGATCCTGGAGATCGCCGACGTGATCGCGGTCAACAAGGCCGACGCCGAGGGCTCCGGGGGAGTGGACCGCGAGGCCGAGGCCCGCGGCGCGGCTCGCGAGCTGGCCGGGGCGATGCGGATGGTGCGCGGCCCCCAGGAGTGGGCCCCGCCGGTGGTCACCTGCTCGGGCCTCACCGGCACCGGCGTCGACGACGTGTGGGACCGGGTGCTGGCCCATCGCGACCACCTCGGCCGCGACGGGCTGCTCGCCAAGCGCGCCCAGCAGCAGCTGGACTTCACCTGGACGCTGGTGCGCGACCAGCTCGACGAACGGCTGCGCCGCTCGCCCGGCGTCGCCGCGATCCGCGACCAGGTCGCCGCCGACGTGCTCGGCGGCCGGCTCGGCGCACCGGCAGCGGCGGACCTGCTGCTCGGGGCGTACGACGCGGACCCGCGTGCCTGAGGGCGCGGGCACCGCTCGCCGCCGGGGCGTGGGGCCGGTCACCCGCACGCTGCCCACGTCGCGTACGTCTCAGGTCCCTGCCGCCCAGGTCGTCTAGGCTCGCCCTGATGCCCGCGGACAGCCCCACCCCGACCGACCCGACCACCAGCGCACTCCTCACCGACGCCGTCGACCAGCATCTCGAGGACCTGATCGCGCTCCGCCGGGACCTGCACGCGCACCCTGAGCTGTCGTGGCGCGAGACCCGCACCACCGCGCTGGTGGCCGACGCGGTCGAGCGGATGGGCTGGCAGGTCACGCGGCTGCCGCGCACCGGCCTGGTCGCCGACCTGGGCGACACCGGCCCGATCGTGGCGCTGCGCGCCGACCTCGACGCGCTCCCGGTCCCGGACCTGACCGACGACCCGTGGGTCAGCACCGTCGAGGGCGTCGCCCACGCTTGCGGGCACGACATCCACATCACCGCAGTCCTCGGCGCCGCCCGCGCCCTCGCCGCGGTGCACGCGGCCGGCCGGCTGCCCGGGCGGGTGCGCCTGCTCTTCCAGCCGGCCGAGGAGGTCATGCCCGGCGGCGCGCTGACGCTGCTGGAGTTCGGTGCCCTGAGCGGGGTCTCCCGCGTCTTCGGCCTGCACTGCGACCCCAGCCTCGACGTCGGCCACATCGGCCTGCGCGAGGGCCCGATCACGGGCGCGGCCGACCACCTCCAGGTGGAGCTCTCCGGCTCCGGCGGGCACACCTCGCGCCCGCACCTCACCGAGGACCTCACCTTCGCCCTGGGCAAGGTCGTCACCGAGCTGCCCGCGATCCTCTCGCGGCGCCTGGACCCGCGCGCCGGGGTCAGCGTGGTCTGGGGCGTGCTCCAGGCCGGCTCCGCGCACAACGTGGTTCCCAGCACCGGCTGGCTCGGCGGCACCGTGCGGATGCTCGACGCCATCGCCTGGTCCGAGGCCGAGAAGCTGGTGCCGGTGCTGATCGAGCAGATCGTCGCGCCGTACGGCGTGCGCGCCGACGTGGACTACCGCCGCGGCGTCCCGCCGGTCGTCAACGAGGCCCGCTCCATCGCCCTGCTCTCCTCGGGCACCGGGACGGTCCTCGGGGCCGGCGGCGCCGTGGTCACCCAGCAGAGCCTCGGCGGCGAGGACTTCGGCTGGTACCTCGACCACCTGCCCGGCGCCATGATGCGCCTGGGCACCCGCACGCCCGGCGGCCCGACGTACGACCTGCACCAGGGCGACCTGCGCGTCGACGAGCGCGCCGTCGCCATCGGCGCCAAGATCCTCGCCCACACGGCGTGCTCCGCCCTCGCCGACCTCGCCTGACCCCCACCCTCCTCGCCGAGTCGGCCCGAATGGTGTGCCGAGTCGGCCCGAATGGCGCGCCGAGTCGGCCCTTCTGGCGAGCCAGGTCTCGGCGAGGTCAACCGGTGTTAGCAACGGTCAGGCTGCTGGCCGGTTGGCCAGCAGCTGGTCCAGCGCTTGGGCTGGGGTCCGCATGTCGAGGGTAGGACGTGGTCGTGCGTTG
>NZ_JABJRA010000019.1 GCF_013155365.1 Nocardioides sp. zg-DK7169
CCCCCCCGGGACCCGTGCACCGAGCCACGAAATTCCGCGTGTCGGAACCCACGTAGCGCTCCCGCGCGGCTGTGGCAGACTTTGCGCTGACGAGTTCACAACTCGCGTGCTCTGGGGTCGGTGCAATTCCGAGCCGGCGGTGAAAGTCCGCGACCCGGTCACATCCAGTGACCGGCTGACCAGGTGTAACTCCTGGACCGACGGTTAAAGTCCGGATGGGAAGACGCACGCAGGTGACCCCGCCCGTCCCTCGCGGACGAGCCCGGGGCGCCCTGTCCGGCCCCGGAGTCCGCGACCGGACGACAAGGGCCCACCGATGACGTTCTCCGCCGCCGAGCGCGACGCGATGCTGCGCGCCCTCGAGCTGGCCGGGACCCCGGGGGTCCCGCTGGGGCCCAACCCGCGCGTCGGCTGCGTCCTGCTGGCCGACGACGGAAGCGTCGTGGCCGAGGGCCACCACCGCGGGGCCGGTACGCCCCACGCCGAGGCCAACGCCCTCTCACGGGCCGGCGCCGCCGCGCGCGGCACCACCGCGGTCGTCACCCTGGAGCCCTGCAACCACACCGGCCGGACCGGGCCGTGCGCCCGGGCGCTGGTCGAGGCCGGCGTACGCCGGGTGGTGTACGCCCAGGCCGACCCCAACGCGGTCGCGGCCGGCGGGGCGCAGACCCTGCGCGCGGCCGGCGTCGAGGTCGAGGGCGGCCTGCTCGCGGAGGACGCCCAGGAGCTCAACCGGGTGTGGAGCTTCGCGATGGTGCACGGGCGCCCGTTCGTGACCTGGAAGTTCGCCGCCACCCTCGACGGCCGCAGCGCCGCCGCCGACGGCACCAGCCGCTGGGTCAGCTCGAGCGCCGCGCGCCGCGACACCCACCGGCTGCGCGCCCTGTGCGACACGATGCTCGTCGGCACCGGGACCATCGCTGCCGACGACCCGCTGCTCACGGTGCGCGACGACGACGGCGTCGCGCTGCCGCACCAGCCGCTGCGCGCGGTGATGGGGGAGCGCGAGCTCGACCCGGGCCACCGGGTCTTCAACGCCGACGCCGAGACCCTCCGGCTGCGCACCCGCGACCCGCACACCGCGCTCGCCGCGCTCGCGGCCCGCGACCGCCAGCACGTGTTCCTCGAGGGCGGACCGACCCTCGCCGCCGCCTTCCTGCGGGCCGGCCTCGTCGACGAGATCGTCGCCTACGTCGCCCCTCTGCTCCTGGGCGCGGGCACGAACGCCGTCGCGGACCTGGGCATCACCACCATCTCCGCCGCCCTGCGGCCCACCGTCACCGACGTGACGGTGCTGCCCGCCGAGGGCGCGGACCAGCCGAACGTGCGTCTCACGATGCACTGCGCACCAGCCGAACAGGAGTCCTGATGTTCACCGGAATCGTCGAAGAGCTCGGCACCGTCGAGGCGGTCCAGGACCAGGGTGACGCCATCAGGCTCACCATCCGCGCCGCCACCGTGCTGGAGGACACCGGGCTCGGTGACTCCATCGCCGTGAACGGCTGCTGCCTCACGGTCGCGGAGCGCACCGAGGACACCTGGGTCGCCGACGTCATGCAGGAGACCCTCGACAAGACCGCGCTGCAGGGCGTCGCGCCCGGCGACCGGGTCAACCTCGAGCGTGCCGTCACCGTCGAGAAGCGCCTCGGTGGGCACATCGTCCAGGGCCACGTCGACGGGGTGGGCACGATCCTGTCCCGCACGCCGAGCGAGCACTGGGAGCTGGTGGAGGTCTCGGTCCCCGCCGCGCTGACCCGCTACGTCGTGGACAAGGGCTCGATCACGATCGACGGGGTCAGCCTCACCGTCGTGACCGTCGGCGAGGACCGCCTCACCGTCAGCCTGATCCCCGAGACCCTCGCGCGCACCGTCCTGGGCACCAAGCCGGTCGGTGCCCTGGTCAACCTCGAGGCCGACGTCATCGCCAAGCACGTCGAGAAGCTGCTCGCCGGCCACCTGCCCGCCCAGGAGGGCTGATGCTCGACTGGCTCCTCACCGGGGAGATCGCGGTGGCCGGCGGCTACCTGTCGGTCCCCGAGGTGGTCGGCAACGTCTTCGGCCTCGGCAGCGCCCTGCTCGGCATGCGCCGCCTGGTCTGGGCGTGGCCGGTCGGGCTGCTCGGCAACGTCCTGCTCTTCACCGTCTTCGTCAGCGGCTCGCTCAGCAACGCCGTCGCCGAGCCGCTGTGGGGCCAGGCCGGCCGCCAGGTCGTGTTCGCGGCGATGTCGCTGTTCGGCTGGTGGTGCTGGACCCGCTCCCGCGGCGACGGCGGCCTCGCGGTCGTGCCGCGCTGGGCCAGCCGACGCGAGCGCCTGCTCCTCGCCGGCGTGGCCGTCCTCGGCTACGCCACGGCGTACGTCGTGCTGCGCGAGCTCGGCTCGTGGGGCCCGGCGACCGAGGCCTGGATCCTCACCGGGTCGTTGCTCGCGACCTGGGGGATGGCCCGCGGCTGGGTGGAGTTCTGGCTGATCTGGGTGGCCGTCGACGTCGTCGGCGTGACGTCCCTGATCCGGGCCGGCTACTACCCCACGGCCGGCATGTACCTCTTCTACGGCGCCTTCTGCGTCGCCGGCTTCCTCAGCTGGTGGCGCATCGAGCGCACCTCTCGCACCACCCCGGTCGCACCCCTCGCCGACCGCGTCCCCGAAGGAGTCATCACATGAGCATCCCGTCCGAGCGCCCGCAGCACGGCGGTGTCCGCCTCGACCCGGTCGAGCGGGCCGTCGCCGACATCGCCGCCGGCAAGGCGGTCGTGGTCGTCGACGACGAGGGCCGCGAGAACGAGGGCGACATCATCTTCGCCGCGAGCAAGGCCACCCCGGAGCTGATGGCCTTCACGATCCGCCACTCCAGCGGCGTGATCTGCGTGCCGATGCCCGGCGACATGCTCGACCGCCTCGAGATCCCGCTGATGACGCCGCACAACAAGGACAAGCTGCGCACCGCGTACACGATCTCGGTGGACGCCCGCGACGGCGTGAGCACCGGCATCTCCGCGGCCGACCGCGCCCACACCGCCCGGGTGCTGGCCGACTCCGCCACCGAGCCGTGGGACATCACCCGCCCCGGGCACGTCTTCCCGCTGCGCTACCGCGAGGGCGGCGTGCTGGTGCGCCGCGGCCACACCGAGGCCGCGGTCGACCTGGCGATGCTCGCCGGGCTGACCCCCGCTGGCGTGCTGGTCGAGGTGGTCAACGACGACGGCACGATGAAGCGGGCGCCCGAGCTGCGCGAGTTCGCCGACGAGCACGGGCTGGCGATGATCTCCATCGACGACCTGGTGAAGTACCGCCGCCGCCACGAGAACCACGTGGAGCGGGTCGCCGAGACCCGGCTGCCCACCCGCCACGGCGACTTCACGGCGTACGGCTACCGGATCACCGTCGACGGCTCCGAGCACGTCGCCCTGGTGCACGGCGACGTCTCCGGCCCCGAGCCGGTCCTGACCCGGGTGCACTCCGAGTGCCTGACCGGCGACGTGTTCGGCAGCCACCGCTGCGACTGCGGGCCGCAGCTGGAGGAGGCCATGGAGCGGGTGGTGGCCGAGGGGCGCGGCATCATCGTCTACCTGCGCGGCCACGAGGGCCGGGGGATCGGCCTGGTGGCCAAGCTGCAGGCCTACCAGCTCCAGGACGGCGGCCGCGACACCGTGGACGCCAACCTCGACCTGGGGCTGCCCGCCGACGCGCGCCACTACGGCACCGCGACCCAGGTCCTCAAGGACCTCGGCGTCTCCACGGTGCGGCTGCTGACCAACAACCCCGGCAAGGTCGGCGACCTGGAGGAGTACGGGATCGCCGTGGCCGAGCGGGTACCGCTCACCCCGCACCCGAACGACCACAACCTGGCCTACCTGCTGGCCAAGCGGGACCGGATGGGCCACCTGCTGCCCGACCTGGCCCGCCACGACGAGGCTGCGGCCGTCCGCGCGGCAGTCCCGCTGACCCACGAAGAACCGTCCGACCTGAACGGAGGACCGCGATGAGCGGAGCCGGAGCACCCACCCAGCCAGTCGTCGACTGCCACGACCTGCGAGTCGCGGTGGTGGCCGCGACCTGGCACGACCAGGTCATGGAGGGGCTGCTCGCGGGCGCGGAGCGCGCCTTCGCGGACTACCGCGTCGAGGCGCCGGTCGTGGTCCGGGTGCCCGGCACGTTCGAGCTCCCGGTCGTGGCCTCGGCGCTGGCCGCCCAGGGCCACGACGCCGTGATCGCCCTCGGGGTGGTCATCCGCGGCGGCACGCCGCACTTCGAGTACGTCTGCAGCGCCGCCACCGACGGGCTGACCCGGGTGGCCCTCGACCACACCGTGGCCGTCGGCTTCGGCGTGCTCACCTGCGACGACGACCTGCAGGCCCTCGACCGCGCCGGCCTGGCGGGGTCGCGCGAGGACAAGGGCTACGAGGCCACCGCGGCCGCGCTGCTCACCGCCCAGACCCTCAAGCGGGTCAAGCGGGGCTACGACGCCTGAGGGCTCCAGCCCAGCATCGCGGCGACGTCGCCGGCGAGGGTCATCGGGTCGAAGGGCTTCGAGATCACGCCGGCGACGTCGAGGCGGTCCCACACCTGGTGGTCACCGGTCTGCACCTTGGCAGTCAGCAGGACCACGGGAAGGTCACGCGTCGCCGGGCGCTCGCGCAGGTGCGCGAAGGTCGTCGGGCCGTCCATCTCCGGCATCATCACGTCGAGCAGCACCGCGTCGAAGTCGCGCTCCTCGGCCAGGTCCAGCGCCTCGCGCCCGCCGGACGCGATCGTGACCTGCCAGCCGCCGACGACCTCCAGGGCGATGCGGGTGATCTCGCGGATCGAGTCGTCGTCGTCGACGACGAGCACACAGGGAACGCCCTGCGGCGCACCACGCGTCATGATGGCCGTGTCCTCCTCGGGGAGCCGGTCGGTCCGGCCGAGCCATCCTAGCCAGTGCGCCGGGCCCCGAGGCCCGGGCGTGTCAGCGTGAGAGGTCCTGGCCCGCACTCCCGCCTCCGGCGCAGACCGCGGCGAAGTAGGTCTGGCGGTCGATCGGGTGCACGTCGAGCTCGGTGCGGCTGGCCAGCATCTGCGAGATGGCCGGGCCCAGGCCGAGGACCTCGTCGTTGTAGTGGCACATGTCCCACGCGCAGACGGCCCGCTCGGAGATGATCAGGTCGGTCAGCACCGAGATCATCGAGGCGAAGACGTGCTGCTGGCGGCGGGCGTGGCGCACCAGGGTGAACCCCAGGTAGTAGACCGCGTTGCGCTCGGTCTGCTCGGGGTAGTGGTGGGCGAAGTACGCCGGGCTGATCCACGGCACCGTGGCGAGGTCGCGGGTCAGGGTGGTCATCCCGATCACCTGGTCGTCGGCGTCGACGGCGAGGTACTTCATCACCCGCGGGTCGTGCATCTCCTCGAGGAACTCCTCCTCGTGGAGCACCTGACGGGCCGCGGCGCGGATCTCCAGCTCGCCGAAGGTCTCGCGGTAGAGCTCGTAGTAGCGCGCCGAGGTCTCCTCGTCGACGTCGGTCGCGACGGTGATCCGGAGTGCGTCAGCGGACATCGGTGCTCCAGGGGATGGTGGTGTACGCCGCGACGGTGAGGGCGGCGGTCGGACGGTCGACGTAGGTCGCCGAGGTGGTCAGGCTCTGCACGGGGCCGTAGCCGCCGCCGCGGTTCTCGACCATGTCGCCCAGGGTGGCGTGGATCAGGTGCTCGAGCTCGGCCTCCGAGGTCGCGACGTGCTCGACGAACAGGCCCGCGCCGGTCGCGTCGTCGACGACCCAGCCGATGCCGGCCCACGCCTCCTGGCCGGGCGCCTCGGCGTACGCAGCGGCGAGCACGCAGAACAGCCGGTCGCCGTGGCCGCCGCCGATCGGCTCCGCGGCGACGTCCTCGATCTCGCGGATGCGGCTGCCCGGGGGGATGACCGAGGAGAGGACGATCAGGTTGCGGTCGGCGATGCCGGCGCCGAGCAGGGCGTGGTCGAACGCGGCCAGGCGGGTGCGGCCGAGGCCGACCGCCTTGCGCAGCGTGATGTCCACCCCGCCGGTGCTCGGGATGTAGGCCACCGGGTGGGCAGTGCTCAAGGGGACTCTCCGTTCGTGGGTCGGGTCGCGGCCGCCAGGGCCAGGATGGTGCCGAGCAGCTCGGGCGTGGTGGGGTCGGTGCCGGCCCGCCGGTAGGCCACGACCGGGCCGCTGCGGTGTCGGGGGGCGGACGGTGCGTCGTCGAGCGCGACCAGGCCCGCGTCGCCGCGGGCCGTGCCGCCGGCGCTCGAGAGGGCGGCCCCGACCGTCTCCAGGAGGCGGTCGTGGTCGGTGTCGTCGACGGGGTCGAGGAGCACGGTGAGTGGCGCGGGCGCCGCGGCGCCGGGGGCGCTGCCCTCCACGACGGCGGTGTGCCCGCTGTGCTCGAGCCGGGTGCGGATCTCCTCGGCGGTGGCGGGGTCGCCGCCGAGAAGGGAGATCGTGGCCGGACCGGCGCTCGCGCGGGTGACGTGGGGGGTCGGCAGGGTGAAGGAGACGGTGGTGCCGACGCCGACGGTGCTCTCCGCCCAGATCCGGCCTCCGTGGCGCTCGATGATGCCGCGGCTGATGGTCAGGCCCAGCCCGGTGCCGCCCTTCTCCCGGGCGTCGGTGGAGTCGACCTGCTGGAAGCGCTCGAACACGGCGTGGAGCCGGTCCTGGGGGATGCCGCGGCCGCTGTCGACCACCTGGAAGGTGACCTCGTCGGGCCCGGGCTCGGCGCACAACGTGACCCGGGCACCGGGGTCGGAGAACTTCACGGCGTTGCCGATCAGGTTGGTCAGCGCCTGCGCGACCCGGTCGCGGTCGGCGACCACGCGCCCGGAGGCGGGGCCGACCTCGATGCTCACGCCGACGTCCTGGGCCATCGCCGCGAGCTCGACCGCGGAGGTGGTGATCAGGTCGACCGCGTCGTGGGTGGACAGGTCGAGGGGCACGTTCTCGGACTCGATGCGCTCCAGGTCGAGGATGTCGTTGATCAGCCGGGTCAGCCGCTCGGTGCTCTCCAGCGCGACGTTGGCCATCGACTGGGCGGCAGGCTCCAGGGGGCCGAGCGCCCCGCCGGCGAGCAGGCCGAGGGAGCCGCGGATCGAGGTCAGCGGGGTGCGCAGCTCGTGGCTGACCACCGAGACGAACTCGTTCTTCATCCGGTCGACCTCGCGGCGCTGGGTCATGTCGCGGAAGACGACCACGGCGCCGCGGACCACCTCGTCGTCCTCGCGGTCCTCGTCGCCGTCGACCAGCGGGCTCGCGGTGATCTCGACGGGGAAGGTGTGGCCGTCGGCGCGCACGTACGTGTCGCTCTCGGCCAGCGTCACCTTGCGCTCGCGGATCGCCTCCGCGATGTAGCAGCCGCTCCACGGGTACGGCGCGCCGTCGACGGTGGGCGCGTGGAACAGCTGGTGGGCGTCGCGGCCGAGCAGGTCGTCGGGCCGGTAGCCCAGCGCGCGGGCGCCGGAGGGGTTGAGGAAGGTGAGGGCGCCGTGCTCGTCGACGCCGTAGATGCCGTCGCCCACGGAGGAGACCAGCACCTGGTTCTGACGGGCCATCCGGCGCAGGTCCGCGGTCTGCTCGCGCACCTGGCGCTCGAGCCCGCGCCGCAGCCGGGAGTTGTCGAAGGTGAGCATCGCCTGGCGCGCGCCGACCGCGAGGATCAGGACGCACCACAGCATCCCCTGCACCTTGCCGAAGCGGTGCTCGAGCGGGAGCACGACCTGCACGACCCCGGCGAGCAGCACCACGACGTACACGATCAGCACGTCGCGGGCGTCGGAGACGTCGGGGGCGGTCGCCCGTCGGGTCTCTCGGCGGGGGTACCAGGCCGCGAGGCCGATCAGCAGGTAGCCGGCGATCCAGCCGAGGTCCAGCAGGCTGCCGAACTCGAAGTCCTCCTCGACGGTGAGCACGGCGAAGGCCAGGTCGGACATCGTGTACATCACGAAGCCGGCGGCGATCAGGCCGAACTGGCGGCGGTCCGCCGGGCTGCTGCGCAGGAAGAGCAGCAGCGCGACGGTCGCGAGCAGCAGGTCGAGGGCGGGGATGACCAGGGTCATCACCCCGATGGCGGCGGGGCCCTCGGAGGTGCCCAGGATCCGTTCGTAGACGGTGATCGAGGCGATCACCAGCATGCCGCTGGTGATCACGATGCCGTCGAGGACCAGCAGGGACTTGTCGATCCCGCGGCGCCGCGGGGTCGGGAAGCTCAGCAGGGCGGCGGTGGAGAGGACCAGCGCGGTCGAGATGGTGATGTCGCTGACCGTGCGCGCGGACACGAACGCGGTCGAGCCGACGAACGCGGCCCACAGGTTGCCCACCATGGCCGCGAGCCCGGCTCCCGCGATGAGCACCCACGAGCGCCGTCGGCGCCCGCTGGTGCCGCGGATGCGCGGCAGGAAGGAGACGGTGCCGACCAGGGCGGAGGTGATCAGGCCGGTCGCGCTGGCGGCGCTACGCACCCCCTCGGGCATGGCCGGGCTGAGCAGGATCGCGAAGACCAGCGCCAGCAGCGAGGCGACCACCACTGCCGCGTGGAAACGGCGCTGCTCATCGCCGAGCGCCGCCCCGTTGCCCATGGGCGAGAAGGTATCAGTCGATTCCTCCGTCGTGGCGATCCGTGCGTCCGACAGGCGCCACCCTGTCCAGTCCTGCATCCCGCTGGTGCTCGCGGGGCGGGGACCACCTAGTCTGGTTGCCCGTGAAGACGTTCGACGAGCTCTGGTCCGAGCTGTCCGAGAAGGCCCGGACCCGCCCTGCAGGATCCGGCACCGTGGCACAGCTCGACGCCGGGGTCCATGCGATCGGCAAGAAGCTGGTGGAGGAGGCCGCCGAGTCCTGGATGGCGGCCGAGCACGAGGGCAAGGAGCGGGCGGCCGAGGAGATCAGCCAGCTGCTCTACCACGCCCAGGTGCTCATGCTCGCCAGCGGCCTCGAGCTCGACGACGTCTACACCCACCTGTAGAGGAACCCCCGTGTCCCAGCCAGTCCCCGCCTCCGCGGCCACGTCCGCGACGGCGCCCCTGCTCCGTGTCGCGGTGCCCAACAAGGGCTCGCTCTCGCAGTCCGCGCAGGAGATCCTGCGCGAGGCCGGCTACCGCCAGCGCGTCGACTCCAAGCAGCTCGCGCTCACCGACGTCGAGAACGGCGTCGAGTTCTTCTACCTGCGCCCCCGCGACATCGCGCTGTACGTCGGCAAGGGCACCCTCGACGTCGGCATCACCGGCCGCGACCTGCTCCAGGACTCCGGCGCCGAGGCCGACGAGGTGCTGCCGCTCGGGTTCGGGCGCAGCCGGTTCCGCTTCGCCGGGCCGCGCGGTGCCTTCTCCTCCGTGGCCGACCTCGAGGGCGCGCGCATCGCCACGTCGTACGACGGGGTCGTGCGGGCGTTCCTGGACCAGCGCGGCATCAAGGCCGACGTGGTCCGCCTCGACGGCGCCGTGGAGACCAGCATCCAGCTCGGGGTCGCCGACGCGATCGCCGATGTCGTGGAGACCGGCAGCACCCTGCGCCAGGCCGGCCTGGAGGTCTTCGGCGACACGATCCTGGAGTCCGAGGCGGTCGTCATCACGCGTGGTGGCGACGTCCCGACGGGCTACGAGACCTTCAAGCGCCGCATCGACGGCGTCCTGGTCGCGCGCAGCTACGTGATGATGGACTACGACATCGACCGCGACCGGGTCCAGGCCGCGGTGGCGCTCACCCCGGGGATCGAGAGCCCGACGGTCTCCCCGCTGCACCGCGAGGGCTGGGTGGCCGTGCGGGCGATGGTGCCCCGCGCCGGTTCGCAGCGGCTGATGGACCAGCTCTGGGAGCTCGGGGCCCGTGGGATCCTGCTGACGGAGATCAATGCCTGCCGACTCTGAGGCCGCTCGCCTTCCCGACCTCCCGCGCACCTGGCGCCCGCTGGGCCCCCGGCTCGCGGGCATCCTGTTCGGGTCCGCGCTGGTGATCGTCTGCCTGGTCACCTGGTTCACCTTCGACGCGGAGACCCGGGCGAAGTTCACGGTCTTCCAGATCTCGACCATCCTCTTCCTCGCCGCGCTGGCCGCGGCGGCGATGAACGCACTCGTGCGCTCGCGCGTCGTCGGCACCCGCGACGGGTTGGTCGTCATCAACGGCTACAAGCGCCGCCAGCTGGAGTGGACCGAGGTGGTCGCGGTGCGGCTGCCCGCCGGCGCGCCCTGGGCGACCCTCGACCTGAGCGACGGCAGCACCATCTCGGCCATGGGCATCCAGGGCTCCGACGGCGCCAGGGCCCACCAGGCCGTGCGCGAGCTGCGGGCGCTGGCCGACCACTACTCGGACCCGACCGCCCGCGGCTGACCCGGGCCGGCCCGCTCAATCGAGCGCGCGGATGCCCCAGGCCACGCTGAGCTCGTCGTCCGCGCTGCCGGCCGGACCCAGCTCGACCAGGTCGACGCCGCTGTTGAACGCGTCCGCGGGCGCGGTCATCGGCTCGACCGCGATCGAGCGGCGGGCGGTGGCCGGCACGTCGTCGGCGGTGTAGAGCTGCAGCCACGGGTGTCCGCCGTCGACCCACAGGGCCACCCCGAGGCCGCTGGCGGGGTCGCGCAGGACGGTCGTGGCGACCCCCTCGGAGTCGCGCTGGAGGTCGGTGAAGGCGTCGTTGAGCGCGAGGTCGCGCAGCGGCCGGGTGACCCGGAAGTCGAACGCGGTCCCCTCGACCGGCTCGCTGCCGCTCGGCAGCAGCCGGTCGTCGGTGAGCATGCGGGTCGCCGCCGGCAGGGTGAGCTCGAGGCGGTCCACGGGGCCGGGGCCGACGCAGAGGTAGGGGTGCGCCCCGCTGGCGTACGGCGCGGGCTCGTCGGACTGGTTGGTCGCGGTCTGGGTGACCGTGAGCCCGTCGGCGGAGAGGTCGTAGACGATGCGCAGGTCGACGGTCCACGGGTAGCCGCTCTGGGCCATCAGCCGGTGGGTCAGCGCCACCGAGCGCGAGGTGTGCTCCTCCAGCGTCCAGGCGACCCAGCGCGCCAGGCCGTGCGAGGCGTTCTGGCGCGACGGCTCGGTGAGCGCCAGCCGGTGCTCGCGCCCGCCGTGGGAGTAGCGGCCGTCGCGGATCCGGTTGGGCCACGGCATCAGGACCTGGCCGCGTCCGCCGCTGGCCATCTCCTCGACGGCGAAGCCGTCGACCAGGTCACGCCCTCCGTGGGTGAGGGAGCGCAGGGCAGCGCCGCCCTCGGTCACCACGGCGCGGTAGCCGCCGGCCGAGATCTCGAACTGGTCACCGCTGGGAGGAAGCACCTGCCCACCCTAGGTCGGCGTCCGCCGATCCGCCTCAGCCGCCCATCCGCCGGGAACCGTCGAGGACCAGGTCGGCGCGGGCCCGGGTCCCCTCGGCCTCGAAGAGCCGCTGCTCCGCCGGGACCCAGCGCTGCCGGTGCGGCTCGGACGCCGCGCCGTCGCGTGCCAGCCAGCGCTCGCGGCGCACGTCGGCGGGGGCGTCGACCCAGACCAACAGGCTGCGCACCGCGTCCAGCGCGCGGGTGCCGGACCCGACGCCCTCGATCACCAGCAGCGGGCCCGGCGCGACCTCGACGCGGTTCGCGAAGCACGCGGCGTACCAGTCGTAGCGGCGGTACGACGACGGCTCGTCGCGGGCCAGCGGGGCCACGAGCGCGGCGAGGGCGGCGGGCAGACCGGGGAGCCCGTCCCAGCCGTCGAGCAGGTCGTCGGTGTGCACGACGACGGCCGCGGGGGCCAGCGCCAGCAGCCCCGCGGCCAGGGTGCTCTTGCCGGACCCGGCGGGACCGTCGAGGCAGACCAGCCGCCCGGAGCCGAGCCGGGCGGGCCGGGAGCGGGCGAGGTCGAGCACGACGCGGGCCGGGTCGGCGGCCGCGCCGGGCCCGGGCTCAGAACGCGAGGCCGTGGCCACGGTAGGTGGGGGTCTGCTCGGCGATCCGGTCGCCGCGCAGCAGGTGGGCCAGGTTGGTGTGCTCGAAGAGCTCGCCGGACTTCGCGTGGCGGAACCACACCAGGTCACCGATGGAGAGGTGGTCGGCGCCCGGGCCGCTCAGCGGGGTCTGGACCTCGCCGGCGCCCTCCAGCGGGAGCAGCTCGAGCCCGGCCGGGGCCCACGGGGTCGGCAGCCGGTCCGCGCCGATCGGGCCGGAGGCGACCAGCCCGCCGCCGTGCACGGTCACCAGGCCGGGACCGGGGCGCCGGGTGACCGGGAGGCCGTAGAAGGCTGCGGGGCGGGCCCGGAAGGACCGGTAGTGGTCGAAGAGGGTGGGGGCCAGCAGCCCGGAGCCGGCGGTGACCTCGGTGACGACCGGGTCCTGGGCGGAGGACTCCAGGGAGCCCGAGCCGCCGGCATTCCACAGCTCCAGCTCGCCGACCTCGGCGAGCGCCTCGGCCACCGCGCGACGCCGGGTGGCGAGCTGGGCGGTGGAGGCGGTCTTGATGCCCCGCACCACCACGGAGCGCGCCCGTTGCGTCGGCACGGCGTCGGGCAGCCCGGCGACCTGGCCCTCGTAGGTCATCACCCCGACGAGGCGGAAGCCGGGACGCGCCTGCACGGTGCGGGCGAGCGCCAGCACCTGCTGGGGACGGTGGAGGGGGGAGCGCTTGGGGCCCACGTGGCCCGGACCGAGCCGCAGGCCGGCATCGACGTCGATCGCGACGCGGACGGGTACGGCGTGGGAGCTGCGGACCGAGTCGACGACGTCGAGGTGGTCGGGGGAGTCGACCATCAAGGTGATCCGGGCGGCGGCGGTGGGGGAGGCCACCAGCCGGGCCAGCGCGCCGCGGTCGACGCTGGGGTAGGCGACCAGCAGGTCGTCGCTGATCCCGCGCTCCTCCAGCCACAGCGCCTCGGCGAGGGTGTAGGCGAGCACGCCGTGGAAGCCCGGGCGTGCCAGCACCCGCTCCAGCAGGGCGGGGACGCGCACCGACTTGGAGGCGACCCTGATCGGGACGCCCCCGGCCCGGCGCACCAGGTCGTCGGCGTTGGCGTCGAAGGCGTCCAGGTCGACCACCACCAGCGGTGTGGCCAGCGGCTCGTCGTGCGCCGCCACGGCGGTGTCGAGCCGGCTCCAGAGCCGGTTGCGGGCGATCACCGACGACACGGCGCCGCGCGGCACGGCTGTGGGGCCGCTGCGCCCCGTGGACATCAGGAGATACCGCGCCTGCGCAGGAGCGCCTCGATCTCGTCGAGCTCCTTGTCGCCGGTGGTGCCCGTGGCCCCGGCGCCGCCCGCGGGGCTTGCGCCGCCCTTCGTCGTGCCGCCCGGCACCGCGCCGGCACGGCGGCCCGCGCCGGCGGCCGGCCGGGCTCCCGTGCGGGAGTCGATGAAGCGGGCCACGACGATCAGCGTGACCGCGAGGCCGGCGACGACCACGCCGGCCCACACCATCGGGCTGAAGACCAGGCGCACCGCCCAGTCGGAGATCGCATCGACGATGCGGGTGAACATCCGCAGGGTGTCGGTGAGGTAGGCCGCGAGCGGCAGCAGCGTGATGCCGGCGCCGCGCAGGCCGGCGGCCAGGCCCCGGCGCCGGAACGCGAACCAGGTCCAGATGCCGCCGAGCAGCGTCAGCGTGAGCGTGAGTGCTGTCCAGGTGACGTCGTCCACCCCTTCAGCCTCCCACAACGGGTGATGCCGGGCAGCCCCGTTCGCGAGTGGGGTGAGAGCCGGGTGAGAGACTGGGCGCCATGTCGGATCACGCTCACGGCCACGACGCCCAGCACGGGGCGCGCCAGCTGCTCGGTCCGGCGTTCCCCGACGACACCGGCGAGCAGGACCCCCGCCTCGCCGCAGCGCTGGCGGCGTACGCCGCGGGCACCGGTGAGCGGGTGGCGGTGCTGGCCGCGCTGGTCGGCACCCGGCTGCTGGTCCCGGTGGTCGCGGTCCTCGGCGACGTCGAGATCGGCGAGGACGGGCTCGCGCGCGAGAAGAGCAGCGACATGGCGGCGGTGCTGATGACCAGCCCCGACGGTCGCCGGGGACTGCTGGCCTTCACCGGCACCGAGCCCCTGCGCACCTGGAACCCTGAGGCCCGTCCGGTCCCGGTCACCGCCCAGGCGGCCGCCCAGTCGGCGATCCAGGAGGAGGCCGCGGCGCTGGTCATCGACATCGCCGGCCCGGTCCGCCTGGCCGTCGAGGGCAACGACCTGCGCGCGGTCGCGCACGGCTGGCGCCCGGCGGTCATCGACGGCGAGCCGGTGTGGCTGGCGCCCGCCCCCGAGGCCGACGAGGAGACGGGTGCGGCTCCCGAGGGCCGTCCCTAGCCGGATTGGCGCTGCCGGGGAATCCTCGGCTAAGGTCTGGTGTTGACCGATCAGTTCCCCGTGCTCGCACGACGGAACCGATCCGACAAGCGGAGTCGGCTCGTTCGTCTCCCACCCGCATCGACCGCCCTGTCCGCAGGGTCAGCAGCACAGGTCGTCGGGTCCGGTCCTGAGATGTGGTCCCACGCCAGACGTGACGACCCCGTCCCGGTGGTACGAATCCCTGGTGGGTGACGTGTCGAGACTGGCTTCCGCTTGTAGACAGCGGAAGCCTTTTGTCGTTTCCGGCCCTCATCACAGGTGAGTGGCCCGAAGGCGCGAGGACGTCCGGCCACAGCCCCATCAGGAGGACACATCAGCACCGAGCTTCGTATCAACGACCGGATCCGGGTTTCCGAGGTCCGCCTCGTTGGACCCAATGGCGAGACCGTCGGCATTGTGCCGACGGCTGACGCGCTGCGCCTCGCGCAGGAGGCCGACCTCGACCTGGTCGAGGTTGCTCCGACTGCGCGCCCCCCGGTCTGCAAGCTCATGGACTACGGGAAGTTCAAGTACGAGAACGCCCAGAAGGCTCGTGAGGCGCGTCGCAACCAGACGAACGTGATCATCAAGGAGATGAAGCTTCGTCCCAAGATCGACGCGCACGACTACGAGACGAAGAAGGGCCACGTGGTCCGCTTCCTCAAGGCCGGCGACAAGGTCAAGATCACGATCATGTTCCGTGGTCGCGAGCAGCACCGCCCCGAGCTGGGCTTCCGCCTGCTCCAGCGCCTCGCGGAGGACGTGGCCGACCTCGGCTTCGTGGAGTCCTCCCCGAAGCAGGACGGCCGCAACATGATCATGGTCCTCGGCCCGCACAAGAAGAAGGCCGACGCCAAGGTCGACGTGCAGGCGGCCAAGGACGCCAAGGCCTCCGAGCGTGCCGCCGACGTGGCAGCCGAGCGCGCCGAGCGCGACGCCGCCCACCTGGCCGGCCCGGTGGCGCAGAAGAAGGAGCGTGGCCGCTCCGAGAACCTCGATCCCGAGATCGAGGCCTGACACTCCCGCAGGTCGCACGCACACCCGGTCGAGTCCTCGACATCTCGACCGGGGCGTTCTGCAGCAACGAGAGAGAGACAACTGATGCCGAAGAACAAGAGCCACTCCGGTGCCGGCAAGCGCTTCCGCGTGACCGGCTCGGGCAAGATCCTTCGCGAGAAGGCCGGCAAGCGCCACAACCTCGAGAAGAAGGCCTCCAAGGTCACGCGTCGCCTCACCGGCACCGTCGAGGTCGCCAAGGCCGACGTGCCGCGCGCGAAGAAGCTGCTCGGTCGCTGACCCGACCTGCACCACCCCTGGTCGACGCAACCGACCTGAGCAACCCGAGACATTTGAGCACCAAGGAGTAAGACAGTGGCACGCGTCAAGCGGGCGGTAAACGCCCAGAAGAAGCGCCGTACGACCCTCGAGCGCGCCGCCGGCTACCGCGGCCAGCGCTCGCGCCTGTACCGCAAGGCCAAGGAGCAGGTCACCCACTCGCTGGTCTACAGCTACAACGACCGGCGCAAGAACAAGGGCAACTTCCGTCGCCTGTGGATCCAGCGCATCAACGCGGCCGCTCGTGCGCAGGGCATGACGTACAACCGCTTCATCCAGGGCCTCGGCCTGGCCGGTGTCGAGGTCGACCGCAAGGTCCTCGCCGACCTCGCCGTCAACGACATCGCCGCGTTCAACGCGCTGGTCGAGGTCGCCAAGGCGGCCCTGCCCGAGGACGTCAACGCCCCCAAGGCGGAGGCCTCGGCCTGAACACCCCGCTGAGCGCGGGCAACGCCCGCGTCAAGCTTGCACGCAAGCTCAGCCGCCGCTCGGAGCGATCCGAGCGGCGGCTGTTCCTTGCCGACGGCCCGAAGGCCGTCGAGGGCGCGCTCGGGGTCACCGGCTGCGTCACGGAGGTCTTCGCCACCGTCGCCGCCACCGAGCAGCACGCTGCCCTGGCCACCGCGGCCGAGGCGGCCGAGGTCCCCTGGACGCTGGTCGAGGACCGGGCGCTCGCCTCGCTGAGCGACTCGGTCACCCCGGCCGGCGTCGTGGCGGTCTGCCGCCACCTCGACCGTCCGCTCGCGCACCTGCTGGACCGCGCACCCCGGCTGGTCTCGATCTGCGCCGACGTGCGCGACCCCGGCAACGCGGGCAACGTCGTCCGCACCACCGACGCCGCCGGCGGCGACGCGGTGGTGCTGGCCGGCAGCTCGGTGGACCCGTACAACGCCAAGGCGGTCCGCGCGAGCGTCGGCAGCCTCTTCCACCTCCCGGTCGCGATCGAGCCGGACCCGGCCACCGCGGTCCGCGCGGCGCAGGCCGCGGGGCTCGTGGTCCTCGCCGCCGACGGCGCGGGCGAGGTGGAGCTCTTCGAGGCCGACGAGCTGCTCGCCGGGCCGACGGCGTGGCTGTTCGGCAACGAGGCGTGGGGCCTGCCCGACGAGCTCGCCGCCCTCGCCGACCACCGGGTGCGGATCCCGCTGCTCGGGGGCGCCGAGAGCCTCAACCTCGCCACCGCCGCGGCAGTCTGCCTCTACGCCTCCGCGCGCGCCCACCGCCCTGGCTCCACGCGCTGAGCCCCGCCCGCGGCCGGTCCGCACCGTAGGGTGGCGCGATGAGCGCACCGACCTCGGCCCAGGAGCTGGCGGACCTGCTGCCCGACGCGGTGCTGGTCGCCGGCCCGGACGCACGCGTGGAGCTGGTGTCGGCCTCCGCGGCCGCGATGCTCGGCACCGACCCGGCCACGGCCTGCGGGCGGCAGCTCTCCGAGGTGCTCGCGCTGCGCGACCAGCAGGGGAACCGCTGGTGTGAGTGCAACCGCCCCTACGACGGGCTGCCGATGCGCACCGGCGTGCCGGAGCAGTCCTGGTTGCTGCCCGACGGCACGGAGGTGCTGGTCACCGCCCGCATCCACCGCCCGTCGCTGCGCGAGCCGATCTCCCGGGTCGTGGTCAGCCTGCGCTCCGGGCGCGGCCGGGCGCGGCTGGACCGGGAGCGCTCGGACCTGGTCGCGACCGTCGCCCACGAGCTCCGCTCGCCGCTCACCGGGGTGAAGGGCTTCGTCCAGGCGCTGCTGAACCGCTGGGACAAGCTCAACGACGAGCAGAAGCGGCTGATGCTGACCACCGTCAGCGTCGACGCGGACCGGTTGGGCCGGCTGATCGCCGAGCTCCTCGACGTCGCCCGCATCGACACCGGGCGCCTGCAGCTGTACCGGCGCCCGTGCGACGCGGGGCTGCTCGCCCGGCGGGTCGTGGACTCGGTGGGCGTCGGCACGTCGCGCCACATCGAGCTCACCGTCGCCCCCGACCTGCCCCCGATCGGGGCCGACCCGGACAAGTTCGTCCAGGTCCTCACCAACCTCGTCGAGAACGGCGTGCACCACGGGTCGGGACTGGTCCGGGTCGTGCTGGCCGCCCAGCCGGGCGAGCCCGGCGGGGGAGTGCCCGGCGTGGTGATGAGCATCGAGGACGACGGCGACGGCATCCCGGCCGAGCTGCGCAGCCGGGCGTTCACGAAGTTCTGGCGCAACGGGCCCAGCGGCGGGTCCGGCCTGGGGCTCTACATCGTGCACGGACTGGTGCGCGCCCACGGCGGCACGGTCGAGATCGGCGACGCGGAGGGTGGGGGCGCGCGGGTCGTGGTCACCTGGCCGGGTCCGCTCGACCCGGGCTGAGCGGCGTACCGCAGTCCCGCGGGTGAACCGGTTCGCGCGCGTGCCGCGGGGGTTCCTAGACTTGCCGGGTTGCACGCGCCGCGTGCGCACCAGAGCTGGAAAGGCAGTCATGTCGGGACCGAACACCGATTACGACCCCGTCGAGGTCACCCCCTTGAAACCCGAGGAGGTCGAGGCCTCACGGGACGCGGCGATCGCCGCGATCGCGGCCGCGGGCGACCTCGACGAGCTCAAGCAGGTGCGCATCGACCACACCGGCGACCGCTCGCCGCTGGCGCTCGCGAACCGGGAGATCGGTGCGCTGCCGCCGCAGGCCCGCAAGGAGGCCGGCCAGCGCATCGGCCAGGCCCGCGGGGCCGTCAACAAGGCGCTCGCCGAGCGCCAGGGCGTGCTCGAGGCCGAGCACGAGGCCCGGATGCTGGTGGAGGAGACCGTCGACGTCACCCTGCCGACCGACCGTCGGCCCGCCGGCGCGCGGCACCCGCTGACGACCGGCGCGGAGCTGATCGCCGACATCTTCGTCTCGATGGGCTGGGAGGTCGCCGAGGGCCCGGTCATCGAGGCCGAGTGGCTCAACTTCGACGCCCTCAACCTGGGCCCGGACCACCCGGCGCGCACGATGCAGGACACCTTCTGGACCGCCCCGGCCGACAACGGCATCGTGCTGCGCACCCAGACCTCCCCGGTGCAGGCGCGCACCATGCTGACCCGCAAGCCCCCGATCTACGTCGTCTGCCCGGGGCGGGTCTTCCGCACCGACGAGTACGACGCCACGCACAGCCCGATGTTCCACCAGGTCGAGGGCCTCGCCATCGACGAGGGCATCACCATGGCCCACCTGCGCGGCACCCTGGACCACTTCGCCGCCGCGATGTTCGGCGAGGGCATCCGCACCCGGTTCCGCCCGTCGTACTTCCCCTTCACCGAGCCGTCGGCCGAGGTCGACCTGGTCTGCTTCGTGTGCCGCGGCACCGGTGAGCTCGACGGCGCCACCTGCCGCACCTGCCGCGGCGAGGCCTGGATCGAGTGGGGCGGCTGCGGCGTGGTCAACCCGCGCGTGCTCACCGCCTGCGGCGTGGACCCGGAGCGCTACACCGGGTTCGCGTTCGGCATGGGCATCGACCGCACCCTGATGGTGCGACACGGCATCGCGGACCTGCGCGCGCTCTTCGAGGGCGACGTCCGCTTCACCTCGGCTTTCGGTACGGAGATCTGATGAAGGCGGCAGCGTCCTGGATCAAGGAGTACGTCGACCTCCCGGCCGACGTCACCACCGAGCGGCTCACCGAGCGGCTCACCGACCTCGGGCTCAAGCTCGAGGCCATCGAGCGCGCGGGTGACGCGATCACCGGCCCGCTGGTGGTCGGACGGGTGCTCACCCAGGAGAAGGAGCCCCAGAAGAACGGCAAGGTCATCAACTGGTGCACCGTCGACGTCGGTGCCGCCAACGGGTCCGGCGAGCCGCAGGGCATCGTGTGCGGTGCCCACAACTTCGGCCCCGGCGACCTCGTGGTCGTCGTGCTGCCCGGAGCGGTGCTCCCGGGCGACTTCGCGATCTCCGCGCGCAAGACCTACGGCCACCTGTCGGCCGGCATGATCTGCTCCGCCACCGAGCTCGGCCTGGGCGAGGACCCGTTCGGCTCCGGCGAGGACGGCATCATCGTGCTGCCCGAGGGCCTGGCCGAGCCGGGGGAGAGCGCCTTCGGGCTGCTCGGCCTCGACGAGGAGGTCATCGAGTTCGAGATCAACCCCGACCGCGCCTACGCGCTGTCGCTGCGCGGCATCGCCCGCGAGGCCGCGCTGGCCTTCGACGCGCCGTTCCGCGATCCCGCGCTGCGCGACCTGCCCTCGAAGGCCCCGGCCGGCCACCCGGTCGAGATCGACGACCCCGAGGGCTGCCCGGTCTTCGTCGCCCGCACCGTCACCGGCTTCGATCCGACCGCGCCCACCCCCGGGTGGATGGCGCAGCGCCTGGTGCAGTCGGGCATGCGGCCGATCTCCCTGGCCGTCGACGTCACCAACTACGTGATGCTCGAGCTCGGCCGCCCGATCCACGGCTACGACCTGGACAAGCTCCAGGGCACCGTGCGGGTGCGCCGCGCCACGGAGGGCGAGAAGCTGCGGACCCTCGACGGCACCGACCGGGTGCTGAGCAGCGAGGACCTCGTCGTCACCGACGACTCGGGCATCATCGGCCTCGGCGGTGTCATGGGCGGCGAGACCACCGAGATGTCCGCGACCACCACCCGGGTGCTCATCGAGTCGGCCCACTGGGACGCACGCTCGATGTTCCGCACCGGCAAGCGCCACAAGATCTCCTCCGAGGCCGGCAAGCGCAACGAGCGTGGCGTGGACCCGACGATCTGCGAGGCCGCCGCCGACCGCGTCGTCGAGCTGCTCACGACGTACGGCGGGGCGACGGCGGAGCCGGGCGTCACCGTGGTCGGCCAGGCGCCGGCCCGTGCGCCGATCACCATGTCCTACGACCTGCCCGCGAAGGTGATGGGCGCCGACGTGCCGGCCGACGTCACGCTCGCGCACCTCGAGGCGGTCGGCTGCGACCTGGTCAAGGAGGACACGGTCGTCCTGGCCACCCCGGCGCCGTGGCGCCCGGACCTCAACGACCCCTTCGACCTGGTCGAGGAGGTGGCGCGCATCGTCGGCTACAACGAGGTGCCCTCGGTCCTGCCGACGCCGCCTGCCGGCCGCGGTCTGACCCGCGCGCAGCGGCTGCGCCGCCGGGTCGGACGCACCCTCGCCGGCGCCGGCTGCGTGGAGGTCGTCAGCTTCCCGTTCATCGGGGAGGCGACCTTCGACGCGCTCGGCCTCGACGCCGACGACCCGCTGCGCCGCACGGTGCACCTGGCCAACCCGATGTCCGCGGAGGAGCCGTCGTTCACCACGACGCTGCTGCCCGGGCTGATCAAGGCGGCCGCGCGCAACCTGGGACGCGGTGCCTCCGGGGTCGCGCTGTTCGAGACCGGCGCGGTGGCCTTCCCCTCCGAGCACGGTCCCGCACCGATCTACGGCGTCGAGGCGCGTCCGAGCGACGCCGAGCTGGAGACGCTGTTCGCGGCGCTGCCGCACCAGCCGAACCACCTCGGCGCGGTCCTCGCCGGTGAGCGCGAGCGCTCCGGATGGTGGGGCGGCGGCCGGCCGGTGGCCTGGGCCGACGCCGTGGAGCTGGTCCGCCGCCTCGCCGCGGAGCTCTCCGTCGACGTCGAGCTCACCAACACCGAGCGGGCGCCGTGGCACCCGGGTCGCTGCGCGCAGGTCAGCGTGGCCGGCCAGGTCATCGGCCACGCGGGCGAGCTGCACCCCAAGGTCTGCCAGGCCTTCGGGCTGCCGGCCCGCGCGGCAGCCGTGGAGATCGACCTCGACGCCCTCATCGCCGCGGCTCCGGCCACGGTCCGCGGCCCGGAGCTCTCCAGCTTCCCGGTCGCCAAGGAGGACGTCGCCCTGATCGTCGACGCCGACGTCCCCGCCGCCCAGGTGGAGGCCGCCCTGCGTGAGGGTGCGGGCGAGCTGCTGGAGTCGATCCGGCTCTTCGACGTCTACACCGGCGAGCAGGTCGGTGAGGGCCACAAGTCCCTCGCGTTCGCCCTGCGCTTCCGCGCACCCGACCGCACGCTGACCGACGAGGAGACCTCCTCGGCCCGCGACGCGGCCGTCGCCGCAGCCGCCGACCGCCTCGGCGCCACCCAGCGCTGATCGACCCATCGACAGACGGACGCCGCCCGACGAGGGCGGCGTCCGTCTGTCGTTTGCGGGTCCGGGAGGTCGAGCGGCGGCCGTTGGTCTGGCTTGTCGAGACCCGGGAGACGCCGGGCAGCGGTCTGCCCCGCCGGCAGGGTGCCGGCGGGTGCTGAGCGTCTATGAGCGGGCGGAGCTCTCCTACGCGTCGGGCGGGTGTGCGGTGACGAGCCGGGTGGTGGCGCGGTCCTTGACCAGGTGGAGGCCGTGGGGCGATCGCCAGAGGTACGTCGCGGCGTCGGTCTTGTCGTAGGTCCGGGCGGTGTGGGTCTTGGCTCGGTGATGTCGGCGGCAGAGCGGTGCGAGGTTGCAGGAGCAGGTCGATCCGCCTGACCCGTGGGCGAGGACGTGGTCGGTGTCGCAGCGCCGGGCCGGGCGTTCGCACCACGGGAACGCGCAGACCGGCTGGGTCAGACGGGTCTGCTCGGTGAGCCGGTCGGGGATCGCGTAGGCCTCGGTGTGGTGGTGGGCCTCGAGGTCGATCACCGGCTTGATCACGACCTGTGTGTCGGTGCCGCACCACTGGCGCACCTGGTCGGTCGACACGATGGACCGGGTCTCCTCGACGTGTGCGATGCCGGCCTCGTCACGGCTGATCGCGGCGTGGGAGAGGTGCACGTGGATGACGACCTGCCGCGGCTTCACCGCCGAGGCCGCACCATCGCCAGCGTCACCGGCCTCGGCGCGCAGGTCGAAGGCGAGCTGGCGGCGGGCGAGCTCACCGGCGGCCATCGAGCGGCGTACGTCGAGGGACTCGGTGCTGCCGAGTGCGGAGAGCTCCTCAGCGCCCTGGCGGACGGCGGCGTCGAGGTCGATGGCGTCGGCCAGGTCGAGGACACCTTCGACGTGGACGATGCCGTCGTGGCTGGCCCCGCGGGTGTGCACGTCGAAGCGTCGTCCGTCGGCGGCTTCGCGGCGCTGCTTCTCCGCGCCCTCGGGGTCGAACGCGACGCGGGCCTGGTCGACGAGCCGCTCGATCCCCGCCCAGCCGATCTTCCCGACGAAGCCGGCGAGCTGGCGGTCGACGAACTCGGCGCCGTCGAGCGGCAGGGTGGTGGTCAGCTGTGCGAGGCGCCGGGCCTTCGAGAGCGGCACTTTGCCGGCGTGGACCAGCTTCCAGGTCCGCTTGAGGCGGTGGGCCAGCTCGAGCGCGTCACCGACCAGCGACCGGGCGGAGTCGGTGGACATGCCCAGTGCGGCGCCGAACTCGATCGGCGCGAACTCCGCCACCAGCGGCGTCCCTTCACCGGTGAGCGGGACGGCGACCTCGCCGAACACCAGCCCGCTCGTCGGCGCCGCGTCGGCGACCGACTCTTCGGGGTGCATCGACGCCCACACCAGAGCGGCCTCAAGGACGTCGATCTCCGCCCGCTGGGCCGCAGCCCGGCGGGACTGTGCGAAGGCCAGCACGGTGGCTGGGGTGTCGCAGTCGGGGAGCTCCGAGTCGGCCATGCCTCATTCTGCTCGAACATGTGTTCGATGACAAGAGGTGTCTCCCCCAAGGGGTCCGACAAGCTCGACCGGCGGCGCGGCGCGCGACCTGCGGTCCTTCACCCGTCCGGCGCCCCGCGCCGGCCGGTCGCCTCAGTCCAGCGACTGATCGATCGCGGCGCGCAGCGCGGCGTAGGCGGCCGGGTCGCCGGCGACCCGCACGACGGAGTCGTCGCGGCGGTGCCACAGCCAGGCGTCCAGATCGGCGGCGGTGCCGCTGAGGACGGCGTCGGGGGAGGTGTCGGGGTCGGCGACGACCTGGAGGTGCGGGCCGTCGTAGACGTGCCCGGACTCGGGGTCGGTGCCGCGGAACGTCCCGGGGCGGGTCCAGATCGCGTCGCCGAGGTCGGTCAGGTCGACGCGCACGAGGTGCGGCCCCGGGTCGATCGCGCCCCAGGCCGGCGCGTCGCCGCCGTACATCACGTCCAGCGCCTCGAGCACGCCGTCGGCGGCGAGCTCGGGGTCCGGTGGCGTCACGGCTCCCGCGGTCTGCTCGGCGTCGAGGCGGTGGATCAGCGCCTCGTGGGCCTGGCGTCGGTACGACGTGCCGACGGTCTGCGTCGGCGCCCAGTGCCATGCGGGCTCACCGGGATCGGCGGCGGCGAGCGCGTCGACGAGGGCGGCGGAGTGCTCGGCGAACGCCTCCAGCAGTCCGTCGTACGACGTGGGGCGCGCGAGCTCGGGCGCGTCCGGGTCCGGTGGTGCGGGGCGCGAGGAGACGATCCCGGCCCAGAACCGCTGGACCCCGGTGAGGTGCCACAGCAGGTCAGCGGCGTCCCACTCCGGACAGGCCGGGACCCGCGCGGCCGGGTCGCACGTGGCGAGCACCTCACCGAAGCGCGCGGACTCGCTGCGGATGGCGGCCAGGAACGTCGGGTACTCGACCCGTGGCGCGGTTGGCGTCGGCATGTCTCGACGCTAGGGGGACTGCGCCGATGTCCGCTACCGGGAATGACCCCGGTTACACATGTTCATGCAAGGGGATGTATTGTCATGCACATGACGCATACCGTCGCCGTCGCCGGAGCCAGCGGGTACGCCGGGGGAGAGGTCCTTCGCCTCCTGCTCGCGCACCCACAGGTCCAGATCGGCGCCCTGACCGCCGGGTCCAACGCGGGTGAGCTGCTGGGATCGCTCCAGCCGCACCTCGTGCCGCTGGCGGACCGGGTGCTCCAGCCGACCGAGGTCGAGGTGCTCGCCGGCCACGACGTGGTCTTCCTGGGCCTGCCGCACGGGCAGTCCGGGGCGATCGCCGCCGCGCTGGCCGAGCAGAGCCCGGACACGGTCGTCATCGACTGCGGTGCGGACTTCCGGCTGCGCGACTCCGGGGAGTGGGAGCGCTTCTACGGCGGCGAGCACGCCGGCACCTGGCCCTACGGCCTGCCCGAGCTCCCCGGCCAGCGCGAGCAGCTCGCCGGCGCCACGCGGATCGCGGTCCCGGGCTGCTACCCGACGATCTCCACGCTGACCCTCGCGCCCGCGGTGGCCGCCGGGCTGGTCGTCCCCGACGTCGTGGTCGTCGCGGCGTCCGGGACGAGCGGCGCGGGCAAGGCCGCCAAGACCCACCTGCTCGGCAGCGAGGTGATGGGCAACGCCAGCGCGTACGGCGTGGGCGGCAGCCACCGCCACACCCCCGAGATCACCCAGAACCTCTCCCAGCTCACCGACGCCAACGTCCGGGTCAGCTTCACCCCGCTGCTGGTGCCGATGTCGCGCGGCATCCTGGCCACCTGCTCGGCGCCGCTCGCCGCGGGCGTCAGCGCCACCGCGGTCCGGGAGGCCTACGAGAAGGCCTACGCCGACGAGCCGTTCGTGCGCGTGCTCCCCGACGGCCAATGGCCCCAGACCCAGTCGGTGCTCGGCTCGAACGCCGTGCACCTCCAGGTCGCCGTCGACGAGACCGCCGGCCGGGTGGTCGCGGTCGGCGCGATCGACAACCTCGCCAAGGGGACCGGCGGCGCCGCCGTACAGTGCATGAACCTCGCGCTCGGCCTCGACGAGGGCCTGGGCCTGACCAGTGTGGGAGTCGCCCCATGAGTACCGAGAACCCCGACAGCCCCGAGAGCACCGACGGCACCGCCGAGCAGGCCTCGCGGACCTTCTCCCTGGAGCAGTTCCCCGAGAAGCTCGCCGTCGTCCACCTGCCTCCCGGCGCGGAGATCCCGGAGTGGACGGAGTCCTCCTCGATCCTCTCGATCACCGCCACCGCGCGCGAGACCTCGCTGGTCTGCGCCGGGCGCAACGTGCCGACCAAGGTCCCGGCGATCCGCGGCCTGACCGCCTTCGCCGTGCAGGGCACCCTCGACCCGACCCTCGTGGGCGTGCTGGTCGAGCTGCTGACGCCCCTGGCGGACGCGGAGATCCCGGTCTTCACGCTGTCGACCTACGAGACCGACTGGATCCTGATCCCTGCGACGGAGGCGGAGCGCGCCGCCGAGGCATGGCGACGACGAGGGCACAGCGTCGTCCTCGCCGTCCCCGTCAAGCCGAGCCGGACGAGCAAGCCCAAGCAGGCCTCGCCGTCCAGGAAGCAGAAGAAGAACAAGTGAGCATCACCAGTCCCCGGGGCTTCCGGGCTGCCGGCGTGAGCGCCGGCCTCAAGACCAGTGGCGGCAAGGACATGGCCCTCGTGGTCAACGACGGTCCCCGCCACGACTCCGCGACCGTGTTCACCACCAACCGTTGCCTGGCCAACCCGGTGCTGTGGAGCCAGGAGGTCGTCAAGGACGGCGTCGTGCGCGCGGTGATCCTCAACTCCGGCGGCGCGAACTGCTACACCGGGCCCGAGGGCTTCCAGACGACCCACGCGGTCGCCGAGCAGGTCGCCGAGCGTCTCGGCATCGGCGCGATCGACGTCGTGGTCTGCTCGACCGGCCTGATCGGCCTGGCCAACCCCCGCCAGGCGCTGCTCGACGGCGTCGACGCGGCGTACGGCGCGCTCGCGACCGACGGCGGCAGCGACGCCGCCGAGGCGATCATGACCACCGACTCGGTCAGCAAGCAGGTCCTCGTCGAGGGCGCGGGCTGGTCGATCGGCGGCATGGCCAAGGGCGCGGGCATGCTCGCGCCGGCGCTGGCCACGATGCTGGTCGTCATCACCACCGACGCGGTCGTCTCGGCCGACGACCTCGACACCGCGCTGCGCGCGGCGACCCGGGTCAGCTTCGACCGGCTCGACTCCGACGGCTGCATGTCCACCAACGACACCGTGACCGTGATGGCCAGCGGCGCCAGCGGCATCACCCCGACGCTCGCGGACTTCACCGAGGCGCTCACCCAGGCCTGCACCGACCTGGCGATGCAGCTGCTCAAGGACGCCGAGGGCGCCGACCACGAGATCGCGATCACCACGATCAACGCGGCCACCGAGGACGACGCCGTCGAGGTCGGGCGCAGCGTTGCCCGCAGCAACCTGTTCAAGGCCGCGGTCTTCGGCAACGACCCGAACTGGGGCCGGGTGCTCGCGAGCGTCGGCACCACGAAGGCCGCCTTCGACCCCGCCGACCTCGACGTCGCGATGAACGGCGTCTGGGTGTGCCGCAGCTCCACGCCGCACACCGACCCCAGCGAGATCGACCTCACCGGGCGCGACGTCACCGTGACGATCGACCTGAAGTCCGGCTCCGAGCGGGCGACCGTCTGGACCAACGACCTGACCCATGCCTACGTCCACGAGAACAGCGCGTACTCCTCATGAGCAACGACTCCAGCGTCGACGACCCGAGCACCTTCGACACCAGCAAGCCCGACCAGGCCAAGGCCCGCACCCTCGCGGGCGCCCTGCCGTGGCTGAAGCGCTACCACGGCAAGATCGTGGTGGTGAAGTACGGCGGCAACGCCATGACCGACGACGTGCTCAAGCGCGCGTTCGCCGAGGACATCGCGTTCCTGCGCTTCGCCGGATTCAAGCCCGTGGTCGTGCACGGCGGCGGCCCGCAGATCTCCCGGATGCTCGACAAGCTCGACATCGAGTCGGAGTTCCGCGGCGGGCTGCGGGTGACCACCCCCGAGGCCATGGACGTGGTGCGGATGGTGCTCGTCGGTCAGGTCCAGCGTGAGCTGGTCGGGCTGATCAACGAGCACGGGCCGCTCGCGGTCGGCTGCTCCGGCGAGGACGCCGGGCTGTTCACCGCCGTACCGGCCAGCACCGTCGTGGACGGCGAGGAGGTCGACCTCGGCCTGGTCGGCGAGGTCACCAAGGTGCGTCCCGAGAGCGTGCTCGACCTGATCGAGGCCGGCCGCATCCCGGTGGTCTCCAGCGTCGCCCCCGACGAGCACGGGACGATCTACAACGTCAACGCCGACACCGCGGCCGCCGCGCTCGCGGTCGCGCTGAAGGCCGAGAAGCTGCTGGTGCTCACCGACGTCGAGGGCCTCTACCTCGACTGGCCGGACCCGACCGACGTGATCGGCGAGATCAGCCCCGAGGACCTCGAGAAGATCATGCCGACCCTCGCCAGCGGCATGGTGCCCAAGATGGGCGCCTGCCTGCAGGCCGTGCAGAACGGCGTGCCCCGTGCGACCGTGGTGGACGGGCGCGAGGCCCACGCCGTGATCCTCGAGCTCTTCACCAACGAGGGCGTCGGCACCCAGGTGCTGCCCGGGGTGGAGACCAAGACCCGGAAGGTGAGGGACTCCCAGTGAGCGACTACCTCGAGCGCTACCCGCACGCGCTCATGAACACCTTCGGCCCGCCGAAGCTGGTGCTGGTGCGCGGCGAGGGCTCCCACGTCTGGGACGACCAGGGCCGCGAGTACGTCGACTTCCTCGGCGGCATCGCGGTGAACACCCTCGGGCACGGCCATCCGGCCGTCGTCGAGGCCGTGCAGCGCCAGATGTCGACCCTGGGCCACGTGTCCAACTTCTTCGCCACCCCGCCGCAGGTCGAGCTGGCCGAGCGGCTGCTCGAGCTCGCCGGCGTCGCGCCCGGCGCGGGGAAGGTGTTCTTCACCAACTCCGGCACCGAGGCCAACGAGGCGGCCTTCAAGCTGTCCCGGCGCACCGGCCGCACCCACGTCGTGGCCGCCGAGCACGGCTTCCACGGCCGCACCATGGGCGCGCTCGCGCTGACCTCGAAGGCCGCCTACCGCGAGCCCTTCGAGCCGCTGCCCGGCGACGTGGAGTTCGTGCCGTACGGCGACGCCGACGCTCTGCGCGCGGCGGTCTCCGAGCGCACCGCGGCCGTCCTGCTGGAGCCCATCCAGGGCGAGGCCGGCGTCAACGTCGCGCCCCCCGGCTACCTGGCCGAGGCCGGGCGGATCGCCCACGAGCACGGCGCGCTGCTGTGGCTCGACGAGGTGCAGACCGGCATGGGTCGCACCGGCCGCTGGTTCGCCAGCGCCGACGCCGGGGCCTCCCCGGACGTGCTGACCCTCGCCAAGGGCCTGGGCGCGGGCTTCCCGATCGGTGCCTGCATCGGCCTCGGCGAGGCCGGCGACCTGCTCCAGCCCGGCAACCACGGCACCACCTTCGGCGGCAACCCGGTCGCGTGCGCGGCCGCGCTGGCCGTCATCGAGGTGATCGAGTCCGAGCAGCTGCTCGCCCACGCCACCGCGCTCGGCCAGCGGCTGCGCGACGGCCTGGCCGCCGACCCGCGGGTCACCGAGGTGCGCGGCGAGGGCCTGCTGATCGGCCTGGACCTGGTGTCGGAGTCCTCCGCCGACGTCGTCGCCGCGGCGCTCGAGCACGGCTTCATCATCAACAACCCCACGCCCGGCCGGATCCGCCTGGCGCCGCCGCTGAACCTCTCCGAGGCGGACGCGGACGCGCTGGTGTCGGCCTGGCCGGCGATCCTCGACTCCGCGGGGGTGGGCGCATGAGGCACTTCCTGCGCGACGACGACCTCACCCCCGCCGAGCAGGCGGAGATCCTCGAGGCCGCCGCGGCGATGAAGCACGCGCCGTACGACGCGAAGCCGCTGGTCGGCCCGCAGACGGTCGCGATGATCTTCGACAAGCCGACCCTGCGCACCCAGGCGTCCTTCGGCGCCGGCATCGCCGAGCTCGGCGGCAACCCGATGCTCATCGACGGCGCGCTGGCCGGCATCGGCAAGCGCGAGTCGGTCGAGGACGTCGCCCGGATCCTCGGGCGCCAGGTCTCGGCGATCGTGTGGCGCACCTACGCCCAGTCCGACCTGGAGACGATGGCCGCCCACGCCGGCGTACCGGTGGTCAACGCGCTCACCGACGAGTTCCACCCCTGCCAGCTGCTCGCCGACCTGATGACGGTGCGCGAGCACAAGCCGGAGCTCGCCGGGCTCACCGCGACCTTCTTCGGCGACGGCGCCAGCAACATCGGCAACTCCTGGCTGCTCGCCGGCGTCACCGCCGGCATGCACGTGCGGATCTCGGCCCCCGAGGGCTACACGCCCTCGGAGGAGATGTTCGCCCGGGCCCGCGAGATCGGGGAGCAGACCGGCGGCACCGCGACCTGGGAGCCGGACCCGCGCGCCGCGGCCCGCGGCACCGACGTCGTGGTCACCGACACCTGGGTCTCGATGGGCAAGGAGGAGGAGGCCGACGCGCGCACCGCGATCTTCGGCCCCTACTCGGTCACCCAGGAGCTCTTCGAGCTCGCCGAGCCCGACGCGATCGCCATGCACTGCCTGCCGGCCTACCGCGGCAAGGAGATCGACGCCGAGGTGCTCGACGGCATCCAGAGCGTCGTGTGGGACGAGGCCGAGAACCGCCGCCACGCCCAGAAGGCGGTGCTCGACTTCGTGCTGCGCCACGCCGGGGAGCGGGCGTGACCGAGGGCTCCGGCTCGGTGCAGCGCCCGGCGACCAAGACCGCGCGGCACCAGCTCATCATCGAGCTGGTGTCCAGCCACGAGGTCCGCTCGCAGTCCGAGCTCGCCGACCTGCTCGCACGCGACGGCGTCCACGTCACCCAGGCCACGCTCTCGCGCGACCTGGTCGAGCTCGACGCCGTCAAGGTGCGCGCCTCCTCCGGCACGCTGGTCTACGCCGTACCGGGCGAGGGCGGCGACCGCCGCCCGCGCCCGCCTCGCGAGACCGCGGCCGGCAGCCAGCGGCTCGCGCGCCTGTGCGGCGAGCTCCTGGTGAGCGCGGAGTCCAGCGCCAACCTGGTGGTGCTGCGCACCCCGCCCGGCGCCGCGCAGTTCCTCGCCTCGGCGTTCGACAAGGCCGAGACCGCGGACGTCCTGGGCACCATCGCCGGCGACGACACGGTGCTGGTCATCGGCCGCGAGCCGGACGGCGGCGAGGCCCTGGCCCGCCGGTTCCTGGCGATGGCCGAGGCCCACGCCGAGGAGCGCGACCCCGAGGCCTGAGCCCCACCCCCGGCCGGCACCGCCGGCCACCCTCGTCGGCCGGCGCGCCCGGCCGACCCCCACCGCATCAGCAACACCCACCCGAACAGGAAGAGAACCTCTGTGAGCAAGGTCCTGACGTCCCTCCCCACCGGCGAGCGGGTCGGCATCGCGTTCTCGGGCGGCCTGGACACCTCGGTGGCCGTCGCCTGGATGCGCGAGAAGGGCGCGATCCCGTGCACCTACACCGCGGACCTGGGCCAGCCCGACGAGCCGGACATCGACGGCGTCCCGGTGCGTGCCAAGGAGTACGGCGCCGAGATCGCGCGTGCCGTGGACTGCCGCCCGGCGCTGGTCGAGGAGGGCCTGGCCGCGATCGCGTGCGGCGCCTTCCACATCCGCTCCGGTGCGCGCACCTACTTCAACACCACCCCGCTGGGCCGGGCGGTCACCGGCACGATGCTGGTGCGCGCCATGCACGAGGACGGGGTGGACATCTGGGGCGACGGCTCGACCTTCAAGGGCAACGACATCGAGCGGTTCTACCGCTACGGCCTGCTCGCCAACCCCGCACTGCGCATCTACAAGCCGTGGCTGGACGCCGACTTCGTCCACGAGCTCGGCGGGCGCACCGAGATGAGCCAGTGGCTCGTCGAGCGCGGGCTGCCCTACCGCGACAGCCAGGAGAAGGCCTACTCCACCGACGCCAACATCTGGGGCGCCACCCACGAGGCCAAGATCCTCGAGCACCTCGACACCTCCCTCGAGGTCGTCGAGCCGATCATGGGCGTGAAGTTCTGGGACCCCAGCGTCGAGATCGAGACCGAGGACGTCACGATCGGCTTCGAGCAGGGCCGCCCGGTCACCATCAACGGGCGCCGCTACGACGACGCCGTGGCGCTGGTGCTGGAGGCCAACGCGATCGGCGGACGCCACGGCCTGGGCATGTCGGACCAGATCGAGAACCGGATCATCGAGGCGAAGTCGCGCGGCATCTACGAGGCGCCGGGCATGGCACTGCTGTGGACGGCGTACGAGCGCCTGCTCAACGCGATCCACAACGAGGACACGGTCGCGAACTACCACCAGAGCGGTCGCCGCCTGGGCCGGCTGCTCTACGAGGGCCGCTGGCTGGACCCGCAGTCGCTGATGCTGCGCGAGTCCACGCTGCGCTGGGTCGCCTCCGTGGTCTCCGGCGAGGTCACCCTGCGGCTGCGCCGCGGCGAGGACTACACGATCGTGCGCACCGAGGGCGACTCGTTCTCCTACCACCCCGAGAAGCTCTCGATGGAGCGCACCGAGAACGCCGTGTTCGGCCCGCACGACCGGATCGGCCAGCTGACGATGCGCAACCTCGACATCGCCGACTCCCGCTCCAAGCTCGAGATGTACGCCGCCCAGCCGCTCGACCAGGGCCAGGTCCTCGTCGAGAACGGCACCCTCTTCGGCGAGCTGCCCCCGGGCGGTGCCGAGACGATCACGGAGAACCCCGAGGTCGCCGGCGACGAGGAGATCGCGCTCGAGGCCGCGGCCATGGAGTTCGGCACCGACTGATGCCCGTCCCGCGCACGGCCGCCCGGGTGCTGCCCGTCAGCCCCACCGGCGAGGTCCTGCTCCTGCAGGCCCGCGACCCCGCCCGCCCCGACGACCTGCACTGGGTCTCGATCGGCGGCGCGGTGGACGCGGGGGAGTCCCTCGCCGAGGCGGCCGTGCGCGAGCTGCGCGAGGAGACCGGGGTCGTGGTGCCCGTGGAGGCGCTGTCGGCGCCGCTGCACCGCGTCACGCACCCGTTCTCCTGGAACGGCACCGAGTACCTCAGCGACAACACCTTCTTCGCCCTGCCCCTGCGGCGCGACGTGGAGGTGAGCCTGGCCGGGCTGGAGCCGGCCGAGGTCGGTAACGTCCTCGGAGCGGCCTGGTGGCGCCCGGAGGCCCTGGCGGTCGACGGCACCGCCGCCTCGGCCGACCTTCCCGAGATCATGGACACCGCGATCGCCGTGGTGAGAGGAGAGACGTGAGCACCACCAACGAGGGCAAGCTCTGGGGTGGCCGGTTCGCCGGCGGTCCCTCCCCCGAGCTGGAGGCGCTGTCGCGCTCCACCCACTTCGACTGGCGCCTCACGCCGTACGACCTGGCGGGCTCGCGCGCCCACGCCAACGCCCTGCACCGCGCCGGCCTGCTCACCGACGCCGACCACGCCGAGCTGCTGCGCGGCCTCGACGTGCTGGGGGAGCGCTACGCCGCTGGCGAGCTGCACCCCGGCCCGGGGGACGAGGACGTCCACGGGGCGCTGGAGCGACTGCTGCTCGACGAGGTCGGGCCCGACGTGGGCGGCCGGCTGCGCGCCGGTCGCAGCCGCAACGACCAGATCGCCACGCTGTTCAAGGTGTTCCTGCGCGACCACGCGGCCGTCGTCGCCGGGCAGGTGCTCGACCTCGTCGACGTGCTCGCCACCCAGGCGCGCGAGCACCTGGGCGAGGTGCCGACCGTGATGCCCGGTCGCACCCACCTCCAGCACGCCCAGCCGGTGCTGCTGGCCCACCACCTGATGGCCCACGCGTGGCCGCTGCTGCGCGACGTGGCCCGCCTCGCCGACTGGGACGCCCGCGTCGCAGCGGACTCGCCGTACGGCTCGGGCGCGCTGGCCGGCCAGAGCCTCGGGCTGGACCCCACCCAGGTCGCCGCCGAGCTCGGCTTCTCCGGCTCGAGCGCCAACTCCATCGACGGCACCGCGTCGCGCGACTTCGTCGCCGAGTTCGCCTTCGTCGCCGCGCAGGTCGGTGTCGACGTCAGCCGCCTCGCCGAGGAGGTCATCCTCTGGTCGACGCGCGAGTTCGCCTTCGTGACGCTGCACGACTCCTGGTCGACCGGGTCGAGCATCATGCCGCAGAAGAAGAACCCCGACATCGCCGAGCTCGCGCGCGGCAAGGCCGGCCGGCTGATCGGCAACCTGTCCGGGCTGATGGCGACGCTCAAGGCGCTGCCGCTCGCCTACAACCGGGACCTCCAGGAGGACAAGGAGCCGGTCTTCGACTCGGTGGACACCCTCGAGGTGCTGCTGCCGGCGTTCACCGGGATGGTCGCGACCCTCACCTTCGACCGGGACCGCCTCGCCGAGCTGGCGCCGCAGGGGTTCTCCCTGGCCACCGACATCGCGGAGTGGCTGGTGCGCGAGAACGTCCCGTTCCGCATCGCCCACGAGGTCGCCGGTGCCTGCGTGCGCCGCTGCGAGGAGCTGGGCTGCGAGCTGCACGAGCTCACCGACGCCCAGTTCGCCGAGATCTCCGAGCACCTCACGCCCGGGGTCCGCGAGGTCCTGACCGTCGAGGGCTCGGTCGCCTCCCGGTCCGGACGCGGCGGCACCGCGCCGGTGCGCGTCCGCGAGCAGCTCGACGAGCTGGTCGCCGCCGTCGCCGCGCACCGCGAGCGGCTCTCCGCCTGATCCGACCGCACCGATGACCACCAGTCGCGACCTGCTCGCCGTCCTCCGGGGACCGGCCGAGCAGGTCGCGCCGCTTCTGCTCGGTGCCGAGCTGCGCAACGGCCCGGTCGCGATCCGCCTCACCGAGGTCGAGGCGTACGCCGGCGCCGCCGACCCGGGCTCGCACGCCTTCCGGGGCCGCACCGCGCGCAACGCCACGATGTTCGGTCCGGCGGGACGGCTCTACTGCTACTTCACCTACGGGATGCACGTGTGCTGCAACGTGGTCACCGGCCCCGAGGGGGAGGCGAGCGCGGTGCTGCTCCGTGCCGGCGAGGTGGTCGACGGCCTCGAGCTGGTCCGGGAGCGCCGCCCGGGGAGCACCGACCGCGATCTGGTGCGCGGTCCCGCCCGGCTGTGCCGCGCACTGGACATCTCCCTCGACGACGACGGCACGGACCTCGTCGCCGGGCCGATCCGGCTCACCCTGCCGGAGCCACCGGACTCCGAGCGGCTCGCGCCGGAGGTGTGCAGCGGACCGCGGGTCGGGCTGCGCGGGGCCCCCGAGCGGCCGTGGCGGTTCTGGCTGGCGGGGGAGCGCAGCGTCTCCGCCTACCGCCCGGCGAAGCCTCGCTGAGGCCACCACGACCCCCGGTTTGGCACGTCCGCAACCCGCGTGTAATGTTTCTTCTCGCCGCAGCACGCGGCTCCGAGACCCGGGCCTCTGGCCACGGTGACCATGGAGCGGCTCGCTCGGCAGCAGGATCACCAGCTCGGCCAGGCCGAGTTGACCGGCTCGCTCAGATCCGGTAAGTTTCTGCAGGTTGCCCCGACAGAGAGGCCGCAAGGCCGATCACCGGGTGTGTCTGATCCTTGAGAACTCAACAGTGTGTCATATAGTCGACGAATTAGTTTGTTATGCCCCGTCGACATGATCTTGGCTTTGCCTTGGTGGTGTCGATGGTTTCTTTGACAATGATTCTG
>NZ_JABJRA010000020.1 GCF_013155365.1 Nocardioides sp. zg-DK7169
CAATCGCCCTCGATCGAGGGCGTTCTCGCCCCGACGACCCCACCGTGGCGTCCCCTGCGCATCTGCATGCCCGCGAGCCTGGACCACTCCCGCAGCGTGCCCCGATCAATCCCGACCAGTTCCGCAGCGTGTTTGACCGACACGCCATGAGCCAACAACTCCAACGCCCGAGCACACACGCCATCGAGATCCCGCAACACAACCTCCGCAGTCGTGTTGCACCGACCAGTTGAGACCGCCCGCACGTACCGGTACCAATCCCAGCAATTGCGCCGAAGAACACCGCCCCCGGCCGCAGCCCGGAGGGCGAGGCTCAGTCGGGTACGACGACGTCGCGGTGCCAGGACTCCGTGATGTAGCGGGTCTCCCAGCCGAGGGAGGTGTAGAGCTTCTCGGCGCCGGTGGAGGAGTCGGCGTCGACCTCGAGGCCGACCCGGTTGCGGCCGCGGGAGGCGGCGTCGGCGATGACGGTGTTGAGCAGGCCCTTGGCCACGCCACGGCCGCGGGCCGCCGCGCGCACGCCGATGTAGGAGACGTAGGAGCCGTCCGGGCCCTCGGTGCTCTCCGAGACGGTGCCGATCAGCGCGCCGACCGGCTCCGGGGTCGCGCCGTCGAGCAGCTCGGCCAGCCACCAGTGGTCCCAGCGGTGCCCGGGGTCCTCGCGCAGCCGGTGGATGAACTCGTCGAAGGTCTCCTCGCGGGAGTTGAAGTGGTCGAGGAACGCCTCCTCGAGCACGTCGTGCACGGCGCGCAGGTCATCCTCGTCGGGCATGCCGTCCGCGGCGCGACGCACCTGCCGGAAGCGGACGCCGCGGTCCTCCCACAGCTCGGCGTCCGGCACCTGGGCGGCCTCCTCGGGGGTGACCGGGCGGCTCATCTGCCACCAGGTGCGGACCCGCTCGAAGCCGGCGCCGGCGAGCCACTTGTGCTGGCGCTCGTCGTCGGCGAAGGCGCCGGTGTCGATCTGCTGCAGCTCGATCCCGCGCGCCGCGCCGACCGCCTTGGCCTGGCCCACCGCCCACTCGACGAGGACGTCGGAGCAGGCCTGGGCGATGCTCTCGGGCAGGTCGCGCTCGACGATGTGGACGTAGAGCATCCGGCCGCCGGCACGGTCGTGGACGCTGCCCCAGGCGCGGATCTCGCCGGCCTCGTCACGCACCACGACGTTCTCGCGGGTGCGCAGGCCCTGCTCGGAGACCTCGACCAGCACGTCGTCAACGCCGGAGCCGGCCCAGCCGCGGCCGTGGCTCTCGTGGGCGCGCAGCAGGTGCGTCAGCCGCGCGATGTCGAAGCGGTCTCCGGGGTCCGGGCTCGCGATCTGCCACCCGTCGGGGAGGCTGGGGGCCTCCGCCACGAGCTCGTCGGGATCACTCTCGAACCGGGAGTCCTGGGGAATCACATTGATCGATTCTGCCCGAACGTCCCTGAGATACACGCGGGGGGACCGTGAAGGCCGTCACCCGCTCGGGTGATATCGAGCGCCGCGGAAGGCGGGTCAGGCGCGCTTGCGGACCAGCTCGGCCTCGCGCCAGGCGGCGGTGACCGTCTCGAGCTCGGCGCGCAGGACGACGACCTCCTGCTCCAGCTCGACCATCCGCACGATGGCGTCGGCGGCGCGCGACTCGGCGTCGTCGAGGCGGGCCTCGACGCGGTCGCGCTCGTGCTCGGCGACGTCGCCGCGGCGGGCCTCGGCGTTCATCTTGCGGGTCACGTCGGCGGCCCGCTTCTGGGTGGCGCCGAGCTCCTCCTGGAGCGCGACGAGGGTCTCCTCGCGCTCGGCGATGCGGCTCTGCATCTGCTCGACGTACGCCGCGTGCTCGGCGGTGCGCTCCTCGGTGAGGCGGCGGTAGCCCTGCGCCTGCTCGGCGCGGTCGCGCGCGGCGTCGCGGCGCGACTGCAGCAGCTCGGAGTGGGTGATCTTGGTGGCCGCCGCCCCGAGCAGTACGCCGAGGGGCGCGGCGAGGCACACCAGCAGCCAGGAGCCGCTGAGCACCGCACCGATGACCGCGACCGCGGCGATCACGAGGAGCGAGACGGCGACCGTCAGACGGGTGCTGCGCTGACGACGACGGGTCACGCGTGATGCGGGTGCGGAAGGCATGGGTCTCAGGTTAGGCGTCTTCGTCGTCGGAACGGACACGACACGCACGCTCGAGCATGAGACCGCACCCGATGATGGCCAGGCCGGCCAGCACGGCCAGCCCCGACCACAGGATCCGCGCGCGGGCGAGGTCGCTGTCGATGCCCAGCCAGCTCACGGCGTACCCGCCGTAGCCGCCGGCGACGAGGGCGCCGACGTAGGCGCAGGCGCGGGCCAGGGCCAGCCGGTTCAGGGCGCGGCGGGGATCGAGCCGCTCGTGGCGCACCTGCACGGCCCGCCAGGTCGTCCAGGCGGCGGCGCCCAGGATCAGCGCGACGACGGCGAACGCGGCCGGCTGCACCCAGGTGACGACGGGGGCGTAGCCGCGCACGGACTCCACCACCGGGTGCAGCAGCCACCCGCCGATGAGCCCGAGGACCGCACAGGTCGTCAGGACGGCCGGCGACGCGGGCCGCACCCGACCGCCTCCCGGGGGCCCCGGAGGGTCCTCGTCGGGCGGCAGGGGCGGCTGGTCACGCACGACGGTGCGCGCCGGTCACTCGACGACGAGCTCGAGGTCGTCGCGCAGCACCAAGCCGTCGACGCCGGTCTTGGCGAGCAGCTCGGAGATCGGGCCCTTGCCGGGCAGCTCGGCGTCCGGCTCGAGGTCGAACCAGGGCTTGAGCACGAAGGCGCGCTCGGCGGCACGCGGGTGCGGCAGGCGCAGGAAGTCCTCGTTGCTGCGCCGGTCGCCGACGACGATCAGGTCCACGTCGAGGGTGCGCGGGGCGTTCGGGGTCTCGCCGCGCTCGCGCTCGAAGGCGTCCTCGATCGCCAGGGCGCGGTCCATGAGGCGCGTCGCGGCGAGGGTGGTGTCGATGAGGAGCACCGCGTTGAGGAACGGCTTGGCGTCCGGCGGGCAGTCGACCGGGGTGGTCTCGTAGACCGGCGACACGGCCGTGACCCACACGTCGGGGGTGTCGGCGATCGCGTTGATCGCGCCCTGCAGGCTCGCCATCCGCTCGCCGAGGTTGGAGCCCAGGGCGAGGACTGCGCGCCGGATCGGGCGCATCTCGCCGGTCAGCGTGTCGGCGTCGATGATGTGCGGGTTGGGAGTCTCAGTCACTTGTCGGCCTCGCGTCTACGGGTGATCGTGAGGGTTACGTCGGTGAACGTTCCCTCGATGGGTGCGTTGGGCTTGTGGACCGTGACCCGCGCCCATTGAACACGCTCGTCCAAGAGGCAGACGTCAGCGATGCGCTGGGCCAGGGATTCGATCAGGTCGACCGGATCGTTCTCCACGGCGGTCCTCACCGCGGCCACGAGACTTCCGTAGTCGACGGTGTCGTGCAAGTCGTCCGAGGCGGCTGCGGGGCGCGTGTCGATCCCCAGCACGAGGTCGACCACGAAGGTCTGGCCCTCCCGCCTCTCGAACTCGAAGACCCCATGATGGCCCCAGCACTCGATGCCGTGGACCGCGAGCTCGTCGGGTGGGCCCTGCGGTGTCTGATCGGTCACGGGCGCTCCTCTCGGTGGGTCGGTGGTGCGGTGAGCCGCTCGTGGGCGGCGAGCGCGTCGCGGTTGGCGCGGACGTCGTGGACGCGCACGCCCCAGACCCGCTCGCGCGCGCAGTGCAGCGTGATGGCGACGTTGGCGTGCTCGCGCTCCTCGACCGGGCGCGGCACCGGCTCGCCGTCCGGGCCGGGCTCGGCGAGCAGGCGGCCCAGGAAGGTCTTGCGACTGGCACCGACGAGGACCGGGAAGCCCAGGTCGCGCAGCCAGCCGAGGTCGCGCAGCAGCTCCCAGTTGTGCTCGCCGATCTTGGCGAAGCCCAGCCCGGGGTCCAGCACGACCTGCTCGTCGCGGACGCCGGCCGCGCGGATCGCCTCGACCCGCTCGGAGAGCTCCGCGCGCACCGCCGCGACCACCCCGCCGGGGCCGTCGTAGCGAGCGAAGTCGTTCATGTGGTGCGAGTGCGCGCGCCAGTGCATCGCGACGTAGGTCGCGCCGGTCTCGGCGACCACGTCGAGGATCGCGGGGTCGGCCAAGCCGCCGGAGACGTCGTTGACGACGACCGCGCCCGCCTCGAGCGCCGCCGCGGCCACCTCGGCGCGCATCGTGTCGACCGAGACCACCGCGCCCGCCTCGACAAGCGCGGCGATCACCGGTACGACGCGGGAGAGCTCCTCGGAGACCAGCGGCCGCGTCGAGCCGGGGCGGGTGGACTCCCCGCCGATGTCGAGCAGGTCCGCTCCCTCGGCAAGCAGCCGGCGCCCGTGCGCCACGGCGGCGGCGGGCTCGACGTACCGCCCGCCGTCGGAGAAGGAGTCCGGGGTGACGTTGACGATGCCCATCACCGCGGGACGGGTGAGGTCCCGCAGGTGCGGTGGCAGCATCGACACGCCCCAGACGCTACCGGTCCGCCCGGGGGCCGGCGTCACGGGTCAGCGGCGCGGACTGCTGATGAGCGCCATCGCCTCACTGCGCGTGGCGGGCTCGGTGAGCATGCTGCCGCGCACGGCGGAGGTGATCGTGCGCGCGCCAGCCTTGCGCACCCCGCGCATGGTCATGCACAGGTGCTCGGCCTCGATCACGACGATCACGCCCCGCGCCCCGAGGATGCGCTCCAGCGCGTCCGCGACCTGGCTGGTCAGCCGCTCCTGCACCTGGGGGCGCTTGGCGTAGACGTCGACGAGCCGGGCCAGCTTGGACAGCCCGGTGATCTTGCCGGTCTGCGCCGGGATGTAGCCGACGTGGGCCACTCCCGTGAACGGCACCAGGTGGTGCTCGCACATCGACCACAGCTCGATGTCGCGGACCAGCACCATCTCCTCGTGACCGATGTCGAAGGTCGTGGTCAGCACGTCCTCCGGGGTCATCCGCAGCCCGGCGGTCAGCTCGGCGTAGGCGCGCGCGACCCGGGCGGGGGTCTCGCGCAGCCCCTCGCGGTCGGGGTCCTCGCCGATCGCGTGCAGCAGCTCGCGGATCGCCGCCTCGGCGCGGGCGTGGTCGTAGGGAGCGAGCTCGTCGGGAGCGCGGTCCGGAAGGCTCACCGGATCGGTCACCGTCACACCGCACCCGGAGGGGTCGAGGAGGAGCCGGGCGTGGGCGGGGTGGGCGTGTTGCCACCACCGAGGCCCGGGTCGCCGTGCACGTCGCCGCCGGGGCCGGGCGGGGTCACCACGACCGAGGCGCCGTTCTCGTCGGCGCGGCCGTTCTTGGCACGGGCACGGATCTCGGCCGGGATCTCGACCGCCGGGCGGTCGGAGGGACGCCGGGTGGGCGAGCCCGTCCACGCCGGGCGCGCGGGACGCAGGCGCAGCGGCTCGAAGATCCGGGCCACCTCCGCCTTGTCGAGGGTCTCCTTGTCGAGCAGCTCCAGGACGAGCCGGTCGAGCACGTCGCGATTCTCCTCCAGGATGTCGAAGGCCTCCTGGTGGGCGGCGGTCAACAGCTTCTTGGTCTCGTCGTCGACGATCGCCGCGACGTCCTCGGAGTAGTTGCGCGAGTGGCCCATGTCGCGGCCCAGGAACGGCTCGCCCTGGGTCTCGCCCAGCTTGATCGCGCCCAGGCGCTCGGTCATGCCGTACTGGGTGACCATCGCGCGGGCCAGGTTGGTGGCCTTCTCGATGTCGTTGCCGGCACCGGTGGTGGGGTCGTGGAAGACCATCTCCTCGGCGGCGCGGCCACCGAGCATGTAGGCCAGCTTGTCCAGCATCTCCGCACGGGTCTGGGAGTACTTGTCCTCGTCGGGCAGCACCATCGTGTAGCCGAGGGCGCGACCGCGCGGGAGGATCGTGATCTTGTGCACCGGGTCGGTGCCGGGCAGCGCCGCGGCGACCAGGGCGTGGCCGCCCTCGTGGTAGGCGGTGATGAGCTTCTCGTTCTCGCTCATCAGGCGGGTGCGGCGCTGCGGGCCGGCGATGACGCGGTCGATCGCCTCGTCCAGCGCGGCGTTCGTGATCAGCTTCTCGTTGGTGCGCGCGGTGAGCAGCGCGGCCTCGTTGAGGACGTTGGCCAGGTCGGCGCCGGTGAAACCGGGCGTACGGCGGGCCACGGAGCGCAGGTCGATGTCGGGCGCCATCGGCTTGCCGCGCGAGTGCACCTGGAGGATCTGGTGGCGCCCGGACAGGTCGGGGGCGTCGACCTGGATCTGGCGGTCGAAGCGGCCCGGACGCAGCAGCGCGGGGTCGAGCACGTCGGGGCGGTTGGTCGCGGCGATGAGGATGACCCCGCCGCGGACGTCGAAGCCGTCCATCTCCACGAGCAGCTGGTTGAGGGTCTGCTCGCGCTCGTCGTGCCCGCCGCCCATGCCGGCACCGCGGTGGCGACCGACGGCGTCGATCTCGTCGATGAAGACGATCGCGGGGGCGTTCTCCTTCGCCTGCTCGAACAGGTCGCGCACGCGGGAGGCGCCGACACCGACGAACATCTCCACGAAGTCGGAGCCGGAGATCGAGTAGAACGGGACGCCGGCCTCGCCGGCGACGGCGCGCGCCAGCAGCGTCTTGCCGGTGCCGGGCGGGCCGTAGAGCAGCACGCCCTTGGGGATCTTGGCGCCCACCGCCTGGAACTTCGCGGGCTCCTGGAGGAACTCCTTGATCTCGCCGAGCTCCTCGATGGCCTCCTCGGCGCCGGCGACGTCGCTGAACGTCGTCTTCGGCATGTCCTTGGTGATCAGCTTGGCCTTGGACTTGGCGAACTGCATGACGCCGCGGCCTCCGCCGCCCTGCATGCTGTTGATCAGCCAGAAGAACACCACGACGATCAGGATGATCGGCAGGAAGGTGAGCAGCAGCGAGCCGAGGAAGCTCGCCTCGGCGACCTCGGTGTTGTACTCCTCGATCTCGCCGGCGTCGACCTGCTTCTGGACCTCGTCGGCGATCCCGGCCTGGGTGCCGGTGAGCCAGTGGGTCATCACCTCGTCGCCGTCGTCGCGCACGCCCTCGTCGAGGGTCGCACGGATCTCCTGGTCACCGTCGACGAAGGTGATCTCCTTGACCTGGCCCGCCTCGATGTAGGCGTTCATCTCCGAGGAGCTGATCTCGTCGCCGCCGGCGTTCGGTGCGAGGTACTGCAGAGCGAGCAGCACGCCGACCACAGCGACGACGATCCACACCCAGGGACCCTTGAATATGCGCTTCACTGACTTCTCTCGACTCGAGCACGACTGAACTGCCGACGGTACAGCCCGCCGACAATCAGGATTGTCTCAGGAAGCCGGTCGCGGCGGGTCGACGTCCGCGCCGGGAGTCGCTCAGGAGTAGACGTGCGGCGCGAGGGTGCCGATGTCGCGCAGGTTGCGGTAGCGCTCCTTGTAGTCCAGGCCGTAGCCGACCACGAACTCGTTGGGGATGTCCCACCCGACGTACTTCACGTCGACGGGCATGGCGAGCGCCTCCGGCTTGCGCAGCAGCGTGCAGATCTCGACGCTCGCGGGGTTGCGCGAGGTCAGGTTGCTGGTCAGCCAGGACAGGGTCAGGCCGGTGTCGATGATCTCGTCGACGACGATCACGTGACGACCCGAGATGTCGGTGTCCAGGTCCTTGAGGATGCGCACGACGCCGCTGGACTTGGTGCCGGAGCCGTAGGAGGAGACCGCCATCCAGTCCATCTCGATGTGGCGCGAGAACGAGCGCGCCATGTCGGCCATCACCATGACCGCGCCGCGCAGGATGCCGACGATGAGGACGTCCTCCCCCTCGTAGTCCCGCTCGATCTCGCGGGCGAGCTCGCCAACCCGCTCCTGGATCTGGGCCTCGGTGAAGAGAACGTTGACGAGGTCCTGCTCGACGTGGGCTGCGTCCATGGTCGACACCCTAGACCGCCGTCCGGCCCGGACCGGACGGCGGTCGGGCGGGGTCACTTCTTGAACGTCACCACGAGCTTGACGGGGGCGGCCTTGGAGGCCTTGAACTGCGGCGAGCCCGCGTAGGAGACGTTCACCGAGTAGGCCCGCTGCTTCGCCTGCTTGGGGCACTTGCGCTTCTTCTTCTGCGCCTTGGTGCAGGTCACCGCCGGCGGGCCGGCGAGCCTGCGGGTACTCAGCGTGACCGTGCCGTTGCGCAGCGTGCCGGTGCCCGCGTCGACCTTCTTGGACCCCGACAGCACCTGGTAGGTGACCTTGCCGGTGGGGCGCAGGTCGGACCCGGCCCCGGGGGCGACCCGCACCGTCACGCGGGCCTTGGAGCCGTGGCCCATGCGGGCCGGCGCCACCGCGGCGCTCGTCCGCGAGGCGACCTTCTGGTACTTCACGGTGATCGGGGGGAGCTCGAGCACCTGGCGCCGCTTGAGCTCGATGCCGTCCTCGTCGCCGACCCAGGTCGTGCGGATCGGGTGCGGGGAGCCCGGACCGGTGCTCACCTTGACCTGGTACAGCGCGTCGGGTCCGGCCGGGAGCCGGTAGAGCTCGAACTCCCCGCCGTACGTCAGGCCGCTGGACATCGGGCCCTCGACGTCGCCCCAGTAGTCGTAGACCTCGACGCGGGCGTTCTCGACCGGGTCACCGTTGGTGTCGACGACGCTGCCGAAGATCCAGCCGCGACCGGGGTCGGGGGTGCCGGCGAGCTGGGCGGCGGACAGCGTCGGCGCCTCGAAGTGGGGGGCCGCGGCCTGGGAGCCGGCCTGGGCGGCGGTGCCGAGGCCGGCGACGAGGAGGCCGGTCAGGGAGAGGACGGTCAGCGAGGTGCGGTGCTGGCGGAGGGCCATGGGGGAGGTTCCTTCGTGGGTGCGGGTGCGCGCCCGGGACCCGGGCCGGCCGAGCCTAGGGCGGCCGCGGCGCCCCCGCGGGGCGAAGTCCCGGAATGACCCGGATGCGCCCCGCCGTGGTCCAGACGAGCCATGGTGTCGCCCGACCGCACCACCCAGACGACCCACGCCGCCGGCCCGGCGTACCGACGAAGGACACGGCATGAACCGCACTGTCGCCGCCACCGCGGTCGCCGCCACGGCGCTGCTCACCCTGACCGGCTGCTTCCGCATGGAGCTCGACCTCGACGTCGGAGCCGATGACCTGGTCTCGGGCACCCTGGTCGCCGGCATGGACGCCGCCACCGCCGAGGCCCTCACCGAGATGTTCACGGAGATGGGCGAGGAGATGAGCGAAGGGATGGGCGGCGAGGCCGACCCCGAGCTGGAGGCGGACCTCGAGGCCCAGATGGAGGCCGAGCTCGGCTCGCCGGACGCGCTCGCCGAGGACATCGTCGCCACCCTGGAGGAGAACGGCGCGGACACCGCCGTCACCGAGTACGCCGAGGACGGGTTCGAGGGCGTCGAGGTGTCCTTCGACGGGCTGCCGATGGACGCCGTCGGCGACGCGGTCGGCGGCACCTCCGAGGGCGACACCCTCGCGATCACCGGCGACGGCGACACCTACGACGTGAAGATCGTCATGGACCTGACCGACGAGTCGACGTCCCCCGGCGAGACCGGTGAGACCGGCGACATGGGGTTGGGCGACATGGGGCTGGGCGACATGGGCCTGGGTGACATGCGCGAGCCCGAGGGCCGGATCGCCGTCACCCTGCCGGGCGTCGTCACGCAGACCAACGGCGACGTCGACGGCACCACCGTCGCCTGGGACCTCGCCTTCGGGGAGGTCAACGAGCTCACCGCGTCCGCGGCGCTCGAGCCGGCGGACGCGGCCCCGACCGAGGCGTCCTCGGACGAGGGGTCCGACGTCGCCGTCGTCGCCGCGGTCGGTGGCGGCGTCGCACTGCTCGCCCTGCTCGGCGGGCTTCTCCTCGTCCGCTCGCGGCGCCGGGACCGGGCTCAGGCCTGAGCGGCACCCGGCCCGTCGCCGGGCCGCGGGGCGGGCGTCACCCGCAGCAGCCCCGCGGTCCGGACACCGCGCAGGTGCCCGGGCAGGTCGACCCACTTCTGGCCGCGCCACCCGGTGACGAGGGCGTCGAGGGCCAGCACGTGGTCGTGGAAGAGCTCCGAGGCCGGGGCACCGGCCGCGAGCGCCACCAGCCGCAGCACCCGGCGGCGTACGGCGTCGGGCAGCGCGGCGAGCGCCTCGACCGGCAGGCCCTCGGAGGAGCCCTCGGCCGCGAGGTCGGCGTACGCGCGCTCGGCCAGGTCGTCGAGCAGGTCCATGTCGACGCGCAGCTGGTCGGCGGTGCGCGCCAGCGTGGCCGAGACCCCCGGCCCGAGCTGCTCCTCGAGCACCGGCAGCACGGTGCGCCGCACCCGCACCCGCGCGTAGCCCGGGTCCTCGTTGTGCGGGTCGTGCCAGACCTCGATGCCCTCGACCTGGCAGGCGGTGACGGTGTCGTCGCGGGTGACGTCGAGCAGCGGGCGCCGGTAGCGGTCGAAGCGCCGCCGCATGCCGGCCAGCGAGCGCCCGCCCGAGCCACGCGCCAGGCCGAGCAGCACGGTCTCGGCCTGGTCGTCGCGGGTGTGCCCGAGCAGCACCACGGGCGCGCCGAGGTGCTCGGCCATCTGCTCGAGCACGGCGTAGCGCGCCCGGCGCGCGGCCGCCTCCGGGCCGAGCCCCGCTCCCTCCACGCGCACGCGCGCGGAGAGCGTCTCGTCGGCGCCGAGCTCCGCCATCCGGCCCACGACCGCTGCGGTCACCTGCTCGGAGCCCTCCTGCAGGCCGTGGTCGATGCTCGCCCCGGCCACCCGCAGCCCGGCGCGGTGGCCCTCGAAGAGCGTCGCGGCGAGCAGCGCCATCGAGTCCGGGCCTCCGGAGCAGGCGACGAGCACGGTCGTGCCCGCGTCGAGGTCCGCGAGGTCGCGTCGTACGCCGCGGCGCACGGCCGCGACCGAGGGGTGCAGGCCCACGTCGTTCAGAGGACCCGGCGCAGCCAGGCGTCCGGGTCGTGGATCTCCGCGGTCGAGGGCAGGTTGTCCGGGCCCTCCCAGACGGCGTTGAACTGCTCCATGCCGGCGGTGTCGACGACGTGGCGCACGAAGCGGGCGCCGTCGCGGTACTGCGCCATCTTGGCGTCGAGGCCGAGCAGGCGGCGCAGCAGCCGGTCCAGGGCACCGACGCCCTGGCGCCGCTTGTCGAAGGAGGCACGGATGCGGGCCACGCTGGGGATGACGCTGGGCCCGACGCCGTCCATGACGACGTCGGCGTGGCCCTCGAGCAGCGACATCACGCCGGTGACCCGGTCGACGATCTCGCGCTGGGCAGGTGAGCCGAGCACGTCCATCAGGCTGCCGCGGCCGCCGCCGCGCAGCGCCTCGACCACGCGCTGCAGGCCGGTCTCGACGAGCTCGCTGGAGTCGATGGTGTCGGCGATCGCGCCGATCTCGGAGAACAGGTGCTCGCGCATCCACGGCACGGCGGTGAACTGCACCCGGTGGGTCTCCTCGTGCAGGCAGACCCAGAGCCGGAAGTCGTGGGGGTCGGCGCCGATCGCCTGCTCGACGTGGACGATGTTGGGCGCGACGAGCAGCAGGCGCCCGTGCGGGTCGTGGAAGGGGTCGAACTGCCCCAGCACCCGCGAGGACAGGAACCCCAGCAGCGACCCGACCTCGGCGCCGGTGACCTTGGAGCCGACCGCCAGGGCCACGCCGGACGGCGGGCGCTTGGCGGTGAGCTGGTCCACGATCGGCGCCAGGACGGCGCGGAAGCCGTCGGCATTGGCCTGCACCCAGCCGGGCCGGTCGACGACGAGCACCGGCGCGGTGCCGTCGGGTGCGTCCAGGCCGGTGAACTGACGGACCAGGTCGGTCGAGCGCCGGGCCCCCTCGCGCAGCTCCGTGACGGTCGCGGCGGCGAACTCGCGGCCGACCTGCGGGCCGTCGCCGGCGATCCGGGACCCGACCTTCACGGCGAAGCCCCAGTCGATCATCTCGGGTGCGGGCGGGAGCTGCTGAGTCATGCCCTGAACGTACCCGTGGGACCCCGACCCGGCGCCCGCCCGCCGCCCCGTCGGGCGGTTGCCGGTCAGCGCGTGGCAGCGCAGCGGCACGCCCCGAGCGAGGCCGCGGCCTCGTCGAGGGCGGCGCGGGCGTCGAGGGTGTCCTCGACCGCGACCTTGTCGCTCATCAGCACGAACAGGACCGGGACCCCGTCGAGGGTGGTGGCGGTGCCGGCCAGGCTGCTGACGTTGGTGAGGGTGCCGGTCTTGGCGCGCACCCGGCCCCGCCCCTCGGGGTCGCCGGTGTCGAAGCGGTCGCTGAGCGAGCCGGAGAACGCCGCCACCGGCAGCCCGGACAGGACCGCGGAGAGCTCCTCGCGGGGGTCGGTCGCCGCGACCCGCAGCACGCCGAGCAGGGTCTCGGGGCGCAGCCGGTTGCCGCGCGAGAGCCCGCTGCCGTCGTCGAGGCGGGCGCCGGTGGTCGGCACGCCGAGGTCGTCGAGCACCGAGAGCGCGGCGTCGGTGCCCGCGGCGAAGCTGCCCGTGCCGGCGACCGCGAGGCCGACGTGGCGCAGGACCACCTCGGTGGTCTCGTTGTCGCTGACCAGCAGCAGGTGCTCGACCAGCTGGCGCACGGTCGGCCCGGTCACCGAGGCGACCTCGGTCGCGGCCGCGCCGGCGCGGCGGCGGTCGGGCTCACCGAGCACCCGGATGCCGGCGCCGCGCAGCGCGGCGGTGAAGGCGTCCGCGGCGGCCCGGGCGGGATCGGCGACCCGGCCCAGCCCGTTCTCCGGGCGCCCGCCGTCGACCCACAGCGCGCTGATCGGGGCGACCACCCCGTCGGGCAGGTAGCTGGGCTCCCAGCCGGGGCTGGCGGCGGGGCCGGTGAACAGGAAGTCGTCGTAGGAGACCCGGGCCGCGGTGCGGCCCTGCGCCCTCAGCGCCGCCGCCGTCTCGCGGGCGAGGGTCGCGACGTCGGCGCGCGGGGGCCAGCGGGTCTCGCCGTCCGCGGCCGGGCGGGCGGCCAGCAGCGGGTCGCCGCCGCCCACGAGGGTGACCTTCGCCGGTCCGGAGCCGGTGCCGGGCGCGGCCAGCACCCGGGTGTCGAAGCCGCGGTCCGCGTCGAGCACGGCCAGCGCGGCCAGCGCCGTCACCAGCTTCGTGGTCGACGCCGGGACGGCGGTCGCGCTCCCCCGGCGTACGACGACCGGCGCTCCGCCGTCCAGCGGGGCGACCGCGGCCAGGACGTGCGGGCCGAGATCCTCATCGCGCAGCCGCGGCTCGAGCGCCCGGCGTACGGCGCGGCGGTCGAGCGGCTCCACGTCGGCGACGCGGGCCAGCGGCGCCGGGGAGGCCACCTCGTCGAGGTCGAGCCCGTCCGGCGGCGGCACCTCTGCGGGCGAGGCGGCCTGGCGCGGGCCGAGCCAGTCGTCGAGCAGGTCGTCGGCGAGCTGGAAGCGGTAGGTGGCCACCCCGCCGACGCCGAGGACGAGGACCAGGAGCAGCACCAGCCAGGTCGCCGCCCGGCCCTGCTCGCGCGCACCGCCGTGGCGTCGGTCACGTCGGGGCACCCTGTTACTCCCATCAAGTGTGTGTTGCGGCCATTGTGCGCGAGACTGACCCGGTGCATCCCCGGCGGGGGTGCCACCCTGACGTGCAACACCTTGACCTGCAACACATAGTCACGACCATTTGGGCCACGTCGGCCCGGACCCAAAACGCGGAGGAATGACGTGCTCGAGTTCGACGTGCTGGTGGAGATCCCCAAGGGCGAGCGGAACAAGTACGAGGTCGACCACGAGTCCGGCCGGCTGCGCCTCGACCGGACGCTCTTCACGTCGACGCAGTACCCGGCCGACTACGGCTACATCGAGGAGACCCTCGGCCAGGACGGCGACCCGCTGGACGCGCTGGTGCTGCTCCAGCAGCCGACCTTCCCGGGCTGCCTGATCCGCTGCCGCGCGATCGGCATGTTCCGCATGACCGACGAGGCCGGCGGCGACGACAAGGTCCTCTGCGTCCCCGCGAACGACCCGCGCCTGGAGCACCTGCGCGACATCAGCCACGTCTCGCGCTTCGACCGCCTGGAGATCCAGCACTTCTTCGAGGTCTACAAGGACCTCGAGCCCGGCAAGTCCGTCGAGGGCGCCGAGTGGGTCGGTCGCGCCGAGGCCGAGGCCGAGGTCCACGCCTCGTTCGCCCGCGCGAAGGAGAACGGCGGCCACTGAGCCCCCACCCCGTTCCTACGACGAGCGCCGGATGCCCCGCGGGGCGTCCGGCGCTCGTCGTCTCGGGGTCCTTCCGGGCGGCTCCCGGTCCGCTCAGCCGACCAGGTCGGGGCTGCGCAGCATCGCCGGGGGGATCGCGAAGGCGTCCACGAGCGGCTCGGCGAGCGGGCGCACCCGGCGGCACAGGCTGCCGATCTCGCGGGTGATCGTCTTGGAGCGGGCGACCGAGAGCCGGCCGTGCTCCATGAACCAGGCCCGGTCGGCCTCGATCACGCTCAGCGCGTGCAGGTCGCACAGCAGGCCCATCGCGACCTTCTCCTCGCCCTCGGGCATCGCGCGCACCTTGTCCACGAAGGCCTCGAGGACCAGCCGCTCGACGTGGGCGCGGGCCGCGCCGATCACGTGGTCCTGCACCCGGGAGAAGACCGCCCCGGGCGCCATCCCGTCGTCGATGCCGCGCTTGAGGCGGCGCGCGGCGCCGCTGATCATGTGCTCCTCGCGGAAGCGGAACATCGCCAGCTGGTACTCGGAGTCGAGGATCCCCGCCTCCTGGTCCCACTCGTCGCCGCCGGGCAACACGTCCTTGATCCGCTCGAGCAGCTGGTGCACGCGGGTCTTCTCCACGACCGTCTCGACCGCGAGGCTGCCGACGAAGCGCACCAGGCCGAGCTGGTCCATGTCCTCGAACTCGCTGGCGTAGTCGGTCAGCAGGCCCTTGGCGACCAGCTGGAGCAGGACGTGGTTGTCGCCCTCGAAGGTGGTGAACACGTCGGTGTCGGCCTTCAGCGCGGCGAACCGGTTCACCGCGAGGTAGCCCGCTCCCCCGCAGGCCTCGCGGCACTCCTGGATGGTGCGGGTGGCGTGCCAGGTGCCGAGCGCCTTGGTGCCCGCGGCGCGCGCCTCGAGCTCGCGCTTGGCGTGCTCGTCGGTGACCAGGCCGGAGGTGACGTCGTGCAGCTGGCCGGCCACGACCTCCTGGGCGAAGTGCATCGCGTAGGTGCGCGCCAGCAGCGGCAGCAGCCGGCGCTGGTGCAGGCCGTAGTCGAGCAGCAGCTCCTCGGGGCCCTCGCTGCTGGCCTCGAACTGCCGGCGCCGCAGCGCGTGCTTGACCGCGATCGTCAGCGCCACCTTGGCGGCGTTGATGCCGGCGCCGCCGACGCACACCCGGCCCTGCACGAGGGTGCCGAGCATGGTGAAGAAGCGGCGCCCGGGGCTCTCGATCGCGGACTCGTAGACGCCGTCGGGGGTGACGTCGGCGAAGCGGTTCAGCAGCGCGCCGCGCGGGACCCGCACGTCGTCGAACCAGATCCGGCCGTTGTCGACGCCGTTGAGGCCCATCTTGAGCCCGTCGTCCTCGATCCGGATGCCCGGCAGGCACTCGCCGTGCTCGTCGCGCAGCGGCACGACGAACGCGTGCACGCCCTCGGAGCCGCCGCCCATCTCGAGCTGGGCGAAGACCACGGCCACCCGGGCGTGCCGGGCGGCGTTGCCGATGTAGTCCTTGCGCGCGCTGTCGTCGGGGGTGGTGATGACGAACTCCTGCGTCGCCGCGTCGTACGTCGCGCGGGTGCCGAGCGCCTGGACGTTGGAGCCGTGCCCGGTCTCGGTCATCGCGAAGCAGCCGAGCAGGTCGCCGCGGACCAGGTCGGCCAGGTAGCGGTCGTGGTGCTCGCGGGTGCCGAGCTGGAGGATCGCGCCGCCGAAGAGGCCGAACTGCACCCCGACCTTCACCAGCACCGAGAGGTCGCCGTACGCGAGGGTCTCGAAGGCGGCCACGGAGGCGCCGATGTCGCCGCCCCCGCCGTACTCCTCGGGGAAGCCCATGCCGGTCTGCCCGGTCGCGGCCATCTCCAGCACGACGTCCTTGACCCGCTCGCGGAACGCGTGGTGGTCCATGGTCTCGGCGTCCTCGAGGACGCCGGAGAAGGTCTCGAGGTTGGCGCGCACCAGGTCGCGGACCTCGGCGTAGCGCCCGTCGAGCAGCGCGGTCAGCGCGGCGACGTCGACCTGGGGGCTGGGCCGCGCGTCGGTCCCGGTCTCCCCGGGCTCCGCGGCGGGCACGGGACCGGTCGGGACCTCCGCGACGTCGGACGGGGGCACGGCGGACGGGGAGGAGGCATTCGGGGACGCGGTGTCGGCGGACATGGCCCCACGTTACCCACGGGTCACCTACGTCAGACGTGGTCCGGACAGGCGCTCGCGGCGCTCAGGACCGCTCAGGGACGGGCGTAGAAGCCCGGCGGCGTCCAGTAGTACATCGACTCCTCGGTCACCGGCCGGCCGGTGCGCGGGGCGTGGACGATGCGGCCGTCGCCGACGTAGAGCGCGACGTGGAAGATCGAGGACGGGCTGGTGGTGGAGCCCCAGAAGACCAGGTCGCCGGGGCGCAGGTCCCCTGCCGAGATCGGTGTGGACTGCTCGTACTGCGCCACGGAGTAGTGCGGCAGCGACTTCCCGCCCGCGGCCCAGGCGCCGGCGGTGAGCCCGGAGCAGTCCCAGGCGTCCGGCCCGGCGGCGGCCCAGCGGTACGGCTCCCCGATCTGGGCCCGGGCGAACGCCACGGCGGCCGCGGCACCGGTGGCGACCGGCGGGGCGGGCGCCGGGGCGGCCGGCGGTGCCGCAGGGGTGGGTGGGGGTGTCGGCGGGGCGGGGGCAGGTGCGGCCGGCGCGGGGGCCGCGGGGGCCGACTGCTGCGCGGGCCCCGGCGTCGTCTCCTGCGTGGACTGCTGGGCGGCGGCCTG
>NZ_JABJRA010000001.1 GCF_013155365.1 Nocardioides sp. zg-DK7169
GCTCAGGCGCGGGCGGCCTCGGCGGCGGCGCGCAGGTCGGCCACCATCCGGTCGGGGTCCTCGGCGGAGTAGACCGCAGAGCCCGCGACGAACACGTCGGCTCCGGCCTCGGCGCAACGCTCGATGGTCTCCAGGGAGACGCCGCCGTCGACCTGGAGCCAGGTCTCCACGCCGTGCTTGTCCATCATCGCCCGGGCCCGGCGGATCTTGGGCAGGCACAGGTCGAGGAACTTCTGACCGCCGAAGCCGGGCTCGACGGTCATGATCAGCAGCATGTCGAGCTCGGGGAGCAGGTCCTCGTAGGGGTCGATCGGGGTGGCGGGCTTGAGCGCCATGCTGGCGCGCCCGCCGGCCCTGCGGATCTCCCGGGCCAGGCGCACCGGCGCCTTGGCCGCCTCGACGTGGAAGGTGACCGAGGAGCAACCGGCCTCGACGTAGGTGACGGCGTTGCGGTCGGGGTCCTCGATCATCAGGTGCGCGTCGAGCGGGATGTCGGTGCTGCGCGCGAGCGCCTCGACCATCGTCGGGCCGAAGGTGAGGTTGGGGACGAAGTGGTTGTCCATGACGTCCACGTGCACCCAGTCGGCGCTCCCGATGCGACCCACCTCCGCCCCGAGCTGTGCGAAGTCGGCGTTGAGGATGCTCGGCGTGATCTGGATGTGGCCCACGGAGCCGAAGTCTAGTGACCGGACCCGGCCTCCCCGGCCGCGGGCTCGACCCGCCTCGGGCACTGGGTGTGTCCCTCGTGGCGACGTCAGTCACCGGATCACCAAGACGACCTCGAGCCGCGTGCCGGCGGGGTCCGGGGCGGTCGATCTACTCGTCGGGCGGGTGCGCAGTGACGAGCCGGGTGGCGCCCCGGTCCTTCACGAGGTGCAACCCATGCGGCGAGCGCCAGACGTACGTCGCGGCGTCGGTCGTGTCATAGACCCACCCCGCGTGGGTCTTCGCGCGGTGATGTCGGCGGCACAGCGGGGCGAGGTTGCAACCGCACGTCGGGCCACCGTCGCCGTGGGCGGTGACGTGGTCGATGTCGCAGCGTCGAGCGAGGCGCTCACACCACGGTAAGGCGCAGACCGGCGCGGCGAGCCTGGTCTGCTCGGCGAGCCGGTCGGGGATCGCATAGGCGTCGGCGTGGTGGTGCGCCTCGAGGTCGATGACCGGCTTCACGACGACCTGGGTGTCAGAGCCGCACCACCGGCGGACCTGGTCGGTCGACACGATGGACCGGGTCTCCTCGACCTGCGCGATCCCGGTCTCGTCACGGGAGATCGCGGCGTGCGAGAGATGCACGTGGATCACGACCTGGCGCGGCTTGACCACCGAGGCGGCGCCGTCTCCCGCCTCGGTACGGAGGTCGAACGCCAGCTGCCGGCGAGCCAGCTCACCGGCAGCCATGGAACGGCGCACGTCCAACGACTCGGTGGATCCGAGTGCGGCAAGTTCCTCGGCGCCGTGGCGAATCGCGGTGTCCAGGTCGAGTGCGTCGCCCAGGTCGAGGACCCCCTCGACGTGGACGGTGCCGGCGTGGGTCGCCTCGCGGGTGTGCACGTCGAAGCGGCGACGGTCGGCCGCCTCGTGGCGTTCCTTCTCCGCGCCCTCGGGATCGAAGGCGACGCGGGCATGGTCGACGAGCCGCTCGATCCCCGCCCAGCTGACCTTCCCCACGAAGCCGGCGAGCTGACGGTCCACGAAGTCCGCGCCCTCCTGCGGCAGGGTCGTCGGTCACTCGGGTGCGGCATGCCCCGCACGGTGACCACGCGAGTCGCCCCGGCAAGAGGGATACAGCCAGTCAGGCGGGGGTGAGCAGCTCGTGCTCCTCGAGCACCTCAAGGGACAGGGTGCGGTAGCCGACCGCCTCGAACAGCACGGTCACCCGGTCCTCCTCCAGGTCGGTCACCGTGCCGCGCCCGAACTCCGCGTGCACCACCTCCTCCTGCACCCCGAAGGCCACGTCGGCCGCGGGTGCCGGCTCCGGGGCGGTGCCGGCCCGGCAGCTGTCGCAGACCCCGCAGCGCTCCTCGAGCTGCTCGCCGAAGTAGCCGACGAGGACCTCCGCGCGGCACCGGTCGGTCTCGGCGTAGGCCCGCATCATGTCCACCCGGGAGCGCTCCAGGCGGCGGTGGGACTCCGCCAGCCCGATCGCGGCCTCGACGCGTGCCGACGCGGTGCCGGCCTCCCCGGCTCCCCCGGTGTCCGCGACGACCGCCAGCAGGTTGAGGATCCGCCCGACCCGGCGGCGCCCGAGACCGGTGTGCTCCTGCACGTCGCGCGGGTCCTCACCCACCTGCGCGACCGCGTCGACGACGGCCACGACGTCGCGGCGCCTGGGCACCCCACCGGAGAAGAACCGGCCCAGCGAGAGGTCCTCGGAGCGGTAGACGAGAGTCACCGTGGCGGGCTCGCCGTCGCGGCCCGCGCGGCCGACCTCCTGGTAGTAGGTGTCCGGGGACTCCGGGACCTGGGCGTGCACCACGAACCGCAGGTCCGGCTTGTCGATGCCCATCCCGAACGCGGAGGTGGCCACGACGACCTCGACCTCGTCGGCCATGAACGCCTCGTGGGTGCGCGCGCGGCGCGCGTGAGAGAGGCCCGCGTGGTAGACCGCCGTACGCCGGCCCGCGGCGGCGAGCGCGTCAGCGTACTCCTGGGCGGCGGGGCGGGTGCGGCAGTAGACGATGCCCGATCCGGGTGTCCGGGCGGCGAGCTCGAGGACCCGGTCCTGCTGCTCGCGGGGCGTGACCACCCGGACCACGTCGAGGGTCAGGTTGTCGCGGGCGAAGCCGGTGACGATGGTGCGCGGGTCGCGCATGCCCAGCCGCTCGGCGATGTCGTCGCGGACCGGGGGCGCGGCGGTGGCGGTCATCGCGACCAGTCGCGGGGCCCCACCGTCGCCGAGCTCGGCGACCAGCTCGCCCAGGCGGAAGTAGTCGGGCCGGAAGTCGTGGCCCCAGGCCGAGACGCAGTGCGCCTCGTCCACCGCGACCAGGGCCGGGGCCGCGGCGGCCAGGCGCGCGCGGACCTCGTCGTTCGCGAGCTGCTCGGGCGAGCAGAACAGGAAGTCGACCCGCCCGCCCTCGGTGCCGGCGAGCACCTCCTCGCGCTGCGCGGCGCTCTCCGCGGAGCTCACCCGGGCCGCACGGAGCCCGCCGGGCGCGGCGTGCAGGGCGTCGACCTGGTCCTGCTGGAGCGCGAGGAGCGGCGAGACGACCAGGGTCCAGCCGCCGGAGAGCACCCCCGCCAGCTGGTAGACCAGCGACTTGCCCGAGCCGGTCGGCGCCACGAGCAGGACGTCGTGGCCCTCGAGGAGCGAGTACACCGTCTCGGTCTGTCCCGGGAGCAGCGAGTCGTGCCCGAAGCGGGTGCGGGCGGTCTCACGGACCCGGGCGCGTGCGGAGTCGTTCACCGCAGGTCGTTACCCGGCGCCCACCGCGGGCACGCGAGCCCGAACGGGTGATCCCGGGCACCGCGGCGGGGCTCAGCCCTCGGCCGGCGGCTCGGGCTCCTCGCCCCCTTCGCGCTCGTCGCGCGCGGCCCACTCCAGCAGCGGGGCGGGGTCGAAGACGTGGTCGTCGATGTCGGCGTGCAGGTCACCGAGCTCGGCGAAGCGCTGCGGGACGGTGAAGATCGTCAGGTCGCGGGGGTCCACGTCGGGCACCTCGTCCCAGGGCAGCGGGGTGGACACGCGGGCGTCGGGCAGCCCGCGCACCGAGTACGCCGCGGCGATGGTGTGGTCGCGGGTGTTCTAGTGCAGCTGCACCGTCTCCACCCACGGCGGCGCCCCGGCCGGCAGGCGCTTCTGGTGCACCTTCTCCCCCGCCAGGCCCTTGGGAAAGCGGTGCAGCATGCACGGGCGCTCCCACAGCGCGTTGACGATGCCCGGGCCGACCGCGAGGTAGTACTCGACCAGGTCCATCTTGGTCGCCCCGCTCTCCGGGAAGTACACCCGGTCGGGGTTGCTGATGCGTACGACGCGGTCCTCGACCTCGAGCTCGACCGCGGGCGGCTTCGACGCTGGCATGGGGCCAAGGTAGCCGGGGGTGGGACGCCCTACCGTGGACGCCGTGGACTTCGACCAGCCGCCCGTCGTACGCGTCGAGGTCGTGCCCGGCGAGGGTCTCGACGAGGAGAGCTGGCCGATGACCATCCCGGCCGTGGCCCAGCTGGCGCGCGAGGGCCTGGACCTGCCGCGCGGGGTGACGTTCCTGGTCGGGGAGAACGGCTCGGGCAAGTCGACGCTGGTCGAGGCGGTCGCCATGGCGTACGGCCTGAACCCGGAGGGCGGCTCCACCGGCGCCCGGCACCGCACCCGGCCCAGCGAGTCACCGCTGGGCCAGCACCTGCGGCTGCGCCGCGGGATCGGCGCGGGGCGCTGGGGATACTTCCTACGGGCGGAGACCATGCACGGCCTCTACTCCTACCTCGAGGACAGCGGCAGCGGCACCGCCCTGCACGAGATGAGCCACGGCGAGTCGTTCCTGGAGGTGCTGCGCACCCGTTTCGACTCCCCCGGCTTCTACTGCCTCGACGAGCCGGAGGCCGCGCTGTCGTTCTCCTCGACCCTGGGCCTGATCGACACCCTGCACCGCGTGGCCGAGGAGGGCGGGCAGGTGCTCTGCGCGACCCACTCGCCGGTGCTGGCCGCCCTGCCGGGCGCGACGGTCCTCGAGGTCGGCGAGTGGGGCTACCAGCAGGTCCACTGGGAGGACCTCGAGCTGGTCCAGCACTGGCGCGCCTACCTCGAGGCCCCGCAGCGCTACCTGCGCCACGTGCTGGACTGACCCCGGCCCAGCGGCGGACCCGGGGCTCCCTGCTCAGCGGCGGCGCAGCAGCGCGAGGAACATCGCGTCGGTGCCGTGGCGGTGCGGCCACAGCTGCAGCGTGCCCGGCAGCGGGCCGGCGGCGTCCGGCACCTGCGGCAGCAGCGGCGCGGCGTCCTCCAGCTCGACGTCGCTGCGCCCGGTGAGCACGGAGCGCACCACGCCCGCGGTCTCCGCGAGCACCGGCGAGCAGGTCGCGTAGAGCACCACGCCGCCGGGTCGCACCAGCTCCAGCGCCGCGCCGACCAGGCCGCGCTGGAGAAGCACCAGCTCCAGCAGGTCGTCGGGCCGGCGGCGCCAGCGGGCCTCCGGGCGGCGCCGCAGCGCCCCCAGCCCGGTGCACGGCGCGTCGACCAGCACCCGGTCGAAGGACCCCGGACGGTACGGCGGGCGCACCCCGTCCGCGGCCACCACGCCGAGCACCCCGTCGGAGCCCTGCAGCGCGCGAGCGACCAGGCGGGCGCGGTGGGGCTGACGCTCGGAGGCGACCAGTCCCGCGCCGCGCCCGGCGGCGATCGCGGCGAGCAGCGAGGCCTTGCCGCCAGGGCCGGCGCACAGGTCCAGCCAGGTGTTGTCCGGGCCCTCGAGCGGCGCCGCGGCGAGCGCCACGGCGACCAGCTGGGAGCCCTCGTCCTGCACGCCCGCGCGACCGTCGGCCACCGCCGGCACGCTCGCGGGGTCGCCGCCCTCGAGCACCACGCCGTACGGCGAGTACGCCGTGGGCTCGCCCGGGAGCTCCGCGGGCGTGGCGCGTCCGGGGCGGGCCACCAGGGTCACCCGGGGGGCCGCGTTGTCCGCGGCGAGCAGCGCCTCGAGCTCGTCGGGGCCGACCGCCTTGCGCAGCTCGTCGACCACCCAGCGCGGGTGGGAGTGCGCGACGGCGGCGTGCCCGGAGGGGTCCTTGTCCCGGTCGGGGGCGACCCGCTCGACCCAGGTGTCCAGGTCGTGCTCGGAGACCTTGCGCAGCACCGCGTTGGTGAAGGCGGCGGCGCCGGCCCCCACCCGGGCCCGGGCGAGGTCGACGGTGGTGCTGATCGCGGCGTGCGGCGGGACCCGCATCGAGAGCAGCTGGTGGGCGCCGATGCGCAGCGCGTCGAGGACCTTCGCCTCGACCTTGTTCAGCGAGCGGTCCACGCAGGCGCCGAGCACCGCGTCGTACGTGCCGCGCATCCGCAGGGTCCCGGAGACCAGCTCGGTGGTGAAGGCGGCGTCGCGACCGCTGAGGCCGTGGTCGCGCAGCGCGGCAGGCAGCGCCAGGTTGGCGTAGGCGTTGTCGACCCGCACCGCCTGGAGCACCGCGAGCGCGGCGGTGCGGGCGGGGTCGGTCGGTGGACGGCTGGTCCGGGCGGCGGGACGCTGGCCGGGGCGCGGGCCCTGGCCGGGGCGCCGACCCCGGCGGCGCGGCTCAGCCATGCTCGGACCCCAGGTGCTCGCGCACGAGGCGCTTCGGCGCCCGCGCGGCCCAGGCGTCGGTGATCACCTCGGCGAGCTCGGCGCGGCTGATCTCGCCCAGGCGCGACTGCTGCACGAGCACCGCGTTGGTGCGCGCAAGGTGGTCGATGGTGAAGAACGGCAGGCGCTCGTCCTCGACGAGGGAGGCCTTCTCCGCCGGCCCCGGGGTCACGACCACCAGCAGATCGTCGTAGGGCTCGCCGGTCGCCGGGTCCAGCGCCGACCGGTGCGGCTTGCGGAAGAGCAGGAAGCCGCGTCCGCCGACGAGGTACGTCGGCACGTCGCCCCAGGACGTGCCGAGCTCCACCTGCGGCAGGCCCAGGCAGATCTCGTCGACGTCCGACGCACGCGCCGGACGCTCGTCACTCGGCACCGAGGACGGCACCGGTCTCCACCCGCGTCCCGCGCGCCCAGTCGGCCGCCTGCATCTGCTTCTTGCCGAACGCCTTGACCTCGCCCAGGCGCACCGCGGTGGTGCCGGTGCCGACCAGGACGGCGTTCTTGCGGACCTCGAGGGTGCCCGGCGCCAGCGCCGGCGCCTCATCGCCGTCGGCGTCCAGGAGGGTCACCGGGGCGATCTTGAACCGCTCGCCCTCGAAGGTCGTCCAGGCACCCGGACCGGGGGTGCAGGCGCGCACCTGCCGGTCGATCTGCACGGCCGGGAGGGTCCAGTCGATGCGGGCGTCCTCGACCAGGATCTTGGGCGCGAAGCTCACGCCGTCCTCGGGCTGCTCGCGGGCGACCAGCGAGCCGTCCTCGATGCCGTCGAGGGTCGCGACGAGCAGGCCCGCGCCGCCCTCGGCCAGGCGCTCGAGCAGGTCGCCGGCGGTGTCGGTGGGGCGGATCCGCTCGGTCATCACGCCGAACGTCGGCCCGGCGTCGAGCGCCTTGACGATGCGGAACGTCGTCGCGCCGGTGACCTCGTCGCCGGCCCAGATCGAGTGCTGCACCGGCGCCGCACCGCGCCAGGCGGGCAGGCAGGAGAAGTGCAGGTTGACCCAGCCGTGCTCGGGGATGTCGAGGGCGGACTGCGGCAGCAGCGCGCCGTAGGCGACCACCGGGCAGCAGTCGGGGCGCAGCGCCTTGAGCTGCTCTTGGAACTCGGGGTCGCGCGGGTGCTCGGGCTTGAGCACCGGGACGCCGAGCTCCTCGGCCCGCTGGGCCACCGGGCTCGCGACCAGCTTGCGACCGCGGCCGGCGGGGGCGTCGGGACGGGTCACGACGCCGACGAGCTCGTGGCCGGACTCGGCCAGGGCGTTCAGGGCGGGAACGGCGACCTCGGGGGTCCCCGCGAAGACGATGCGCATGTGGGCTCTCAGACTCCGAATCCGTTGGTGGGGTGCGGGCTGACCTTGACGGTGGGCTTGCCCAGGCCGAACCACTCCGCCTCGCGGATCTCGCGCATGGCGGCCTTGCGTGCCTCGGGATCGAGGCGGTCGATGAACAGGACTCCGTCGAGGTGGTCGGTCTCGTGCTGGATCGCGCGCGCCAGCAGGTCCGAGCCCTCGATGACCACCGGCTCGCCGTGCATGTCGAAGCCGCGGGCGACGACCGAGCGCGCGCGGCGGCAGTCGTAGCTCAGGTCCGGCAGGGACAGGCAGCCCTCCGGGCCGTCCTGGGTCTCCTCCGACAGTGAGAGGTCCGGGTTGACCAGGTGGCCGACCTCGCCGTCCACCCACCAGGTGAAGACGCGCAGGCCGACCCCGATCTGCGGGGCGGCCAGGCCGGCCCCTGGCGCGTTGCGCATGGTGTCGGTGAGGTCCGCGACCAGCGTGCGCAGCTCGCGGTCGAAGTCGACGACCTCGATCGCCGGACGCCGCAGGACCGGGTCGCCGAAGAGACGGATGGGCTGGATCGCCACAGGCGGATGTGCTCCTCGTGCGGTGCGGGGTGGTGGTCGGGTCGCGCAACAGTCTAGAGCCGAGCCTCAGAGCGTCGGCGGGTCCACCTGGATCCGTACGGCGTCGAGCTTGCGCGCCGACCGGATCCGCTGCAGCTCGCCGAGCGCCCGGGACAGCGCGGCGCCGTGCAGGCGGGGCGCGCGCAGCACCACCCGGCACTCCTCCTCGGCCGGCACCGGGCCGAGCACGTCGGTGGCGGGCGGCAGGTCGAGCAGGGTGACCGCGTCGTCGACGGCCCCGGGCTCGCCGGTGATGGTCGCCATCCGGGAGGCCGGCGGGAGGTGGGCCTCGACCCGCTCGGTGGTCTCGCGCTCGGCGAACCCGGCGTGGTCCCAGCGCACCAGCGCCTGCACCGACGGGTGCGCCGGGTCGCCCACGATCAGCGCCCGCCCGCCGGGGCGCACGAGCGCGACCGCGTTGGTCCAGCGCCGCAGTGCCTCCTCGTCGGTGCGCAGGTCGGTGCGACCCAGCGTCAGCCACGCGTCGAGCAGCACCACCACGGCGTAGCCGCCCGCGGCGACCGGCTCGGCGCCCGGCGTCGCGACCACGATCCCGGGACGCTCGTCGACCTCGGCGAGCACCCGGTCGCCGGCGGAGGTCACCACCCGGGCACCCGGGAAGGCGCGCCCGAGCTCCTCGGCGGTGCGCTCCTGGCCGACCACCGGCGCGCGCAGCCCGCGGTGCCCGCAGGTCGGGCAGGCCCACTGCTCGGCGACCACGCCGCACCAGCGGCACGCCGGCGGCAGGGTCGGGCCGCGCAGCTGCAGCGGACCGGTGCAGGCGCCGCAGCGCGCCGGGGTGCGGCAGCGCTCGCAGGCCAGCGACGGGACGTAGCCCGAGCGGGGCGACTGCACCAGCACCGGCCCCTCGGCCAGCCCGATGCGCACCGCGTCGTGGACCTGGCGCGGCATCCGGGCGGCGCGGGCCATCGGGTCGCGCAGCAGGTCGAAGTCGGTGGCGCCGGCAACCGCGACGCGGACCCGTTCACGCACCACCGCACGCGGCGCGACGAGGTCCTCGGCCCAGCCGGTGCGGACCAGGTAGGAGGCCTCCACGGTGCGCGCGAACCCGCCGACGAGCACCGCGGTGCCCTCGCGCTCGGCGCGCAGCAGCAGCGTCTCGCGGGTGTGCGGGTACGGCGCGCGCGGCTCGGCGTGCAGGTCGTCGCCGTCGTCCCAGATCGCGACCAGGCCCAGGTCGCGCACCGGGGCGAAGGCCGCCGATCGGGTGCCGACGACGATGCGGCGCTCGCCGCGGGCGACGGCGAGGAAGTCGCGGTAGCGCGCCGCCGGGCCGGCGTCGGCGCGCAGCACCACGTGGTGGCCCTCGCCGAGCAGCGCGCGCAGCGCGGCGTCGAGGCGGTCGACGTCGCGTCCGTCGGGCACGCACACCACGCTGCCGCGCCCCGCGAGGCGGGTCACCGCGGCGGCCAGGGCGACCAGGTGGGCCCAGTCCTCGCCGGGTGCCGGACCCCAGACGGCGCGCGGCGACGCGCCCTCGCGCAACCGGCGCAGGAACGGCTCCAGGTGGGCCGCCCCCGGCGTCAGCGCGCCGACCGCGCGGCGTACGGCCTCGCCGAGCGCGTCGAGGGGCGGCTCCGGCGGGGTGGGGGTCTTCTCGACGCTCGCGTGGCGCGGCGGGACGGCCAGGCGCAGCACGTCGGAGCGGGTGCCGGCGTAGCGCTCGGCGACGTCGGCGCTCAGTGCCGCGACCGCCGGGCTCAGCACCGGCTCGGCGCTCACCACCCGGCGCAGCGGCGCGAGCCGGCCGGTGTGCTCGGAGGACGCCGCGCGGGCCACGACGTAGCCGTCGACGTCCTGGCCGGCGAAGCGGACCTTGACCCGCACGCCGGGCCGGGCGGCCTGGGCCATCGCGACCGGCACGGCGTAGTCGAAGGGCCGGTCGAGGTGGGCCAGCGGCACGTCGACCAGCACCCGGGCGACCGGGTCGGTGGTGGTGATCTCGGCCTCGGCGACCTTGCGCGCACGGGTCGCGCGCGCCTTGGCCTGGGACTCCGCCGCCGTCGCCCGCACCATGCCCGGCAGCTCGGGGTGCTCCAGCGGCGCGGTCATGGACAGATGTCTACCAGCGCCCACCCCCACCGCCGAGCGGGGGCGTCCCACGTCGCAGCGGGCCCTCCTCGTCGCCGAGAAGGGCCCGCCGCTCACGTGGTTCAGTCGCGCAGCGCGGCCCGCAGCGCGTCGGCGCGGTCGGTGCGCTCCCAGGTGAACTCGGGGAGCTCGCGGCCGAAGTGGCCGTACGCCGCGGTCTTGGCGTAGATCGGGCGCAGCAGGTCCAGGTCGCGGATGATCGCGGCCGGGCGCAGGTCGAAGACCTCCAGCACGGCCTGCTGGATCTGCTCGTCGGAGACCGTGCCGGTGCCGAAGGTCTCGATGAAGACGCCCACCGGCTTGGCCTTGCCGATGGCGTAGGCGACCTGGGCCTCGCAGCGCGTGGCCAGGCCCGCGGCGACGACGTTCTTGGCCACCCAGCGCATGGCGTACGCCGCGGAGCGGTCGACCTTCGAGGGGTCCTTGCCGGAGAACGCGCCGCCGCCGTGGCGGGCCATGCCGCCGTAGGTGTCGACGATGATCTTGCGGCCGGTGAGGCCGGCGTCGCCCATCGGGCCGCCGACCACGAAGCGCCCGGTGGGGTTGACCAGCAGGCGGTAGCCGTCGGAGGGGATGGGGAACATCGCCAGGACCGGGTCGATGACGTGCTTCTTGATGTCCGGCTGGAGGGTCGACTCGAGGTCGATCTCCTCGGCGTGCTGGGTCGAGAGCACCACGGTGTCGATGCGGACCGGCCGGTTGGCCTCGTCGTACTCGATGGTCACCTGGGTCTTGCCGTCCGGGCGCAGGTAGTCCAGCGTCCCGTCCTTGCGGACCTGGGAGAGCCGCTCGGACAGCGTCTGCGCGATCTTGATCGGCAGCGGCATCAGCTCGGGGGTGTCGTCGCAGGCGTAGCCGAACATCAGGCCCTGGTCGCCCGCGCCCTGGCGGTCGAGCGCGTCCTCGGAGGAGCCGACGCGGCTCTCGTGGCCCTCGTCGACGCCCTGGGCGATGTCGCCGGACTGCCCGCCGATGGCGACCATGACGCCGCAGGAGTGGCCGTCGAAGCCCTTCTCCGAGGAGTCGTAGCCGATCTCGAGGATGCGCTCGCGCACCTTCTGCTTGATGTCGACGTAGCCGGAGGTGGTGACCTCCCCGGCGACGACGACGAGGCCGGTGGTCAGCAGCGTCTCCACGGCCACCCGGCTCGTGGGGTCCTGAGCGAGCATCGCGTCGAGGACGCAGTCGCTGATCTGGTCGGCGATCTTGTCGGGGTGACCCTCGGTCACCGACTCAGAGGTGAAGAGTCGTCCAGCCACAGTCGTGCTCGCTCCCGTTCGGTCCCGGTCGGTCGTCATGTGCCGCCCGGTGCCCCGGGGCGACGGTGGAGAATCGTGCAGAAAGATGATTGAGGATCGTGCATTCCCGTTCAGGGTAGCCGCACGTCCGCGCCTCGAGACGTATCCGCGAGGAACGGGCGCAGCGGCGTCAGCCCAGGCGCGCGGCCACCTGGTCCCAGATCGCGTGCGCGAGGGCGGCCTTGGACCCCCTGGGCACCTCGACGGCGGCGCCGTCGGCGGCCAGGATCACCGCCTCGTTGTCGGGCTGGCCGAAGACCGCTCCCCCGCTGACGTCGTTGACGACGAGCAGGTCGCAGCCCTTGCGGGCCAGCTTGGCGCGGGCCAGGTCGAGCACCGAGCCGGTGTCGTCGCCGGTCTCGGCGGCGAAGCCGACCACCACGCTCTCGGGTCGCACCCGCCGGGTGCTGATCTCGTGGAGGATGTCGGGGTTCTGCACCAGCTCCAGCGCCGGCGCGGAGCCGTCCCCGGACTTCTTGATCTTCGCCTGGCTCACGTTCGCGGGCCGGAAGTCGGCGGGGGCCGCGGCCATCACGACGGCGTCGGCGCCGGCCGCGGCGACCACGACGGCGTCGCGCAGCTGCGCGGTGGTCTCGACCCGCACCACCTTCGCGCCGGCCGGGTCGGGCAGCGCGACGTTGGCGGCGACCAGCGTGACGTCGGCGCCGCGGGCCACCGCGGCCCGGGCCAGCGCCACGCCCTGGAGGCCGGAGGAGCGGTTGCCGAGGAAGCGCACCGGGTCGAGGTACTCCCGGGTGCCGCCGGCGGACACGACGACCTGACGGCCGGCGAGGTCCTGGACCGGTGCGGCCGTGCCACGCGCGCGGGTCAGCAGGTCGACGACGAGCTCGAAGATCTCCCCCGGGTCGGGCAGCCGGCCCTTGCCGGTGTCCTTGCCGGTGAGCCGCCCCTCGGCCGGCTCGACGACGAGCGCGCCGCGGCGGCGCAGGGTGGCGACGTTGTCGCGGGTCGCGGGGTGCTCCCACATCTCGGTGTGCATCGCCGGGGCGAAGACGACCGGGCAGCGCGCGGTGAGCAGCGTGTTGGTGAGCAGGTCGTCGGCCTGGCCGTGCGCGGCCTTCGCCATCAGGTCGGCGGTCGCCGGGGCGATCACCACCAGGTCGGCGGACTGGCCGATGCGCACGTGCGGCACCTCGTGCACGCCGTCCCAGACCTCGGTGGCCACCGGGCGGCCCGACAGCGCCGCCCAGGTCGGCGCGCCGACGAAGCGCAGCGCGGAGGCGGTCGGCACGACCGTGACGTCGTGACCGGACTCGGTCAGGCGGCGCAGCAGCTCGCAGGCCTTGTACGCCGCGATGCCGCCGGAGACCCCCAGCACGACCTGCGGACGCGCAACAGGCCGTGCCCCCTCAGGGGACACGGCCTCGGAGCCGGGGTCGCTGGTGGGGTTCACCGGCGAGACGCGGGGTGGGTCATGCCTCGGCGTTGAAGCCGGAGTCCGCGGCGGCGGCCTGGGCGGCAGCCTCGGCGGCCAGCTCGGCCGGGTCGACGTCCTCGCAGGTCAGGAGGTCCTCGCTGATCTCGCGGAGCGCGATCGAGAGGGGCTTCTCCTGCACGTGGGTGTCCACGAGCGGGCCGACGTACTCCAGCAGGCCCTCGCCCAGCTGGGAGTAGTAGGCGTTGATCTGCCGGGCGCGCTTGGCGCTGTAGAGCACCAGCTTGTACTTGCTGTCGGTCTTGGTGAGCAGGTCGTCGATCGGAGGGTTGGTGACACCCTGAGCGTCGATGATGGGTCCAGGCACGCTAAAACGCCTCACAGATCTGTCGGTGGTTGCTTCAGCAAGGCTACCAACTGCTCGGCTGCCTCGTGAACTTCGTGGTTGACGATGGTGATGTCGAACTCCGACTCGGCCGCCAGCTCCCCGCGCGCGGTCTCCAACCGGCGCTCGCGCTCCTCGGCCGTCTCGGTGCCGCGTCCGACCAGGCGGCGTACCAGCTCCTCCCACGACGGGGGGCTCAGGAAGACGAACAAGGCGTCCGGCATGGTCCGGCGGACCTGGCGTGCGCCCTGCAGGTCGATCTCCAGCATCGCGGGCTGTCCGCTGGCCAGGGCGAGCTCGACCGGCTGCCGGGGAGTGCCGTAGCGGGCCGCCTTGTGCACGACCGCCCACTCGAGCAGGTCGTCGTCGGCGATCATCCGGTCGAACTCCTCGTCGGAGACGAACCAGTAGTGGAGGCCGTTCTCCTCGCCGGGCCGCGGCGGGCGCGTCGTGGCGGAGACGGAGATCCAGACCTCCGGGTGGGCAGCGCGGACCGCCGCCGCCACCGTGCCCTTGCCCACCGCGGTCGGACCCGCGAGGACGACGAGACGGGAGCGGCGCTCGGGGGTGCTCACGCGTCGCGCGAGGCGAACTCGGCCTCGAGGGCCGCGACCTGCTTGGCACCGAGGCCGCGCACGCGGCGGCTCTCGGCGATCCCCAGCCGCTCCATGGTCTGGCGAGCACGGACCTTGCCCAGGCCGGGCATGGACTGGAGCAGGTCGACGACCTTCATCTTGCCGACGACCTCGTTGACCTGGCCCTCGCGCAGCACGTCGACGATGGAGGCACCGGAGTTCTTCAGCCGGTTCTTCACCTCGGCCCGCTCCCGGCGGGACGCGGCCGCCTTCTCGAGTGCTGCCTGGCGCTGTTCGGGGGTGAGCGGGGGCAGAGCCACGGGCGTCCTTCTCGTCGGTGTCGGGGGCGGCCGTGCGATCGACGGGCGCGCCCACTGGCCTGGTGACGCTCAATGTAGTCAGAACGCGGAGGACACGGCAATCGGCTGCCCCGGCGGGGGCCCCGCGTGCGCCGCTGGTCACACCGCGCTCAGGGCACGAGCGGGGTCTTGCACACGTCCCGGGCCTGCTGCTCGAGCCCGGCCATCGCGACGGCGGTCCGCTCCGAGGCCAGCTCGCGGGCCGCGCCGTCGATCGCGCTGCGCTGCGCGGCGGCCAGGCCGGCCGGCGGCCGCTCCCGGTCGTACGACGCGGGGTCCACGCCGGCCTGGTCGAGCGCGGCGTCCAGCGCCTGCAGGCGACCCAGCACCTGCTGCCACTCGTCGGCGAGGTCGCCGGGCGCCTCGGCGGCCAGGTCCTCCAGCACCGGCAGCGCGCGCAGCAGCGCGTCCGGTCCCCCGTCGTCGAGCAGCCCGGCGAGCTCGTCCTGGCGCGCGGAGACCTCCGTGCAGTAGGACTCGGTCGCGTCGCCGCCGCAGCCACCGAGCACGAGCGGCAGCGCGAGCGCGAGCGGACCGGCCAGCCCGACGGCCCAGCGGCGCCCGCCCGCGCGCGGCCGCATCAGCGCAGCGCCGCCAGCTCGTCGTTCGCGCGCAGCACCGCGTCGCGCATGGCGGCGACGTCGGGGCCCAGGCGCAGCACGTCGCGCGAGGAGCTCGGCAGCACGTGGCGCGCGGCCGCGCCGAAGATGCGGCGCACGTCCTCGAGGGTGCCGCCCTGGGCGCCGTACCCGGGGGCGAGCAGCGGCCCGGCGATGTCGAGGTCCTCCGCGCTCTCCCCGATGGTGGCGCCGACGACCGCGCCGAAGCTGCCCGTCGGCGCCTCGGCCGCGACCTCCGCGGCGTTGAGGTCGCGCAGCGAGTCGAGCACCGTGCCGGCCACCGTGCGCCCGTCGGCGGCCACGGCGTGCTGCACCTGCGCGCCCTCGGGGTTGGAGGTCAGGGCGAGCACGAAGACTCCCCCGCCGTGGCGCTGGGCGGTGCGCACCATCGGGTCCAGCGAGCCGAACCCGAGGAACGGGCTGGCGGTGATCGCGTCCACCGCGAGCGGTGACGTCGGGTCGAGGTAGGCGTCGGCGTAGGCCTGCGAGGTGGAGCCGATGTCGCCGCGCTTCACGTCGAGGAGGACCAGCGCCCCGGCGGCGCGCGACTCGGCGACCACCCGCTCCAGCACCGCGACGCCGCGGCTGCCGAAGCGCTCGTAGAAGGCCGACTGCGGCTTGATCACCGAGGCGTGCGGCGCCACCGCCTCCACGGCCCCCAGCGCGAAGCGCTCCAGGCCGGCGAGGTCGTCGCCAAGTCCCCACGACTCCAGCAGGGCGGCGTGCGGGTCGATGCCCACGCACAGCGGGCCGCGCTCGGCGACGGCCGCGTGCAGACGGGTGCCGAACGGGACGGTGGTGCTCATCATCGGTGCTGCTCCTGGCTGGGGTCGGTGTTGATCTGGACGGGCCGCGCCGGGCGGGACGGGGCGTCTGGGGCGTCCAGGGAGGCGTCTGCGGGTCCGGCAGCGGGTCCGGGTCCGGTGCGGCCCTCGTCCCCGTCGGAGGCCAGCTCGGCGACCAGGCGCCCGGCGGTGGTGGGGTCGTGCAGCAGCGCGCTGCCGACCTGGACCGCGGTGGCGCCGGCGCGCAGGAAGTCCCGCGCGTCCGCGGCGGTGGCGATGCCGCCGGCCCCGATCACCGGCAGCGCGGGCAGCGCGGCGCGCACCTCGGTCACGCAGCGCAGTGCGAGCGGTCGCACGGCAGGGCCGCTGAGCCCGGCGGGGCGGCCGTCCGGGAGCGCGGCGGGCTGGGGGCCGCCCACGACCACCGCGACCGCGCCGGACTCCGCCGCGGTGCGGGCCGCCTCGACGACGCGCAGCACGTCCGGGCGCAGCTTGGCCAGCACCGGGATGCCCGGGGGCAGCTCGCGGAGCACGGCGGTCAGCACGCTGGTCATGTGGAAGGGCTCGCGCACGTCGAAGAGCCCGTGGGCGGCGGCGTCCGGCGCCGAGAGGTTCACCTCGACCGCCGCGATGCCCGGGGCGCGCCCGAGGCGGCGCACCAGGTCGGCGTACTCCTGCACCGAGGCGGCGGCCACCGAGACCACGACCCGGGCGCCGGACTGCACCAGCGGCGGCAGCTCGGTGGCCAGGAAGCCCTCGAGGCCGGGGTTCGGGCAGCCGGTGGAGTGCACGAGGCCCGACGGGGTCTCGACGACCCGGGGCGCCGGGCCGCCGCGGCGCGGGTTGAGCGTGATCGTGCGGGTGGTGAACGCGCCGAGCGCGTCCAGGGGTGAGTACGCCGCGAGCTCGCGGCCGGTCCCGCCGCACCCGGCGGCGGTGAGCACCGGGCTGCGCAGCGCCAGTCCCGGGATCTGCGGGACCTCGCGGATCGGTCCGGTCATCGGCCCAGCTCCTCCCAGCGCACCCGGTCCCCGCGGAAGACGGGTCCGTCGACGCAGGCCCGCACGGTGCGGGCGACGCCGTCCTCCCCCACCACCGGGACCGGGCAGCCGTGGCACAGCCCGGTGGCGCAGGCGAGCGGCTGCTCGACCGCGCACTGGCTCCAGGCGCCGTGGGCCTCGGCGGCGGCGGCGACCGCGTGCAGCATCGGCTCGGGGCCGGCGGCATAGACGACCGCGGCCTCGGCGCGGCGCAGCACCTCGGCGACCGCGCCGGCGATCTCGCCGCGCTGGCCCACCGAGCCGTCGCGGGTGACCACGGTGACCGCGCGGGCGGAGCGGCGCGCCTCCAATGCGGAGAGCAGGTGCGCCTCGTCCGGGGCGCCGAGCAGCAGGGTGACCGCGCAGCCGCGCTCACGCAGCCGATCGGCGAGCGGGAACAGGGGCGCGGCGGAGTAGCCCTCGCCGACGAGCACGCACGCGACCGGCTCCTTCGGGAGCGCGAACGGGCGCCCGAGCGGGCCGGTGAGCGCGAGCCGCGCGCCGACCGGCTGCTCGGCCAGCCAGCGGGTCCCGGGTCCGCGCACGTCCAGCACCAGCTGGAGAGCGAGGCCGTAGCCGCCGACCGGGCGGACCCGGTGGATCCACAGCGGCCGCGGCGCCAGCACCGCGGAGGTGCCGGGCGTGCCGACCGCGACCGCGACGAAGGTGCCCGGGCGGAACTGCTCCGCGACGCCGCGGGCGACGACGCTGAGGTGGTGGTACGCGCCGACCTTGCGGCTGGCCAGCAGCTCGCCGGTCGCGTGTACGGGACTCACCTGCGCATCATGCCTGACGGCTCGCGAGACCCGAGACGATCCGGCGCGGCCACAGCGGGCCCTCGTAGACGAAGGCCGAGTAGCCCTGCAGCAGGTCCGCACCCGCCTCCAGGCGCGCCCGGGCGTCGGCCACGGTCGTGATGCCGCCGACCGAGACCAGCGCGAGCCCGTCGCCGACCTGCGCGCGCAGCAGCCTCAGCACCTCCAGCGAGCGGGCGGTGAGCGGGCGCCCCGAGAGCCCGCCGGCACCGATCGCGGCGACGTCCTCGGCCGAGGAGCGCAGCCCTTCGCGCGAGATCGTCGTGTTGGTGGCGATGATGCCGTCCAGGCCGCTGGCGAGGGCCAGGTCCGCCACCTCGCGCACGTCCTCGTCGGCCAGGTCGGGAGCGATCTTGACCAGCAGCGGCACCCGGCGCGCGGTGACCACGGCGTCGGCGGTCTCGCGCACCGCGGCCAGCAGCGGCCCGAGGCGCTCGACCGCCTGGAGGTTGCGCAGGCCGGGCGTGTTCGGCGAGCTCACGTTGACCACCAGGTAGTCGGCGTACGCCGCGAGCAGCCCGGCGCTCTTGCGGTAGTCGGCGAGCACCGCCGCCTCGTCGTCCTCGGGGACCAGCTTGGTCTTGCCGATGTTGATGCCGAGCACCGGGCCGGGCCCCGCGCCGCGCAGGGCCCGGCGGCGCCGGCGCTCGGCGAGGCGGACCGCCACCGCCTCCGCGCCGTCGTTGTTGAAGCCCATCCGGTTGACGATCGCGCCGTCCTCGGGCAGCCGGAACAGCCGCGGCCGGGGGTTGCCCGGCTGGGCCTCCCCCGTGACCGTGCCGATCTCGACGTGCCCGAAGCCGAGCGCCCCGAGCGCGTCGATCCCCACGGCGTTCTTGTCGAAGCCCGCCGCGAGGCCGACCACGTGCGGGAACCGCAGCCCCATCACCTCGACCGGCCCGCCCGGCCCGGCCGGCGTGCGCCGGTCGAGCCGGTCCAGCCCCGCCAGCACCGGGCGTGCCGTGCGGATCGCCCGGAACGCGACGTGGTGGGCCTGCTCGGGGTCGGTGCGGGTCAGGACGCGGTCGAAGAGGCTGCGGTAGATCACGCCGCGCTCACCGGGCCTGACGCACGATCGCGGCCCAGTCCTGCAGGCTGCGCACCCCGATGTCCCCGCGGCGCGAGGCCTCGATGCCCTGCACCGCGGCGCCGAGCCCCTGCACCGTGGTGATGCACGGGACGTTGGCGCGCACCGCGGCGGTGCGGATCTCGTAGCCGTCGTAGCGGGCGTGGCCCGTGCCGTCGGAGCCGTCGGGGGTGTTGACGATGAGCCGCACCTCGCCGCTGTCGATGAGCTGCACCGAGGTGGGCTCGCCGTGCTCGCCCTCGCCCTCGAAGTGCTTGCGCACGATCTGGGCGGTGACGCCGTTGCGGCGCAGCACCTCCGCGGTGCCCTGGGTCGCGAGGATCTCGAAGCCGAGGTCGGCGAGCACCTTGATCGGGAAGATCATGTGCCGCTTGTCGCGGTTGGCCATCGAGACGAAGACCTTGCCGCCGGTGGGCAGCGGGCCGTACGCCGCCGCCTGGCTCTTGGCGAACGCGGTGCCGAAGTCGGCGTCGAAGCCCATCACCTCGCCGGTCGACTTCATCTCCGGACCCAGGACCGTGTCGACGTTCTGCCCGTCGGGGGTCTTGAACCGGTTGAAGGGCATCACCGCCTCCTTGACCGCGATCGGCTGGTCGGCGGGCAGGTCGCCGCCGTCGCCGGTCGCGGGCAGCACGCCCGCGGCGCGCAGGTCGGCGATCGACTCGCCGAGCATCACCCGGGCCGCGGCCTTGGCCAGCGGGGTGGCGGTCGCCTTGGAGACGAACGGCACCGTGCGGCTGGCGCGCGGGTTGGCCTCGAGGACGTAGAGGATGTCGGCGCTGAGCGCGAACTGGATGTTGATCAGGCCGCGCACCCCGACCCCGCGGGCGATTCCCTCGGTGGCCCGGCGGATGTCGGCGATCTCGCGGGCGCCCAGGGTGATCGGCGGCAGCGCGCACGAGGAGTCGCCGGAGTGGATGCCGGCCTCCTCGATGTGCTCCATCACGCCGCCGAGGAAGAGCTCCTCGCCGTCGAAGAGCGCGTCCACGTCGATCTCGACCGCGTCGTCGAGGAACCGGTCGACCAGGACCGGCGCCTCGGCGGAGATCAGCCCGGCCGCGACGTACTTGTCCAGGTAGGTGCGCAGCGCGTCCTCGCCGTACACGATCTCCATGCCGCGACCGCCCAGGACGTACGACGGGCGCACGAGCACCGGGTAGCCGATCTCGGCGGCGATCTGCTGGGCCTCGGGGAACGAGGTGGCTGTGCCGTGCTTCGGCGCGGTCAGCCCGGCCTGGGCCAGCACCCGGCCGAAGGAGCCGCGGTCCTCGGCGAGGTGGATCGCCTCGGGCGAGGTGCCCACGATCGGCACGTCGTTGGCCTTGAGCCCGGCGGCGAGGCCGAGCGGGGTCTGGCCGCCCAGCTGCACCAGGACACCGGCGACCGGGCCGGCCTGCTGCTCGGCGTGCACGATCTCCAGGACGTCCTCGAGGGTGAGCGGCTCGAAGTAGAGCCGGTCGGAGGTGTCGTAGTCGGTGGAGACCGTCTCGGGGTTGCAGTTGACCATCACCGTCTCGTAGCCGGCCTCGGCGAGCGCCAGGGAGGCGTGGACGCAGGAGTAGTCGAACTCGATGCCCTGACCGATGCGGTTCGGGCCGGAGCCCAGGATGATCACCGCGGGGCGCTCGCGGGGCGCGACCTCGGTCTCCTCGTCGTAGGAGGAGTAGTGGTACGGCGTCTGGGCGGCGAACTCCGCCGCGCAGGTGTCGACGGTCTTGTAGACCGGGCGGATGCCCAGCGCGTGGCGCACGCCGCGCACCACGTCGGCGGACATGCCGCGGATCCGGCCGATCTGCTCGTCGGAGAAGCCGTGCCGCTTGGCCTTGCGCAGCACCGCGGGGGTGAGCTCGGGGGCCTCGGTGACCTCGACCGCGATCTCGTTGATCAGCACGAGCTGGTCGACGAACCACGGGTCGATCGCGGTGGCCTCGAAGATCTCCTCCGCCGTCGCGCCGGCGCGCAGCGCGTCCATCACCCGCTTGAGCCGGCCGTCGGTGGGGGTCTTGATCTCCTCGAGCAGCGCGGCCTTGTCCAGGTCGACGTACTCCTTGCGCCAGTCGAAGACGGCGTCCTTGCTCTCCAGGGAGCGCAGCGCCTTCTGCAGCGCCTCGGTGAAGTTGCGCCCGATCGCCATCGCCTCGCCGACCGACTTCATGTGCGTGGTCAGCGTGCGGTCGGCACCGGGGAACTTCTCGAAGGCGAAGCGCGGGACCTTGACCACGACGTAGTCCAGCGTCGGCTCGAAGCTGGCCGGCGTGCTCTGGCCGCCGGGGCGGGTGGTGATGTCGTTGGGGATCTCGTCGAGGGTGTAGCCGATGGCCACCTTCGCCGCGATCTTGGCGATCGGGAAGCCGGTCGCCTTCGAGGCCAGCGCGCTGGAGCGGGACACGCGCGGGTTCATCTCGATGACGATCAGGCGCCCGTCGACCGGGTTCACGGCGTACTGGATGTTGCAGCCGCCTGTGTCCACGCCGACGGCGCGGATGATGCCGATCGCGAGGTCGCGCATCTTCTGGTACTCGCGGTCGGTGAGCGTCATCGCCGGCGCGACGGTGATCGAGTCGCCGGTGTGGGTGCCCATCGGGTCGAGGTTCTCGATCGAGCAGATGATCACGACGTTGTCGGCCTTGTCGCGCATCACCTCCAGCTCGTACTCCTTCCAGCCGAGGATGGACTCCTCCAGGAGCACCTCGGTGGTCGGGCTGGCGGCCAGGCCGGCGCCGGCGATGCGACGCAGGTCGGTCTCGTCGTAGGCCATGCCCGAGCCGGTGCCGCCCATCGTGAACGAGGGGCGCACCACCATCGGGTATCCGAGCTCGCCGGCGGCCGCGAGGCAGTCCTCCATGGTGTGGCAGATGACCGACTTGGCGGACTCGCCGCCCAGCTCCTCGACGATCTTCTTGAACACCTGGCGGTTCTCGCCACGGTCGATCGCCTCGATGCTGGCGCCGATGAGCTCCACGCCGTACTTCTCCAGCACGCCGTTCTCAGCAAGCGACATCGCGGCATTGAGGGCGGTCTGGCCGCCGAGGGTCGCCAGCAGCGCGTCGGGGCGCTCCTTGGCGATGACCTTCTCGACGAACTCGGGGGTGATCGGCTCGACGTAGGTCGCGTCCGCGAACTCCGGGTCGGTCATGATCGTGGCCGGGTTGGAGTTCACGAGGATGACCCGCAGGCCCTCCTCCTTCAGCACCCGGCACGCCTGGGTGCCGGAGTAGTCGAACTCGGCGGCCTGGCCGATGATGATCGGCCCGGAGCCGATCACCATGATCGACTTGATGTCTTCGCGCTTCGGCACGGGGTCAGGCCTTCCGGTCGGTCAGGAGCTGGACGAAACGGTCGAAGAGGTACGCGGCGTCGTGGGGGCCGGCCGCGGCCTCGGGGTGGTACTGCACCGAGAAGCCGCGGAGGTCGCCCTCCGGCGAGCGCAGCTCGAGGCCCTCGACGACGTCGTCGTTGAGGCACACGTGGCTGACGCTGGCGGTGCCGTACGGCGTCTCGGTGGCGCGGTCCAGCGGTGCGTCCACGGCGAAGCCGTGGTTGTGCGCGGTGACCTCGACCTTGCCGGTGGTGCGGTCCATGACCGGCTGGTTGATGCCGCGGTGGCCGTACTTCAGCTTGTAGGTGCCGAAACCGAGCGCGCGACCGAAGAGCTGGTTGCCGAAGCAGATGCCGAAGTAGGGCAGCCCGCGCTCGAGCGCGCCCTGGAGCACCTCGACCTGCTGGGTGGTGGCCGCCGGGTCGCCGGGTCCGTTGGAGTAGAAGAGCCCGTCCGGGGAGACCGCGAGGACGTCCTCGAGCGAGGCGGTCGCGGGCAGCACGTGCACCTCGATGCCGCGCTCGGCCATCCGGGTCGGCGTCATGGTCTTGATGCCGAGGTCGAGGGCGACGACCGTGAACCGCTTCTCGCCCTGGGCCGGGACGACGTACGCCTCGGGGGTGGTGACCTCGTCGGCGAGCTCGAGGCCGGCCATCTCGGCGGAGCCGCGCACCCGAGACAGCAGCGCCTCGGGGTCGGTCTCGGTGGTGGAGATGCCGACGCGCATCGCGCCGCGCTCGCGCAGGTGGCGGGTCAGGGCGCGGGTGTCGACGCCGGAGATCCCGACGACGCCCTGCTCGCGCAGCTCCTCGTCGAGGGTCCGCTGGGCGCGCCAGTTGGAGGAGACCCGGGCGGGGTCGCGCACGACGTAGCCGGCGACCCAGATCCGCTTGCTCTCGGGGTCCTCGTCGTTCACGCCGGTGTTGCCGACGTGCGGGGCGGTCATCACGACGACCTGGCGGTGGTAGGAGGGGTCGGTGAGGGTCTCCTGGTAGCCGGTCATGCCGGTGTTGAAGACCGCCTCGCCGAAGGTCTCGCCGTCGGCGCCGAACGCCTCGCCGCGGAAGGTGCGCCCGTCCTCCAGGACGAGCAGGGCCTCGGTCATGCCAGCTTTCCTTCCAGCACGGTGGGGACACCGCGCAGCACAGTGGTGTGCACGGCCGCGGAGAGGGTGCGGCCGTGCCAGGGGTTGTTACGGGACAGGGAGGCCGACGCGTCGCGGTCCACGACCACCGAGGCGGCCGGGTCGATCAGCGTCAGGTTGGCGGGCTCGCCGACCTCGATGGGTCGGCCGTGGCCGCCGAGCCCGGCGATCCGGGCGGGGTTGTGCGACATGACCCGGGCCACGCCGGCCCAGTCCAGCCGGCCGGACTCGACCATCACGGTCGCGACCACGCCGAGCGCGGTCTCCAGGCCGAGCATGCCGAACGCGGCGTCGCCGAAGGCGTGCTGCTTGTCGTGGCGCGCGTGCGGCGCGTGGTCGGTCGCGACGGCGTCGATGGTGCCGTCGGCGAGCGCGTCGCGCAGCGCCTCGACGTCCTCGGCGGGGCGCAGCGGCGGGTTGACCTTGTACGTCGGGTCGTAGCCGAGCAGCTCCTCGGTGGTGAGCAGCAGGTGGTGCGGGGTGACCTCGGCGGTCACCGCGATCCCCTTGCTGCGCGCCCAGCGCAGCACCTCGACGGTGCCGGCGGTGGAGGCGTGGGCGACGTGCACCCGGCTGCCGGTGTGCCGCGCGAGCATCACGTCGCGCGCGACGATGACCTCCTCGGCGACGCCGGGCCACCCCGGCAGCCCGAGGCGGCCGGAGATCTCGCCCTCGTGGCAGCAGGCGCCGGCGCCGGCCAGCGAGGAGTCCTGGGAGTGCTGGCTGATCACGCCGCCGAAGGCCTTGACGTACTCCAGCGCGCGGCGCATCACCCGGGCGTCCTGGACGCAGCGGCCGTCGTCGGAGAAGACCCGGACGCCGGCGCGGGAGCGGGCCATCAGGCCGAGCTCGGCGAGCTCCTCGCCCGCGAGGCCCTTGGTGACGGCGCCGACCGGCTGCACGTCGACGACGCCGACCTGGCGGCCGAGCTCGTGGACGCGCTCGGCGGCCTCGGCGGTGTCGGTGACCGGGTTGGTGTTCGCCATCGCGAGCACCGCGGTGTAGCCGCCGAGGGCAGCCGCGTGCGAGCCGGTGCGGACCGTCTCGGCGTCCTCGCGGCCGGGCTCGCGCAGGTGGGTGTGCAGGTCCACGAGGCCGGGCAGCACGACGAGGCCGTCGGCGTCGATCACGCGGACGCCGTCGGCGGACAGCTCACCGGGGGTGGTGGACACAGCGGCGACGACGCCGTCGGCGACGAGCACGTCGGCTGCGGCGCCACCGAGCAGCGATCCGCCCTGGATCAGGATCGGGTCGGTCATGCGGAGGCTCCTTCGCCGGCGAGCAGGTGGTAGAGGACGGACATGCGGACCGCGACGCCGGAGGAGACCTGCTCCAGGATCAGCGACTGGGCCGCGTCGGCCGCGTCGGCGGCGATCTCGAGGCCACGGTTCATCGGCCCGGGGTGGCAGATCGGGACCTCCTCGCCGAGGGTGGCGAGCCGGTCGCGGGTCAGGCCGTAGCCGACGGTGTACTCGCGGGCGGTGGGGAAGAACCCGCCGCTCATCCGCTCGCGCTGGACGCGCAGCATCATCACCGCGTCGGCCTTGGGCAGGACCTCGTCGAGGTCGTAGGAGAGCGCGAAGCCGCTCGCCGCCGCCCACGCCTCGGCGCCGCTGGGCATCAGGGTCGGCGGGGCCACGACGGTGACCCGGGCGCCGAGGCGCCCGAGCAGCCCGACGTTGCTGCGGAACACCCGGCTGTGGGTGAGGTCGCCGACCAGCACGACGTGCTTGCCCTCGAGGGTGCCGAGGCGGCGTACGAGCGTGTAGGCGTCGAGCAGCGCCTGGGTGGGGTGCTCGTGGGTGCCGTCGCCGGCGTTGACCACCGCGCAGTCGACCCACTCGGCCACCTGGTGGCAGGCACCGGAGGCGGAGTGGCGGATGACCAGGGCGTCGACGCCCATCGAGGCCACCGTCAGGACGGTGTCGCGCAGGCTCTCGCCCTTGGACGCCGAGGAGCCCTTGCCGGTGAGGTTGATGGTGTCGGCGGAGAGCCACTTGCCGGCGAGCTCGAAGCTGGAGCGGGTGCGGGTGGAGTCCTCGAAGAAGAGGTTGATCACCGTGCGGCCGCGCAGCGCGGGGAGCTTCTTGACCTCGCGGCGCTGCACGTCGTGCATCTCCGCGGCGGTCGTGAACAGGGTGTTGACGTCGTCGAGGCTCAGGTCGTCGACGCTCAGCAGGTGCTTCCTCACGCGCGCTCCCCGTCCTGCTCGGAGCCCTCGCCGGGGCGACCGGCGATGCGCACCTCGTCGAGACCGTCGGTCTCGCTCAGGCGCACCATCACCCGCTCGCTGCGGGCGCTGGGGAGGTTCTTGCCGACGTGGTCGGCACGGACCGGCAGCTCGCGGTGGCCGCGGTCGACCAGCACGGCGAGCCGGACGGCGTCCGGGCGGCCGAGGTCGGCGAGCGCGTCGAGCGCCGCGCGGACGGTGCGACCGGAGTAGAGCACGTCGTCGACCAGCACCACGGTGCAGCCGTCGATGCCGCCGGACGGCACCTCCGTGTGCTGCGGACCGCGGGCCGGGTGGCGGCGCAGGTCGTCGCGGTAGAGGGTGATGTCGAGGCTGCCGACCGGCACCTCGACGCCCTCGGTCTCCGCGATCCGCTCCGCGATCCGGCGGGCGAGGCCCACGCCGCGGGTCGGGATGCCGAGCAGCACGAGGCCGTCGGCGCCCTTGTTGCGTTCGAGGATCTCGTGGCTGATGCGGGTCAGCGCCCGGGAGATGTCACGGGCGTCGAGGACCACGCGGCCGGCGGATCCGCTGGATGGTTCGGGGACAGGCGCAGGCTGAGCACACATGAGTGCGCTGACCTCCTTCTCCGCCTCACGGGACGGCTCGTTAAAGGATGTCGAACGGCTCTCACCCTAGCGGTCGCCGGACCCGCCCGCCGACCGCGGACCCCTCCGGTCCCGAGTGTCGGACGTCGCGCTCGTCACGTCGGCGCGCTCGCCCGACGCACGGGTCGGTCCGTGGTCGGGCGGGCGGGCAGGCGTGGCTCAGTCGGCGGCGATGTCGAGCAGCGCCTTGCCGACCAGCCCGCCCTCCACCGCGTCGTGCGCGGCGGCAGCGTCCTCGAGGGCGAAGTGGTGGACCGCGAGGCCGGCGTCCTCCCCGACCCGCAGGGCGCCCACCTCCGCGGCGGCGTACACGTCCTCCGCGGCGGCGGCCAGCAGCCCGCGGTCGAGGGTGTAGAGGATGAGGAACTGGAAGCGCAGGTTCTTCGAGAACGCCGAGCGCAGCGGGACGGTCATGTCCTCGCCGCCGTTGTTGGCGTAGATCGCCAGCGTGCCGTGCACCTTGAGGACCTCGAGGTCGAGGTCGATGTTGACCGCCGGGGCCACCTCCACGACCTGGTCGACGCCGTCGGGGGCGAGGGCGAGCACCCGGCGGGCGGTGTCGCCCTCGGTGTAGTCGACGGTGTGGTCGGCGCCGGCCGCCATCGCCAGCGCGGCCTTCTCGGGGCTGCTGACGGTGGCGATCACGGTGGCGTCGGACCAGCGGGCGAGCTGGATCGCGGCGTTGCCGACCGCCCCCGCTCCCCCGGCGACGAGCACCGTGCGCCCCGCGAGCGCGCCCGGGCCGAGCCGGCGCGGACCGCCCCACGCGCAGGTCAGCGCCCGGTGGGCGGTCACCGCCGGCACCCCGAGGCTGGCCCCGAGGTCGTAGGAGGCGCCGGAGGGCAGGTGCACGACGTTGTCGACCGGTTGGACGGTCTGCTCCGCCGCAGTTCCGTACGCGCGCCCGTGCTGGGCGAGCATCGTCCAGACCCGGTCGCCGATGCCGAAGCCCTCCACGCCGGGGCCGACCGCGTCGACCACACCGGCGCCGTCCTGGCCCGGCGTCACCTCGTCCTGGCCGTTCATCGTGGTGGTGCGGAACTTCCAGTCGGTGGGGTTCACCCCGGAGCGCACCAGGCGGATCCGGACCTCCCCCGGGCCGGGCTCGGGGAGCTCGCGCTCGACGACGGAGAGGACGGAGGAGGGGCCGGTTTCCCGGTAGACCACAGCGCGCATGTGCATGACGCTACCGAGCGGTGCCAGCCGGGGCCGGGTCACTCGCTCCCGAGGTCGCCCAGGTCGTCCAGCGCCGACTCGATCGTGCGGTGGAAGGTCGGGTAGGCGAAGTGCATGCCGCGCAGGGTGGAGACCGGCACCTCGGCGTGGATCGCGGTGGCGAGCAGCCCGATCACCTCACCGCCTGCCGGCGAGACGACGGTGGCGCCGACCAGGATCCCGCGGTCGGCGTCGGCGACGACCTTGACGATGCCCTCGTTGCCGGCCTGGTGGATCCAGCCGCGGCTGGACTCGGGGATGTCCGCGTGGCCCACGCGCACCGTCAGCCCGGCCTCGCGGGCCTGTCGCTCGCTCATGCCGACCGCGGCGACCTCGGGGTCGGTGAAGGTCACCCACGACAGTGCCCGGTAGTCCGCGCGGCGCCCGTCGCGGCCGAGGACGTCGTCGACCACGATCTCGCCCTGGTACATCGAGACGTGGGTGAACTGGCCCTTGCCGGTGATGTCGCCGACCGCCCACAGCCGCTCCCCGGCCCGCTGCCGGTCGTCGGTGGCGAGCGCGCGGACGTCGGGGTCCAGGCCCACGGTCTCCAGTCCGAGCCCGTGCAGGTGCAGGCGCCGTCCCGCGGCCACCAGCAGCCGGTCGGCCTCGACGACGGGGCCGTCGGTCTCGATGCGGAAGGTGTCGTGGTCGTGGCTCACCCGGCGGACCTCCACCCCGGTCAGCACGGTGATGCCCTCGCGCTCGAAGACGTCGGTGATCACGGCGCTCGCCTCGGGCTCGACCGGCCCGAGGATCCGCGGCGCCATCTCGAGGACCGTGACCTCGACCCCGAAGCGCGCCAGCGCCTGCGCGAGCTCCGCCCCGATCGGCCCGCCGCCGAGCACGGCGAGGCTGCGCGGCAGCTCGGTGAGGTGCATGACCTCGCGGTTGGTCCAGTACGGCGTGTCCGCCAGCCCCTCGACCGGGGGCACGGCCGGGGCGGTGCCGGTGTTGAGCACGACGCCGCGCGAGGCGACGAAGGTGCGGGTGTGGCCGTCGCGCTCCTCGACCACGACCCGGCCGGGACCGTCGAGGCGGCCCTGGCCGCGCACGACCCGCACCCCGGCGTCCTCGAGGCGGGTGACGTGGGAGGAGTCGTCCCAGTGGCTGGTGGCCTGCCGATCCACCCGCTCGGCCACCAGGCTCCAGTCGGGGGTCACCTCGACGGCGCCCGCGAGCGTGGTGGCGCGTCGGGCCTCGGCGAGCGCGTCGGCGGCGCGGATCATCATCTTCGAGGGGATGCACCCGTGGAACGGGCACTCCCCGCCCACGAGGTCGCGCTCGACGCCCACGACGGAGAGGCCCGCCTCGGCCAGCTTCTGCGCGGTGTACTCGCCGCCGGGGCCCAGCCCGATGACGACGACGTCGACCTGCTCGGACTTGCCGGACCCGGCCTGCTGCTCGCTCATCGGCCCAGCGTGCCAGAGGAGAGCCGGGACGTCACCGGGACAGGTGGCGGGCCCGGGCGAAGGCGAACAGCCCGTAGCAGCCGATCCCGACGCCGATCACGCCCAGCAGGAACTGGCCGAACGGCTGGTCCAGCACCTCGCGCAGCGCCTCGTCGAGGCCGCCGGTGCGGCCGGCGTCGTGGGTCGCGGCGGCGTACACGAAGAGCGCGCCGACCAGCCCGACCGCGAGGCCCTTGGCGGCGTACCCGATCTTGCCGAACCAGAGGTACGCCGTGCCGGTGTCGCCGCTGCGGCCCTCGGCGTCGAGCTCCTCGCGGTAGTCGTCGGTCCAGGCGCGCCACAGGTGGTGCAGGCCGTAGCCGATGATCGCGAGGCCGACCGCGCCGATGAGCAGCTGGCCGCCGGGCCACGACATCACCTCGGCGGTGAGCGTCGTGGTCTCCCCGCCGGAGCCGCCGGACCCCTTGCCGCCGCCCTTGCCGCCGCCGGAGTCGCCCGAGCTGGTCGCGACGCGGATGGCGCTGATCGACAGCGCGGCGTACACGACCGCCTTGAGGACCGAGGAGGCCTGCTTCTTCCAGCGGTCGTCGTCGTCCTCGTCCTGGTGGCCAGCGAAGGCCTCGAGCAGGCGCCACACGACGAGCAGGGCAAGGCCGAGCGCCACCAGCCAGACCAGCACGCTGCCGAAGGGCTGCTGGGCGAGCTCCTGCAGGGCGCCGGTGGTGGAGGTCTCCCCCTCCCGGTCGCCGAAGGCCAGCTGGAGGGCCAGCCAGCCGATCATCAGGTGCACCAGGCCGTAGGCCACCAGCCCCGCCCGCACCGCGTGGTCGAGCCAGTCGCTGCCGTGTGCCCGTTCGCCGATCTGCTCGGCCCGGTCCGTGATACGCGTCATGATCGGGCATTACCCGATCGACTGGTGCTGCACCCGGGCCGTGGGGAGAGGCACACTTGTCCTTGATGGACATCCATGACGAGCGCCCCTGGTTGACCCACTACCCCGCAGGGGTACCGGCAGTGCTGGACATCCCCGACGACCCCGTGACCGCGGCGCTCGAGCGCGCGGCCCAGCGCTGGCCCGACCGGGTCGCGGTCGACTTCCTCGGCGCGACGACGACGTACGCCGAACTCGACGCCGCGATCCGCCGCGCGATGACGGTGCTGGCCGACCTCGGCGTGGGCCCCGGCGAGCGGGTCGCGCTGGTGCTGCCCAACTGCACCGCCCACGTGATCGCCTTCCACGCCACGCTGCGCCTGGGCGCCGTGGTCGTGGAGCTCAACCCGACCTACACCGCGGCCGAACTGCAGGGGCTGCTCGCCGACAGCGGTGCCGGCGTCGCGCTGGTCTTCCGCCACGCGCTGGTCAACGTCGCGACCGCGCGGGCCGACACCACGCTGCGCACCGTGGTCAGCGTCGACGTGGCCAAGGACCTGCCGGGCCTCTCCCGGTTCCTGCTCCGCCTGCCGGTGCCGGCCGCGCGCGCGAAGGCCCGCGCCCTCGGCGGCCCGGTGCCCGCCGGGGTCCAGGACTGGCACGCCCTGCTCGCCCGGGCCGCGGAGCACACCGGCACCGAGCGGCCGGCGGGCGACTCCCTCGCCCTGCTGCAGTACACCGGCGGCACCACCGGCACCCCCAAGGCCGCGCGCCTGACCCACCGCAACCTGGTCGCGAACATCGTGCACGGGCAGGCCTGGGCCCGCTTCGGCGAGGGCACCGAGACGGTGTACGGCGTGCTGCCGTTCTTCCACGCCTTCGGCCTGACCTTCTGCCTCACGCTGCCCGGCCACCTCGGCGCGACGCTCGTGGCGTTCCCGAACTTCGACCCCGCCGCGGTCATCGACGCCCAGGGCCGGCGCCCCGGCACCTTCATCGCCGGCGTGGCGCCGATGTTCGACCGCATCGTCGACGCCCTGGAGGCCGCGAAGAAGCCGCCGGCCGACGGGCTGCGCTCCTTCCGCCTCGGGTTCGCCGGTGCGATGCCGATCCCGCAGCGCACCGTGGACCGCTGGGAGGCCGCGACCGGCGGCCTGTTGATCGAGGGCTACGGCATGACCGAGTGCGCCCCGATCGCGCTGGGCAACCCGGTCTCGCACGCCCGGCGGCCCGGGACCCTGGGCGTGCCGTTCCCGAACACCGAGATGCGCGTGGTCGACCAGGACGACCCGCTACGTGAGGCCGAGGTCGCCGAGGACGGCAGCCGCCGCGGCGAGCTGCTCGTGCGCGGGCCGCAGGTCTTCGACGGCTACTGGAACCGCCCCGAGGAGACCGCGGAGCAGCTGATGGACGACGGCTGGCTGCGCACCGGCGACGTGGTCCGCGTCGACGCCGACGGGTGGGTGACCCTGGTGGACAGGGTCAAGGAGATGATCATCGTCGGCGGCTTCAAGGTGTACCCCTCGCAGGTCGAGGACCACCTGCGCGGGATGAACGGCGTCGTCGACGTCGCCACCGTGGGCCTGCCCGACGGCGACGACGAGCAGGTCGCGGTCGCCCTGGTGCTCGAGCCGGGCACCACCCCGCCCACCATCGAGGAGCTGCGCCGCTACGCCGAGCAGCGCCTGCCCCGCTACGCCCTCCCGCGCTCGGTGCACGTCCTCGAGGAGCTCCCCCGCTCCCAGATCGGCAAGGTCATGCGCCGCCTCGTGCGCGACAAGATCCTCGGCGACCACACCTGACCTACCCGCGCGGATCGTTGGTCGAGATTGTCGAGACACTGCCACCCCGACGGCGGCGCGCGGCCCGAAGTCTTTACCTTGAGGAACCGTTCTCCCTCTTCGTTTCGAACGCACGTTCGAGCAGGATGAGGCATGGCCGACTCCGAGCTCCCCGACTGCGACACCCCAGCCGCCGTGCTGGCGTTCGCACAGCGCCGCCGGGCCGCCGCCCAGCGGGCGGAGATCGGCGTCCTGGAGGCCGCTCTGGTGTGGGCGTCCATGCACCCCGAGGAGTCGGTCTCGACAGGCTCAACCGACGGGGCCGGCTCGACCAACGGGTTGGTGTTCGGCGAGCTCGCGGTGCCGCTGGCTGGCGAGGGGGCGCCGCTGGTGGCGGAGTTCGCCCCGATCGAGTTCGGCGCCGCTCTCGGCATGTCCACCGACTCCGCCCGGGCGCTCGTCGGTGACGCCCTCGAGCTCGCGCACCGGCTCACGCGCACCTGGAAGCTGGTCCGCGCCGGCCAGGTCCCGCTCTGGAAGGCCCGCCGACTCGCCCAGCTGACCACCACCCTGCCGCTGGACGGTGCGGACTTCGTCGACCGCCAGCTCGCCGCCTTCGTCGGCAGGATCGGCTGGGCTGCGATCGAGCGGCTCGTCGACCAGGCCCGCGTGATGTTCGACCCCGAGGCCGCGGAGAAGGACCGCCTCGCCGCGGCTGACGGGCGTCGCTTCGACGTGCACACCCGCGAGGCCACCCACGACGGCACCGTCCACGTCGAAGGGGTCCTCGACCTCGCCGACGCCCTCGACCTCGACACCGCGATCCGCCAGGGCGCCGAAGAACTCGCAGCGCTCGGGGCCACCGAGTCGGTGGACGTGCGCCGCTCCATGGCCGCCGGTGAGCTCGCCCGGCGGCAACTGGCGTTCGACCTGCGGGCGAGACCCGCGACGGCGCCGCGTCGGTGGTGAAGCCGCGGCAGGTGGTCATCCACGTCCACCTCTCCGACGCCGCCATCTCCCGCGACGAGGCCGGCACCGCCCACGTGGAGGAGACCCGGTCCATCCTGTCGACCGAGCAGGTCCGCGAGTGGTGCGCCAACACCGACACGGCGGTGACGATCAAGCCGGTCATCGACCTCGACGCCCACCACCACACCGACGCCTACGCCGTCCCCGACCGACTCACCGAGCAGGCCCGTCTCGCCCAACCGGTGTGCGCCTTCCCGTGGTGCGAACGACCCGCCCGGCGCTGCGACACCGACCACGTCGCCGCCCACGGCGACGGCGGACCTACGTGCAGCTGCAACCTCGCACCGCTGTGCCGCCGACATCACCGGGCCTAGACCCACACCGCCTGGACCTACGACACCACCGACGCCGCGACCTACCTCTGGCGCTCACCCCACGGGCTCCACCTGGTCAAGGACCACGGCACCACTCGACTCGTCACCGCCCACCCGCCCGACGAGTAGATCGACCGCCCCGGACCCCGGCAGCACCCCGCTGGCGGGGCACCGGCACGCGTGGCCCCGGGTCAGGGGACGCAGCTCACGACCGGCGACGACCGCTGCGGCCAGCGCAGTGCGTACCAGCGGGTGTCCTTCTCGTGCAGCACGTGGCCGCGACCGTCGACCGCGTCGGCCACCGTGGGAGAGCAACCGTTGCCGCCCCGCGACCGCCTTCGACCCGCCCTCGACCGAGGTGTCGGCCGACACCCGCTCAGGTGGTGTGGACCCTCCGGACACGACGACGCCCCCGGCTCGAGGAGCCGGGGGCGTCAGGTGATGACGAGGTGAGCTCTCAGAGCTCGGACTTCTTGCGCATCAGGTTGCCGAGCACGCCGTTGACGAACTGCGGCGACTCGTCGGTCGAGAGGTCGCGGACCAGCGCCATCGCCTCGGAGACCGCGACGGCGTCGGGGACGTCGTCGGCGTAGAGCAGCTCGAAGAGGCCCAGGCGCAGCACGTTGCGGTCGACGGCCGGCATCCGCCCCAGCGTCCAGCCCTCGGAGTACTCCGAGAGCAGGGCGTCGATGCGCTCCTGGTGCTCGATCACGCCCCGCACCAGGGTCACGGTGTAGGGGTTCGTCGGAGCCTCGCCGTCCGCGATCGCGCGGTCGAGCGCATCGTTCGGCGACTCGCCCCGCATGTCGGAGGCGTAGAGGATGTCGAGCGCCCGCTTGCGGGCCTTGGAGCGAGCAGCCATCAGCTGGTGACACGCCCCAGGTAGGAGGAGTCGCGGGTGTCGACCTTGATCTTCTCGCCGGTGGTGATGAACAGCGGGACCTGCACGGTGGCGCCGGTCTCGACCGTCGCGGGCTTGGTGCCGCCGGTGGAGCGGTCGCCCTGCATGCCGGGCTCGGTGTAGGTGACCTCGAGCTCGACCGAGGCCGGGAGCTCGACGTACAGTACGCGGCCGTCGTTGGTGGCGACGATCGCCTCCTGGTTCTCCAGGAGGAAGTCGCTGGCCTTGCCGACGACCTCGGGGGCGATCTCGAGCTGGTCGTAGCTCTGGATGTCCATGAAGACGTACGACGTGCCGTCGTTGTAGAGGTACTGCATGGTCCGCTTGTCGACGTTCGCGGTCTCGACCTTGGTGCCCGCGTTGAAGGTCTTGTCGACGGTCTTGCCGGACTCGACGTTCTTGAGCTTCGTACGCACGAACGCCGGGCCCTTGCCGGGCTTGACGTGCTGGAACTCCACGACGGCCCAGAGCTGCCCGTCGATGTTGAGAACCATGCCGTTCTTCAGGTCGTTGGTCGTAGCCATGCGCGCGTTGTCAGCCTTCGTCTCGCCGGATCGGATGTCTCTCGGCCAGTGGCCGGGCAACAGCCCGTCATTCTAACGGGACGGGCCGGTACGGCGTGAGCCGGCGGGCTCCCCGCCCGCTCAGATCCCCCAGAGCGCGCCCACGTGGCGACCCGGCGACCGCGCCCGTCGACCCCCTGCGCCGCCGTCAGTCCTTCGCCGCCGCGGCCTCGTTGCGGGCGGCCTCCGCCTCGCGCAGGCCGAGCCGGCTGTGGCGGCGGCCGTAGACGAAGTACATGACCACGCCCAGCGCCATCCAGACCCCGAACCGCACCCAGGTCTCGCCCTGCAGGTTGAGCATCAGGTAGAAGCACAGCAGGGTGGCCAGCACCGCGACCAGGGGCGCGACCGGCGTGCGGAAGGCCCGCGGCAGGTCCGGGCGCGTGCGGCGCAGGATCACCACGCCGATGCTGACCAGGATGAACGCGAACAGGGTGCCGATGTTGACCAGCGAGGCCAGCGTCGCCAGGTCGACGAAACCGGCGATGGCGGCAACCGCGAGGCCGGTGATCAGCGTGATCCGGTGCGGGGTGCCGTACGTGGGGTGCACCTGGGCGAGCTTGCGCGGCAGCAGGCCGTCGCGAGCCATGGCGAAGGCGATGCGGCTCTGGCCGAGCATCAGGATCATCGCGACCACGATCAGTCCGATGCAGGCACCCACCGAGATCAGGTCGCCCATCCAGGAGACCCCCGCCGCGTCGAAGGCCGTCGCCAGCGGCGCAGTGTCGTCGGGGTCGATCTCGCGGTAGTCCTGCACGCCGGTGACGACCAGCGCGACCGCGGCGTACAGCACCGCGACGATGGCCAGGGAGCCCAGGATGCCGATCGGAACGTCACGCTTGGGGTTGCGCGCCTCCTCCGCGGTCGTCGCGACCACGTCGAAGCCGATGAAGGCGAAGAACACGATCGAGGCGCCGGCGATCACGCCGCCGATGCCGAAGACCGCCGGCTCGATCCCGAGCAGGCTCGTGATCAGCGGGAGCTGCAGGAAGCCGCCCTCCGACGCCGGCGTCGGCTCCGACGGCGGGATGAACGGGATCCAGTTGTCCACGTCGACCAGCGAGATGCCGACGACGATGACGACCGCGACGACGGCGAGCTTGATCGCCACGACGATCTGGTTGACCCGGCTGGACAGCTTGGTGCCGCGCATCAGCAGCCCCATCACCAGCAGGGCGAGCACGATCGCGGGGAGGTCGACCCACCCCTCGGCCGCGGAGCCCAGCTCGCGCGGGACCTCGAACGGCGTACCGTCCAGGATGTTCTGGAGGTAGCCCGAGAAGCTCACCGACAGCGCGGAGGCGCCGATGGTGAACTCCAGCGCCAGGTCCCAGCCGATGATCCAGGCGATGAACTCACCGAACGTCGCATAGCTGAAGGTGTACGCACTGCCGGCGACCGGCACCGTCGAGGCGAACTCGGCGTAGCACAGCGCGGCGAGGCCGCACGCGACCGCGGCGATGAGGAACGAGAGGGCGAGGGCCGGGCCGGAGTTGGTGGCGGCGACCTGGCCGGTGAGCACGAAGATCCCCGCGCCGACGACCACGCCGACGCCGAAGACGACGAGGTCGAGCGCCCCGAGGTCTTTTCGGAGCTTGGTGTCGGGGTCGTCGGTGTCCTGGATCGACTGCTCGATCGACTTCGTGCGGAAGAGGCTCACCGGTCCTTGATACCCCGCTCGGGGCCTGCCCACCACACCCGACGCCCTGGAGAAGCCGTGTGGGGCACCTCTCAGGAGTACGTCGTGCGGATCAGCCGGGCCGCCTCCGCGGCGAGCTCGCGCGGCGTGGTGTCGAACATGCGCGCGAGGAGCCGCGGCATCGGGGTCCCGTCCTGCCCGGCGGCGTCCAGCAGCGCGAACGGCGCGTCCGGGCCGTGCCGTCGGGCGAGCGCCTCGACGGCCCACCACGACAGCGCGTAGCTCAGAGCCGAGTCGGCGCCGTTGAAGTCCTCGTCGCGCGGCAGCCACCGGAACCCGGCATGCGCGGCGCCCACCGCCGCGGTCACCAGCCGACGCTCCTCGAGCGGCATCGGCTGCACGGAGACGTACTCCGCGATCCCCTCGCTGAGCCAGACGGGTGCGGCGTCGTCGCGCTCCGCCACGGCCACGTGGGTGATCTCGTGGCGCACCAGCCGGTCGCGCTCCGCGCCGGCGGCGAGGAGCATCCGCGGGTGCAGCACGAACCGGGTCGCGGCGAGGGTGGGGTCGTCCGGGGCGGCCGCCACCGGGAAGGCCAGCCCGTCGAGGTCGCCCAGCCCCCCGCCGCCCGGGCGCGGCAGCGCGCGCAGGAACTCCTCGCCGGACAGCGCGTAGACCACGACCGTGCGCGACCAGCCGTAGGGCACGTGCGCGGAGACGTCGAGGATGCCGTCCTCGACCGAGGCGATCAGGTCCGGCGCGGCGGCCACGCTGTCCGCGTCGAAGATGCCCAACACCCCGTGGCCCGAGCGCACCACCACCGGTCCGCTGTCCCAGGGCTCGGGGCGGACCCCTGCACGCCGCTCCCACTCCGGGTCGGAGACCGAGGCGAGCCGGTAGCGCCCGGCCCGGGCCGGGACGAAGCGGAACCGGTCACGGGTGACGACCGGCACCGCGTCGTACCCCTCGAGCTGGAGGTGGAGCTCGACGGTGAGCCAGTAGGCGTCCCCCTCGCGCACCAGGTCGGCCCGGTCGAAGGTGTAGCGGTAGTCCGCGATCGGCAGCTGGCGCAGGTTCTCGAAGCGGGTCAGCTGCTGCTCGCGCAGCCTCGGGCGCTGGGCGAGCTGGCGCAGGAAGGCCGCCCGGTCCCCGCGTCGTACGGCGGCGGCACGGCGTTCCAGGACGCCGGTGAGCCCGGCGACCACGTCCTGGGGCACGGCGGCGGGCCGGTCGGCCTCGTCGCGGTCGTCGCCCAGCAGCGAGCAGGCCGGCAGCAGGCCCCCGATCAGGAGGACCAGCAGCAGGAGAGGAGCGAGAGTGCGGAGTCGCTCAGCTGGGACGGTCGGCATCAACAGGTGAACGATCCGTGACCGCCGAGGTCATGGTGTCACCCGAGGCGCCGGCCTGCGTGGACATGTCCTCCACGATGCCGCGGGCGATCGCCTGGGCGGTCAGCCCGACCCGCTCGAGGATCGCCGCCCGCTTGGCGTGGGCGAGGAACTCCTGGGGGATGCCGTGGAGACGGAACGGCGTGGAGACGCCGGCATCGTTGAGGGTCTGCAGGATCGTGGCGCCGACACCGCCGACCCGGCCGTTGTCCTCGATGCTCACCACGAGGCGGTGCTCGCGGGCGAGGTCGACGATCGCGGGATCGACCGGCTTGACCCAGCGCGGGTCGACGACGGTGACGCCGATGCCCTGGTCGACCAGGCGCCCGGCGACGTCGACGGCCGTCTCGGCCATCGCGCCGACGGCGACGACCAGCACGTCCTTGGTCCCGGAGCGCACCAGGACGTCGCAGCCGCCGGCCTTGCCGACCGCCTCGATGTCCGCGGGCGGCGGGCCCTTGGGGAAGCGCACGACCGTCGGCGCGTCGTCGACCAGGACGGCCTCGTCGAGGAGCTCGCGCAGCCGCTGGGCGTCGCGCGGCGCGGCGAGGCGCAGCCCGGGCACGAGCTGGAGGAAGGACATGTCCCACATGCCGTTGTGGCTCGCGCCGTCGTCGCCGGTCACGCCGGCGCGGTCGAGCACGAAGGTGACGCCGCAGCGGTGCAGCGCGACGTCCATCAGCACCTGGTCGAAGGCACGGTTGAGGAAGGTGGCGTAGACGGCGACCACCGGGTGCAGGCCGCCCATCGCGAGGCCCGCGGCGGAGGTCGCGGCGTGCTGCTCGGCGATGCCGACGTCGAAGGTGCGCTCGGGGAAGCGAGCCTGGAACTTGTCGAGCCCGACCGGGTGCATCATCGCCGCGGTGATCGCGACGACGTCCTTGCGGCGCTGCCCGAGGTGGACCATCTCCTCAGCGAAGACGTCGGTCCAGATCCGACCCCGCGCGCGCTCCTCGCCGGTCTCGATGTCGAAGGGCTGGGGGCTGTGGAACTGGTCGGCCTCGTGGCGCTCCGCGGCGTCGTAGCCGAAGCCCTTGCGGGTGATCGCGTGCACGATGACCGGCCCGCCGAAGCGCTTGGCCTGGGTCAGGGCCTGCTCCATGGCGGCGCGGTCGTGGCCGTCGACCGGGCCGACGTACTTCAGGCCGAGGTCCTCGAAGAGGCCCTGCGGGGCGAGGGCGTCCTTGAGCCCCTTCTTCATCGCGTGCAGCGCGTCGTACGTCGCGGGTCCGACGCCGGGCACGGCGTTGAGGCGCTTCTTCACCGCGTCGAGCACCTGCTCGTAGCGCGGGTTCGTGCGCAGCGTGGTGAGGGCGTTGGCGAGCCCGCCGATGGTCGGGGTGTAGGAGCGGCCGTTGTCGTTGACGACGATCACGAGACGCGAGTCGCGCGCGATGGCGATGTTGTTCAGCGCCTCCCACGCCATGCCGCCGGTGAGCGCACCGTCGCCGATGACCGCGACGACGTGGCGGCCCTCGCCACGGATGGCGTAGGCCTTGGCCAGGCCGTCGGCGTAGCTGAGCGCGGTGGAGGCGTGGGAGTTCTCGACCAGGTCGTGCTCGGACTCGGCCTGGCTCGGGTAGCCCGACAGCCCGCCCTCGGTGCGCAGCCCGGCGAAGTCGCCGACGCGCCCGGTGAGCAGCTTGTGCACGTAGGACTGGTGGCCGGTGTCGAGGACCACCCGGTCGTGCGGGGAGTCGAAGACCCGGTGGATCGCGATCGTCAGCTCGACGACGCCCAGGTTGGGACCGAGATGACCACCGCTGAGCGAGGTGGTCCGCACCATGAGGTCGCGTACCTCCGTCGCCAGCGCCGAGAGCTGGTCGTCGGAGAGGCCGCGCAGATCGCGCGGTCCCGTGATCGACTCGAGGAGACCCATGCCCGTCACAATAGATGGTGGCCACGAGCGAGCCGTGATCGCTGGGCCGCGCCCCTCGCCGTGGCCGTTGCCGGGCTCACGCACACGGGCCGGCGTACTCCGCAGAGTCCAGGAACTCCGGAACGATCCGGCTCGCCGACGCGGTGAGCGGCAGCTCACGGGCCCGGGCCGGCTCCACGAACACGATCCGGCGGCCCTCGCCGACGACGATGTCGGCATCGTCCGCCTCCGTCGCGCCGACGTAGACGTGCACGGCGTCCACGGAGTCGTAGGCGCGGTGGTAGACCTCGAACGTGCGCCAGGCACGCAGCGCCGGAGGCGCCAGGACCAGGCCGGTCTCCTCGGCCAGCTCGCGGTACGCCGCCGCCTCGACCTGCTCCCCCGGGTCGACGTGCCCGCCCGGCAGGCCCCACCGCTCCGGGTCGATCAGCGCGTGCTCGTCGCGCTCCTGCAACAGCAGCCGGCCCGCTGGGTCGATCAGAAGGACTGAGGCGAATCGGCGCATGGCGCCGAATGTAGTGGGGCGGTGCCGGCCGTTCCGTGCCGCCGGCCCGAGCGGGGGCCGTCGGTCGAGCTCGTCGAGACCACCGCCGAGCCGCCGGAAAACCGGTGGAGAAACTCCTTGTCGTCGAACGTACGTTCGAGTAAGATGAGGCATGGCCTCCCCCGAACTCCCCGACTGCGACACCCCAGCCGCCGTGCTGGCGTTCGCACAGCGCCGCAGGGCCGCCGCCCAGCGGGCGGAGATCGACGTCCTTGAGGCCGCGCTGGTGTGGGCGGCGATGCACCCCGAGGAGTCGGTCGCCGACGCGACACCGATGACCGGACTGGTGTTCGGCGAGCTTGCCGTCCCGCTCGCGGGCGAGGGGGCACCGCTGGTGGCGGAGTTCGCACCCATGGAGTTCGGCGCCGCCCTGGGCATGTCGACCGACTCCGCCCGAGCGCTGGTCGGTGACGCGCTCGAGCTGGCGCACCGGCTGAAGCGCACGTGGAAGCTGGTCCGCGCCGGCAGGGTGCCGCTCTGGAAGGCGCGGCGCCTTGCGCAGCTGACCACCACCCTGCCGTTGGATGGTGCGGAGTTCGTGGACCGCCAGCTCGCCGCCTTCGTCGGGAAGATCAGCTGGGCAGCGATCGAGCGCCTCGTCGACCAGGCCCGCGTCACCTTCGACCCCGAGAGCGCCGACAAGCAGCGCCGCGAAGCCGCAGACGCACGTCGGTTCGACCTCCACACCGACCAGGCGACCCACGAGGGCACCGTCCACGTCGAAGGCGTCCTCGACCTCGCCGACGCGATCGACCTCGACACCGCGATCCGCCAAGGCGCGGAGGAGCTCGCGACCCTCGGGTCGACCGAGTCCCTCGGCGTACGCCGCTCGATGGCCGCCGGCGAGCTCGCCCGACGCCAGCTCGCCTTCGACCTCCGGGCAGAAGCCGGCGACGGCGCCGCATCGGTGGTGAAGCCCCGCCAGGTCGTCATCCACGTCCACCTCTCGCACGCCGCGATCTCCCGCAACGAGGCTGGCATCGCACACGTGGACGAGACCCGATCCATCGTGTCCACCGAGCAGGTCCGCCACTGGTGCAGCGGCGACGCCCAGGTCGTGATCAAGCCGGTCATCGACCTCGAGGCCCACCACCACACCGACGCCTACGCGATCCCCGACCGGTTGGTCGAGCAGTCCCGCCTGACCCAGCCGGTCTGCGCGTTCCCATGGTGCGAGCGGCCAGCCCGCCGCTGCGACACCGACCACGTCACCGCCCACGGTGACGGCGGGCCGACGTGCAGCTGCAACCTCGCCCCGCTCTGCCGACGACACCATCGGGCCAAGACCCACACGGCGTGGACCTACGACACCACCGACGCGGCCACCTACCTCTGGCGATCACCCCACGGCCTGCACCTCGTGAAAGAGAGCGGCGAGACCCGGCTCGTCTGCGCCCACCCACCCGACGAGTAGATCGACCGCCCCGGATCCCGCCAGCACCCAGCCGGCGGGGCCACACCCATGCCCCGACGATTTGGGCTCGGCGCGACGCATGGCGACGCTGACGCGATGACCGCCTTCATCTCCCACACGACCGTTGACTGTGCGAACGCCCATGCCCTCTCGGAGTGGTGGAAGCCGGTGCTCGGCTACGTCGACATCGAGGACGACCCGAACCAGGAGGGGGACGAGGAATGCATGATCCTCGACCCGGAGACCGGCCACCAACTGCTCTTCATCGAGGTGCCCGACCCGAAGGCGGGCAAGAACCGGCTGCATCTCGACCTGCGGCCGCGTGCGGGCACCCGCGACGAGGAGCTCGAGACGCTGCTCGCCCACGGCGCCGCCGTCGTCACGGACCTGCGTGGGAAGCACGGTCCCGGCTCCGGGTGGGTGGTGCTGAGCGACCCGGAGGGCAACGAGTTCTGCATCCTGCGCTCCGCCGCCGAACTGGCCGCCTCGAGCTGAGAAGGAGGGGAACACAGGTCTCACACTCACCGCCCGGGTCTGGGAACGCTGTCCTCCCGCCACAGGCGCACTCGCAGTCGGCTCCCCGTGCAACGCCGCGACGGTGGCGTGCAGCGGCCAGAACATCGACGGCGGCAGCGGCGTACCGAGTGCGGCGGCCTCCAGGTAGCAGTCGGCCGAGCCACTGGGCCAGCAGTCCCGGGTCGGTGAGCAGCCGTCGGCGTCCGAAACACATGCGCCGCAGATGGGTGCTCGCCCGCAACGCACGCCACACGGTCCGGCAACAATCGCTGCGCACGATGAGGCATGCGCTCACCACGTCGGGCCGCGGGCCTCGCCGCCGCCCTCGCTGTCTCCCTGTCCCTCGCCGCATGCACCTCCACCGGCACCAGCGCGGAGCCGGACGGCGAGGACTCGACCACCATCAAGATCGGCACGCTGCGCGGCCAGCCGCACTTCTACGCGCCGTACCTCTACGAGGAGCACAGCGACGGCGACCTCGACTTCGAGGTCGTGGCGCTCGACACCGCGCCCGCGCTGAACGACGCCCTGGCCAGCGGGTCCATCGACTTCGCCGTCGGCAGCATCACCGCGACCATCGCGGGCGCCGCGGCGGGACGCGACGTCAAGATCCTCGCGGGCGCCGCCGACGGTGGCAGCGGCATCGTCGGGGGCACGGGCATCGACTCGGTGCAGGACCTGGTCGGCAAGAAGGTCGGCTACCTGGAGTCCAGCGCCCAGCTCGTCGCGCTGCGGCTGATCCTCGAGCGCGAGGGCGTGGACGTGGCCGACCTCCAGCTGGTCTCCCTGGCCGCGCCGGAGTTCTTCAACGCCTTCAACACCGGTCAGATCGACGCGTTCGCCGCCCCGGAGATCGGGGTGTCGCTGGCCATCGGCGCCGGCGGCACCCCGATCGCCGACCCGTACTCCACCGAGATCGGCCGCCTCAACATCGCCCTCCTCGCCACCGGCGAGACCGTCGAGGAGGACGCCGGCCTGGTCCAGCAGGTCGTCGACACCCACGCCGCCACCACGACGTACATGGCCGAGCACCAGGACGAGTGGCTGCCCGAGATGGTCGAGCAGTACGGCGGGGACGAGGACGTCTTCGCCACCGCCCTGGACAACTTCTGGATGCGCGCCGACCTCTCCCCCACCTACGAGACGCAGATCGCGGCGCTCGCGACCCAGATGGCCCGCCTCAAGATGATCGACGCCGCCCCCGCCGTCGAGGACCTCGTGGACACCTCCTTCGCCTCCCGCGAGGAGCCGGCCGACTCCGCAGGAGCGGGCTCGTGAGCGAGGCGGGCGCCGCTCGGCTCGCGAAGGCCGGCCGCGGCCTCCTCGGCATCTCGGTGCTGGCGCTCATCGTCGCGCTGTGGGACCTCGGCGTCCGGGGCGGCTGGGTGCTCGTCTTCGACATCAAGATGGGCTTCCTGCCACCGCCCGCCGACGTGGCCACCCTGCTGTGGGACTTCGCCTTCGGCGGCGTCCACGACGACGCCTTCAGCGCGACGCTGTGGCAGCACCTGTGGGCGAGCACCGGCCGGGTCCTCGCCGGGTTCGGTGTCGCGGCCGCCATCGCCATCCCGCTCGGCGTGCTGATGGGCCGCTACCGGCTCGTCCTCGCGGCGCTGGACCCCGCGATCAACCTGTTCCGCCCGATCCCGGCCACCGCCTGGGTGCCGCTGGTCCTGCTGATCATCGGCTTCGGCAGCCAGGCCACGATCTTCCTGATCGCGCTCTCGGCGTTCTTCCCGATCCTGCTCAACACCCTCGGGGCCGTCCAGCAGGTCCCGGACCGCCTCGTCGAGGCCGCCCAGATGCTCGGCACCAGCCGGCTCGGGGTCCTGCTCAAGGTCGTCGTCCCGGCCGCCACCCCCGGCATCGTCGCCGGGCTCCGCCTCGGCCTCGGCCTGGCCTGGGTGATCCTCGTCCTCGGCGAGAGCAACGGCATCGAGTGGGGCCTGGGCTCGATGATCACGCTGGCCCGCGAGCAGGTCCGCACCGACCGCGTCGTGGTCGGGATGATCGTGATCGGCATGGCCGGCTTCCTCTCCGACCGCATCCTTCTGTACGGCTTCCGCGGCCTCTTCGGTCGCCGTCCCCTCGTGAGGTCCTGATGACGACGACCAGCCCCCTCTCCCACCTCACCCGCTCCGCCGACGTCGGCCGGGTCCTGATCGAGGACCTCGGCAAGCGGTACGGCGGCTCCGGCGCCGGCGGTGTCGACGCCGTCGCCGGGGTGTCCCTCGAGATCGGGGCCGGCGAGTTCGTCGCCGTCGTCGGCGCGAGCGGCTGCGGCAAGAGCACGCTGCTGCGGATCCTCGCCGGCTTCGAGTCCCAGACCCGTGGCCGCGTGGAGGTCGGCGGCCGGCCGGTCACCCGGCCCGGGCCGGACCGCGGCGTGGTCTTCCAGGACTACGGACTGTTCCCGTGGCTGACCGTGGCGGAGAACGTGCGCTACGGCCTGCGCCAGCAGCGCCTGCCGCGCGGCGTGTGCCGGGAGCGCGCGGCGCAGTTCATCGAGGTGGTCGGGCTGACCCGCTTCGCGAACCGGTTCCCCGGCGAGCTGTCCGGTGGCATGCAGCAGCGGGTCGCGATCGCGCGGGTGCTGGCCACCGACCCGGCGGTGCTGCTGATGGACGAGCCGTTCGGCGCGCTGGACGCCCTCACCCGCACCCAGATGCAGCACGAGCTGCGCCGCATCCACCTCGACACCGGCACCACGGTGGTCTTCGTGACCCACTCGATCGAGGAGGCGGTCTACCTCGCCGACCGGGTGGTCGTCATGGCCGGCGGCGCCTCCCACGGCGTACCCGGCCACGTCGCCGAGATCGTGCGGATCGACCTCGCCGGCGAGCGGGACGTCAACGCCCCCGACTTCAACGCCCTGGAGCGCCGCATCTCCGAGCGGGTGCACGCCGGCGTCCACTGAGTCGGCCGTGGCACGCGAGGCCGCCCGGACCGGTCAGGGAAGCGACAGCTCCTTGAGCTGGCGGCGCGAGCTGATGCCGAGCTTGCGGAAGATGTTGCGCAGGTGGGCCTCGATGGTGCGCGGGCTGAGGAACAGCTGCGCGCCGATCTCCCGGGACGTCGCCCCGGTGGCCACGAACCGCGCGATGTGCAGCTCCTGGGCGGTGAGCGCGTCGGTCGGCTGCTCGGTCCGGCTGCGCGGGTGCTCGCCGGTGGCACGCAGCTCGCGGGCGGCGCGCTCGGCGAACGCGTCCGCTCCCATCGCCTTCAGCATCTCGTGGGCGGTGCGGAGGTGCTCGCGGGCCTCCTGGCGTCGGCGCTCGCGGCGCAGCCACTCGCCGTAGACCAGGTGGGCGCGGGCGAGGTAGGCGGCGATCCGGCAGCCCCGGAGCCGCTCGATCGCCTCGCGATAGTGCTTTTCGGCAGCGGGCCCGGAGCTGACCAGGGCGCGGGCGTATGCCGCCAGCCCCAACCCGTACGGCGTCGCGCTGGCACGCGCCCGCCGATCGAGCAGGTCGGCTGCGGCGGCGGCCCGCTCCGGCTGTCCGGCACGCGACGCGGCTTCGACGAGCTCGGGGAGGGCCAGGCTGCTGAACGCCACGTCGTGCTCACACGGCGGCATCGCCGCGGCGAGGGCGTCCGGGTAGTTGCCCAGGCCGTTGTGGAGCGTTGCAAGCATGGCCTGGGCGAGGTCGATCTTGGTGCTCTCGCCGCGCTCCGTCGCCTCCTCGACCATGGTCGCGTAGAGCTCCACGGTCTCCCGCTCCCGACCGCCCCAGGCGGAGAGCATCAGGCGGGCGTTGAGCAGCGGCGGGGCGCCCGTCGCCTCCGTGATCGCCGCCTCCTCGGCGGCCAGCTCGGCGGCCCGGGCGACCTCCCCGCGCAGCACCAGCACGTAGGTCACCCCGTTGAGCGCGGCGGGGAGGGTGGCCAGGGCGCCGGCCTCGCGGGCGAGGCGGACCCCGCGGCAGGCCACCGAGTAGAGGGCCTCGTCGTCCCACAGCATCGCCGCGACGTGGGAGGCCAGCCAGAGCCAGCGGCGATCGCCGTCGCCCGCTGGGGAGTCCCGGTCGGCGAGCGCCGCGAGGGCTCGCTGCAAGGTCGGGACGCTCGCCTCGAAGCCGTCGGTGAACCTGGTGGCCAGGCCATCCAGCAGCAGGTCCGCAGGCCCCGGCGGACCCGACGGCGGCGGGGCGTGGTGGGCGGCCTTCGCCGCCTCCGGCAACCCGCGTCCGCGAGCCAGCCGACCGGCGTGGGTCGCCGCGTCGAGCGCGTGCAGGTAGGTCTCGCGGGCGAGCGCCGGGTCCAGCGGCGCGAGCGTCTCGGCGGCGTCCAGCAGCAAGCCCGGTACGTCGCCCCCGCGCGTGGTGTGGAACGCGATCTGGGCGCGCAGCAGCGCCATCCGGGCTGCCTGCAGGTCGTCCACCGGGCCGGTCGCCGCGGCGGCCAGCAGGTCCAGGGCGACGTCGGAGGCACCCGCCTCGTGCTTGGCCTGCGCCGCCTCCAACGCCCGTCGGGCCCGGTCGGCGGGGTCGGGGGTCAGCTCGACGGCCCGATGCAGGAAGGCCGCAGCGGCGGCCGACCCGCCGCGGGCCCGGGCTCGCGCGGCCGAGCGTTCCAGGTCGGCAGCGGCCGCCTCGTCGACCCCGAGCACAGCCTGGGCACGGTGCCAGGCCCGGCGGTCGGGGTCGACCTCCGGGTCGGTCGCGACGGCCAGTGCGCCGTGAGCGCGGCGACGATCGGCCGCGTGGGCTGCCCGGTACACCGCCGAGCGCACCAGGGGGTGGCGGAACCGCACCTGGGTGCCGAGCTCCAGCAGGCCTGCCGCCTCAGCGGGAGCGTGGGCGTCGCTCGCGATGCCCAGCGCCTCCGTCGCTCGGCACAGCAGGGCCACCTCGCCGGTCGGCTCGGCCGCCGCGACCAGGAGGAACAGCTGCGTCTCCGCCGGGAGGCTGCTGGAGCGACGGTGGAAGCTCGCCTCGATGCGGTGCGGGACGTCGAGCGCGTCGGGCAGCTCGAACCCGCCGGCGAGCCTCGCCGGTTGCGCACTGCGAGGGAGCTCCAGGAGCGCCAGCGGGTTGCCGCGCGCCTCGGCCACGACCCGGTCCCGGACGGCGTCGTCGAGGGGTGTCCGGACGGCGGCGGTCAGCAGCGCGCGGGCGTCGCCCTCCCCGAGCGGGCACAGCCGCAGGTCAGGGAGCCCGGAGAACGGGAGGAGGTCGGCCTCCTCGCAGTCCCGTACGGTGAACACCAGCGCCAGCCGTTCGGCTGCCACCCGGCGCGACACGAAGGCCAGCACCTGCGCGGACGCCGGGTCCAGCCACTGCGCGTCGTCGACCAGGCACAGCAGGCCCCGTTCCTCGGCGACCTCGGCCAACAGGTTGAGGACGGCCAGGCCGACCAGGAACCGGTCCGGCGCGGGGCCGACCCGCAGGCCGAACGCGACCTCGAGAGCCGCCTGTTGCGGCTCGGGCAGCACCTCCAGGCGGTCCAGCAGCAGTCCGCACAGCTGGTGCAGGCCGCCGAAGGCGAACTGCGCCTCCGATTGCACCCCGGCCACGGACTCGACCCGGAACCCCCGTCGGTGCCCGATGTCCCGGGCGTGCTCCAGCACCGCTGTCTTCCCGATGCCGGCCTCACCGCGCACCACCAGGGCTCCGCTGCGCCCCGCGCGCGCCCCGGCGAGCAGGTCCTCGACGGCTGCGATCTCGGCGCGCCGGCCCACAAGGTCGGTCATCTCGGCCTCCCTCCGCCGGCCCCACGCTCCGGACCGGACCGGGCGGGTGACCGCGCGAGCGTCACTTTCCCCGATCCGGGTGACATCCGCCAGACCCGGTCCAGCAGGCGCGACCACCTAGGCGCAGCACCGTAGGTACCGAGGAGCACCTACGGGGCTCTCACCGATGCGGCGACACCACCTCCACCGCGAGCCTGAGGACACCACCCGCTCCGGGTCCCGACGCAAGTCCCGACGCAAGGGGAACCTCCATGTCCGCCAGTCCTGTCATCGCCGTCGACCACCTGAACGTCACCTACGGCGACGTCCGCGCCGTCCGCGACCTGTCGTTCCGGGTCGAGCGCGGCGAGCTCTACGCCCTGCTCGGCACCAACGGCGCCGGCAAGACCTCCACCCTGGAGGTCGTCGAGGGCCACCGTCCGGCCGCGTCCGGCACGGTGCGGATCTTCGGCGCGAGCCCGCAGGACCGGCGCGCCGTGCGGCCGCGGATGGGCATCATGCTCCAGGAGAGCGGCTTCTCCCCCGACCTGACCGTGCGCGAGTCCGTGGGCCTGATCGGCGCGCTGAGCGGACGGCGCGACGACGTCGACCGGGTGCTCGGCGTCGCCGGCCTGACCCGCAAGGCGGGCACCCGGGTCGCGCACCTGTCCGGCGGGGAGAGGCGGCGCCTGGACTTCGCCACCGTCGTGTACGGCGGGCCCGAGCTGGTCATCCTCGACGAGCCCACCACCGGGCTGGACGTGCAGTCCCGCGACGCGCTGTGGTCCGCGGTGGACCGGCTCCGCGAGGACGGGACCACCGTCGTGCTGACCACCCACTACCTGGAGGAGGCGCAGGAGCGCGCCGACCGGATCGGGCTGATGCACGAGGGGACGCTGCGGCGCGAGGGCACGGTGCTCGAGCTGACCCAGACCCTGCCCTCGGTGATCACCTTCGCCCTGCCGCCCGGCGCGCCCGAGCCGCCGATCGTCGGAGCGCTCAACGGCGCCTTCCACGTCGAGACCTTCAACCTCCAGTCCGACCTGCACCGGCTGCTCGGCTGGGCCCACGACACCGGGGTGGAGCTGCGCGGCCTGGAAGCCGGCCCCACCCGCCTCGACGACGTCTTCCGTGCCCTCAGCCGCGTCTGACCCCACCCACCCGTCACCTCGAAAGGAGGCGCGCTCATGCTGGTGATCGCACGCAGCGAGCTCGCCCAGATCTTCCGCAACCGCCTCGTCCTGGTCACCGGACTCATCATCCCGGTCGCCGTCGGCGCGCTGTTCCTCTACCGGCACGACGACTTCTCCGAGAACGCCGGGACCGGCTACATCGCGGCGATCGTGGTGTTCACGGTGATGGCCTTCGGCCTCTACACCACGGCCGTCACCACCCTCGCCTCACGCCGGCAGAACCTCTTCCTCAAGCGCCTGCGCTCCACCGCCGCCAGCGACCGCGACATCCTCAGCGGGCTGGTCGCGCCGGTGGTCGCCATCGCCGTGCTCCAGGTCGTGGCGATGCTGGTCGTGCTCGGGGTCGTCGCGAGCCGTCCGGCGCGCCTGCCACTCCTCGCGGTGGCGGTCCTCGCCATCACCGCCATGATGGTCGGCCTGGCCCTGGCTACCGCGGGGCTCACCAGCTCCCCGGAGCACGCCCAGGTGACCACGCTGCCGGTGAGCCTGCTGGTGATCGCGGTGGCGAGCTGGGTGGGGCTCACCGGCACCGAGGACCTCACCGTGCTCAAGAGGGTGCTGCCCGGGGGCGCGGCCACCGAGCTGATCGCCCAGGCCTGGAGCGGCAGCGAGTCGCTCGGCGAGTCGCTGCGGCTGCTCGGGCCGGCGCTCGGGTGGGTCGTCGCAGCGACGGCGCTCGCCACGCGGCTGTTCCGCTGGGAACCGAGCCGATGAGCCTCTCACTGCCCGACGTGCTCCCGGGCCCCCTGCCCCGGGTCCTGCACGGGCGCTACCTGGTGGGCGAGGTCATCGGCCGCGGCGGCATGGCCGAGGTACGTCGCGGCCGGGACCTGCACTCGGGCCACGCCGTCGCCATCAAGGTGCTGCGCGAGGACCTGGCCAGGGACCCCCAGCTCCGCCACCGGTTCCGGCGCGAGGCGCAGACCCTGGCCGGCCTCAGCCATCCCGCGATCGTCTCCGTCCACGACACCGGCCAGCACCTGTTCGACGACGGCTCGGCGGACGGGATCCGCGTCCCGTTCATCGTGATGGAACACGTCGCCGGCCGGTCGCTCAAGGAGCTGCTGCGCGAGGGGCGGCCCACCCTCGCGGTGTCGATCCGGCACCAGCTGGGCCTCCTCTCGGCGCTGGACTCCAGCCACCGGGCGGGCGTCATCCACCGCGACATCAAGCCGGCCAACGTGATGATCACCCCCCAGGGCGCGGTCAAGGTCGTGGACTTCGGGATCGCGCGCGGCGTGGACGCTCCGACCGCGACCGTCACCCAGGTCCAGGCGTTCCTCGGAACGCCCGTGTACCTCTCCCCCGAGCAGGCCCGCGGTGAGCTCGCGGACGCCCGCAGCGACCTCTACTCCGCGGGCTGCCTGCTCTACGAGCTGGTGACCGGGCGGCCGCCCTTCAGCGGTGACGACCCGGTCGCCGTCGCCTACCAGCACGTCCACGAACAACCCCCGCGGGCCAGCACCCACCGCCCCGACCTGCCTTCCGCGCTCGACGCCGTGCTCGCGAAGGCCCTCGCCAAGGACCGGGAGGACCGGTTCCAGGACGCGCGGGAGTTCAGCGCGGCGCTCCGGTCCACGGCGCTGGCAGCCGCGCAGGCGTCGTCTCCGGCGCGCTCGCCGGGGGTGGCCCCCGGCGACCCGAGCAGCCATCCTCAGAAGCGCTGCGCCTAGATCCACCGTCTCGACCACCCGGGCGAGACGGCTCCCGGCAACGGGACCAGTCGGTGGGAACGAGGGTTCCCGCCCCAGGAGAGGAAGCAGATCATGGGACACATCACCGTCGGGAACGAGAACAGCACCCCCGTCGAGCTCTACTACGAGGACCACGGGACGGGGCAGCCCGTCGTCCTCATCCACGGCTACCCCTTGAACGGGCACAGCTGGGAGCGCCAGACCCGGGAGCTGCTCGCCTCCGGGTACCGCGTCATCACCTACGACCGCCGCGGCTTCGGCCAGTCCTCGAAGGTCGGGGCCGGCTACGACTACGACACCTTCGCCGCCGACCTGGACACCCTGCTGGAGACCCTGGACCTGCGCGACGTCGTCCTGGTGGGGTTCTCGATGGGCACCGGCGAGCTCGCTCGCTACGTCTCGCGCCACGGGCACGACCGGGTCGCGAAGCTCGCCTTCCTCGCCTCCCTGGAGCCCTTCCTCGCCGCCCGCGAGGACAACCCCGACGGCGTGCCGCAGGAGGTCTTCGACGGGATCGAGGCCGCCGCCAGGGGCGATCGCTACGCCTGGTTCACCCAGTTCTTCTCGGACTTCTACAACCTCGAGGACAACCTCGGCTCCCGGATCAGCCAGGAGGCCGTCGACGCCAGCTGGCAGGTCGCCGTCTCCAGCGCGCCGGTCGCGGCGTACGCGGTCGTGTCGTCGTGGATCGAGGACTTCCGCACCGACGTCGAGGCGGTCCGGGCGAGCGGAAAGCCGGTGCTCATCCTGCACGGCACCGCCGACAACATCCTGCCCATCGACGCCACCGCGCGCCGCTTCCACAAGGCGCTGCCCGAGGCGGAGTACGTCGAGGTCGAGGGCGCCCCCCACGGGCTGCTGTGGACGCACGCCGAGGAGGTCAACAGCGCACTGCGCGCCTTCCTCGCCTGAGCCGACTCGCCGAGGCGCGTCAGCGGGAGCTGCCGCTGCGGGCCTCGGCGACCCGGTCGCGCACCTCGTCGGCGAGCGTGGCGAAGCGCCGCAGCCCCGCCTCGTCGTCGCCCATCACGATGAACGTGCTCACGCCGTCCTCGACGGCCAGGCGCACCAGCTCGTCGGCGCCGGTGCCGGGAGCGATGTTGAGCAGCCGCACCACCTCGGCAGGGTCCCGGCCGGCGTCGCGGGCCGCGTCGTCGATCACGCGCATCCCGCGCGCGAGGTCACCGGGCCGGAGGTAGGGCATCGAGGGCAGCCAGCCGTCGGCGGCCCGCCCGATCAGGCGCTGCATCCGCGGCTTGAGGGCCCCGAGCCAGATCGGTACGGCGTGCGCCGGCGCGGGGCCGCGCTTGGCCCCGTGGACCCGGTGGTGGGCGCCGTCGACGGCGAGGACCGACCGCTCGGAGGTGTCCCAGACGCCGCGGATGATCGCGATCGCCTCGGCCAGCGCGTCCACCGACTCCCCGGGGGCGAGCCGGGTCCCGCCGTACGCCTCGATCGCGTCCCAGAACCCTCCTGCGCCCAGGCCCAGCGCGACCCGGCCGCCGGAGAGCAGGTCGAGGCTCGCCACCGACTTCGCCAGCACCGCCGGCGGGCGCAGCGGCAGGTTGAGCACGTTGCCGCTGAGGTGGATCCGCTCGGTGCGGGCGGCGGCGTACGACATCAGCGTCCAGGTGTCGAGGAACGACGGCTGGTACGGGTGGTCCTGGAAGGTCGCGAGGTCGTAGCCGAGCTCCTCGCTGAGGACCGCCAGCTCGACCCCTCGCTGGGGCGGGGCGGCGCCCGGCGTGATGAAGGAGCCGAAGCGCAGGGGGTGTCCGTAGTCGGCCATCTCAGCTGTGCTCGCCCGCAGGGGCCGCCGAGGCGTCGGGTCGACGCGGCGCGTTGAAGAGCAGGTCCCGGTACTCCGGGTGCCGGCGCAGCCAGCCGAGGACGAAGGGGCAGACCACCAGCGCCTTCAGCTCGCGCTCGCGGATGTCGTCGAGCGCGAAGCGGGCCAGCGCGCCCCCGACCCCCTGGCCCTCGAACGCGCCGTCGACCTCGGTGTGGGTCAGCACCACCAGCTCGCCGGTCTCCTGGTAGTCGAGGAAGCCGGCGAGCGCCTCGCCCTCGGCGAGGGCCTCGTAGCGCTTGCGAGCAGGACTGTTGGTCACGGTGACGTCGGTGGACATGGTGTCGGCCCTTCGGTGTGGGTGGCTGCGGATCGGCGCCCCGCCGGCTCCGGCGTGGCGCGTTGTGGACCTCGAGGGTCTCCCCGTCGGCGCCGCCTTCGCATCGGTGAAGATCCCGCATTGCCCACCGGGGCCCACCGGGGCCCACCGGGGCCCACCGGGGCCCACCGGATCGGCCCCGCGTGCCACGCTGGCACCGTGACCGCCCGCCTCGCCGCCCTGTCGCTCACGCTGGCGCTCGCCGTCACGACCGTGCCGGCGCACCCGGCGCACGCGCGGGACGACTGGGAGCCGGCCGTCACCGGGTACGCCCTGGAGAGCACGCCCCCGCGCGTGGTCGACCGCAACGCCGAGGGGCTCACGACCGTCACCGTGGTCGCCAGCCTGCTGCACCCCTCCGGCGGCCGAGTCGGTACGCCGGGCGCCCGGCCGCGTGCCCTGCTCGCCGCCGCGCACCGCGCCGGCCTGCGCGCCGAGCTGCTGCTCAGCGGCTGGAACGACCGCCTCGGGGACTTCGACCCCCGCGCCGCGCACCGGTTGCTCTCCTCCCCGCCCCGGATCCGCCGGGTCGCGGGGCAGCTCGCCCGGGTCGTGCGCGTCCAGGGCTGGGACGGGGTCAACCTCGACCTGGAGCGGCTGCGCCGCGCCGACGCGCCCGGGCTGGTGCGCCTGGCCGCCGCGCTGCAGCGCCGGATGCCCTCCGAGCGCACCGTCTCGGTCGACGTCTCCGCGCGCACCTCGCTGCGCGCCTACCGCCGGGCCGGCTACCGCCTCGGCGAGCTCGCCGGGGTCGTGGACGTGGTGCAGCTGATGGCCTACGACCAGCACGGACCCGGCTGGTCGGGCCCGGGTCCCGTCGGGGCGCTGCCCTGGCAGCGCGCCGCGCTCGGCACGGCGCTGCGCGTCGTACCGCCCGAGCGCCTCGACCTCGGCGTCGCGGGCTACGGCTACACCTGGCCGCGCACCGGCACCGGGCGCAGCCTCACCGTCGCCGCCGCCCGACGGCTGGTGCGCCGCGACGGCGCCGTCGCCCGCTGGCGTCCCCGGGCGGGCGAGTGGAGCGCCCGGCTCTCCGACGGCACCCGGCTGTGGTGGTCGGACCGGCGCTCCTACGCCGCGCGGGTGCGGCTGGCCGAGGAGCACGACCTGCACGGGCTCGCCGTGTGGCGCCTCGGCTCCGCCGACACCCTCACCCGGCCAGGAAGCTGAACCGCACCTGCCGCTCGGGGTTGTCGACGTTGAGGTCGACCAGGCACACGCTCTGCCAGGTGCCGAGCGCGAGCCGCCCGTCGATCACCGGCACCGTCGCGTAGGGCGGCACCAGCGCCGGCATCACGTGGGAGCGCCCGTGCCCGCGGCTGCCGTGGCGGTGCCGCCAGCGGTCGTCGGCGGGCAGCAGGTCGCCCAGCGCCGCGAGCAGGTCGTCGTCGCTGCCGGCGCCGGTCTCGAGGATCGCGATCCCCGCGGTCGCGTGCGGCACGAACACGTGCAGCAGCCCGTCCCCGAGCCCGGCCGCGAACGAGGCACAGTCCTCGGTCAGGTCGAGCACCGTCTCACGGTCACCGGTCCGGAACGTCCGCGTCTCCGAGTGCATGCCCCGATGCTAGAGACTGCCGCCATGGAGATCCTCTCGTGCGCCTGGCGCACGGACCTGGCCCTGCTCATCGCCTCGGGCAGCACCGTCGAGCACCTCGACACCCACGTGGTCGTGCGCACCCCGGCCAACCCGACCTTCCGGTGGGGCAACTTCGTGCTGCTGCGCAGGGCGCCGACCCGCGCCGAGCTCCCCCGCTGGGCCGAGATCTTCGACGCGGCCTTCCCGGACGCCGGGCACCGCGCCTTCGGCATCGACGACCCCGAGGCCGACTCCCACGCGCTGACGCCGCTCGCCCGGGCGGGCTACCAGGTCGAGACCTGCACGGTGCTCACCGCCGACGAGGTCCACGAGCCCCGGCACGGCAACGCCACCGCCGTCCTGCGTCGCCTCGAGGGCGACGCCGACTGGGCCGCACGCGTCGAGCTCGCGATCGCGTGCAGCGACCCGCAGGAGGGTCCGGGCTTCGCGGAGTTCGCCGTACGACGTGCCGCGGCCGAGCGGCGGCTGGCCGACGGCGGCCACGGCGACTGGTTCGGGGCCTTCGACGGCGAGCAGATGCTGTCCGGGCTCGGGATCTTCCGCACCGGTGACGGCCTGGCGCGCTTCCAGAGCGTCGAGACCCACCCTGAGCACCGGCGGCGCGGCCTCGCCGGCAGCCTGGTCCACCACGCCGGGCGCCACGCCTTCGACAACCTCGGCGCGCACACCCTGGTGATCGTCGCCGACCCCGACTACCCGGCGATCCGGATCTACCGCCACGTCGGCTTCCGGCCCAGCGAGACCCAGCTCCAGGCCGAGCTCCACCCGCGACGCTGACCGCCACCCGGTCCGGGTGGCGGCCAGCCGGCGGTCAGCCGACCCAGGTCACCGCGTGGTGGGCCTGCGGGCCGAGGAACTGCGACAGCACGGAACCGGCCGCCTTCTGCCCGTTGACGCTGTTGAAGAACATCACGACACTCTCCCCGGTCTCGGGGAAGGCGAGGAAGAACGCCCGGCGCGAGCCGTTGTCGCCCCAGTGCCACAGCGCCTTGCCCTTCGCGCTGGTCTGCAGGCCGACGCCGAGGCCCCAGTCGATGAACCGGTCGGCGGGGTTGGCGTCGCGCTGGGCGTCGGAGGAGACCTCGGTCCACAGCGCGTGGGTCTCGGCCGAGAGCCCCTCGCCGGCGAACAGCGCGCGCTGGATGAACCGGTCGTAGTCGCGCGCCGTCGTCTGCAGGGTGTACGCCGCGTTGCCCGGGACGTAGTTGCTCATCGCCACCGGGGCGCCGTCGGCGCCGTGGCCCACCGTGGTGCGCGGCGCGTCCTCGGGACGGGTCGCCAGCGTGGTGTCCGCCATGCCGAGGGGCGCGAAGACCTCCTCCTCCAGCGTCTGCGCGAGCGGCTGGCCGTCGAGGTGCTCGATGGTGCGCTGGAGCAGGAAGAAGCCCTCGCCGGAGTAGCCGAACCTCGTGCCCGGCTCCCACGCCGGCACCAGCTGGTTGTCCTCGCGCCCGGCACCGTTGACCCAGTTGGGCAGACCGGTGGTGTGGTTGAGGACCATCCGCGCCGTGATCTTCTTGGCCAGGTCGCTCTCGACCGTCCGCGGCGACTCGAAGTACTCCCACAGCGGGGTGTCGAGGTCGATGACGCCTTCGTCGACGCGCTTGAGGAACAGGTAGGAGGCGACGACCTTGGTCAGCGACGCGCCCTGGAACAGCGAGTGCTCGTCGACCTCGACACCGGTCGCGGTGCTCTGCACGCCGTAGGTGTAGCTGTCGGAGACGCCGGCCTTGGTGTGCACGACCTGGGCGCCCGGGATGTTCCACCCGGCGAGGGTCTCGGCGAGCAGGCTCTCGTTGGCGGCACGGTTCTCGAGCGCGTCGGCGCGGGCGCTGAGCTCGGCGGCACGCTCGAGCAGTTGCGCGTGACGGGCCCGCTGGGCACCCGCCCGGACGCGCGCCTGCTTGGCGCTCGCGCGCAGCTCGACGGCCTTCGCCCGGGTGCGCTCGGCGCGCGCCCGGTGCTCGGCGACCAGCTGGCGCAGGACCTCGGCCCGCGCCGTACGACCGTCCTCGGCCGCGGCGACGGCGCGGGTGCGTGCCTGCTTGGCCTTCGTGCGGGCGGCCGTCGCCTGTGCGACGAGCACCTCCGCCTTGGCGGCGGCGCGGGTGGCGCGGGTGGCGGCGGCCGCGGCCCGGTGCTCGGCGGCGTCCGCCTTCGTGGTGAGGGCGGCGACCTGCGCGCGGAGGTCGTCGGGGTCGATCGCCTCGGCGGCCTGCGCCGCGGACTGGCCGACGAAGGCTCCGGACAGCAGGAGGACGCCGCTCGTGACGGCGGCGGCGAGACGGGTGCGGGGGCGGGTGGAGGCGCGCATGACTGGCTCCCTTTGGCTGGGCGGGGACGAGGCTCGGGCCGGACGGGACCGCACGAGGCGGGGGCGGTCCCCGGCCGTCCGTAAGGACGTGTCCTCAACCTAGGGGCGGAACCGGCCCCGACCGCTCCAGGTCACCGAGCCGTAACCTGGCACCGCGGAGTTTCACTCAGCCGACATCGCCGGTGCACGACGGTGTCACGGGACCCACGGCCGCGAGGCGCAGGTCACGTCTCAGACCTCGGAGCCGCCGCCACTGCCGTCGTACGGCCCGGGGTCGGCGACCGGCACTCCGCCGGCGCACGACGCGAACGGCTCGGGAGCGGTCTCGCCGGCGCCGAAGGTGCGGATGAAGAGGTCCAGGCGGGGTTCGTCGGGACCGTCCAGGCGCAGCTGGCGGCCCCACACGGTGACCACGACGGGCGCGTCCAGGCCCGGGTAGGGCGACATGATCCCGTTCCCCGGCAGTCGGTCGGCGAGCCGCTCCAGGTCTGATGCGGGCAGGTCGGGGTCGTGGGTGATCCACACCGTGCCGTGCTCGAGGTCGTGGGCGACGTTCTCCTCCCGCACCGGGTCGTCGTAGACCCCACAGGCCAGCCACACGGGGTCGTGCGGACCGCCGAGCGTCGGTGACTGCTCGTAGTCGACGTCGCCGATGCGGTGCTCGGTGGACAGCTCGTCCATCGCCACCACGGCGGCCAGGCTCGGCGGCTCCTCGTCCTCCCCGAGCACCAGCGGCACGAGCGCGGCCACCGCGACCATCAGCACCGCCACGCCCACGGCCACGACCAGCGCCGCCACCTCGCGGCGCCGCTGCGCCGCCGGGTGGTCGGCCTGCGGGCCACCTGCGGGCGGCCCGGGCGGCGGGTACGGCGGGGGCGGGAAGGCGGGCGGGTACGGCGGCTGCTGCGCCATCAGCCCTCGAGGGCCCGCTCGACGCGCTCGACCTTGGCCGCGAGCTGGCCGGTGTAGCCGGGGCGGATGTCGGCCTTGAGGACGAGGCCCACCCGCGGGGAGACCGCGGCGACGACGTCGACGGCCTGCTTCACCACGGCCATGACCTCGTCCCACTCACCCTCGATGTTGGTGAACATCGCGTTGGTCTCGTGCGGCAGGCCGGACTCGCGCACCACACGCACGGCGGCGGCGACCGCATCGGAGACGCCTCCGGTCTCATCGGCGACGGAGGGGCTGATGCTGAAGGCGACGATCATGGGCGCAGCGTATCGGCGCGGTCCCCGCGTTGGTCCGGCACCAGCGTGCGCAGCCGCGCCAGGCCGTCGCGGGCCTGGGACTTCACGGTGCCCACGGAGATGCCCAGCGTCTCGGCGGTCTGGCGCTCGGTGAGGTCCTCGTAGTAGCGGAGCACCACGACCGCACGCTGCCGCGGGGCCAGCGAGAGCAGCGCCCGGCGCAGCATCTCCCGCTCGGCCAGGTCGTGCGCGGGAGCGGCGACCTCGGGCGGCTCCGCGGCGCCGACCTCGCGCCACCGGCGGCGCCGCCACCGCGAGACGCTCTCGCGCGCCAGCACCCGACGCACGTACGGCTCGGGGCGGTCGCTGATCCGGTGCCAGTGCGGCACCACCTTGACCAGCGCGACCTGCACGAGGTCCTCGGCGTCCTCGTGCCCGCCGGTCAGCAGGTACGCCGTGCGCAGCAGCGCGCCGCGGCGGGCGGCCACGAACTCCTCGAACCCGGCGCGGTCAGGGCTGGACACGTCGCCGCCACACGAGGATGCCGGCGCCGGCGGCGACCACGGCCCCGCCGCTGAGGCCGACCACCACCCGGGGGTCCATCGGGTCCGGCGGCTCCACCGCCTCGACGATCGGGCCACCGAGCAGGTCGAGCGCGAACTGCGGGCTGTTGGCCAGGTCCGGCGGGACCACCACCAGGTCCCGCTGCTCCCCCGACTCGACGGCGGTCTCAACGACGGTCACGTAGTACATCCCGACCTCGTCGCGGTCGTGGCGCAGCACCACGACGTGCTCCTCGTCGTTCCAGGCAATCACCTCGAGCGTGCGTCTGCTGCCCGGCACCGGCTCGAAGGCCGAGCGCCCGTCCCCGGACAGGTCCGCGACCGCGAGCCGGTTCGGGGCCCGGTTGCCCGGGACCCCGGCGATGCGACGACGGTCGGGGCTGACGCGGGGAGGGACGAACGAACCCCGGTCCAGCCGCAGCCGCTGCGGCTGCCGTGGCCGTGCGGGGTCGACCAACCAGCGGCCGACGTTCCGCCCGGAGCCACTCATCACCACGACCCCGTCCCCGCCGCCCCACACGTCGCCGTCGTCGAGCGGCGAGCCGAGCTCCCTCAGCTCGCCGCCCAGGCGCAGCACCTGCCACGGCACGTTCCGGCCCAACGAGCGGTCCATGTCCGGGTCCCCCTCCCCGCCCCGGTACTGGGCGTAGTTCACCAGCAGGGTCGACAGGTCGGCCCAGACCAGGTCGGAGGCCATCAACCCGTGCGCGGTCGCAATGTCGTGCAGTTCGACCCGCCCGGTGACGCTGTCGTAGATCGCCACCCCGGCCGGGGGCAGCGCGCCGCCGTCCCGAAGGTTGGGCGATTCCGTCGTCTCACCGGTCGCCCAGTACGCCACGTGCCGCCCGTCAGGGGAGAGCGCGACCCCCACGTCCGCCTGCCGCGGCAGGTCCAGGAAGCGGTACTCCCCCGTGGTCGCCGAGACGCCGACGATCTCCGTCTCCTTGCCCGTCCAGCTCCCACGCTCCGCGGGGATGATCGCGGCCAGCTGCCCGAGCGGCCCCTCCTCCTCGGTGCCGGTCAGCCACGGGCTCGGGTCGTACAGCCGGTCCGGCATCGCCGCCGGGGCGGACGCCGGAGCGAGCTGGGCCGGCGGCGCCGCGCGCTGCCAGCTCACCGCGCCCACCGCCACCACCGCGAGCACGCCGAGCGCGGCGACGGCCGCCGTACCGCCTCGGCGCAGGCGCGCGTAGCGGCGCCCGCGGTCCCACAGCGCCGGGTCTGGCAGCGCTCGCGGGGCCTCCTCGGCCAGGTCGCGCAGCCGCGTGCCCCACCGCTCGTCCGGCCGCTCGGTGCTCATCGGGTCCTCCTCGAGACGCTCACACCCTCACCCACGTCGCGAGGGGGCCGGAAGGAGGGGTCCGGGTGCCGAGAAACCTGCCCGGAGATGCGGAACGGCCCGCCTCCCTCGCGGGAGACGGGCCGTCCTCGGTGGTGCGGGGGCTCCGGCTGGCTGCAGGGAGCCGGCAGATCAGGCCTTGCGCAGGTTGCGCAGGACGTACTGCATGATGCCGCCGTTGCGGTAGTAGTTCGCCTCACCGGGGGTGTCGATGCGGACGACCGCGTCGAACTCCACGTCGCCGGCCTTGACCTTGACGGTCTTCGGCGTGCGGCCCTCGTTGAGCTCGGAGATGCCGGTGAAGGAGAACTCCTCCTCGCCGGTGAGACCCAGCGACTCGGCGTTCTGGCCCTCGGGGAACTGCAGCGGGATGACGCCCATGCCGATCAGGTTCGAGCGGTGGATGCGCTCGTAGGACTCGGCGATGACGGCCTTGACGCCCAGCAGCGAGGTGCCCTTGGCGGCCCAGTCGCGCGAGGAGCCGGAGCCGTACTCCTTGCCCGCGAGGACGACCAGCGGGATGCCCGCGGCGATGTAGTTCTCCGAGGCCTCGTAGACCGAGGTGACCTCGCCACCGGCGGTGAAGTCGCGCGTGACGCCACCCTCGGTGCCCGGGGCCAGCTGGTTGCGCAGGCGGATGTTGGCGAAGGTGCCGCGGATCATGACCTCGTGGTTGCCACGGCGCGAGCCGTAGGAGTTGAAGTCACGCTGCTCCACGCCGTTCTCGGCCAGGTAGCGGCCCGCCGGGGAGTCCTTCTTGATCGCACCGGCCGGGGAGATGTGGTCGGTGGTGACCGAGTCGCCCAGCTTCAGCAGCACGCGGGCGCCGGTGATGTCGGTGACCGGGGCCGGCTCGTCGGGCATGCCGTCGAAGTACGGGGGCTTGCGGACGTAGGTCGACTGCGGGTCCCACTCGAAGGTCTTGCCCTCCGGGGTGGGCAGCGAGCGCCAGCGCTCGTCGCCGGCGAAGACGTCGGCGTAGGAGGAGTCGAACATGTCCGAGTCGATGGCGCCGCGGATGGTCTCCTCGACCTCGGCCGGCGAGGGCCAGATGTCCTTGAGGAAGACGTCGTTGCCCTCGGAGTCCTTGCCCAGCGAGTCGTTGAACAGGTCGACGTCCATCGAGCCGGCCAGCGCGTAGGCGACGACCAGCGGCGGGGAGGCCAGGTAGTTCATCTTGATGTCCGGGTTGATCCGGCCCTCGAAGTTGCGGTTGCCCGAGAGCACGGAGACGACCGCGAGGTCCTTCTCGTTGACCGCGGCGGAGACCTCGGGGATCAGCGGGCCCGAGTTGCCGATGCAGGTCACGCAGCCGTAGCCGACCAGGTTGAACCCGAGCTTGTCGAGGTACGGCGTGAGGCCGGCCTTCTCGTAGTAGTCGCTGACGACCTTCGAGCCGGGGGCGAGCGTGGTCTTGACCCACGGCTTGCGCACGAGGCCCTTCTCCACGGCCTTCTTGGCCAGCAGGGCCGCACCGATCATCACCGAGGGGTTCGAGGTGTTGGTGCAGGAGGTGATCGAGGCGATCGTCACGGCACCGTGGTCGAGGGTGAAGGTGGTGCCGTCCTCGAGGGTGACCTCGACGGGGTCGCTGCGGCGGCCTCGGTCCTTCGGCGCGGCCGAGAGGTGGTCGCTCGGCGGGGCGGACTCGCCGTGACCGTTGCTGGTCGCCGGGTCGGAGGCCGGGAAGGTCTCGGCGACGGACTCGTCGTAGCCGTTCTCCTCCTCGCCCTCGACGTAGTCGCGCAGCGAGGCGCGGAACGACTGCTTGGCGTCGGTGACCTGGATGCGGTCCTGGGGACGCTTCGGGCCGGCGATCGAGGGGACCACGGTGGAGAGGTCGAGCTCGAGCTTCTCGGAGTAGCGGGGCTCGGCGGCCGGGTCGTGCCACAGGCCCTGGGCCTTGGCGTAGGACTCGACGAGCGCGAGCTGCTCCTCGGAGCGGCCGGTGAGGCGCAGGTAGGTGATGGTCTCCTCGTCGATCGGGAAGACCGCGATCGTGGAGCCGAACTCCGGGCTCATGTTGCCGATGGTGGCGCGGTTGGCCAGCGGCAGCGCGGAGACGCCGGGGCCGTAGAACTCGACGAACTTGCCGACGACGCCGTGCTTGCGCAGCATCTCGGTGATCGTGAGCACGAGGTCGGTGGCGGTCGAGCCCTCGGGCAGGTCGCCGGAGAGCTTGAAGCCCACGACGCGCGGGATCAGCATGGAGACCGGCTGGCCGAGCATGGCGGCCTCGGCCTCGATGCCGCCGACGCCCCAGCCGACCACGCCGATGCCGTTGACCATCGTGGTGTGGGAGTCGGTGCCGACGCAGGTGTCGGGGTAGGCGATGCCGTCGCGGACCATGACCACGCGAGCGAGGTGCTCGATGTTGACCTGGTGCACGATGCCGGTGCCCGGGGGGACGACCTTGAAGTCGTCGAAGGCGCCCTGGCCCCAGCGCAGGAACTGGTAGCGCTCGCGGTTGCGCTCGTACTCGATCTCGACGTTGCGCTCGAAGGCCTCGGGGGTGCCGAAGACGTCGGCGATGACGGAGTGGTCGATGACCATCTCGGCCGGCGCGAGGGGGTTGATCTTGGTCGGGTCGCCGCCGAGGTCGGCCATCGCCTCACGCATGGTGGCGAGGTCCACGACGCAGGGCACGCCGGTGAAGTCCTGCATGATCACGCGCGCGGGCGTGAACTGGATCTCCTTGTCGGGCTGGGCGGTCTCGTCCCAGCCGGCGAGCGCCCGGATGTCGTCGGCGGTGATGTCCGCGCCGTCCTCGGTGCGCAGCAGGTTCTCCAGGAGGACCTTGAGGCTGAACGGGAGGGAGTCGACGTCGAGGCCGTCACCCTTCACCGCGTCGAGACGGAAGATCTCGTAGGACTTCCCGTCCACGTCCAGGGTGCTCTTGGCACCGAAGCTGTCCTGACTGGCCACAGCCAACATCTCCTCGTCGAACGTTGCGAAATTAAGCGTTGCCATCTTGCCGCGCGGCGCGACCGGCCGGAAAGCAAGGTTCGCCTTACTCGCGGCCCGTCCGTCGCCACCCGGACGTCCAGCAGAATGTCTTGACATCAAGATACACGACGTCGAGGGGATGCGGTACGCCGCGGGCTGGCGCGCGTCGGCCAGGCGCTACGGTGACCCGTCAGTTCTGGTGGTGCCCTCCACCGGTCGGATCCCCCGGGAGTGCCCCCACATGACGACCGATGCCTGGATCACTCTGGGAGTGATCCTCGCCGTCCTTGCTCTGCTGGTGCGTGGCCGGGTCTCGCCGGCGGTCGTCGTCTTCGGCGGTGCCGTCGCGGTCCTGGTCCTGGGCGTGGTCGACGCGGATGCGGCGTTCTCCGGGTTCTCCAACTCCGCGCCCATCACCGTCGCCGCGCTGTACGTGCTGGCGGCGGGCATCGAGAAGACCGGCGCCCTCACGCCGGTGATGCAGCGCACGCTCGGTGAGCGTGGCCGGTACCGGTTGCCCCTGCTCCGCACGCTCGTACCGACCGCCGGTGCCTCGGCGTTCCTCAACAACACCCCCATCGTGGCGATGCTCATCCCGCAGGTGACGGCGTGGGCCAACCGACGCGGGCTCTCCGTCTCCAAGGTGCTGATGCCGGTGTCGTTCGCCGCCGTGCTCGGCGGGCTCATCACCGTGATCGGGACGTCGACGAACCTCGTGGTGTCCGGCCAGATGGAGACCTTGGAGCTGCGCGAGATCGGGTTCTTCGAGATCGGCAGGCTGGGCCTGCCGATCGCGGTCATCGGCTTGATCGCGGTCATCGTGCTGGCCCCTCGCGCCCTCCCCGACCGCCGCTCGGCCCGTGCCGAGATGGAGGAGGCGGGTCGCCGCTTCAGCGTGGAGATGATCGTGGAGCCGGGAGGTGCCATCGATGGGAAGACCGTGGAGGAGGCGAGGCTGCGCAACCTCTCCGGACTCTTTCTCGCGTCGGTGGACCGAGGCGACACGACGATCGCCCCGGTCCGCCCCGAGACCGTGCTGCGCGGCGGCAACCGTCTGCACTTCGCCGGTCCGATCGACAGGGTCGTCGAGCTCCAGGAGATGCGCGGCCTTCGCTCGGCGGAGCTGGAGCACGTCCTGGACCTCGACGACCCCTCCGTGGGCTACTACGAGGCCGTCGTCGGGTCCCGCTCGCCCCTGGTCGGCAGGACCCTGAAGGACGTCGGCTTCCGCTCCAACTACCAGGCGGCCGTGCTGGGCATCCACCGCTCGGGGCAGCTGCTCGAGGGCAGGATCGGCACGGAGACCATCCACGTGGGCGACACCCTGATCCTGGTGTCCGACCTCGGCTTCCGGGAGCGGTGGCGCGACCGCGCCGACTTCCTGCTGGTCGCTCCGTTGGACGGCACTCCCCCGGCGGCGACCTCGCGAGCCTGGATCCCGGTCGCGCTGCTCCTGGGCGTGGTCGGGCTCGCCGCGACCGAGACCGTCCCCATCCTCGAGGGATCGCTGGTGGCCGCCATCCTGCTGGTCGCCTCACGCGTCGTGTCGCCCCTGGAGGCGCGGCGGGCGATCGACATCGAGGTCATCGTCGTGATCGCCTCCGCGTTCGGGCTCGCCGCCGCGATGCAGGCCTCGGGCCTGGCCGCGACCATCGCCACCGGCCTCGTCGACGTCTTCTGGGGCTTCGGCGACCACGGGGTGCTGCTCGGCCTGGTGCTCGCCACCATCATCCTCACCGAGCTGGTGACGAACAATGCGGCGGCGCTGCTGATGCTGCCGATCGCGGTCTCCGCCGCAGGAGCCACCGGGCTGGATCCCCGCGGCGCAGCGATCGCGGTCGCGGTGTCCGCCTCGGCGTCGTTCCTGTCGCCGATCGGCTACCAGACCAACATGATGGTCTACGGCCCCGGCGGCTACCGGTTCACCGACTACGCCCGGCTCGGGTGGGTGCTGACCCTGACCGTCCTGGTCCTGACCGTCGCGCTGGTGCCCGTGATCTGGACCGCCTGAGGCTCGGCAGTGGTGAGGCCCTCGCGGTAGGGCCCGACACCCACCAGGACGAAGGCCCACCGCCCACGATCCTGGCTGACAGGGCGCGCGACCGAACGCCGGTCATGCCGCATCGCAGGCCCGCTGTGTTCCCTCACCATGTCGGGCGGTCGGACGTCTGGCCCTTCGCCGGTGCCGACTGGTCCTGCTCGGCGGCCCGGCGCCGGGCTGCGCCGGCCACCCGGTCCTCGAGCTGGGCGGCCTTGTCCTCGGGCGAGGGCTCCGGCTGCGGCTGCGGCTCGCCGCGCGGCGCTCCGGACAGCTTCTCCTGCAGGCGCCGCGTGGCCTCCTGCAGCTGGTCGGCCTCCGAGGGCTGTCCCTCGCCCTCGGACTCGCCGTCCCCATCGCCCGTCTGCCCGCCCTCGGACTCGCCGTCCCCCTCATCCGTCTGGTCGCCCTCGGAGTCACCGTCGTCGGTGTCCGGCGGAGAAGGCTCCTCCGGGCTCTCCCCGGAGCTTGACTCCTCCTCGGCGCCCGAGTCCTCGGCTCCAGCGTCGTCTGCCGAGCACCCCTCGGCCTCGGCCAGCACCTGCTGAGCCTGGGCCCAGCGTGCCTTCGCCCCCACGGGGTCGTCGGCCTCCTCCAGGTGGTCACCGAGGACCTCCAGCGCGAGTGCCTCGTTGAGAGCCACCCGGCACAGCGAGTGCTGCGGGACGTCGGTGCGCGCCCGCGCGAAGAGCTCGGCCGCCTCCAGCCACCTGCCCTGCGAGTAGACGGCGACGCCGACGTCGTACGGCGCCTTCCACCTCTCGACGACGTCGATGCGGTCCCCCACCCGGAACCACCGCTCGGCCGCGGCGTGGTCACCCTGCCGCCATGCCCGGTCGCCGGCCACGGCGCTCGTGACCAGGACGGCCAGGTACGCCGCGGCCGCGATCGCCAACGCGACGCACACGCCACCAGTCCAGCGCACCCGTCGTCGTGTCCTGGCCCGGACCGGATCGAGGAGACCCTCGTGCGTGTGGACCTCGTGTGCGGAGGACCGTCCTACCAACCTCACTGCTCCTCCTTCACGGTGCGCCAGCGCCGCACCGCCACCACCAGATGGCCCAGCAGGAGCGGGACCAGCCCCACGGCCACCAGCCAGTAGTACTCAGCCCCGGGCACGACCTCGCGCACCGCGGATCCCGCCGGCCGGGCGAGGTCGGGGAGGGCCTCTCCCCCGGTGCGGTGCACGTAGGACCCGCGCAGCTCGTCCGCCATCCCACGCAGGGTGCCCTCGTCCAGCACGGAGCGCTGTTCCACCCCGTCCCAGGACACGAGGTCGGAGGCGCCCGGCGCGACCGGCATCACCCCGCCGTCCCTCGTGCCGTAGCCGAGCACCCACGCCTCGTCGACCAGGTCGGCCACCGGGGCGAGCGACTCCCTCGCCGCCGCCTGGGTCTGCTCGCCGTCACCGGCGTAGATCAGCACCCGGGCGTTGTCGGGCCGCTGGCCGGCGAGCTTCGTCAACGTCTCGCGGGCCAGCCCCACCCCGACCGAGACGTCCGAGCCGGTCGCCTTCGCCGACGGTCGCCATCCGACGGTGCCCAGGGTCGTGACCACGCTCCTCACATCCGTGGTGGGCGGCACGAGCAGGCGGGCGGTGTCGTCGAAGACGATCACCGAGACATGAGCGCCCGCGGCACCGGCGACGACCTCGATCAGGTCCTCGCTGGCGCCCTCCATGCGGGAGCGCCCACCCGTGTGGTCCGTGGCCCCCATCGAGGCGGTCCGGTCCAGCATCACCACCACGTCGACGGCGTTCTCCACCGGGACGTCGCGCTCGTGCTGCCCCGAGGGGCGCAACGCCACGAGCACCAACCCCAGTGCCACCACGATCCGCAGGAGATCTGTCGCCCTCGTGGCTCGCGAGGAGCCTCGCCACCTCCCGGCCGTGAGGACACCGAGGGTCATCACGGCGGCCCCCGTCGCGAGCACCAGCCACCAGTCCGGTTGCCAGGTCATGGCTTTCTCCTGTCGGCGGCCGTGACCACTCCGAGTCCCAGCAGAGTGATCAGGACACCGGGGGCGATGACGTCGAAGCTGTGCTCCTGGGCCGTGGCCAGGAGCACCGTTCGTTCCTGCTTGGCGACGGCCAGCGAGATGACGGCGGTGTTGGTCGGCTCCCCGGCGCTCAGCAACAAGACGTCGCCGTGGGTGCGCGCGGTCTGCCCCCGCAGCTCGGCCACCGCGTTCGCCTGGGTCCCCCGCGGCGTGACGGCGAAGACCATCACGTCGCGCTCGACGGCGAGGTCAGTGGCTTCCTGGAGGGTGTAGAGCGAGTCGCCGGAGACCAGGTTGTCGGTGGCCAGCACGAGGGTGCGCGCCCTCTCCTCCTCGGGCCGGTCGAAGTGCTGCACGCAGCTCGCGAGACCGTCCCCGACCAAGGAGGATCCCGAGGCCGGGGCGGTGGTCCCGGCGACCGGGTCCTCGCCCCGCAGCTCCTCTCGCGCCGCGGCGAGGCGCGTGGCCACTTCCTCGTGGTCGTCGGTCAGGGCGAAGCCGGTCACGGCGTTCGCGTCGAACATCACGAAGCCGATCCGTTCCTCGGTGAGCTCACCGACCAGCGCCCGGTAGGTGTCCACGATGTCCTCCACCACGGGCACCATCGAGCCGGAGACGTCCATGCACAGCACGACATCGCGCTGCCGCATCGCCTCGGACTCCTCGTTCACCATGACGAACCGCGAGCCGAGCAGCGCCAGCCCCGCGATCGCCACCGCCACCCCGGCGACGAGGAGTCGCCGCTTCCGTGACTCCCGGCGGACGGCCTCCTTCCACGACGGGAGACGACGCAGGCGCTCGGAGGCGGCCACGAGGACGCCGGGGTGACTCGGCGCACGCGGAGGACGCAGCCACGCGAGGAGGCCCACCACGACGCCCAGCGCCAGGACGGCGGCCCCCACCCACCACTGGATCAACGCCATGCCGTCACCACGTCGATGGCGCGCGCACCCAGGGCGGCGTCGTCCACGTCCCCCTGCGGGCGGAAGACGGTGTCCCCGAGGTCGACCAGCAGATCGACCGCGGGCGCCAGCCGCGGGTCGCGATCGGCGGCGACCACCCACTCGGCACGGGTGGTGAAGTCCAGGTCGGTCCCGGTCACGGTGCCGAGGAACCTCCGTAGCTCGGCACCCACACGGGTGACCACGTCACGTCGGGCGTCGCCGTCCCCGTCTGCCGCGGTCGCCAGCAGCTCGCGGACGCGGGCCAGCGTGGCGCCGCGCAGAGCCTCGACGTCGTGCCCCTCGGCCCGGTCAGGCCCTCGCAGGGCGCGGCGCATCAGCAGCACGACGACCACGGCGGTCACGACGCAACCGGCGAGGACGACCCACCACACGGTCGCGTAGAGGACGGGCGGGTTGATGCGGTCCAGCTCATCGGACACGACGTCTCCGCTCCATCAGCGTCAGCAGTGCGGGCACCGCCTCGTCGAGGCGCGCCAGATGGACGTGCGCGACGCCCAGTCGCCGCAGTGCGGTCTCTCGCCGCTCCTTCCGGTCGGCGTCGGCGCTCGCCAGCTCCGCGACCAGACCTGGGTGGGCGGCGACGAAGTCCGGAACCGTACGACGCGTGCCGACGTCCACGGTCGCGATGCCGTGGCGCAGGGGCGCCGTCGGGTCGGCGTCGGCGACCGTCAGCACCACCAGTTCGTGCTGGGCCGCGAGGCGCACCAAGCGGTGCTCCACGTCCGGCCCCCACTCCAGGTCGTCCAGGACCACGACCATCAGGGTGCGACGACGCAGTGCCACCGACGCGTGGTCCAACAGGTCCAGGGTGCGCCGACCGGCCGCATCCGGGTCGCAGGCACGGACCACCTCCTCCAGCATGCGCTCGAGGTCGACCTCGCGCGTGCTGGGGCGCGTGGCCCGTGGCCCGTCGGGCCCGCTGTGCACCAGGCCGACGTGGTCGCCGGCCCGCATGGCGATCCAGCCCACCAGGCCGGCAGCCGTCACCGCGACGTCGCGCTTCAGGTCGGTGGCCGTCGGGTCCCAGTGGGCCGCTGCCGCGAGCTCCCGTCCGGTGTCGACGACCAGCATCACGACGGCGCGGCGCTCGGCGACGTGTCGCTTGACGAGCAGGTCGCCGTGGCGGGCGGAGGCCTTCCAATCGATGTCGGCGACGTCGTCGCCCGCGACGTAGGCCCTCAGGTCGGAGAAGTCGAGGCTGCGGGCGTGCGAGGTCGACGCGTGTCTCCCGTCGAGCAACGTGCGGACCCGGCGATGGGCCACGAGCTCGGCTCGGGTCCGGATGCGGTTGAGCAGGGCCATGGCTCAGGGGGTCGGCACGGCGGCGAACACGGCGTCGATGACGTCGTCGGCCCGGACCCGCGTCGCCACGGCCTCGAAGGTGAGGATGAGGCGGTGGCGCAGCACCTGGTGCCGCAGCCCCACGACGTCCTCCGGGAGCACGTGGTCGCGGCCGGCCAGCACGGCCATGGCGCGGGCGGCCTGGAGGAACGCGATGGCTCCTCGCGGGCTGGCGCCGTGCTCGATGGAGCGCGCGACGTCGGCGGCCAGGTAGGCGTGCGGGTTCCGGGTGACGTTGACGATCTCCACGATGTAGCGCAGGACGGCCTCGTCGACGTGGACCCGGTCCGCGACCGACTGCAGGAAGACGACGTCGTCCAGGGAGGCGACCGGCTGGACGCGCGTGTCGCGGAGGCCGCCGTCCGCCATGCGACGAAGCATCTGGGCCTCCTCGAGCGGGCTCGGGTGCTCGAGCACCTCCTTGAGCAGGAAGCGGTCCATCTGGGCCTGCGGGAGGACGTAGGTCCCCTCCTCGTCGATGGGGTTCTGGGTGGCCAGCACCAGGAACGGGTCGGGCAGTCGGTGCGTCTCGCCACCGATCGTCGTCTGCCGCTCCTGCATCGCCTCCAGCATCGCCGACTGGGTCTTCGCCGAGGACCGGTTGATCTCGTCGAGCAGCACGAAGTGCGCGTGGACGGGCCCCAGCTGGGTGGAGAACGTCGAGGTCCGCGGGTCGTACACCTGGGTCCCGATGATGTCCGAGGGCAGCAGGTCCGGAGTGCACTGGACCCGGGAGAAGCTCGCAGCCACCGCCGAGGAGAGCACCGAGGCCGACAGCGTCTTGGCCAGTCCCGGCACCGACTCCATGAGCACATGTCCCCGCGCCACCAGCGTGACCAGCAGGCTGCGAAGCAAGGTCCGCTGCCCCACCACCTTGCTGGCGAAGGCGGCCTCGATGGCGGAGACGATCCGCGTGGCGCGCTCGGTGTCATGGTCGATCAACTGCGTCATTGCTTCTCCTGCTCGGCGGGCACGGAGGCCCAGAGGCGTGCGATTGCGGAACTGTCCTCGCGCCGGCGAACCGCTGCGGCGAGGTCGTCATCGGTCATCGACCGTCGGGTCGTGGACCCGTGGAGCGCCGGCCCACGCAACAGGCGCAGCACGGGCAGTCCGAGGGTGGCGACGAGGAGGGCGGTGGTGACGCCCCGGATGGTGTCGTAGGCCAGCGAGGTCTCCACCGTGTAGGCCCACAGGCGGGCCAGCACCTCGCCCGGCGGGAGACCGGGGGCGAAGTGGTCGGTGGTGGTGCCCGGGTCCTGGGCCCAGCCGATGAGGTTGAGCAGGACACCGGAGGTGATGCCCACCCCGACAGCCAGTGGGATCGCCGCGAGCCAGGCGGCCAGCGTGGGCACCCAGCGCAGCGCCGAGCCCAGCGCGCCGACCACCGCCCACACGAGGCATTGGGCCGGCAGGGTCTCGGCGGGCGTGGCGAGGAGCGTCGTCGAGACGAGGGCCGCGGAGGCCCCGGTGAGCACACCTCCGGCCAGGCCGAGACCGGCACCAGCGAGAAGGGGCAGCGCATGGACCACCTCCACGCCGCCCGTGCCGGGGGTCATCACCGCGCGCAGGACGCAGTCGGCGACCACCAGGCACACCACGGACGTGAGCGGCTTCGTCTGGCGGCCACACTCGCGCCAGATCGTGACCGCGAGCAGCACCAGGCCCGCCGTCTGGGCAGCGAGCACCCACGGCGCCTCGAGACGGACCTGCTCACGGCTCGGAACGCCCGCCGAGTCCCACACCGGCCACCCCAGCCAGACCAGCCCGCCGGCCAGCCAGGCGAGGGCGACCAGGGCGGACCAGCGGCGGGTGGTGCCGAGGCTCGACCATCCCTTCATCGGGCGTCCTTCCACACGTCGCGCACGCGCAGCGCCCTCGACCCGGCACGGCGGAGCGCAGGAGGGTGCGGCAGGTGCTCGGCCACCAGCACCGGCGGCCCGAGCACGGCACGCGCGTCGGGGCCGTCGGCCGCGGGAGGAAGGACGAGGAGACGGTGGCAGGCACGCACGAGGAACTCCGGGTCGTGGGAGACCACCAGGGTCGCCGTGCCCGAGTCCTCGGAGCGCAGCGCGGCCGCCATCAGCCGACGACCTTCCGCGTCCAACCCGGCCTCGGGCCGGTCGAGCACCTCGGTCCGCGTGGACGCGGCGCTGAGGGCCCACGCGACCGCACGTCGTTCACCGGGGCTGTGCTGGGCCAGGGTCCGGGCGTGGTCCACCGGCGCCAACAGCGCGGCACGGTCCAGCGCGGCAGCGGCGTCACCACCACGTGCGCCGCACCAGGTCCTCGCGAGGCGCCCCAGAGGTACGTGGGCGGGCCAGGTCAGCGGGGGGCGCGGGCGGCCTTCCGCGTCGAGGGTCGCGGCGAGGCGTCGCGCCACGGACAGTGCACGGGCGCGGTCGCCGTCCGCCGGCACGACGCCCAGGGTCTCCCCCACGACGACGTCGAGGTCGAACCCGACGCCGGCCCGTTCCGCGGGCACGCACACGGTCGTCACGCTCGAGTGAGCGCGCCCGAAGGCGGGGTGGACCGTCGGCACGGCGGAGGTCACCAGGGGGTGTCGCCCGAGGGTCTCGAGGTCCCACCATGCGGCGCGAGGGCTCCCCAGGGCGCGGGACAGCACCGCTTCCGGCGGGAGAGGGAGCGTCCGCGGACTCCACTGCTCTGCCGGGTGCACGACCGCGTCGCCCCCACCGAGGAGCTCCACGACGTGGTCGGACTGCGGCACGGCGACCGCGAGGTCGTGCTCCACCCAACAGATGTCGACCCCGCCGTCGGCGCACCGGCGCAGCGCCCGGGCCAGGCCCACGCGCAGGTCGGGGAGCAGGTCGGTCATCGGCTGGTCGAGGACCAGGAGCGTCTCCTCTCCCCGATCACGGGCCGCGGACGCTCTCAGGACGCCGCGCAACGCGGGCAGGACGGCGCAGGTGGCGGGGTCGAGTTCCCGCATCGACGCGCCGAGGTCCTCGAGGCCGGTCACGCTCATCCAGAGCTGCTCGGCCTCGCGGCCCGCGCCCCCGAGGGCCTCCGCGACGCTCATGTCCAGGAGCGGGTCGAGCCGGGACACCCCGACGTACCGGATCGTCACTCCCTGACTCCTCCAGGACCCGCGCACCAACGCCCCCGCAGGAAGGACGCCGCCCAGGGCGCCCGCGACGGCAGACGCACCCGTGCCGCTGCGCCCCGTGAGAAGGGTCAACCCGCGGATGTCGAAGGAGACCGGTCCGACGGCGATCCCGCGTCCCGGCAGCCATACCGCCAGAGCATCGATCGAGACAGTCATCGCTCCACCTCCCGACCGGTCTTCTCCGGCACCGCGGTCGTGCAGACAGGGAGCGCCAGCAGGCTGAGGGCCACGAGCGTCGAGTCGACGTCGAGGATGGCGAGGAGCAGCGTCAGCGCGGCGCAGACCAACGGCGCGAGGTCCGCAGCCTGCAGAACGACGACGCGGGCGCGGCTGAGGACCATGCCGGCCACAGTGAGGACCAGTACGCCGAGCAGCGACGCCTCGACACCCGTCAGGACGCGCCCCACCGCCGCGGCCAGCGCCGCGACGGAGGCGGCGAGGACGAGGAGCACCCGGACCCGCGTCTTCGCGGCCCCTTCCTCGACGAGGCCGACCGAGTGCCACTGCACAGCGCGCTCGTGCGCGGAGGCCACGACGTCGGGCAACGGGGTCACGAGGCGTCCGAGGCCGTGTGCGACCAGGCCCGGGCGGGCGCGCTCGATGCGGGCGAGCTCCTCCGCCGCGAAGCACAGCGGGTGCGTGAAGCGGGCGGCGCGCCCGAGCACCACGTCGTTGAGCCGGGCCAGTCGCTCGCCGCTGACGCAGCGGACCACGAGAGCGAGCAGGGCCAGGTGGGCCAGGGCCGATGCGGCGAGGGCGAGCCCGGTGCGCAGTCGCCCGGTCGTGAGCGGGCCGCCGACCGGCGTACCCGAGGTGACCGACCATTCCGGCAGCACCCACAGCACGTCGCCGCCGGATCCCGGCCCCACGGCCGCGGTGAGGACCACCCATGCCGCGGCGACGACACTGGCGGCCGTGAGGACGGGAGATCCCAGCCCCGCCCGGGCCGCCCCCCGGGTCCACCACACGGCCACCGCCGCCACGATCACGCAGACCGGGGTCCACTGCGACGCACTGGTGTGGAGGGACCAGAAGGCCACGGCGATCCAGGCCGACCAGCCGAGGTCGGCCACGTGAAGGCGCGGCGCGAGATGGGCGTTCATCGACGCCTCCGGATGCGCGCAGGTCCCAGCGCGAGCGCGAGCGCGAGCGCCCCGATCCCGGCAGTCACGTACTGGACCGTGCGCACGGAGTGGCTGCCGAGATCCGTCGGGGTCGATCCCTGCGACTCCGGCAGCGGCACGTCGAGGTTGCGGCTGCGGGGCCGGACGACAGCGGCGCTGTCCACCCCGACCCCGGCGGCCAGGGACCCCTCGACCGCCAGGCCGAGCACCGGGAAGACCTCGGGTCGAGGGATCGGCCTCGTCTGGCCCTCGGCGTGCGGTCGCACCTTCCAGGTGGTGACGGGGGTGCCGCTGCGCAGGTCGATCAGCCGGAACCGGGTGGCTTCGGCGGGCAGCCCGCGCGGCACGACGTACGGCACCGTGCAACGCACGTCGTCGCAGGTGGCCTGCGCGTCCGCGGCGCCGGGGCTGTCCTGACCGGGGACGGCGGTCCACGTGGAGCCGTCCAGGCGCTCGACCGCGTAGGTGCTCCCCGGGACGACGTGGTCCAGCGCCACACCCAGGGGGGCACCGACCGGCTTGCTCTCGGCGTACCCGTCCCCGAGCACCTCGGGCGTCGGCGTCAGCAGCTCGCTCCACGCGCCGAGGACGGTGGTCAGTTCCTTCCCCTCGGCCTCGGCGAGCGCCACGACCAGGGGGCCGCCGTGGGCACCGCCGGGCGAGGACGGGAGCGCGAGGTCCGCGCTTCCCCACCCGTGCTCGTCGGTCGTGATCTCGACCTCGGACCCGACGGCCTCCCAGCCGACGGTGCCGCTGCTGTCGGCGGTGACGCGGAAGGCCCGGACCGTCACCGTCGTGTCGGCGCGTCCGGTGACGCCCACCCGGTGGGTCGCGCCGTCGATCCATCGAGGCGGCACCTGCACCGAGCAGCGCACGCCGTCGTCGCTGCACAGGCGCTCGGTCTCGGAGGTCGCTGCCGAGGCGGGCTCGGCGGTGAGCAGATGGAGGCCGGGTGCGCCCAGGACCGCCCCCGCCAGGGCGCTGAGCAGCAGTCGTCGTGCGCCCGGTGAGCGGCGCGTCACCACGCCTCGTCCCGTCCCGACGACGCGGTACGACGCCGTAGCCAGACCCACAGGGCCGGGGAGGCGAGCAGCGCCACGAGGGCGCCGGCCAGCATCCACTTGGTGGTGTCGGGGGCCTCCGCGACCCGCGGTGCCACGAGCGGCCTGGCCTCCTCTCCCCACACGGGGTCGCTGGCCGGCGCGGGCGCCTTCCCACCCGGCGCGGGCGATGAGGATCCTGGCGCCATTGCCCCGGGCGCCTGCGGAGAAGGGGTGCCCTGGCGGCCCTGCCCCGTGGTCGCCTTCGCGGACGCGCTGGGTGCGGGGGGTGGGCTGCTGGGGGGTGAGCTGGGAGCGGACGGCTCGGGAGCAGCCGGCCCCGAGGGGGCCGAGGGTCCCGAAGGGGCCGGGGGTCCTGTCGGCGCGCCCGGGCCGGGGCCGGGGGTCCCAGCGGAGCCGCCCTCGCCACCGTTGCCGCCGTTGCCGCCGTCTCCGTCGGCGTCGCCGCCGTCGTTCCCGCCCGGGACCTCGGGGTCGGGCACACCGGGCCCCTTGGACGGGTCGAGCTGCTCGTCCCGCGGGCCTGTCACGCCGCGCTCGGAGGGCACGACGGTCCACTCGGCGTACGCGGGCGAGGCGATCGGCCGGTCCTCGGCTCCGCCGTAGTTCAGGTGGTGGTTGACCCGGAAGCGGTAGGCCTGTCCTGCCACCAGCTCCGGCGGCACGACGTAGCGCAGGTGCGAGATCTCCCCCGGGCTGCTGAGCAGGCGGTGAGCGGCGCCGTACCCCTGGCCTGGCAACGGGGTCCAGGTGCCGTCGTCGGCCAGGTACTCGACCCAGTAGCCGACGCCCGCGACGTTGCCGATGGCGTGCATCTCCAGCGGGACCCCGACGGGCTTCTGGTCCGCGTAGCCGTCGCCGAGCAACCTCAAGGTGGCGCCCCCGAACTCCACGACCTGGCCGATCCGGGTCGACAGGTCCAGGGACGAGTCGTCGGCGAGACCCACGAAGCCCCAGCCGCTCGGGACGTCGGGCACGGCGCGAGGCACCAGCTTCACCTCGTCGAGCGTCCCGCGCCCACCGCCGAGGGCACGCGTCGTCCCCACCGCGGGTTCCCCGCTGGGGACGAGGCCTGTCACCTGGCCGCGGGAGTTGAACTCCACGACATAGAACTGGAGCGCGAGGCGCGTGCCCGGGTTTCCCGCCCCGGTCACCCGCAGCAGCTGGCCTGGGGCCGCCGCGCCGGCGTCGATGGTCACCGACAGCGAGCAGGAGCCGACCGCATAGCCATCGCACAGGGCGCTCTGCGACGGTCCGGCCGCCTGTGCCGGCGCCGGCCAGGCGACGGAGGCCACGACAACAAGCCCGGCCACTGCCAGGGCGGGCCGACGCAGCCCGAACCGGATGCGCAGCCGCGCGGGACGCTGCATCGTGGGACCTCCAGGGGGGCACACGCAGGCAGGGCAACCCCAGGAGGCTTCCGAGCCCGCGCTTGTGCGACGACGGGTAACGGCTGCATCCCCGGAGTTCCCGACTTGCTGGAGGACCAGCTCACGGTTGCGCAACAGCGCCGGATTCGCACCGGCTTCCTCTGGTGGGGATGCGTCACGGTAGTGACGAGGGGATGCTGTCACACCCCCGCAGCACACACCGACCCGGCCTGCCGCCGACCTGGACACGCGCGCACCGAACCCACGGCCTACCCAGCTCGTCGCCCGGGGACACCCGCGTCGTAACCTCCAGACCAGCGTCGAGGGGGAAGCCGGTGGAAGTCCGGCACTGACCCGCAACCGTGACGACCGGGCCTGCCCCGTCGAAGTCGGAATGCCTTCGCGCTGTCGCGACCATCCCACCACTGTCGAGGAATGCAGTAGGTCGCCGGCGTGCTGTCGGCCTCCCCTGCTCCGGAACCGGAGTTCACGTGAAGTTCAAGAAGTCCGCGCTGGCAGCTGCCGGCGCACTCGTCATCAGCACCCTCCCGGGGACGCTCTCCCCCGCGCACGCCGCCGACTGGCGCACCGGATGGTGCCAGCAGGACGAGGGCCTCAGCGTCGTGGTCGACTTCGGCAACGAGGTCGCCGATGCCATCCCGGCCGAGGGGTTCCTGGTGCGGTGCCTGGTCGGCGGCGTCGTCGACGCCACTCCCGAGCGGAGCAGGGTCGCGGCCTTGCAGGCGGTCGGCCTCTCGGTCGAGGCCGACCGGTCCGGGTACGTCACCGCCGTCGAGGGCATCGAGGAGTACTCCGGCGACGCCATGTGGTGGTTCTTCTCGGGCGCCGCGGTGCCCGGACCGTGGGACACCGCGAATCACGGCATCGTCGTCAACGGCCCCAACATCAACAAGGCACTCGGGGCCCGGCTCGTCGGCCAGGACTGGGTGACGACCCCGCGGCCCACCCCCCAGTTCGCGGACCCGACCCCGGAGCCGGAGCCGGACCCCGAGCCGGAGACGCCGGACGTGACGGGCACCGTCCCTGTGGTCCCGGGCACTGCCCAGGTCGGACGTCAGCTGACCGCAGCCCTCGGCGGGTGGAGCAACGGGGTCACGTTCGCCCGCCGGTGGAAGCGCGACGGGGCGCCGATCCGGGGCGCTCGAGGAGCCACCTACCGCCTGACGGCGGCGGACAGAGGAGCGCGCATCACGCTCGAGGTGACCGGGTCCATGCCCGGCCACACCTCGACCAGTCTCGAGTCCAGGCCCACCGCCAAGGTCCGTGCCGGGCAGCTCACCCCCGCCAAGCCGCGCATCGCCGGCAAGGCCAAGGTCGGCACGTTGCTCACGGCCGTCAGCGCAGCGTGGGAGCCGGGTCAGGTGAAGCTCACCTACCGGTGGCTGCGTGACGGCAAGGTCATCGCTGGATCCCAGAGGAAGACCTACGTCGTGAAGCGCGCCGACGTGGGCCACCGCATCTCCGTCCGCATGGTCGGCACGCGGCCCGGATACGCCAAGGCCACCCGCACCTCGGCGAGGACGGTCCGCGTCTCCCGCTGAGCCACCCGGACCATGGCACCGCAGACGGGGCCCCGACGCGCACGCGTCGGGGCCCCGTCCCGGTCGAACGGCACCTGGCCGCCAAGCTCAGATCCGGAAGGTCCCGGAGCTGCTCGACCGCTTCACCTCGGTGCTGCCGAGGTAGCGCACGACCACGCGGTACTTCCCTCGCAGCCGCGCGCCCTGGAGTGCCCTGCGCAGGACGGGCTTCTTGATCGTGACCGTGGCGACGCCACGCGCGTCCACCGGTGCGCTCCTCGTCACGAGCTTCTCGCCGCCCCGGCGGACCACGAAGCGCACCTGGCCCTTCGAGACGGCCACGTCAGCACGCACGCGGGCCTTCAGGACCACAGCCCGGGGCTTGACCTGGGTCTGGGGCCCGGCGGTCTCGGAGGGGACCGGCTGTGCCACGCCCTGCGCCACGACGACGCTCGCCGTGCCGGAAGAACCCTTGAAGGCCGAGCTCAGCGGGACGAACGTCGCCGTGTAGGTGTGCTCGCCCGCCGCCACGCCGGTCAGCCGGAGCGTGGCCCTGCCGCCGACCAGGACCGCGTCACCGACCTTGCTTCCTACTTCGGAGAACTCGACCGTGCCCGTTGCGCCCGCACCGGCCACCTCGGCTGCGAGCGCGACCACGCCGGGCCGCGGCGACGACGCCGCGAGCGTCGTGACGGTGACCTCGGGGTCGGCGACGTCCATGACGTAGAGGCCCGGCTTTCCGTCGACGAAGCGGAGGTAGTCGGTGAGCCCGTAGAACCCTTGCGCGGTGGACATCCCACTCACGGTGCCGGGCTTGGAGTACCAGAAGCCCCCGCCCTCGACGTAGTACGTCGTGAGCGCGCTGACCGGGTTGCCCCCGTCCTTCCCGAACCGCGGATCGGTGAGGGGGTCGATCCGCAGGGCGGTGAGGGCCACGATCACCTGGGTGGTGCTCTCGGCGGACTCCTTGCCGTAGCTGGCGAAGCCCCCGCTGGGGCGCTGGATGTCGGACAGCCTCGAGACGCCGCGCTCCACCGCGGCCGCGACGGCGGGCTGGTCGGCGTACCGCGCCAGCGCCTGGAGGGCCATGCCCGTCATGTCCGGGTCGGGCGTCGACCCGGAGAAGGTCCAGCCACCACCGTTGATCTCGAGTGCGAGCACCCGATCGACCAGCTTCTGCCGCGTCGTGGGGTTCGTGGCGCCGGCGACCTCGGGGATCTCGTGGCCGAGGGTGTCGAGGGCGAGCAGGCCGAAGACGGCCGAGTTGAGGGCGCCCATCGTGGACATGTCGGCCAGCCCCGTGAGCAGGTCGTGGCCGCCGACGTCCGTGACGTCCTTGCCCATCGCGCTCAACGCGATGACCACGCGCTCGTACGTCGTGGCCGGCCCGAGCTTGCCGTCCTTCTCGACGACGTCCTCCACCAGGTTGGCGTAGTACGCGTCGAGCCACTCCTCGGCGTCGACGTCGCTGCGTGCGAGACCGAGCACCTCCCACTCCCGGCCGAGCCCCGTGGGCTCGACGTGCTCGAGGATGTAGGCGCTGGTACCCGCGTGCTGGACCCGGGCGAGGTCCACCAGCGTGGAGTCCGCCCGGGCGGCAGCACCGGCGAACCCGGGGGCGAGCGCGAGAAGCAGTCCGAGGACCGCGACCAGGGCGACATGTGGGGCACGGTGCCTCGCACCGATTTGGGTGTTCATGGATGTTCCTTCCGGCTGCAGCGCAGGAGAAGGACACGCGACAGCACGGGGCGGCCGAGAGCCCTACCGTGCGATCGCGACAGCGCGTAGGTGCGGATACTCCACCCGACCTGGTGTCCCGACTCTTCGCTCCGCTGGGCGGAGTCGAACTACGGTTGCGCGTCAGCGCCGGGCTTCGACCGGCTTCCCCAGGACGGGTGAGGTGTTCAGTTGTCGGGCGCTAGCCCGATCCTGCTCGGGCCCTCCTTTTCTTCTCGGTGGTGGACGGCGCCACCCGTCGCAGCACCCGGCGGGGGCTGCTGGTCAGCCCTCGCACGCGGCGCAGTCGTCTCCGTTCTCGAGCGCGCAGACCTCGGCCGGCGTCCAGTCGTCCCAGGTGAGGTCGTCGATGGCGCTCGAGTCGGTCTGGGTGCGGGCGGCCTCGTTCATGGTCGTCTCTTTCCGTGCGGTGATGGTGAGGGTGGAGGGGTGCTACTTCTGCTTGCTGGCCTGGATCCCGGCACGGGAGCGCAGGTAGTAGAGGCTCTTGATGTTCGGGTCGAGCAGAGCCAACTTGTGCACCTTGCTGATGTAGTGCGGGGACGCGTCAGCGGCGAAGAACAGGTTCAGGGACTGCGCCTGGTCGATGTGCGCCTGTCGGTCGGCGGCGCGATCGAGCAGGATCTCCTGGTCGATCTCGTAGCCGGTCTTGAAGACGTCCTTCTCGTGCTCGTCGAGCCAGTCGACGTGCTGCACCGAACCGCCGTGATCGACGATGTCGGTGATGGCGGCCTGGTCGTAGACGCCGCGCTCCTTCATGAGCCGGACCAGGTTGCCGTTCGCGCGGGGCATCTCGCCGGCCGAGGTGGTCTGGTTCCAGACGTTGGCGACGTAGGGCTCGATGCCCTGGCTGGTGCCGCCGACGATGACCGCGGTGCTCATCGTCGGCGCGACGGCCATCAGGTGCGAGTTGCGGCGGCCCACGCACCAGGCAGGGACGCCGGCCTTCTCGCCCATCCAGCGCGAGGCGGCGTCGGCGCGGGTGTGGATGTGCGCGAAGATCTCGATGTTGAGCGCCGCGGCCTGCTCGGACTCGAACGGGACGGAGTGCTGCTGCAGGTAGTCGTGGTAGCCCATGACGCCCAGCCCGAGGCTGCGGGCCTTCTCGGTGTAGCGGACCGCGCGCTCCAGGCCGCGGATCTGGCGCGCCCGTCGCAGGAACGCCTCGGCCACCGCGTCGAGGAAGACGGTCGCGACGTACGGCGTGTCGCGGTCTCGCCACTCGTCGTACGTCGCGAGGTTCAGCGAGGAGAGCACACAGGTGTAGGAGTGCTCCTCGTCGCTGAACAGGGTGATCTCCGAGCACAGGTTGGACGCCTTGTTCTGCAGTCCGTGGGCTCGGTAGGACTCCGTCTGGTGGGCGTTGACGGTGTCGACCTTCCAGATGTAGCCCTTGCCCAGCACGACGCGGATCTTCAGGACCCGCTGGTAGCGCTCGAGGGCGTCCTTGTCGCTGGCGAGCATCCGGTCAATGAAGGCCTGGGTGAAGATCCACCCGACGTTCTTGTTGGCCGGCTCGCGGTAGATGAGGTCGGCGAGCTCGTGGAAGTCGGGGTGGTCGACCGGGAGGTACCCGGCCCAGGAGCCGCGGCGGGTGGCGCCTTGGCTGATCTGGTTGGTCATCTCGGCGAAGTTGCAGAACACCGGGACCACGCCGTTGGCCTTGCCGTTGTCACCGAAGCCGGCGCCGCGCGGGCGGATGTCGCCCAGGTAGGCGGAGGTGCCGAACCCGTTCTGCGACAGGATCGCGGCCTCCTTGAGGGTCTCGTAGAAGCCCCACACCGAGTCCTCGATGTAGGACCCCTCGCACGAGACCGGGAGACCACGCGTGGTGCCCAGGTTGGCCAGCACCGGCGTGGAGGGCGAGAGCCAGCCGTTCCAGATCGCCTCGAAGAACAGCTCGGTCCAGGGGCGCCCGTCCTCGCGCGGGTACATCTCGTCGGCGAGGACGCCGGCCGTGCTCGCGATCGTCTCGTAGCGCTCCCGCACGCTCTGCCCGGCCACGGCGTACTTGGCCCTGACCATGGCGTAGCCGGCGGTGGTCATGAAGGCGGGGACGGTCCCGGCTGCCTGCAGCGCCTTGCGCTCGGCGGAGAGGGCCTCCCAGTTCTTGTCGGCCATCAGAACACGAACTCCATCTCACCGATCGTGCGGTTGTACTCGTTGCCGGTCACCTGGAAGAAGTCGTGGAACTGGGTGCCGTTGATGCCGCTGTAGAACCACTCGGCGACGGGGTTGTCCACGACCTCGAACAGCGGCTCCATCCCCATGGAGTCCAGCGTGAGGTTCACCCGGGACTTCACGAACGTCTCCAGGTCGGCCTGCTCGATGCCCGGGATGGGGCCGTGGGCGAAGAGCATCTCGACGATGCGCTGCTCGTGGCCGTAGACGTAGTCCGCCACGGCGCCGACGCGGTCGAACAGCGCATCGCGCTCGGCCTGGAACGTCGCAGGCGAGACGGTGCGCTCGTACTCCGCCAGGGTGGTGCGGAACAGCCACGCCCCGCCGGTCGCGTGCAGGTTCTCGTCGCGGGCGGAGAAGTTGATGCCGCTCACGACGTTCTGCAGCAGGTTCTTGCCCCCGGACTGGAAGTGCTTGAGGAAGGCGAAGTTCGAGTACAGGACGCAGTTCTCCATCAGCGTGAAGACGCTGAGGGCGTAGAGGAGGTCGTCATCGGCGATCGCGTCCCAGACGAACTGGATGCGCTCGGCCAGCACCGGGTCGTTCTTGTAGGAGCCGTAGAACTCCTCGGTGTCGATCATCAGCACCTGGTTGAGCTTCGCGTAGAACGGCGCGTGCATGTTGAGCTCGGCGAAGGAGAACGCGTTGCTCATCATCTGGATCTCCGGACGCGGGAACGCGTGGAAGATCCGATCCCCCCACACCTCGCCGCCGAGGATCAGCTCATAGATCGTGAACAGCTTCAGGGTGGTCTTGACGGCGGCCTGCTCGGCCTCCGTCATCGTGACCAGGAAGTCCTGCTTGTCGTTGGCGACAGGGATCTCCTCAGCGGTCCAGAAGATGCTCCGCTGCTTCTTCGCCAGGTCCTCGGCTTGGGGGTAGTCGAATACGTAGGCCGACTTCTCGGTCCGGATCGGTAGACCAGTGGTGTCGATCATGTCGTGGTTCTCCGTTCGCGAGCCGGTCGAACCGGCCCGCTCGTCGTGAGCTGGAAGCGGTGCTTCCACGAACGAGGAACGGAGAGGACGTCGACGCCAGCACAGACCTAGACCTCGACCTGGACGCGGCGACTCATCGATCCCCTGACCTTCCCTCGAGGTCGCGGAACCCACCCGTGACGGGCGAGCGCTGGCAGGTCTTCGGACTCGTGGGCGAGGAGCCAGGCTCCGGTCCTACTGTCCGTCGCTTCCCAGGACCGTGATCGTCGGTCCCAGTGCTTCCTGTCGATCCAGGAGACGGAGGTCGTTCCCACTTACCGCTGCGGGGCAGTCCCGGAATCTCACCGGGTTCCCTCTTGCGACGACGACCCTGGATGGGCCGTCGAACCAGCTGCGGGATCACCATATACGGGAACTACAGATATGTAATCCCCCAGATGTTGTGCCCGGGGTGGGTGCGTGACCGGACTCACGCGGCCCCTGCTGGCCCGGGTCGCCGCCCTTGGTGCGCGCCTCGGGGTCAGCAGTGATCAGCACATGGACCGGCGCGAACGGCGTACCGGGCACCGGGGTGCTCAGTCGTCGCCGGTGGGGACCAGCAGCGCGACGCACTCCACGTGACCCGTCATCGAGAAGGCATACATGCTCGTGAGCGTAAGCGCGATCCGGTGTTGTTGACTGCGCCCGACAGGCCGAACCCGCCCTTGACCTGCGGCGATGCGTTCCGCGGCTCTGCGGACGGCGGGGCCAATCTGCGGCCCGTTGCGAATCAAAGCGAGCCCAATCCGAGCCCTCCGGTCAGCAGGCATCGGCGGCCGCAAACGAGTGCAAAGGCTCCTTGGAGGCGCTAGCACGGCTAGGGCAACCAACGTCAGGCTGGAAGGCGGACCAAGTGCTGGTCTAGCTCCCGAGATCAGAGAAGAAGCCCAGCGTCGGGTCCTCAAACGTCCCGATCACCAGCCCGCGGTCCAGGAACCGATTGAACTCCTCGCAACTCGTTTCGGGCAACAGAGCGCATCCATGACATGCCGCCATGTTGCACGAGTCCGGCCCCTGGCCTCTCTCCCCAGCGGCCATGCATACCGGGTCCGTGGAGCACCAGTGAGCATCACCCAAGGCTGCCGCGAATACCGGCTGGAGGCGGTTCGGGCGGGACATGCGGACCAGCCCACCCATGGTGCCCTCCGAGTCACCCGCAGCGGTGTAGATAAGGAGACCAGCCATGTCATGGCCATCGCCGCGAGAAACATAGAGGCGTTCACGGAGGGAGGCCGAGCTGTACCCACACGTGAACACGAGCTCATTGATCACGAGGTGGGCGAAGGTGTGCAGCATGATCATGCGCGGTGAGATATCGCGCGGCCGCCCACCACGATCCGTGATTACCTGACCGTATCGGTTCGCGATCTTGTCCGCGCGAGCCTGGACCTCAGCCCGCGCTTCCCACGCAGCGAGCCGCTCTGGGTCAAGCTCAAAGTAGAGGCCCTCGCCCTTCACGACGTAAGCAGGTAGCCAATCGTGCTCAGGCGGCAGCGGCCGACGGCGTAGAAGCGCCTTGCCCTCCGCAACTTTCAAGTCGCTGTCTCGGCCGCGGGAGAACCCGCGCAAGACGCGCGTCTCCCGAAGCACGGTGACGCTCCGCACGCGCTCGATGTGTTTGGCGATCGCCGCATGTACCCCGGGATCGGATGCGCGGAGTTCTTCGTCCTGCGGGGTCTGGCGCAGCATCTTGAACTCCGGGTATCGCCAGACATCGAGGTCACCTCCATCCTGCGCATCGCCGTCCTCGCTTGACTCGCCGTAGCCGTAGCGGTCTCGGTAAGCCTCCAGCAGTTCTTCGTCTGGATAGTCGTCGAAGAGCTCGCCCGGGATGTGCTTTCGGAGCACCTCCGCAGTCGCGGATGCGCCTACGAACGAGTGCACGGTGCTGAGAGCCGAGTCGACGTCTGGTCGACCGAGCAGATCCCGCATCGCGCCGCTGACGGCGCCAACCTTATTCGGCAAGAAGATCGAGGACTCAACCACCGGGAAGTACACATTCCCGCCGGCCCGTAGGGCACCCTGCACGGGCGCATCGCAGGGACCGTCTGTCTCGTGGAGCCAAGGACGTGCGCCCGTGCAGAGATATGGATCTGCACCGCGCTGCAGATCCTGGCTCAGCACCGTACTCTCTTCGCCGCCTTCATCCCGCCTACCGGCGGTAGTGATGCCCATCAGAGTCCGCGTCGCCCCGCAGCCTTTTTTCGGGTCATGCTTGCCCTTCGCGTCGAAGCCGCATCGCACGACCTGGCCCTCGAGACCCCCCGCGCCCGTTGACACCAGCCGGAGCGTGCCGTTGCAGGTCGGCTTGTTCGAACGATGGACCCACTCTCGGAACGGGAAGTCGTCGATGTGTCCCTTGCGGCAGATCGCAACGAAAGGAACCTGCGACATCTTTGGGCCTTGACCGTTGCGCCGCTCGTGCTCAGGGTCCGGACAGCGAACGGCGTCCTGGAAACTAAGTGGAACCTTCTTCAGGCGCTTGCAGTACATACAGAACGCGTACCCGGGGAAGCGGAGCGCGGGCACGGCGAGGCGCTCGTTTCGGTGATCATCACCGAAGGGAGTCCGCCAATCCGGCGGCAGCCGGAACTCTTTGACGTTCAGGCGGGCTTCAAGACGCCAGTCGTGCACACGGAAGTCCTCCAACGCGAGCGCTGAATTGTTCCGGGGGAACCAGTGATCAAGGCCTGCGGTAATGACCGACGTGCCATCGACCAACACACTCATCGCCCCGACACCGAAGGGTGTGACCAGTTGTGCGCGCCGCATGCTTCCGTGGGTCATGCCTTGCCCTCCTGCTCTTCCAGGTCCGCGTTGACATAGTCGAGCGTGACCTCGAGCCGGCATTCGGCGTCGACGCTGCGCATGCTCATCGGCGTCTCCCACGTGACGTTCTTGTTGTCAGGGTCCGCCAGATCACCCGCTGGCCGCATGAGGCCTTGCTTCGGATCGCCCTTGAAGGAGGTGGTTGCAGCCCACGCCGTCCGCTCCCCTGTCTCCCACTGTCTCGTGCGCTCCTTGACCCAGTGATCGAACACTCCGAGTTCGTCGCTGTCGACCAGCTCGGCCCTCGCCCGGAGGAGTGCTACCGCCGCATCAAATTCGGGTTTCGGGAATGGACTCGGCTCGAGCTCGGGCGAAACCTGCCGCATGCGGGAGATGGCAGCGGCGTGTAGCGCTCGCTTCAGGACTGGCTCCGCAAACGGCGTAACGGAGGTCGGTTCAACCTGCGCGTACAACTGCTGATGGTAGGTCCGGAACCGTTCGTAGTGGCTGCGGTCGCGTGGCTTGGCGGCGCCGTAGATGGTGATGACCAAGCCGGGGGTCTTCGCGTTTCGGCCGACTCGGCCGCTTACTTGGATGTACTGCGCCGTCGTCTTCGGCTGGCCGACGATCGTCATCAAGCCGAGGCGGTCAATGTCTACCCCAACCTCGATGATGTTTGATGCGAGGCAAACATCGACGCACTTCGCGTTCGCGGGGCACACGGGCTTGTCAACGCACTTGGCGCCGTCTGCGCAGTCCGGGTGTGGGAGGCGAAGCTCAAGTTCTTCGATCGCCTTCGGGATCTCATCACTTCGCCGGCGCGATGTGAGCTCCATGTTATTTCGCGGGTAGCGGGGCGAGATGCCATCCCTGCGCTTCAAACCGACGAGGTAGTCGGGCACGTCGGAATCCAGCAACGACAAGGTATTGCCGAGCTCTCGTAGGCTGTTGAGGAAGTTGAGGTTGGTCCAGTAGCCGTCCCGATCCTCCGGGTTCGGGATGCTGGGCGCCGCCTGCAGCGTCGCCGCCGCAACTCGCGCCTGCACCGTCTGGATGGATCCGAGCGAAGGACTCATGATGCCCAGGTAGCGCCGCCCCGGAGCAAGCTTGCCGTCGGCATCGCGCGCGGGCTCGGCGAAGAACGAATGGCCCTCCTCCAGTCCGTGCGGCGGGAAGAGCCTGACTTCCTCCCGGCCGAACAGGCCTTTGATCTGCTCCTTGTACCGTCGGACGGTTGCGGTCGAGGCGATGATCTTTGGGGGGATCGCTGATTCGCCACGCCGGTCCGTCGTGAGGTCGTCGATGACAGGTTCATAGAGACCGACCATCGAGCCGAGCGGACCGGAGATCAGGTGCAGCTCGTCTTGGATGATCAGGCCCGGCGGTGAGTAGACACGCTCGCCCGAATCACCAAGCCCGAACATCCGACGGGCGTTCGGCTGCCATGCCATCGTCGCGAACTTGTCGACCGTTCCGATCAGGATCGACGGCTGGCAATCGTAGATGTCCTCATCGACGACATGTACCGGCAGCCCGTCACGTCCGTTGAACCGGCAAAGGTCGTCAACACATCGGAATAGGAAGCGACCGCCAGCCCATACGTACCCGGGGGTGTCCTGACCTCGGGCCTTCTTGACTGGGCCCATGCGCGTGCCGCACCAAGGGCATTTGAGCAAGAGGAACTTGTTCGATGCGCGGTAGTCCCGACGAAGCTCGCTGAGTGCTCGCTCAGCGCTCCCCCAGGTGTTGGGGGTCGAGTCGTTGCCTAGCCAAACGCCGATGCCGAATGGCGCCGTTCCCAGCTCCTCCTCGAACTCAGAGCGAACATCCTCCAGGACACAGATCAATGACGAAGCGCGCAAGAACTGCTGGGCGGTGAGCAGCCGGAGGGTGTAGCGCATCAGGGTGTCAGTGCCGGCGTCCTCCTTATCGCGAAGCCGCCGGGCGATGAGCGAGATCGCCGAGGCGCCCAAGTAGGCCTCAGTCTTGCCACCACCAGTGGGGAAGAAGATCAGATCGACGAGGGTCCGGTTCTGGTGCCTCGGGTCGACTAGCTCAGGAACGCTGGCCAAGATGAACGCGATCTGGAATGCGCGCCACCGGCCACTCCTCTCGTCCGGCGTCACCTCGGGGTGCGCGCCCTGGGGTCGATACACGCCTTGGGCGTCCTTGACCACGTCGCGCACTTCAAGCCGCGACCGGACCTGCTGGTAGAGCATCGCGAAATTCGCTAGCTGGAACGCGCGAGCGGCTATGGAATCGCTTTGGACGAGGCGCCAGCCCTCCTGCATGCGCCCAAGGGCCTCACGACAAGCCTTCATATGCTCCCGCGCAGCGCGGCGGTAGCGCTCAGTCGGCAGGTCCGCGATCGAGGCGTCTCGGTCGTCGATCCACTGGCGGTACAGCTCGAGCACTTTGTCGACCTGCGCGTGACCAGCGGCGCTGACGTCGGCCAGTTCCTGCATGCTGACGCTGACGGGGGTCCGCGATCCGTCCGGATGCTCCTCGAACACATCAGGCGTCAGGCTCGTGACTTCGTATGCCGGCAGCGAATCAGCCGATACCGCGGGCACGGTTTGATCGCCGCCCTCGCCCGTCGGGTCATCCCAGGTGGCCGCGCAGCCATGACCTATCGCAAACGTCCGGCGGTGTCGGTACAGCAGCGCGATGGAGTCTTCCTCCTCGTCGCTGTCTGGCTGCTCCACATCCGGATAGGGCTCGATGTGCAAGCCACCAGCGGCGGTAGCCGTGAACGCAACCTGGAAAAAGGCGGCGTCCGCCCCAGAGCCGACTGCGTCGTTGACGACCGCGAGAGTCACGAGGCGGAGATCGGGATCAGACTCACGGGGAACAGGACGGCAGTACACCGCCACACTCGGCGAGATCCTCGGCGGGAGCTTCGACTCCTGGTCGACAGGGGTGGTCGCCAGCGGCGAGCCACGGCCACGCAACACCTCAGCGGGCGCCACGGCGTCAATGATGAATGGGCGCCGTACCCACCAGTTCGATTCCGGTATCCCCGGGGCGGTGATCTTGACCTTGTCGTAGTGCGCAGCTCTGATTCGAATGTTGAGAGCCGACCCGTTGACCACCCGCACCTTGAAGGAGATCGCCATCGCGGACGGCTTCCGGCGGTTAGCATCGGATAGGTCGAAGTCATCCGAGTCGGCCACGTCCTGGCGGCGCGACCCGCGTACCTCCGTCGGCGGCTGATCAGGATTGACCTCGTTCTCGGCCAGGCCAGCAATAACGACACCGCCTGTCGGGGCGCCGCCGCTGTAAAGCACACCGATGCCGTATCGCCGCAGCGGATCCGTCCTCGTAAGGACCTCTTCGAGAGTGTCACGATCATGGAACTGGCCGGTGGCTTCGTCCTTGGTCTCGAAGGCGAAACTCGGACCGGTGCAATCCAGTGGCTTGCTCGTTGGCCCCGGCTTCTCGCCTTCCGCGGGGCCGAACAACTCGCGTCGGACCGCGTCCTCGACAACCTTGCGTGCTTCTACGCCAGTCACAGCTTCCCCGTCACTCCCGCTAGAGCAGTGCCCTCTTCGATGACACCGTAAAGACGATCTGTTGCGCGTGTCAGCCCGACATAAAGGACCGACTCAAAGTTCGGAACCTTGCTTCGGTCGAGGTCCGTCACGATCACCGCGGGCGCCTCTAGACCCTTGAAGCCTTGGATGGACGAGAAGCGGATCTTGCCCTTGCTGGGCGCACCTGCGTCTGCGGGGACAAGGACGCTCTTCAGCCACGGGTCGCCCGTGCTTGCAGCAGTCGAACCCGCCCCAAGCGGGCTGAGGACGACGATCTCGGATAGGTCGAAGCTCTCTTCGCGCAGCGATTCAACGGCGTCCCGCAGGTGCCGGGACTGGTCGTCTCCGCGGGTGTACTTCAACCAACTTGGGTTCGTGCCATCGTCGTCACGACGGAACTTCTGATAGCCCGGCGTCAGACCGCTGAACAAGTTGACGCTGAACCCGATCCGCGGAAGGTTGCGGCAGTTCATGGTGAGCCGGTGCGAGGGCAGGTAGGGCATCCGCTCCTTCAGGAGCTCGCGTCCACGCCCATGGTCATAGATCGCTTGGCGTTCGAAGTCCCCAAACATCAGCACCCGCCCGCCGGCCAAGCCACCGTGAACCATCAGGTCCAGCACGTCGAGGTACGGCTCGGTGAGCAGGTCTTGAATCTCATCGACGATCAGGAAGTCGGCGAGGCCGTCTCCGGCGTCGAGAAGTACCTCCATCGCACGTTCTGGGAGTTCCGACTCCCAGAACGTCGTACTGGCTCCTTCCGGTGCTGCTAGTCCAGTCAGCGCGAGGAGTTGGCTATGGAACGTGCCGACCGCCAGCCCGGGATCCCTGGGCATATCGGATGCGAGCCGCCGGCCGAGGAGCCTGTTGAAGCACAGCAGGCGACCGCGGTTACCTTGGGCCAACTCCCGGCGTGCGATCTCCATGGCTAGGAGTGTCTTCCCCGACCCAGCCGGGCCCGTAAACAGCACACTCCGGTTGTCCGCCATGGCGTCAAGCGCGGCGAACTGCTCCTCGACGAAACGCACGAGCTGGTGCTCCCGTGCCGATCGCACGTCTCCGGCCACGATGCCGAACTCGAAGTTCGGCCGGAGCAGCATTGCGATCTGCTTTGCCGTTGCTTGGTCTGGCCCGACACCTCCGTAGGAGAAGCCGTTGAAGGTGGCGTCGAGGTTGGCGACCCCACCAGCGAAGGTGCGACGGATGGCGCCAATCGGATCGTTCTTTAGGTCCTCTGAGTCAAGCACCTGCCAGTCGAACCACTCGTTCGTGGGCCTGAGCATCGTTCGTGCACGAGTCGCTGTGAACCATGCGGCGCTCAGAGTCGGAATCGACCTGAGATCGATCTTCTTCTTCAATAGTTCTTTCCGAATCGAGTGCATCGCTTCTGCAGCCTGCTTGAACGGACCCCGCGTGGTCGGGGCCTGGTTGCCCAGCCGCCATACGCCGTCGTCGAAGGAGAAGTGCTCGTGCGATTTCACCTCGATCACCAGGATTCCGAGAGCTGGCGCAATGACAACGAAGTCTGCTTCGCCCTCCAGGTTGCGGACATGTTCGGCGATGTTGAGCGAGTGGAGAACGATCCAGTCGTCGGTCGTCGGGTCCTCTGCGAGCCTCCGATAGACCGATTTCTCCCCCGGCGCTGCCCCTTCCGGAAAGAGCGGCGGAATCAGTCGAGCCACTGGGCGCTCCCTTCCGTGAACGGCACACGAACTTGATGCCTGCTGACGATTTCGGTGAATGGCGCCTTCGCGAGGACCCGGACAACGATCATGCCGCGGAAGCCGTCGCGCGGCAGGTCCAAGTGCAGAATCCCGTCGCGCTCCAGGACCCGCAGATCGGCACGCCCAACGGCCGCTTCGAGCTCCTTGCGGAGATCGGCACTTGCCTTATAGACGGCCCGTCGAAGGGTGATCGCGTTGCCGTAGGTCGGCTGCGCCGGCTCACCGAGCCAGTCAAGGAGCAGCGCGAAGTCAGCGTCGCGCTGAGGACAGATCAGGCGCGGATCTGCCCATGCCCGCACTTGGCCACAGGAACGCACCCCGACACGTTCAAGCTCGGAAATCGCCCTACGGGAACCGACACGCGCCAGTCGTTCTTCGAGACGAGCCTTCCATCGCGCCTGCGTAGCGAGGATTCCAGTCGCTCTCGCCCCCAGTGCGATGACAGCTTGGTCGTACATGGCGCCGCGCTCCGTCTCGCCCTCGCGCAGCACGAGGTAGGTGCCAGGCACGATGCTCTTCACGGCTTCGTACCCAACGCGGGCACCCTCGGGCTGTTTCGGGTCCAGCGAACGGATCCGATCGCCGTCGTCTAGCCACAAGCCCTGGCCGCCGACGAGAAGGACCTTCCAAGCCTCGACTTCATCACTTGTCGGCTCACGGTCGCCGGACGTACGGGCGCCCCAATCCGGCTGGGGAAAGTAGACGTCGGTTACGTCCTCGTCCTCAGCAACTGCGTTCTCAGGCTCAGCCGTGTCACCGATCTGATGCACGGTGGTCCTCACAACGATCTGCCCCTCAGCATGAACGCCCAGCGTGGATGACGGCACTGAGCGATTCCCGAACCAAGCCGGCATCACGAACGTGACTTCGGGAGTCACTGGCGCTGTTACCACGGAGGAAGGCATGAAGGTCGGCGGAGCGATGACGTAGCTGACTTCGACCGTTGACCTGACTGCATCGAGTTCGCTCGGGATCAAGACCGTGGCGCCGACTTCATCGAGCCACGAAGCCAAGCCAGCGCGAGCAGATCCCTTGCTCGCGACGACAACACATCCGTCCGGCCCGACTTCCTGGACCGATTCCAGTAGGACGGCCCCGGTCGGCGAGTCTGTCGCACCCACGGCCACCGCTGCGTCCGCAATGAGATCAAGCAGCGCTCCATCGCTGACGAGGTTCCGGAGGCGCTTCGCCTGCCGAACGATGTCGTCGACCAGCGCCTGGTTCGTCTGGAACTCGCTGGGTTGCGGCTGAGTCATACGCCGCCATCGCAGCGCGTTGGCGGCCTGGAGCACGCCGTTCCAGACCTCGCTTCGTTCATCTCCGAGCGCGAACAGCGTGCGGCGGATCGCGGCGTTCAGCTGAGCCCCGGCAGGATCTCCAACGGCAAAGATCGAGACACCCTGCTGCATGAGGGAGGCCGCAGCCTCGTAGCGATGTGCGACGGCGTCTATCCGGCTCATACAGCCACCGTGAAGGCCAAGGCTTCAACCGTCCTGGGCGGACGCCACCGGAGCTCGTCGACGATCGACACCGGTCGACTGTTGTTGTGGCGGGCCTCGATGATGGTCTCTGCCGCCGACTCATCCGCCACCGAACGATCGACGATACACAGCACCAGGGGCGTCGTGATGTCGTTCAGGAGCTTGATGGCGCCGAAGCGATCGAGGACTGCCATCAGGCACGTCTCGGGAAGCTCCCAGCCCTCGCCGATTCGGTACGCCGGGACCACCGGCGTGGACCATGTGGCCGCGCGGTCGTCGTCGGGCAGCACGTACGCGCTCATGGGTGTTCCCTGTCCACCGTCGGCTGCCCCGTCACCGATGACGGCGTTGAGGTCCTCGTGGAGCCACTTCGCAGTCCCAACGAGTGCCATATCGGCCGACGGAGCTGCAAGCCGTGCCGCCCAGTCCTTCGAAGCGCCCATTAACTCAGCGAGGTACCCCGGATTCGGCACGTTACCCACCGCGCGGTCAACGACCCCGTCCAGCTGAGCCACCGCCTGGTAGCGCGCTACCGGCAACAGTTTTCCGCCCGTAAGAACCCGCGGATCGTTTCGGCTCTCCTCGAGCGACGAGAAGGCGCCAGTGATGATCAGCCGATCAGTGACAGCCCGAAGATAGGTTGTGCGGTCAGCGGCACGGAAGACATCAATCGGCTCAGCCAGCTGAGGGGCGGGGCTCGAAAGCATCCAGCCACTGCCCACGAGCGCAGCGACGTAGTCGCGACGAGGGACAGAGATCGCCACGACGAGCTGGCGCCCGTCTAGTTGGGTCGCATACCTGCGCAGACGAGATCCGAGGCTGACGAACGCGCCGATCCACGGGGCACTGACAAGTGGCCCGCCCGTCTCATCGGCAATCCCGAGCATCACACGAGGCCCTGCCGAAACCGCAGTCATCCGTGCCTCCTCCCGTCGCCGACAACCCGAAGGTTGGAACCGTTCACCAATCGCGTTTGGATGCTAGGCGTTGGCCCCGGCAGAAGTAGGGAGTCCGTTAAAATTCGCCGGAGATTCTCAACCGCTCCAGTCTCACCTTGGACTGACCTGCAGCGACGCCATGCGGCGGGCCGCACAGGCAAGAAGGGGCGGCGTGGACTATGACAAGACTTCGCCGGTGCTCGCGCTCGTGATCGATCCCCATTCGGAGACAGCGCTTCTGCGTCCAATGAGCCTGAACGTCGCCGGCACGATCGCCGCCACGATTGAGGGTTCGCTCGAGGCAATCGAGATCGACGGCTGGAGCGTCCTCTGGGCGGACGCCTCAGGAAAGAACCGGGGCCTGGCGACGAACCTGCTTGCGACCAAGATTGCCCACCGTCTCCATGCGGGTCTGCTCCCGGATGACACGATCAACTGGCGCGCCCTGGTCGTCGGAGAGACGACCAGGCCGTCTGGTGATCTCGACTCTACCGATGTTTCACCGACCGCACTTGCGGCGCTCAGCCGACTTGGGATCGAAGTCCAGCCGGGTTAGATGGACATAATGAGCCAGGAACTGAACGCGGGCAACTCGTGGGCATCGTCCCCCGGCCGACGGCGCAACATGCAGGCGAACCGCTCGCGCGACACCAAACCCGAACTCGCCGTTCGGCGCCTTCTGCACGCCCGGGGATTCAGGTACCGAGTCGCAGCCGCCCCCGTCGCAGGGCTGCGTCGGCGTGCCGACATCGTCTTCACGAAACAGCGCATCGCGGTCTTCATTGATGGTTGCTTCTGGCACGGTTGCGCGGAGCACGGCAGGAAGAGTTTTCGGCGCAACGTCGACTACTGGCCGGCGAAGATCGCGACCAACATGGCTCGCGACCTCGACACCACCGCCCACCTCGCCGATGCAGGATGGCGTGTGCTTCGTTTCTGGGAGCATGAACAGCCCGCCGAAGTCGCATCGGCGATCGCCACCGCAGTCGTTGAAGAGCGGCGGCGGCAGAGCCGTGACCGTTCGTGACGACGACCTCACCACCCAGGAAGCGCGGCCGCGAGTTCCTCCCCGAGGTGGGGAATCCCGCTCGAAATAACCTCCGCCGGAATATCGAGCTTCACGCCCGACCAAGTGCCGAACACGCCGACGTCTTGAGGCACGTTCGCAGCCACCCAGTCTGAGGGAACAGAGCCCACGCCAGCGAGAACGAACCCCGCGGTCAACCGGACGGTGACGAGCACCCAATCGGGGTCGCGAAGCATGACGTCGTACTCATGACGCGACAGGTATGCAGTGAATCTCCCGAGGCGCGTGGTGCTCTTGACCTCGAGATGCCCCGAAACAGTCCCCGTTGAATACGCGACGTCGTAGCCGAAGCCGTCGGACCATGTCGACACATGCTCGACGACGGCGTCGGACCTCTCGCGAAGTAGCTCTACGAGCGCCGTCTCCCCCGCCGCACCGACTCGCTCGCGCGCAGCCGTGTCGACCTTGCCCCAGCTGGAGATGAGCTGCTGGTAGACCGCAGACGGAGCGAGACCGAGCGCTTCGCCAGCAGTCACGATGTCCATAGGCAGTTCGTCAGGTGATCGCACAAGATCGTCAGCGTCCTGAACCCAAGGTGGTGCTGCCTTCTCGAAGATGGCCCCCAGGACAACGTTCGCCGCTGGCACCCCTGAGCCGATGCTTCCTAGTAGGTCCAGGTCTCGAAGCCACGAGAGCGCGGTTGCGTATTGGGTCGGGGTCAGGTCGCTGTATTGCGTATGGGTCGTCAGCAGCGCCTGCGCGCGCGGGACCCCACCGCTGACCGGAAGCAGCTCCAGCCAACGCCTAGCGGCAACCAGCACGGGTTCAGGAGGAAGCCGCATGCAGGTGACCCATCAGCGCCTGGAGGTCGCCACGGTCCAGGCCACCGCCGACAGCCGGCTCCTCGTCCAGGTCGGCCAGCTGCTGAACCGCCGGGTCATCCAGGATCGTGCCCATGAAGTCGAGTTTGGCTGCGAGGCGCGCGGCGACGACCTCGTCGATCGTCCCTTCTGAAGCGAGCACGGTGACTCGTGTCCGCACGTCCTGCCGCAGGCCGAGGCGGTGGATGCGGTCGAGGCTTTGCAGGAACCGGCCGGCTGCGAAATCGCGGTCAACGTAGACCGCGTCATGGCACGCGTGGTGCAGGCTGATCCCCTCCCCGAGGGTCGCGGGGTTTGACAGCAGCACCATGCAGCCGGGGTCGGTCCTGAACCGCTGGATCTGCTCGTCGCGATCAAGGGTGCCTCCGTGCACCATTGCCGGGCCGAATTGGGCCAGGATCCGCTCCAGCGTGTTGAGGCTGCGGATGAAAGTCGACCACACCAAGGTCTTCCGGCCCTGGGCCGCATTCTCCCGGACGATCGCGAGGACCTCCTGGTACTTGGGCGACATCTCGTAGGCCGGTAGGTCGTGCATCAGCTCGTAGAGCGACGATCCCTGCGGCACCTGCAGCGGCGCCACCTGGTAGGCCAGAGGCTCGTAACGGGTGGTGCCGACAGTCACCAGCGCCGGGCTGGTCGCAGCCATGAGCATGTACACGATGATCCGTCCGAGCGCCTGGAAGTCACCCTCGGCTCCGGCAGCACGGGCTGAGAACTGGCCGACGAGGGCGTCGTAGATCTCGGCATGAAGAGGCGGCATCCGGAGCAGTCTTAGGTTGACATCCACCGGCGGGAGGCCGAGTTCACCCTTGGTCGTGCGGGTGAACAGGGGCCGAAGGGCGCGACTGGCGGCAGCGAGATCTCCGCCGTTGACTGCGCGCAGGACGCTCTGGCGGCCGGTACCGGGCCAGACGAAGCCGAACAGGTTCTCCAGATCCCTGACTCCATTCGGTGCCGGCGTGCCGGTGAGGATCAGCCGTCGGCCCGCGCGAGGACCCAGCGCGAGGCAGGCCGCGCCGTATGTGCCGTCCGCGCCCAGCTTCATCCGGTGCGCCTCGTCGAGGATGATCATGGACGGCCGCTCGCTCAGCCAACGGCCGAGCGCGGGCAGCATGCTGGCGAGGCGCTCGTAGTTGACGATAATGGCGTCCGCCGCGGCGGCGGGCGTCCCCTTGGCAACCTCCATCGACAGTGAGGGTTCAAGGCACGCGATGTTCTCGTTCTGCCACGCGTCATAACACGACTTCGGGCCGACGATGAGCAGCCGCTCAATGCCCTCCTGCTGCCGAAGGGCCTGGAACACGGCGAGGCCGACCCTTGTCTTCCCCGCACCGGGGACGGAGAAGTTTGCACCATGCCTGAGCGAGAGGAGTTTGGCGATGTCGCGGCGCTGGAACGCGGTCAGACCGCCGGTCCAGTCCTCTCCGAGGAGACTGGGCACCGATTCCTCGCTTACGGCGAGCGGCGAGTCCGGCAATTGCAGTCGCGCGGATACGGCCTGCGCATCTTGGAGAGAATCGACCACCAGCGCCTGGAGATGAGCGTCCCAGACGACGTCGCCCTCAGCCTGGTGCGACCAGGCACTGAGCGATGCGAGGTTGGTCAGGAGGTCGTCGATCTCGACCTCGACAACGCCGGGCGAGCGCTGGATACTTGTTCGGAAGCCGACCGCGAGACGGCGCAGGTCGTCCTCGAGACCCTCCCGTACACGCAGGCGGGCTCGCGTGACTTCCGTTGCGAGACCGATGGACAGACTGGGATCCGGCAGCATCACTTGGACCGGACCGCGTCGAGCAGCCAGGCGACGCCATCGCCGGGAGCCGTGAAGGCGCGTGCTGCCTGTCGGGCCAAGCTCTCCAAGCTCTCGCGCAACACGATGAGAGCGTCGTCGAAAGCCTCCTCGTCCAGCGCCCGCTTCGCCCTCGCCTCGGCGAACTCGCTGGCACACTGGGTCACATAGTCGGCCGCATCGGTGAGCCGCTCCGGCACCTGCGTCTGGCGCTTGACCAGCTCGGCATTCTGACCAGCGAGCTTCACCGCAACATCGAAGGTCTCCCGCGCCGCCTTCATGACGGCCGCGGCCTGGGCGATCTCCTCGGGAGTGCCGACGCTGCCGCTGGCGGCCACAGCCTTGGCGCGCAGCAGCCGGTCCGTCAGCGCCTCTGCGGCGGCCGAGCTGTCGCTCTGTGCGGGCAGCGTTACGCCCGGGATCCCGACCACGGAGATAGGCTCGGCGGCCGCAACCTGGGGCTTCATACCCTCGGGGAGGCGGCTTTCGAGATAGCGGGTGTAAAAGTCGTCCTCCGCTAGGCGCAGCGAGGTCTTGGGGTAGTCGAGCAGCACCATCGCCAGACGGGACTGCAGAAGCCGGTTCGCAGCATCGGGGTCGGTGCCCGAGAGCTTGGTGTAGTCACGGTGAAGCTCGCGGAGCTTCTCCTGGTGCTGCTCGAAGTCGATCAGCCGTAGGGATGCGCCGTCCTCGGTGCAGCTCCGCTCGATCGCCTTGAGGATCTGGTCATAGACCCACCTGTCGCGCTGGAGGGTCGCGGGCTTGATGTTGAAGTCCTTGGCGACGTCGGTCTCCGAGCGCCCCCGTGCGAGCTCCTCGTCGATCGCGATGAGCCGGTTGATGTACGAGTAGTCGCGCCTGCGGTCCTTGCGTAGCTGCAGGGAGAGCTCAACATCGTTGATGTCCTGGCGCGAGGTGTCGTCGGGCAGCACTCCGACCTTGATGTTCGTGACGCCAAGCTCCTTGAGCGCAGCGGCGCGGGTGTTGCCGTCCACCAGGATCCCGTGGGGGCTGACGATGCCCGGCTCGCGCTGGCCGGAATCGTCCAGTTCATCCATCAGCGCGGAAAAGTCGGGGTCTATCTGGTCCGGATTGGACGGGCGCTGCTTGAGCAAGTCGTGAAGGTACGCCTGGGCCTCGTGGCCCCACGGGTCGTCCTCAATCGCCCGATTCCGATCGGGGTCGAGAGTCCGCTGCGCCCGGATCCGGTGGGTGTCGGGATTGAAGTAGAGCATTTCCACCGGCATCGAGATCACATAGAGGTGCCGCTGCTCGCCGCGCCAGTCGATAGTGACCTTCGCCCCCTTCTCCGAGACCGCCTGCTTCAGCCGCTGGCTGATGATCTGACGGATCTCCTCACCCTTGGGAGGGATGCCAAAGCCGACCATTGGTGCTCCTTCTGCGTATGCGATGTAAATCCGGGTCATGAGTATCTTTGCAAAGGGGGCCGACAGTTCGCTGAGGATCGGTAGGGTGTCACCCGGAGACGAGGGGGGATCGGGAAAGTGGAACTGCCTGCGTGGGATGACCCCAAGGTCGGTGGGACGATGGTCCGCGGAGCGCTCTGGCTTGTGCAGGTCGTCGGCGAGGGCAACACGTTCACCAAGAACCAGCTTCGCGACGCGTTCCCCGGAGTCTCGCAGGTGGACCGCCGGATACGCGATCTGCGTGATTACGGATGGGTCGTATACTCGAGCGCCGAGGACGCCACGCTCCTGCGCGAGGACCAGCGTTTCGTCACCGCTGGCGTACCCGTTTGGGAGCCGAAGGCCCGGCAAGAGAACGCTCCAGAGAAGGCCATTAGCGCCAAGGAGCGCCAAGCCGTCCTTGCTCGCGACGGCTATATGTGCACGCTTTGTGGCGTTGCTGGCGGCGAGTGCTACCCCGACGACGTAATCAAGACGGCCGTGCTTGCCGTCTCCCGTCGCACAGTGACCTCAGACGACGGGCGAGCGATGCAGGTCCTGGTCACAGAGTGCAAGCGGTGCCGTGCGGGAGATCCTCCCGCCCCGCTGTCCGCAAGCGACGCGGTCGCAGCCGCGACTGATCTGAGCCCTGGCGAGCTACGCAGGCTTGCCCGGTGGATGAAACGTGGCCGGCGAGGTGCCACCGATCTCGACCTTGCGTGGGCGACCTACCTGCGTGTATCGCCGGACGAACGGCCGCAGGTCGCAGAGCGTCTCCAGCAGGTGCCGATCAACGGGTTGTAGGGGCGGTTTCTCGGTCCACGGGTACGCATGGTCGTAGCTGACCGGTTCCTGTCGCCCTGTTTCCCGACTTAGCGCCAGCCACCGGGGTGCGCCCGAGCTTCTTGACGTGGATCAGGTCGTCGGCCCTCTCGTGCTCGTAGCGACGGATCCGCACCCGGTCGACATGAGAGACCCCGGTTGAGCCTGCGTCTGATCAGGACCGCGTGCACGGTCGAGGACGCCATGCCGAGCCGGTCGACGATCTCGACCGGCCTCAGGCGCCGCTTTCGCCGCAGGTGAACGACTCTGCACACCGCCGTCACCGGTGTCCGGTTCGATGGGTGGTATTGCACCGAGGAGCGGCCAACCGTCCCGGCCGGTCCTCCCCGCGATAGCCGTCGGCCCACTCCTCGCGGTGCTCCACGAGCCGTCGTAGCGCTTGGCAGCCCGAGTCGGTGGCAGCACTGATCGACGACCACACGGGCGATCCGGAGCCGGGCACGTGGAGTCAGAGCCGCATTGGAGCGGGTAGAGCGCCAATGTCTCCTTCGGTGCGGAGCGGTTCCTCGAGAGCTCCATGTCGACGCCCGGAAAGGCCTTCACCCATCGACCGATCACATCGTGTCGTCCCGCGATTTCGACCAACGTGCCTGGGTCTCACGTCTCACGACTAGTGGACTGATCGGTCAGGCAGCGCCCTCTTTGGCTTCGTGCTCGTTTCGGCGCACCCAGTCGGGCACAAGGGCGTCACGGATTGCCAGGCCCATGGCGCGGGCGACAGGCGGAGGAAACGCGTTGCCCATGGTCTTGTAGGCATTGGTCTTCCGTAGGACCTCATCGATCTTCCACGTGTCGGGGAACCCCTGGACGCGCGCCGCCATGCGGACATTCAGCTTAAATGGAGCGTTCTCGGGCCAGTCCTCCTGAGGGGCAACGCCATGGTCCGCGAGACCGATCCCGTCGATGCCCAATCGAAGCCACTGCGCCCGAGCACGAGTTGGCCCGAGGTCTGCGCCGCCATGCTTTTCAGAACCACCGACAAGGGTCGGACCAATTGTGTTCGCGACTTCGGTTGCCCAGCGCTCCGCGCCGCGCCAGCCATTCGCCGACACCAGATCCTTGAGGGCTTCACCAACCGTGACGCGTGCCTCGGCCGGAGTCAGGGGCTCCGGCCAGACAAACCGATCACGGTCGTCCGCATCCCTGAAGGCAACGAGAACAGACCGCGGCCGAAGCTGCGGAACGCCAAAGTCCGCGGCATAGACCAGCTTCCAGATCGCATCCTTGTATCCGAGCTCTTCGAGCCGGTCGAGCGTCTCTTGACGCCAGGTTGTGAACTTGTCATCCATGAGTCCACGGACGTTCTCGAACATGGCTGCACGAGGTCGGACCTCTTCCACCATCCGGAGAGCGTCTGGCCAGAGGTTGCGGCTGTCGGACGCGCCGAGCTGCTTTCCCGCCTTTGACGCCGGAGTGCAGGGCACGCCCCCGGCAACTAGATCGATATCCGCCTCGCGGAACTCGGTGAAGTCGACCTCACGGACGTCCCTCTGCTCGATTCGCCAGTCAGGCTGATTCGCACGCAGGATTTCGCACGCGGGCCGCCAGTACTCCAAGAGAAGCTTGTGCTCGAAGCCAGCCTGCTCCAGACCTAGCGCCTGGCCACCAGCACCGGCGCAGATCTCAATCGAAGTCAGGGAACGGCTCGTCATGGGCGAAGTCTACGAGTGGCGGCCGACATTTCCGGCAGCCACGCCGTCGAACGCATATTCGATCTCCTCGGCCGCGAACGGAGCCGCCGGTGCGGCTGCTGGGCTAGCCTGTGCGTGGCGCCATGACCCACAGCCTTAGAGCCAGGTGCGATCTGCCTGCCCGACTCGCGTAAGGTGCCACGTCGGCATCGCGCAGGCCACTTGCGCACCTCCTAGGCCTTCGAGGGCGGCACGCAGGGTACCAAGAAACCGCCTCCGCGATCTCAATGCGAGCCCAGAGTCGACTCGCGTCAGCTATCTTTGACAACTTCGAATTACCGCAGGTCAGAGCCGATTTTCGTCAGCAATGCGACGCACTCGACATGGTGCGTCATCGGGAACAGGTCGAACGCGCGCAGGCTGGCCAGCTGGTAGCCGTGCTCGGCGAAGATGCCGATGTCGCGGGCCAGGGCCGCGGGGTCGCAGGCGACGTAGGCCACCGCACGCGGGGTGCGCGCGACGATCTGCTCGACCACCGCGCGGCGCGCGCCCTCGCGGGGCGGGTCGAGCACGACCAGGTCCACGGGGGCGGTGAAGGACTCCCTCAGCACGTCGGCGACGCTGCCACAGGACACCTCCGCGCCCGGGACGTCGGCGAGGTTGGCCACGGCGTGCTCGGCGGCGGCGCGGTCGCCCTCGACCGCTGCCACCGTGCCCGTCGGGCCGACCCGGTCGGCGAGGAAGCGGGCGAACAGCCCGACGCCGGCGTACAGGTCGAGGACCGACTCGCCGGGGCGGGGATCGAGCGCCTCCAGGACCGCCTCGACCAGGGTGCCGGGCGCGCCGGGGTGGACCTGCCAGAAGCCGTCACCGGCGACGGTGAACTCGTGCTGCCCGACGGTCTCGGTCAGGTCACCGGGAGCCGGCTCACGCGCAGCGGGGTGTGCGATCAGGCAGTCCTCGACCGCGACGGTGGCGCGCGAGCGGTGCTGACGCATGCCGCGGCGGCGCCCCGGCAGGTCGACGTACTGCACGCGGGTGCGCCAGCGCAGCCCGGCGAGGTTCTCCGGCACGTCGCCGGCCACGGCCTCGACCACGACCTCACGGTCCAGGCCGGCCAGGCGGCTCAGCTGCTCGCGTACGACGTCGGCCTTGAGCCCGCGCTGGCGCTCCAGCGCCACGTGCTGGAAGTCGCAGCCGCCGCAGCGGCCCGGTCCGGCGTACGGGCACGGGGGCGTGACGCGGTCCGGGGACGCCTCGAGCACCTCGATCGCGTCGGCGCGCCAGAAGCGGTCGCCGTCGGTGCCCTCGGTGACCTGGAGGACCACGCGCTCACCCGGGATCGCGTGGCGCACGAAGACGACACGCGTCTCGGTGCCGCCAGGCTCCACCGGCACCCGGGCCACGCAGTGCCCGCCGTGGGCCACCGGGCCGACCTCGACGGTGTGGCGCTCCCCCACCCGGGAGCGTCCGCGCGGCTGGCGCTGACGCGTGGTGCGGCTCATCGCGGCACCTGCTTGTCGCGGGAGCGGACGGCGCGGCCGCGGCGCAGGTCGCCGGCGCGCGGACGCAGGTCCTCACGAAGCTCACGCTCGCGCGCGATCTCGGAGGAACGCAGTTGGAAGGGCACGGATATCACCATCACACCAGGGCTGAAGAGGAGGCGGGTCTTGAGACGTAGCGCCGTCTGGTTGTGCAGCAGCTGCTCCCACCAGCGGCCGACGACGTACTCGGGGATGTACACCGCGACCACGCCGCGCGGGCTCGCCCGGCGGATGGCGGTGGTGTACTCGACGATCGGTCGGACCAGCTCGCGGTACGGCGAGTGCAGGACCTTCAGCGGCACGTCGATGCGTCGATCATCCCACTGCTCCAGCAGCCGGTTGGTCTCGAGGTCGTCGGTGCCGACGTAGACGGCCTCCAGCACGTTGGGGCGCGATGCCTTCGCGTAGGCCAGGGCACGCAGCGTCGGCTTGTGCAGCTTGGCGACCAGCACGATGGCGTGCACCCGGGTCGGGAGCACCTTGTCCTCCTCGTCGGCGGCGAGCTCCGCCGCGACGTTCTCGTAGTGGCGGTGGATGCGGCGCATCAGCACGAAGAAGACGCCCATCGCCAGGATCGTGAGCCAGGCCCCCTCGAGGAACTTGGTGATGACCACGATCACCAGGACCACGGCGGTGAAGGCCAGACCGACGGTGTTGATCACCCGCGAGCGCACCATCTTCGCGCGGGCGGCGGGGTCGGTCTCGGTGGCCAGGTGGCGGGTCCAGTGCCGGATCATGCCGAGCTGGCTGAGGTTGAAGGACACGAAGACCCCGACGATGTAGAGCTGGATCAGCCGGGTGGTCTGCGCGTCGAAGGCCCACACCAGGAGCATCGCCAGCACCGCGAGGAACACGATTCCGTTGCTGTAGGCGAGCCGGTCACCCCGCGAGCCGAGCGCCCGCGGCGCGTAGCCGTCCTGGGCGAGGATCGAGCCCAGCACCGGGAAGCCGTTGAAGGCGGTGTTCGCGGCCAGCACCAGGATCAGCCCGGTGACCACGACCACGAGGTAGAACCCGGGCGGGAAGTCGCGGAACACCGCCTCGGCGATCTGGGCGATGACGGCGTGCTGGTCGTAGTCGGCGGGCAGCGGCTCGCCGTCGCGGGTGAGCCGGTCCAGGTCGTGGGGGTCGACGAAGCGCAGCCCCATCTGGCGGGCCAGGACGATGACACTGACCATCATCGTGATCGCGATCATCGCCAGCAGCAGGAGCGTGGTGGCTGCGTTGCGGCTCTTCGGACGGCGGAACGCCGGCACGCCGTTGGAGATCGCCTCGACACCGGTGAGCGCCGCGCAGCCCGAGGAGAAGGCCCGGGCCAGCAGCAGCACCAGCCCGATCGTGGTCAGCGGCTCCTCCCACCCCGGCTCGGGGGTGATGCTCAGGTCCGCGCTCTCCACCTGCGAGAGGTCGCCGGTGGCCCACTGCAGCATCCCCAGCGCGCACATGCCGAGGATCGCGAACATGAAGACGTAGGTCGGGATCGCGAAGATCGTCCCCGACTCGCGCACCCCGCGCAGGTTGACCGCCATCAGTACCGCGATCAGCGCGATCGCGAAGCTCGCCTCGTGCCCGCTGAGCAGTGGGACCGCGGAGGCGGCGTACTGCGCGCCCGCGGAGATCGACACCGCGACCGTGAGGACGTAGTCGACCAGCAGGGCGCTGCCCACGGTGGCGCCCGCCGCCGGGCCCAGGTTGACCTTCGCGACCTCGTAGTCCCCGCCGCCGCTGGGATAGGCGTGCACGGTCTGGCGGTACGACGCGACGACCGCGGCCATCACGATCGCGACGGCGATCGCGACCTTCCACGACCACGCGTACGCCGAGGCGCCGGCGATCGACAGCATGATGAAGACCTCGTCGGGGGCGTAGGCCACCGACGACAGCGCGTCGCTGGCGAACACCGGCAGCGCGACCCGTTTGGGCAGCAACGTGCCCTCGATCTGCGAGCTGCGGAGCTTGCGGCCGAGGAGGATCCGCTTCGAGACATCGCCGACACCCACGAGCGGAGGCTACGGCACCCGGGCGCACGATCCGAGGGGCGCTACGGTTCTGCTGTGCATGTCGTGATCATGGGCTGCGGCCGCGTCGGTTCGACGCTCGCGCGCAGCCTCGAGGACCGCAACCACACGGTGTCAGTCATCGACAGCGAACCCGATGCGTTCCGCCGCCTCGGACCCGGCTTCAACGGGGACAAGGTGGTCGGCTACGGCTTCGACCAGCAGGTCCTCGAGCGGGCCGGCATCCGGCGAGCGGACGCCTTCGCGGCCGTCTCCAGCGGCGACAACTCCAACATCATCTCCGCGCGGGTCGCGCGGGAGACCTTCGGCATCCAGCAGGTCGTCGCCCGCATCTACGACCCGGGACGCGCCGAGGTCTACCAACGTCTGGGCATCACCACCGTGGCCACGGTGAAGTGGACGGCCGACCAGGTCCTGCGCCGGCTGCTGCCGGCCGGCGCGGAGCCCAACTTCCGCGACCCCTCCGGCACGATCCGCCTCGACCAGGTGCCGATCACCGAGCAGTGGGTCGGGCAGCGCACCATCGACTTCCAGGCCCAGACTCGCAGCCGGATCGCCTGGATCGACCGGCTCGGCGAGGGGATGCTGCCCAACCGGGACACGGTGATCCAGGAGGGCGACCTGATCCACCTGGTGATGCGCGAGGACGGCGCCGCCCACGCCTTCAAGGTCATCGACCGCGGACCCGAGGAGGCCTGAGATGCGTGTCGCCATCGCCGGAGCCGGCGCCGTGGGGCGCTCGATCGCCCGCGAGCTGATCCAGAACGGCCACGAGGTCCTGCTCATCGACAAGAAGGCCGAATCGATCAAGCCCGAGCGGGTCCCGGACGCCGAGTGGCTGCTCGCGGACTGCTGCGAGCTCTCCTCGCTCGAGGAGGCCCGCCTGGACCGCTGCGACGTGGTCATCGCCGCCACCGGCGACGACAAGGCCAACCTGGTCACCTCGCTGCTGGCCAAGACCGAGTTCGGCGTCCCACGGACCGTCGGCCGCGTGAACCACCCGAACAACGAGTGGCTGTTCACCGAGGCCTGGGGCGTCGACGTCAACGTCTCGACCCCGCGCATCATGTCGGCGCTGGTCGAGGAGGCCGTCACGGTCGGCGACCTGGTGCGGCTCTTCACCTTCCGCCAGGGCAACGCCAACCTGGTCGAGATGACGCTCCCCGCGGACTCGCCGTACGTCGGGAAGCCGGCGGGGCTGATCCCGCTGCCGGAGAACTGCGCGCTGGTGACCATCCTGCGCGACGGGCAGGTCTACGCCCCCGACGCCGACCAGCCGATCGAGTCCGGCGACGAACTGCTCTTCGTGGTGCCCGACGAGCGCGAGGACGAGCTGGAGCGCCTGCTGGCGCCCCGCCACCACGGCGGCTGAGGCCGGGCCCGAGGCGCCAACCGGGGCTCAGGCCTCCTGGGGCTGGTCCGCGTCGTCGCCGATGGGCGTGGCGTTGCGGGCCAGCAGCCAGATCATCAGGCTCCACGAGGCGATGCGCAGCGGCCAGCCCAGCCCGAGGCGGAGCACCCCGAGCAGCAGCACCGCGAGGTCGACGTCGATCACGTCGGCCCACCCCAGCAGCCACACCGGGCCCTGGAGCAGCACCCCGATCCCGCCCGGCGCCAGGAACACCCAGGTCAGGCGGCTGCACAGGCGCACGATCTGCTTGTCCTGGTGCCAGGCCGTGGGGTCGCCGGTGACGCTGCCGAGCATGAACCCGATGAACGGCCAGCCCGCCAGGCACGAGCCCGCCATCACGATCGTGTAGCCCAGGCTGACCAGGATCCCGGGCAGGAAGAACGCCAGGGCCTGGTCGGACTCCGAGCCGCCCGAGCTGGCCGCGATCCGCACGAACACCCAGCCGATGCCGATCGCGAACAGCGCGTTGAGCGCGTACTGCAGCGTGCTGCGTTGGACCAGGCGCGCGACGATGGCCGCGCCGACCGCGGCGAGGCTGACGACCAGGGCGAGCTGGAGCTCCTTGGTGGTCAGCCACAGGATCGTGAAGAGCATGCCGGGGATGCCGGCCTCCACCATCCCGCGGCGACCGCCCAGCGCCGCCGCCATCTGGGAGCGCACCAGCGCCTCGACCGTGGCCACGGTCGGGACGGCACGCGCCGGGGCGTCGGGGCCCTGCGGGTCGTGGCGGTCGTGGGACGCGTCGCTCACGGCAGCAGCTCGTATCGGGGGTTGTACATGATGCGGACGCCCTCCTGGACGCCGATGCGTGCCTGGACCTGGATGGTGGTGCCGGGCCGGATGCCGGCGATGCGGCGCCGGCCCAGCCACACGATGGTGAGCGCGCCGGTGCCGTCGACCAGCTCGGCCTCCAGGGCCGGTACGCCGCCGCGCGGGCGCAACGTGACCGTGCGCAGCGTGCCGCGCAGCCGCACCGGCTCCCGGTCGGGTGCCTCGGCGATGGTGTCGAGCCCCTGCCCGGTGTGGACCTCACGCAGGTCGCGGGCCTCCTGGTCGCCGGTGTCGGCCCAGCGACGCAGGGTGCGGCGCAGGCGGCTCACGCGTCGGCGCCGTTCAGGAGTCGGCCGGCGGGTCGACCCGCCGCGCGGACTCGGGCATGACCACCGGGAGCGGCTCGCCGACCGGCATCGGGCTGGAGCCGCGGCGTACGGCGATCGCGGTGATCGTGTCGACCCAGTCCTGCGGGATCTCGGTCTCGGTGGCGGGGCGGCCCATCAGGGTCGCGCGCAGCAGCCAGCGGGGGCCGTTGATGCCCACGATCCGCGAGGCCTGGGTGCCGGTGGCGCCGTCGGTGCCCCGCACCGGCATCTGGCACACCAGCTCGGGGCCGAAGTGGCCCTCGCGCTCGGTGGCGCTGCCGCCGCGTCGGGTCATGTCGGCTGCGATCTGGGGACGCACCTCGCCCCACAGGTCGCCGTTGCGTGGGGCCGCGAACGCACGGATCTCCAGGGCGCCGTCGGGGCCGGCGAGCAGCACGGCCTGCACCTCGCCGGTCTTCTCGTTGACCTGCAGGCGCAGGTCGCGCCCGGGCAGCGGCGGGACCAGCAACGAGCCCAGGTCGACGTGGTGCGGGCCGCCCTCGGGCAGATCGGCGGCGTCGAACGGGCCGACCGCCGGCTCCGGCTCGGGCGCCGGCTCCGCACCAGAGGTCCCGGTCGCGTCGGCCGAGGTGTCGGCGGAATCCGGAGTGGACTTGCGGCGGAACTTCACTGGTGGTGCCTCTCGTGACGGACTGCGTGGATGCTCGACGTGCAGGTGGGGCGCCGCTGCCGGGGGCAGCAGGCGGGCGCGGGCGCCTCAGGCGCGTGCGAACCCTCCAGTAGAACCGTAACCGCCCTCACCACGCACCGAGGCGGGGAGTTCATCCACCTCGACGAACGCAGCCCGCTCGAAGCGCTGGACCACCAGCTGGGCGATCCGGTCGCCCCGGCTCAGCACGATGGCCTCGCGGGGGTCGTGGTTGACCAGCAGGACCTTCACCTCGCCGCGGTAGCCGGCGTCGATGGTCCCGGGCGTGTTGAGGATCGACAGCCCGTGGCGCGCCGCCAGCCCGGATCGGGGGTGGACCAGCGCGACGTACCCCTCGGGCAGCGCCAGGGCGATCCCGGTGGGCACGAGGGCGCGCTCCCCCGGCGCCAGGTGCAGGTCGACGGTGGTCACCAGGTCCGCGCCGGCGTCGCCGGGGTGGGCGTAGGACGGCAGCGGCAGGTCACGGTCCAAGCGTCGCACCCGGATCTCGAGATCGGCGGGAGCTGCGGGACCGGCGCCGAGGGCACCGCTCGTCGGGGAGGCGGAAGGGGTGGGAGAAGGAGCCACCCGCGGACTGTATCGACCGGGATGGGAAACTGGGGGCGTGCCGCACCCTTCCGCTGACGCCTCGCCCTCCACCGTGGCCTACTCCGAGCGCCTCGGCGTGCCGCTGCGCTGGTGGGCACAGGGATTCATGTTCACGGCCAGCGTCTGGCTGGCGGTCGTCGTCGCCCTCCCCGGCGGGCTTGCGTGGCTCATCACCGCCCTCGTCGCGCTGCTCATCGCCGCCGGCTTCCTCTCCTACGGCTCGGCGCGGATCACCGTCGCGAACGGCGAGCTCCAGGCCGGCCGCGCCCGGATCTCCGCGCAGCACCTCGGCTCGGCGACCGCGCTGGACGCCGAGCAGACCCGCCGGGCCGCTGGCAGGGATGCCGACGTCCGTGCCCACCTGCTGCTGCGCCCCTACCTCAAGCGCTCCGTGCGCGTGGTGATCACCGATCCCCGCGACCCCGCGCCGTACTGGCTGCTGAGCACCCGCCACCCCGAGGAGCTCGCCCGCGCACTGAGCGCGCTGCATGAGGCGCGGCAGGGTGGGTAGATTTCTTCCATGGCTTCTGGAGGCTCCAAGACCTGGTCCATCTTCTCGCTGATCGCGGCCGTCGGTGCCGCCGCGATGGCGAAGAAGGCCGCCGACACCACCTGGAAGGTCACCACCGGCAAGAAGCCGCCGGAGAACCCGGCGGACCCCGACGTGGAGATCTGGGAGGCCGTCAGCTGGGCCGTGGTCAGCGGTGTCGCGGTCGGCCTGGCGCGGATGCTCGCCCAGCGCAAGGCGGCGAACTACTACGCCCGCTCGACCGGCCACCTCCCCGCCGACCTGCGCAAGGACGGCAAGTAGGCCCACGACGTGACCGGGCCGCGGTCCCCTCGGGGGCCGCGGCCCGTTGTCATGCCGTCCGCCGCCCGTGCGGGCGGTCGGGCGCTCAGGCGCAGTCGCGGCAGATCATCGTCTTCGGGTTCGCCAGCTGCGAGCGGTGGTGCACCAGGAAGCAGCTCATGCAGGTGAACTCGTCGTCCTGCTTGGGCTTGACCTCGACGGCGAGCTGCTCGTGCGACAGGTCGGCTCCGGGCAGCTCGAAGGCCTCGGCCGCCTCGGTCTCGTCCTCGTCGACCTTGCCCGACTGCTTGTCGTGGCGGCGCGCCTTGATCTCCTCGATGCTCTCCTCGGACTGGTCCTCCTCGTTCTTGCGCGGCGCGTCGTAGTCGGTCGCCATGGCCGCTCACTCCCTCCCTGGGTGCTGCCCGTCGCCTCGATGGTCAGGACGCCCGGGTGCGGGCTCCGTCGGCTCGTCGGCGCCAGATTGTGCACCATCGGGGTGACCGGTGCACTCCGGCCGGGCGTGGTGCCGAGAACCGCCGCCTGAACAGCAGGTCGGGCGCGGCTATTCCCGCGCCCGCCGGGTGGGTCAGACCCCTGTGGGGCCCGTCGTAGGGCCGGGCGCGAGGCCGGTCGTGGGATCGGCGTAGCCGGCCAGCAGCACCGCCTCGCGCAGCTCCTCGAAGCCGTGGGCGGGGGCGCACAGCAGCAGGTCGCGGCCGCCGACACCACGCAGGATCTCGGTGCGGGCCCCGGCCGCGCGGGCGATCAGCGCCCCGGCCGCATGGTCCCACAGGTGCACGCCCTCCTCGACGTACCCGTCGACGGTGCCCTCGGCGACGTGGCACAGGTCGAGCGCGCACGACCCGAGCCGACGGATGTCGCGCACCCGCGGCAGCAGCCGCACCAGCGCCTCGGCCTGGAGCCGGCGCAGCTCGGCGGAGTAGGAGAACCCCGTGGCGACCAGGCGCTGCGCCAGCGGCGCGGGGCCGCGCACGGACATCGGTACGCCGTCCCGAGTGGCGACCGGACCCCCGTCGGACGGGTCGGGCCCGCCGACGTGCCCGACGTACTCGGTGCCGGTGGCGACGTTGAGCACCACCCCGGCCACGATGGTGCCATCGACCTCGGCCGCGATCGACACGGCGTACTGCGGCAGGCCGTAGAGGAAGTTGACGGTGCCGTCGATCGGGTCGACGACCCAGCGCACGCCGCTGGTGCCCGCCTCGTCCTCGCCCTCCTCGCCCAGGATCGCGTCGTGGGGACGGCGCTCGCGCAGCATCGCCCGGATCAGCTCCTCGCTGGCCCGGTCGGTCTCGGTGACGACGTCGACGTCGCTGGACTTGGTGGCCGCGACGCTCACGCCCTGCGCGGCGCGCTCACGGACCAGAGCAGCGGCGGCGCGGGCCACCTCCAGGGCGACGGCCGCGAGGTCCGGGCCCACCGTGCTCAGGCCCCGCACAGGGCGGGGCGCTCGCCGCGGGGGTTGGGGCAGCAGGTGCGCGGGCAGGCGTCCCACAGCGGGCCGATCTCGCCGGTCGACACGCGAGCCACGTCCTCGCCGCGCTCGACGGCGGCACGCTCGGTGAGCAGGTCGCGCACGGCGGCCACGAAGCGCGGGTCGTTGCCGGCGGTGGCCGAGCGCCGGGCCGGGAGCCCGAGCCGCTCGGCGGTCGCCATCGCCTCGGTGTCGAGGTCGTAGATGACCTCCATGTGGTCCGAGACGAACCCGACCGGCACCATCACCACGGCCGGCACCCCCGCCTCGTGCAGCGCCTCGAGGTGGTCGTTGACGTCCGGCTCCAGCCACGGGATGTGCGGCGCGCCGGAGCGCGAGCAGTAGACCAGCTCGTGGGGGTGGGTGCGGCCGGTCTCCTCCTCGAGGCGGGCGACCGCGGTCGCGGCGACGTCGAGGTGCTGGGCGACGTACGCGCCGCCCTCGGGGCCGCTGGTGGCCGCCATCGTCTCCGGGATCGAGTGGGTCACGAAGGCCAGGTGCGCCCCGTCACGGACCTCCTCGGGCAGGTCGGCGAGCGCGGCGAGCACCCCGTCGACGACCGGCTCCACGAACCCCGGGTGGTTGAAGTAGTGGCGCAGCTTGTCCAGCTGCGGCGCGGCATCGACGCCACCGGGCAGGGCATCGGCGGCGTCCCAGAGGTTCTCGCGGTACTGCCGGCAGCTCGACCACGAGGAGTACGCGCTCGTCACGAAGCACGCGGCACGCGTGACGCCGTCCGCGGCCATCTGCGCGAGGGTGTCGGTCAGGTAGGGGTCCCAGTTGCGGTTGCCCCAGTAGACCGGCAGGTCGATGCCGGCCTCGGCGAGGTCCGCGCGCAGCGCGGCGAGGAACGCGCGGTTCTGGTCGTTGATGGGCGAGCGTCCGCCGAACAGGCTGTAGTGCTGCCCCACCTCGGCCAGCCGCTCGCGCGGGATCCCCCGGCCGCGCGTGACGTTCTCCAGGAACGGGACGACGTCGTCGGGGCCCTCCGGGCCGCCGAAGGAGACCAGCAGGAGGGCGTCGTACGGAGCGACGAGGGAGGCGGCGTCGTAGGGCTGGGCGGACATGGCCCCATCGTAGGGACGGGCCACCAATTCACTCGGCACGGGCAGGGGGACCTACCGTTTCCAGCACCATGTCAGTGCTCACGTCCTACCGGCGGGTGCTCGCCGAACCCGGCGCGCTCCTGTTCAGCCTCACCGGCCTCGTCGCCCGGCTCCCGATCTCGATGGCCGGCCTCGGCATCGTGCTCCTCGTCGAGTCCGCCTCGGGCTCCTACGGCGTCGCCGGCGCGGTCTCGGCCGCCTACATGGTGGCCAACGCGATCCTCGCGATCTTCCAGGGCCGGCTGCTCGACCGGCTCGGCCAGCGCACCGTCCTGAGCGTCGCCGCCGTCGTGTTCGGCGTCGCCATGGTGCTGCTCGTGCAGTCGGTCGAGGCGGGCTGGCCGATGGCCGCCACCTACGCCGCCGCCGTCGTCGCGGGCGGCTCGCTGCCCCAGATCGGCTCGTGCGTGCGCGCCCGGTGGGCGCACGTGCTCGACGCGCCGTCGCAGGTCCAGACGGCGTTCGCGCTGGAGGCCGTCCTCGACGAGGTCGTGTTCGTCCTCGGCCCGATCCTGGTCACGATGCTCGCGACCGCGGTGCACCCGGTCGCCGGCCTCGCCGTCGCCGTGGTCGCCGGCGTGGGCGGCAGCCTCGCCTTCGCCGCGCAGCGCGGCACCGAGCCCCCGGCCCACCCGCGCGACAGGTCCTCCGGCGTGCGCCCGCCGCTGCCCTGGCGCACCCTGGTGCCGCTCGGGGTCGTCGCGACCGCGCTCGGGGTGCTGTTCGGCGCCGCCGAGGTCACCACTGTCGCCTTCGCCGACGAACGCGGCGTCCGCGCCTGGTCCGGCGCCCTGCTGGCGCTGTGGGCGCTCGGCAGCCTCGCCTCCGGCGTCGTGGTCGGCGCGATCGTGTGGAGGCGCGGGCCCGAGGTCCGGGTCCGCTGGGGCGCGGCCGGCATGGCCCTGGCGATGACGCCGCTGTACTTCGTCGACTCCGTGCTGCTCATGGGCGGGCTGCTGCTGGTCGGCGGTGTGGCCATCGCGCCGACGATGATCGCCTGCCTCTCGCTGACCGAGCGGGTGGTGCCGTCCTCGCGTCTGACCGAGGGGATGGCCATCGTGCAGACCGGCATCACCGCGGGGGTCGCCCCGGGGGCGACGCTGAGCGGGGTCGTCGTGGACAACCACGGCTCCTCCGCCGCCTACCTCGTGACCGTCGCCGCCGGCCTGGTCGCGGCCGCCGCCGCGCAGCTGCTGCCGCGCGAGGTCCCGGCCCCCGACGAGCCGGCCCCGCAGGAGGAGCCCGCCCACTAGGCTCCCGTCGCGTGACGGAGCGGACGAGCTGGGCGTGGACGAACTGGTCGGGTCTCGAGACGGCGCGTCCGCGGCGCATCGTCGACCCGGTGGACACCACCGAGGTCGTCGCGGAGGTCGAGCGTGCCCGCGCCGACGGCACGACGCTCAAGATGGTCGGCACCGGTCACAGCTTCTCCGCGATCGCCGCCCCCGAGCACACGATGCTCCGCCCGGTCCGGCGCGGGATCATCGAGGTGGACCGCGCCGCGATGACGGTGACCGCGCACGCCGGCACCCCGCTCCTCGAGCTCAACGCCGAGCTCGAGCGTCTCGGGCTGAGCCTGCACAACATGGGCGACATCGACCGCCAGACGCTCGCGGGGGCGGTGTCCACCGGCACCCACGGCAGCGGCGGGCACGCCGCCGGCCTGGCCGCCCAGCTCGCCGGCCTCGAGCTGGTCACCGGGACCGGCGAGGTGCTGCGCGCGAGCGCGACGCACCACCCCGATGTCTTCGACGCCGCGCGCGTCGGGCTGGGCGCCCTGGGCGTGCTCACCACGCTGACCTTCCGCGTCGAGCCGCTGTTCGTGCTCGAGGCGCACGAGGAGCCGATGGCCTGGGACACCGCGCTCGGGGACTTCGACCGGATCAGCGCGGAGAGCCACCACGTCGACATGTACTGGTTCCCCCACACCGACCGGGTGCTGCTCAAGCGCAACGACCGCCTCGACGTCGACCTCGACGAGGCCGAACCGCTCCCCCGCTGGCGCGCGACCCTCGACGACGACCTGTTGTCGAACCGGTTCTTCGGGGCCGTGTGCGTGCTCGGCAACGCGGTCCCGCGCGCCGTACCGCTGATCAACCGGGTCAGCTCACGCGCGCTGGGCGCCCGCACCTACAGCGACGTCCCGCACCGCGTCTTCACCACCGAGCGCCGCGTCGTCTTCCGCGAGATGGAGTACGCCGTGCCGCGCGCGGCGGGCCTGTCCGCGCTGCGCGAGGCCCGCGCGGCGCTGGAGGCCTCCGGGCTCCGGGTGGGCTTCCCCGTGGAGGTGCGCACCGCGCCGGCCGACGACATCGCGCTGTCGACGGCCTCGGGGCGCGACTCGCTCTACCTGGCCTTCCACGTGCACCGCGACGCCGACCACCACGCCTACTTCGCGCTGATGGAGCAGGTCATGCGCGCCCACGACGGGCGGCCCCACTGGGGCAAGGTGCACACCCGGACCGCGGCCGACCTGGCCCCGGCGTACCCGCGCTTCGAGGAGTTCCTCGCAGTGCGCGACCGGCTCGACCCCGACCGCGTCTTCGCGAACCCCTACCTGCGCCGGGTGCTGGGCGACTGATGCCCGCGCCCGGCGCGGCGGGCCTCAGGTGCGCCGGTTGTAGAGCCGCAGCGCGAGCGGGGCGAACACGGCGGTGATCGCCACCGACATCACCAGCACGATCAGGATGTCGCCGGCGTCGGGGTTGTCATTCATCAGCCCGCGGGCCGCCTCGTTGAGCAGGGTGACCGGGTTGACGTCGACGAACGCGCGCAACCACCCCGGCATCGTCTCCGGCGGGGCGAAGACCGAGCTGATGAACGTGAGCGGGAACAGCACCATCATCGAGACGCCCATGACCGCGTTGGGGGTGCGGACCTTGAAGCCGACGATCAGCCACAGCCAGCTCAGCGCGAAGCAGAACGCGAGGAGCAGCAGCACGGCGAGCAGCACGCCGAGGACCCCGCCGGGGGCGCGGTAGCCGATCACCACCCCGACCACCAGCACCATGAACGAGGCCATCGCGTAGCGCAGCGTGTCGCCGAGCAGCGCGCCCACCAGCAGCGAGGGCCGCCACACCGGCAGCGAGCGGAAGCGGTCGAAGACGCCCTTCTCGATGTCGGTGTTGATGGTCAACGCGGTGTACATCGTGATGAAGACGACCGTCTGGGTGAGGATCCCCGGCAGGGCGTACTGCAGGTAGTCCTGCGGCGAGCCCGCGATCGCCCCGCCGAACACGAACGTGAACATCAGCGTGAACATGATCGGGAACATCGTCACGTCGAAGAGCTGCTCGGGGACGTGCTTGATCTTCAGCAGCGCCCGCCACGCGAAGCTGAACGAGGAGCTCACCGGCCCGGGCAGGTCCGGGCGCGCGCCGGAGCCGAGGGCTGCGGCGATCTGCTCGTCGGGGGTCCGCTCGACCAGGGTCTCGGCGCCGGACTCTCGCTGCGTGGTCATGCCGGAACCTCCTGGTCCGTCGGGTCGTTCTCCTGTGCCGGGCGACCGGTGAGCGCGAGGAACACCTCGTCGAGGCTGGGCTGGCCCAGGGCGTACTCGGTGACGGCCAGGCCGTGCTCGCCGACCCGCTGCAGCGCCGCCGCGACCCGCCCGGGCGCGGCCACCCGCATGCTGATCGCGGAGGGGTCGGACTCCAGGACCGGCACGGCGTCGAGGGACTCGGCCAGCAGCCGGGCCACCTCCTCGCGCTCGGCGGTGTCGGCCACCCGGACGTGCAGGGCGCCGGAGCCGACCGAGGCCTTGAGCTCGCCGCTGGTCCCCTCCGCGATCACCCGGCCGCGGTCGATGACCGCGATCCGGTCGGCGAGCTGGTCGGCCTCCTCGAGGTACTGCGTGGTCAGCAGGACGGTGGTCCCCGCCCCCACCAGCGCGCGCACGATCCCCCAGACCTGGTTGCGGCTGCGGGGGTCGAGCCCGGTGGTCGGCTCGTCGAGGAACATCAGGTCGGGACGCACCACGAGCGAGCCGGCCACGTCGATGCGCCGCCGCATGCCGCCGGAGTAGGCCTTGACCTGCCGCTTCGCGGCGTCGACCAGGTCGAAGGCCTCGAGCAGCTCGTCGGCGCGGTGGCGCGCGGCCGCCCGCCCGAAGCCGTACATCCGGGCCAGGAGGGTGAGGTTCTCGTGACCGGTGAGGTCCTCGTCGAGGGAGGCGAACTGGCCGGTCAGCGCCACCCGGGCGCGCACCTTGGCGGCCTCCCGGACCACGTCGTGGCCCAGCACCAGCGCGGTGCCGCTCGTGGGCTCGAGCAGCGTGGCCAGCATCCGGATGGTGGTGGTCTTGCCGGCGCCGTTCGGGCCGAGCACGCCGTAGACGCCCCCGGTGGGGATCGCCAGGTCGACCCCGTCGACCGCGCGCTCGGAGCCGAAGACACGGACCAGGTCGTGGGTCTCGATCGCGAGACCGGGGCTGGAAGGGGACATGGCCGTCATGCTGGCACTCCCCACGGACAGTCCGCACTGCGTTTCTTGCTCATGCAGGGGACCGACCGGGCCGCGACGGAGAACTCATCGGCCCCGGGCGGGTCAGACGCTGGCCGACCCCCGCGGCACCGGGGCCTGCCAGTGCCGCCAGATCGCCAGCAGCCGCCACACCAGGCAGACCACGGCCCCGGTGAGCGCGACGACCAGGATCGGCAGCCCGGCCCGCTCACCCAGCACCACGATGCAGGCACCGGCGAAGGCGGGGGTCCCGTAGAGCTCTCCACGGAACACCACCGGGACGCGCCCGGCGAGCACGTCGCGCAGCATCCCGCCGCCGACGCCGGTGACCATGCCCATCAGCGCGGCCGGGAGCGGGCCCAGGCCGTACTCCAGGGCCTTGAGGGCGCCGGAGACGCAGAAGACGGAGAGGCCGAAGGCGTCCAGGACGTTGATGGTGCGTTCCATCCGTCCGACGGCGGGATGGAAGAAGAAGGTGAGCAGCCCGGCGGCCACCGGCGCCATCAGGTAGCGCCAGTCGGCGAGCGCGGCCGGGGGCACGGCCCCGATCAGGACGTCGCGCAGGAAGCCGCCGCCGAGGCCCGTCGTGCCCGCCAGGATCAGGCAGCCGAAGACGTCGAGGCCCTTGCGCACCCCCACGATCGCGCCGGTCACGGCGAACACGAAGATTCCCACGAGGTCGAGCACCACGAGGGTGATGTCGGGGTCCGCACCCGGAACTGTCGGCACGCATGGAGGTTACCGACCTCACCGGACGGCTCTGGCGTAGGCTCGACCAGACCGGAGACCGCACGACGACGTGGCAGGAGCAGGGCAGGCGATGGCGCACCTCACGCTCGCAGGAGTGAGCGAGGACGGCAAGCGACTGCTGCTGGTCAGCGACGCGGGGGTCGAGCACACCCTCGAGATCGACTCCCGTCTCCGGGCCGCCCTGCGCGGCGAGACCGCACGCATCGGCCAGTTGGAGACACACATGGACAGCGCCCTCCGTCCCCGCGACATCCAGGCACGGATCCGTGCCGGGGAGACCCCGGAGTCGGTGGCGGAGGCGGCGCACACGACGGTGGAGCGCATCATGCCGTTCGCCGGCCCCGTGCTCGCCGAGCGCGAGCACGTCGCCCAGCGCGCGCAGCGCTCCTCCGTACGCCGCCGCACCAGCGAGGGGACCGGCTCCGCCCGCACCCTCGGCGACGCCGTCGAGAGCCACCTGCGCGGCATCAGCGTGACCAGCGACGCCGTGGAGTGGGACTCCTGGCGTCGCGACGACGGCCGCTGGGCGCTCACCGCCGCCTACGCGACCGCGCGTCGCAGCGGCACCGGGCACTTCACCTTCGACATGCCCGGCAACTACGTCGTGCCCGAGGACGACGACGCCCGCTGGCTGGTCGGCGACGTCGTGGAGGCCCCGGCCGCGGCCCGCAACGACCTCGAGGACGCCCGTCAGCGCCGCCTCGGCGCCGTACGACCCGGCGAGGCGGACCTGCCCCTGGGCGAGGACGCCATCGAGCTGGTCACCGAGGCCGCCGACCCCGCGGACGCCGACGAGCCGGTGGAGGCGTTCCTCGACGCGCGTCCCACCGACGAGAGCCCGCAGGCCGAGGAGGCCGCCGACGCCGTCGCGCTGGACGCCGACCCGGGATCGGACGGGTCCGAGACGGAGCAGCAGGCAGTTCCGGCCGCGAGCAGCGAGCCGGAGAGCGACCCCGAGCCGGAGCTCGAGCTGGAGCTCGCTCCCGAGCCGGCACCGCGTCGTACGGCGCGCAAGCGCGGTGGCCGGGCCTCGGTCCCGAGCTGGGACGAGATCATGTTCGGCGGCGGCAAGCAGGAGTGAGCCGAGCGCCGAGGCACCGCCTCGGCGTGCTCAGCCGCGCTCGACCGGCCGCGAGGGGTCGGTGATCCAGCCGCTCCAGCTGCCCGGGTACAGCGCCGCGCGCACCCCGGCCAGCTCGAGGGCCAGGACGTCGTGGGCGGCCGTGACCCCGGAGCCGCAGTAGACCGCGATGTCCTCCTCGCCACTGACCCCGGCGGCGGCGTAGAGGGCGCGGATCTCCTCGGCGGATCGGAACCGGCCGTCGGCGCGCAGGTTGGTCGTGGTCGGGACGTTGACCGCGCCGGGCACGTGGCCGGCGACCGGGTCGACCGGCTCGGTCTCGCCGCGGTAGCGCTCCGGCGCCCGGGCGTCGACCAGGACCGGGACGTCGAGGACGTCGTCCGCCTCGACCACCGGCATCCGCCCCGGGGCTGCGACGAAGTCCCCCGGCTCCGGACGCCGCGTGTCGACCTCGACCGGGCCCTCCTCGGCCAGCCACGCCGACCAGCCGCCGTCGAGCACCCGGACGTCGTCGTGGCCGTGGTGGCGCAGCAGCCACCAGCACCGGGCCGCGGCGTGCCCGGACCAGTCGTCGTACACGACCACCGGCCGGTCCGCGCGCACGCCCGCACGCCGCATGGCCGCCTCGAAGTCCGCCGGCGCCGGCAGCGGGTGGCGCCCACCCTCCCCGGGCGGCGCCGCCAGCTCGGTGTCCAGGTCGACGTACGCCGCGCCCGGCACGTGACCCGCGGCGTACTCCTGGGCGCCGGGCGGGCCGCCGAGGCGGTAGCGCACGTCGAGCACGGTCACGGAGGCAGCGTCGTCGTCCTTGCTGGCGGCGAGCAGGTCGCGCAGCTCGCGCGGCGAGATCAGGGGTCCGGTCATGCCGCCATCCTGCCCGCAGCGGCCTCGTGAAAGACTCCGAGGCGTGGCCGAACTGCAGTTCTTCACCGGGACGATGGACTCCGGCAAGAGCACTCTCGCGCTCCAGACCAACCACAACCACGCCGCGCGCGGTCGGTCCGGGCGGATCTTCACGACCCATGACCGCACCGGTCAGGCGCAGGTCTCCAGCCGCCTCGGCCTGACCCACGACGCCATCGAGGTCGAGGCCGACTTCGACTTCTGGCGCTACGTCGTCGACTCCCTCACCCAGGGCGCGCGCATCGACTACCTGGTGTGCGACGAGGCGCAGTTCTACACCCGCAAGCAGATCGACCAGCTCGCCAAGCTGGTCGACGAGCTGCAGATCGACGTGTTCGCCTTCGGCATCCTCACCGACTTCCGCACCGCGCTGTTCGAGGGCAGCCAGCGCCTCGTCGAGCTCGCCGACCGCATGAACGTCCTGCAGGTCGAGGCGCTGTGCTGGTGCGGCAAGCGAGCCACCCACAACGCCCGCACCGAGAACGGCGTCATGGTCACCGAGGGCGAGGTCATCGTCGTCGGCGACGTCGAGGAGCAGGAGCGCGGGCCCGCCGGCGACGCGAACGTCGCCTACGAGGTCCTGTGCCGCCAGCACCACCGCCGCCACCTCACCGCCGCCCGCGCCAAGGCCGTCAGCCTCGCCCCCGAGCCGCTCCCCTTCGGCTGACGCAGCACGCGTCCGCCGTCGGTCGAGCGGCCGCCGTCGGTCGGGTCTGCCGAGACCACGAGCGAGGACCGTTGGGGTGTGATGTCTCAGGACTTCGGTGACACTTCGGGCTTGCTGGGGCGGGTTCCGGGCGGTCGACCGTTGCCGACGTAGCGCACGCCGTGAGGCGGTCGGGTGTGTTCGGCGAGGATCTCGCCGTCGAGGTTGGTGATGGTGATCTTGGCGCCGAGCTGTGCCGTCGGTGATGACCAGGACGTGTTTGAAGGCGCGCTGCACGTCGACCTTGTACAAGACCGTGTCGACGGCGATGTTGCCGCTGGTTGCGACGGTGCGAACGCGGGTGTCGAGCGGCAGGTCTGCGGGCGCCCTGGGACGCGGGGTGCGGACCGGGAAGGGAGGTCGGTGGACTGGCCGGACTGGTTTCGGGCGAGGAGCTTCGACGGCGTCCCAGGCCTGTTGCGGGGTGATCCGGTCAGGACGTACTCGGTGGCGTCGAGCTGCCAGCAACGGACGCAAGTGCGTGATCCTGCAACCGATCGATGACGCGTTGGGCGCGGGATAGACGAACCGACGCCACGCCGCGCATGGCCGCTTCCTCGGTTCGAGTCTGGCGATGCCGGCTTCGCGGAAGATCCGTGCCAGCGCCGCGATCGAGGGCACCGGGGCGAGTCCGAGCGCTTTCATCTTGTCGTCCACGCTGATGGGGCCGTGATCTAAGCCGGAAGACTCCAACGCGGCGCGGACCCCGATGGCCTGCTGCTCGACCTCATCGCTCAGCCTAGTGGGGCTGTTCCTTGGCCGTCGGGTGCGGGGCTCGAGCGCCGCAGCCGGCCCTTCCTGCCGGACCCGGGCACGGATCGCGTAGAACGTCTTGCGGGAGATCTCGTGCTCGGCGCAAAAGGTCGACACCGCCCCGCGGGGAGCGTCGTTGGGCCACTGAGTAGTCGCGAGGCGGACACAGTGTCACCACCAAGCACCCCGGTTGTGTCACCGATGTCCTGACACAGAACTGTCACCGATGTCTTGAGACATCACAGGCGTGATCCCTGAGGAAAGTCCATTGCCCTCGAACACGTGTTCGAGTAGACTGAGGCATGGCCTCCCCCGAACTCCCCGACTGCGACACCCCAGCCGCCGTGCTGGCGTTCGTGCAGGAGCGGCGGGCTGCGGTGCAGCGAGCGGAGACCGAGACGCTGCAAGGGGCTCTCGCATGGGCGGCGATGCACCCCGAGGAGTCGGTGACCCCCAGTGCCTCCACGGCCCAGGCCAACGGCGGCCCCTTCGGCCCGATCTTCGCGGAGATCGCCGTACCCCTCGCCGGTGAGGGCACTCCCCTGGTGGCCGAGTTCGCCCCGATGGAGCTGGGCGCCGCGCTCGGCCTCTCTACCGACTCCGCGAAGTCGCTCATCGGCGACGCACTCGAGCTGGCCCACCGGCTCAAGCGGACCTGGGCTCTCGTGCAGGCCGGCGAGGTCCCGACCTGGAAGGCCCGTCGCGTTGCGCAGCTCACCACCACCTTGCCGCTCGCCGGGGCCGAGTACGTCGACCGCCAGCTCGCCCCCGTCGTGGGCAAGATCGGGTTCGCCGCCATCGGACGCCTCGTGGAGCACGCGACTGTGCTGTTCGACCCCGAGGGAGCGGAGAAGCAGCGCCGTCAGGCCGCCGACGGGCGTCGCTTCGACGTGCACACCGAGGCCGCCGACTTCGACGGCACCGTCCACGTCGAGGGCACCCTCGACCTCGCCGACGCGCTCGACCTCGACACCGCCATCCGGCAGGGCGCGGCGGAGCTCGCCGCCCTCGGCTCCGACGAGTCGCTGGACGTGCGGCGCTCGATGGCCGCCGGTGAGCTGGCTCGGCGCCAGCTGACCCTCGACCTGACGACCGAGGCCGGCGGGACCGCCGCGGTGGTGAAGCCCCGACAGGTCGTCATCCACGTCCACCTCGCCGACGCCGCGATCAGCCGCGACGAGACAGGCATCGCCCGCATCGAGGAGACCCGTTCCATCATCTCGACCGACCAGGTCCGTGACTGGTGCGCGAACCCGGACGCTCAGGTCGTCATCAAGCCCGTCATCGAGCTCGACGACCACCACCACACCGACGCGTACGCCGTCCCGGACCGGCTGGTCGAGCAGACCCGCCTGGCCACACCGGCATGTGCCTTCCCGTGGTGCGAGAGGCCGGCGAGGCGCTGCGACACCGACCACGTCATCGCCCACCGCTCCGGCGGCCCCACGTGCTCCTGCAACCTGGCCCCGCTGTGCCGCCGACATCACCGGGCGAAGACCCATACCGGCTGGACCTACGACCGCACCGACGCGGCGACCTACCTCTGGCGTTCCCCGCACGGCCTGCACCTCGTGAAAGACCACGGCGCCACCCATCTCCTCACCGCACACCCACCCGACGAGTAGGCCTCGACCCCCGGGACCCCGTCAGCGACCTGCTGGCGGGGCCAACAGGCCTGTCCGACCGCCGCTGGTCGAGCAGCGAGCGCCAGTGAGCTGGGCGACGTCGGCGAGTCTCACTGGGTGTGTCCCTCGTGGCGGCGGCGCGAATGGACCGTTGTGACGTGTGTTCGCCGGGCGAGTCGCTCAGTGGGGGATGGACTCGACGGTCGTCTTGTTCTGCCCGCAGACGATGTAGTGCGCGTACTTCGTCATCTGGCACGCACCATCAACCAGCTCTCTGTCCCCCAGCGGCGCGTCCAGTCGTACCTGGATGTCGTAGGACACGCCCACGTCGCTGCACGACATCGCACGGACGGTCTCCCTCACCGTGATGGTGACTCGTTTCGAGTCCTCTTCCACGTCCGCCTCTGCGCCGTCCCTGCACTCGCTGCCGGTGTAGGTCAGCTGCACGACTGCACCGTCCACCCTCGCCGGTTTGTTCCAAGGCGTCGGCTCGGACTGCCCGAAGACGTGCCACGCAGCCAAGCCGAGGACCCCGATCACGGCGGTAGCGACAATGACGAGCCGCCACGTCGCTGCTCCGCGCTGCGCCATCGCTACCACCGAACCCCCTCCGGTCTGCCGGTTCTCATATGACGCCTCGGTCTCAGCTGAGCAGTCCTTGGGCCGACATCCATTCGAGGTCGGGCTCGACCGGTTGCACGAGCCCGATGACCAGGCAGTCCAGTCCGGTCACCTGGAATCGACGCTGGCCCCACGGCTCGGTGTCGGATCGCAACCGCATTGCCCGACGTTCCGGGCTCGACCGACGGACGTCCGCGCTCGACCGGCGCGCCCCGGCGCCTGCGCCCCGCGCAATCCGCGCGTCCGGCGACGCCCCGTCGAGCGGTCTGGCGACTATGGTCGAGGAGATCTGTCTCACACCGACCGAGGAGCCGCCATGCACCCCACCCAGATCCCGCTGCGTCTCGCCACCGGCGCGTACATCCTCAACTCCGGCGTCAGCAAGCTCGGGGCCGACGAGGGCACCGCCCAGTACCTGCACGGGGCCGCCGCGTCCACCTACCCGACGCTGTTCAAGGACATGGAGCCGGCCAAGTTCGCCAAGCTGCTCGCCTACAGCGAGATCGCGGTGGGCACGGCGCTGCTGGCCCCCATGGTTCCCGCGACCGTCGCCGGCGCTGCCCTGACCGGCTTCGGGACGAGCCTGCTGGGCGTGTACTTCCGCACCCCGTCCATGACCCTGTCCGACGGCGTCCGCCCCAGCCAGGAGGGCATGGCGCTGGCGAAGGACTCCTGGCTGGTCGGCGGCGGCCTGACGCTACTGACCCAGGGCCTCCTCGGCGCCGCCAAGTCCGGGGTCAAGTCGGGCGTGAAGAGCTCCAAGAAGGCGGTACGCCGGGCCACCCCGGGACGCTGAGCGCGCCTGGTCAGGTGGTCGCCCGGGGTCGCCTGCGCGCCGCTCGCCGGATGGTCGACCCCGGCTTCGAGGCGAGCAGCGGGTCGAAGTCGTCGGTGACCGGCGTCAGGCGCTCCTCGTCCACGAAGACGGCGCCGTCGCGCACCTCCTGGGCGAGGTCGCGGCCGAGCACGGCACCGGCCGTGCCCATCCCGCCCCAGATCGTGGCGTTGATCCCGAACATGTGCTCCGTGCTGCCCCCGGCGAGGAACAGTCCCGGGATGTGGGTGGTGACCCGCGGCCGGAACGGGCCGAGGTTGCGCAGCAGCGGGGCGATGCCGTAGCAGGAGCCGTCGGTGGTGAGGGTGAAGCGTTCCTGGGTGATCGGCGTGGAGGCCTCGCAGAAGACCATCCGCTCGCGGATGTCGGGGATCAGCAGCTCCGCGGTGTCGAGCACCCGCTGGGTGAGCTCCTCCTTGACCTGCAGGTAGCGCTCGTCGCGGCCGTAGCCGGCTCCGTCCACCGGGCCGTCCCCGACGTTCCAGAACGCGTGCTCCTTCGGCGCCCAGCTCACCAGCTCGAGCGTGGAGTAGCCCGGCGGCGCCGAGTGCGTCCCCTCGGGGTCCTTGGCGGTCGGGCAGCTGATCCCCACCGGCATCTGCTCCGGGCAGCGCCCCGCGGCGACCTCGCGGTAGTAGCCGTCGACGTCGTTGGTCGGCCACACCCAGGCGAGCGGCGGCGTCCCCCGCTCTCGCAGGTCGACGTCGAGGGCGACGTACACCGCGAACATCGGCAGCGTCATCTCCAGGTTCGCCAGCCTGCGCCGCAGCCTCCGGGTGAGGTGCTGCTCGCCGACCAGGTCGGCCCAGGTCCGCTTGAAGTCGGCCGCGGAGACCACGGCCCCGGCGCGGATCTCCTCGCCGTCACGGAGGCGTACGCCGACCGCACGGCCGTCCTCGATCAGGATCTGCTCGACGTGTGCCTTGGTGCGGACCCGGCCGCCGTGGGTCGAGATGACGTCGGTCAGGTGGGCACCGATCACCTGGCCGCCGCCGCGGGGGTAGTAGGCCCCGGCCTGGAGGTAGTGGTGCAGGAAGCCCGCGTGCATGGCGGTCGGCGTGCGGTGCGGCGGCCACGTGTAGTCGCCGTTCTCGGCGAGGATCACCGCCTGGGCGTCGGCGCTGAGCCCGCACGCCGCCATCAGCGTCGTGATCGGCCGCACGCCCCAGCGCAGCAGGGCGAACGGGCGGCGCCGCGGGCGCTCGCCCGCCGCGATGGTCCGCATGATCCCCACGCACCGGCGCAGGCCCGCCTCCTCGTCGGGGAAGGCGGCGATCAGCCGCTCCAGGTAGGTGTCCCAGCCGGTCGGCGTCTGGAACGTCGTGCCCGGGACCATGATCTGGCAGTGGCCCTCGGGGCGCTGACGCAGCCACTTGATGCGCTCGGTGAGGGCCAGCCCGGACAGCGCGGTCTGCATCCGCCCGCCGGGGCCGCACTCGCCGACGTAGTGGGTGCCGACGTCGAACTCGAACTTGTTGCCCGCGCGCCGGAAGACCTGGGTGCTGCCGCCCACGACCTGGTTGGCCTCGAGCACCAGCACCCGCTTGCCGTTGGCCGCGAGGTACGCCGCGCAGGTCAGTCCGCCCGGGCCGGCGCCGACGACCACGACGTCCCAGGTCTCCGGGCGGGTCGGGTCATCGGCCTCGGGGGCCGGTATCGCGTCGGTGCTGGCCTGGGTCATCGCGGATCGGGCTCCATGTCAGGTGAGCGTAGGGGAACCCGGCGCCCCGCGGGCCGCATCCGGCTCCCGGACGCGCCAGGCGGCGGCTCAGCTCGCCGAGCGGCGTCGCCAGAGCAGCAGCGCGGCGAGCAGCGCTGCCACACCCAGCACCCCGGCGCCGACGGCGACGATGTTGACGGTGTCGCCCTCGCTCTCACCGGACGCCTCACCCTCGCCGCCGCCATCGCCGTCCGCGTCGTCGGCCGAGGCGCTCGGCGAGGGCTCGGCCACGGCGTCGGTCGCGCCGTCGGCCACGCTCCACGTGGCGCCGCCGGCGTACGTCGGGCCCTCGGCGGGCTCGCCGATGACCTCCACGTCGAGGGTGAACGGGATCTCGACGGTGTAGTCGCGCTTCTGCACGCTCAGGCTGATGTAGTAGTCGCCCGCCGCGGTGACGTCGGCGCCGCCGCTGAACCGGGCGCTGCGGATCTCTGAGGGGACGCGGCTCACGACCGGGACGGCCGCCTGGAGGGACGAGTCCTCGGCGAAGTCCAGCCAGGTGGCCCCGTCGACGTAGCCGAGCTGGGCGCCCAGCGGGTTGAACAGCATGAGGTTGGCGTTCGGCGCGAACCGCCCGAACTGCTCGGCGACCTGTCCGGTCGCAGCCGGGAACTCCACGCTGACCTGCGCCGCCTGGCCGAACTCGAGCGGGACCTTGTACAGGAGCACCTCACCGGGCACGACGGTGCTCGACCAGCTGCCGGCGCCGAGCTCGGGGGCCGACGCGAACGAGGCGCCGCCCTCGACCTTCTGGGCCGCTCCGCCCACCTGCGGCGCGGCGACCGCCAGCTCGGAGAGCTCGGGGTCGGTGAAGCCGACCTCCTCGACCGGGGGCTCCTCGGTGACGACCAGGCCGAACGGCACCTCCTCGCTCGCGCCGCGCGCCCGGGTGACGGTGACGACGTAGTCGCCGGGCTCCTCACAGCCCGCCACGCTGCCCTGGCGCGGGAAGTCCCCGGCGGTGACCTGGACGCCCATCACCTCACGCAGGTCGAGCGCGCCCCGGTTGGCGGTGGAGTAGTCGCAGCGCCCGGCCGGCCCGGCGATCTCCGCGACCAGCCCGTCGTTGAACCCGGCCTCGCCCTGGGTCAGCGCCGCGACGCGCAGCGTCGTCCCGGCCGTCTCCCGGGTGAACACGTAGCTCTTGGACTCCCCCGCGCCACCGATCGTGTCGACGTACTCGCCGACCTCGACGGGGGTGGGCGAGCTCTCCGCACCGCCCACGATCGGAGCGCCGTCGAGGGTGAAGGGCCGCAGCGCCCGGGACGCCACGCGGATCAGCCGGCTCTCGATGTCGGCGGCACTGTCGGCGTCGTAGTAGGTGCCGTTGCCCTTGTCGGCGATGCACTGCAGCTGCGAGCGTGCCGCTCCGGAGACCGAGAGGCCGACGACGTCGATCTGCAGGTCGATGCCGTTCGCCTGAAGCTCCCCGGCCACCGTGCACGGGTCGGGGTCGCACGTCGACTCCCCGTCGGAGACCAGGACGATCGAGCGGGTGCCCTCGTTGCCGAGGTCCTTGGCCGCCTCCTTGAGCGCGTGCGGGATCGGGGTCTCGCCGTACGGCTCGTAGTCGCCGATCGCGGCGCTGAGCTCGTCGCGGTTGCCGGTGCCCGGCTCGACCACCACCTGGCTGTCGGTGCAGGAGCCGGCGTCGGTGCGCGAGAACACCGTCGCGCCGAAGACGCGCAGCCCGACCTCGGCCTCCTCCGGCAGGCCCCCGACCACCGTCGTCAGCGCCTTGCGGGCCGCCGCGATCTTGGTCTGCCCCCCGCCCGCCGCCTCGGCCATCGAGCCCGAGGCGTCGAGGACCAGCATCATCCGGCCGTAGCCGTCCCCCTCCGCGGAGGGAGCGGGTGCGGGTGCTTGTGCGGCGTGACCGGTCGCGGGTCCGGTGGTCGCGACGACCGTCCCGGCCCCCGCGGCGACCAGGATCGCGGCCAGGCCGGCCAGGTGACGACGGAGCTTCATAGGACTCGCCTTTCCCTCATCTCGATGCGGCGACACCTACCCTGCTGTTTGCAATAGCAAACGTCAACGTTGCTGTTGCGAACACCCGGGGTCTACGCTCGACGACGAGGGGGCAGCCATGGAAGCGGAGAGGCCCGAGAGGCCGGACAAGATCGACGAGCAGCGTCGCCTGTACGGCGAGCCGATCGGCGCCCTGGTACGCCGCGTCACCGCGGGCCTGGGGCTCAACCAGTCCCGCGTGGCGGAGATCCTCGGCCTCAGCCCGCCGATGCTCTCCCAGCTGGTCAGCGGCCACCGCGTCAAGATCGGCAACCCGCTGGCGGTGTCCCGTCTGCAGAGCCTCCTGGGCCTGGTCGAGGAGGCGCCGACGCTCTCCGGCGAGGCGGTGCAGCGCCGCCTCGAGGAGATCCGCACCCACCACGGCACGCTGTCGACCGGCCAGTTCACCCACGTCCCGGAGTCCTCCGCCGTGGTCCGCAAGGTCCTGCGCGCGGTCGCCTCGGGCCAGGAGCTGGACCGCGCCGCCGAGGTGCTCGCGGACGTGGCCCCCGGCCTGGCCGAGCTGGTGCGGGTCTACGGCACCGGCAGCGAGGCCGAGGCCGCACGGCACTTCGCCGCGATCAGCCACGTGATGTGAGCCCGAGCGCGCTCGATCCGCACGACCGGTCTGCGTACGATGACCGCCATGCTGCCGCCCGCGGGTCCCCTGCTGCGCGACCACGCCCCGCGGTGGGGCCGGTGAACCCCGTCTTCGCTCGCCGCTACGAGCTGCTCGACCCCATCGCCGACGGCGCGATGGGATCGGTCTGGATCGTCCGCGACCAGCAGGACGGACAGGTCAAGGCGGCCAAGGTGCTGCGCCACAGCGACGCGGCCTCGCTGCTGCGGTTCATGCGCGAGCAGTCGACGCGCATCCACCACCCCCACGTCGTGACCCCGCTGAGCTGGTCGGGCGAGGACGACTCGGTCCTGTTCACCATGCCGCTGGTGCGGGGCGGTTCCGTCGCGACCCTCATCGGCGACTGGGGCCCGCTCCCCGAGTCCTGGGTCGTCGCCGTCCTCGAGCAGACGCTCTCGGCCCTGGAGGCCGTGCACGACGCGCGGGTGGTGCACCGCGACGTCAAGCCCGCCAACCTGCTCCTCGAGCCGACCGGCCCGCGCCGGCCCCACGTGCGCCTGACCGACTTCGGCATCGCGGTCCCGGTCGACCAGCCGCGGATGACGCTGTCCTCCACCACCCTCGGCACCCCCGGCTACATGGCGCCGGAGCAGCTGCGCGGCGCGGCCCCCGACCCCCGCCAGGACCTGTACGCCGTGGGCGCGGTCGGCCTCGAGATGCTGCTCGGCCACCCCCCGCCGTTCGAGCCGGGCGAGCTTCCGGACTCCCCGCTCGGCGCGCTGCTGCTCGCCGCGACCGCCCCCGACCCGGACCGGCGCCCGCCGAGCGCGAGCGCGTTCCTCCACGACCTGCGCGCGCTTCGTGCCGCGCAGGCCGACTGGGACCCCGGTGACGTGGAGGTCCTCGACCAGTTCGCCGGGCCGGCCCACCGCGACGTCGTGGGTCCCGTCCCCGCACCGACCACGGTGCTCCAGGTGGGCGAGGCGACCGTCGCCAAGCGGCCCTCGGTCCTGGCCGTGGGCGTCCTGGCAGGGACCGGGCTGGCCCTGCTCGTCCTCTCCGCCGTGCTGCTGCTGGGCTGAGCAGCGCCGGCGGCTGTCGCGCGCCGGGCCCTCACCTGGGACCGTGGGCCCACCACCGCACGGCTCCGCGGTCCTAGCGTCGCGGCCGTGACCAGGCCCTCCCTGCACCACGTCCCCCGCCCCCGCCCCGGCACCCGTCGTCGCACCCGTCTTCGGGTCGCAGTGGGTGTCGCGCTCCTGCCGGCGCTGCTCTCCGCGTGCGGCTCCGGCACCTCCGCGGGAAGCCCTGCGGACGACCCGGCCGCCCGCAGCAGCGACCTGCTGATCACCTCCGACGCCCTGCCCGCAGGGTGGGGCGACAGCAACTCCCAGGGCCTGGACTACCGGCTGACGGTCTGCGGGGTCGACCTCGAGCCGGAGACCCCGGCCAGGGCGAGCAGCCTGCGCTTCTCCGAGGGCCCCTTCGGCCCGTTCCTCGAGCAGCACGTCCGCGTCTACCGCACCGACGTGATCGCGGACGTGATCGCCGACCTGCGCACCGCCCTGCCCGGCTGCAGCGGCTACACCGCCCGCGGCACCCGTCCCGACAGCCCGACGGCCCGTTTCACCGTCGAGCCGCTGACGGTGAAGGGCGCACCGCCCGACAGCGTCGCCTGGCGCCAGACCAGCAGGGGCCGCCTGCCCGTCACCGCGGACGTGGTGGTGGTCAGGTCCGGCGACGCCGCCGTGACGCTGATGTCCTACGCGCTGCGCGACACCCCGGACCCGGCCGTCCTCGCCCGCGCCGTGGCTGCGCTGCCCGAGGTCGGCTGAGGTGGCCACCGTGCCGCGGGCGCGCCGTACCCGACCCGGCGAGCGGGGCGCCGGCACCCTCGAGTACGTCGGGGCCACGATCCTCGCCTCGCTGCTGGTGCTCGGCCTGCTGGTCACCCCGGCGGGAGGCGCCCTGCGCGACGGGTTCGCCGAGGCCGTGTGCAGCGTCGTCGAGCGCGACGGCTGCACCGTCCCGGGTGCCGGCGAGACACCCCTGGAGCAGGCCACCAGCGGGGAGTACGTCGCCCTCGGCGACAGCTACTCCTCCGGCGAGGGCGCCTGGGACTACGAGGAGGGCACCGACTACGACGACCGCGTCGACCTGTGGCCCTACAACGACCACGAGGAGGACCGCAACCGCTGCCACCGTTCCGCGCACGCCTACTCCCAGGTGATCACCGGCGCGAACGACTTCGCCGGCGGGTCCACCTTCGTCGCCTGCTCCGGCGCCGTCGCCCAGCACCTCGACAACCCCAACGCCGGCAACACCGGCGAGGACCCGCAGTACGACGCGCTCAGCCAGGACACCTCCCTGGTGACCATGACCATGGGTGGCAACGACCTCGGGTTCGCCGACGTCGTCAAGGACTGCATCATCAACGGCGCGCGCGGCATCGGGCCGGACACCTGCCAGGCCAAGCACGACCGGCGCATCGAGGAGGACCTGCCCCGGCTGCGGGAGGAGCTCCTCGAGCACTACCGCGAGATCAAGGAGAAGGCCCCGAACGCCCGGGTGGTCATCGTCGGCTACCCGCCGCTGTTCGTGAGCGACCCCTCCGACAGCTTCGGCAACCTGCTGTTCGAGGAGGACCAGGTCTGGATGAACGAGGTCGCCGGCGACCTCAACGCGATGCTCGCGGACGCCGCCGCGGAGGCGGGGGTCGAGTTCGTGGACCCGACGCAGGCCTTCGAGGGCCACGGGATCGGCAGCGACGAGCCGTGGATCAACGACCTCGACCTCGGCGGTCCCGGCTTCGCCATCGCCGACCCCAGCAGCTTCCACCCGAACGCCGCCGGCCACGCGGCGATCGCCGAGCTGGTCCAGCAGCAGCTGGAGAGCCCGCGCTACCGCTGAGGCGCGCCGGGGGTGGGCAGGGGTGGCTAGGGTGGCGGCCCGCGAGCGAGAGGACGCACGGTTGAGTCCCGGTCTGGTCCGCACGATCTCCCTGGTCAGCCTGCTCGGCTGCCTCCTGCTGGTGCTGCACGCCCTGCTCCTCGGACTGCACGTCGAGGACACCCCGCGTGCCCTGGAGGACGCCGCGGAGGCCGAGAGGGTGGGCTACCCGGCGGCCCTCGGCGCGGTGCTGGCCGTGGTCGCCCTCCTCGGGGGGCGGCACCGCTGGGCGGTCGTCGCCGCCGTCCTCGCGCTGGTCCTGGGCGTCACGGCCCTGGTGCTCGACGTGCGCTGAGCGCCGTCAGCCAGGCGCGTCGCCGATGGTGAGCACCGAGCCGCGGCGTACTCCCCAGGCGGCCATCGAGCCGGCCGCGGCCTCGATCGTCGCGCTCGCCCGGAACCGGAACCGGGTCATGCCGGTGAGGCGCCGCAGCGTCGCCACGTGGAGCACCCGGCCGTCCCGGTCGACCACCGCCACGTCGATCGGGTAGCGCATGCCGACCATGTGGACCGAGGGGCAGCGGGTGATCCAGAGCGCCCCGACGACCCGGTCGGTCCCCAGCAGTCCCCGCCTCCGCGTCCGCGCGGTGTCCGCGACCGCGAGCGGCGCCACCGGCGTGCCGTCGCGCAGCAGCACCCGGTCACCCGGTCCGAAGACCCTCTCGTCGCGGGTCACGGGAGGTTTGCGCAGGTCGGCGCGGTGGCACCATCCGCGGGCAGGACTCCACGACCGACAGGAACACCGAGACAGCCGATGGACCTCCTCCTGACCTTGCGACTCGCCGCCGTGCTCGCCCCCGGGGCGCTCGTGGCGTGGCTCGCCGCCCTGCTGCTGACGCTCTCGGCCGGCAGCCCGACCGCGACCGTGCTGCTGCGGACGCTGCTCACCGCGGTCATCCTGGTCCTGCTCACCCGGCTCGTCATGCGCGGAGCGTACGACGGACCCGGGCTGGTGGGCCGGGCCGCCCTCGCGGGCCTGCTCGCCTACCTCGTGTCCCCCGCGGCGTGGGCCGGTCGGGCCCTGCTGGGCCAGCTGCTGGTCGACCCGGGGCCCGCGTCGTACGCCATCGACCTGGTCGTGTGGGTCGCGCTGGTCGCGATCGCCGCCCGCACCGCCGCCGTCCGCGCGCCCGCCGTCGCGCCCGCGCCGTACCGGCTCGGCTGACCCAGGCGCGAGATGGGCATGAGCACCGACGCGGGCGATGGGCCCGCCGACGGGTCCCGGGACCTACGCGCCACACCCGCCGGTCGGGTTGTCTCAGAGGTCTCGTGGACACCGGCGCCCCCGAGGCGCCACAGCAGGAGGAGCAGGACCATGGGTGGCGCAGACGAACGTCGGCAGCACGAGCGCGGCGCGGCCACGCTGGAGACCACCGGCGTCGCGATCATCGCGGCGACCCTGGTCCTGGCGGTGATGCTGGCGGCTCTGCCCCAGGGCACGCGCCTCGCGGAGACCTATTCGTACTGGGTGTGCCAGGTCGTGACCTTCGGCCAGGGGGGCTGTGCCCCGCCCTCCTCGGCCCCGGAGTCCCGGGAGCCGACCGAGCCGTGCGTGCTCACCCAGGACGGCGTCGAGCGCAACCAGGAGATCTCCGTCCTCGTCGTCACCGTCGCGGACGGGCGCCGCATCGAGATCCAGCAGCTCAGCAACGGCGAGTACCGCGTGAGCGTGACCGACAGCAGCAGCGGGGGCGCCGCAGTCGGGGTCGGAGGCGGGCTGACCGTCACGGTCAACGACACGACCGTCGGCGGCAGCGCCAGCGCCGGCGCCGGCGCCTCGGTCGACATCCGGGCCGGCGCCGTCTACCACGCCGACAAGGACGAGATCGGCGGCCTGATGGACGCGTTGCTCCAGGACCAGGTCAAGGACACCGTGGCCGGCGACCGAGGCCCGCTGCGTTGGATCGCCGACCAGATCACCGACATCACCGGCATCAGCAAGAACCTGCCCGTGCCCGACGAGGTGTACGCCGAGGGCGGCATCTCGTTGAACGCCAGCGCCGAGGCCACGGGCCTCACCGACCACGCTTCCGCCGGCGTGAGCGCCTCGAAGGTCCTCGGCACCCGGGTGAACCGCGACGGCACCACCACCGTCTACCTGCGCTCCGAGATCTCGGGCGAGGCCGGGCTGCAGTCGCTGGGCGTGGACACCGACGGCCTGGAGTTCCAGGGCGCCGCGCTCGAGGGCTCCGCCGAGCTCGTCACCGCCGTCACCTTCGACTCCGAGGGCAACATGGTCCAGGTCTCGGCCACCGCCACGGCCGCCGGCTCCTCCTCGGGCATCGCCTCGGCGCTGTTCGGCGGCAGCACGGACGCCGGCCTGGCCAACCAGCAGAGCGGGATGCGCATCTACCAGGCCAGCCTGGACACCGACAACCCCGCCAACCAGGCCGCGGCCCAGCAGTTCCTGCTGGCCCAGGGCGTCTCCAGCCTGGGCGCCTGGAGCAACCCGGCCCTGAGCGCAGTCGGGAACATCGGGTTCATCCAGGCGGCGATGGCCAACGGCACCGTGACCCAGCAGGACTACGACACGGACAGCAACACCGTCTTCGGCGTCGACGTCAGTGGAGAGCTCGTCGCCGAGCTGGGCGTCTCGGCCGAGGTCAAGACCGACTCGATGAGCACCACCGGGGCGCAATACTGGGACGGCACGCAATGGGCGAACTGGGAGGCTTGCAGCGCATGACACGACGGCGCCTGACCGCATCGGTCCTGAGCGGGGTGCTCGCCGTGGGCCTCGCCGCCTGCGGGGACAGCCAGGACTCCGGTACCGGTGACCGATCCGTCTACGAGCCCACGGAGAGCCCCTCGATGGCCGTCACGATGATCGACCTGCCCGCGGACTACTCCACCATCGAGGGCGCGGGGTTCTCCATCGGCGTGCCCGGCGAGTTCCAGCAGAAGCGCACCCAGAGCTCGAACGGCGAGCCGATGCTGGTGCTGGAGAAACCCTCGGAGGTCGAGTCGCTCCCCCAGCGGGTGGCGATCATCCGCGACGTCGATCCGAAGGCCCCGGCCTCGGAGCAGTCCTTCGCCCTCGAGACCTCCAAGGCCGCGGCCGGTCCGGAGGCCGAGGCGGAGCGCTCGACCGTGCCGTCCGGCGACGACGACCTGGAGCCGGCCTACCTCGTGACCTGGAAGGAGACCCGACCGAGCGCCGACGACCGGGTCGAGGTCACCTACTGGCAGCTGCTCCAGCAGGTCGACGACGACCTCATCATCAACGTCGTCGCGCTGGCGCCGAGTGCCGAGTTCGACACCTCCGAGGTCAGCAAGATCCTGCGCACCTTCGTCGTGGACGCCTCGTCGCCCGCATGAGGCTCGGACCCACCCAGGTCCTGTTCCTGCGCCTGGGCGCGATCGCCTGCCTGCTCGGAGCCGTGGTGACGGCGTTTGTCGCGATCACCGTCGACTCCACGGCGCCGGGCTCCGAGGCGGTCAGCGTCGCTGACGACCCGCAGGAGATCGCGCTGCCCGACCCGGGCCTCTTCGGCTCCCAGGTCGTGGTGTACGGCGCGTCCGGCGACACCGGCGTCTCGCCCTCCGACCTCGGCTGCCGGCTGCTCACCCGCGACGGCGCGGAGCAGAGCACGGCACGGATGTCGGCGCTGAGGGTCCTCTCGACGCCCGCGATCACGGTCGAGGACCAGCGACTCGACCCGCTGTTCACCGTCGGGTCCTACCCGCGCGGCTCGGTGCTGGCCTGCAGCGACGCCCAGGCGGTGGCGCCGATGGCGCTCTCCCGGCCCTCGACGTTCGGCACCGCGGCGACGATGGTCCGCGTCAGCGCCGTCCTGGCGACCCCGACGTTGCTCGTCGTCGGCGTCGGCGGGCTGCTGGTGCTGCGCCGCCGCGCCTGAGGCGGCGGCCGTGCCCGGCCAGTCTCAGTCGATCAGGCGCGGCTGGAGCGAGTCGAGCTCGAGGTCGACGAAGGAGAGCCGGCCGGTCTCCCCGTCGATGACGAACCTCGCGGTCAGCGGCCCGCAGGAGAACGTCGTGCCGATGTCCGGCGGCGGGGGCGGCGGCCCCGGGTCCTCGGTGGGACCGTCGGAGGGGCCGTCCGACGGCGCGGCGGTCGGGGTGGGGGTCGGCGTCGGCTCGGGCGGGTCCTCGTCGTTCCACGAGCACCCGGAGAGGTCCAGCCCCGTGGTCGCCACCGCGTCCGCCACAGCGGGTCCGACCTCGTCGCTGACGTCCTCGTTCATCCGCACCGACGCCCTCACCTCGCCGCGCACGAGGTCGAAGCAGTAGTCGGTCAGCGTCGCCTCGTTCTTCTGCGCATAGGTGCTGGCCCGGTCCTGGCCGAAGGCGCACCCCGCCGTGCCGCCGAGACCGTCGCGGGAGGTCACCATGGCGAGCAGCTGGGGCAGGAGCTCGCGCAGCGCGCCGGCACCTGCGAGCGCCGCGGCGTCGGCGGCGCTCTGCGCCCGGGTCTTCTCGTCCACACCCCGGGCGAGCAGCGCGACACCCGAGACCGCGACGGCGACCAGGGCCACGATCACCACGATGACCAGTGCGGTGGTGATCTGGCCGGCCTCGTCGCGACGAGGGCGGCGGTGAGAGCGCGCGAGCAGCATGGATCGATGCCTTCCCAGTTTCGTGCCCGGACACACGTCGACGCGGGCCCCGGAACGATCCGGGACCCGCGTCGAGGAGTGGTGGTGGCTCAGGTCAGCCGCCGGTGACGGAGTTGACGGCCTCGGTGAAGAACGCGCCGAGGTCGATCGCGTCGGCCGCCTGGAGGACCGCGACCACGATCGCCGCGGCGACGATGATCATGCCGACGTACTCGAGCGTGCCCTGGCCGCGCTCGTCGTCCTTGCGCGTCACGAACATGTGGGCCTGGAATGCGAGCAGAGCCTCGAGAACCTTGTTCATCCTGATCGACCTCTTCCTGTTGGTGGTGCGGGAGCCCTCCGGATCGGGCCCGAAGCCTGTGGTGGTCGTCGGTCTGCTGTCCGACACCTGAAACCTAGGCGGACCGGAGCCGATCGGAGGGGGCCCTCGGACCCATCGCCGGACCCATTGCGGGACCCACTTCCGGGCCCAGGCCCGGATCGGTCCCGGGCCCTCGGCTCAGCCCTGGGCCCGGGTGCCGAGCCAGACCGCGATCGCCTCGCTGCGGCTGGTGACCACGAGCTTGGCGAAGATCGCGTTGACGTGGTTCTTGACCGTCTTCTCGGCCAGGTAGAGCTCACGCGCGATCTCGGCGTTGCTCATCCCCTGTGCGATCAGCGCCATCAGCTCCCCCTGCCGGTCGCTGAGGTCGAAGCGGCGCTGCCGCTCACGGCGCTCCTCGGCCGGGTCGTGCGGTGCTCGGATGTCGCGGATCGCCTCGAGGGCCTGCCGGGAGAACGCGCCGGCCCCCAGTGCGGCCTGGCGCACGGTGTGCACCAGGGTCGAGGCGTCGAACGAGCCGTGCACGAGGTAGCCGCTCGCTCCGGCCGCCAGCGCGGCCCGGATGTGCTCGGGCTCGTCGGTGAAGGTCAGCATGATCACCGTGGTCTCCCCGGCGATCGCCCGCGCGGTCTGCACGCCGTCGCGGCGAGGCATCCGCACGTCGAGCAGGACCACGTCGGGCCTGAGGCTGTGCACCATCGACTCGGCGAGCACGCCGTCCGCCGCCTCGCCCACGATCTCGATCTCCGCAGAGCTCTCCAGGAGGCTGCGCAACCCGGTGCGGACGACAGGGTTGTCGTCGACGATCAGGGTGCGCGTCGGCCCGGTGGCGGTCGCCGGCGTCGCGATGGTCAGGTCCTCATGCATGTGTGCCCTCCCGAAGTCCCATGCACGGCGCGAGGAACCGCACCGTGGTGCCCGCGCCGGGCGCGCTGACCACCTCGGCGCGACCGCCGATCAGCTCGAGGCGCTCCGCGTAGCCGCGTACGCCGAAGTGCCCCTGTCGCTCGCGCTCGGGGAGGACGTCCACCGCGAAGCCGCAGCCGGCGTCGCTCACCTCGATCATCACCTCGTCGTCCTGCACCGGCCTCAGCCGCACCGTCACCCGGTCCGAGCCCGAGTGGGTCACCGCGTTGCGGATCGCCTCGCGCGCGGCCGCCAGCAGCTCGTAGCGCACGGAGGGCGCCGAGAGGTCCACGGGCTCGAGCTCGAGGCGGAGCCGCACCTGTGGGGCGTCCTGCGTGCAGTCGCGGGCGAGCGTCGCCAAGGACTCCTGGAACGGCTGGTCCAGCACGTCCTGGCGCAGCGCGGAGAGCAGGCTGCGCAGCTGGACCACGGCCTCCCCCGCCGACGCCGAGATCGCGTCCGCCTCCGCGCAGGCACGCTGCGGGTCGTGGGTGATCCAGTGCGAGAGCGCCTGGGCGGACAGCGCCAGGCCCTGCAGGGTCTTGGCCGTCGAGTCGTGCAGCTCGCGCGCCAGCCGGGCCCGCTCCTGAGCGGTCACGCTGCCGGAGACCAGCTCGGCGAAGGCCCGCTCCGACTGGCGCTTGCGCTCGGCGAGGGTCCGGAACCCCTGCCCGAGCACGACCACGAACACGAAGGTGAGCGGGAAGCCGTAGTCGGCGAGGAAGGTCACCGCGACGCGTTCGTCGCCGAGGCTCGCCACCAGGTAGCCGCTCACCATCGTCACCGTGGAGAGCACGGCCGCCAGCGGCGACAGCACGACGCCGATCACCACGCAGCTGCTCAGCGCCACCAGCACCAGCGGGTTGTCGGTGCCGAGGGTGACCATCAGGCCGGTCATCACCAGCGCGTCGAGCATCACCAGGGACGGGTGGCGCTGCAACAGCGCCGGCACCGTCGGCACCGCGATCCCGGCCATGCTGGTCAGCGTCAGGAAGAAGATCCCGCCGACCGCTCCCGGGGTCAGCGTCTGGTCGACATAGCCGGCCAGGCTGACCAGCAGCGTCATCATGCGCAGCAGGAACGCGAGCCGCACCAGCGCACGGACCTCGACGGCGGCGATCGACTCGAGCGTCATTCGGAGAACCCCCCGAACAAGTCGCCGAAGTTGACGCCGGCACCGAGGATGAGGCCGACCATGAGCAGGATGAGCGCCGCCGGGACCATCACGACGGTGGTCACGAGCGTGACGCGGGGAGCGATCTGGGCGGCCTTGCGGCGCTGGCGCTGGGCGTGCTCGCGGCGCTGGTCGACCGCGATCTGGTTCAGCGCCTCGACCAGGGGTGCGCCGAGCTCGTCGGACTGGATGAACGCCGTGACGAACTGGCCCAGCGCCTCGGAGTCGCTGCGCTCCTGGAGCTGCTCGAAGGCACCGCGCAGGGTGGCGCCGTGCTGCACCTGGCTCAGCGCCAGCCGCATCTCCGCCGCCAGCGGGCCGCCGAAGCGGTCCGAGACCCGCATCAGCGCCGGGCGGAACCCGACGCCGGCGGTCACCGTGACGGCGAGGACGTCGAGGAAGTCCGGGAGGTCACGGTCCAGGGCCTCGGTGCGCAGCCGGCGCATCCGCGAGAGCCGCGCCAGCGGCATCATCACCGGTGCGACCAGCGAGAGGCCCACGCCGAGCAGGTTTCCCGAGGTCAGGCTGATGAGGAAGACCGGCGAGAGCATCAGCGCCCAGGTCAGCACCAGGCGGATGACCCCGTCGACGTTCAGCCCGTCGGGTCGTCCGGCGTAGTCGACCTGGGTCTGCAGCCAGTTCAGGACCGGGGCCGGGAGGCGGCGGCGTACCGAGGGCGCGAGCCGGGTCGCCAGCCGCCCGAGCGGCCCCTCGCCCTTCGCCGCCCGGCGCTGCTCGGGGCGCAGGACCATGAGCTCCTCGAGCCCGAGCCCGTCGGTGGGGTCGGCGCGCAGCAGCCGGTAGCCGCGCAGGGCGAGCACCATCGCGGTCGCCAGGGCGAGACCGGGGAGCAGGACCGTGAGGCTCATATGTCGAACCTCGTCATCTTGCGGATCAGGAAGAACCCGAGAGCGAAGAGCGACCCCGAGACCACCAGGGCGATCTGCCCGGCGATGTGACCGGTCATCTTCTCCACCGAGCCGGGCTGGATCATGTTGATGAAGAACAACATCCCGACGCCGAGCACGATCACGAGGTAGCCCGTGGCCAGTGCCTGGGCGAGGGTGGTGCGGATCTCGCGCCGGGTCTCCTTGCGTGCCTCGAGGGTGTTGGCGATGTCGCGCAGCGAGGTGACCAGCGAGCCACCGCTGCGCGCGCAGACGACGAGCGTCGAGAGGAGGACGGCGACCTCGCGGGACGGCAGCCGCTTGCCCATGTCGTCGAGCGCGCTGACCAGGTCGGCGCCGAATCGCATCGAGTTCGCGACGCTGCGCAGCTCGGGGCCGGCCGGGGCGGCCAGCTCGTCGCCGGCGATCGCGATCGCGCTGGTGATCGACAGGCCGGCGCTGGTCGCGTTGGCGAGCACGCGGGCCAGCTCGGGCATCTGGACGATGAACGCCTCGAGGCGACGGGCCTTGGCCCGGCGGATGAACGCACGCAGCGCGAGGGCCCCCAGGCTGAGGCCCAGGACGCCGAACACCGGCGCCAGCGCGGTCCACAGCACGTAGGCAGCCCCGAGGCCGACCCCAGCAGCGACCAGGACGACGACCAGCGGGCGCTGGTCGATGCCGGCGAGCACGAGCTCGCGCTCGACGAGCTGGCCGAGCCGGGTGCGGCGGAAGCGCCGGTTCGCACGCTCGATCAGCGGCGCGTCGTCGATGCGGTCGTCGCCGGTCACGGCGGCGGCGATCCGCCGGCGCTCCGCGGCCACCGCGGCCAGGTGGACGGTCCCGAGCAGGGCGCAGAGCGCCGATCCGATCGCGCACAGCAGGACCGTCAGGACCACGACACGCCCCCGCCCTCGTCGAGGCGCTGGCCCTCGAAGGCCCGCTCGAAGCCGTCGGGCAGCTTCTCGCCGCGGTCCTCGAGACGATCGGCCAGCGCCGGGTGCACCGGGTGCCGGACGAACGAGCCCGCCGTGCCGGACGGCCCGGTCGCCCGCGGGTCCCAGTGCACCAGGCGGTTGAGGGAGAAGTCCTCCCGTCGCCGCGAGGAGAGGTAGCTGAGCTCGACCACCCGACGGGTGCCGTCGGGGGTGCGCACGAGCTGCAGGACCAGGTCGATGGAGGAGTTGACCTGCTCGCGCAGCGCGTGGAAGGGCACCTCCACCTCCGACATCGACGCCATCGTCTCCATGCGGGCCAGGGCGTCGTCGGTGGTGTTGGCGTGCACGGTGGTCAGCGAGCCCTCGTGACCGGTGTTCATCGCCTGCAGCATGTCGAGCGCCTCGCCGCCGCGGCACTCGCCGACGACGATGCGGTCGGGGCGCATGCGCAGCGCGTTGCGGACCAGGTCGCGGATGGTGACCGCGCCTCGTCCCTCCACGTTCGGCGGCCGGGTCTCCATCTGCACGACGTGCTCCTGGACCAGCGCCAGCTCGGCGGCGTCCTCGATGGTGACGATCCGCTCGTGCTCGGGGATGAACGCCGAGAGCGCGTTGAGCATGGTCGTCTTGCCCGAGGCGGTGCCGCCGGAGACCACGATGTTGAGCCGGGCGCGGACCGCAGCGCCGAGGAGCTGGACCGTGGCCGCGTCGATCGCGCCGCGTTGCATCAGCTCCTCCATCCCGTAGCGACGGGGGAAGAGGCGGATCGTGACCGTCGGGCCGCGCAGCGCCAGCGGGGGCAGCACGACGTTGACACGTGCGCCGCGCGGCAGCCGGGCGTCGGGGGGCAGGCGTGCGTCGACCATCGGGCTGGACTCGTCGACGCGCCGGTTGACCGTCGAGACGATCCGGTCGATGGTCTGCAACAGCTGCTCGTTGCTGGTGAACCCCGAGGGGATCCGCTCCAGGACGCCGAAGCGCTCGACGTAGACGGTGTCGTGGCCGTTGATCATGATCTCGCTGACCGCAGGGTCGGCCAGGATCGGCTCGAGCACGCCGAGGCCGACCGCCTCGTCGACGACGCGGCGTACCAGGCTGGTGCGCTCGCGGGTGCTGAGGATGATGCCCTCGGTCGACACCAGGTGGTTGAGGACGCGTTCGAGACGGGTGCGCCGCTGGGACTCCTCCAGCCGGCCGAGCTCGTGGAGGTCGACCTCGTCGAGGAGGAGCCGCTTGAGCCGGCGGACCAGGAGCTCGTCGGAGGTCTCCCCCGCGCTCGCGTCGTTCCCACCCGTCAGGTCGACCCCGGCGAAGCCCCGGTAGCCGCTCACCTGTCCACCGCCATCGAGACGTCCCGCGTCACCGTGAACACCGGGAGCGGGGACACCCGCGGCACCTTGACCCGCACCGTCACCGAGTCGCCCGACGTCTCGATCGAGTCGACGTCGAGGCTGCCCGGCAGGGCGCCCTCCGCGGCGGCCACCGGGTCCTGCCCGAGGCTCTGGGCCCGGGCCGCCGCACGAGCGGCCTCCTGGGTCTGCGACGCCGACCAGCCCGCGACGCCGAGCTGGAGGACCAGCAGCGCGACCAGCAACAGCAGCGGCACCAGCCCGACGACCTCGAGGGAGACGCTCCCTCGCTCGCGGGCCGGGCCACGGCCCGGGCGCACCGGGCGGGGCAGGGACGACGCGCTCACGGCTCCTCCACCACGTCGCTGGTCTGGGAGATCTCACCGGGCAGCGCCGCGCAGCCCGGGCACAGCACCGGCACCTTCGTCGAGACCTTGACCGACCCGTCGCCGAGGACCGTCACCCGGACGCTGTCGCGCATCGAGGAGGGTACGGCGTCGCGCGCCGCGGCGCCGGGGTCCTCGCCGATGGAGTGCGCGCGGGTGGCGGCGTTCGCGGCGTGCCCGTTCCACACGAAGGCCAGCGCGGTCAGGCCGACCTGCCAGGCCAGCAGGCAGATCAGCGCGACCACGGGCACCAGGGCCACGGTCTCGACCGCGAGCTGCCCGGCCTCGGCCTTGGCCCGCCGGCGTCCGCGCCGCTTGGGCTCGCTCGTGGGGGTCGGCACCGCCGACGCCCCGCTGACGCCGATCTCGGCACCGATCCGCTCCAGCGCCGACCACCAGGACGCCTCGCGGACCTCGTCGGGGTTGCGGGAGTTCACGCTGCGCTCCAGGCTGCGGAACGCCGAGGGGAGCCAGGTCGAGACCACGCTGGCCGAGGTGAGCTTGCCCAGCGCGTCGAAGGTGAGCGCGTCGTCGCGCGAGACCTTGTTGACCACGACGTGCAGCTCCTGCTCCGAGCGCACCCCGAGGCCCTCCCAGGCCTGCACGGAACGGCGGAAGGAGCGCATCGCGAGCACGTCGGCGGTGACCACCACGACCGCGGCGTCCGCGACCTCGATGGCCGCGGCCTGGGCGGGCGTGGCGTGCGAGCCGCCGTCGACCAGGATCACGTCGAACTCCTGGCGCAGCAGGCCGAGGATCGCGCGCACGGCGTTCGCGGTGACGTACTCGGACTCGTGAACCTGCTGCGGGGCGAGCAGCAGCGAGATGCCGGACTCGTGGCGCACCAGCGCGTCGATGATGGTGGCCGCCGAGAGGTCCTCGGACACCTTGGCCACGTCGGCGATCGAGACCCGCTGGCGGGCCTCGATGATGCCCGAGACGTCCCCGGCCTGCAGGTCCAGGTCGACCAGGCACACCTTGGTGCCCGGGACCTTGCGCTGCAGGTCGATGGCCATGTGGGTGGCGATCGTGGTCGTGCCCACCCCGCCCTTCGCGCCGGCGAAGACGGTCACCCGGCCGTGCCGGCCGAGGTCGCGGGCGGTGTCGGCCACCGCCCCGGAGATCAGCCCGGACATCCGGTCCGACCACTGGCGCGCGACCTCGAAGCGCGAGAGCAGGTCGTCGAAGCCCATCGGGTAGCGCACGACCCCCTTCGCGCCGGCCTCCATGGCCAGCAGCGCGGTGTCGCCGTCCATGCCGGAGTTCACGACCAGCACGCCGGTCGTCGGGGCGCGGAACACGATCTCGCGCACCACGTCGGGAGCCGATTGCGGACCGAGCGCGTCGTGCAGGAGCACCACCGACGGCTTGAGCCGCGCCACCGTCGCCGACAGCTCGTGGCTGGACTCGACGATCGAGAGGATCTCGGTGTCCTCGATCTCGGCAAGGAGGGCCCGCAGCTCCCTCACGACCGCCTGGTCGGCAGCGCCGACCACCACCTTCGTCATCGTGCCTCCTCCGGGACTGCCCGGCCGCCGAGGTCCTCGGCGTCGAAGTCGTCGATCTCGCCGGAGCGGTTCGCCCCGACGTCGCCCGGCAGCGCGACCAGCCGGACCTCCTGGGCGAACGCCGCGGCGTAGGTGACCGAGAGCGCGTTCTTCGGCTCCAGGGCCAAGGTCACCGGCACGACGTCCTTGCTGGTGCCGACGGTCGAGTCGGTGTCGACCGTCACCGTCTGCTGGCCGCCGATCGAGACGATGCGGACGTCGCGGACGATGACCCGCGCCTGCTTGGGCAGGCCCGGCACGTCGGAGAACACCGCGATGATGTCGACGCGGTCGCCCGGCCGGACCCGGCCGGCGACACCGGTGACGCTGTCGACGTTGATCGCGATCTCGCGCTCGGTCGGACTGAGGTCGGTCGAGGGGATGAGCATGTCGGAGGTGACCACCGTGCCGGCGGCCAGCTGGAAGCCCACGCGGCGCCCCTCCAGCTCGCGCAGGCTGGTGACGGCCGTGGGCGAGGCCCAGCGCCGCGGGACCTCCTTGGCCCGCACGTTGGAGGCTCCGAGCGGGAGGTAGGCGTCGACGGGCTCGGAGACCTCGTAGACGGTGATCTTCGGGCCGACCTGGCTCTCGACCTGGGAGACATAGCTGCTCACGGCCACGAAGACCGCGATGGCAAGGGCGAGCGCGGCGAGCAGGAACAGCACTCCCCGACGCTGACGAGCGTTCAACGTGCGACTCCTCGGAGGGATCCTTCGGTGCGGTCGACGCCCACGGCGGCGATCCGGCAGAACGGGCAGATCTGGTCGCGGACCGGCTCCTCGCAGGAGGGGCACCGCAGGGACGTGGGGGTGTCGGCGGCACCCGGGGCGGCGGGCCAGGAGATGACGAACTCCACCGCCTTGGCCGAGCCCCACACACGGGCGCCGTCGGCGACCGGCTCGCGTCGGGTGGGGCGGGTGGCCAGGCCCATCGCGAACAGCGCGGAGATGGCCGCCTCGGGCAGCTCGCCGTAGGCGTGGCACTCGTACGACGCGGCGACGACACCCGGCGTCGGCACCCGGCGCAGCCGGCGCTCGGGCGCCAGCTCGGTGACCGGGAGCCTCGCCACCCAGCCGGGGTCGCCGTGCACGGCGAGGAACCCGTCGGCGCCGGCGAACCAGGACTGGACGTGCTGGCCGAGGGTGGGCGCTGGGCGCGAGAGCCGGGCCACGGACGGGAGCCAGGCGCCCCACACCACGGTGTCGAGGGCGGCGACGATCGCGTCGTGCACGGCCGTCGCGGACACGGCGTCGGTCGGGACGAGCTCGGCGGCTCGCACCAGCACGGCGGCGGACACCGGGAACGACAGCACCCGCACGGGGAGCTCGGGGCGCGCAGCGGCGACGGTGGAGGCGGCGACGTGGGCGGCCATCGCGTGCGCGGTCGGGGCCAGCACCAGGAGGTGACGGGTCTGCGCGGAGCGGACCTGGGGATCGGTGGCGAGCGCCGTGGGGTCGGAGAGCGGGTGCACCTGCCACTCCCCCCACGGAGCCGTGCCACGGAACGAGCCGCTCGGCTGCTCGTCCATGATCGCGACGACTAGGGACATGGCCGGTTACTACCCCGTTTCCCCGGCGCCAACCGTCGACCGGTCCAGCGGCCGGACCGCTATCCTCCTGAGGCGCGCGACCGCGTCTGCCGACCGATCCGGCCGTGTCCGCGCCGAGCCTGGAGGAGGGTCCGTTGAAGAACTCGCTCGCGCGCCTGCGAGGCGCGCGGGACGCGCGGACCCGGCGCCTGCAGGACTCCGCCGCGACCCGCCGGCGCCGACGGCTCGCGGGCGCGGTCCTGCTGGCCGTCGGGCTGGCGACCCTGGTGTTCGGCGTCGCGGCGGGCCGCGCGGACGCGCCCCCGCAGGTGCAGCTCGCCACCGAGGGGGTGACCCAGGTGCCGTCGACCCGGTTCTTCCAGAGCCCCTGGGTCCTCTACGGCCAGGTCGACGATCCCCGCCGTACGCCGTCCCTCGACGAGGTCGGCTGCCGACCCGAGAGTGGTCTGGACCTGCCGGCGCAGCCCGAGGACCTGACCACCTTCGGCTCGCGGGTGGTCGACGGCGTACCGGTCGCGGCGATCGCGCTCCTCGGGCACTCCGACGACGGCGCGGCGATCGCCTGCACGGGCGCGAGCGACCACGCGCCGCTGTGGTTGATGCCGTCCTCGGACGCACCGCCCTTCACGGCCACCTCGATCGTGATCCTCGGCGTCCTGCTGCTGGTGGCGGGCGCGCTGGTCCAGCCCGCGAGGATCGAGCGCCGCGCGGCCTGAGCACCGCCCGGCAGCCCCCACCGTGCCGCCTCAGTCGAGGAGGATCGGCACCAGCATCTCGTCGGGCGTGAGCGAGCCGTGCAGGCCGACCAGCGTCGTCTCGTAGGCGAAGTCGTGGGAGGAGAAGATCCCGTGGTCGCCGCAGCCGGCCACCAGGACGTCGCCGAGGCGCGGCAGCACCTGCCCGCGCACCGGTCCGAACCACCCGCGGCCGATCGCCGCCTCGCGGGTCAGCACCTCGGCGCGGTCGCCCAGGACCTCGGTCCAGGTCGCGACCACGTCGTCGACGGCGCCGCTGTGGCAGTACAGGTGCCGGAAGCGCGCCTCGCCGCCGAGCAGCGCCACGCCGTCGCGCAGCTCCAGCCGCTCGTCCACGTCGGTGCGGCTCTCCGGCGGGCAGTCGACCATCCCGTGGTCGGCGACGACCACGAGCCGGATGTCGCGGGGCAGCGCGTCGCGCAGCTGCTCCACCTCGGAGTCGATGCTGGAGAGCTGCTGGAGCCACTGGCTGGAGGAGACGCCGTAGCGGTGCCCCGTCCAGTCCAGGTCGCCGTCGTAGAGGTAGGTCAGCGAGGGACGCTCGCGGGTGGCGGTGACCGCCGCGGCGATCCGCTCGCCGACCCGGTCGGCCCCGACGAAGTCGACGCCGCGGTGCGCGACGCGCGTCAGGCCGCTGGTGGCGAACTCGCGCTTGTTGACCACCGTGACCGACACGCCCTGGGCCTGCAGCAGCGCGAACGCGGTCGGGTGCGGCTGCCACTCGACCGGGTCGACGTCGGCGTCCCAGGCGAGGGCGTTGAGCAGCCGGCCGGTGCCGGGCACCCGCGAGGTGAAGCCGACGAGGCCGTGCGCCCCGGGCGGCAGGCCGGTGCCGAGGGAGGTGAGGCTGGTCGCGGTGGTGGACGGCACGCCCGCGGTCCCGGGCTCGCTGTGGCTCAGCAGCGAGGAGAGGTACGGCGCGGCGTGGGCGTAGCGGCGCAGGATGTTCGCCCCCAGGCCGTCGACGAGGAACACGACGTACGCGCCGGCCTCGGGGAGGACCAGGTCCGCCGGCACCTCGCGGTCCGGCAGTCGCGCCCCCAGCGCCACGCCCACCGCAGGCACGACATCGGCCAGCGAACGCTGGCCGTAGGCTGGCGCGACGAAGCTCACGCCGTGTGGGTCCGCGCCGAGAGCGACTCCGCGAAGGCCAGCAGGCGCTCGACGGCAGCCGGCCCGTCGGCGGCGGCCGACACGCGGATGGAGAAGTCGTCGGAGGCGAGCACCCCGGTGTAGCCGTGGTCGGCCTCGCACTGGGGGTCGCTGCAGCCGGCCGGCTCGAGGTCGACGCGTCCCACGCCGCCCCAGCCGATGGTCATGTTGGCCTCGGCGGGGAACGACGGACCGCTGGTGGGGTTGGCGATCATCCGGGTCACCACGACCGACTTCACCGCCGAGAGCCGGACCGCCTCGGTGGAGGTGGAGGTGTACGGCTCGGGCAGCAGGTCGTCACCGGCGTGCTCGTCGGTGTGCGCGAGCACCAGCCGGGTCGGGGTCAGCACGACCACGCTCAGGTGGCGCCGCACCTCGTCGTGGTCGAAGGTCGGCTCGTGGTGCACGAAGTACGCCACCACCGGCTCCCCCGCCACCGCGGCGTCGACACCGTCGGCCACGACCTCGGGGTAGTAGCCGGTGCGGTCGATCGCCGCCCGCAGCTCCACGGTGCGATCACGGTCGTCGGTCCTGCTACGCATGAGTCGAAGTGTGTCACGCCACCGGCCCACACCGTGTGCCGGTGGCCAGACCCGGCTCAGGCGGTCGGCAGCGTGTCCCCCGGCAGCGACGGGAGGCGGCGCACGAACCAGTCCGAGCGCGGGTCCGCGACCGGCTCCACGCGGGCCGCGGCGGTGAGCACCGTGGCGCCGTGGGCGCCGGCGAGGACCAGCGAGAGCTCCAGCGCGCGCACCTGCGGCAGGTCGTTCTGCAGCTGCGCGACGCGGCGGATCAGCCGCTCCACCTCGTCGACGTCGACGACCTCGCTGCCGCGGTAGCCGAACAGCATCGGGGAGGACTTGATCTCGCGCACCATGCTGGCCGCGTCGTGCGGGCCGAGCGGCGGGATCCGGTAGGACTTGTCGGCCAGCAGCTCGATCAGCGGACCCGAGATCCCGAAGGACACCACCGGGCCGAAGAGCGGGTCCTCGATGCTGCGGATCGCGATCGGCACTCCCGGCCGGGCGTTCTTCTGCACCACGAAGCCGGCCTTGCCCGGGTCGCTGATCATCTGGGTCAGCGAGGCCCAGGCGCTGCGCATCTCGGCGGGACCCTCGATGTTGCGCCACACGTGGGCCAGGTCCGGGCGCTCGCGCAGGTGGTCGGCGGTCGCCTTCAGCACGACGTCCCACTCCAGCTCGGTCCCGGCCGCGACCGCCTCGTCGAGCGTCGTGACCGGGCGGCTGCTCCACAGCTGCACGCCGTACGCGCCGAGCAGCTCGGTGAGCGCGGGCTGGGCGAGGTCGGTGCCCTCGGGGTGGCGGTGCAGGACCTGGTTGACCAGGCGCTTGCCCGCGGGGCGGTCCACCTCGTCGTCGTCCGGGACCGGGCCCTCGGGGGTGCGCAGCCACACGGCGTAGTCCACGACGTGCGCGAGCGCGCGGACCGCCGCCTCGACGGCGGGGTACGACGGCACCGAGCCGCGGCCGGCGGTGGAGCCGGCGACGTCGGGGACGCGCAGCAGCTCCGGGACGCCCTCGGCACCGAGGAAGGAGGAGACCAGGGGCTTGTCGGACTGCTCGCCGACGGCGGCGAGCACGTTGGCCACACCCTCGCCGGAGATGTTGAGCGGCGGGATGTAGACGGCGATGACGGCGTCGACCTCGGGGTCGTCGATCGCCTCGTCGAGCGCGTCCTCGAACTCCTCGGCGCTCGGCTCCGCGCTGAGCGCGACGGAGCGGTTGACCACCAGGCCCACGGCGGCGGCGGCGTCGGCCGCCAGCAGGCCCAGGGCGTCGGAGTTGCCGACGATCGCGACCCGGCGACCGCGCGGCAGCGGCTGGTGGGCGACCAGCTGGGCGACGTCGAACATCTCCTCCAGCGACTCCACCTGGATCACGCCGGCCTGGCGGAACATCGCGTCGACGGCCTGCGGGGGCGCGGCGATCCGGCGGACCGTGTGGCCCATCGGCACGCCCTGGGTCGTGCGACCCGAGCGGACCGCGATGATCGGCTTGCGCAGCGAGACGCGCCGCGCGATGCGGGAGAACTTGCGCGGGTTTCCGATCGACTCCAGGTAGAGGAGCACGACCTCGGTGGTGTCGTCCTCCTCCCAGTACTGCAGGAGGTCGTTGCCAGAGACGTCGGCGCGGTTGCCGGCGCTGACGAAGGTGGACAGGCCCAGGCCCCGGTTGTTGACCTTCTCCAGGATCGCCGAGCCGAGCGCACCGGACTGGCAGAAGAACCCGGCCCGCCCGCGGGGCGGCATCAGCGGCGACAGCGAGGCGTTGATCGAGACGTTCGGGTCGGTGTTGATGATGCCGAGCGCGTTGGGCCCGATCAGGCGCAGGCCGTAGGAGCGGGAGAGCCCGACCAGGCGGCGCTGGCGCTGGCGGCCCTCCTCGCCGGTCTCGGCGAAGCCCGCGGAGATGACGACCAGGCCGTGCACGCCCTTGGCCGCGCAGTCGAGCACGACGTCCTGCACCGCGTCGGCGGGCACCGCGACGATGGCCACGTCGACCTCGTCGGGGATCTCCATCACGCTCTTGTACGCCGGCAGGCCCGACACCGCCGCCGCGCTCGGGTTCACGGCGTACACGCGACCGGAGAAGTCCCCGGTGACCAGGTTGCGCACCAGCGCCTGACCGATCGTGTCCTGGCGGCGGCTGGCGCCGATGACCGCGACCGAGCGCGGGTTGACGAAGCGGTGGATCGAGGCGGCCTCGGCCTGGTGCTCGCGGTTGAGCATCACCCCGATGGCGGTCTCGGTGGGCTCGATGGAGAACTCCAGGGCGAGCACGCCGTCCTCGTACTCGCTGGCGACGCGGTAGCCGGCGTCGCGGAAGGTCTGGATCATCCGGGTGTTGTCGGGCAGGACCTCGGCGACGAACTTCTCCACGCCGCGCTCGCGGGCGGCCTGGGCGAGGTGCTCGAGCAGCACCTGGGCGATGCCGCGGCCCTGGTGGCGGTCCTCGACGAGGAAGGCGACCTCGGCCTCGCCGGGGCGGACCACGTCGAAGCGGCCGACCGCGATCATCTGGCCCGACAGGGTCAGCACGAACGCCACCCGGTCGACGTGGTCGACGTGGGTGAAGCGCCGCACGTCGCGCTCGGAGAGGTGCGGCATCGGGGAGAAGAAGCGGTAGTACTTCGACTGGTCGGAGACCCGCTTGTCGTAGAAGTCGACCAGCAGGTCGGCATCGGCCGGGCCGATCGGGCGGATGTGGGCGGTGCGTCCGTCCCGGAGAAGTACGTCGGCCTCCCAGTGGGCGGGGGCGCTGGGCACGTCGTCCTGCTGGGTCACAGGTGGGAATCTACCGGCACCCGTGGTGAGGAGGTCGCCGCTGCTCACCGGCGAGCCCCCGGCGCGCCGCGGGGGCGCACCCGCGACAATGGCGCCATGGCACGGCGTTCGAAGACCCCTGAGCTCCCCGATGACTTCGAGGAGCACATCCTCGACACCGACATCCAGCAGGAGATGGAGTCCTCCTTCCTCGAGTACGCCTACTCCGTCATCTACTCCCGGGCGTTGCCCGACGCGCGCGACGGCCTCAAGCCGGTGCAGCGCCGCATCCTCTACACGATGAACGACATGCGCCTGCTGCCCGACCGCGGGCACGTCAAGAGCGCCCGCGTCGTCGGCGAGGTGATGGGTCGCCTGCACCCGCACGGCGACAGCGCCATCTACGACGCGATGGTGCGGATGGCGCAGCCGTGGTCGATGCGCGTGCCGTTCATCGACGGCCACGGCAACTTCGGCTCCCCCGACGACTCCCCCGCCGCCATGCGCTACACCGAGGCCCGGATGGCACCGGCCGCGGTCGCGATGACCGGGTCGATCGACGAGGACACCGTCGACTTCCGGCCCAACTACGACAGCCGCGAGCTCGAGCCGTCCGTGCTCCCCGCCGCGATCCCCAACCTGGTCGTCAACGGCACCACCGGCATCGCGGTCGGCATGGCCACCAACATGGCGCCGCACAACCTGGTCGAGGTGGTCCAGGCGCTGCGCCACCTGATCAAGTCCCCCCGGGCCACGCTCGAGGACCTGATGCGGTTCATCCCCGGCCCCGACCTGCCCACCGGCGGCAAGATCGTGGGCCTCAGCGGCATCCGCGACGCCTACGAGACCGGTCGCGGCGTGTTCAAGATGCGCGCCACCGCCCGCATCGAGACCATCGGTCGCCGCAAGGGCATCGTGGTCACCGAGCTGCCCTACGGCGTGGGCACCGAGAAGGTGATGGACCGGATCAAGACCCAGGTCCAGGCCAAGAAGCTGCTCGGCATCGCCGACCTCAAGGACCTCACCGACCGCGAGAACGGCCTCCAGCTGGTCATCGAGGTCAAGAACGGATTCCACCCCGAGGCCCTGCTCGAGCAGCTGTACAAGCAGACGCCGATGGAGGACTCCTTCGGCGTCAACAACGTCGCCCTGGTCGACGGCCAGCCCCGCACGATGGGCCTCAAGGAGATGCTCGAGGTCTTCCTCGAGCACCGCTTCACCGTCGTACGCCGCCGCTCGGTGTTCCGCCGCGGCAAGGCCGCCGACCGCCTTCACCTCCTCGAGGGCCTGCTGATCGCGATCCTCGACATCGACGAGGTGATCGCGCTGATCCGCGGCAGCGACAGCGCCGAGCAGGCCCGCACCCGGCTGATGCAGGTCTTCGACCTGAGCGAGCCCCAGGCCGCCTACATCCTCGAGATGCAGCTGCGCCGCCTGACCCGCTTCTCCAAGCTCGAGGTGGAGAAGGAGGCCGAGGACCTGCGCCGCACCATCGAGGAGCTCGACGCCATCCTCGGCGACGAGGCCCAGCTGCGCCGCGTCGTCTCCGACGAGCTCGCGGAGGTCGCCAAGACCTACGGGACCCCCCGGCGCACGGTGCTGCTCGAGTCCTCCGGCAGCGACCCGAAGGCGGCGGCCAGCCCGCTCGAGGTCGCCGACGACCCGTGCTTCGCCTTCCTGGGCGCCAGCGGCCGGGTCGCGCGCACCAACAGCGACGAGGCGGTCGGCACCGGCGGCGGGCGCGCCAACCACGACGTGATCGTCTCCGCGGTGCGCACCACCGTGCGCGGCGAGGTCGGCGTGCTGACCTCCCGCGGCCGGGTGCTGCGCCTCGGCGTCCTCGACCTGCCCGCCCTGCCGGCCTCCGCCAACGACCCCAACCTCCAGGGCGGGCTGCCGCTGCAGGAGATGGTCGCGCTCGAGGGCGACGAGCGCGCGCTCGCGCTGTGCTCCCTGGCCACCGAGGGCCCCGGCCTCGCGCTGGGCACCCGCCAGGGCGTCGTGAAGCGGGTCAACCCCGAGGTCCTCAACCGCGACGACTGGGAGGTCATCCGCCTCGCCGACGGCGACGAGGTCGTCGGCGCGGTCGAGCTCACCACCGGCGAGGAGACCCTCTGCTTCGTCACCGCCGAGGCCCAGCTGCTGCAGTTCGGCGCCGACGCCGTGCGCCCCCAGGGCCGCACCGGCGGCGGCGTGGCCGGCATCCGGCTCGCCGCCGGGGACCGGGTGGTCTTCTTCGGGGCGTTCGAGACGAGCGACCCGGGAGACGCGGGGGACGCGGTGCTGGTCACCGCCTCGGGCTCCTCGACCGCGCTGCCGGGCACCGAGGCCGGCGCGGTGAAGGTGACGCCGTTCTCGGAGTACCCGCCCAAGGGACGCGCGACCGGCGGCGTGCGCTGCCACCGCTTCCTCAAGGGCGAGGACACGCTGGTGTTCGCCTGGGCCGGCGTGGGTCCGGCGCGGGCCACCTCGGACAGCGGCACCCCGGTCGAGCTGCCCGACGCCACCGGGCGCCGCGACGGCTCCGGTGTCCCGACCAGCCAGCCGATCGCCGCGTGCGCCGGCCCGGTCGCGGCCCGGCTCGGTGGCGGCGACGGTCCCGCCGACCCGGCGCCCGACGCTGTGGAAGGCTGACCGCATGCACCGTTCCCTCCCCGTGCGTGCCGCTGTCGCCGTGCTCGCCCTCGCCCTGACCACGAGCGCCTGCTCCGGCGACGACGGCTCCGGCGACGACGCCCAGACCCCCGAGGAGGTCCTGGCCGAGGCCAAGACGACCTTCGACGAGACCAGCGGGGTGGCGATCACGCTGAGCACCGACGACCTGCCCGAGGGCCTCGAGGGCCTGATCGGCGCCGAGGGCGTCGGCACCCGCGCGCCGGCGTTCGAGGGGACCATCACGGTCCGCTACGCGGGCTTCGAGCCCAACGTCCCGGTCGTCGCCGTGGACGACGTCGTCCACGCCAAGCTCCCGCTGTCCTCCGGCTGGTCCGACATCGACCCCGAGGAGTACGGCGCGCCCGACCCCGCGCGGCTGATGGACCCGGACTCGGGGTTCTCCTCGCTGCTGCCGGCCACCACCGACCTCGAGCAGGGCGAGCAGGTCCGCGGCGGCACCGACAACCGCGACGTGCTGACCGAGTACACCGGCACCGTCCCCGGCTCGACGGTCAAGAACATCATCCCGACCGCGTCGGGCGACTTCGACGCGGCGTACACCGTCTCCGACGACGGCGAGCTGCGCGAGGTCGTGCTGACCGGGGTCTTCTACCCCGACTCCGAGTCGATGACCTACACGATCGGGTTCAGCGACTACGGCACCAGCCAGGACATCACCGCGCCGTGACGGCGCGGCGCGCTCGCCCGGAGGAGCCGCGGCGCCCGAGCAGCCCACGCCTGCTGCTCGCCCTCGCCGCGGTCGCGGTCGCCTTCGCGGCGGCGGACACCTACGTCGTGGTCCTGGTGCTGCCGGAGATGAGCGGCTCGGTGGGGATCTCCCCCGAGGAGCTCCAGCGCTCCGCGCCGATCGTCTCGGGCTTCCTGCTCGGGTACGTCGCGATGCTGCCGCTGATCGGGCGGATCGCCGACCTGCGCGGCCGGGTCCCGGTGCTGGTGGCCGCCCTCGTGCTCTTCGCCGTCGGGTCGCTGGTCACGACCTTCGCCTACGACATGACCTCGATGGTCGCCGGCCGCTTCCTCCAGGGCGTCGGTGGCGGCGGGCTGGTGCCCGCGACGCTGGCGCTGGTCGCCGACCTCTACCCCGCCCATCGGCGCGGGGTGCCGCTCGGCGTGGTCTCGGCGGTGCAGGAGGTCGGCAGCGTCCTCGGACCGCTGTTCGGGGCCGTGGTGATGGCGCTCGCCGACGACTGGCGCGTCATCTTCGCGGTCAACCTCCTCGTCGGCGTCGTGCTGGCCCTGGCCGTGCGTGCCGCGGCCCGCAGCGCCTCCCCCGCCGCGGGGCGCTCCCGGGGCGCCCCGCCCGGACCCCGGTTCGACTGGCCGGGCCTGGCGCTCCTGGGCGTGCTGCTGCTCGGCGCCGGGCTGGTCTTCACCCTCCCGCCGCCGCTGATGCGCGACCTGACCTGGGGCCAGCTGTTCATCCCGGTCGTGGGCAGCGGCCGCTGGCCGACCCCGGCCGGGCTGGTCACGATCGGCGCGCTGGTGCTGCTGGTGGCCCGCTGCCTCACGGCGAGGCGGCCGCTGGTGGACCTGCGCGGGTGGGGACGCAGCGCCCGCGAGGCCGACCTGGTCGGTGCGCTGTTCCTCTCGGCCGCGCTGGGCGGGGTGGTCCTCGCCTTCGCCACCGCCGACCCCGAGATCGAGGTCTTCTCCGACCAGGGGCTCTGGTACCTCCTGGGCGCCGCCGTCGCCGCCGTGGCCTTCGTGTGGCACGTGCGCCACGCCGACGACCCGATCGTCCCGCGCGGCGCGCTGCGCGCCGTACCGGCGTGGGGTGCGGTGCTGGTCAGCTTCTTCGTGGGCGCCGCGCTGATCGCCGCCCTGATCGACATCCCGCTGTTCGCCCGCTCCACGGTGCACCGCGACTCCCAGCTGCTCGCCGCCCTGGTGCTGGTCCGCTTCCTCGTGGCGCTGCCCGTCGGCGCGGTCCTGGGCGGGCTGCTGACCCGGCGGGTGAGCGCCGGCGTCGTCGCGGCGACCGGCATGGGCCTGGCGGCCGTCGGCTTCGGGTGGATGAGCACCTGGGACGCCGACGCCCTCGAGCACCTCTCGGCCAACGTGCCGCTCGTGCTGACCGGGCTCGGCTTCGGCCTGGCGCTGGCCCCGGTGAACGCCGCGGTCCTGGCCAGCACGGCCCACGCCGTCCACGGCCTGGCCAGCGCGATGGTCGTGGTGGCCCGGATGGTCGGCATGCTGGTCGGCATCTCCGCGCTCACCACGATCGGTCTGCGGGCCTACTACGCCGAGCAGGGCGACCTGCCGACGGTGCGCGAGGTCTGCGAGGGCCGCAGCCGCTGCGCGGCGTACTCCGACCTGCTCCGCGACGCCGGAGTGGCGCAGGAGCAGACCGTGTTCCTCGGTGCGGCCGTCTGCGCCGTGGTCGCCGCGCTGCTCGCCCTGGCGCTCTTCCGCGGCGCCGCCACGCGGGCGCTGCCGGCCGGTGACCTGCTGCGCACGGCAGGCTGAGCGCGCGCTATCTTGCGAATCGTGAACAACGACAATGAGAACGCCTTCGACGACCTGCTGGCCGCCAACCGCGAGTTCGCCTCGGACTTCCGCTACGGCGGTTTCGACGGCATCGCGAAGGCCGGCATCGCCATCGTCACCTGCATGGACTCGCGCATCGACCCCCTCGGGATGCTCGGCCTGCAGCCGGGCGACGCCAAGATCTTCCGCAACCCGGGCGGCCGCGTGACCGAGGCCGCACTCGAGGCCATCGTCCTCGGCGCCCACCTGCTCAACGTCCAGCGCGTGCTCGTGGTCCCCCACACCCGCTGCGCCGTGGCGTCGAACTCCGAGGAGGACATCGCCGACCGCGTCTCCGAGTCCGCCGGCACCGACGCCAGCTGGCACCGCTTCCACGTGGTGGAGGACCAGAAGCGCACGCTCGAGATGGACGTGCGCAGGGTCCGCAGCCACCCGCTGATCCCCGAGCGGCTCCAGGTCGGTGGCTTCGTCTACGACGTCGACAGCGGCCTGCTCGACCGGGTCGTCTGAGCCTCCTCACCCGCGAGTGACAAGACCCCGAGCCGACGTCCGGCTCGGGGTCTCGCGTCGTCCTGGGGCTCGCGTCAGGCGTCGAGCGCCTCGACGTCCACCTCGTAGGCGCCCTGCACGATGAACTCCTTGCGCGGCGCGACCTCGGAGCCCATCAGCAGCTCGAAGACGCGGGTGGCGGCGTCGGCGTCGTCGATGGTGATGCGGCGCAGGGTACGGCGCCGCGGGTCCATCGTGGTCTCCGCCAGCTGGTCGGCGTCCATCTCACCGAGGCCCTTGTAGCGCTGCACCGGGTCCTTCCAGCGCACGTTCTTCTTCTTCAGCTCGGCGAGCTTGCGCTGCAGCTCGTCGTCGGAATAGGTGTAGACGTACTTGTCCATCCCCTTCTTGGGGTTCGAGAGCTCGATGCGGTGCAGCGGCGGCACCGCGGAGTAGACCCGGCCCTCGCGGATCAGGTCGGGCATGTACTTGAAGAACAGCGTGGCCAGCAGGCAGCGGATGTGCGCGCCGTCGGAGTCGGCGTCGGCCATGAAGATGATCCGGCCGTAGCGGCGCGCGTCGAGGTCGAAGCTGCGCCCGGAACCCGCGCCCACGACCTGGATGATCGAGGCGCACTCGGCGTTCTTCAGCATGTCGCCGACCGAGGCCTTCTGGACGTTCAGGATCTTGCCGCGGATCGGCAGCAGCGCCTGGAACGCCGAGTTGCGCGCCAGCTTGGCGGTGCCGAGCGCGGAGTCACCCTCGACGATGAACAGCTCGGTGCGGTCGTTGTCGGTGGAGCGGCAGTCGGCCAGCTTCGCGGGCAGCGAGGAGGACTCCAGCGCGTTCTTGCGGCGCTGGGTCTCCTTGTGCTGGCGCGCGGCGATACGCGTCTTGGCCGCGCCGGCGACCTTCTCCATGACCAGCTTGGCCTGGGCCTTCTCGTGGCGCTTGGAGGAGGTCAGGAACGCCTCGAGCTCGGCGCTGACGACCTTGCGGACCACGCTGCGCGCGGCGGGCGTACCGAGGATCTCCTTGGTCTGGCCCTCGAACTGCGGCTCGGCGAGACGCACGGTCACGACCGCCGTCATGCCCTCGAGCACGTCGTCCTTGGTGACCGGGTCGTCGTTGGCCTTGAGCACCTTCGCGGCCTTCATGGCCTCGTTGAAGGTGCGGGTCGCCGCCTGCTCGAAGCCGGCCACGTGGGTGCCGCCCTTGGGCGTGGCGATCACGTTGACGAAGGAGCGCACCTGCGTCTCGTAGCCCGTGCCCCAGCGCACCGCCACGTCCACCTGGAGCTCGCGCTCGACCTCCTGGGGCGTCATGTGGCCCACGTCGTCGAGCAGCGGGACCGTCTCGGTGAAGGTGCCGGCACCCTGCAGGCGCAGCACGTCGGTCACCGGCTCGTCGGCGGCGAGGAACTCGGCGAACTCCGCGATGCCGCCGTCGTGGCGGAACTTCTCCTCCACCATCTCGGGGCCGCGCAGGTCGCGGATGACCAGCTCGAGGCCGGGGACGATGAACGAGGTCTGCCGGGCCCGCGCGATGAGCTCGTCGAAGACCCAGGTGGCGTCCTTGGTGAAGATCTGGCGGTCCGGCCAGAACCGGATCGTGGTGCCGCTGCGGCCCTTCGCGACCCGTGCGCCCTTGCGGGTCAGGCCCGAGCGCGGCTCGAAGTCGGCGTCGGGGCCCTCCGAGGCGAAGACGCCAGGGACGCCGCGGCGGAACGACAGGCCCTGGACGGCCGGCGAGCGCTGCACGTCGATGTCCATGCGCGTGGACAGCGCGTTGACGACCGAGAGTCCGACGCCGTGGAGGCCGCCGGTGGCGACGTACGAGCCGCCGCCGAACTTGCCGCCCGCGTGCAGCTTGGTCGCGACCACCTCGACGCCCGGGAGCCCGGTCTTGGGCTCCTTGTCGGTCGGGATGCCGCGGCCGTCGTCGTGGATCTCCGCGGAGCCGTCCGGGTGCAGCGTGACCTCGACGCTGCGCGCGTGGCCGCCGAGGGCCTCGTCCACGCCGTTGTCGATGATCTCCCACAGGCAGTGCATGAGGCCACGGGTGTCGGTGGACCCGATGTACATCCCAGGTCGCTTGCGCACCGCCTCGAGTCCTTCGAGGACCAGGAGGTGGGCGGCGTTGTAGGTGTTGTCGGCGATCGTGGGGCTCCTGCGCTGGCGAGAAATCCGTACGGCGTGCTGCGTCGAATCTACCTGCGACACGCCGGCCGCCGACGCAGGCACGCTGCGCAGCGGGGGGCATGTCACACAGCTAGGTTGGGCACCACCATTCACAACGGGGGCGGTCGTACCATCGGCCCGCCTGCACAGCACAGCTGAACATCGAGGGACCCGCCGCCACCAGGGCGACAGCCAAGGTGTCGAGGGGGCCCGTGACCGAGGCGTAGGCGTCTCAGTCATGGAGACCCGGAGCGGTGGTGAGGGACGCGTGGTTGGATGGACGTGTCCGGCACCACGTGCCGTCGGGAATCTTGGTCCCCGCCGATACGTTGAGCAAGACACCGAATGATCAGAAATGAGGCCGATGTGACCACTGCACTTGCCCCCAGCACTCCGCTGACGGCAGCGGACCGCTGTGACCGTTGCGGAGCCCAGGCCTACCTTCGCGTGGAACTCCAGACCGGCGGCGAGCTTCTCTTCTGCGCTCACCACGCACGCGAGCACGGCGACAAGCTCAAGGAGATCGCGGCCAACGTGATCGACGAGACCCACAAGCTCGGTGGCACCTCGGTGACCTCCGACGGGGACCGCTGAACCCACCAGACCCACTACCTCGACGAAGGCCCCGGACGAAACGTCCGGGGCCTTCGCCATGCCTGGGCCGGGGCTGAGGCCCTCCGCGCCGGCGGGCCTCAGCCCCGGTCCAGCCAGGGCGTGAACGAGCGACGCGCCCCGAGCCAGTCACGCACCGGGTGCGAGGCGTCGTACTCGTCGACCATGAGCACCGCGACCCGCACCGCGTCGGTGTCGCCGAGGCAGGCGCGCGAGAGGCGCAGCACCGCCACGTCCTTGCCCGGGCGCAGCCGAACCGAGTGCGCGCAGGTCAGCGGCTTGGACGTGGCCTTCCAGCCGACGGTGCGCACCAGCTGGTAGTCGGTGCCGCTCTGGAGCCCGGTGGCCAGGCGCAGGTCGGGACCCCGCGTGGTCCGGTCGGTGTCGACCCACAGCGCCAGACTGGCCGGCCCGGCGTCGCTGATGGCGCGCAGGTCGCTCACCCGCACGCGCACACGCAGCGGGCCCTGCTGGTGGGCCACGTCGACCCGCCTGACGTCGTTGAGCGACGCAGCGGCGTCCGCCGGGTCGCGGTAGCTGCCGCTCTCGGCGACGGCCGGGGCAGCGGTGCCGAGGACCAGTGTGGCCGCGAGGGCGCCCACGGCGATCCCCCCGCTCCGCACCCGGCCGCGCCGGTCGGTGGGTCGGGCGGTGGTACGTCGAGTCGTGCGCACGGTGCTCCCCCGTTCAGGTCAGGTCTGCTTCCTCCCAGGGCAGTCCCCCACCACCACCGTGACCATGCGGCGCGCCCACCTCCGGACGCACGACGGCCCGTCCCGCACAGGGCGGGACGGGCCGGTCGGGTACGCCGGGGCGCGGGTCAGGCTGGGTCAGTCGAGGTAGTCGCGCAGGACCTGCGAGCGCGACGGGTGGCGCAGCTTCGACATCGTCTTGGACTCGATCTGGCGGATCCGCTCGCGGGTCACGCCGTAGACCTTGCCGATCTCGTCGAGCGTCTTGGGCTGGCCGTCGGTGAGGCCGAAGCGCATCGAGACCACACCGGCCTCACGCTCGGAGAGCGTGTCGAGCACGGCGTGCAGCTGCTCCTGGAGCAGCGTGAAGCTGACCGCGTCGGCCGGGACGATCGCCTCGGAGTCCTCGATCAGGTCGCCGAACTCGGAGTCGCCGTCCTCACCGAGGGGGGTGTGCAGCGAGATGGGCTCGCGGCCGTACTTCTGGACCTCGATGACCTTCTCGGGGGTCATGTCGAGCTCCTTGGCCAGCTCCTCCGGGGTGGGCTCGCGGCCCAGGTCCTGGAGCATCTGGCGCTGCACGCGGGCGAGCTTGTTGATGACCTCGACCATGTGCACCGGGATGCGGATGGTGCGGGCCTGGTCGGCCATCGCGCGGGTGATCGCCTGACGGATCCACCAGGTGGCGTACGTCGAGAACTTGTAGCCCTTGGTGTAGTCGAACTTCTCCACCGCGCGGATCAGACCGAGGTTGCCCTCCTGGATCAGGTCCAGGAACAGCATGCCGCGACCGGTGTAGCGCTTCGCGAGCGAGACGACGAGACGCAGGTTGGCCTCGAGGAGGTGGTTCTTGGCGCGGCGGCCGTCCTCGGCGATCCACTCCAGCTCCTCCTGGAGGGCCGGGCGGATCTTGCCGCCCTTGGCGAGCTTCTCCTCGGAGAAGAGGCCGGCCTCGATCCGCTTGGCGAGCTCGACCTCCATCTCGGCGTTGAGGAGGGGGACCTTGCCGATCTGCTTGAGGTAGTCCTTGACCGGGTCGGCGGTCGCACCGGCGACCATGACCTGCTGCTCGGGCTCGCCGGCGTCGTCGGCGTCGGAGACGACGAAGGCGGCTTCCTTCTCGTCCTCCTTGATCGTCGGGTCGGTGGCGACGTCCTTCTCGAACTGCTCGTCGGGCAGGTCCGGGAGGATCTTCTTGCCGTCCGGCCCGATCACCGGCGCCGCGACGGCGGCAGCGGTGGCCGTCTTCGTCGCGGGAGCGGCCTTCTTGGCGGCCGCCTTCTTGGCCGGCGCCTTCTTGGCGGTCGCGGAGGTGGTCTTGCGGGCACTCGTCGCCGCGACGGCACGACTGCTCGCCGCACCGAGGTCGATGGAGATCCCCACGGAGCTCAGGTGCGCCATGAGCGCCTTCAGGTGACGCGGCTCGACGGCAGCGTCCTCACTGGCCTGCCGGACGTCCTCGGGCGACAGGGTGCCGGTGGGCTTCCCGCGCTCGATGAGGGCCACGACGGCAGGGTGCGCCAGCACCTCGGCAGGGATCTTTCGCGCGTTCGAGGACACGAACACCTCTCGTCAACTACTCACGTCGGATGGCTCATGGGCGCGGCAAGGCCCGGTAACGTCAAGAGCCGCAGTCACATAGTGCCACGCCACTGGTGACATCATCGTATTCCAGCCATGGGCACGCCGTGTCCGTTGGAAGCAGCATCACCCCAGCGGATCGACCGAAGCGGATTCCGGGCCGCTGCGAACGGGTACGAATCAGGCTTTCGCCTTCGCAGCCGCCTTCTTCTCCTTCTTGAAGTCACGCACCTTCTGCAGCGAGGTGGCGTCCACGACGTCCGCGACCGAGCGGTAGCCCTCCAGCGCGTAGTCCCCCACCGCGGCCTCCCAGCCCTCGGGGCGTACGCCGAGCTGCTTGGCCAGCAGGGCGACGAAGATCTGCCCCTTCTGCTTGCCGAAGCCGGGCAGCTCCATGACCCGCTTGAGCAGGTCGCGCCCGGAGGTCGCCTCGGTCCACAGCCGCTCGGTGTGCCCGTCGTACTTCTCCTCGATCATCGCGGCGAGCGCCTGCAGGCGCGCCGACATCGATCCGGGGAAGCGGTGGATGGCCGGCGGGGTCGCGCAGAGCTCGGCGAACCGCTCGGGGTCGGCGGCGGCGATCTCGGCGGGCTCGAGGCTGCCGAAGCGCTCGAGCACCTTCGCCGGGCCGCGGAAGGCGTGCTCCATCGGGAACTGCTGGTCGAGCATCATCCCGGCGAGCAGGGCGAACGGGTGCTCCTCGAGGACCCGGTCAGCGGCAGGTTCGTTGGCGATCTGGAAGCCCATGGGTCCATCCTGCCGGACCGGGGTGGGCGGGTGGACCTACCAGGGGTGGTACCTCACCGTGAAGCGCTCCGGGAGCTCCGCCCGCAACCGGTCGACGAGCCTCCTGGCCTGCACGTCGAGGTCGCGGTAGACGTCCTCGGTGCGCAGCCGCGGGTGGGCGTCGAGATGGTCCATCGCCCTCCCCCACGCCGCCAGGTCCGCGATCAACGGGGCGCTGAGGCCGAGGGCGCGGCGCAGCCACTCGGGCTCCTCGGGCAGGAGCCCCTCGGTCGTCGGTCCAGAGCGGCACCTGCACGCCGTAGTCCCACATGAACGTGATGACGTCGCCAGTGACCGTGCGGTCGAGCTCGTCGTCGTCGCCGAGGTCTGCGGGCGCCTCCGTCGACCAGTAGGCCCCGTGCGGGTAGTCGCCGAGGTGCTTCGGCGGCGTCTCCCGCCGGGCATCGCTCATGGCGGCATGAGACCACGCCCGACTGACGACCCCGCCGCGGGTCGCTCACACGTGCACGACGCCGGTGACCAGGAGGACCCCGCCGACGGCCGCGGCCACCCACAGCAGCACGCAGGCGAGGAGCTCGGGCCTGGTGAACGCCGGCTCGCCGCGCTCGCGCCGCGACCACAGGTAGAGCAGGGTCCCGGGGGCGTAGATCAGGCAGCCGAGGAGCAGGTAGCGCGGGCCGGCGGCGTACAGCAGGAAGACCGCGTAGACCAGCGCCAGCACGGCGCCCACCCGGTCGCGGCGGCGCGTGCGGGCGCTCGCGTCGTCGTAGGTCTGGCCGGTGACGGTGAGCTTGACGGCGTACGCCGCGACCAGGAGGTACGGCGCGAGGGTGAGCGCGGTGTCCAGCTTGAGCATGAACTCCAAGGCGTCGTTGACCACCAGGACGAGCAGCAGGAACAGCTGCACCGCGATGTTGGTGGTGACCAGGGCCGCGACCGGGGTGTCGGTGTCGTTCGCCCGCCCCAGGAACCGCGGCAGCACGCCGCCGCGGGCGGGGGTGTACAGCACCTCGGCGTTCAGCAGTGTCCAGGCGAGGTAGGCGCCGAGCACCGAGACGATCACGGCGACGTCGATCAGCGTGGCCCCCCACTCCCCCACCACCGACTCCAGGACGACGCCCATCGACGGCTGCCTCGCCTCGGCGAGCTCGTGCTGCGGCAGCACGCCGTAGGAGACCAGGGTGACCGAGGCGAAGAGCGCGAGGGTGCTGCAGAAGCCCAGGACGGTCGCCCGGCCGATGTCCTCGCGCCGCCGCGCCATCCGGGAGTAGACGCTGGCGCCCTCCACGCCCAGGAAGACGAAGGTCGTCACCAGCATCGTGTCGCGCACCTGGTCGAAGAGCGCGCCCGCCGTGTGCGCCTCGCCGCCCCACAGGTTGTCGCCGAGCACCCCGGTATCGAAGGAGACCGCCGCGATGACGACGAAGACGACGATCGGCACGATCTTGGCCGCGGTGACGATCCGGTTGATCCCGGCGGCCTGCCGCACCCCGCGGCTGATCACCACGTGCAGCGTCCACACCAGCACGGAGGCGAGCAGGACCGCCAGCACGGTGCTGCCCTGCCCGAGGCCCGGCACGAACGCGCCCAGGCTCGCCATCACGAAGGTCAGGTAGAAGACGTTGCCCACCACGTTGCCGGCCCAGTAGCCCCACGCCGCGTTGAAGCCGGCGTAGCTGCCGAACCCCACCTCGGCGTAGACGTAGATGCCGTTGTCCAGGTCGGGTCGGCGTACGGCGAGGGACTGGAGTACCAGGGCGAGCATCAGCATCCCGAGCCCGGCCAGCACCCAGGCGATCACCGCCCCGAGCGCCCCGGTGGCCGCCCCGAAGTCCGAGGGCAGGCTGAACACCCCGCCGCCGACCATCGAGCCGACGACCATCCCGGTCAGGGTCAGGACCGAGACCGTCCGGGCGGTGCCTCGGTCGGCGACCCGGGACATCACGTCGCTCCGCGCTCAGTGCCGGGGCTTGACCAGCGGGAACAGGATGGTGTCGCGGATGCTGAGACCGGTGAGGTTCATGACCAGCCGGTCCACCCCCAGCCCCATCCCGCCGGTCGGCGGCATGCCGTACTCCAGGGCCTCCAGGAAGTCCTCGTCGACCTGCATCGCCTCCGGGTCGCCGGCGGCCGCGAGCAGCGACTGGGCGACCAGGCGCTCGCGCTGGTCGACCGGGTCGATCAGCTCGGAGTACGCCGTGCCCTGCTCGGCGCCGAAGATCACCAGGTCCCACTTCTCCGTCAGCCGCGGGTCGCGGCGGTGCGGCCGGGTCAGCGGGGCGTTCTCCTTGGGGAAGTCGGTGTAGAACACCGGCGTCGTGGTCTGGCCCTCGCAGAGCTCGTCGTACAGGTCCTCCAGGACGACGCCCCACGACGGGTCGAGGTCCAGCTCGATGCCGACCCGCTCGGCGTGGCGGCGCAGGGTGCTCACCGGGGTGTCCGGGGTGACCTCCTCGCCGAGCGCCTCGGAGACCGCCTGGCAGATCGTCTTGACCGGCCACTGCCCCGACAGGTCGTGCTCCACGACGCGGCCGTCGGGGCCGGCCCGGCGCGCGACCGGGGATCCGTAGACCGCGGTGGCCGCCTCCTGGATCAGCTCCTGGGTGAGCACCCGCATGGTGTCGTAGTCGCCGTAGGTCTCATAGACCTCCAGCGAGGTGAACTCCGGGTTGTGCTTGAAGTCGGCGCCCTCGTTGCGGAACTGCCGGCCGACCTCGAAGACCTTCTCCATGCCGCCCACCACCAGCCGCTTGAGGTGCAGCTCGGTGGCGATGCGCAGGTAGAGGTCCAGGTCGTAGGCGTTGATGTGGGTCTCGAAGGGCCGCGCGTTCGCGCCGCCGTGGACGGTCTGCAGGATCGGGGTCTCCACCTCGGTGAACCCGCGGGCCTGCAGGGAGTCACGGATGCTGCGGACCACGGTGGCGCGCTGGTAGGCGATGGTGCGCGCCTCGGGCCGCACGATCAGGTCGACGTAGCGCATCCGCACCCGGGCGTCGGGGTCGGTGAGCCCCTTGTGCTTGTCCGGCAGCGGCCGCAGCGCCTTGCTGGTGAGCAGCACCGAGGTGGCCCGCACCGAGAGCTCGCCGCGGTGGGTGGTGACCACCTCGCCGGTGACGCCGACCTGGTCGCCGAGGTCGATCGTGTGCTCCCAGAACGACAGCTGCTCGGCGGCGAGGTGCTGGGCGTCGACCATCACCTGCAGGTCCCCGCTGCCGTCGCGCAGCGTCGCGAAGCCGAGGTGCCCCATGTCGCGCTTGAGCAGGACCCGGCCGACGACCGAGACCGTCAGCCCGGTCTCGGAGTCCGGCGGCAGGTCGTCCGCCACCAGTCCCGCGACCTCGGCGAGGGTGTGGGTGCGCGGCGCGGCCACCGGGTAGGGGTCGATCCCGTCGGCCCGCAGCCGGTCGACCTTCTCGCGGCGTACGCGCATCTGCTCGGGGAGGTGCTCCGCCGAGACCGCCTCGGCCACCACGTCGGGGGCCGGCGGGATGAGCGCCAGGACGGCCTCCGCGTGGTCCCGGGTGCCGGTCTCCAGCCCGCCGGGGTGCGCGGGGGCGTCCGCGCGGCGCCACAGGCGCGCGACCGACGGCGTGGTGAGGAACCCCTCGGCGCTGCCCGCCGCCGTGCCGACCCGCGGCAGGTCGGAGGCGTACTCGTAGCCGAGGAAGCGCGGCTGCCACTCGGGCAGGTACTTGGCGTTGGAGCGGTAGAGCGACTCCAGCTGCCAGGTCCGGCTGGCCAGCAGCAGGCTCTGGCGCCACAGTCGCGCGACCGGGCCCGCGCCGATCTCCGCCCCGCGCTCGAAGGCCTCGCGGAACATCGCGAAGTTGAGCGAGACCGGTCCGATGCCGTACGTCGCGGACTCGGCGGCGAGGCTGGCGATCATCAGCTCGACCAGCCCGTTGTCGGCCGCCGGGTCGCGCCGCATCAGGTCCAGGGAGAGCCCGTTGCGGCCCCAGGGAACGAAGCTGAGGAAGCCGCGCAGCCGACCGTCGGCGTCGTGGGCCTCGACGAGCATGCACTCGCCGTCGAGAGGGTCCGCGAGCCGCCCGAGCGCCATCGAGAAGCCCCGTTCGTCCCCGCCGTCGCCCCGCCAGGACCTGGCCGCGTCGCCGAGCGCGGCGAAGTCGGCGGCGGCGAGGGTCGCGTGGCGGCGCACCCTGGTCGTGTAGCCGCGCCGCTGCAGGCGCGAGACCGGCTGCCGCACGCCCTTCATGCCGGGACCGTTGAGGGAGAAGCTGCCCATGTCGACGACCGCCTCGTCGCCGATGTCGAGCATGCTGAGGCCGGCGTCGGCGTAGACGAGTGCGCCCTCGTGCCCGGCACCCATGACCGCCACGGACCAGCCGTTGGCCCGGGCCTCCTCGCGCCAGCGCTCGATGGCCTGCGGCCAGTACGCCGGGTCGCCGACCGGGTTGCCGCTGGCGAGGCTGATCGAGCCGACGGCGCGGTAGGAGATCCCGGCGCGCGCGGTCCCGGCCTCGCCGGTGTCCCAGACCACGGACTTGTCGCGCCGGGTGGCGAAGTAGCCGAGGGAGTCGTGCTCGCCGAAGTCGCGCAGCATCGTCCGCACCCGCGCCTCGTCGGCGACCTCCAGGGTGCGGGTGTCGCGGGGCGCCCGGAACAGCAGGACGGCGGTGCCGAGGACCACGGCCGCGCCGAGCAGCGCGATGACCAACCGCACCCACCACGGGGCCTCGGCCGCGGAGCCGAAGCCGATCCGGCCGAGGTCGAGGAGCATCGCGTCGACCACGTAGACCACCGAGTCGCCGTAGCCCGGGGAGCGGCCGAACGTCCCGACCAGCGCGGCACCCCCGAGCACCATGAGCAGCCCGCCGAGGACGAAGACCGCGCACGCGGCCGGGAGGCTGCCCGGGACCCGCCGGGCGACGAAGTGGTGCCGGACGCGGAAGGCCAGGACGAGCGCCGCGGCCACCAGCACCAGGCCGATCGTGCTGAGGACGACGTGCTCGCGGTCGGCGATCAGCGCGACCCGGCCGAGCTCGGGGATGCCGAGCCACCACACGACCACCACCCACCACGCCGCGCGCAGCCGGCGGCGCAGCGCGATGGCCGTGACGAAGAGCAGGGCCGCGTAGACGAGGCTCGGGACCACGGGGATGGTGAGCAGCGAGACGGGGTCCTCGGAGTGGGCGAAGAAGCGACGCCACGGCCCGACCAGCGTGACCACCGTCGTGAGCGCGGCGAAGAGGAGCAGGACGCCGGCGAACCGGTCCGGCCACCGGTCGTCGGCCGGCAGGTGGAGGTGCAGGCGTCGCTCGGTGGGGCGCTCCGTCGTCTGGGTCATCCCGAACCTCCCGCTGCGGAAGTGATGCAGATCACGGTACGCGAGCGTCCGCGCGGGCGCCCCGGACGGCGTCGTGCTCCCCCGGGGCCCGGGCAGCGAGCAGCCCGAGGCAGCCGAGCCAGGCGCTGATGGCGAGGACGTTCACCCGCTGGGCGACGCCGGTGACCCCGCGCAGCCGGCCCGAGGGGCGGGCCCGTGCGAAGACCAGGCTGCTGGCCGTCCCGACGACGAGGGCCGCACCGGTGCCCCGGTGGAACCAGCGGGGACCGTGGCGCCGGGTGCTCAGCCAGGCCGCGGCCTCGGCGACGTAGAGCCCGCTGTCGGAGACCGCGCTGGCGCCGTCGTGCAGGCTGCTCCGCGGGCGCGTGTCCACCTCCTCGTGCACCGGCCGCGGCCCGCACGGGGTCGGGACGAGACCCGCCACCGCCGCCCCGACGGCGAAGACCGCGGCACCGCCCGCGACGACCTCGCGCGCGGGGCCGGCGGGCAGGGCGGCCCGCACCGAGGGCAGGAGCGGCAGCACCAGGGCCGCCGTACCGACCTCCGCGCCGCGGTAGACCCAGGCGCTCGGCTCGCCTGGGGCGGCCAGCTCGCTCACCATGTGCCCGAGCGTCGCCGGGCCGCGCCGCAGCCAGTCGAGCACGAAGTTGGCGTAGAGGACGCCCGCACAGGCCCCGAGGAGGAGCGGGGCGCGGCGGAGGCGGCGGGTGGCTCCGGTCATGGCGACGGCTCCGCCCTCGCGGGGGCGCGCGTCTCGGGCGCTGCTCGGGTCCGCCGGGTGGTGGCGTAGTCCCGCGCCTCCTGGCTGGACAGCGCCAGCAGCACCAGGATGCTGCCGCCCGTGGCGAGGAGCTCGGCCAGCCCGACGGGGCGGTGGTGGCCCAGGACGGAGACCAGCATCGCGGTCACCCCGGTCACCGAGCAGCCCGCGACGAGCAGCAGCCGGGCCCAGTTGCGCGCGGCCAGCACGGCGAGGGCCAGGGAGGCCTCGACCACGGCGAGGACCATGATCGCCAGGATCAGCGGCGTCGCGGAGTCGCGCACGGCGTCGACCAGCGCGCCCACGCCGTACGTCGCGGCGCGGGCGAGCGCGACCCCGCTGCCCAGCAGGACCGCCTGCGGCACGCGTGGCTCCCGCGCCTCGGGCTCGACCGCCACGGGGGACGCGCCGGCGCGGGGGTCGCCGCGGACGTCCACGATCGGCAGGTCGCCGTCCGTGCGGATCCGGTCACCGCCGCCGTTGCGGTGGTGGTAGCCGGAGGAGAAGTTCTCGATCACCCCCACCTGCGCGCCCGGCACCGCCGCGCACACCCCGGCGACGACGAAGTCGCGCTCCACGTCGATGTCCTCCTCGATGCGGTGGGTGATCTGCAGGGTGAACAGCGAGAACCCGACCCCGCGGTCGTAGGTCGCGGCGGCTAGCCAGTCGGCACGGAAGCCCCCGGGCAGCAGCCAGCCGTCCGGGCAGCGCCAGAACCGGATGTGGTGTCGGCGGCTCGGGCTGCCGGCCACCTCCTGCTCGTAGGCGAAGTCCTGGGCGCGGTCGAAGAGGTGCAGCGGGCTCACCGGGGCGCCGGCATAGCTGCGCCCGCGCAGCACGCTGCGGACGATCCCGACGGCCGAGCGGAGGTCGAGCTCGTCGGCCAGCGTCCAGCCGGCCCGGGTCATCGCGCCGTGGACCTGGCCCTCGTCGCCGAGGAACCCGACGTTGACGGGGTCGCCGAGCAGCCCGTCGCTGGTGCGGGTGCGGCCCACGAAGTAGCCGGGGAGGTAGATCGAGGTGAGGATCCGGTGCAGCCGCGGCAGCACCAGGTAGCTGAAGAACAGCCAGAACACGAGCAGCAGCAGCGTGGGCCAGCCGGGCCGGACTCCGTCGCGCAGCAGCACGTAGGCGAACCAGACTCCGAGGACCGCCGACAGCGCGAAGAAGCAGCCGTCGAGCACGTCGCTCCACGACCGGGTGCGGTCCTGCGGGCGGTCGCGCCCCATCGGGCCAGTGTGCACGACCCTGGTGCCGGGCGGGGCTGCGTCGGATCGGCTCGGGGTCCGGTGGGGCACGGGTCGGCTAGCGTGAGTCGATGCTCCTCGGGCTGCTGGCCGCCGCAGGTGCCGCGCTCTGCTACGGCGTGAGCTCGGTCCTCGAGGCTGTCGCCACCCGGCGCGAGAAGCCCGCAGCGGGCCTCGATCCCCGGCTCGTCGTGCGGCTGCTGCGCTCCTGGGTCTACGTCCTGGGCGTGGGGTTGGACGGGCTCGGGTTCCTGCTGAGCCTGGTCGCGGTCCGCACGCTGCCGCTCTTCGTCGTGCAGTCCGTGGTGGCCAGCTTCCTGGCGATCACGGCGGTCCTCGGCGCGGTGTTCCTGCGGATGCCGCTCGGCCGGCGCGACCGGATCGGGCTCGCCGTCGTCGTGGCCGGCCTCGTGCTGGTCGGCCTGTCCGCCACCGAGGACAGCAGCGTCGACGTGAGCGACGCCGAGCAGTGGGGCGTGCTCGTGGCCGCGGTGCTGCTCGCGGTCCTCGCCGTACCGCTCGCGCGACTGGGCGGGGCCGCGGGCGCCACCGCCCTGGGCGCGGTGGCCGGACTCTCCTACGGCGCCACCGCGGTGGCCTCGCGGATGCTGCCCGGCGACCTCTCGCCGCGCCACGTGGCGGGCGGGGTGGACACGCTGCTGGCCAGCCCCGCGACGTACGCCCTGGTGGTGGCGGGGGCGGTGGCGATCCTGACCTACTCCGTCGCCCTCCAGCGCGGCAGCGTCACCCAGGCGACCGCGCCCCTCGTCGTCGGGGAGACCGTGGCCCCGGCGCTGGTCGGCCTGCTGCTCCTCGGCGACCAGACCCGGCCCGGCTGGGGCACCGCCGCCGTGCTCGGCTTCGCCCTCGCGGTCGCCGGCGCCGTCTCCCTCGCCCGCCACGGCGAGGTCCGCTCCCCCGAGCCCCAGTCCCCCCAACCCGGCTAGCTCGCCGAGTCGGGGGGTCAGCGGGTAGTGGCGCGGACGGCGAGGCTGAGCAGGTCGACGAGGAGGCAGACGGCGACGAGGGCGAGCACGGTGGTGGTCATCGCGGGGTAGTCGAAGCCGGCGCGCTGCTGCTCGAGCAGCCGGCCCAGCCCGCCGGCCCCGACCACGCCGACGATGACGGTCTCGCGGGCGGTGACCTCCCAGCGGTAGAGGCTGTAGGCCAGCAGCCGGCCCACCGCCGCGGGCACCACGGCGTAGGCGAAGGAGGCCAGCGGCGGCGCCCCCAGCTCGGCCAGCACCTCGCGTGGTCCCTGGTCGAGGTCCTCGACGACCTCGGCGAAGAGCCGCCCCAGGATGCCGAAGGTGTAGACGCCGAGGGCGATCGCGCCCGGAAGCGGCCCGGGGAAGACCACGAAGAGCACCAGCAGCGCCCAGACCGGGGGCGGCACCGCCCGCGTGAGCAGCAGCAGCTGGCGCGCCGCCCAGCCGAGCACCCGGCGCGGCGGCGAGGTCCCGCCGCGCGCGGCGACCGTGGCGACCAGCAGCCCCGCGACCGCCGCCAGGCTGATCGCGACCACCGACATCTGCAGCGTCTCCACCGAGGCCGCCACCAGCTCCGACCAGCCGCCGGCCGGCAGGCTCGGCGGCACCAGGTCGTCCAGCAGCCGCGAGAGCAGCTCCAGCGTGCGCCCCGAGAACCACCGCTCCAGGTCCGGGGCGAGGTGCCACACCGACCCGGCGACCAGCACCGCGAGGAGCACCCCCGAGACCGCCCACCGCCCGCGCGCCCGGCCGCGTCGCAGGTGCGCGCCCCACCGGTCGATGAGCGCGCCGAGGACGAGCAGGGCGTAGATCGCGGTCCACACCTGGGCGTACTGCAGGCCCTGGAAGGCGAGCGTGAGCTGCAGCCCCAGTCCCCCGGCCCCGATCATGCCCAGGATGACCGCGGAGCGGATCGAGCACTCGAAGCGGTAGAAGGCGTACGACGTGGCGCCCGGCAGCAACGACGGAAGCAGTCCGTAGGCCAGCGCCGTGACCCGCCCGGCGCCCGCCTCGCGCAACAGCTCGTACGGCGCCCGGTCGGCCTCGTCGAGCAGCTCGGAGTAGACCTTCGCGGTGATCGCGCCGAACGGGATCGCGATGGCCAGCACCCCGACCAGCGGGTCGCGGCCGAGGACGCTGACCAGGAGCAGTCCCCACACCGCCTCGTGCACGCCGCGCGGCAGCGCGACGGCGGCCCGCGAGAGGAGCAGCCCGCCGGCGCGCAGCAGTCGCGACGGCCCCGACGCCGTGGCGGGGGCCCACCAGGTCTGGCTCATGAACGGCGCCACCACGATCCCGACGAGCACCGACAGCAGCGTCCCGAGCACCCCGAAGGCCAGCGTCGTCGCCGCCGCCTCGACGGTGGCGCGCAGCAGGTCCGCGGAGAGGTCGGGTCGGGCGGCGGCCGCCCAGAACTCGGTGAACGCGCCCCACCCGGCGGTGTTGAGCACCCGGTGGTCCTCCCCCAGGAAGCTGGAGAGCGACCACGCCAGGGCCACCACCCACACGACCAGCCAGACCCGGCCCGCGGCACGCGGGCGGACCCGTCCCCGCCAGCCCCGCGCCCGGGCCACCGCCGGACCGGTCGCCTCCAGGGAGGCGATCCGGGGCAGGTCGGTCATCCGCGCTCGAGGAGGTACAGCGCCTCGCGCAGCTCCCCGGCCTCGGCTGCGGGCCGGTCGAAGACCACGCGGCCCTCGCGCAGGCCGACGACCCGGTCGCAGCGGCGCACCGCCAGGTCGAAGTCGTGCAGGCTCACCACCAGCGCCCGTGAGGGGGTCGCCACGGTCTCGCACAGCAGCCGCAGCACCTCGTCGGCGCGGGCCGGGTCGAGGCTGGAGACGGGCTCGTCGGCCAGCACCAGGTCGGGGTCCTGCACGAGCACCCGGGCCAGCGCGACCCGCTGCTGCTCGCCGCCGGACAGCTCGTCGGTGCGCGCCATCAGCTTGTCGGCGATGCCGGTGCGGCTCAGGGCGGCGCGCGCGGCCTGCGTCTCGCGGGGGCGCACCAGCGAGGACAGCGCCTCCCACGTGCTCCAGCGCCCCAGGCGCCCGGCGTTGACGTTGTGCACCACCCGCAGGCGGCCCACGAGGTGGAGCCGCTGGTGGATGGTGCCGATCCGGCGGCGTACGGCGGCGAGCTCGGCGGCCCCCAGCCCCGACAGCGACCGGCCCAGCACCTCGACCTCCCCGCGGTCGGGACGGACCGCGCCGGTGCACAGCCGCAGCAGGGTCGACTTGCCCGCCCCGCTGGGGCCGACCAGCGCCACCCGCTCACCGGCACGCACCACGAGGTCGACGCCCTGCAGCGCCGGGCCCCCGGCGGACCCCGCGTAGGACACGTCCACCCCGCGCAGCGCGACCACCGCCGCGCCCTCGGAGCCGGGCCCGGCGGACATCAGGACACGAGCCCGAGCGTGCGGCCGATCTCCTCGATCCGCTCGTAGCTGTCGGCATCGGTCGGGATCAGCTTGCCGGCGCCGTACCGCTCCAGCACGGCCTGCTCCTCCGGCGTCGAGCCGTCGAGCTCCAGCAGCGCCGTGCGCAGCTCCTCGGTGAACCCCGCGCCGAAGCGGTCCTCGAGGTCGGGCCCGCCCAGCCAGTGGTAGTCGCTGTACGGCGGGGTCGTGAACACCTCGACGACCTTGTCGGTGTCCACGGTGCCGGCGGCGGTGCGCGCCTCCCACACCTGCACGTTGAGCGCGCCGCCCTCGTAGGACCCCGCCTCGACCAGGTCGATGGTGGCGTCGTGGGACCCCGAGTAGCCGGGGCGTCCGGAGAGCTCGCTCCCGCTGTCCACGCCGGCCTCCCGGAGGAAGTACTCCGGCATCAGCCGCCCCGAGGTCGAGGACTCGCTGCCGAAGGTGAAGCGGGTGTCCTCGAAGGCCGTGAGGCCGGCGACGTCGTCGAACGGCTCGATCCCGGTGTCGGCGTTGGCGATGAACACCGAGCGGAACTCCGCGTCGATGTCGCGCTGTGCGAGCAGGGTGGCGCCGGGCGTCTGGAGCCGGGCCTGGACCCCGGTCAGCCCGCCGTAGAACACGGTGTCGAGATCGCCGGCCCGGAACAGGCTGACCGAGGCGGCGTAGTCGGTGACGGGGACGTACTCGACCTCGACGTCGAGGGCGGAGGACAGGTACTCCGCGAGGGCCTCCTCGCGGGCGGTCAGCTCTGCAGGGTCCTGGTCCGGGATCGCGCTGATCCGCAGCGTGGCGTTGTCCCCACCGGCCGAGGAGTCGTCGGCGCCGCAGCCGGCGAGCAGGGCCAGGACCGGGACCAGTGCGATGACCGCGCGGGCGGGCAGGTGGGACATGGGCGTCTCCTCCGGGTACGGCGGCGGGACGCAAACCGTACCCGGGTCGAGCGCAGCCGGTGCGGCTCAGCCACCGTCCGGTGCGCCGAGGGCGCCGATCGGCGCGACGACCACCCGGTCGCTGGCGCACACCCACTGGGCGGTGCTGTCGACCACGGCGGCGCTCAGCGCGTGGTCGGCGTCGTGGACCGGGCACGGGGGCCAGCCGGGTGCGCCGGGGGGACGCTCCTCGAGCACCCACTCCTGCACCTGCTCGGCGGCATGGGCCACCCGCGCCGCAGGGCTGTCGCCCGCGCGCACGAAGATCCCGACGCCGCTGCCGTCCGGGCTCCAGAGCATCGCTGCGGGCAGCGCGGGGTCGCCGGTCCACTGCGAGGGCTCGACACGCGGCTCGGGGGCGCCGGTGGCGCGGACGTCGGCCACGACTGCTTCCAGGGCAGGCTCAAGCATCGCGTCCACGACCACTCGTTGCCCGCTCGTCGACGTTCAGGGGGCCGCGGCCTTCACGGCCATCACGGGGCAGTGCGCGTCGAGCAGGACGCGCTGGGCGTTGCTGCCCAGGATCAGCTTGCCGACCGGGGAACGCCGGCGCAGGCCGATCACGATCAGCTCGGCCGAGCTGGCCTCCGCGATGCTGATCAGGTCGTCGGCGGGCTCGAAGCCGCGGACGAGCTGGCGGATCTCGTGCTCGATGCCGGCGGCGTCGAGGCGGTCCTTGATGGCCGCCATCTCCTCCTCGGTGCGCCGAGCGGTGGCGGTGTCGAACTCGTTGCCCCCGCGGTGGGAGTTCACGACCACGAGTCGGGACCCTCGGAGGCCGGCCTCCTCGATCGCCTTCGCGAGTGCCGCCTCGCCCTCCGGCTTCGGCACGTACCCGACCACGATGGTCCCCATCGCCCCTCCTGAAAGTCCGTGCGACCAGCCGCCGCGGGCACACGCTATCGAACAACTGCGCCCCTGACACCTGTGGAGACCACCCGGCGAGCCGGGGCGTCCTGCGGCAGGCTCCGGGCATGTCGCAGGAGCCGCTCGCACCTCGCTCGGAGGCGGGCCTGCAGGCCCCCGTGCCCGCCGTGCTGGGTCGGGTGCTGCGGCGCGCGGTGCTCGACCACGTCAGCAGCGAGCACCGTCGGACGCACCCCGCGCTCCTGCACGTGGGCCGCCCCGGCGGGCGCGAGGGCGTCGTGGCGGTGCGCGAGGTCGGCGACCACTCGCTGCGCACCGACGTCGTCGCCGCGATGCTGGCCAGGCACCACCGCGGCGCCCCGGAGCAGCACCCCGCACCGCTCGTCTGGCTGACCCGGCCCGGCGACCTCGACCTGCAGGACCTGGACGCCGCCTGGCTCGCCGCGGCGTGGGCCGCGCACGCCGAGCGCGGGGCCGCGCTCACGATGGTCGTCGTGACCCGGCAGGGATGGCGCGACCCGCGCAGCGGGCTGTCCCAGCGCTGGGTGCGCCTGCGCCCACGCTGACGGGGGTGGCACCGCTCAGTCCCAGGTGTGCACCGGCTCGTTGGTGTGCATCCGGTCGCGGTACTCCAGCAGCGTCGCGCGCAGCGCGTCGAAGCGGTCCTCCCCGTCCCGCGCGCGCATCCGGCCCACGAACCACTCGGCGCCGTTGGTGCCGGTCAGGCAGCGCTGCTCGATGATGCCGAGCAGCCGGTCCGACTCCTCCCCCGGCACGCCCCAGGCGTCCAGGCCGGCGCGTGCCTGCGGCAGCAGCCGGCGCAGCACGAGCTCGGTGGCCCGGACCTGCCCGACCCCGGGCCAGTAGACCAGCGCCTCGATGCCGTCGCGCGCGGCGACGTGGAAGTTCTCCTCGGCGGCGCTGAAGGACATCTGTGACCACAGCGGCCGCTCGTGCTCGGCCAGGAACCGGACCAGGCCGAAGTAGAACGCCGCGTTGGCCATCGTGTCGGCGACGGTCGGCCCGGCGGCGAGCACCCGGTTCTCCACGCGCAGGTGCGGGACCCCGTGCGCGATGTCGTAGACCGGGCGGTTCCAGCGGTAGATGGTGCCGTTGTGCAGCTTCAGCTCGGCCAGCGAGGGGGTGCCGCCGGCCTCGAGCACGGTGAGCGGGTCCTCGTGCTCGTCGAGGACCGGCAGCAGGGCCGGGAAGTAGCGGACGTTCTCCTCGAAGAGGTCGAAGACCGAGGTGATCCACCGCTCGCCGAACCAGACCCGGGGGCGCACGCCCTGGGCCTCCAGCTCGGCGCTGCGGGTGTCGGTGGCCTGCTCGAAGAGCGGAATCCGGGTCTCGCGCCACAGCTCCTTGCCCAGCAGGTACGGCGAGTTGGCGCCCAGCGCGAGCTGGATCGAGGAGATCACCTGGGAGGCGTTCCAGTACGCCGCGAACTGGTCGGGCGAGGTCTGCACGTGCAGCTGGGTGCTGGTGCAGGCCGCCTCGGGCACGATCGAGTCGGTCGTGGTCCGCAGCCGTTCCGGCCCGGTGATCGCGATCGAGATGTCCTCGCCGCGAGCGTTGAGGATCTGCTCGCTGAGCAGCCGGTAGCGCGGGTTGCCGCTGAGGGTCGAGCGCGCCATGTGCCCCTCGTCGAGGGTCGGCAGGATCCCGACCATCACCAGCTGGGCCCCCACCCGCGCCGACTTCTGCTCGGCGTCGTTGAGACTGCGCCGCAGGTTGTCCTCGAAGGCGCTCAGGCCGCCCTCGCGCAGCCGGGCCGGGGCCAGGTTGATCTCGACGTTGAACTGCCCCAGCTCGGTCTGGAAGTCCTCGTCGGCGATCTCGGCGAGCACCTCGGCGTTGCACATCGCGGGGTCGCCGGCCTTGTCGACCAGGTTGAGCTCGACCTCCAGGCCCGTCATCGGGTCGTCGGTGTCGAACCGGGCCTCGCGCAGCATCCGCGCGAACACGTCCAGGTTGCGCCGGACCTTCTCGCGGTAGCGGGTCCGGTCGCTCCGGGTGAACTCCTGTGCCTCGACCTCCTCTCCCATGGCGAGTCCTAGGCGGGTGCGCCGAAGCGTGCGGTCGGGGGCGTGGTCGTCGGCATGGACGCGCAGTACCCAGCAACCCGGCCTTCGAGTCCACCCGGCGCTCAGGGCACCTCGCCGAGCGCGGCGGGCGGGACGGCGCGCTCGAGCAGGTCGGAGACCAGCCGGGCCAGGCTGTTGCCGGGGTCGTGCTCGCGACACCTGTCGACCGCGCACCAGGCGAGCGCGCCGTCCCCGGCGAGCCAGGCCGCGTAGGCCAGCACGGCCGCGGCGCCCGCGCACAGCGGGGCCGGCGCGCGGCGTACGGCGTCGGTCCAGGTGCGCACGTGCTCGACGGACTCGGAGCGGCGCATCGAGGACCAGGCGGCGTCGCGCACCGCGGGCCTGCGGATTCCGAGCAGGACCGAGGCGAGGACCTCCTCGCTCCACCCGCCCCCACGCAGCCGGGCCGCGACCGCGGCGGCCACCTCGTCGTGGTCGGCGGCCCGGACCCGCCGTGCCGCCTCGGCGACGCGGGCGGCGGCCGCCTCGTCGGGGCGCAGCGTGTCCGCGACCGCGGTGCGCGAGGCGAGCACGGCGCGCCCCTCGAAGACCGCCTGGGCGCTGATCGGGTGTGCCGTGAGGTCGTAGGGCACGCCGCGTGGCGGGGCACCGCCGCGGGCGGGCAGCAGCGAGAACCAGCGCTCGCCGTCGGCCCGGATCGCGTCGACGACCCGGATGCCGGCCAGCTCGAAGCCGCGGACCAGCGCCCGCGAGGTCCACCGGGCGGTGCCGGCGGTGCGCGCGCCGGCGTACAGCACGAAGGCAACCGCCCGCGCCTCCTCGCGCACCGACGGGGCGAGCAGCGCCTCCACGGTGGCGGCGATCTCGGCCGGGGTGCGGGGCAGGTCGATGCGGGCGTGGAACTGGCGCCGGGCGCCGAAGGTCAGCAGCACCACGGACTCCGCTGGGTGGAAGCCCAGCACGACGGGCACGACGGCGAGCAGGTCGTCGGGACGGCGTGCGGTGATCCGGAGCGGCCCGGGCGGCGTGGGAGGCGGGGTGGGAGGCGGGTTCATGGGGCGACGCTCCCCGCCCGCCCCGACGACCCGCGGCCCGGCGCTTCCCGCCTGGGGAGGAAGCGGTACGACGGGTGCCCTGTGCACCCCGAACGGCCCGGAGCGGCCCGCGTCACCCGTCCCCGCCAGCCCCGCCGACCGGCACCGGCCGGTGTCGGCGCCGGGAGGTACCGTGCCGCGATGCGCGCCCACGCCTCCGTGCTCCACCTCGACCTCGATGCGTTCTTCGCCTCGGTCGAGCAGCGCGACAAGCCCTCGCTGCGCGGCAAGCCGGTGGTCGTGGGCGGGGTCGGCGGCCGGGGCGTGGTCTCGACGGCCTCCTACGAGGCGCGGCGCTACGGCGTGCGCTCGGCGATGTCGACGCGCGAGGCCCGGGCGCGCTGCCCGCACGCGGCGTTCCTGGGCGGGCGCTTCCACGCCTACCGCGAGAGCAGCACGACGGTGATGCGGCTGCTGCGCGAGGTCAGCCCGCTGGTCGAGCCGCTCTCCTTCGACGAGGCGTTCGTCGACCTCGAGCAGGCCGACCTGCCCGACCTCGAGGTCGCGACCGTGCGTGCCTTCGCCGAGGACCTGCGCGCGAGGGTCACCGCCGCCACCGGCGGGCTGACCGCGTCGGTCGGCATCGGGACCTCCAAGTTCATCGCCAAGGTGGCCAGCGACCTCGACAAGCCCGACGGGCTGGTGCTCGTCGAGCCCGGCACCGAGCGCGACCTGCTGCGCCCCATGCGCGTGAGCGTGATCCCCGGGGTCGGCCCGGCGACGGTCGAGCGGCTGCGCCGGGGCGGGGTCCACACCGTCGCCGACCTCGAGGGCGTCGACCTCGACGAGCTGGTCCAGCTCGTCGGCCGCTCCCAGGGCCACGGGCTGCACCAGCTCGCCCGCGCCATCGACGAGCGCCCGGTGGTGCCCGAGCGCGAGGCGAAGTCGGTCAGCGTCGAGGGCACCTACGAGACCGACCTGACCGAGCGGCGGCTGCTGGAGGGGCTGCTCACCCGGCAGGCCGGCGAGGTCGCGGCGCGGCTGCGCAAGGCGGGGATGTCGGGGCGCACCGTCACGATCAAGGTCCGCCTGCACGACTTCACCACCGTCAACCGCTCCACCACGCTGGCCTCCCCCACCGACCAGGCCTCGATGATCGGGCGGATGGCCCGCGCCCTGCTGGGCGAGCTGATCTCCACCACCGACCTCTCCGGCGGCGTGCGGCTGCTGGGGGTGGGCGTCTCCGGGCTCGCGGACTGGGTGCAGGAGGACCTGTTCGGCGAGACCGGCGAGGACGGCGGCGCCGAGGACGCCGAGCTCGCCGCGCTGGCCGACGTCGAGGTGCCGCGGCACTCGCGCGGGACCTGGTCGCCGGGCATGGACGTGGTGCACGCCGAGAGGGGGCGCGGCTGGGTCTGGGGCTCCGGGCGCGGGGTGGTGACGGTCCGCTTCGAGACCGCGGAGACGCCCGCGGGACCGGTGCGCTCCTTCCCCGTCGACGACCCGGCGCTCAGCCCGTGGACGACGCCGTTGCGCGAGGAGGACCCGGACGACCCGCCCGACCCGGACGACCCGCCCGACCCGGCCGAGCCGCTCAGCCGGCAGGACTGATCGCGAAGCGCACCCGGTCCCCGGGACGCAGCTGCGCGCACTGCCACAGGTCCTCCCGGGCCACCACCCCGACGACGGGGTAGCCGCCGGTCGGCGGGTGGTCGGCGAGGAAGACGACCGGGCGCCCGTCCGGGGGCACCTGCACCGCGCCGAGCACCATCCCCTCGCTGGGCAGCTCCTCGTGCCGCACCCGCGGCAGCGGCGGGCCGTCCAGGCGCAGGCCCACCCGGTTCGACGCCGGCAGCACGACGTACGACGTGTCGCGCAGGCGCTCCAGCGCGTCCGCGGCGAACCAGTCCGCGCGCGGGCCGGGCAGCAGCCGCAACGGTCCGGGGACCGGCGGGCGCGGCGTGTCGAGGGCGGCCGGCGGCCCGCTCGGCGCACCGAGCGGCAGCACGGCGCCGTCGCGGACCGGGGGCGGGCCGACGCCGGCGAGGACGTCGGTCGAGCGGGACCCGAGCACCGGCGGCGCCGCGACGCCGCCGCCGACGGCGAGGTAGGAGCGGACGCCGGCCGGAGGCGCGCCGAGGCGCAGCCGCTCGCCCGGCGCCAGCCAGGTGGCCCGTGCCAGGCCCCGGGCGGTGCCGCCGACGTGCAGCGGGGCCGGGGCTCCGGTGACCGCGACCCAGCGCCCCACGCTCGTGACGACCTCCAGCCCGCCGAGGGTCACCTCGAGCACCGCGGCGTCGGGGCGGTTGCCGACGAGCCGGTTCGCCAGCGCCGCGGCCGGGGCGTCGAGGGCACCGGAGCGGGGCACCCCGAGGTGGGCCAGGCCGGGGCGGCCGAGGTCCTGCACGGTGGTGAGGACGCCGGCGCGCAGGACGCGCAGCTCGCCGGTGCTCATCCGCGCGCGAACCGCACCCGGGTGCCGGGCGCGAGCAGCGCGGGCTCCTCCCGGTCGACGTCCCACAGCGGCGCGTCGGTGCGTCCCAGCAGCCGCCAGCCGCCGGGCGAGGCGGAGGGGTAGACCCCGCACCAGGCGTCGGCCAGCGCGACCGAACCGGCCGGCACCTGCGCCCGCGGGGTCTCCAGACGGGGTACGGCGAGCTCCGCGGGCAGCCCGGTGAGGTAGGCGAAGCCCGGCGCGAACCCGCAGAACGCCGAGACCAGCTCGATCCCGCACAGCCGGTCGACCGCCCCGTCGGGGTCGGTCCCCCAGCGGCGCGCGACCCAGTCGAGGTCCTCGCCGTCCCACGTCACCGGCAGCTCGACCAGCCCGCCGGGCGCCGCCTCGGACGGGCCCGGCCAGCCGGCGAGGCGCTCCGCGAGGTCCGCGGCCACCCCGTCGAAGAGCACGGTGCCCGCGCCGGGCACGACGTCGGTCGCCTCGACCCCCGTCGTACGCGCCCAGGCCGCGAGGGCCAGGGCGCTGCCCGCGTCGTCCACCTCGACGAGGAACGCGTGCTCGCCGACCTCCCGGATGCGCATGGCCCCAGTCTGGCCCAGGCGGCCGGTCCGCGACCTACAGGCCGTAGCGGGCGAGCACGTCCTGCTTGGGCGACATGAACTTCCGCATCATCCGGGCGTTGGTGAGCCAGGCGATCTCGTCGCCGGAGCGGGTGCTGGCGAGCATCCTCTCCACCAGGTACGGCGCGACGTCGTCGACGTGGTCGCACAGGATGTTGAGGATCTTGCGCTGGCTGGCGACCTGCTCGGGGGCCACGGCGGCCTCCCGCAGCCAGCCCTCCGTGATGAGCATCCCCGGGCGGACCTGCCCGACGCGGACCGCGGTGTCCTTGGTCTCCTTGACCAGCGCGCGGGTGAGCATGTCGAGGCCGCGCTTGGTGGCGGCGTAGACGCCCATGTTCGGTCGGATCTTGCCGTCGCTGCCCCCGCCGAGGACGTTGAACAGCTGGCCCCCGCCCTGCGCGGTCATGCCACGGACCGCGACCTGCGAGCCGAAGATCGTGCCGAGCATGTTGGTGCTCACCATCGCGCGCACGTCGGACGCGGCGGTGTCGACGATGGCGGCGGTGGTGTTCGCGACGCCGGCGTTGTTGACCCACACGTCGACGCGGCCGAGCTCGGCGACCGCGTGGTCCCACAGGGCCTGGACCTCGTCGGGGTCGGTGACGTCGGTGGCGCGGCCCACGACGCGTGCCCCGCCGGCAGCGTCGGGGGTGAGCTTGCCGACGGCCTCCTCGACCGCGGCGGCGCCCCGCCCGGTCACGACGACGGAGTGGCCGCGGCGCAGGAACTCGCGCGCCAGCGCGTTGCCGACCCCCTTGGTGCTGCCGGTCACGACGATGCTGGACATCGGAACTCCTCGAAGGTCGGTGAGGTGCAGATCATATATCCTCACATGTCCGCCCGGGAGGCTTCGCCCGCGATCCGTCGCCGCGCTCCGGCGCCCGCTCGGACGCACCCGTCAGGAGCCGCCGACGCCGGCCGCCCGGTCCCCGGGCCACCACGACCCGACCGTGTGCCCGGACTCCTCCAGCGCCCGTCGTACGGCGCGCGCGTGGGCGACCGCGCCGAGGCTGTCGCCGTGCACGCAGACCGAGTCGACCCGCGGCGCCAGGCGCACCGCCTGGGCGGCGATCGCGGCGGCGTCCTCGAGGAGCGCGCCGGGCAGCCCGCGCGCGAGCAGCCGCCCGTCCGCGCCGTACCCCCGATCGGGGAAGCCCTCGTGGAGCACCCGGCGACCGGCGGCGCGGGCGCCGTCCAGGAACAGGCCCGCCATCCCCAGCACCGGGAGGTCCCCCGACCCCGCCAGGACCGCGCCGGCCTGATCGGCGTCGTCGATCACGCGGTGGTAGAGCGCACCGTGCGGCTTGACGTAGCGCACCGCGGTGCCGGCGGCCGCGGCGATCTCCGCCAGCGTGCCCACCTGGTCGGCGACCTGCTCGCGCAGGACCGCCGCGGGGACGTCGCGCGCCACCCGGCCGAAGTTCTCGCGGTCGTCGTAGGAGACCTGGGCGCCCACCGTCACCCCGCGGCGCGCCGCCTCCTCGCACACCGCGCGCATGATCGCCGCGGAGCCGGCGTGGTAGCCGCAGGCGACGTTCGCGCTCGTCACCACCGCCAGCAGCGCGGCGTCGTCGGTGACCTCCTCCCCGAGGTCGGCGTTGAGGTCCACGGTCGGTCTGGTCATGGGGCGACGCTATCGTCGCGGGCATGCCCGACAGCCCCGGCTCCGCCTCCGTCTCCCCGGCCGCGGAGCAGCTCACGCAGCCGCCCCTCGCCCCCCGCCGCCCCGTCACCCGCGAGATCCACGGGCACACCCGCGTCGACGACTACGAGTGGCTGCGCGACAAGGAGTCCCCCGAGGCGCTCGCGCACCTCGAGGCCGAGAACGCCTGGACCGAGCAGCGCACCGCCCACCTCGAGGGGCTGCGCGGCTCGATCTTCGAGGAGATCCGCTCGCGCACCCTCGAGACCGACCTCTCGGTGCCCACCCGCAACCGCGGCTACTGGTACTACGGGCGCTCCTTCGAGGGCAAGGAGTACGGCGCGAGCTGCCGCGTCCCGGTGCGCGACGAGCAGGACTGGACCCCGCCGCGACCGGCCGAGGACTGCGCCCCCGACCAGCCCGCGCTGCCCGGCGAGGAGGTCCTGCTGGACCTCAACGAGCTGGCCGAGGGCCACGACTTCTTCTCCCTGGGCGGCTCCGCGGTCAGCCTCGACGACCGGCTGCTGGCCTGGTCGGTCGACACCGCCGGCGACGAGCGCTACACGGTGCGCTTCAAGGACCTCACCACCGGCGAGCTGCTCCCCGACGAGCTGACCGGCGTGCTCGGCAACGTCACCTGGCACCCCAACGGCGTGGACACCTTCTACTCCACCGTCGACGAGAGCTGGCGCCCGGACAAGATCTGGCGCCACCGCCTCGGCACCGACCAGGCCGACGACGAGCTGGTGCTGCACGAGCCCGACGGCCGGTTCTGGACCGGCATCGGACGCAGCCGCGACGCGCGGTTCCTGATGATCGCGCTCGGCTCGAAGACCACCAGCGAGTACCACTACCTCGACACCAGCGACCCCGGCGCGACCTGGCAAGTCTTCGCCGAGCGCCGCGAGGACCTGGAGTACTCCCTGGAGCCCGCCCGGATCGCCGGCGAGGAGGTCTTCCTGGTCCACCACAACGGCACCGGGCCGGACTTCGAGGTCGCCCTGGCACCGGTCGCCCCCACCGCGCCGGAGCAGTGGCGCCCGCTCATCCCCCACGACCCGGCGGTCCGCCTCGAGGGCGTCGACGCGTTCGCCGGCCACCTGGTCGTGCACCAGCGCAGCGGCGGGCTCACCCAGCTGCGCATCGTGGAGCTCGACGAGCAGGCCGCGGACGGGCTGGGCAACGGGCTGGGCAACGGGCTGGGCGAGGACTACCTGGTCGGCTTCGACCAGGAGGTCTACACCGTCGGCGCCGGCTCCAACCCCTCCTTCGACCAGCCGGTGGTCCGCCTCGGCTACACCACGATGGCCGTCCCGCCCTCGGTCTACGACTACGACGTGCGCACCCGCGAGCTGCACCTGCTGCGCCGCACCCCGGTGCTCGGCGGCTACGACCCCTCCGACTACGAGGAGCACCGCCTCTGGGCCACCGCCGAGGACGGCGAGCGGATCCCGATCTCGATCGTGTGCCGCATCGGCGCGCGCGAGGACGTCGGCGGCGGCGCCGGCCCGGTGCCGACCCTGCTCTACGGCTACGGCGCCTACGAGGCCTCGATGGACCCCTACTTCTCGATCGGGCGGCTCTCCCTGCTCGACCGGGGCGCGGCGTTCGCGATCGCGCACGTGCGCGGCGGCGGCGAGATGGGCCGGCGCTGGTACGACGAGGGCAAGCTCGAGCACAAGCAGAACACCTTCTCGGACTTCATCGCCTGCGCGCGCCACCTGGTGCGCACCGGCTGGTCCAGCCCGAAGACCCTCGTCGCCGAGGGCGGCAGCGCCGGCGGGCTGCTGATGGGCGCGGTCGCCAACCAGGCCCCCGAGCTGTTCGGCGGGATCGTGGCCCAGGTGCCGTTCGTCGACAACCTCACCACGATGCTCGACGCGACCCTCCCGCTGACGGTCACCGAGTACGACGAGTGGGGCAATCCCGAGGCCGACCCCGCGGCGTACGAGTGGATCGCGGCCTACGCGCCGTACGACAACGTCACCGCGCAGGACTACCCGCCGATCCTCGCGGAGACCTCGCTCAACGACACCCGCGTGCTCTACGTCGAGCCGGCCAAGTGGGTGGCGCGGCTGCGCGAGCGGACGGCGAACCCGGACATCCTGCTGCGCACCGAGATGAGCGCCGGGCACGGCGGGGTCTCCGGTCGCTACAAGTCCTGGCACGACCGCGCCTTCTCGCTGGCCTGGATCCTCGACCGGATGGGGCTCGCCTCGGTGCGACCCACCTCCTGACCCTCCTGCGAGCTCCTCTGGTCCGGCCAGGTCCAGCAGCCGCCCAATCCGTCACGACCCCCCGCGCCGAACCACGTGCAGGGCCCCGTTCACCCGACCGGGCAGCGGGGCCCTGAGAAGTCCCTGAGAGTTCGGCGGCGACGCAACTCGACGCCTCCGCCGGTCGTCGTTCAGGGGGAAGGCTCCAAGGTTTGTCCGGGGAATCCTCGGGACACAGGGAGCGTTGTTGACGATGTGGCACTGCACCGCGGCAGCCACGGAAGCGAGGAGGGTTCCCATGGCTACACGAACCGCGACGGCAGGGACGCGCGAGATCGAGGGTCGTGACAGCGTCGGGCTCTACCTCGACGAGATCGCCCGCAACCCCCTGCTCGACGCCGCCGCCGAGGTCGAGCTGTCCAAGGCGATCGAGGCCGGCCTGATGGCCGAGCACCTCCTGCGCGAGGGCCGCGTCGGCCGACGCAAGGGCGGCGCCCCCATGTCCGCCTCCCGCGAGGAGCTGGAGTGGCTGGCTGAGGAGGGCCGCAAGGCGGTCGACACCTTCATCACCGCCAACCTGCGTCTCGTCGTCTCCATCGCCCGCAAGTACGGCCGCGCGCAGATGCCGATGCTCGACCTGATCCAGGAGGGCAACACCGGCCTGATCCGTGCGGTCGAGAAGTTCGACTACACCAAGGGCTACAAGTTCTCCACCTACGCCACCTGGTGGGTGCGCCAGGCGATCACGCGCGGCATCGCCCAGCAGGCCCGCGTCGTGCGGCTCCCCGTCCACGTGGTCGAGGAGCTCAACCAGGTCGGCGGCGCGCGCCGCACCCTGGAGCGCCAGCTCGGCCGCGACCCGGAGCCGCAGGAGATCGCCCAGGAGCTCGGCATGGACGTCGAGCGGGTGCTGGACCTGATGGCCTGGGGCCGCGAGCACGTCAGCCTCGACTCGCCCGTCGACGAGGACGGCGACACCTCGCTGGGCGACCTGATGGCCCAGGAGACCTCCCCCGGCCCCGACCTCACCGTCCTCGACGTGGAGTCGCGCGAGCGCCTCAACAGCCTGGTCGGCCACCTCGACGACCGTGCCGCGGACATCATCCGCTCGCGCTACGGCCTGGTCGACGGCCGCCAGCACAAGCTGGCCGACATCGGCGTCAAGCACGGGATCTCCGCCGAGCGGGTGCGCCAGCTCGAGCGCGAGGCCCTGCAGAAGCTGCGCCGCATCGCCGACCCCGACCTGGCAGCCTGACCCCCACCGGCCACGCCCCCGCACCTCACGCCAGAGCCCTCGCCGCACGACCGGCGGGGGCTCTCGTGCATCTCGCCGAGTCGGCCCTTGTGGCGGCCCGAGTCGGCGCCTGTGGTTGCCCGAGTCGGCCCTCGTGGCGAAGCGGACGGACAGTGACGCAGGGCTGTTGACGCCTCCCCCAGCCGGGGTACGGCGTGTGGAGCGCCAACGACCCCGCGTGACAGCTGGCCGGCCGCGCAGAGCCCTCAGGAGCCGGTGAGCTCCGCGACCACCTCGCGCACCCGCTCGCGCAGCTGCTCGACCGTGCCGGTGTTGTCGAGCACGTGGGTGGCGATGGCGAGCCGCTGCTCGCGGGTCGCCTGCGCGGCGATGCGCGCCTCGGCGTCGGCTCGCTCCATGCCTCGGTCGCGCACCAGCCGCTCGAGCTGGGTCTCGACCGGGACGTCCACCACGAGCACGGCGTCGAAGGTGTCGGCGCGGCCGGACTCTGCCAGCAGCGGGATGTCGTGCACGACCAGGGCGCCCGCCGGCGCGGAGGCCTCGAGCTCGGCGTACCGCTTGAAGACCAGCGGGTGCACGATCCCCTCGAGGAGCCGGCGCTTCGCCTCGTCGCCGAAGACCACCTTGCCCAGCGCGGGACGGTCGAGGTCGCCCTCGGGGGTCAGCAGCTCCTCGCCGAACGCCTCGACGACCGCAGCCAGGCCGGGAGTGCCGCGCTCGACCACCTCGCGGGCGAGCTTGTCGCCGTCGATGATCACCGCGCCGTGCTCCTCCAGCATCGTCGCGACCGTGCTCTTGCCCGAGGCGATCCCGCCGGTGAGTCCCACTCGCATGGCGTCACCGTAGCGGCCCGCTCCGGCCTGTCCCTCCCGGAGGTCACCGCACCGCCTGGGGCCGCGGCTCCAGGCGGTGCAGCGTCACCTCGGGCAGGGCACCCGCGTCCGCGAGCGCCGTCATGTAGGTGCAGTACGGCTGGCGCCGGCGGTCGGTCGGCGAGCCCGGGTTGAGCAGCCGCAGCCCGGTCGCGGCGGTGGTGTCCCACGGGATGTGGCTGTGCCCGAACACCAGCACGTCGAGGTCGTCGTACGCCGCCGCGCAACGCTCCTCGCGGCCCTTCGCCTGGCCGGTCTCGTGCACCACGCCGAGGCGTACGCCGTCCACCTCGGCCCGCGCCACCTCCGGCAGCCGCTCGCGCAGGACGCCGTGGTCGTTGTTGCCGTAGACCCCCACCAGGCGGCGCGACCGCGCCTCGAGCTCGTCGAGGAGCGACACGTCGACCCAGTCGCCGGCGTGGACCACGACGTCGGCGGTCGCGACCTCCTCCCACACCGTGGCGGGGAGGTCGCGGGCGCGCCGCGGCAGGTGGGTGTCGGCCAGGAGCAGCAACCGGGTCGTCATGGACCGATCATGCGCACCGCGCCAAGGGCCGCCGACCCCGGGTCAGCGCGCCCCCGGCGACCGGAAGCGGGGGTCCTGGAGGTGCGAGGTGGGCGGAGCGGCCGAGCCCCGGTCGTCGCGGGCGACGAGCCGCAGCGAACCGGCGGCCAGGACCGCCCCGAGGACGAGAAGCAGGATCACGAAGGTCATGGCTGCAATGCTTCGCCCATCGTGATCCCGCCACGAGTGGCTGGGCGGTCGTGACCCGTCGATTCACTGCCAACCGCGTGCCATGCTGGGACGATGCTCTCCGATGTGGCGGTGATCACCTACGACGGGGTCACGGCGTTCGAGCTCGGGGTCGCCTGCGAGGCCTTCGGCAGTGACCGCAGCGACGACGGCCTGCCGGTGCTGGGCTTCGCCCTGTGCGCCGCGGTCCCCGGCCCGGTCCGCACCGGCGCCGGGTTCACGATCGGCGTCGAGAACGACCTCGAGCGGGTCGTCCGGGCCGACCTGGTCGTCGTCCTGCCGACCGACGGCCTCGCCGAGAGCGTCCCACCTCCCGTCCTCGAGGCGCTCCGCGCCGCCCACGACCGCGGCGCTCGGCTGATGTCGATGTGCACCGGCGCGTTCGTGCTCGGTCAGGCCGGGCTCCTCGACGACCGCGAGTGCACCACCCACTGGCGCTACACCGACGACCTGGCCCGGCGCTTCCCCCGCGCCCGGGTCGTGCCCGAGGTCCTCCACGTCGACTCCGGACAGGTCGTCACCAGCGCCGGCACGGCCGCCAGCATCGACGCCTCCCTGCATGTGTGGCGCCAGGAGCACGGCGCTGCGGTGGCCGCCAGCATCGCGCGGCGCATGGTGGTGCCGCCGCAGCGCGACGGCGGCCAGGCGCAGTTCATCGAGCGGCCGGTGCCCGAGGCGCACCAGGAGACCTTCGGGGCGCTCCAGCAGTGGGTGCTGGACAACCTGCACCTCGAGCTGGGCGTCGCCACGCTCGCCCACCACGCGCTGATGTCGCCGCGCACCTTCGCGCGCCGCTTCCGCGCCGAGGTCGGCGCGACCCCGCACGCCTGGGTCACCGCCCAGCGGCTGCTGCGCGCCGAGCAGCTGCTCGAGCGCACCGACCACACCATCGACCGGATCGCCGCCGACGTCGGCTTCGGCAACGCCGCCAACCTGCGCCTGCACTTCACCCGCGCCCGCGGGCTCAGCCCGCAGCAGTACCGACGCCGCTTCGCCTGCTGAGGTCTCGACCGGCTCGGCCAACGGCCTACACGCGCGACCGGCGGGCCTGCAGACGCACCGAGGCCCGGTCACCTCGCGGTGACCGGGCCTCGGTGGTTCAGCTGGTGGAGAAGTCCTTCAGCGGATCAGTTGCCGCCGCCGGTGAGCTTCTCGCGGAGCGCCTGCAGCGCCTCGTCCGAGGCGAGCGAGCCGCCACCGGTCTCGGTGCTGGTCTCGACCTCGGCGGAGGAGGAGTACGAGGTGGCCTCGCCAGCCTCGGCCTCGGCCTTGCGGGCCTCGGCCTGCTGCTTGACGTGGGCCTCCCAGCGGGCGTGCGCCTTGGCGTACTGGTCCTCCCAGACGGCGCGCTGGTCCTCGAAGCCCTCGAGCCACTCGCCGGTCTCCGGGTCGAAGCCCTCGGGGTAGACGTAGTTGCCCTGCTCGTCGTACGTGGCCGGCATGCCGTACAGCGTCGGGTCGAACTCCTCGACGTCCGTGGCGGCAGCGGTCTCGTTGGCCTGCTTCAGCGACAGCGAGATGCGGCGACGCTCCAGGTCGATGTCGATGATCTTGACCATGACGTCGTCGTTGACCTGGACGACCTGCTCCGGGATCTCCACGTGGCGCTCGGCCAGCTCGGAGATGTGGACCAGGCCCTCGATGCCCTCCTCGACACGGACGAACGAACCGAAGGGCACCAGCTTGGTGACCTTGCCCGGCACGATCTGGCCGATCTGGTGGGTCCGGGCGAAGTGCTGCCACGGGTCCTCCTGCGTCGCCTTGAGCGACAGGGAGACCCGCTCGCGCTCCATGTCCACGTCGAGGACCTCGACGGTGACCTCGTCGCCCACGGCGACGACCTCGGAGGGGTGGTCGATGTGCTTCCACGACAGCTCGGAGACGTGCACCAGGCCGTCGACGCCGCCGAGGTCCACGAACGCACCGAAGTTGACGATCGAGGAGACGACGCCCTTGCGGATCTGGCCCTTCTGGAGCTGGGTCAGGAAGCCGTGGCGAACCTCGGACTGGGTCTGCTCGAGCCAGGCACGGCGCGACAGGACCACGTTGTTGCGGTTCTTGTCGAGCTCGATGATCTTGGCCTCGAGGGTCTGACCCACGTAGGGCTGGAGGTCGCGGACGCGACGCATCTCCACCAGCGAGGCGGGCAGGAAGCCGCGCAGGCCGATGTCGAGGATGAGGCCGCCCTTGACGACCTCGATGACGGTGCCCTCGACGACGCCGTCCTCCTCCTTGACCTGCTCGATGGTGCCCCAGGCACGCTCGTACTGAGCGCGCTTCTTGGACAGGATCAGGCGGCCTTCCTTGTCCTCCTTCTGGAGGACGAGGGCCTCGACCTTGTCGCCGACTGCGACGACCTCGGACGGGTCGACGTCGTGCTTGATCGACAGCTCGCGCGAGGGGATGACGCCCTCGGTCTTGTAGCCGATGTCAAGCAGAACCTCGTCGCGGTCCACCTTCACGATGGTGCCGTCGACGATGTCGCCGTCGTTGAAGTACTTGATCGTCGCGTCGATGGCGGCGAGGAAGTCCTCTTCGGACCCGATGTCGTTGATCGCGACCTGAGGCGCGTCGTAGTCCGGAAGAGCGGAGATGGTGCTCGTCATAAGGGAAGTATTTCCTTGGTGGGCAGAAAGTCGTGCGGGCACGCGCGAAGGCCGGTTTCACTACCGATCGAGAAGCGCTCCCGGGCGGAAGCAGTGATAGCGAGCGAGAGTCCACTCCGTCCGGGACGCAGGCAGACCTCTGGCGCATCAGCCAGCGTACGCCGCGCCGTGCACTGCCGTCCAACCCGGGCGCCTCGGACGCGCGCAGGAGGTATTACCGTCGGATCCGTGAGCAGTCCCGCGGGCAACCCCGCCGCACCCGACTCCCGTCACCATCCTCCCCTCCCGCCCATGCGCGTCGAACGCCGGCCCGTGAGCGAGACCGAGTCACGCCACGCCAACGGCCCCGACTGGGACCGCTACGCCGACGAGTACCAGGCGACCCACGGCGAGTTCCTCGGCGACACCGGCTTCGTGTGGGGACCCGAGGGCCTCACCGAGTCCACCGCCGGCGTGCTCGGGCCCGTGGCCGGCCGCGACGTCCTGGAGGTCGGCTCCGGCGCCGGGCAGTGCTCGCGCTGGATCCGCACCCAGGGCGGCCGCGCGTTCGGCATCGACCTGTCGCTTCGCCAGCTGCAGCACTCGCGCCGCATCGACCTCGACTCCGGGGTCGTGGTGCCCTCGGTGCTGGGCACCGCGACCGAGCTGCCGTTCGCAGACGCGTCCTTCGACGTCGTGTTCTCCTCCTTCGGCGCGCTGCAGTTCGTGCGCGACATCGACGTCGCGGTCGCCGAGGCCGCGCGGGTGCTGCGCCCCGGCGGGCGCTTCGCGTTCTCGATCACCCACCCGACGCGGTGGATGTTCCCCGACGACCCGGGCGAGGAGGGGCTGGTGGCCAGCCAGTCCTACTGGGACCGCACGCCGTACGTCGAGGTCGACGAGGCCACCGGCGCGCCCTCCTACGTCGAGCACCACCGCACTCTCGGCGACTGGGTGACGCTGCTGGCCGGCGCGGGGTTCCGGATCACCACGCTGCTCGAGCCGGAGTGGCCGGCCGGCCACGACCGGGTCTGGGGCGGCTGGTCGGCGACCCGCGGCCGGTTCACCCCCGGCACCGCGATCTTCGGCGCCGACCTGCCCGGCTGAGCGGACGCCTGTCTCGGAACGTGGACGCAGGAACGGGGCGGGGCCGGCGGCCCCGCCCCGTTCCGGGCGGTACTGGGTGTCGCTGGGTCGCTCAGACCTTGGCGGCCTCGCGGTGCGAGCCGTCGCCCTTCGGCGCGTCGGCGCGTGCCGGGGCGTCGTTGGCGCCGCGTCGTCCGAGCACGATCCCCAGGACGATCAGGACCAGCCCGAGGATCAGGCCGAGGATCGGGAACAGGCCGTTGACCATGCTGAGCAGCGAGGCCTTGGACTCGTACTCCTCGACGTTGGCGGCCACCTGGTCGTCGGTGTAGCTGAGGTTGGCCTCGGTGGTGGTCGCGCGCTCCTCGCCGTCGATCGCCAGGGTGGAGCGCTGCTCCTCGACGCGCTTGATCACCGCGCCGGTGACCGGCTCGACGTAGAAGGTGCGCTTGTTGGCGTAGACGACGTCGGCCTCGACGTTGTCGTTGCCCCGCTCGCCCACGACGGACGCGGGGACCTCACGGGTGCCCACGACGGCGGCCGGCAGGTCGGCCTCGAACTTGTAGACCGCGAGGCCGTCGATGTCGGTCTCCTCGACGAACTCGGCGGGGACGGCGGTGCCGGCGGTGCCGTCCCACCAGTCGTAGGTCTCCTTCTCGGTGCCGAAGGGGAACTTGTAGACCAGGCCCTCGCGCTTGACCGCCACGCGCTCGTCCTCGGTGGTCTCGCTGAACCCGCCGCAGCAGTCGACCGCCTCGCCGGTGTGGGCGTCGAACGCCGCGCGGCCACGGCTCTGCGAGCGGATCTCCCCGTCGTCGGAGGTGATCGTCTGGGTGTCGGCCCAGACCCGGACGTCCGTGCCCTGGTCGTCGCTGGCCTCTCGGCTGGCCTCGACGTCGCCACGCGTGGTGGAGACCGCCGTCAGGTCGACCATGATCTCCGTCAGCATGGACGGGTCGGTGTCGAAGATGACCGCGCCCTCGGCCGTCAGCGTTGTCTCGCTGTCCTGGTCGATCGGGGCTACGGCGAGCTTGGGGTAGGCGTAGAACTTGAGGAGCGCTGCTGCCACGAGCAGGAACACCCCCAGTCCCACCAGGACCGTTGGAACAACTCGACGCATCAAGGACTCCCCTTCTCTCCCACCGGGTGACAGACGTCACGCGGCCCGGCGAGACACTAGCAGGAAGTTACTGGTGCGTCACCGCACTCTCACGGATCTCTTGACACGTGTCATGCGCCACCCGCCGACGCCGGCGTACCAGTAGTGTTCCGCAGCGTGGACGCGCAGGAGATCCGCAAGTCGGCGGCGTTGGAGAAGAAGCACTGGTGGTACGCCGAGAGGCGGGGGCTGGTACGACGTCTGGTGCGCCCGCTGCCAGCGGGCCGGGCCCTCGACGTCGGGTGCGGCGGGGGCGGCAACACCGGCGTGCTGCGCGACCTCGGCTGGGACGTCACCGGCATCGAGTACTCCCCCGTCGCGGCGGGCATCGCACGCGGCCGCGGCCTGAAGGTGGTGCGCGGCGACGCCCAGTGCCTGCCGGTGGCCGACGCCTCGATGGACCTGGTGATGTCGACCGACGCCTGGGAGCACATCGAGGACGACAAGGCCGTGGCCCGCGAGACCGCACGCGTGCTGCGCCCCGGCGGCCGGGCCCTGGTCGCGGTGCCGTGCAGCATGGCGCTGTGGAGCGGCCACGACGTCGCCCTGGGCCACCTGCGCCGCTACGAGCGCGCCGACCTGGCCGCGCTGCTGGAGGGTGCGGGCCTCAAGGTCGTCGACATCAGCTCCTGGAACGTCCTGCTGCGTCCCGTGGCCCGCCTGCGGCGCAAGAACAACGACAGCGAGAGCGAGATGGAGGAGGTGCACCCGGTACTCAACGCCGGGCTGCGCGCCGCCGTCGCGACCGAGCGCTTCCTGCCCGTGCAGCGGCTGCCCGGCATCAGCCTGGTCGCCCGCGCCGTCAAGCGCTGAGCATGAGCGACTGGATCGCCGACCCCCGGATCCGCTGGCGGATCCTGCTCACCGCACGCCTGGACGCCCCGCTCGGCCCGGACGACGCCCACCGGGTCGGTGAGCGGCTGCAGGCCCTCGCGGCCCGGCACGGCTGGCCCGACGAGCGTCCCGCGGACCAGCGGTGCTCGGTCGAGCGCGCCGACGACCTGGGCGCGCTGCGTGCCCACCTGGCCGAGGAGGACCGCACGCCGGTCGTGGTCGGGCTGGCCGGTGAGCACCTCGTGGTCTCTGCGCACCACGCCCACGTGGACGGGCTCGGCCTGCTCGACGTGCTGGCCGAGGTCACGGGCTCCGAGGTCTCCTCGGGCGCACGTGGCGTGACCGGTCGCCCCCGTGCCGGCGGGTTCCTCGGCTCCGCGGCCCGGCGCCTGGGCGAGGTCGCCCTCGCGCCGCCCGCGCGTGTCGCGCTGCCCGGTGTGGCGCCCGCCGCTGGTGACGCGTTCGCGGTCGTGAGCGTCCCGGGCCACCACGGCACCGCGCGACTGGTGCACGCCGCGACCGTCGGGCTCGTGCGCCACAACCGCCTGGCGCGACGTCGTACCCGCCACGTGGCCGTCGCCATCGGCGCGGCGCGGCGCGAGGAGACCCCGCCCGGGACCCCGCGGCGCATCGAGGACCGCAGCGAGCTGCTGCGGCTGCGCGACGTGGAGGACCTGGACCTGGCGGCGGTGGAGCGGCTGGTGCGCGAGGCGCCCACCCAGCCCCCGGTCGAGGCCGGGGGCGCCGCGGGCGGGCGGGTCGTCGAGACGGCGCTGCGGGTGCTCGCGCCCCGGCTCGGCTCGAGCCTGCTCGTCTCCCACCTGGGCCGGGTACAGGCACCGGGGGTCGCCGGCCTCGCCTTCCATCCGGTCACCGCGGGCGGGACCGGCCTGTCGCTGGGCGCCGTGGGGATCGGCGACCGCACCGTGCTCGGCCTGCGGGCGCGCCGCAGCGAGTGGGACGACGCGTCTCTGGCGGCGCTCCTGGACACCCTCGTGGCGGCGCTGGACGCCCCGGGCTGAGGCTCAGGCGCGGCCCACCCGGACCAGCTCCTCGGCGACCACGGCCACCGCCTCGCGGTGCATGCGCGTCCAGCTGAAGTGCGCCGCCCACTCCTGGCAGGCACCGACCACGGTCGCCCGCTCCTCGGGGTGCTCCAGCCCCTTGAGGGACGCGCGCACCCGGTCGGCGAGACGGGCGGCGACGACCTCGAGGTCGGGGTCGTCGGGAACCAGCCAGCCGGTGTGCCCGTCGCGGATCGAGTCGCGCAGGCCGGGCACGTCGCGGGCCACCGTGGGCACGCCCCAGCCGGCCGACTCGATGACCACCTGGCCCCAGCCCTCGATGTCGGAGGCGCACACGTGCAGCGCGGCGCGGCGCAGCACCTCCCGCTTGGTCTCCTCCGCGACGAAGCCGTGGAACCTCACCCGGTCGGCGATGCCGAGCTCGTCGGCGAGCGCGACGAGGCGCTCCAGGTCCGGGCCCCGGCCGCAGACGTCGAGGTGCAGCCCGGGACGTTCGATCGCCAGCTCGCGTACGGCGCGCAGCACCAGGTCCACCCGCTTGTGCGGGACCAGGCGGCCCAGCACGACCATCCGGTCGGGGTCCTTGTCAGCGGCGCTCACCAGGGCCGGGTCCGGCACCTGGGCGCCGTTCGCGAGGATGTCGACCGGGCCGCACCACCCGAGCTGGCGCACCATCTCGGACCGGGTCGACTCCGAGACCGCGAGGGTCCGGCGGCGCCGGTAGACCAGCGGCATGAGGACCCGCTCGAGCCACTGCCCGAATGCGGCGACCGGCGCGGGGAAGTAGGTCGCGAACTGCTCCTGGTGCACGTGGTGCACGGGCATCACCACCACGGTGTCGCGGCGCACGAACAGCGGCGAGAAGGTCGGGATGCCGCACTCGGGGTCGATCACCACCGACAGCGTGCGCCGCCGGCGCAACAGCGCCAGCGCGGCGTGGACGTAGAAGGTGAAGGCACCGCCGGCGCGCTGGACCCGGATGCCGTCGCGGACCTCGCGCCGGCCCTGGCCGCGCTCACGGGCGGTCACGAACTCCACGCGCGCGCCGGCCTCGGCGAGAGCGCGGGCGTACTCCCAGGCGTAGCGCTCCGAGCCCCCGGCGAGGGAGTGCCCGAGGTCGCGCCAGTTGACCACGACCGCGTGGTGACCGTGGAGGTCGACCGGGGGCGGGGTGGACGAGAAGGGCTCCGGGGCTGCGGGCATCCGCTAGAACTCGGCGCCGGCCGCGGCGGGCGGCGCGACGGCGGGCAGCACGACACCCGACACGGCGGCAGGGGCCGTGGCCGGCACGGCGACCGGCGCGACCCGGGCCGGGCGCAGCTGCCAGGCGATGCGCCCGAGGTCGAGGAAGGAGCCGGCGCCGTGACGCACCGGGTCGAAGGTCGAGCCCGGCACGTCGGCCCACACCACGGGGAACTCGTCGATGGCGGCACCGAGACGGCGCGCCCGCGCCAGCAGCTCGACGTCGAAGGAGAAGCCGGGGGTGCGCAGGGCCGCGAACAGCTCGCGGGCCAGGTCCCCGCGCAGCAGCTTGAAGCCGCACTGGGTGTCGGAGATGCCGGGGACCAGCCGCGCGGTGCAGGAGCGGTACGCCCGAGCGCCGCCCTCGCGCAGCCGGCTGTGGCGGGCAGCGGTGTCGCTGCCGGGGACCGCGCGGGATCCGATCGCGACGTCGGCGCCCAGGAGGATCCGCCGCCACCCCTCGTCCAGGGCGTCCAGGCGGGTCGCGCCGTCGGCGTCCATGTAGCCCACCACGTCGGCGGTGGTCACGGCCATGCCGGTGCGGACCGCGGCGCCCTTGCCGGGCTGTGCGCAGTGCACCACGCGGACCGGGAGCGCGGAGCAGTCGGCCGCCCGGGCGACGCGGGAGGTGCCGTCGGTGCTCGCGTTGTCGACGACGACGACCTCGATGCGGCCGATCACGGCACGGTTCGCGCTGGCGTAGCGCGTCAGCTCGCGCAGCGTACGCGGCAGCCGGGCCTCCTCGTTGAGGGCCGGTATCACCAGCTGGAGCATGCGGGCCTCCCCCGTGCTGACGTTTCAGGGTCGCCGGACCGGCGCCGTGGGGGGCGCGGGGGCGAGGGACGGTGGGGTGCCGAGCAGCGTCGAGGAGACGCTCACCCCGCCGGCGTCACTGGTCGGAGTAGGAGTACAGCTGGTCTTCGGAGAGGATGTCGGGCTCGCTGCTGGAGTAGGCCTGGACGCCCCCGATCAGCACGACCGAGGAAAGCACGGCGCCGATGGCACCGGAGATCAAAAAGTTCATTGCTGGGTTCCCTCCCAAGAACTCACAGCGGCAGGCCGCCTTGGTGACGACCATTACACCCGACGACGAAGTATGGCCGCAGCATTTCCGGAAAGCAACAGCAACGTGGCGACATCTGCAAGGACCACCAGCACCACGTCACCGGTGTCGGACGCCTCCCCGGTGCCCGGAGCCTCAGCGTCGTGGGCCGGGTCGTCGGCGAGATCGCCGAGGTCGAGGAGGGTGAGCTCCTCCCCCTCGTGACGGACCGTGCCCTCGGGGACCTCCCCTACGCCGGCCATCCCGTGCTCGACCAGCACCCAGCGGACGCCGGCTGCGCGCAGGGCGGCGGCCGGGTCCGGCGCGGCCAGCGCCCGGTCCACCGCGGCGACCCGCGGGTCCTCCGAGGGCACCACGTCCCCGTCGACGAAGGTGCGGTCGTCGATCACGACCTCGCCGGGCAGGAAGCGGGGCGCGGGGTCCAGCACCGCCCGGCGATCGTTCCAGTCGTAGCCGCGATAGCTGCCGCGCCACGGGAGCACCACGGTGCGGGCCGGCCCCTCCTCCTCCAGGACCCGGGCCACGGTCCCCCACTCCTCCGGGAAGCTCGACCGCGGCAGGCTCCCCGCAGCGCCCCACGCGAGGCTGGGCAGCAGCAGCACGGGCGCCACGACCACCAGGCCGACCACCCCCCACAGCGCCTCGCGCCCCGGGCGGACCCGGGCGCGCAGGCCCGACGCCACCGCGGCGATGCCGGGCAGCAGCACCAGCACGGCGGGGGCAAGGAAGCGCTGGGAGTCGCGCAGCACCGCGGCCCCCGGGACCGCCCCGCCGACCGCCTCGAGCACGCGGGTGCCGCCGGGCAGCACCGGGAGCACGGCGAGCAGCAGGCAGACGGCGCCCAGCACCAGCAGCCGTCGCTCGTCGGAGCCGCGCCCGGCCCGTCGTACGCCGAGCAGCGCGACGACGGTCAGGCCGCACGACAGCAGCACGAGCAGCGCCTCGGTGCGCTCCGGCGGCACGACGGCGCTCTTCCAGGTCCCTCCGAGCGACAGCAGGCTGGCCCACACCCCGGCCGCGGACTCGGCGCGCGGCGCGAACACCTCGAAGATCCCCGAGACCGTCACCGCGCTGCCGCGCGCGGCCACCAGGGTCGGGACCAGCCACGGCAGGTTGGCGACCAGGCCGGTCCCGAGCACCACCGGCACGTGGGCCCGCGTCGGGCGCGCCGCGAGCACCAGCGCGACCAGGACCGCCATCAGGCCGCTGGAGGGGCTGCACACGGCGCTGAGCACGAGGGCGACGGCGAGCGGCGGCGTGCCGTCGCGCAGGTCGCGGCGCGCGCGCAGCGCGGCGTGCGCCACCCACGGCAGCAACAGGTAGCCGGCCAGGATCGCCCACTGCCCCATCAGCAGCCGCTCGTGGACCCACGGGTTCCACACGAAGAGGGTGATCGCGGCGGCCCGGGCGTACCACGGGTACGTGCCCACGAGGCGGCCCGCGCCGACCGCGCCGGCCAGGAAGGCACCCAGCAGCACCGCCTTCTGCACCAGGTCGCCCGGGACGACCGCGGTCAGCACCGACATCAGCGCGTCCATCGGCACCGCACGCGGCAGCTGCCCGTCCAGGCCCAGCCAGGCGTCCTTCCAGGGCTGGGAGGGCACGAAGACCATGTCCCCGAAGAGCCAGAACCCGCGGCCCAGCAGCAGCGGGCCGAGGACGAGGAACGCGAGCACCAGCCCGACCGCGAGGTCGACCAGACGGTCGCGGCCGACGACCGGGCGCCTCACCGGTGCGCCGCGGCCCGGTGGCTCGCCCGGCGCCGGCCCTGCCGTCCGTTCCGGGCCAGCGGCCGGGTGCCCGCGAGGGCGGCAGCCAGGACGATCCCGACGCCGGCACCGGTGAGCAGGTCGGAGGCGGGCGGGGTCATCGGTGAGCTGCCGGCGCTGGCCGCGACCGCCACGATCAGGCCCGCGCCGACGAGGACCAGGCCGAGGACGTCGGCCACCGCGGTCCGGCGCCGCAGCAGGACGCCGACGGCCGCGCCGGCCGCGACGAGCGGGCCGAGCACGAACCCGGTGAGGGCCACCGCGAGCACCGCAGCCGGCACGAACCAGCGCCGCACGGGGCGGTCGGCCGGGTCGTCCGGGGCTGCCGAGTGCGCGGTGGCCCCCGACGCCCGCAGCGGTACGACGAGGGGCTCGCGTCGGCTCCGGAGCACCTGGGCGAGCGCGACCAGCCCGGCGAGCAGTACCGCGGCCGCGAGTCCCAGGCCGATCATCAGGTTGCGGAAGTAGGAGGTCTGGGGGTCGAAGGTCACCACGATCTCGCCGGCGACGTCCGCGGGCACGATCCAGCCCTGCGCCCAGCCGTCGACCTCGATCGGGTCCAGCTCCCGGTCGCCGGCGCGGGCCACCCAGCCGATGTTGGTGCTCTGCGGCAGCGACAGGATGGCGCGCTCGCCCTCGCTGACGCGCAGCACCTGCTCGGTGCGCTCGGAGGAGACCTGCTCCACCCGGCGCGAGGACCGCGGGTTCGACCCGGCGGCGTCCTTCTCCTCGACCGACTCCAGGCGCATCTGGATCGGCTGGAACTGCGGGGAGGCGCGCAGCTCGACGCGGTGCGTCCCGGCGTCCAGGCGGATCCGCTGACGCTTCCCGCAGGGCTCGACCGAGAGCAGCCCGTTGCCGTACACCGCGCCCATCACCCCGCGCACGCGGGTCGGGTGGCTCTCGCCGTCGACGACCAGCTCCGGGCCGAAGCCGCAGGTGGCGCCGGTGACCGTGCTGCCGTCCATCGGGACCGTCACGGGGACCTCGCCGAGCGTGAGCTCGGAGATCCCGACCGGGCGCACCGCCCCGGGTGCCCGCTCGAAGGTGATCTCGACGGTGGAGGTGCGCAGCGGCTCGAAGCCCCGCGCCACCCGGATGCTGGAGCCGAGGTCGATCGTGCGGCGCTCGCCGTCGTCGCCCACCAGCACCGCGCGACGCGGGCGGCTGACCAGCTCCCCGGACGTGGTGAGGTCCAGGGTGTCGATGCGGCGCTCACGGCCCAGGTCCAGGCGCAGCACCGGGCGCGGGTCGCGCGGGTCGGCGATCCACGACGTCGTCGGGTCGCCGTCGTGCACCATCCGCGGCGAGACCGCGGGGTCCGAGCCGAGCCACGAGCTGGCCCCGGCCTGCACGCCCAGCAGTGGCGTGAGCAGGCTGGCGCTGCCCGGACCTGAGGAGGCCATGACGGTCCCGCCCAGGCGCCACTCCCCCGCCTTGCGGACGGTGAGGGTGCGGTCGATGCCGTTCGCCTCCTCGCTGGGTCGCGCCCGGTAGACGTCGCAGTCCGGGCCGAGCAGCGTGGAGAAGCAGGTGCGGGTCTCCGGCTGGCTCCCGAACACGAAGTCCGCGTCCGCGGCGAGGTCCACCGGCGGCACGACCATCGTGCGCTCGGGGCGCAGGCCTTCGATCTCCAGCTCGGCGAGACCGATCGAGGCGCCCTCCTCCGGGGTCTCCACCGCCGTCACGCGCACGCTCGAGGCGCGGTGGCTGCCGAAGTCGACGCGCCCGACACCGGTCAGCGGGTCGGGGGTCACGATCCGGTCGACGCCGTCGGCGCTGACCCTCCAGCGCTCGGGGTGCTTGATGCCGATCGGGGTCATCGGGTGGCGCAGCACGACGCGGCCGATCCGGCGCGGACGCTCGAGCTCGACCTCGACCCACTGGCCGCGGGAGCCGACGTAGGGCTGGCTGAGCCAGTAGGTGTCCGGGTTGCCGTCGAGGGCCGACCACGGCGCGGTCTCCGGGCGCACGACCCCGAGGGTGTCCACGTAGGCGACGGAGGAGGAGGACCTGACCCCGGCGATGCCCTCGTAGCGGGCGACCACCAGCTCGGCGCCCTCGGGGATCGGGTAGTTCGGCGCGACGCGCTCGCCGCGGTAGGGCTCCTCGGGCGTCATCACGTTGCTCTCGGCGTCGTTGACCCGGCCGAAGGCCCGCTCGCGCAGCCGCAGGGCGTCGCCCTGGACGTCGGCGCGGCGCTCCCACCCGGGCTGCCCGGCCACGACGGCGGCCTGCGCCCCGGAGACCAGGCCGATGCCGACGGCGTCGATCACGTCCTCGACCGAGCTGGCGACGGTCACCGCGTCGGCGGTGTCGCGGATCCGGACCCGGTCCGCGGACTGGTCGCCCTTGACCTCGAAGACCTCGATCGCCGGGCCGAAGTCGAGGGCGCCGAAGAGGGCCACCCGCTCGATCCCGGGCGAGCGGGCGAGCGCCTGCGAGACCAGGTTGGACGACGCGGACTGCGCCACTCGCTGGTCCAGGTCGTGACGCAGCAGGATCCGGTCGATCCCGATGCGGCCCAGCATGTCTTGCAGGTACGGCGACCCGCTGCCGGTGGTCAGGTAGCCCTCCAGGCGCGAGAGCATCCGGATCGTCGCGGCCGGGGTCAGCGGGACCTGCGAGCGGGTCACCCACCGGCTGGTGCCGGTGACCTGGATCGGCTCCTCCATCGTCCAGCCCCAGTCCTGGATGCCGAACCCGGAGCCGGGGACCACCCAGACCACGCCGTCGCGGTCGTCCTCGTCGAGGTGCGCGAGCGCCTCGTCCCAGTAGGAGGGGAACTCGGTCCAGCCCGGGGTGCGGGTGTTGCCACTGACCACCGGCCAGGCCGAGGCCGCCAGCGAGGCGACCAGCGCGGCCGCGAGGACGCCCGCGCTCAGCCGGCGGGCCGCCTGGAGCCTGCGGCGTCGTACCGGCCTGCGCTGCGCGGGGCGCAGCACGGCGAGCAGCTCCATGGTGAGCGCGCCGAGCCCCAGGGCGAGCGGCACGCGCAGGATCGGGTCGGCCTTGGCGACGTTGCGCAGCGGGGCCAGCGAACCGTCCAGGAGGTCGCGGACCATGCCGGCGAAGGGAGGGGAGAGCAGCCCGTCGTGGGAGACGGTGATGCCGACCAGCCCGACCACGACGCCGACGAGCAGCGGTGTCCGGAACGCGTGCCGCATCCGGACCAGGCCGAGCAGCCCGGCCACGGCCAGGAAGCCGGTGCCGAGGACGAGGAGCGGCTCGGTGAGCAGGTCCCAGCCCGAGGGCCACCAGGCCTGGCGGTTGATCACGACGTACGGCACCCAGTTGCTGGTGCCGCGCAGGGCCGAGGTCATGCCCGCGGTGTCGGTCGTGGTGCTCGCGGCCTCGACGAAGTCGTAGAAGGGCGGGCTGTAGACGCCCAGGCGCAGCAGCGAGACCGCCCACCACAGGTTGGCCGCCGCCATCAGCGAGCCCCAGCCGAGCGCGAAGCTCCAGCGGACCCGTCGCGTCGCCCACGCCCAGAGCACGAAGATGCCGAGCAGGATCGTCGGGTAGAAGGTGACGGTGCCGTTCACGCCGCCCGCGAAGAGGTACGCCGCCGGGGACAGCACCGCGGCCTGCCAGGGCCGGATGCGCCCCAGGACCAGCAGCACGATCGGCAACAGCGCCCACGGCAGCACGGCGCCGGCGAGGATCTCCGCGCTGCGCACCCCGATCTCGGTGACGTGGCGCGGGGTGAGGGCGTAGGCGAGTCCCGCCACCGCAGCCGCCCACGGCCCGAGGCTCATCGCCAGCGCCAGGCGGCGCACGCCCTCGGCGGCGACCACCAGGAGCAGGGCCGACCAGGTCCGCTCGACCACCCAGCCGGGCACCTGCGCGAGCTCACCGGCCCAGAAGAAGAGGCCCTGGGGAAAGAGGTAGCCATAGGCCTGGTTCTGCAGCTCGCCCATGGAGACCCGGGGGTTCCACAGGCTCAGCGCGTCGTGCAGGAACGTGCCCGGGGCGTTGGTGAGGTCGAGCCGGGTGTCGGTGGTGGTGCGCCCGAACTTCTCCACGAGGGTGAGGAAGACGAGGCTTCCCAGCACCGTCCAATAGAGCAGACCTGCACGACGAGAATCAGCGGTCCGTTCCATGGCGAGCGCCACCCTATGCCGAACCCGACCGCCCGCGTGGCACTGTGCCGGGACTGTCCTAGGCTCGCCGAATGACCGTGACCGAAGGCAGGAGCGCATCGCGAGGCGTGGGCGGGCTGCGAGGCCTGCTGCGCGGCACCGCGGGCATCGCCGTCGCGATCGTGGTCATGAACGTCTCGACCTACGCCTTCCAGATGCTCGCGGCCCGCCTGCTCGGCCCCGAGCAGTACGGCGGGGTCGCCAGCCTGATGGCGGTGCTCCTCGTGGTGGCCGTGGTGCAGCTGGGCCTGCAGGCCACCGCCGCGCGCCGGATCTCCGCCACACCGGAGCACGTGGGCCAGATCGAACGGGTCGTCCTCGCGGTGACCTACCGGGCGGCGCTGGCCCTCGGGCTGGTGATGCTGGTGGTGTCACCGGTGATCTGGCAGGTGCTGCGCCTGGACACCATCACGCCGGCGATCCTGCTGGCGATCGCGGCGGTGCCGCTGACCGTCCAGGGCGGCCAGGCCGGGATCCTCCAGGGCGAGCGCCGCTGGGGCGCGCTCGGTGCGCTGTACCTCTCGATGGGGGTGAGCCGGATCGTCATCGGCACGGTGTGCATGCTGCTGCGTCCGACCGAGGCCGGCGCGATGCTCGGCGTCGCGGTCGCGCTCGTCGCGCCGGTGGTCGTCGGCCACCTCGCGCTGCGCCGTCCCCGCGACGCCGGCCAGCACAGCTCGGTCAACAGCCTGCGCCCGGTGCTGGCCGAGGCCGCGCGCAGCTCGATGGCGCTCCTGGCCTTCTATGTGCTGTCCAACACCGACATCGTCGTGGCCCGCAACGTGCTGGACTCCCACGACGCCGGCCTCTACGCCAGCGGGCTGATCCTGGCGAAGGTCGTGCTCTTCCTGCCGCAGTTCGTGGTCGTGCTGGCCTTCCCGTCCATGTCGACGGCCGGCGAGCGGCGCCTGGCCCTGCTGCGCAGCCTGGCCCTGATGCTCGGCCTCGCGATCTGCGCGGTGCTCGGCGCGATCCTGCTCTCCGGCGTGGCCATGGTCTTCGTCGGCGGCGAGAAGTACGCCGACGTGGAGGAGCACCTGTGGGCCTTCGCCGTGCTGGGCTCGCTGATGGCGATGCTGCAGCTGCTGGTCTACTCGGTGCTCGCGCGCCAGGGCACCCGCTCGGCGTACCTCATCTGGCTGGCGGTCGGGGTGCTGGTGGTGCTCTCGCTGCGCGCCGACACCCTGGTCAGCCTGATCGCCACCGTGATCTCCGTCGACGCCGTGCTGCTCGTCGCCCTGCTCTCCCTCAGCCTGTGGCGGATGAGCCGCCTCGAGGAGGAGGGGGAAGCGGCGGGAGCGGGTGGGGACGACCCCGCGAAGCACGCCGCACCTCCGCCCGCCGGCTGAGCACCCGTCGCTCGAGCCCGCGGGCGAGCCGCCGACTAGTGGGCGGCCTCGTGCCAGCTGCGGCCGGTGCCGACGGAGACGTCGAGGGGGACGCTGAGCTGGGCGGCGGCGCCCATGTGGCGCCGCACGAGCGCCTCGAGCTGCTCGCACTCCCCCGGGGCCACCTCGAGCACGAGCTCGTCGTGGACCTGGAGCAGCAGCCGCGAGCGCAGCCCCTCCTCGGTGATCGCGCGGTCGACCTCGAGCATCGCGATCTTGATGAGGTCGGCGGCCGAGCCCTGGATCGGGGCGTTGAGCGCCATCCGCTCGGCCATCTCGCGGCGCTGGCGGTTGTCGCTGGTCAGGTCGGGCAGGTAGCGACGCCGGCCCTTGATCGTCTCGGTGAAGCCGGTGCGCCGGGCCTCGTCGACGACACCGGAGAGGTAGTCCCGGATGCCGCCGAAGGTCAGGAAGTACTCCTCCATCAGCCCGCGCGCCTCGGCCGGCTCGATCCCGAGCTGCTGGCTGAGCCCGAACGCCGACAGGCCGTAGGCCAGGCCGTAGTTCATCGCCTTGATCTTCGCGCGCTGCTCCGGGCTCACCTCGTCGGCGGGGACGCCGAAGACGCGGGCGGCGGTGATGGAGTGGAAGTCCTGACCGGAGCGGAACGCCTCGATCAGGAGCTCGTCGCCCGACAGGTCGGCCATGATCCGCATCTCGATCTGGCTGTAGTCGGCCGTCATCAGGGACTCATAGCCCTCGCCCACCACGAAGCCCTCGCGGATGCGGCGGCCCTCCTCGGTGCGCACCGGGATGTTCTGCAGGTTCGGCTCGGTGCTCGAGAGCCGCCCGGTCGCCGCGATGGTCTGGTTGAACGTCGTGTGGATGCGCCCGTCGGGGGCGACGGTCTTGAGCAGCCCCTCGATCGTCTGGCGCAGCCGGATGACGTCGCGGTGGCGCAGCAGGTGGAGCAGGAACGGGTGCTCGGTCTTGACGTAGAGCGACTGCAGCGCGTCGGCGTCGGTGGTGTAGCCGGTCTTCGTGCGCTTGGTCTTCGGCATCCCGAGCTCGTCGAAGAGCACCACCTGCAGCTGCTTGGGCGAGCCGAGGTTGATCTCCTTGCCGATCACGGCGTACGCCTCGTCCGCGGCGCGGCGGACCTCCTCGCCGAAGTGCTCCTGGAGCGCCTCGAGGTGGTCGGAGTCGACGGCGATGCCGGTGCGCTCCATGCCAGCCAGCAGGTGGACCAGCGGCAGCTCGATGTCCTCGAGCAGGCGGGTGCCACCGCGCTCCTCCAGGTCCTCGTCGAGAGCGGCGGCCAGGTCGAGCACGGCGCTGGCGCGCAGCATCTCCAGCTCGCCGGCCGAGCCGTCGTCGAGACCGTCCAGGCTGAGCTGGCCGTCGTCGGCGGCGCCCTGGCGCAGCTCGCGCTTGAGGTAGCGCACGGTCAGGTCGGCCAGGTCGTAGGAGCGCTGGTCGGGACGGGCGAGGTACGCCGAGATCGCGGTGTCGCGGGCGAGGCCGGCCAGCGGCGTGCCGAACGCCTCGAGCGCCTGCATCGGGCCCTTCGCGTCGTGCAGGACCTTGGGCTGGGAGGCGTCGGCCAGCCAGGTGGCGAGGGCCGAGGTGTCCGCGGTGTCGAGCTCGGCGACCGACACCCAGGCAGCGCCGTCGGCGGTCGCGAGCGCGATCGAGTCGACGTCTCCGGTGCCGGCGCCCCAGCGGCCCTGCACCTCCACACCGACCCGCTCGCCGCCGGAGGCGTGCTCGGCCAGCCAGGCACCGACCTCGCCGGCACCGGGGCGGGTCATCACCACGTCGAAGCCGGCCTCGTCGATCTCCTCCTCCGAGCTGAGCGTCTCGAAGAGCCGGTCGCGCAGCACCCGGAACTCCAGGCCGTCGAAGAGGGTGTGCACCTCGTGGCGGTCCCACGGGCGCAGCGCGAGGTCGGAAGGGCCGAGCTCGAGGTCCAGGTCACGCACGAGGGCGTTGAGGTGCCGGTTGCGGATCACGTCGCCGAGGTGGGCGCGCAGCGCCTCGCCCTTCTTGCCGGTGATCTTGTCGGCGTGGGTGATGACGTTGTCGAGGCCGTCGTAGGTGTTGATCCACTTCGCGGCGAACCCCTGGCCGACCCCGGGCACGCCCGGGAGGTTGTCGGAGGTCTCGCCCACGATCGCGGCGAGCTCGGGGTAGCGCTGCGGCGGTACGCCGTACTTGGCCTCGACGGCCGCCGGGGTCATCCGGGCCAGGTCGGAGACGCCGCGCATCGGGTACAGCACGGTGGAGCGGTCGGTGACCAGCTGCAGGGAGTCGCGGTCGCCCGTGAGGATCAGGACCTCCATCCCCTCCTCCAGCGCCTGGGTGGTGAGGGTCGCGATGATGTCGTCGGCCTCGTAGCCGTCCTTCTTGAGGAACGGGATCCGCAGCGCCGACAGCACCTCCTCGATCAGCGGCAGCTGGCTGCCGAACTCCGAGGGCGTCTTGGCGCGCTTGGCCTTGTACTCGGCGTACTCCTCGAGGCGGAAGGTCTGGCGCGAGACGTCGAAGGCCACCCCGACGTGGGTGGGCTGCTCGTCGCGCAGGACGTTGATGAGCATCGAGGTGAAGCCGTACACCGCGTTGGTGTGTTGACCGGTCGTGGTGGAGAAGTTCTCGACCGGCAGGGCGAAGAACGCCCGGTAGGCCAGCGAGTGGCCGTCGAGGAGGAGCAGGCGAGGGGTGTTCGACTCGGGCACCCGCCTGACTCTATCTGCGCGCACCGACGCAACGGGCGTCGGCAACAATGCTGCCCATGAGCACCCACAGCACCGACCCGAGCATCGAGGAGTTCGTCGCGAGCATGCCCTTCGGCATGGGCGCGCTGAACGAGCGGATGGGCATCACGCTCGTCGAGCTCTCCGCCGAGCGCGTCGTGGCGACCATGCCCGTCGAGGGCAACACCCAGCCCTACGGCCTGCTCCACGGCGGCGCCTCGGTGGTCCTGGCCGAGAGCCTCGGCTCCATCGGCGCGGGCCTGCACGGCTACCCCGACCGGGCCCCGGTCGGCGTCGACATCAACGCCACCCACCACCGCTCGGCGACCAGCGGCACCATCACCGGCACCGCGACCGCGATCCACCTCGGGCGCACGTCGGCGTGCTACGAGGTGGTGCTCACCGACGAGCGCGGCAAGCGCGTGTGCACCTCGCGGATCACCTGTGCGCTGGTCCCCTTGGAGCGCGTCGGCCTGACGGCGCCTGCGCCCGAGCAGTCCTGATGTCCCTGTCTGCCTAGCCGTCCTGCGGGACCGTCGGGTGGGCGCGGCGCATCGAGCGCCGCGCCGCCAGGACCGACCCGAGCTGGCGCCCCGGGCGCTGCGCGGCGGGGCGCTGCGCGTTGAGCTTGGCCCGCACCACCTGGGTCGGCGCGATGCGCAGCACGGCCTGGGGCCCGAGCGCGAGACGCGCCATGAACCGGTTGCCGTCGCGCGACCCGGAGGCCGCCGAGGTCATCACGTGCGCGACGCCGAGCTCCTCGGCGTAGGAGACCGCCGCCTCCATCAGCTGACGGCCCACGCCGTGGCGGCGGAACTCGGGGAGCACGTGCGGCGACTGCGCCTGCACGGCCGGCTCGAGGTTGATCATCGACTTGGTGGTCACCCGCAGGCAGACGGCGCCCGCGCAGCGCCCGTCGTACTCGGCGACGAGCAGGCGCAGGCTGGTGGAGGTCTCGGCGTCGGCGATGATCGACTCGACGTCGGCGACCTGCTCGGCGTAGTCCCCCCGGCGCAGCGAGTCGCGCCAGAGCGTGGCGAGGAACGGCGCGTCGCCAGGGGTGGCGGCACGCAGGGACACGAGGGTACGGCTCAACGCTCCTGTGCCTTCCGGACTCGGGGTGTCGGGAGGCCAAGGTCCCCGTACAGGCCTCCTCCGAGGGGTGAGACTACGCTCAGGCCGCCCCGGGCGTCAGTCCGACCTCACATCTCGACCGAGACCGGGGCCGCGCGGCAGCGAGCGCAGCACGGGAAGGGGTGACGGCGTGGTCCCAGGCACCGGTACGGCGGTCAACGTCCTCGCCGTGCTCCTCGGCTCGGCGCTCGGCGTCCTGCTCGGCCACCGCATGCCGCAGCGCACCCGTGACGCCGTCACCGACGGGCTGGGCCTGGTGACGCTGCTGATCGCCGCCACCACCGCGGCCGACGTCCTCTCCCCCGCGCTCGCCGCCGAGGTCGGCGACAGCGCTCCGCTGCTCATCGTCCTGGGCTCCGTCCTGCTGGGTGGGATCGCGGGCAGCCTGCTGCGCCTCGAGCAGCGCGTCGAGGCGCTCGGCGGCGTGCTCCAGCGCCGACTGTCCGGCGAGACCGGCACCGCGGAGCGGCAGCGCTTCGTCCAGGGCTTCGTCGCGGCCTCACTGCTCTTCTGCAGCGGCCCGCTGACCATCCTGGGCAGCCTCAACGACGGCCTCGGCGCGGGATCCGACCAGCTGGTGCTCAAGTCCGCGCTCGACGGGTTCGCCGCGATCGCCTTCGCGGCCTCCTTCGGCTGGGGCGTGGCGGCCAGCGTGGTCACCGTGGTCGTAGTCCAGGGCTCGCTGACGCTGGTCGGCCTCGGGCTGGGCGACGTGCTGCCGGACGCGCACCTCGCCGCGATCGGCGGCGTGGGCGGCCTGCTGCTGATCGGCATCGCGCTGCGCCTGCTCCGCATCCGTGACGTGCCGGTCGCCGACCTGCTGCCCGCGCTGCTCGTCGCGCCCCTCCTGGTGACCTTGGTCGGCGCCCTGCGCTGAGCCGACGGCGCCCGTTGTCACCTGCCGGTCACGATCGTGACCTTGTTGTTGCCGGGGAATGCGCCGCGGCTCATACGAATCCCCCTAGGGTGGGGCCCCTCACACCGGGTGTGGGCCCGCCTGGGTCCGTGCCCGGACGTGTGTCCACACCGTCCCGTCACGCGACGCCCCCGCGCGTCCCGGCCCAGGAGGCACATGCACACCCGATTCATGCAGGTCGCGGCGGTGACCGGCGCACTGCTGGTCGCGCTGATGACCCTGCTCCTGGGGGTCGGCGCCGCGCCGGCCCAGGCGGCCGAACAGCCCGCCGCCTGCCAGTTCGAACCGAACGACGATCCCGAGATCCACCTCAAGGGCTGTCTGCGCGACCAGCGCGAGGACCCGCCCGCCCCGGTGCCCGGGGTGTCGGTGAGCGTCCTGGACGCCGAGGGCGAGACCATCGCGGACGTCGAGACCAACGAGAGCGGCGTCTTCGACGTGGCCCTCCCCGGTGAGCCCCTGTCGAACCTGGGCAAGGACTTCACCATCCGCATCGACGAGGACACCCTCCCCGAGGGCTCGGACCTGCGGAACCCCGAGCAGGTCGAGCTGACGGTCAACTTCGACACCACGAGCGACCAGACGGTCACCTTCCCAATCGGCGACGCGCTCCCGGAGGCGGCCGGCAAGTTCACCCGCGGCATCCAGCTCGCCGTCGGCGGGCTGGTGTTCTCGGTCTGCCTGGCCATGGCCGCACTCGGGCTGTCGATGATCTTCGGCACGACCGGCCTGACCAACTTCGCCCACGGCGAGCTGGTGACGTTCGGCGCCCTGGTCGCCTGGGGCATCGACCTGCTGCCCGGCTCGATCACCGTGTTCGGCACCAACATCACCGTGGTCGTCGGCGTGGTCGTGGCGTTCATCGCCGGTGGCCTGTTCGGCTACCTCAACGACCGGGCCCTGTGGCGCCCGCTGCGGATCCGGGGCACCGGTGTCATCGCGATGATGATCGTCAGCATCGGCCTGTCGATCTTCCTGCGAAGCGTGTACCAGTACATCGCCGGCGGCTCGAACCACAACTACAGCCAGTACTCCGCGAGCACCCCGTGGGAGATCGGCCCGTTGCTGGTCACCCCGCGCGACATGATCGTCGTGGTCGCCGGCCTGGTGATCCTGGTGGCGGTCTCGCTGCTGATCCAGACGACCCGGATGGGCAAGGCGACCCGCGCGGTCGCCGACAACCCCGGCCTCGCGGCGTCCTCCGGCATCAACGTGCAGCGTGTGATCGCGCTGGTGTGGACCGTCGGCGTGGCCCTCGCGGCCATGTCCGGAGCGCTGCTGGGCGTCACCCAGGGCTTCGACTTCCAGATCGGCTTCAAGCTGCTGCTGCTGATCTTCGCGGCGGTCGTGCTCGGCGGTCTCGGCACCATCTGGGGCGCGATGATCGGCGCCTTCGTGATCGGCATCTTCGTCGAGGTCTCGACGCTCTTCGTGCCGGCCGAGCTCAAGTACGTCGGCGCGCTCGCCGTCCTCATCATCGTCCTGCTCATCCGTCCCCAGGGTCTGCTCGGCCGGGCCCAGCGCATCGGCTAGGAGAACCCGTGGACTTCGGCAGCATCCTGACCACGACGGTGCAGCAGGCGTTCGGCCCGCTCGCGATCGTCTACTGTCTGGCCGCCATCGGCCTCAACGTGCACTTCGGCTACACCGGGCTGCTCAACTTCGGCCAGGCCGGCTTCATGGCCGTCGGCGGCTACGCGATGGCCTCGGCCGTCGCCACCTGGGGCCTGTCCCTGTGGGCCGGCATCGCCATCGGCATCGTGCTGGCCGCCGTGCTGGCGCTCCTGCTCGGCATCCCGACCCTGCGGCTACGCGCCGACTACCTCGCGATCGTCACGATCGCGGCCGCGGAGATCATCCGCCAGACAGCCGGGTCGGTGACCCTGCTGGACTGGTTCGGCGGCCAGGACGGGCTCAACAGCTTCGTGGGCGACTTCCGCGAGCTGAACCCCTACGACTCCGCCATCAGCCTGGGCAGCGTCACCTGGAGCCCGAACGACTTCTGGGTGATGACGGTCGGCTGGATCCTCGTCGCGCTGTGCTGCCTCATCGTGTGGGCGCTGATGCGCAGCCCGTGGGGCCGCGTGCTCAAGGCGATCCGCGAGGACGAGGACGCCGTACGCAGCCTGGGCAAGAACGTCTACGCCTACAAGATGCAGTCGCTCGTGATCGGTGGCATCTTCGGCGCCTTCGCGGGATACATCTACGGTCTGAGCAAGGCCGCGGTCATCCCCACCGACTACGCGACCGACACGACGTTCTTCGCCTACACGATCCTGCTGCTCGGCGGTGCCGCGCGGGTCTTCGGCCCCGTGGTCGGCGCGCTGATCTTCTGGGGTCTGATCAACTTCCTCGACGCGTTCTTCCGGCAGGCTGCTGCCAACGACGTCATCCCGCAGGCGATCATGGACCAGAACCAGGCAGGATTGATGCGCTTCATCGTGCTGGGCCTCGCGCTGATGCTCCTCATGATCTTCCGACCACAAGGCATCTTCGGCGACCGAAGGGAGCTGGCGATCGATGGCCGCTGACAACGAGTTCGAGGACGCCGGGATGCCCGGCGCCACCCCGGCGAACGGGCCGGGGGGCCACGGCGCCACGGCGATCCGCTCGAGCGCCGCGCACATGTTCACCGACGTGGCGCACGAGCCGGGTGCCAGCAAGCCCGACCCGATCCTGGTGGCCACCGGTGTCACCCGCACGTTCGGCGGCCTGACGGCCGTCGACGTGGACCATGTGGAGATCCAGCGCGGTGCGATCACCGCGCTGATCGGCCCCAACGGCGCCGGCAAGACGACCTTCTTCAACCTGCTGACCGGCTTCGACAAGCCCGACTCCGGCAACTGGTCCTTCCGGGGCAACGACCTGGCCCGCGTCCCGGCGTACAAGGTCGCCCGGATGGGCATGGTCCGCACGTTCCAGCTCACCAAGGTGCTCTCCAAGCTCACGGTGATCGAGAACATGCGCACCGGCGCCACCGGCCAGAGCGGGGAACGGCTGCTCAAGGCGATGTTCCCCTTCCTGTGGCGCTCGCAGGAGGAGGCCAACACGCGCAAGGCCGACGAGCTGCTCGAGCGGTTCCTGCTGATCAAGAAGCGTGAGGACTTCGCCGGCTCGCTCTCCGGCGGCCAGCGCAAGCTGCTGGAGATGGCGCGCGCCCTGATGGCCGACCCCGAGCTGGTCATGCTCGACGAGCCGATGGCCGGGGTGAACCCGGCCCTGAAGCAGTCGCTGCTGGGGCACGTGAAGTCGCTGCGCGACGAGGGCCGCACCGTGCTCTTCGTCGAGCACGACATGGACATGGTCCGCGACATCTCCGACTGGGTCGTGGTCATGGCCCAGGGCCGGATCATCGCCGAGGGACCGCCGCACAGCGTGATGAGCGACCCGCGGGTCATCGACGCCTACCTCGGCGCCCACCACGACGTCGCCCTCGACCTCACCGAGGACACCATCCTCGCCGAGGCCGAGCACGAGCTCGCCGCACAGCGCGACGAGGAGCCGAAGGGGAACCACCATGCCTGAGCCGATCTCTGACCCGACCGGCGACCCGGCGGCCGGTCCGGCCACCGCCGCCGGCGACGACGCCACCGCGCGGGCGCGCCGCGAGCACCTCGCCAAGGCCGAGGGTGCCCTGCTCCGCGCCGACGACCTGGTCGCCGGCTACCTGCCGGGCGTCAACATCCTCAACGGCGCCGACCTGTACTGCCACGAGGGCGAGCTGGTCGGCATCATCGGGCCGAACGGCGCCGGCAAGTCCACCCTGCTGAAGGCGCTCTTCGGTCTCGTGAAGATCTCCACGGGCACAGTCACGCTGCACGGTGAGTCGATCACCAACGAGCGTGCGGACTCCCTGGTCTCCAAGGGGATCGGTTTCGTCCCGCAGTCCAACAACGTGTTCCCCACGCTCACCATCCAGGAGAACCTGGAGATGGGCTGCTTCCAGCGCCCGGGGAGCTTCCGGGAGCGCTTCGACTTCGTCTCCGAGCTCTTCCCCGCGCTGCGGGACCGGCGCGGCCAGCGTGCCGGCTCGCTGTCGGGCGGTGAGCGCCAGATGGTCGCGATGGGGCGCGCGCTGATGATGAACCCCTCGGTCCTCCTGCTCGACGAGCCCTCCGCGGGCCTGTCCCCCGTCATGCAGGACGAGGTGTTCGTCCAGACCCGGCGCATCAACCGGGCCGGGGTCTCGGTCGTGATGGTCGAGCAGAACGCCCGGCGCTGCCTGGAGATCTGCGACCGCGGCTACGTGCTGGACCAGGGCCGCAACGCCTACACCGGCTCCGGTCGCGACCTCGCCAACGACCCGAAGGTCATCGAGCTCTACCTCGGCACGCTGGCCCAGGCCTGAGCCTCCTGCACCGCAACGACATCGGGCCCGACCTCCGCGGAGGTCGGGCCCGATGTCGTTGCTGGTGCTGCCGTGGTGCTCAGCTCACGCTGGTCACTCGAGGACGCCGGAGACCGAGTCGATCTGGGTGTACTTGTTGCCCTTGTACTCCTGGATGCCGATCGTGGCGGCGCTGGGGCTGCCCGACTCGTTCATGTCGCACGGACCGGAGACACCCTCGTAGTTGATGTCCTCGCCCGCCTCGAGCAGCTCGACGCAGTCGGCGAACGTGGAGCACGCCTCGCCGTCCTTGGAGACGTTGACGATCTCCGAGGCGATCGCCTCGCCGGAGTCGTCACCGGCCGCGATGGCCGCCAGGGCGGTCAGCATCGTGGCGTCGTAGGACTGGGGACCGTAGGTGAAGTCCTTCAGGCCCTTGTCGATCGACAGCAGCCGGTCGTTGAAGTCCTCGTTGACCTCGCCGGGAGCCGGGAAGGTGCCCTTGACGCCGGTCAGGTCGAAGTTCTCCGAGGAGTAGTCGGCCATGTTGCCGTCCACGAAGTACAGCTGCACGTCCTGCGGGCCGAGGCCCTTCGAGATCAGCTGCGGGATGATCTTGGTGGTCTCGTTGAAGGCCACCAGGACGATCGCGTCGGGCTTGGCGGCCGCCAGCTCGTTGACCTCCGCGGTGAAGTTCTGGGCGTCCGCGGCGTAGAGGATGTCGGCCGCGACGGTGGCGCCCTGCTCCTCGAGGGTGTCCACGACCTGCTCGGCCAGGCCCTCGCCGTACGCGTCCTGACGGGCGACCACGGCGACGTTGGAGAAGCCGTCCTCGACCGCCATGTTGGCCAGCACCTGGCCCTGGAGCCGGTCGGAGGGCGCGGTGCGGAAGTACATGCCCTTGTCGTCGTAGGTGTCGAACGCCGCGGCGGTGTTGGCCGGGGAGAACTGCACGATGCCGGCGCCGGTGATCTTGTCGATGACGCTGAGCGAGACGCCGGAGGCGGCCGCGCCGATGATCGTGTCGACACCCTCACCGAGGAGCGAGTCGACCGACGCGCCGGCGATGTCGGGGGTGCCGTCGCCGGAGTCGGCGCGCGAGGACTTCACGGGCTTGCCGTTGACGCCCCCGGCCTCGTTGATCTCCTTGATCGCGAGCTCGACGCCGGCGAACTCCGGCGGGCCGAGGTAGGCGAGGTCACCGGTCTGCGGGAGCAGCATGCCGATGTTGAGGACGCCGTCACCCTTGGCGGCAGGCGTGGAGCTCTCGTTGTCGGTTGCGTTGTTGTCCGAGTCGTCGTCCTCGCTGCCGCAGGCGGTGAGGACGAGTGCCGTCGCGGCCAGGGCGACGGCCGCGCGACGTGCGCGAGTGGAGCGGATCATGGGGCCTCCGTGAGGAATGGCTACCTCCGGGGACCGGCGGACCCCGGAGCATCGACTGTCGATGGTCCGCAACCTAGTTGTGATCCGCACCCCACGAGCGGAAAGCCACGAGGAAGGTGCCGCGTCGTTGTCAATTCGTGATCTGGCGCACAGCACCGCCCTCGCCGGGCGTGCGGTTCAGCCCTGGGAGATGGCCGGACCGTGCTCGTTGACCCCGTCGGCCACCTGCCGCATCGAGAGCCGCAGGTCCATCGCGGTCTTCTGAATCCAGCGGAACGCGTCGGGCTCGGAGAGCTTCAGCTGGGCCTGGAGCACCCCCTTCGCGCGCTCGACCGCCTTGCGGGTCTCCAGGCGCTCGGAGAGGTCGGCGACCTGCGACTCCAGCATCGTGAGCTCGGCGAAGCGGCTCAGCGCCATCTCGATGGCGGGCACCAGGTCGCTCTGCGAGAACGGCTTGACCAGGTAGGCCATCGCCCCGGCGTCCCGCGCCCGCTCGACCAGCTCGCGCTGGGAGAACGCCGTGAGCATCACGACCGGCGCGATGCGCCGGCTGGCGATGTGCTCGGCGGCGGCGATGCCGTCGAGCACCGGCATCTTGACGTCGAGGATGACCAGGTCGGGGCGCAGCTCCTCGGCGAGCTCGATGGCGCGCTGGCCGTCGCCGGCCTGCCCGACGACGGTGTAGCCCTCCTCGCTGAGCATCTCGGCGAGGTCCATGCGGATGAGGACCTCGTCCTCGGCGATGACGACGGTGCGGGGGCGTGCCGCGGAGGACGGCGACGGGGCTGACTGGCTCACGGACCACAGGTTATCCGGCCCTCCGGATCCGGTAACGTGTGGGCGCTGGCCGGGTTGGTGGAATGGCAGACACGGCGCTCTCAAAAAGCGCTGCCCTCTGGGCGTGCGGGTTCGACTCCCGCACTCGGCACCACAGGCCCGAGAACGACAGGGGCGAGAACGACAGGAGGAGCCGCGCACACGCGCGGCTCCTCCTGTCGTTCGGGCGCCTGAGCCCTGATGACCTGCTGGTCGGCTCAGGCGATGCCGCTGGGCGGGTTGCGGTAGGCCCAGGCCGCGCCGTTGCGCGCGTCACCCATCCGGTGGATGCGCAGCGCGTTGGTCGAGCCGGGAACACCGGGCGGGGCGCCGGCGATGATCACCACGAGGTCGCCCTCCTCGACCCGACCCAGCTCGAGCAGGGTGCGGTCGATGAGCGGCGCCATCTCGTCGGTGTGGTTGACCGGGTGGGTCATGAAGGTCTCGACGCCCCAGGTCAGCGCCAGCTGCGAGCGCACCCGCGTCTCCGGGGTGAAGGCCAGCAGCGGGATGCCCGGGCGCATCCGCGACAGGCGGCGCGCCGAGTCGCCGGTCTGGGTGAACGCGACGAGGTACTTGGCCCCGACCCGCTCGGCGACCTCCACGGCCGCCTTCGCGATCACGCCGCCCTTGGTGTGCGGGTCCCAGTCGATGAGCCGGATGACACCGCTGGTGTCGTCGGCCATGGCGTACTGCTCGGTCGCGATGATGATGCGCGACATCGTCTCGACGGTGTGCACGGGGTACTCCCCCACGCTGGTCTCGCCGGAGAGCATCACGGCGTCGGCGCCGTCGAGCACCGCGTTGGCGACGTCGGAGGCCTCCGCACGGGTGGGCGCGGGGTTGCCGATCATCGAGTCGAGCATCTGGGTGGCGACGATGACGGGCTTGGCGTTGAGGCGCGCCTTCTCGACCACCTGCTTCTGCAGGAACGGCACGTCCTCGAGCGGGCACTCCACGCCGAGGTCGCCGCGCGCGACCATGAAGCCGTCGAAGGCGGTCATGATCTCGTCGAGGTTCTCGATGGCCTGGGGCTTCTCGATCTTCGCGATCACCGGGACCCGGATGTCCATCTCGTCCATGACCGCGCGGACGTCGTCGGCGTCCTTGGCGTCGCGCACGAAGCTCAGCGCGATGAAGTCGACGCCGAGCTCGAGGGCGAAGCGGAGGTCCTCGAGGTCCTTCTCCGACACGGCCGGCACGGAGACGGCGACGCCGGGCAGGTTGATGCCCTTGTGGTTGCTCACCCGCCCGCCGACCAGCACCTCGGTGTGCACGTCGGTGTCCTCGACCGCGACCACGCGCAGGCGGACCCGCCCGTCGTCGATCAGGATGGGGTCGCCGGGGGCGACGTCGCCGGGCAGGCCCTTGTACGTCGTCCCGCAGATCTCGGCGTCCCCGGGCACGTCACGCGTGGTGATCGTCCAGGACTGGCCGCGACGCAGGTCGACGGGGCCGTCGGCGAAGGTCTCCAGGCGGATCTTGGGGCCCTGGAGGTCGGCGAAGATGCCGACCCCGTGGCCGCTGGCGTCCGCCGCCTCGCGGACCATCCGGTAGGACTCCGCATGGTCGGCGTGGCTGCCGTGGCTCATGTTCAACCGCGCGACATCCATCCCCGCGTAGACCAGCTCACGGATCCGACGGGCCGACGCGGTCGCAGGACCGAGGGTGCAGACGATCTTGGCTCTACGCACACGCCGAGCCTACCGCCCGGGCGCACGGGGCGGCATTCGGCGTGGACCGGTTCCGACGGACGAGCGGGCACGCCGGGGAACGCCGGAGGCCGGGCCCCTGCCGCAGCAGGGACCCGGCCTCCACAGGTGGCCGCGCGGACGCGCGGTCCTCAGACGACCAGCGGACGCTCGGTCGGCTTGATGGGCGCCGGCAGCGTGGTGGAGCCGGTGAGGAAGGTGTCCACCGCCGCGGCCGCGGCGCGGCCCTCGGCGATCGCCCAGACGATGAGCGACTGGCCACGACCCGCGTCGCCGGCCACGAACACGCCGGGCACCGAGGACATGTAGGACAGGTCGCGCACGACGTTGCCGCGCTCGTCGAGGTCGACGCCGAGCTGCTCGACCAGGCCGGGCTTCTCCGGACCGAGGAAGCCCATCGCGAACAGCACCAGCTGGGCCGGGATCTCGCGCTCGGTGCCCTCGATCTCGACCAGCTTGCCGGCCTCGAAGCGGACCTCGACCAGGCGCAGCGCCCGGACGTTGCCGTCCTCGTCGCCGAGGAACTCCTGGGTCGAGACGGAGTAGACCCGCTCGCCACCCTCCTCGTGCGCGGAGGACACCCGGAAGAGCATCGGGTAGGTCGGCCACGGCTGGCCCGCGGGACGCTCCTCGGTCGGCTGGGGCATGATCTCCAGCTGGGTGACCGAGCGGGCGCCCTGGCGGATCGAGGTGCCGAGGCAGTCCGCTCCGGTGTCGCCGCCGCCGATGATCACGACGTCCTTGCCGGTCGCCATGATCTGGCCCTCGACGCTCTCGCCGACGGCCGTGCGGTTGGCCTGGGGCAGGAACTCCATCGCCTGGTGGATGCCGCCGAGCTCGCGCCCGGGGATCGCCAGGTCGCGCGGGACGGTCGCGCCGATGGCGAGCACGACGGCGTCGTAGCGCTGCCGCAGCTGCTCGCCGGTCAGCGTGCCGCCGACGTCGACGCCCGCCCGGAAGACGGTGCCCTCGCGGCGCATCTGATCGATGCGGCGGTCGAGGTACTGCTTCTCCATCTTGAACTCGGGGATGCCGTAGCGCATCAGCCCGCCGACCTTGTCCGCGCGCTCGTAGACCGCGACGGTGTGCCCGGCCCGGGTGAGCTGCTGCGCCGCCGCCAGGCCCGCGGGCCCGGAGCCGATGACCGCCACGGTGCGGCCCGAGAGCCACTCCGGCGGCTGCGGGCGCACGTAGCCGGCGTCCCACGCCTTGTCGGCGATGGTGACCTCGACGTTCTTGATCGTCACCGCCGGCTGGTTGATCCCGAGCACGCACGCGGTCTCGCAGGGCGCCGGGCACAGCCGGCCGGTGAACTCCGGGAAGTTGTTGGTCGCGTGCAGCCGCTCGCTCGCGCCCTCCCAGTCGTCACGCCAGACCAGGTCGTTCCACTCGGGGATGATGTTCCCCAGCGGGCAGCCGTTGTGGCAGAACGGGATGCCGCAGTCCATGCAGCGGCCCGCCTGCTCGGTGATGATCGGAAGCAGGGCCCGCCCGGCGCTTCCCGGGTAGACCTCCTTCCAGTCCTGCACCCGCTCCTCGACGGGGCGGCGCGAGGCCACCTCGCGGGAGGTCTTCAGGAATCCCTTCGGGTCAGCCATGGAGGGCCTCCATCATCGCGTTCGCGGTCTCGTTCTCGTCGAGGCCGGCGGCCTCGGCCTTCGCCTTGGCCTCCAAGACGATGCGGTAGTCGCGCGGCATGACCTCGGTGAACCGGGTCAGGGCCGCGTCCCAGTCGGCGAGCAGCGCCTCGGCGACCGCGGAACCGGTCTCCTCGGCGTGGCGGCGCACGAGCTCCTCGAGCTCGAGGGCCGCTGCCCCGGTGACCGGGCCGAGCTCGACGAGCTCGCCGTTCACCCGGCGCTCGTCGAGGTCGAGCACCCAGGCGACACCGCCGGACATGCCGGCCGCGACGTTGCGCCCGGTCGGACCGAGGACGACCACGCGGCCACCGGTCATGTACTCGCAGGCGTGGTCGCCGACGCCCTCGGTGACCAGGCGGGCACCGGAGTTGCGCACGGCGAACCGCTCGCCGGCGCCGCCGCGGACGAAGACCTCGCCCGAGGTCGCGCCGTAGGCCAGCGTGTTGCCCGCGATGATCTGCTCCTCGGCGCGGAACGACGCGGAGCGGTCCGGACGGATCACGATCCGCCCGCCGGAGAGGCCCTTGCCGACGTAGTCGTTGGCGTCGCCCTCCAGGCGCAGCGTGATCCCCGGCGGCACGAACGCGCCGAAGGACTGACCGGCCGAGCCGAGGAAGGTGAGGTCGATCGTGCCGTCGGGCAGGCCCTCGCCGCGGTAGCGCTTGGTGACCTCGTGGCCCAGGATCGTGCCGACCGTGCGGTTGACGTTGCGGATCTGCACCTGGGCGCGGACCGGCTCGCCTCGCTCGAGCGCCGGCTGGGCCAGCGGGAGCAGCTCGATGACGTCGAGGGACTTCTCCAGCCCGTGGTCCTGGGTGGTGGTGTTGCGCAGCGCCGCGCCCTCGGGGAGCTCGGGCAGGTGCAGCACCGGGGTCAGGTCCAGGCCCTGCGCCTTCCAGTGGCTCACGGCCTGCTCGACGTCCAGCGCACCGACGCGGCCCACGGCCTCGTCGAGCGTGCGGAACCCGAGCTCGGCGAGGAGCTCGCGGACCTCCTCGGCGATGTACTCGAAGAAGTTCACGACGTACTCGGCCTTGCCGGAGTAGCGCTCGCGCAGGACCGGGTTCTGCGTCGCGACGCCCACCGGGCAGGTGTCGAGGTGGCAGACCCGCATCATCACGCAGCCGGAGACCACCAGCGGAGCGGTCGCGAAGCCGAACTCCTCGGCGCCCAGCAGGGCGGCGATGACGACGTCACGGCCGGTCTTGAGCTGGCCGTCGGCCTGCACCACGATCCGGTCGCGGAGCCCGTTGAGCAGCAGCGTCTGCTGGGTCTCGGCCAGGCCGAGCTCCCAGGGACCGCCCGCGTGCTTCAGCGAGGTCAGCGGCGAGGCGCCGGTGCCGCCGTCGTGCCCGGAGATGAGCACCACGTCGGCGTGCGCCTTGGAGACGCCCGTCGCGACCGTGCCGACACCGACCTCGGAGACCAGCTTCACGTGGACGCGGGCCTGCGGGTTGGCGTTCTTGAGGTCGTGGATCAGCTGCGCCAGGTCCTCGATCGAGTAGATGTCGTGGTGCGGCGGCGGGCTGATCAGGCCCACACCCGGCGTGGAGTGCCGGGTCTTGGCCACCCACGGGTAGACCTTGTGGCCGGGCAGCTGGCCGCCCTCGCCGGGCTTCGCGCCCTGCGCCATCTTGATCTGGATGTCGTCGGCGTTGGTGAGGTACTCCGAGGTGACGCCGAAGCGACCCGACGCGACCTGCTTGATCGCGCTGCGGCGCTCGGGGTCGTAGAGACGCTCGGGGTCCTCGCCGCCCTCACCGGTGTTGGACTTCGCGCCCAGCCGGTTCATCGCGATCGCGAGGGTCTCGTGCGCCTCCTGGGAGATGGAGCCGTAGGACATCGCACCGGTGGAGAAGCGCTTCACGATCTCCGAGACCGGCTCGACCTCTTCGATCGGGATCGACTGGCGCCCGGTCTCGGCGGCGTCCTTGAACCGGAACAGGCCGCGCAGCGTCATCAGCCGCTCGGACTGCTCGTCGACGCGGCGGGTGTACTGCTTGAACACGTCGTAGCGTCCGGCGCGCGTGGCGTGCTGGAGGCGGAAGACGGTCTCCGGGTCGAACAGGTGCGGCTCGCCCTCGCGGCGCCACTGGTACTCGCCGCCGATCGCCAGCTCGCGGTGCGCCGGCGCGATGCCGTTCTTCGGGTACGCCGCGGCGTGGCGACGCGCCACCTCCTCGGCGATCGTGTCCAGCTCGATGCCGCCGAGCTTGGAGACGGTGCCGGTGAAGTACTTGTCGACGACCGACTGCGACAGGCCGACGGCCTCGAAGATCTGCGCACCGGTGTAGGAGGCGACCGTGGAGACGCCCATCTTCGACATCACCTTGGTGACGCCCTTGCCGAGCGCCTTGACCAGGTTCTTGACCGCGACCTCGGGGTCGGCCTTGACGTAGTGGCCGTCGCGGGCGAGGTCCTCGACCGTCTCCATGGCCAGGTACGGGTTGACCGCCGCGGCGCCGTAGCCCACGAGCAGGGCCACGTGGTGCACCTCGCGCACATCGCCGGCCTCGATGAGCAGGCCGACCTGGGTGCGGGTCTTCTCGCGGACCAGGTGGTGGTGGACCGCGCCGGTGAGCAGCAGCGACGGGATCGGCGCCTTCTCGGCGGTCGAGTGCCGGTCGGAGAGCACGATGATCCGAGCACCGTCGGCGATCGCCGCGGACACCTCGGCGCAGATCTCCTCGATCCGCGCGGCCATCGCCGCACCGCCGCCCTCCACGTCGTACAGGCCGCGGGAGACGTGGGTGATGAAGCCCGGCATGTCCCCGTCGCGGTTGACGTGGCGGATCTTGGCCAGGTCGTCGTTGGAGATGACCGGGAACGGCAGCACGACCTGGCGGCACGACGCGGGCGTCGGCTCCAGCAGGTTGGACTCCGGGCCGATGGTGCCGTTCAGCGAGGTGACGAGCTCCTCGCGGATGGCGTCCAGCGGCGGGTTCGTGACCTGGGCGAAGAGCTGGCTGAAGTAGTCGAACAGCAGCCGCGGCTTCTCGCTGAGCGCCGCGATGGGCGTGTCGGTGCCCATCGAGCCGATCGGCTCGGCGCCGGTGTTGGCCATCGGCGTGAGCAGGATCCGCAGCTCCTCCTCGGTGTAGCCGAAGACCTGCTGGCGACGGGTGACCGAGGCGTGGGTGTGCACGATGTGCTCACGCTCGGGGATGTCGTCGAGGTGGATCAGCCCGGCGTGCAGCCACTCGTCGTAGGGGTGCTCGGCGGCGAGGGCGGACTTGATCTCCTCGTCCTCGACGATCCGGTGCTCCTCGGTGTCGACGAGGAACATCTTGCCCGGCTGGAGGCGGCCCTTGCGCACCACCTTGGCGGGGTCGATGTCCAGGACGCCGACCTCGGAGGCCAGCACGACGAGGCCGTCGTCGGTGACCCAGTAGCGCGAGGGGCGCAGGCCGTTGCGGTCCAGCACGGCGCCGATCTGGGTGCCGTCGGTGAACACGACGCAGGCGGGGCCGTCCCACGGCTCCATCATCGTGGAGTGGAACTCATAGAACGCCCGGCGGCGGGCGTCCATCTCGGTGTGGTTCTCCCACGCCTCGGGGATCATCATCAGCACCGAGTGCGGCAGCGAGCGGCCACCGAGGTGGAGCAGCTCGAGCACCTCGTCGAAGGACGCGGAGTCCGAGGCGCCGGGCGTGCAGATCGGGTAGAGCCGCTCGAGGTCGCCCGGGATCAGGTCGGAGGCGAGCAGCGCCTCGCGGGCCCGCATCCAGTTGCGGTTGCCCATGACGGTGTTGATCTCACCGTTGTGGGCGATGAACCGGAACGGGTGCGACAGCGGCCAGCTCGGGAAGGTGTTGGTCGAGAAGCGCGAGTGGACCACGGCGACGGCCGAGGCCATCCGCTCGTCGCGCAGGTCCGGGAAGACCTCGTCGAGCTGGACCGGGGTCAGCATGCCCTTGTAGACCAGGGTGCGCGAGGACAGCGACGGGAAGTAGACGTCCGTCTCGCGCTCGGCACGCTTGCGCAGGCAGAACGCCAGGCGCTCCAGGCCCAGGCCGCTCAGGCGCGCGCCACGGGCGGCGACGAAGAGCTGGGAGAACGTCGGCATGACCGCGCGGGCGGTGGAGCCGAGCGAGCTCGGGTCGACCGGCACCTCGCGCCAGCCGAGGACCTCGAGGCCCTCCTCCTCCGCGATCGCCTCGACGAGGGTGCGCGTCTTGGCGACGTGCTCCTCCTCGCCGGGCAGGAACGCGGTGCCCACGGCGTACTGGCCGGCGGCGGGCAGCTCGATGCCGAGGTCGCCGGTCACGGCGCGCAGGAACGCGTCCGGGACCTGGATCAGGATGCCCGCGCCGTCGCCGGAGTTCGGCTCGGCACCGGCAGCGCCGCGGTGGTCGAGGTTGAGCAGTGCGGTGACGCCCTGCTGAACGATCTTGTGGCTCGCCTCCCCGGTCAGGGTCGCCACGAATGCCACACCACAGGCGTCGTGCTCGTTGGTGGGGTCGTACAGCCCTTGGGGCGGCGGGAACGCGTGCTGATAGGGCACGGGATCCTCCCGTCGTCGTCGGTGCCTGCATGACGACCGGCGGGGCCGGGAGCGCGCACGACAGGCAGATCGGCAGAAGCATGAAGAGCTTGGGACAGCACTGGCCCACGCGCGAAGGAAAAGATTACCAGCAAGTCACGGGCAGGAGTCGACCGTGTTCAGTGGCTCCCGTCACGAGCGGTCCGGACCGGCGCGTGGCCGGGCCCGGACCGCTCGTGGCGGACGAGGTCCTCGGCGCCCCGGAGGGGCGACGGACTCAGGCGGAGGGGGCGTCGTCGACCGGGGCCGGCTCACGGGTGCGGACCTGCTCCTCGCGGCCGGGGTGGCGGCGCGCGCTGACGACGAAGTAGACCGCGGCGGCGAGGAACAGCACGATCGAGGTCCACACGTTGAAGCGCAGGCCGAGGACGTCGTCGAGCTCGACGGAGTCGATGCGCAGCATCTCGATCCAGCCCCGCCCGGCGGTGTAGGCCATCACGTAGAGGGCCAGGACCCGGCCGTGGCCCAGGCGCAGGCGCCGGTCCAGCCAGATCACCAGGGCGAACGCGGCGAGGTTCCACAGGCTCTCGTAGAGGAACGTCGGGTGGAACGTCGTGCCCGGCGGGTAGCCGGCGTTGACGGCGGTGGTGTCGCTGACCGAGAGCGCCCAGGGCAGGTCGGTGGGCTTGCCGAAGAGCTCCTGGTTGAACCAGTTGCCCCAGCGTCCGATCGCCTGCGCCACCAGGACGCCGGGGGCGAGCGCGTCGAGCAGCGGGACGAGCCGGATGCCCATCACCCGGGCCCCGATCGCGAGGCCGAGGACGCCGCCGGCGATCCCGCCCCAGACGCCGAGCCCGCCCTGCCACACGTAGAGCGCGGACCAGGGGTTCTCCCCCTCGCCGAAGTACAGGCTGTGGTCGGTGGCCACGTGGTAGAGCCGGGCACCGACCAGGCCGAAGGGCACCGCCCAGATCGCGAGGTCCTGGACCTCGCCGGGGCGTCCGCCCCGGGCGACCCAGCGGCGCTCACCGATCCAGATCGCGGCGACGATGCCGAGGATGATCGCGATCGCGTAGCCCCGGATCGGCACCGGTCCGAGGTGCCACACCCCGTTGTCGGGGCTCGGGATCGCCCACAGGGTCGGCGCGTGCGCGGTCACGGTCGGGGCGAGGCCCGCCAGGTGCTCGATCACTGGTCTCCCACAAGCAGCTCGATGTCGTGGGCGTAGTCCGCCGACGAGGTGTCCTGACCCCAGTACATCGGGGCCTGGCCGTCCTGGTCCACCGCGATCACCTGGGCGCCGTGACTGCCCAGGTCGTAGCCGCCGGACGCGAGCTCCTCGGCGCCGGCGACGAAGACCCCGACGGACTCGGCGAGCGCGCCGATGTCCTCGAGCTCCCCGGTGACGCCGACGAAGTCCTCGTCGAAGCGGTCGAGGTAGCGGCGCAGCGTCTCGGCGTCGTCGCGCGAGGGGTCGGTGGTCACGAAGACCACCTGGACCTGCTCGCGGTCCTCCTCGTCGAGGCGGGTGAGCGCCGAGGTGATCGTGGACATCACCGCGGGGCAGACGTCCGGGCAGCGGGTGTAGCCGAAGAAGACCAGCGTGAGCGGGTCCTCGGTGTCCTGGGCGAGGCTGAACGGGCGGCCGTCGGTGTCGGTCAGCGTGGTGGCCGCGACGTCGAACGGCGGCTCCACCGCGGTGCCGGTGGGCTCCCCGGCCGGGGCGGCCTCGCTGCCGCAGGAGGTGAGCACGAGGAGTGCCGCGGCGACCGCGGCTGCGGCACCTCGGAGGGTCCTGGTCCTACGCACCCCGGCGCACTCCCTCCGCCAGCTCCTCGACGAGCGCGCCCAGGGCCCGCAGGCCGGCCGCCCGGTCGTCGGGGTGGTCGAGCAGGGCGCGCACGAACGCCGAGCCCACGATGACGCCGTCGGCGTAGGAGGCGACCTCGGCGGCCTGGTCGCCGGTGCTGACGCCGAGGCCCACGCCGACCGGCAGGCCGGTGCCCTGGGCCTCGATCGCCGCCTTGGTGCGGGCGACCAGCGGCCCGGCGAGGTCGCTGGTGGTGCTGCGGGCGCCGGTCACGCCCATCACGGCGGTGGCGTAGACGAAGCCGCGGCAGGCGGCGGTCGTCATCGCGACCCGGTCCTCGGTGGAGGACGGCGCGACCAGGAAGACCTTGTCGAGGTCGTGGGCGTCGGCGGCGGCGATCCACTCCGGCGCGAAGTCCGGCGTGAGGTCGGGGGTGATCAGGCCCGCTCCCCCGGCGGAGGACAGGTCGGCGGCGAACCGCTCGACGCCGTACGCCTCGACCGGGTTCCAGTAGGTCATCACCAGCGTGGGGGTGCCGGTCGCGGCGACCGCCTCGACGGTGCGCAGCACGTCGGCGGTGCGGCAGCCGTTCTCCAGCGCCTGCAGCGCGGCGGCCTGGATCGTGGGGCCGTCCATCACCGGGTCGGTGTAGGGCAGGCCGATCTCGATGACGTCGCAGCCGGAGTCGACCATCACCTTGATCGCGTCGATGCCGCCGGGGACGTCGGGGAACCCGGCGGGCAGGTAGCCGACCAGCGCGGCGCGGCCCTCGCCGCGGGCCTTGTCGAAGGTGGGGCGGGTGCTCACTTGGCCGGTTCCTCCGTGACCTCGTCGGGGTTGCCGAGTCCGAACCACTCGACGACGGTCCCCATGTCCTTGTCGCCGCGACCGCTGAGGTTGATCAGCACCGTCGCGTCGGGGCCCTTCTCCGTGGCCAGCTCCGCGGCCACCTTCAGCCCGCCGGCGATCGCGTGCGAGGACTCGATCGCCGGGATGATGCCCTCGGTGCGGCTGAGCAGGTGCAGCGCGTCCATCGCCTCGGTGTCGGTCACCGGCCGGTACGTCGCCCGCCCGGTCGCCGACAGGTGCGCGTGCTGCGGGCCCACGCCGGGGTAGTCCAGGCCGGCGGAGATCGAGTGGGACTCCACCGTCTGGCCGTCGGCGTCCTGGAGCACGAAGGTGCGCGCGCCGTGCAGGACGCCGCGGGCACCGGAGTGCAGCGTGGCGGCGTGGCGCGGGGTGTCCACGCCGTCGCCGGCCGCCTCGAAGCCGTAGATCGCGACCTCGGGGTCGTCGAGGAAGGCCGCGAACAGGCCGATGGCGTTGGAGCCGCCGCCCACGCACGCCGCGATCGCGTCCGGCAGCACGCCGTACCGCTCGAGGCACTGGGCGCGGGCCTCGTCGCCGATGCCGCGGGTGAAGTCGCGGACCATGCTCGGGAACGGGTGCGGTCCGGCCGCGGTGCCGAAGAGGTAGGCGGTGTGGTCGACGCTGCTGACCCAGTCGCGCAGCGCCTCGTTGATGGCGTCCTTGAGGGTCGCGGAGCCGGCCTCCACCGGGACGACCTTGGCGCCGAGCAGGTGCATGCGGGCGACGTTGAGCGCCTGGCGGCGGGTGTCGACGGCGCCCATGTAGACGGTGCAGTCCAGCCCGAAGTACGCCGCGGCCGTCGCGCTGGCGACGCCGTGCTGGCCGGCGCCGGTCTCGGCGATGACCCGGGTCTTGCCCATCCGCTTGGTCAGCAGCGCCTGGCCGAGGACGTTGCGGATCTTGTGGGCGCCGGTGTGGTTGAGGTCCTCGCGCTTGAGCAGGATCCGGCAGCCGACCTTCTCCGAGAGCCGCTCGGCGTGGTACAGCGGGCTGGGCAGGCCGCCGTACTCGCGCAGGATGGTGTCGAACTCCGCCACGAAGGTCGGGTCGGCCATCGACTCCTGCCACGCCACGGTGAGCTCGTCGAGGGCGGCGATCAGCGCCTCGGGCATGAACCGCCCGCCCCAGCCGGTCTCCGGGCCGCCGAACCAGCCGCGCGCGTCGGCGTCGAAGGACGTGGTGTGCTCGGGGTGGGTGGTCACCGGTTGCCTCCCGGGGCAGTGATGTGGTCGCCGGCCCGCAGGCCGGTCATGGCGGCGACGGCCGCGCGCGGGTCGCCGTCCTTGACGAGTGCCTCGCCCACGAGGACGGCGCGAGCGCCGGCGTCGACGAACTGCTGCACGTCGGAGACGCCGAAGACGCCGGACTCGGCGACCTTGACCCGGTCGTCCGGGATCAGGGGCGCGAGCCGGGCGAAGGTGTCGTTGTCGACCTCGAGGGTCTTGAGGTTGCGGTTGTTGACGCCGACGAGCTCGGCGCCCAGGGCGACCGCGCGCTCGGTCTCGGCCTCGTCGTGGACCTCGATGAGCGGGGTCAGCCCGAGCTCACGGGCCTCGTCGTGGAGCCGGCGCAGGGTGTCGTCGTCGAGCGCGCCGACGATCAGCAGCGCGAGGTCGGCGCCGGCCGCGCGGGCCTCCACGAGCTGGTAGCTGGTGACGATGAAGTCCTTGCGCAGCACCGGGACGTCCACGGCGGCGCGCACCGCCTCCAGGTCGGCCAGGCTGCCGGAGAAGCGGCGCTGCTCGGTGAGCACGCTGATCGCGGCGGCCCCGCCGGCGGCGTACTCGCGGGCCAGCGAGGCGGGGTCGGCGATCTCGGCGAGGTGGCCCTTGCTGGGGCTGCTGCGCTTGACCTCCGCGATCACCGAGCTCTCGGCGGCGCGCAGGCGGGGCATCGGGTCCAGAGGCGCGTCCACGTCGGCCAGTGCGGCCCGGACGTCGGCGAGCGGGCGGAGCGCCTCGCGCGCGGCGAGGTCCTCGCGCACGCCGGCGATGATCTGCTCGAGCACCGTCATGGCGCCTCCAACACGGTCTGGGGTCAGCACCACGCGATCCTCTCACCCGACGGCGAGCGAGGTTTGATCGGCCCGAGAGGCGGTACGTTCACCGGAGTCGGCCGGGAGCGTCCCGGCCAGCACCGAGGAGAACGATCGCTGTGAGCTATTCCGAGCCCCCGCCCCCGTCGTACGGCGCGCCGCAGCCGCCCTACGGGGATGCGATGCCTCCGAAGAACTCCGGCATGGCCGTCGCCGGCCTGGTGCTGGGCATCATCGGCGTCGTGCCTTGCTTCTGGGGCTGCTTCATCTTCTCGATCCTCGGCATCGTCTTCGGCCAGCTGGGCAAGAAGGAGATCCGCGAGTCCCACGGCGCCAAGAAGGGCGAGGGCCTCGCGAAGTGGGGCGTCATCCTCGGCATCGCCGGGATCGTCCTCAGCGTCGTGTACTGGATCCTGATCGGCACCGGCGTCATCGACATCAGCTACACCAACGAGTTCAGCTGATCCTCGCCGAGACCGCCGGGACCCACGGGTCCCGGCGCGTCAGGGAGCCAGCCAGGCGCCGGCCGGCAGGTTCCGCACCACGGTGAAGACCACCAGCAGTGCCGACGCGACGTAGCCGGCGACGCGCAGCCGCGGCCCGGGCAGGCCCATCGGAGGGCTGCCGCGCCAGCGGCGCAGCGTCCACACGCCGAGCCCGGCGAGCAGGAACGGCAGTGCGACCACGAAGGCCAGGTTGCTCGAGGCGGCCGCGGCCACGTCGAGGCGGGTCAGGTCGTTGACCGCGCGCAGGCCGCCACACCCGGGGCAGGCGAAGCCCAGGGCAGCCGACGGGCAGAAGCCCCAGCTGCCGGAGGCGTGCGGGTCGCGCAGGTGCAGGGCGACGGTGGTCGCGCCCAGGGCTGCGATCGTGAGCAGCGGGGCCCGCATCCGGGCGGCGCGCGAGGCGGCCACGCCCGGTCCAGCCGGTCCGACGACGCTCACGCGACCTCCCGGTCGTTCGGTGGCCCTCCGACCGGCCGGTGGCCGGCCGGGGGCCCTTCGCTCAGTCCTCGTGCAGACCCATCTTGTCCATGACGAGGAAGACCACCAGGCCCAGGAACGTCACCACGAGGCCGATCCAGAAGACCGGCATCTTGACGGGGTCGAAGAGCAGTCCGACGCAGCCGATCAGGATTCCGGCCATGGCGACGGTGACGCCCGTCCAGGCTGCGGGGGTGTTGCCGTGGCTGGCGGACATGCATGCTCCTCGTGCTCGTGCTCGCGCTCGGTGGTCTCGGTGGTGCGGGCTCAGTGTATTGACCCGCTCCGGGCCTCACGCGGTCGGGTCGCGCCCCTCGTCCATCGCCTTCCACAGGTCGATGCTGCTCTGCTCCTCCACCGGCTTCTCGGCCTCGGTGACCGGCCCTCCGGTGGGGGCGTCGTAGCGCCTGCCCATCTCCGGCCAGGCGCGTACGACGCGCAGGCCGGCGACGCCCGCGGCCAGCGTGAGCAGGGCGCCGGCCAGCGCCGCGGCCCACCACCAGCTGTGGGAGACCGAGCCGCCCAGGCCGACGGCGTCCAGCGCCTCGCGCAGCGGCTCGGCGGTCTGGCTCCACCCGACGGCGACCGTCACCACGGTGCCCGCCGCGGCGAGCACGGAGAGCGCGAGGACGGCACGGCGTACGACTCCCCGGGTGACCAGCACCACGCCCCAGCAGGCGAGCACGACGAGCGACAGGGACGCCGCGAGCGGCGACTCCCCCGCGCTGTCGGACATCGGGGTGAACGCGGCCCCGGTGGAGCCCGCGTCGATGCGGGCCCACTGCTTGGTGCTCGCGAACGCCGCGAGCCCGGCGCCGGCCAGTCCGAGGAGGACGACGGGGCCGAAGGTGCGGCGGGCGCGGGGACGGGGCGAGGTCACGGCGTCCCCAGCAGCAGGTCGGCGTCGAAGCAGGTGGCATCGCCGGTGTGGCAGGCGGCGCCGACCTGGTCGACCTGGAGGAGCAGGGTGTCGCCGTCGCAGTCCAGGCGCACCTCCTTGACGTGCTGCACGTGCCCGGAGGTGTCGCCCTTGACCCAGTACTCCTGGCGCGAGCGCGACCAGTACGTCGCGCGTCCGGTGCTCAGCGTGCGGGCAAGCGCCTCGTCGTCCATCCAGCCGAGCATGAGCACCGCGCCGGTGTCGTACTGCTGGACGACTGCGGGGACCAGCCCGTCGGCGGAGCGCTTGAGACGGGCGGCGACGGCGGGGTCGAGGGGCATGTCCCCCATCATCCCACCGTCACCCCACACCGTGCTGGGCCACCCAGGAGGCGTGCAGTCCGGCGTACACCGAGCCGGGCTCGGCGGCCAGGACGGCGTGCGGCCCGCGCTGCACCACCTGACCGCGGTCGACCACGATCACCTCGTCGGCGCTCTCCGCGGTCGAGAGGCGGTGGGCGATCGTGACGGAGGTGCGCCCCGACATCAGCCGCTCCAGGGCGCGCCCGATGCGCATCTCCAGGGCGGGATCGACGGCGCTGGTCGCCTCGTCGAGGACCAGCAGGTCGGGGTCGGCCAGGTGGGCGCGCAGCAGTGCCACGAGCTGGCGCTCGCCGGCGGAGATCGACTCCCCGCGCTGGCCGACCCGCGTCTCGAGGCCCTGCGGCAGCGCGTCGAGCCAGTCGGCGAGGCCGAGCTCGGCCGCGCTGGCCCGGATCTGCTCCTCGGTGGCGTCCAGGCGCCCGTAGCGCACGTTGGCGGCGAGGGTGTCGTCGAAGAGGAACCCCTCCTGGGGCACCAGCACCACGCTGCGCCGCAGCGAGGAGGCCGCGATCGTGCGCACGTCGACGCCGTCGAGCAGCACCGCGCCCTCGGTGGGGTCCATCAGGCGGGTGAGCAGCTTGGCGAAGGTGGACTTGCCCGAGCCGGTCTCCCCCACGATCGCGACGCGGGTGCCGGCGGCGATCGACAGGTCGATGTCGCGCAGCACCGGCGGGCCGCCGGGGTAGGCGAAGGTGACGTGCTCGAAGCGCACGTCGATCGGGCCGGACGGCAGCGTGTGGCCCTCGGGGCCCGGGTCGACGAGGTCGGCGGGGGTGTCCAGGATGCCGACGACGCGGCGCCAGCCGGCGATGGCGTTCTGGGCGTCGGTGATGATCTGGGTGCCGGTCTGCACGGGTCCGACGAACAGCGTGACCAGGAACGCGAAGGCCAGCACCTCCCCCGCGGTGATCTCCCCGGCGAAGCCGAGCAGGATGCCGATCACCAGCACGCCGGCGTTGGCGAGGCCGGCGGAGATGCCGCCCAGGGAGAACGAGAACGCGGTGATGCCCTGGGCGCGGGTGCTCGCCGCCTGGTGCGCGGCGATCGCGTCGTCGATGCGGCGCTGGGTGCGCCCCTCCACGGCGTACGAGCGCACGACGGCGGCGCCGACGACCGGCTCGGCGATCGCGGAGAGGGTGATGCCGACCTGGCGGCGCACGGTGCCGTAGGCGTCGGAGAGCTTGCGCTGGAAGTAGCGCAGGCTGAGGAAGAGCGGGGCGAAGCAGATCCACACCACGAGTGCGAGCTGCCAGCTGTAGAAGAGCATCACGACGGTGGCGAGCACCACCTGGCCGACGCTCACCACCAGCAGCAGGCCGCCGTAGGTGAGGAACTGGCTGACCTGGTCGACGTCGCTGGTCACCCGGGAGACCAGGGCGCCGCGGCGCTCGGTGTTCTGGGTGAGCATCGGCAGGTCGTGGACGTGGCGGAAGGCACGGGTACGCAGCACGGCCAGGCCGCGCTCGGAGGTGCGGAACAGGCGCGCGGTCATGGCGTACGACGCCACGCTGGTCACCACCAGCGCGAGCGCGGCGACGAGCGCCATCACCACGACGAACGAGGTGTCCGGGCCGTCGGGGCCGTTGAGGCCGCGGTCGATGGTCTGCTGGACCGCGATCGGCACGACGACCTGGCCGACGGAGGCGACCACGGCCAGCACGAGCGTGCCGCGGATCCCCTCGAGCAGCTGCGGGGAGTAGGCGATGCCGCGGCGCACGGTCTCGAACGCGCCGATGTCCTCGCCGGTGCTCATCGTGGTGCCGCTGGTGCGGCGGGTGTCGCTCATGACCGCTCCCCTGCGGGCTGGGCCTCGGGGTCGGCCTCGTAGGCGTTGACCAGCTCGGCGTAGGCGGCGCTGCGGGACAGCAGCTCGGCGTGGGTGCCGCGGTCGACGATGCGACCGTCGGCCAGGTGGACGACCTCGTCGGCCAGGGCGATGGTGGCCTTGCGGTAGGCCACGACCAGCAGGCTCGCGCCGGCGCTGTCGCGGCGCAGCGCAGCCAGGATGCGCGCCTCGACCTCCGGGTCGACGGCCGAGGTGGCGTCGTCGAGCACCAGCAGCCGGGGGCGGCGCACGAGGGCGCGGGCCAGGGAGATCCGCTGGCGCTGGCCGCCGGACAGCGACGCGCCGCGCTCGCCGAGCGGGGTGTCGAGGCCCTGCGGGAGCGCCGCGACGAAGCCGTCGGCCTGCGCGGCGCGCAGCGCGGCCCACACCTCCTCGTCGGAGACGTCGAGGCCGAGGGTCACGTTGTCGCGCACCGTGTCGTCGAAGAGGAACGCGGTCTGCGGCACCACCGCGACCGAGCGGGCGAGCTCGCCGCGGTCCAGGTCGCGCACGTCGGTGCCGTCCAGCAGGACCCGGCCTGAGTCGGGGTCGACGAGCCGGGCGACCAGCGTCGTCAGGGTGCTCTTGCCGGACGCCGTCGCGCCGACCAGGGCGACCGTGCGCCCCGGCTCCACGGACAGCGTCACCTCGCGCAGCAGCGGCTGGTGGGGGTCGTAGGCGAACCCGACGCCCTCGAGCTCGAGGCGGGCGCCCGCGCCCGCGGGGAGCCGCTGCTCGCCGTACTCCATGCTCCCGGTGGCGGCGAGCACCGAGCTGACCCGGTCGTAGCCGACGACGCTGCGGGGGAACTCCCCGAGGAGCCAGCCGATCGAGCGGATCGGGAAGGAGACGATGGTGAGCAGGTAGGCCACGGTGACCACCGCGCCGGCGTCGCTCGCACCGCTCACGACGCGCGAGACGCCGAGGGCGAGCACGACGAGGACGCCGAGGTTGGGCAGCGCCGCCAGCGTCGGGTCGAACGCCGCGCGGATCCGGCCGGCACGCGTGTTGACCTCGCGCAGCTCCTCGGCGACCGCCGCGAACCGGGCGGTCTCCTCGCTCTCCCGACCCAGCGTCTTGACCACGAGCGCGCCGTCGAAGGACTCGTGGGCGATCTCGCTCAGCTCCGCGCGCAGCTGCTGGGCACGCGTCATCAGCGGGGAGGCGAGGCGCTGGTAGACGAGGTTGGCGAGCACGACGGCCGGGAACACCAGCAGGCCGACCACGGCGAGCACCAGGTCGGCGAGGAGCATCTGGGCGACCGCGATCACCATCATCGCCAGGGTGCCGACGGCCATCGGCAGCGGCGCGATCGGCGCCCACGCGGCCTCGACGTCGGAGTTGGCGTTGGAGAGCAGCTGGCCGGTCGGGTGGCGCTGGTGCCACTCCATCGGCAGCGCGAGGTACTGGCGGGTCACGGCGCGGCGGGTGTGGGCCTGCATGCGGTACTGCATGATGCCGGCGCCCAGGCGCCGCGCGACGATGCCGACCGCGCGCAGCAGGGCCACGCCGAGGAACAGCGCGACGACGGCCACCAGCATCCCGGGGCCGATCTCGCCGGTCTCGAAGGCGGGCAGGACGGCGTGGTCCGTGGCCCAGCCGAGCACCCAGGCGTCGGCCACCGTGAGCGCGCCGAACAGCACGCTGCCCAGGGTGGAGAGCGTGAAGACCACGGGCTCGCGGCGGATCGCCACCCCGAGGACCCGGAAACCCGCCCAGGTCGTGCCGCTCGTGTCGCGTCGCGTGCCGTGCTCCTCGCTCACCCTGCTCCTGTCCGTGCCGTCGGCTGCCGCGCTGGCCGCCTCGGGGCCCAACCGGGCCTCTCGCCACCGTATTCCGGCGTACCGACGACGCGGTCGCCAGGGAGGCCGCAGCGCCGCCCGGGAGGTGGCCGCGGTCGCCGGGCGCGACGGGCTGTGGCCGAGCCCGGCGGGGGCTGGCTAAGGTCGGATCCCCCCGTCCCACCTGCCGAGGAGCAGCCTTGATCTTCATCACCGCGAAGTTCCGCATCAAGCCCGAGCACGCCGAGAACTGGCCCGAGATCTCCCGCTCCTTCACCGAGGCCACCCGCGCCGAGGACGGGTGCCTGTGGTTCGACTGGTCGCGCAGCCTCGACGACCCGAACGAGTACGTCCTGACCGAGGCGTTCACCGACGGCGACGCCGGCGGCGTGCACGTGTCCTCGGAGCACTTCAAGGCGGCGCAGCGCGAGCTGCCGCCGTACCTCGTCGAGACGCCGCGGATCGTCAGCACCGAGGTCCCCGGCACCGGCTGGTCCGAGCTCGGCGAGCTCGCGGTCAAATGACCTCGCAGGGGTGCGCGCGGTGACGTCGTCCGGCTCGCCGTTCGCCTCCCTGGGGCCCGACCTGTACGTCGAGGACCCCGACGTCGTCGCCGCGCACGCCGGCGACGCGTCGGGGTCCGGCGGCGCGCCGTCGGGCCTGCTGCGCCCCCGGACCACCGCCGACGTCGCCGCGGCCCTCGCCCTGGCCCACGAGCACCGGGTCCCCGTCGTACCGCGGGGTGCCGGGAGCGGGCTCAGCGGCGGCGCCCAGGCCCCGGCCGGGAGCGTGGTGCTCAGCACCGCCCGGATGGACCGGGTGCTCGACCTGGACCCCGTCGAGCGGCTGGCGGTCGTCCAGCCCGGTGTGGTGACTGCGGACCTGCGTGCCGCGGCGCGCGCCGCCGGGCTCTTCTACCCGCCGGACCCGGGCAGCGTGGCCTTCTCCACGATCGGCGGCAACGTCGCCACCAACGCCGGTGGCATGTGCTGCCTGAAGTACGGCGTGACCGGCGACTTCGTGCTCGGCCTGGAGGTCGTGCTGGCCGACGGCACGGTCGCCCGGCCCGGCCGGCGTACCGCCAAGGGCGTCGCCGGCTACGACCTCACCCGCCTGCTGGTGGGCTCGGAGGGCACGCTCGGGGTGATCACCGAGATCACCGTCCGCCTGCTCCCCGCGCCCGCTCCCGCCCGGACGGTCGTGGCGGCCTTCGCCTCCCTGGAGGCCGCCGGCGCGGCGGTGCACGCGCTCCTCGCCGCCCCGCTGTCGATGCTGGAGGTGATGGACCGCACGACGCTGCGCGCCGTGGACTCACTGACCGGCATGGGGCTCGGGGACCCGGCCGCGATGCTGCTGCTCCAGGCCGACGACGCGGACGCCGCGGCGACGGTCGCCGCCGCGGGACGCACCTGCACCGAGCACGGCGCCACCGACGTGGCGGTCGCCGAGGACGACGCGGAGTCCGACGCCCTGCTCGAGGCCCGCCGTCAGGCGCTCCCCGCGCTCGAGCGGCTCGGCAGCTGGCTGCTCGACGACGTCTGTGTGCCGCGCTCGCGGATCGTCGAGCTGATCCGGCGCATCGAGGAGATCGCGGCGCGCGAGGGCATCACGATCGGCGTCTTCGGCCACGCCGGCGACGGCAACATGCACCCCACCCTCGTCCACGACGGCTCGCCCGACGGGCTCGCCGCGTGCCACCGCGCGTTCGAGGCGATCACCGCCGCCGCGCTGGACCTGGGCGGCACGATCACCGGCGAGCACGGCGTCGGGCGGCTCAAGCGCGACTGGCTGCGCCGCGAGCTGGACCCGGGCACGCAGGCCATGTCGCGCGCGGTCAAGGGCGCGCTCGACCCGCGCGGGATCCTCAACCCCGGCTGTGTGCTCGGGGTCGAGGGCTAGAGGCCCGGCTCAGACCGGGGCCGGCTCGGTGTCGGGTCCGGGCGCCGGCGGCACGCCCGGGTCCTCGCCGGGCTGCGGCGCGGGCATCGGGGAGGGCACCACGTCGGGCTCCGGGTCGGACGGCACGACATCGGGCTCGGGTGCAGGAGGCGTCGTCGTCATCATCCGTCCCCGGTACCCGGCGACAGCGGGGTCATGGGTGGGGGTGGTCTGCTGAGGAGGTTGCCGGGCCGGCGCGGGTCGGCCGACGCTGTCCGTGGGAAGGAGGCGACCGCATGAGCGAGCAGTTCTACTCGGACGCGAGGTTGTACGACCGATTGTTTCCCGGGGGCAAGCAATCCCTCGACTTCTACGGCGCCGAGGCTGACCGGCACGGCGGGCGTGTCCTGGAGCTTGGGTGCGGGACCGGACACAAGCTGATCCCGATCGCCTCCGCCGGTCATCCGTGCACGGGCCTGGATCTCTCGCCGCAGATGCTCACGGAGGCTCGACGAAAGGCGATCGCGCGCGGAGTGGCGGTGGAGTGGCTGCAGGGCGACATGCGCGACTTCGACCTGGGTCGGACGTTCGACCTCGTGTTCATCGCCGCCAACTCCCTGCTCCATCTTCAAGGGGCTGACGACCTCGTGGGGTGCCTCCGGTCGGTGCGACGCCACCTGGCGCCGGGGGCGCGGCTCGTCTTCGACGTCTTCAACCCGAGCGTGCTCATGCTCGCCCGGGCCGACGGCGTGCGACGCAGACGCGACGAGCTGTCGTTCGTGGATCCGGATCGCGGCGTCGTGCACGTCGATGTCGAGGAGACCTACGACGCCGCCGCGCAGGTCACTGCCGGAACGTGGTACTTCTCGACCGATGCAGAGGCCGACTTCGTCGTCGCGCCGCTCGTGATGAGGAGCATCTTCCCCCAGGAGCTGCCGCTGCTGCTCACGCTCGGCGGTCTCCGAGTCGTCGAACGTTTCGGCGACTGGTCCCGCGCCCCGTTCACCGCAGATGCCGAGCTCCAGCTCTACGTCTGCACAGCGGACTGAGCCGGGCGCCGCCCGGCCGTCTGGGCCAGCCGCGAAGCCGCGCATGGCGCTGAAGGTGCTGGGACGGCGCCGGCGGCGGCCCCGGCGATCCGGAAGGTCTTCACCTTCAGATTCCGCCGGACCCTTGTCTTCGAACGTGTGTTCGAGTAAGATGAGGCATGGCCTCCTCGGAGCTCCCCGACTGCGACACCCCAGCCGCCGTGCTGGCGTTCGCGCAGGAGCAGCGGGCTGCGGTGCAGCGAGGCGAGGTGATGCTCTTGGAGGCCGCCCTGGTGTGGGCGTCGATGCACCCGGAGGAGACGGTCTCCGACCCGGTCCCGAGCAGCGGACTGGTGTTCGGTGAGCTCGCCGTCCCGCTCGCCGGTGAAGGAACGCCGCTGGTGGCCGAGTTCGCTCTCCTGGAGTTCGGCGCCGCGCTCGGGATGTCCTCTGACTCCGCGCGGGCCTTGGTCGGCGACGCCCTCGAGCTGGCGCACCGCCTGAAGCGCACCTGGAAGCTGGTCCGTGCCGGTGTGGTCCCGGTCTGGAAGGGCCGCCGACTCGCGCAGCTGACCACCACGCTCCCCCTCGACGGAGCCGAGTTCGTCGACCGCCAACTGGCCGGCGTCGTCGGGAAGGTCGGCTGGGCTGCGATCGAGCGGCTCGTCGAGCACGCCCGCGTGACGTTCGACCCCGAGGCAGCGGAGAAGCGCCGCCGCGAAGCCGCCGACCGGCGTTGCTTCGACGTCCACACGAGTGAGGCCACCCACGACGGCACCGTTCGGGTGGAGGGCGAGCTGGACCTGGCCGACGCGCTCGACCTCGACACCGCGATCCGCCAGGGCGCCGAGGAGCTCGCGGCACTCGGCTCGACCGAGTCGCTCGACGTACGCCGCTCCATGGCCGCCGGGGAGCTCGCGCGCCGGCAGCTCGCGTTCGACCTCCGTGCCGAGGCAGGTGACGGCGCAGCCGCTGTAGCGAGGCCACGCCAGATCGTCATCCACGTCCACCTCTCCGACGCAGCCCTCGGCGGCGAGCCCGGCATCGCAAGGGTCGAGGAGACCCGTCGATCGTGTCGACCGAGCAGGTCCGCGACTGGTGCAACGGCGACGCCCAGGTCGTGATCAAGCCCGTCATCGACCTCGACGCCCACCACCACACCGAGGCGTACGTCGTGCCGGACCGGCTGGTCGAGCAGACCCGACTGACCCACCCGGCGTGCGCCTTCCCGTGGTGCGAACGCCCAGCGAGGCGCTGCGACACCGACCACGTCGTCGCCCATGGCGCAGGCGGCCCGACGTGCTCGTGCAACCTGACGCCGCTGTGCCGGCGACATCACCGGGCCAAGACCCACACGGCCTGGACCTACGACAAGACCGACGCGGCCAGCTACCTCTGGCGCTCACCCCACGGCCTCCACCTCGTCAAGGACCGCGGCAGCACCCGACTCCTCACCGCGCACCCGCCCGACGCGTAGGAGCGCTCCGCCCGTCCACAGCCGGTCACAGCCCCCGCCAGCACCCCGCTGGCGGGGCAGACCGCTGCCCGAGCGGCGCCTGGTCGCACGGCGGACGCGGGGGCAGTCAGTCCTCGAGCCGGCGGGCGCCGAGATCGGCACGGGCGAAGGCCCTGAGGGACGCGCGGATCTCCTCCTCGATGTCCTCGGGCCACATCGCGAGCCGACGCGCGACGCGCGCACCACCTGGGCAGCTGCGTCCAGGCCCCCCGTTGCGAGGCGTCTCAGCGCACGGGATGACCGCCGGCGACCAGCGCTTCCTTGACCTCGCGGACCCGGACCTTGCCGAAGTGGAAGACGGTGGCGGCGAGCACGGCGTCGGCGCCGGCGTCGATGGCCGGGGCGAAGTGCTCGGCACGGCCGGCGCCGCCGGAGGCGATCACCGGGATCGACACCTCGCGGCGTACGGCGCGGATCAGGTCGAGGTCGAAGCCGTCCTCGGTGCCGTCGGCGTCCATCGCGTTGAGCAGGATCTCCCCCGCGCCGAGCTCGGCGGCGCGTGCCGCCCACTCCAGGGCGTCGATCCCGGCGGACTTCCGGCCGCCGTGGGTGGTGACCTCGAAGCCGGAGTCCGTGCCGGCGGCGCGGCGGGCGTCGACGGAGAGGACCAGGACCTGGTTGCCGAAGCGGTCGGCGATCTCGGCGACCAGTTCGGGACGGCGGATCGCGGCGGTGTTGACCGCGACCTTGTCGGCGCCGGCGCGCAGCAGCCGGTCCACGTCGGCGACCGAGGAGACGCCGCCACCGACGGTCAGCGGGATGAAGACCTCCTCGGCGGTGCGCGAGACGATGTCCATCGTCGTGGCGCGTCCCTCGTGGGAGGCGGAGATGTCGAGGAAGGTCAGCTCGTCGGCGCCCTCGGCGTCGTAGGTGCGCGCCAGCTCGACCGGGTCGCCGGCGTCGCGCAGCTCGCGGAAGTTGATCCCCTTGACCACCCGACCGGCGTCGACGTCGAGGCACGGGATCACCCGCACCGCGAGGCTCATCGCGCGCGCCGCGAGGCCGGGAGCGTGAGCGCCAGGGCGTCCTCGAGGGTGAAGCGGCCCTCGTAGAGCGCGGTGCCGGCGATGGCGCCCTCGACGCCGAGCGGCACCAGCTCCATGAGCGCCTCGATGTCGGAGAGCTCGGTGACCCCGCCGGAGGCGATCACCGGGGCGTCGGTGGCGGCGCAGACGTCGCGCAGCAGCTGCAGGTTCGGCCCCTGGAGCATGCCGTCCTTGTTGACGTCGGTGACGACGTAGCGCGCGCAGCCCTCGGAGTCGAGGCGGGCGAGGGTCTCGTAGAGGTCGCCGCCGTCCTTGGTCCAGCCGCGCGCGGCGAGCGTCGTGCCGCGCACGTCGAGGCCGATCGCGATCCGGTCGCCGTGCTCGGCGATGATCTTGGCGCACCACTCGGGCTTCTCGAGCGCCGCGGTGCCGATGTTGACCCGGCGACAGCCCGTGGCCAGCGCGGCCTCGAGCGACTCGTCGTCGCGGATGCCGCCGCTCATCTCCACGTCGATGTCCAGCGCACCGACGATCCGCGCCTGGAGCTCGCGGTTGCTGCCGCGGCCGAAGGCGGCGTCGAGGTCCACCAGGTGCAGCCACTCGCTCCCGGCCTCCTGCCAGCGCAGGGCGGCGGCGATCGGGTCGCCGTACGCGCGCTCGGAGCCCGCGACACCCTGGGCGAGCTGGACGGCCTGCCCCTCGGTGATGTCGACGGCGGGCAGCAGCTGGAGGTAGTCGCTCATGGTTCCTTCTTCGGACTCGTGACGGGGCGGGGACGGTACGACGCGCGGCGGGCCGGGCCGGTCGCTCAGAGCGACTGGACCCAGTTGCGCAGCAGCGCGGCGCCGGCGTCCCCGGACTTCTCGGGGTGGAACTGGGTGGCGGAGAGCGGGCCGTTCTCGACGGCTGCGACGAAGCGGTCGCCGCCGTGCTCGGACCAGGTCACGCGCGGTGCCTCGGTGCGGTCGTTGGTCTCCAGGGTCCACTCGCGCACGCCGTAGGAGTGCACGAAGTAGAACCGCTCGTCCTCGATGCCCGCGAACAGCCGCGAGCCCTCGGGGACCTCGACGGTGTTCCAGCCCATGTGGGGCACGACCGGCGCCTGGAGGCGCTCGACGACGCCGGGCCACTCGTCGCAGCCCTCGGTCTCGACGCCGTGCTCCACGCCGCGGGCGAACAGGACCTGCATGCCCACGCAGATGCCGAGCACCGGACGGCCGCCAGCGAGGCGGCGCCCGATCAGCTCGGGACCGCGCACCGCGCGCAGACCCGCCATGCAGGCGGCGTACGCGCCGACACCGGGCACCAGCAGGCCGTCGGCGTCCTGGGCGACCTTGCGGTCGGCCGTCAGCGTGACCTCCGCGCCGGCCCGCTCGACCGCGCGGACGGCGGAGCGCAGGTTCCCCGAGCCGTAGTCGAGGACGACGACGCGCTTCCGGGCGCTCAGAGCGCACCCTTGGTGCTCGGGACGCCCGTCTCACGGGGGTCCAGCGCGACGGCGTCGCGGAAGGCGCGCGCGAAGGCCTTGAACTGCGTCTCCACGATGTGGTGCGGCTCGCGCCCGGCGAGCACCCGCACGTGCAGCGCGAAGTGGCCGTGGAAGGCGAGCGTCTCGAAGACGTGCTGGGTCAGCGAACCGAGGTACGCCGGGGTGCTGCCGCCGAGCTGGACGTACTGCTGGCCCTCCGGCTCACCGGTGTGCACGCAGTAGGGGCGCCCGGAGACGTCGACGACCGCCTGCACGAGCGCCTCGTCCAGCGGGACGGTGGCGTCGCCGAAGCGGCGCACGCCCCGCTTGTCCCCCAGCGCCTGGCGCAGCGCCTGGCCGAGCGCGATCGCGGTGTCCTCGGTGGTGTGGTGGGCGTCGATCCAGTGGTCGCCCTCGGACTGCACGGTCAGGTCGACCAGCGAGTGCCGCGCGAACGCGGTCAGCATGTGGTCGTAGAACCCGATGCCGGTGGAGATGTCGTGCTTGCCGGTGCCGTCGAGGTCCACCTCGACGAGGACCTTCGACTCGCTCGTCTGCCGCTCGATGCGCGCGGTCCTGCTCATGGTGCCTCCAGGGTGTGCGGGTCGTGAGGGTCGGGTGCTGCGGCGATGACCTCGGTCAGGGCCGAGCGGAAGGACGCCATCTCCTCCGGGGTGCCGATCGAGACGCGGAGCCAACCCTGCGGCCCGGTCTCGCGCACCAGCACCCCGCGCTCGAGCAGACCCTGCCAGACCGCGTGGCGGTCCGCGAAGGTGCCGAACAGCACGAAGTTCGCATCGCTCTCGGCGACGGTGAGGCCCTGCTCGCGCAGCCAGGCCACGCACGCGTCGCGCTCGGCGCGCAGGTCGTCGACCTTGCCGAGCAGCTCGGGGGCGTGGCGCAGCGCGGCCAGCGCGACCGCCTGGGTCACCGCGGAGAGGTGGTAGGGCAGCCGGACCAGGCGCACCGCGTCGAGGACCTCAGGGTCCGCGGCCAGGTAGCCCAGCCGGGCGCCGGCGAGCGCGAAGGCCTTGCTCATCGTGCGGCTGACCACCAGGTTGCGGTGGGTGCCCAGCAGCTCCAGCGCGCTGGGCGTGCCCGCGCGGCGGAACTCGCCGTACGCCTCGTCGACGACGACCAGGCCCTGGGGCTCATAGGACGCCGCCGCCTCGCACAGCACGCCGACCGCCTCGGGCGGCAGCGCGGTGCCGGTGGGGTTGTTCGGCGAGGGCAGCAGCACGACCCCGGGGCGCTCCGCCTCGATCAGGGCGCGCGCGGCGTCGAGGTCGAGGGAGAAGTCCTCCTCGCGGCGGCCCTGCACCCAGCGGGTGTGGGTGTCGCGGGCGTACTCCGGATACATCGAGTACGTCGGGGCGAAGCTCAGCGCCGTGCGCCCCGGGCCGCCGAAGGCCTGGAGCAGCTGGAGCATGACCTCGTTGGAGCCGTTCGCCGCCCACACCATCTCGGGCGTGATCCGCCCGGGACCGGACAGGTCGCGCGAGAGGTACGCCGCGAGCTCGGTGCGCAGCTCGGTGAACTCCCGGTCGGGGTAGCGGTTCAGCGTGCTCGCCGCGTGTGCGACGGCGGTCGCGATGTCGGCGATGCACTCCGGCGAGGGGCCGTAGGGGTTCTCGTTGGTGTTGAGCTGGACCGGCACGTCGAGCTGCGGCGCGCCGTACGGCTCGAGGCCGCGCAGCTCCTCGCGGAGCGGCGGCCAGGCAGACCTCTCCCCCGTGGGGCTCGTCTGGGTCACGGCGGCCTCAGCTCTCGAAGCGCGCGCGCACCGCGGCACCGTGACCGGGCAGGTCCTCGGCCTCGGCGAGGGTCACCACGTGGTCGGCCACCTCGGCCAGCGCCTCGCGCGAGTAGTCGATGACGTGCACCGACTTGGTGAAGGCGCGCACCGACAGCCCCGAGGAGTGGCAGGCGCAGCCGCCGGTGGGCAGCACGTGGTTGGACCCGGCGCAGTAGTCGCCGAGGGAGACCGGGGCGTGGGCGCCGACGAAGATCGCGCCCGCGTTGGTGACCCGCGCCGCCCAGGCCGAGGCGTCCTCGGTCTGGATCTCGAGGTGCTCGGCGCCGTAGGCGTCCACGACCGCCAGGCCCTGCTCGAGGTCGTCGACCAGCACGATCCCGGACTGCGAGCCGCCCAGGGCGGTGCGGATCCGCTCGACGTGCTTGGTCGCGGCGACCTGCTTGTCGAGCTCGACCAGGACGTCGTCGGCCAGCTGCTCGGAGGGGGTGACCAGCACCGACGCGGCGAGCGGGTCGTGCTCGGCCTGGCTGATCAGGTCGGCGGCCACGTGGGCGGCCACCGCGGTGTCGTCGGCCAGGACGGCGATCTCGGTCGGGCCGGCCTCGGAGTCGATGCCGATCTCGCCCTTGAGCAGGCGCTTGGCGGTGACGACGTAGATGTTGCCCGGACCGGTGACCAGGTCGACCTTCGCGCACTCGCCGACGCCGTAGGCGAACATCGCGATCGCCTGCGCGCCGCCGACTGCGTAGACCTCCTCGATGCCGAGGAGGGCGCACGCGGCCAGGATGTTGGGGTGCGGCAGGCCGCCGAACTCCGCCTGCGGCGGGCTGGCGAGCGCGATCGAGCCGACGCCGGCGACCTGGGCCGGGACGGCGTTCATCAGCACGCTGGAGACCAGCGGCGCGAGGCCGCCGGGCACGTAGAGGCCGACCCGGTTCACCGGCACCATCCGGTGCGTCACGCGGGCGCCCGGGGCGAGGTCGGTGACCACGTCGGTCTCGAGCTCGGCGCTGCACGTCGCCTTGAGCCGGCGTACCGACTCCTCGAGAGCGGCGCGCACGGCGGGGTCGAGGTTGGCCAGCGCCTCGGTCATCACCGCGACGGGCACCCGCAGGTCGTCGACGGCCACGCCGTCGAAGCGCTCGGAGAGCTCGCGGATCGCCTCGACGCCGCGGGTGCGGACGTCCTCGAGGATCGGGCGTACGGCATGGGTCGCGGCCTCGACGTCGAACTCGGCGCGCGGCACGGCGGCGCGATAGTCGACGGGGCTCGCGGCCCCCCGCAGGTCGATCCGGCGAATCATGCCCCGATCCTACGAGCCCCGCCACCACGGCACCGAACCCGCGACGCCTGCTGGGACGTGGGCTGGGCTACTGTCCCGGAGGTGACACCCACGCTGCCGATGTTCCCGCTCAACGCGGTCCTCTTCCCGGGCATGAGCATCCCGCTCCGGGTCTTCGAGGAGCGCTACCGCGCGCTCGTCGCGCACCTGCTGGAGATCGAGGACCCCGTCGACCGGGTGTTCGGCACGGTCGGGATCCGCGAGGGCTACGAGGTCGGCGACCACGGCGCCCAGTCGCTCTACCGGGTCGGCGTCCGGGTCCGGCTCACCGAGGTCGAGGCCCGTCCCGACGGGACCTTCGACATCGTCGTCGTCGCGCTGGACCGCATCGGCCTGGACCGCCTCGACACCTCCGGCGACTTCCCCGTCGGGGAGGTGCACGAGCTGCCCGAGGCCACCGACGGTGTCTCCGAGGAGGTGCTCGAGCAGGCCCGGGCGACCTTCACCGCCTACCGCGCCATGCTGGCCGACCTCGGCCTGGACGCGCAGGTCGGGACGCTCCCGCAGGACCCGACGTACCTCTCCTGGACGCTGGCCGCGACCGCGCCGCTGCCGATGTCGGAGCGCCAGGAGCTCCTCGAGGCCGCCGACGCCGGCGAGCGCCTGGTGCTGGTCACCGACCTGCTGCGCCACGAGCTGCGCGCGATGAACGTCATCGCCTCGCTGCCCGCCACCGAGGTGGCGCGCACCCGCTGGTCGCCGAACTGACCCCGTCTCTGCCACCATCACGACCGTGGCGAGGAAGAGCACCGGCGCGACGCCGGCCACCGTGGCACTGACCCGGGCCGGGATCGCCTTCACCCTGCACCCCTACGAGCACGACCCCCGCGCGGAGTCCTTCGGCCTGGAGGCCGCGGCCGCCCTCGGCCTGGACCCGGCCCAGGTCTTCAAGACCCTGCTGGCCGAGGTCGACGGCACCCTGGCCGTCGCGGTGGTCCCGGTGTCCGGCCAGCTCGACCTCAAGGCCCTCGCCCGGGCGCTGGGCGGCTCGCGCGCCACGATGGCCGCGCCGGCAGCGGCCGAGCGCGCCACCGGCTACGTCGTCGGCGGCATCTCGCCGATCGGCCAGCGCCGCGCCCATCCCACGGTCGTCGACGAGAGCGCGCTGGAGCACCCGGTGGTCTACGTCTCCGGCGGACGCCGCGGGCTGGACCTGGGCCTCGCCCCCGACGACCTGGTGCGGGTCACGGACGCGGTGACGGCCCCGATCGGTCGTCGCTGACCGGCTCCCCGCGGCCCGGGTCCTCGTCCCAGCGACCCTTGCCGGCGGTGAGGAGGAAGACCACCATCAGCGCCAGCAGGGCGCCGAACGGGAGCGCGCCGTACGGGCTCAGGCCGGAGACCTCGAGGTTGCCGAGCAGCCGGGCGCCGTCGTCGAGGCCGGACGCCGCCTCGCGCGGGTCGCTCGGGCCGAGCGCCGCGCCGACGCGGGCCATCACGACCCCGCCCAGCCCGGAGCCCACGACGACCGCGGCGAGCGTGAGCAGCTCGGCGCCGCGCGTCACCAGCGCGACCACCGTGCCGACGACCAGCCCCGCCGCCACGCCCACGAGCACGTAGGTCGCGGTGCCGCTGAAGTCGGCGCGCAACCCGCTCTCCCCCGGCACCGGGAACCAGCGACCGTCCTGGACGACACCGGTCGGCGCCTCCCACACGGCCTCCCAGATCCAGCCGGCGACCACGCCGGTCCCGAGGAGGAGCACGACGACGCCGACGAAGCGGATCAGCTGGTGAGGCATCCGGGCCCCAGGAGCGCCTTGAGGTCGGCGAAGAGCGCGGAGCTGGGGGTGACCCGGTGCTCCAGGGACATCACCAGGGTCTTGTCACGGTTCATCAGCCGCAGGCGCACCTCGGTCACCCCGCGGTGCGTGCCGAGCACGTCCTTGAGCTGGGCGACGACCGGCGGGGTGCAGCGGGTCTGCGGCAGGCTGATCACCACCGGCCCGCTGGGGCCGTCGGAGATGTCGGGGACCGAGACCTCCTGGCCCATGATCTCGGGCTGGTCCTTGCTGCGCGAGAGCCTGCCCTTGACCGTGAGGATCGCGTCCTCGACCAGGTAGCTCGAGGCGAGCTGGTAGGAGCTCGGGAAGAGCAGCACCTCGATCGCGCCGTCGAGGTCCTCCAGGGTGATCATCGCCCACGCGTCGCCGCGCTTGGTGATCTTGCGCTGCACCTGGGTGACCAGGCCGGTGATGGTGATCGGCGAGCCGTCGGCGCGGTCCTCGTCGAGCATCAGCTGGCCGATGCTGCAGTCCGAGCCGTTCGCGAGCACGTGCTCGAGGCCGAGCAGCGGGTGGTCGGAGACGTAGAGACCGAGCATGTCGCGCTCGTGGCCGAGCAGCGTGGTCTTGTCCCACTCGTCGATCTCCGGGATGTTCACGGTGATCCCGAAGCCGCCGCCGGCGTCGTCGTCCATGCCGCCGAACAGCGAGTCCTGCCCGATCGCCTCGTTGCGCTTGATGTCGACGTACTGGTCCACGGCGTTCTCGTGGATCGCGACCAGGGCGCGGCGGCGGTGGTTGAGCTCGTCGAAGGCGCCGGCCTTGATCAGCGACTCCAGCACCCGCTTGTTGCACACGTGCACCGGGACCTTGGACATGAAGTCGTTGAAGTCGGTGTAGCGGCCCTTCTCCTCACGCGCCGACACGATGCCGTCGACGACGTGGGTGCCGACGTTGCGGACCGCGCCGAGGCCGAAGCGGATGTCGGTGCCGACCGGGGTGAAGTTGTTGGCCGACTGGTTCACGTCGGGCGGGAGCACCTGGATCTTCATCCGCCGGCACTCGTTGAGGTAGATGGCCGACTTGTCCTTGTCGTCCTTCACCGAGGTCAGCAGCGCGGCCATGTACTCGGCCGGGTAGTTGGCCTTGAGGTAGGCCGTCCAGTACGACACCAGGCCGTACGCCGCGGAGTGCGCCTTGTTGAAGGCGTAGTCGGAGAACGGCAGCAGGATGTCCCACAGCGTCTGGACCGCGGCCATGGAGTAGCCGCGCTCCTTCATGCCCGCGGAGAACATCTCGAACTGCTTGTCCAGCTCGGACTTCTTCTTCTTGCCCATCGCGCGGCGCAGCAGGTCGGCCTGACCCAGCGTGTAGCCCGCGAGCTTCTGGGCGATCGCCATGACCTGCTCCTGATAGACGATCAGGCCGTAGGTCTCGCCCAGGATGTCCTCGAGGGCCTCGGCGAGCTCGGGGTGGATCGGCTCCACCGGCTCGCGCCCGGTCTTGCGGCGGGCGTACTTGTTGTGCGAGTCCGCGCCCATCGGGCCCGGACGGTAGAGCGCGCCGACTGCGGAGATGTCCGCGAAGGCGTCGGGGCGCATCGAGCGCAGCAGCGCGCGCATCGGGCCGCCGTCGAGCTGGAAGACGCCGAGGGTGTCGCCGCGCTGGAGCAGCTCGTAGGTCTTGGGGTCGGTGAGCTCGAGGTCCTCGAGCACGATCTCCTCGCCACGGTTGGCCGCGATGTTCTTGACCGCGTCGTCGAGCACGGTGAGGTTGCGCAGGCCGAGGAAGTCCATCTTGATCAGGCCGAGGCCCTCACAGGTGGGGTAGTCGAACTGGGTGATCATCGCGCCGTCGGCGGGGCGCTTGAGCAGCGGGATCACCTCGACGAGCGGGGTGTTGGACATGATCACGCCGGCGGCGTGCACGCCCCACTGGCGCTTGAGGCCCTCGATGCCGATGGCGGTGTCCACCACGCGGCGTACGTCGGCCTCGGCGTCGTAGAGGGCGCGGAACTCGCCGCCCTCGGAGTAGCGCTTGTGCTGGGGGTCGAAGATCTCCTGGAGGGGGACGTCCTTGCCCATCACCGCGGCCGGCATCGCCTTGGTGATCTTGTCGCCCATCGCGAAGGGGTAGCCGAGGATGCGGCTGGAGTCCTTGACGGCCTGCTTCGCCTTGATCGTGCCGTAGGTGATGATGTAGCTCACCCGGTCGTCGCCGTACTTGTCGGTGACGTAGCGGATCACCTCGCTGCGCCGGCGCTCGTCGAAGTCGATGTCGAAGTCGGGCATCGAGACGCGGTCGGGGTTGAGGAAGCGCTCGAAGATCAGGCCGTGCTCGAGCGGGTCGAGGTCGGTGATCCGCATCGCGTAGGCGACCATCGAGCCCGCACCGGAGCCACGGCCCGGGCCGACCCGGATGCCGTTCTCCTTGGCCCAGTTGATGAAGTCGGCGACGACGAGGAAGTAGCCCGAGAAGCCCATCTGGGTGATGACGCCGATCTCGAAGTCGGCCTGTTGGCGCGACTTCTCCGGCACCCCGCCGGGGTAGCGGCGCGCGAGGCCGTGCTGGACCTCCTTGATGAGCCAGGAGTCCTCGGTCTCGCCCTCGGGGACCGGGAACTCCGGCATGTAGGTGCCGATGCCCTCGGTGAACTCGACCTCGCAGCGCTCGGCGATGAGCAGGGTGTTGTCGCAGGCCTCGCGCAGGTCGTACTTGTCGACCCACAGGGCGCGCATCTCGGCCGGGCTCTTGATGTAGTAGCCGTCGCCGGAGAAGGCGAAGCGCTGCCCGGGGCCGTCTCCGGCCGGGATGTCCATCGTCGAGCCGGAGTTGATGCAGAGCAGGTGCTCCTGGGCCTTGGCGTCCTCCTGCATCACGTAGTGGGAGTCGTTGGTCGCGATCATCGGGATGCCGACGTCGCGGCCCAGGCGCAGCAGGTCGGCGCGGACCCGGTTCTCGATGTCGAGGCCGTGGTCCATCAGCTCGAGGAAGTAGTTCTCCTTGCCGAGGATGTCCTGGAAGTCGCCGGCCACCTGGCGCGCGGCGTCGTAGTTGCCGTGGCGCAGGTGCACCTGGATCTCCCCCGAGGGGCAGCCGGTGGTGCCGATGATGCCCTCGCTGTGCTCGGCGAGCAGCGCGCGGTCCATGCGCGGCTGCTTGAAGTAGCCGTCGCTCCACGCCCCCGTGGTCAGCTTGAACAGGTTGTGCATGCCCTTGGTGGACTCCGAGAGCAGCGTCATGTGGGTGTAGGCACCGCGTGCGGAGACGTCGTCGGGGCCGCCGCCGTAGAAGCTGACGCCCTTCTTCTCCTGGCGCGGGACGTTGGGCGCGAAGTAGGCCTCGATGCCGATGATCGGCTTCACGTCCGCGGCCTTGCACTTGCGGTAGAACTCATAGGCCCCGAACACGTTGCCATGGTCGGTCATCGCGATCGCCGGCATGCCCAGCTCCGCGGTGCGGTCGGCGAGCGCGCCGAGGCGCGCGGCACCGTCGAGCATCGAGTACTCGGTGTGCACGTGCAGGTGGACGAAGGAATCACCGGAGCCGGCGCTCATGCTGCGGCACTCTCCCTGGATCGAGCTCTGAAGGACGACAACCGACGACGCGCCACGACCGGGTCGCCTCGGGAAGGACACCACCCTACGGTGCCGTTGCCCTCCAGCCTGACAGGCATCACCGACACTTCGGTGTGGTGTGAGATGTGCGTCCGCGCCCCGGCGTGTCGCGGACCAACGGCGGATTCGGGCAGTACGTCGGGCCGCTGGTCGGTCGAGCAGGGAGCGCCACCGAGCGACCGACGAGACCCCCACAGCCAATGCACCCACCACAAGCCGGGGCCTCGACAAGCTCAACCAACTGCGGGGATCGCCACACTGGTCGAGCAGCGAGCGGGAACACGAGAGAAGTGGTGGAAATGTCCTTGTTCTCGAACGCGTGTTCGAGTAGGATGAGGCATGGCCGACCACGAGCTCCCCGACTGCGACACCCCAGCCGCCGTGCTGGCGTTCGCGCAGTCGCGTCGGGCTGCGGCCCAGCGGGCGGAGGTCGACGTCATGGAGGCGGCCCTGGTGTGGGCGGCGATGCACCCGGAGGAGTCAGTCTCGACGAGCTCGACCAGCGGGCTGGTGTTCGGCGAGCTGGCCGTGCCGCTCGCGGGTGAGGGGACACCGCTGGTGGCGGAGTTCGCGGCGATCGAGCTCGGTGCCGCGCTGGGTCTGTCGACCGATGCTGCCCGGGCACTGGTCGGTGACGCCCTCGAGCTCGCCCACCGGCTCAAGCGCACCTGGAAGCTGCTGCGCGCCGGCGAGGTGCCGCTGTGGAAGGCCCGCCGGCTGGCCCAGCTCACGACCACCCTGCCGCTGGAGGGTGCCGAGTTCGTGGACCGCCAGCTCGCCGGCTTCGTCGGCAAGATCGGCTGGGCGACGATCGAGCGCCTCGTCGACCAGGCCCGCGTCGCGTTCGACCCCGAGAGTGCCGAGAAGGAGCGCCTCGCCGCAGCCGACTCACGCCGGTTCGCCGTGCGCACCGACGAGGCCACCCACGACGGAGTCGTCCACGTCGAGGGCGTCCTTGATCTCGCCGACGCACTCGACCTCGACACCGCGATCCGCCAGGGTGCCGAGGAGCTCTCCGCCCTTGGATCGACCGAGTCCCTGGACGTACGCCGCTCGATGGCAGCCGGCGAGCTCGCCCGGCGTCAGCTCGCCTTCGACCTCCGCGCGGATGCCGGCGGCGGAGCCGCCTCGGTGGTGAAGCCACGGCAGGTGGTCATCCACGTCCATCTCTCCGACGCCGCCATTTCCCCTGACGGGGCAGGCTTCGCCAGCATCGAGGAGACCCGGTCGATCGTGTCGACCGAGCAGGTTCGCGCCTGGTGCAGCGGCGACGCGAAGGTCGTGATCAGGCCGGTCATCGACCTCGAGGACCACCACCACACCGACGCCTACGCGATCCCCGACCGATTGGTCGAGCAGACCCGTCTGACCCAGCAGGTGTGCGCCTTCCCGTGGTGCGAGAGGCCGGCTCGCCGCTGCGACACCGACCACGTCACCGCCCACGGCGACGACGGGCCGACGTGCTCGTGAAGGACCGCGGCAAGACCCGGCTCGTCACCGCGCACCCACCCGACCAGTAGATCGATCGGCCTGGACCCCGCCGGCAGCGTGCCGTGCGGGGTCACAGCTCTGCTCGGGGCTCGACGAGCTCGACCAACGGGGGTCGCCCACGTGCGGGCGGACTCAGGACGGGGCCCACTCCATGCGCAGGTCGGGCTCGCGCTCCTCGTTGTCCGAGCCGTCGGTGTGCTCGACCTCGACGAGGCCGTGGCGGGCGTAGAAGCGGCGGGCCGGGGTGTTGATCTCGAAGACCCACAGGCCCAGGCCGTGGGGGCAGCGCTGCTTGGCGAGCTCCAGGAGCAGGCTGCCGATCCCCTCGCCGGCGTGCGCGGGGTCGACGTACAGGTCGTCGATCCAGTCGGCGACCAGGCGCAGGTAGCCGACCACCTCGCCTCCGACCTCGGCCACCCACGTCTCGTCGGTGCGCACCCGGGCCGTGAGCCAGGCGCGGACGTCGTCCTCGGAGTGGGCGGCGGGCGGCATCGTGCCCGCGGCGACGGCCGCCCCGCGCGAGGCGAGGTGGACCGCGACGATCGCGGGGGCGTCCTGCGGGCCCGCAGGCCTCAGCATCAGGTCAGCTGGCGTCACGGATGACGTCGAGGGCGTGGGAGAGGTCGTCGGGGTAGGACGACTCGTACTCCACGAACTCCCCGGTGTCCGGGTGCTCGAAGCCCAGGCGTACGGCGTGCAGCCACTGCCGCTCGAGGCCGACCCGCTTGGCGAGGACGGGGTCCGCGCCGTACGTCAGGTCCCCCACGCAGGGGTGCTTGAGCGCCGACATGTGGACCCGGATCTGGTGGGTGCGCCCGGTCTCGAGGTGGATCTCCAGCAGGCTGGCGAACCGGTGCGCCTCGAGGGTCTGGTAGTGGGTGACGCTCGGTCGGCCGTCTGCCATCACGGCGAACTTGTAGTCCGCGCGCGGGTGGCGCCCGATCGGGGCGTCGACCGTCCCCTGCAGCGGGTCGGGGTGGCCCTGCACGAGCGCGTGGTAGGTCTTCTCCACCGTCCGGTGCCGGAAGGCGTTCTTCAGCAGCGAGTAGGCGTGCTCGGACTTGCAGATCACCATGACGCCGGAGGTCCCGACGTCGAGGCGCTGCACGATGCCCTGGCGCTCGGAGGCGCCACCGGTGGCGATCCGGAACCCGGCGCCGGCGAGGTGCCCGACGACGGTCGGACCGTTCCACCCCGGCGAGGGGTGCACGGCGACGCCGACCGGCTTGTCGATCACGACGATGGAGTCGTCGTCGTGGATGATCTTGATCCCCTCGACGATCTCGGGGACGACCTCGAGCGGGTCGACGAGGGTGGGGATGGTGACGTCGAGGACCGCGCCGGGCAGCACCCGGTCGCTCTTCGCGACCTCGGCCCCGTCGAGGCGCACGTGCCCGGCCGCGACCAGGTCGGCGGCACGGGTGCGGGACACCCCGAAGAGCCGCGCCATGGCGGCGTCGACGCGCTCGCCGGCCATGCTGTCGGGCACCAGCAGGGTGCGGTGGTCGTGGTGGCTCATGGCTCTATTCTCGTGCCGTTCAGGCGCAGTCCCCGGAAGGACTGCACGATGATCAGACCCGCGGCGCCCACGACGCACATGTCGGCCACGTTGAAGACCGGCCAGTTCGGGATCTGCAGGAAGTCGATGACATGGCCGCGCAGGGGGCCGGGATCGCGCAGGATCCGGTCGGTCAGGTTGCCCGCGACGCCCGCGAGCAGCAGGCCCATGCCGACCGCCCACCAGACCTCGCCGATGCGCCGGCTCAGCCACACGATCGCCACCAGCGCGCCGATCGAGATGCAGCTGAGCGCCACGGTGTACTCCGTGCCGACGCTGAACGCCGCACCCGGGTTGCGCACCAGGTTCAGCACGAGCAGGTCGCCGACGACCGAGATGTCGCGGTCCTGGAGCGTGTCGACGGCCACGACCTTGGTGACCATGTCGATCACGTAGGCGGTCAGGGCGATGACGGCGAACAGGATGATATGACGCCGGCGTCCCCCGGCCCGTGTGGTCGCTGGCCCCTGCGGGGCACTCAGCGACGTTCCTCGCGCTGCTTGCATGTCATGCACAGTGTGGCACGCGGAAACGCCATCAACCGCATCTTGCCGATCGGCTCACCGCAGGACTCGCAGACCCCGTAGGTGCCGTCGTCGATGCGGCCCAGGGCATGCTCGATCTGGGCCAGCTTGTCGCGCTCGTTGCGCAGCACCGTGAACTCGTGGTCGCGCTCGAAGGTCGCCGCGCCCACGTCGGCCTGGTCGTGCCCGGCGCCGTCGCCGGAGTCGCGCAGCAGCGCGGTGAGCTCGACCTCCTGCTCGTGCACCATCTCCTCGAGGTGGGTGCGCTGGCCACGCAGCTCCTCCACCACCTCGCGCAGCTCGGTGCGCGACCACGCCGACTCCCCCGCCTTCACCACGAGCGTCGCGGGCGCCTGCCGCGTCGGGCGTCGTACGGCGGCGCGCCGCGCGGGCGCCTTCGCTGCCTCCGCCGGGGCAGGCGTGGCCTTCGCGGTCCGCGCGCTCCTGGCGCTCTTCGCAGCCGGAGCCTTCTTCGCGGCACCGTTCCGCGCGGCGCCGTTCGTGGTCCCGTTGGTGGCACCGTCCTTGGCGGCGGCGGGCGCCTTCTTCGCCGCGGTGTCCTTCGCCGCGCCCTTCTTCGCCGCCGTCTTCTTGACGGCGGCCTTCTTCGCGGCCGGCGGCTTCGCCTCCGCGGCGGGCTCGGCGGCGGGGGCGGCCCTGGAGGCGGTCTTGCGGGTGGTCGACGCCGAGGTCACGGCCGGACCCGCACCCTTCGCGGCGAGCGTGCGCCCCGCGGAGCGCCTCGGCGGCGTGCTCGCGGACTCGCCGGGCGACTCCTCGACGGGAGTTCGCGGGGTGCGTCGCCCCATCGCCTTGCGGGCAGCGGTGGCTGCCTGGCCGGCGAGGGACTTCGGGGTCGAACGGGCCATGGTGGGCCTCCTCGATGAGCCTGATCACGTGGTCTGTACCACGACGGTGCCGCGGACACTAGCCCGTTCGCGGCCGCCGCCCAACCCGCCACTCCCCGGGATTTATGAGGCCCAAAGGCCCTTGATCTCGGGACCGATCCACGCGTGGGCACGCGACGCGCCCGCCGCCGGGCGTCCGGACGAACGACGCCGCGGCCGGCCCCTGTCGGGACCGGCCGCGGCGGCAGAGCGGGTGCTGGGGCCCGATCAGCCCTCGTCGTCGCCGAGGATCGAGCGCAGGCGCTTGGGCGCCGGCTGCTCGTCGGTCGGGGCGGCGGTCTCCGCGGACCCGTTGAGCGCCTCCAGCTGCTGGCTGAAGTACGTCTTCAGGCGGGAGCGGTACTCGCGCTCGAAGGAACGCAGCGTCTCGACCTCACCGGTGAGGCGGTCACGCTCGCGCTCGAGCTCGCCGAAGAGCTGCTGGCGGCGCTCGGCGGTCTCGGAGTCGAGCATCTGCGCGCGGGTGCGGGCGTCGGCCTCGAGGCGGTCGGCCTTCGACTTCGACTCCGACTCCAGGCGCTCGGCCTTGGTGCGGGCGGCACCGACGATCTTGTCGGCCTCGTTCTTGGCCTCGTCCACGAGCTCGTCCGCGTTGCGCGTGGCGATCTCGAGCAGGCGGGCCGCAGCGTTGGAGGCCTGCGGGACCGTCTCGACGCGGATGGTCTCGAGCGGGGTCGAGACCGCGGCGGGCGCGGCGGCCGGCGCGGGGGTCGGCGTCGGCGCGGGGGCCGGCTCCGGCTCCTTGGCCTTCACCGGCTCGGGCTTCGGCTCGGCCGCGGCGGCCGGCGCAGGCGCACCGGACTGGACCGAGGCGAGCTTGGCGCGAAGGTCGTCGTTCTCCTTGGTGAGGCGTGCCAGCTCGGCCTCCACCTCATCGAGGAACTGGTCGACCTCTCCCATGTCGTAGCCCTCACGAAGCCGGACGGGAGTAAAGCGCTTGTTGCTCACGTCCTCAGGCGTCAGCGGCATGACCTCACCCATTCATTTCGGTATCTGATGTGACGTGCGAACAATAGCGCCTGGGGCAGGGCGGAGTGAGATCCGCAGCCCGCCCAGGCGGCGTCAGCCGAGCAACGTTCCGCGGATGACCTGGAGCAGCACGTAGGTGCAGATCATCACGATCAGGAAGCTCAGGTCGAGCGCGATGCTGCCCAGCCGCAGCGGCGGGATCACCCGGCGCAGCGCCTTGATCGGCGGATCGGTGACCGTGTAGACCGCCTCCAGCAGGAGCAGCAGCACGCCGGTGGGCTGCCAGGAGCGGGCGAAGACCTGCACCCAGTCCACGATGAAGCGGACCCAGAGCATCCCGAAGAAGATCAGGACCGGGACGTAGAGGACGACACCGATCAGCTCCACTGCGGATGTGCTCCTGATGCTCGAGGTAAGGGTGCGGGATACGGGTGCTGCGGGTGCTGGGCGCTGAGCGCGGCTCAGCTCTGGTTGAAGAAGCCGCCCTCGGCGATGCGCTGCTTGTCCTCGGCCGCGACCGTCACGTTGGCCGGGGACAGCAGGAAGACCTTGTTGGTGACACGCTCGATGGTGCCACGGGTGGCGAAGACGAGGCCCGCGGCGAAGTCGACCAGGCGCTTGGCGTCGGCGTCGTCCATCTCGGAGAGGTTCATGATCACCGGGGTGCCCTCGCGGAAGTTCTCGCCCACGGTGCGCGCCTCGTTGTAGGTGCGCGGGTGCAGGGTCAGGATGCGCGAGAGCTCCGCGACCTCGTTCTGCGGAACGGCGGCGGGCCGGCGGCGCTCGGAGAGGTCGGCGACCGGCGCCGGGCGCGGCTCGCGGGCACGCGGCTGACGCGAGGCCGGCACCGCCTGGGTCTCGGCGGTGTGGGCGTCGTTGCTGTCGTACTCGTCGTCGTACCGACCGGTGTCCTCGACGAGGCCGAGGTACTCGCCGATCCTGCGCATCGCGCCACTCATGACTGCTGCCCTTCGGATGTGGCCCCCCAGGTGGGGAGGGCACTTGACGGTGTCTTGGACATTACTGGAACCGCGGCCTCGAACCGAGGACCGCCGACCCGACGCGCACGTGTGTCGCACCGGCGGCGACGGCCTGCTCGAGGTCGTTGCTCATCCCGGCCGACAACCAGGCGGCGTCGGGGTGCTGATCGAGGAAGGAGGACCGGATGGCGGCGAGCCGCTCGAAGGCGAGCTCGGGGTCCTCCCCCAGCGGCGCCACGGCCATCAGGCCGCGCAGCCGCAGGTGCTCGGCGGCCGCGACCTCCTCGGCGAGGGCGCCGAGGGCGCCGGGGTCCGCGCCGGCGCGTCCCGAGGCGCCGGGCGGGTCGAGGCTGACCTGGAGCAGCACGTCGACCTCGCGTCCGGCCGCTCCCCTGTCGAGGGGGGCGACCAGCTTGGCACGGTCCACGGAGTGCACCGCGTCGGCGTAGCCGGCGACGGCTGCGGCCTTGTTGCTCTGCAGGCCACCGATGAAGTGCCAGCGCAGGCCGAGGTCGGCGCACTCGCGCGACTTGTCGGCCGCCTCCTGGTGCCGGTTCTCCCCGACGTCGGTGACCCCGAGGTCTGCCAGCAGTCGTACGTCGGAGGCGGGGAAGAACTTGGTGACCACGATGAGGGTGACCTCGTCGGGGGCACGACCGGCGTCCGCGCAGGCGCGGGCGATCCGCGCGCGGACCTCCTCGAGGCCGTGCGCGAGCTCCTCACGGCGGGCGTCGGCGCTCATCGGCGCCTCCGCACCAGGCCGGCGAGCCGGCCCGCCGAGGCGCCGTCGCGCCGGTGCGAGAACAGGTCCGGCGACTCGAGCGTGCAGCGCGAGACGTCGTGGACGGTGACGCCGGCGCGCTCGAGCTGGTGGCGCACGCCCGCGCCGAGGTCGAGGGCGGGGGTGCCGGTGCGGGTGGTGGCCCGGGTGGCCGGCTCGACCTCGGTGACCGCGGCCTGCATGGCTGCGGGCACCTCGTAGCAGGAGCCGCACACGTAGGGCCCGATCCACGCGCTCACCGCCTCGGCGCCGCGTGCGCGCATCGCCTCGACGGTGGCGGGGACCACCCCGGCGAGCACGCCCTTGCGGCCGGCGTGCGCGGCCGCGACCACCCGGCCGGCGTCGTCGGCCAGCAGCACCGGGACGCAGTCGGCGACCCGGACGGCGAGGACGACGTCGGGCTCGGTGGCCACCAGCGCGTCGCCCTCGGGCAGCTCACCGTCGCGAGCCGCGTCGGCGTCGACGACCTCCCGGCCGTGGACCTGCACCAGCTCCGCGACCCGCGCCCCCGGGGCGAAGTCGTCGAGCACGCGCCGCAGGTTGGCGGCACGCGACTCGGGACTGTCGCCCCCGGAGATCGCGAGGTTCAAGGAGTCGTACGGCGCGGCGCTGACCCCACCGAGCCGGTCGGTGAAGGCCAGGTCGATGGGGCCGTGGCTGGCGCGGAAGGCGTACATCGGTCCGTAGGGGTCGTGGGCGAGCGGGGGTCCGGGCGGATCCGGACCTACTTCAAGAAGTCCGGGACGTCGAGGTCGTCGTCGTCGAACTGCACCTGCGGCGGAGCTTGGCGCGGCGCCGGGGGCTGGGTCGGCTGGGTGCCGCGGGGAGCCTGGCCGCCCTGGCCGCCCTGGGGAGCCTGGCCGCCCTGGGGAGCCTGGTTGGTCGGGGCCGGACGCAGCGGGGTGCCCTGGGCCGGGGCGGGACGCGCAGCAGCGGCAGCGGCGCGCGTCTCCTCCTGGGTCTGCTGGGGACGGGTCTCGCGGCGCAGCACGGTGCCCTCGTCGCGGCGCTTCGGCGTACCGCCGTCGAAGCCCGCCGCGATGACGGTCACCCGCACCTCGTCGCCGAGCGCGTCGTCGATGGTCGCACCGAAGATGATGTTGGCCTCGGGGTGGACGGCCTGGGCCACCAGCGCGGCGGCCTCGTTGATCTCGAACAGGCCGAGGTCGGAGCCGCCGGCGATGGAGAGCAGCACGCCGTGCGCGCCGTCGATCGAGGCCTCGAGAAGCGGGCTGGACACGGCCATCTCGGCCGCGGCGACGGAGCGGTCCTCGCCGCGGGCCGAGCCGATGCCCATCAGCGCGGAGCCGGCGTTGGCCATGACGGACTTGACGTCGGCGAAGTCGAGGTTGATCAGGCCCGGGGTGGTGATCAGGTCGGTGATGCCCGAGACGCCCTGGAGGAGCACCTGGTCGGCCTGCTTGAACGCGTCGAGCATCGAGACGTTGCGGTCGCTGATCGAGAGCAGCCGGTCGTTGGGGATCACGATGAGGGTGTCGACCTCCTCGCGCAGCGCGGCGATGCCCTCCTCGGCGGAGTTGGCCCGACGACGCCCCTCGAAGGCGAACGGACGGGTGACCACACCGATGGTCAGCGCGCCGAGCGAGCGGGCGATCCGCGCGACCACGGGCGCGCCACCGGTGCCGGTGCCGCCACCCTCGCCGGCCGTCACGAACACCATGTCGGCGCCCTTGAGGACCTCTTCGATCTCCTCGGAGTGGTCATCGGCGGCCTGCGCGCCCACGTCGGGGTTCGCGCCGGCACCGAGACCACGGGTGAGCTCGCGGCCGATGTCGAGCTTGACGTCGGCGTCGCTCATCAGCAGCGCCTGGGCGTCGGTGTTGATGGCGATGAACTCGACGCCCTTGAGCCCGACGTCGATCATCCGGTTGACGGCGTTGACGCCGCCACCACCGATGCCCACGACCTTGATGATGGCCAGGTAGTTCTGCGCTGCTGCCACGACGGCTTGCCTCTCGCTGATCGGGTCCGGTCTCCCGGACGGTCCGGATGACGGGTTGGGTGCTGGTGCGGTGCTGCTGGGGCCTGCTGGCTGGTGCTCGGTGCTGCTGGTGGTGCTGTGCGATGTCTCTGGGTCTGGGGTTCTGGGGGGTTCTGCTGGTGGTTCACGACTCGGGAGCGCCGTACTGTCCGGCGCAAACCCTGACCCTCAGGCTGAGGGTTATAGTTATGTCAACCTCGTCGTGGGGTCCACGGTAGGACGAACCCGCGCAGACGTCTGCATCGACACGCCCGGTCCGGTGCTGCTCCTGGCCTTCGGCCACTCAGGGCCGCGCTTTCGCCGCGACGAGCGCCGAATCGGCGCCACGAGAACCACTCGGCGCACCCGTACGAGCCGACTCGGCGAAGAACCGGGCGGGATCGGGTCAGGGGCGGACGGTGGGGCGGGCGGGGACGCTGACGTCGAAGACCGAGCCCTCCTGGTCGAGCAGGGCGGGGAGCACCTGGGCCTTGAGCTCGGTCTCCTCCGCGCTCCCCCAGACGATCTCGCGCTCGTCGCGGAGCACGAACGAGATCCGGTCGATGCTCTCCACCTCGACGTGGTCGACGGTGGCGGCGAGGTCCTCGGGGAGAGCGGCGACCACCGCCGCGCTCTCGCGCAGCGCCTCGGCGTCGATCCCGCTGGCGGCCTGCACCCGCGGCAGGTCGCCGGGGAGCTTGGGGTAGTCGCGGAACAGCACACCCTCGGCGTCCATGCCCCGCACCCGCCCGGAGAGCTCGACGACCGCGATCGCCGTCCGCTCCTCGACCTCGACCAGCACCCGGTCCGGCCACTGCCGGGTGACCTCGGCGTCCAGCACCGGCGCGAGGGCCTCGACGCGCGCCTCGACGGCGGCGAGGTCGACCGAGACCAGGGCCTGCCCGTCGGGCACGCGCGCCGCCTGCGTCACCGCCGCGGCGTCGAGCACCGACGTCCCGCGGACCTCGACCCCGCCCACCGACAGCCAGGAGGAGAACCACAGCGCCCACACCACGCCGACGACGGCGGCGAGCGCCGCCACGGCGGGGGCGATGCGCTTCCACGCCAACCAGCGCCGTCGCCACTGGCGACGGGCGAACCGGCGACGCGAGGCCTCCGCGTCGGAGAGGGCGCTCCTAGCCACCGGAGCCCAGCAGGTCCAGGACCATCGGTCCGACCTCGGTCACGCTGCCCGCGCCGAGGGTGAGCACGAGGTCGCCGGGACGGGCCCGGTCGGCCAGCTCGCGCGCGGCGCCGGCCAGGTCGGGCGCCTCGACGACGCGCCCGCGCTCGAGCGGTACGGCGTCGGCGACCAGCGCCGAGGTGACGGCCGGGTCGGCCTCCTCGCGGGCGAGGTGGACCGGCAGCACCACGACCTCGTCGGCCGCGCCCAGGGCCTCGCCCATCGCGGAGCCGAAGATGCGGGTGCGCGAGACCAGGTGGGGCTGGAAGGCCACGACCACGCGTCCCTCGCCGGCCACCGCGCGGGCGGCCTGGAGGTCCCCGGCGATCTCGACGGGGTGGTGGGCGTAGCTGTCGTAGACGCGGACGCCGGCGGCCTCGCCCTTGCGCTCCATCCGGCGACGGGTCCCGGCGAAGCCCTCCAGGCCGGCGCGCAGCCGGTCGAAGGCAAGCCCGAGGCGCAGGCCCACGGCGAGCGCGGCCAGGGCGTCGAGCACGTAGTGGCGCCCGGGGATCTGCAGCGTGACCCGGCCGAGCTCGGTGCCGCCGTCGAGGACGGTGAACGCGGAGGTGGTGCCGTCGAAGACCAGGTCGACCGCGCGGACGTCGGCCTCGGGCGACTCCCCCACCGTGACGACCTGGCGCCCGGCGCCCGCCGCGCGGGCGGCCAGGGCGGCGGCGCCCTCGTCGTCGACGACGCAGACCAGGAAGCCGTCGGGGTCGACGCGGTCGGCGAAGGTGTCGAACGCCGCGCGGTAGGCCTCCTCCGTCCCCCAGTTGTCGAGGTGGTCGGCCTCCACGTTGGTGACGATCGCGGCGTACGGCTCGTAGACCAGGAACGCGCCGTCGGACTCGTCGGCCTCGGCGACGAACAGGTCGCTGCTGCCCTCCTCGGCGTTGGTGCCGGTCTGGGCCAGCTCCCCGCCCACGGCGTACGTCGGGTCCGCGCCGGCGGCCTGGAGGGCCACGGTGAGCAGCGAGGTGGTGGTGGTCTTGCCGTGCGTGCCGGCGACCGCGAGCACCCGGCGCCCGGCCATCACGGCGCTCAGGGCCGCCGAGCGCGGCAGCACCCGCAGGCCCTGGGCGACGGCCTCGAGGTACTCGGGGTTGTCCTCGCGCACCGCCGTGGAGACGACCAGCGTGTCCACGGCGTGCTCCGGGCCGCGCAGGTGGGCGGCGTCGTGGCCGACGTGGACGCGGGCGCCGAGGTCGCGCAGCCGCTCCAGCGTGGGGCTGTCGACACCGTCGCTGCCGCTGACCGCGACGCCTCGGGCCAGCATCAGCCGGGCGATCGCGGACAGCCCGGCGCCGCCGATGCCGACGAAGTGGACGCGCCCGAGGCGCTCGGCGGGGAGCAGCTCGTCGGGGACCGGGACCCTCATCGCGCACCCCGCTCGGCGGCCTCGAGGACGATCCGGGCCAGCTTCTCGTCGGCGTCGCGCGGGATCAGGCCGGTGGCCGCGGCACTCATCGCCGCGAGCCGCACCGGGTCGGTGGCGAGGGCCGGGACATGCTCGGTCACCCACTCGGTGGTGAGGTCGCCGTCGGCGACCAGCAGCGCTCCCCCGGCCTCGACGACCGGGCGGGCGTTGTGCTCCTGCTCGCCGTTGCCGTGCGGCAGCGGCACGAAGATCGCGGGGACGCCGACGGCGGCGGCCTCGGTGACGCTGGAGGCGCCGGAGCGGCAGACCATCAGGTCGGCGGCGGCCAGCGCGTAGTCCATCCGGTCCACGAACGGCACGACGACGTACGGCGCACCGCCCTCGACCGTCGCCGGGGCGGCCTCGCCCTTGGGGCCGACGACGTGCAGCACCTGCACGCCCGCGGCGGCGAGGGCGGCGGCCGCGCCGGAGACCGACTGGTTCAGCCGGCGCGCGCCCTGGGAGCCGCCGGTCACCACGAGCGTGGGCCGGTCGAGGTCGAGGCCGAAGAACCTCCGCGCCTCGGCGCGCACCGCGGCCCGGTCGAGGGTCGAGATCATCCGGCGGATCGGCAGGCCGACGTACTCCGCCTTGGGCAGCGGGGTGTCGGGGAAGCTCACCGCCACGCGGCCGGCGACGCGGGCGCCGACCTTGTTGGCCAGGCCGGGCACGGCGTTCTGCTCGTGCACCACCAGCGGTACGCCGCGGCGGCGCGCCGCGAGGTAGGCCGGCATCGAGACGTAGCCGCCGTAGCCGACCACGACGTCGGGGCGGACCCGGTCGAAGACGTCGTGCGCGGCGCGGACCGCGGCGCGCAGCCGGCCGGGCACCCGGAGCAGGTCCATGCCGGGCTTGCGGGGCAGCGGCACCGGCGGCACCAGCTCGAGGGGGTAGCCGGCGGCGGGGACCACGGTGTTCTCGAGCCCGCGGGGGGTGCCCAGGCAGGTGATCTGCGTGGCGGGGTCGAGACGCCGCAGGGCGTCGGCGGTGGCGATCAGGGGCGAGGTGTGGCCGGCGGTGCCTCCGCCGGCGAGTAGGACGCGCATCGGGACCAACTCTAGGAAGTCATCGGTGCGAGAGCGTGGACAGACCCGCCGCACGGCCACGCTTGCGCTGGGAGAGAATGCGCGCCGCCGTGGGCTCACGCCGCGCGAAACCGATCAGCAGGCCGAGCGCGACCAGCGAGGGCACCAGCGCCGAGCCGCCGTAGGAGACCAGCGGCAGCGGGATGCCGATGACCGGCAGCAGCGCCAGGACCATGCCGACGTTGATGATCATCTGACCCAGCAGCCAGACCACGATGCCGAAGCTGGCGTAGCGCACGAACGGGTCGCGCGTCTCCCGGGCGACGCGCACCGCGGCATAGGCGATGGTGAGGAACAGGCCGACGACCAGCAGCGTGCCGATCAGGCCGAGCTCCTCGCCCAGCACGGCGAAGATGAAGTCGGTGTGGGCCTCCGGGAGGTCGCCCCACTTCTGCCGGCTGTAGCCGATGCCCTGGCCCAGCCAGCCTCCCGAGGAGAGCGCGTAGAGCCCGTGTGCCGGCTGCCAGCCCGCGTCGTGGAAGTCCTTGAAGGGGTCGGCGAAGTTGAGGATGCGCCCGACCCGCTCGGCGTCGGTGGTGGCGAGGGCGAGCACGATCGCGCCGAGCCCCAGGATGCAGATGGTGAAGAAGCGCCGCGGCGCTCCGGTGACGAAGAGCAGGCCGACCGCGATCGACATGAACACCAGCGCGGTGCCGAGGTCACGCCCGACGACCACCAGCGTCGTCGCGATGAACATGCCCGGCACGACCGGCACGATGATGTGCCGCAGCTGCCCGAGCCGGCGCTCCTTGTTGGCGTAGACGTGCGCGGCCCACAGCACCAGCGCCAGCTTGGCGATCTCGGAGGGCTGGATCACCAGCGGACCGAGCGCGAGCCAGTTCTTGTTGCCGTTGATCACGATGCCGAACAGCGCCGTGAGCAGCAGCAGCACGAGGGAGAAGACGTACGCCGGGAGGGTCAGCCCGCGGATCAGGCGCAGCGGCAACCGGCTGGCCAACCAGGCGACCGGCAGCGCGATCACGACCCACATCAGCTGGCGCTTGACCACCGCGTAGGAGTCGCCGTCGTGCATCTTGTAGCTGTAGACGCTCGAGGCGCTCAGCACCATGATCAGGCCGATGGTGAGCAGCAGCGCCGAGGCGCCCAGCAGCAGGTAGTACGGCGCGAGCGGGCTGTGCAGCGCGGCGCGCGCCGAGGCCAGCCAGCCGAGTCGCGAGGGTGACGGGGCGTCGTGCCCGTCTCGGGTCGGCGGATTCGTGGTCACGCTTCCCCTTCCGTGTCGGCCCTCGCGTGCCCCACCAGTCTCGTTTGCCGGGTGCCCGATAGACGGCAACCGGGCGTGCGTGTCGCCCCCGTGGGGGCCGCTCAGTCGCGCGGGGCGGCGCGCAGGCCGTCGCGCACGGCGGCGCGCGGTACGCCGACCGCGCGGGCGAGCGCCGCGGCCACGAGGGCGTTGCGCACCGCCGCGGGCTCCGCGGTGACGTCGCTCACCGGGAGGTCCGATAGCGTGCCGAGCTCGGCGGCGCTGGTGGCCCGCTCCTCGATGAAGGCGCGGTCGGCGACGAGGTCCTCGACGAGCCCGACCATCCCGACGCCGGGCATCCCGAGGGTGACCCCGATCGCCCGGGCGCCCTCGCGGACGTCGGCCTCGAGCACGAGCTCCTCGGTGCCGGGGTCGGCCACGGCGTAGACGCACGCGACGCGGACCTGGTCGTAGACACGGCCCATCGCGAGACGGTCGGCTTTCGCGCCGGGGCTGTCGGGCGCGGGGACGGCCAGCACCGCAGCGGAGTCCGCCTGCAGCCCGCCGGCCCCGCGGAGCTGGGCGGGGGTCAGGCCGACCGCGAGCACGTCGTACGCCTCGGGGTCCATGACCGCCTCGACGACCGGCAGCCCGCCCTCGCCCACGGCGAGCGAGCGCAGCCCGGCGGCGCGCAGGATCGCCTCGAGGACCCGCACGGTCTCGGCGGTGTCCGACGTGTCCCCGGGACCGGTGACGCACAGCCACGGCGTGTCCGAGCCAGACGCGCGCAGCCGCCAGGCCAGGTCGACCTCGCCCCACACGGGGACCCCGCGCTCGCGGGCCGCGGCCACCAGCGGGGTCGGGGCGGTCGGGTCACCCTGGACGACGAGCAGGTCGACGTCGTCGGGCAGCGTCGCGGTGCTGCCGGGCCCGAGGCGCACTCGGGCGCCGAGCACCTCCAGCAGCTCGGCGCGCTCGGTGCGCTCGGTGTCGCCGGGCTCCTCGTCGAGGGCGAGGACGTCGGCGCCGAGGTGGAGCAGGTTGTCGGCGGCTGCGAAGCCGCCGGGCCCGAAGCCCGCGACCACGGCCCGGACGCCCGCCCACGAGTCGTCGCGGCCGAGGGTGTCCAGCTCGGGGGTGTCCATCAGCTGCCGGCCACCCATTCGGCGTAGAAGATGCCCAGGCCGGTCGCCACGCACAGCCCGGTGATGATCCAGAACCGGATCACGACGGTGACCTGTTCCCAGCCGAGCATCTCGAAGTGGTGGTGGATGGGGGCCATCCGGAAGATCCGTTTGCCCCCGGTGGCCTTGAAGTAGCCGACCTGGAGCATCACCGAGAGGGTCTCCACCACGAAGATGCCGCCCAGCACGACGAGCAGCAGCTCGGTGCGGGTGAGGATCGCGAAGCCGGCCAGGGCGCTGCCGAGGGCGAGCGAGCCGGTGTCGCCCATGAAGATCTGCGCGGGCGAGGCGTTCCACCACAAGAACCCGAAGCAGGCGCCGGTGATGGCGGCGGCGATCACCGCGAGGTCGAGCGGGTCGCGCACCTCGTAGCACTTCGGGCCCGGTGCGGCGCCGCAGAACTGGTTGAACTGCCAGATGTTGACCAGCGTGTAGGCGCCGAACACCATCACGCAGGCGCCGGCCGCGAGGCCGTCGAGGCCGTCGGTGAGGTTCACGGCGTTGCTGAACCCCGCGACGAAGAGCCAGATCAGCACCAGCACCACGATGGCGGGCAGCGCGAACTGGTCGAGGTCGCGCAGGAAGGACAGGTGGCGCGAGGCCGGGGTCTCCCCGCGGGAGTCCTCCAGCCACGGCGAGATCGCCAAGGCGCCGAAGACCAGCGCGATGACGGTCTGCCCGACCATCTTGGCCTTGCTGCGCAGGCCCAGGCTGCGCTGCTTGTAGATCTTGATGAAGTCGTCGAGGAACCCGACCAGGCCCATCCCGACGAACAAGAAGAGCAGCAGCAGCCCGGAGGCCGAGGGCACGTCGCCGGTGAGCAGCTTGGCCGCGAAGTAGCCGATGACGGTGGCGAGGATGATCACCACGCCGCCCATCGTCGGCGTGCCGCGCTTGGTGTGGTGGCTCGTGGGTCCGTCGTCGCGGATCTCCTGGCCGTACCCGAGCTTGGTGAACTGCCTGATGGCCACCCGGGTGCCGAGCAGCGAGATCAACAGGGCCAGTGCCCCGCCGATCAGGATCGCTCTCATCGCTGCCTCTCACTTGCTGTCACTGCTGCATCTGCTGGACGTGCCGGTCGTGCGCGGCCGCGCCCGTCGGCGAAGGATTGTTCCGCATGGGCCGTCCGGGCCGGGGTCTGCCTCGCCGGTGCCCCGGGGATCGGCGGGGTGTCGTCGGTCATGTGCCGCCTCCCGGCGCGAGCAGCTCGCGCACCACGGTGCGGTCGTCGAAGGGGTGGACCACCCCGTGGACCTCCTGCCCCGTCTCGTGGCCCTTGCCGGCCACCAGCACGATGTCGCCGGGGCGGGCGCGCTCCAGGGCGGTCGCGATCGCCGCGCGGCGGTCGCCCACCTCGAGGACCTCGGCGCGCACCGGCCCGTGCTCGCCGGTGGTCCCGGCCAGCATCTGGGCGCGGATCTCCGCGGGGTCCTCGGTGCGGGGATTGTCGTCGGTGAGCACCAGGACGTCGGCGAGGCCGGCGGCGATGCCGGCCATGATCGGGCGCTTGCCGCGGTCGCGGTCCCCGCCGGCGCCGAGGACCACGATCACGCGCCCCTCGGTCAGCGGGCGCAGGGTGGCGATCGCGGCGGCGACCGCGTCGGGCTTGTGGGCGTAGTCGACGACGACCTCGAAGTCCTGTCCGGCGTCGACGCGCTCCAGGCGGCCCGGGACCCCGGCCCCGGCGGCGAGCGCCGTGGCGACCGCTGTCGGGTCGAAGCCCGCCTCGGCGCAGGCCGCGACGGCGGCGAGGGCGTTGGCGACGTTGAAGTCGCCGGGCAGCGGTACGCCGGCCGCGATGCGCAGCCCGTCCGGGCCCAGCACGGTGAACCGCGAGCCCGCGGCCTCGAGCTCGACGTCGACGGCGCGCCAGTCGGCGTCCGCCCCGGCCGCGGAGAAGGTGCGGACCGGGATGCCGGCCTCGTCGCGGAGGCGGCGGCCGTGCTCGTCGTCGACGTTGACCAGGCCGAGGCGGGCGCGCTCGGAGGTGAACAGCGACGCCTTCGCGGCGTAGTACTCCTCCACGGTGCCGTGGAAGTCGAGGTGGTCGCGGCCGAGGTTGAGGAAGACCGCGACATCGAAGACGACCCCGTCCACGCGGCCCATCACCAGCGCGTGGCTGGAGACCTCCATGGCGCACGCCGCGACGTCGCGCTCGCGCATCAGCGCGAACAGCCCGTGCAGGTCGGGTGCCTCGGGCGTGGTCAGCGTCGTGGGCACGTCGACCCCGGCGATCCGGGTCCCGACGGTGCCGACGACGCCGGCGCGCGTGCCGGAGCCCTCGAGGCCGCTCTCGGCGAGCCGGGTGGTGGTGGTCTTGCCCTGGGTGCCGGTGACCCCGATCATCCGCAGGTCGCGGGCGGGCTCGCCGTAGACGTGCGCGGCCAGCGCGCCGAGGAGGCCGCGCGGGTGCGCCACGACCAGGACCGGCAGGTCGGCGGGTGCGCGCTCGGCGCCGGCGGGGTCGGTCAGCACGGCGACCGCACCGGCGGCCGCCGCGTCGGCGGCGTAGTCGATGCCGTGGGCGCGTGCGCCCGGCAGGGCGGCGTACAGGTCGCCGGGGCGGACCCGCTGGCTGCTCAGCGAGACGCCGGTCACCGTGACGCCGTCGACGCCGCCCCGGACGGTGGCGGAGGGGTCGCGCTCGGCGCTCCAGCGGACCAGCTCCACGAGCTCGACAGGTGCCGGGTGGCGCGGCCGGGGGGTGGTGGTCGGGTCGCTCACCGGTCGAGATTACCGCCGGCAGGGGCCCCGCTCCGAGACGGGACCCTCACCACTCGACCGGCAGCTTCGACGGCTCGGCGCCCGTGGGCGGGACGCCGTAGCGGCGCAGCGTGAAGCTCATCAGCTTGGCGAACGCGGGTCCCGCGACCGAGCCGCCGCCACCACCGTTGCCGGGGTTCTTGACCACGACGTACACGGTGAAGCGGGGGTCGTCGGCGGGCGCGAAGCCGGCGAAGGAGACGTCGAAGGAGCCGTCGTAGCAGGCGCACTCCTCGCCCACCGCCTGCGCGGTGCCGGTCTTGCCGGCGACCCGGTAGCCGGGGACGGCGGCACCAGGGGCGACCCCGGCCTCGGGGTCCACGACCCGCTCCATCATGGCCGCGGTCTGGCGCGCGGCGCGCTCGCTCAGCACCCGTTCGGTCCTCGCCTGCTCGGTGCCGACGACGCTCCCGTCGTTCATCGTGGCCGAGCCCTCGATCAGGCTGGGGTCGACGCGGACCCCGCCGTTGGCGATGGTGTTGACCGCCGCCGCCATCTGCACGGCGTTGACCGAGAGGGCCTGGCCGAAGGCGATGCGGTCCTCGGTCTGGCTGGTCCACAGCGAGCCGGAGGGCAGGATGCCGGGCGATTCCCCCAGCACGCCGATCCCGGTGCGCCGGCCGAGGCCGAAGCGGGTCAGGTAGTCGCGCAGCTCGCCGTCGGCGAACTGGTCCGCGGCGAGCACGGTGCCGATGTTGGAGGACTTCGCGAGCACGCCGGCCAGCGTCAGCCGGATGGTGCCGTGGTCGAACCAGTCGCCGATCGGGCTGTCCTGCCGGTTCAGGACCGGCGGCACGGTGATCCGGGTGCGCGGGGTGACCTTGCCGGCGTCGATCAGGGCGCCGAGGGTCAGCACCTTCTGCACCGAGCCGGGCTCGTAGACGTCGGTCATCGCGCGCGAGATCCGGTCGCCCTTGGGTGCCTCGGCCGGCGCGTTGGCGTCGAACGTCGGGTGGTCGGCGACGGCGAGCAGGTCCCCGGTGCGCGAGTCCAGGACGACCGCGAAGCCGGAGTCGGCGCGCGAGTCCTCCACCGTCTGGCGCAGCACCCGCTGGGTGTACCACTGCAGGTCGCGGTCGATGGTCGTAGTGAGGTCGGCGCCGTCGACGGCGTCGACCTTGGTGCTGTCGGCCAGCGGGAGCCGGTTGCCGGCCCCGACCTGGTAGCGGGCGGAGCCGTCGGTGCCGGAGAGCTGGGCGTCGAAGGCGAGCTCGAGACCGGCCAGCGGCTGGTCGCCCTCCTCCGGGTCCGGGGTGCCGAGGAAGCCGACCAGGTTGGCCGCGACATCGCCGCCGGGGTAGGTGCGCACCGGGTCGCGGCGGACCGTGAGGCCGTCGAAGCCGCGCTCGCGCGCCACGTCCACCACGGTCTCCGCGCGAGCCGCGGGGACCTGGCGCGCGACGTACTCGAAGCGGCTGCCCTCGGCGCGCAGGCGCTCGAGGACCTTGAAGTAGTCCACGCCCAGCCGGTTGGCGAGCAGCTTGGCCAGCTCCGGGGCGTCCTCGGCGGTGAGGGCCGGGTCGGCGATGATCATCGAGCCCTCGACCGAGGTCGCGAGCGGCTCGCCGTTGCGGTCCAGGATGTCGCCGCGCTCGGCGGGCAGCACCACCTCGCGCAGCCCCTCGGCCAGCGCCATCGGCGCGTAGGAGTTGGGGTCGATGCCCTGCAGCTGCACCAGCCGGGCGCCGAAGACCGAGAGCACCATCGCGATCAGCACGAAGCCGATGCGCAGGCGCACCTGGGGCGAGCCGCGCGTGCTCCCACGGGGGCGCTGCTGCGGGGTACGACGCACTGGGTGATCTCCGGTCTCGGTCAGCGGCGGTTCTGGTCGTTCCTGGTCTTCCTATCGTCCCGGCGCTCGCGATCGCGGTTGCCCGCGCCGGTGTCGCCCGAACGCGTCCGGTCCCGGTCCCCGGTCCGGTCCTCGGCGGGGGGCGGCGGCGGGGGCGGCGCGAGGATCCCGGGCAGCGGGGGCGCCTTCGCGGTGATCCGCTCGCCGTCCTCCTCGGGCGTGGGGACGGCCTCGCCGCGCACGGTGCCGTCGGGGAGCAGGAACGCCGGCGCGACCGGCGTCCGCATGCCCTGGGCCCGGGCCGCGGTGGCCAGGCGCTGGGGGTCGCGCAGCTCCTCGAGCTCCGCGGTGAGCTCCTGCTCGCGCGCCAGCAGCGTGGCGGCGCGCCCCTCCAGCGTGGTGGTGGTGAAGGAGGTCTGCTGCATGGAGGTGTTGAACATCAGCAGCCCGACCACGCCACCGAGCATCAGCACGCTGATCAGCACCACGAACGGCAGCCGCGCCGCCCGTACCGCCTGGGCGCGCGGCACCACCGTGAGCCGGGCGCGCTCGACGGCCGCCTCGGCTATCCGGGGGACGCGGGAGCGGACCGCACCGGGCGGCCGCGGGTCTGCTGCGGGACTGCTCATGACACCACTCCGGGGGAAGACGGGTGAACGCGTTCGACGGCCCGCAGGCGCACGGACGCGGCGCGGGGGTTCTGGGCGGTCTCGTCCGCGTCGGCCTTCTCGGCGCCGCGGGTGACCTGGCGGAACGGCGGCTCGCTGCCGGCCGGGACGAACGGGAGGTCCGGCGGGACCTCGCTGCGGGTGACCGCGGTGAAGGCCTGCTTGACCAGCCGGTCCTCCAGGGAGTGGTAGGACTCCACGACCACGCGGCCGCCGACCCCGACCACGCCGAGGGCGGCGGGCATGGCGCGGCGCAGCACCGCGAGCTCGTCGTTGACCTCCATGCGCAGCGCCTGGAAGGTGCGCTTCGCGGGGTGCCCCCCGGTACGCCGCGCGGGCGCCGGGATCTCGGCGTACAGCAGCTCCACGAGGCGCCCGGAGCGGGAGAACGGCTCCTTCTCGCGCTCGCGGACCACGGCGGCGGCGATCTTCTTGGCGAACTTCTCCTCGCCGTAGTCGCGCAGCACGCGGGTCAGCTCGCCGTGGCTGTAGGTGTTGAGCACGTCGGCGGCGGTGGGGCCGGTGGTGCCGTCCATCCGCATGTCCAGCGGCGCGTCCTCGGCGTAGGCGAAGCCGCGCTCGCGCACGTCGAGCTGCATGGAGGAGACGCCGAGGTCGAACAGGACCGCGTCGACGTGGTCCAGGCCGAGCTCCTCGACCACCTCGGCGATCTCGTCGTACACCGCGTGCACGCCGACGAAGCGGTCGCCGTACGGCGCGAGGCGGGCGCGGGCGAGGTCGAGGGCCGCGGGGTCGCGGTCGATGCCGACGACGCGCACGCGGTCCAGGCGCTCCAGGACGGCCTCGGTGTGTCCGCCGAGGCCGAGGGTGCAGTCGACGAGGACCGTGCGCCCGTCGGGGGCGGCACCGTCGGCGCGCTCGAGCGCGGGGGCGAGGAGGGAGACGACCCGGTCCAGGAGGACGGGGACGTGGCGCGGGCTGGCCATCGCGTCCTCAGCCGAGCCGGGACAGGACGAGGAGGGCGAGGGCCACGCCGACCGAGACGGTCGCGGAGAAGGCCATCAGGGCGACGACGTCACGCGCCTGCTCACGGACCCGCCGCGGCGGCCCGTCAGCACCGCGCGCGGACCTGAGGTCCGTGTGGGTGAAGGGAGTGCTGCTCATCGGATCGACCCCGCTCGAGTGCGCCTGCTGGTGAGTGCTGTGGTGGGTGGTGCTGGTGGTGGTGAGGGGTGGGGCACGTGGCCCGGGAACGGCTACGCAGGACCAGGTCCCTGCCCGCTCCCCTCCTGGGGAAGGCGCTCCGTCTGGAACCGGGGAAGTGATCCCAGAGGGGGCTGCGGGGAGCGGGCACGAGACCTCGTCCTGCGTCGTCCGTTGTGCAGTTGTGGCGCTGCGGGTCCTGCTCAGTCCTGCGGCTGCTCGTCGAGCTCGGCGAACTTCTGCTGTGCGCCGCTGGAGTACTCCGCCCAGCGGGCGGGGTCCCAGATCTCGATGCGGTCCATGACGCCGATCACGACGACCTCCTTGTCGAGGCCGGCGTAGTCCCGCAGGTTCGCGGGGATGCCGATGCGTCCCTGCTTGTCCAGCGACCCCTCGTCCGCGCCGGCGAAGAGGATGCGCGCGTACTCACGTGCGCTCTTCACCGTCAACGGGGTCGACCGGGCCCGCTGGGCCTCCTCCATGAAGACGTCCGTGGGCCACACGACCAGGCAGTTCTCCTGTCCCTGCGTGACCACGAGCCCCTCCGCGAGTCGGTCCCTGAACTTCGCCGGGAGGAAGAGCCGGCCCTTGTCGTCGAGCTTCGGCGTGTAGGTGCCCATGAAGAACATCGGGCACCTCCCAGGGTCGACCTCTCCTCCACTTCGCTCCACTTTACTCCACAATCCCCCACGGTCAACCACGCCGAGGACGTGCGCCCCGCGTTTGCGCAGGTCGCAGGCGGGGTCGGGCCTCGGACGGAGACCTGCAGCGTCGGCGCGTCGGGCGCGCCGCTCGTCGTACGCCGTGGGGCGCGGCGACCCCGCATCTGGGGTGTTTCCGCAGGTCAGAGCGGATGTGTGCCGGTCGCGCCCGCCGCAGAGGTGTCCCGGTGGGGAGCGGTGGTGGGGCGTGGTGGAGGACGGACCGGCGCGGGTGGGGCGTGGTGGGGAGCGGGGGCGGGCGGTGGGGCACCGGACTGCTCCAGTCCGGCCGCAGCGCCCCGTCGGTTGCCGTGACGGCCTACGGTGGTGACACCGCGGAGTGCGGCTGGCCACAGGCAGGGAGAGAGCGCACGTGAGCGACCCGACTCCGGCAGGAGCCGATCTCGAGACGCTGGCGCGGGTGGTCGCCCGGGTCCGGGGCAACATCGAGCGCGTCATCGAGGGCAAGCCCGACGTGGTGACCGCCGCGATCGTGGTGCTGCTCGCCGAGGGGCACCTCCTGATCGAGGACGTCCCCGGCGTGGGCAAGACGATGCTGAGCAAGGCGCTCGCCCGCAGCATCGACTCGACCGTGCGCCGCATCCAGTTCACCCCGGACCTGCTGCCCTCCGACGTGACCGGGGTGTCGATCTTCAACCAGGACACCCGGCAGTTCGAGTTCCGCCCCGGCGGGATCTTCGCCAACATCGTGGTCGGCGACGAGATCAACCGCGCGTCGCCGAAGACCCAGTCGGCGCTGCTGGAGTGCATGGAGGAGCGCCAGGTCACCGTCGACACCACGACGTACCACCTGGAGTCGCCGTTCATGGTGATCGCGACCCAGAACCCGGTCGAGATGGAGGGCACCTACGCGCTGCCCGAGGCCCAGCGCGACCGGTTCATGGCGCGCGTCGCCGTCGGCTACCCGGTCGAGGCCGCCGAGATCGCGATGATCGCCAGCCACACCGGCCCCAGCCCCCTGGACGACCTCGAGGCGGTCACCGACGCCGCCGAGGTCCGCAAGCTGACCGGCATCGTCGGGCAGGTGCACGTCTCCCCCGCCGTCCAGCGCTACACCGTCGCGCTGGTGAGCGCCACCCGGCGCAGCAACGACCTCGCCCTCGGCGCCTCCCCGCGAGCGACCCTGCACTTGGTGCGCGCGGCCAAGGCGTACGCCGCGATCAACGGGCGTGACTACGTGCTGCCCGACGACGTGCGGGTGCTCGCCCAGCCCGTGCTGGCCCACCGGCTGCTGCCCGGTGTGGAGGCCGCGATGAGCGGGCGGACGACCGCCACCATCCTCGACGCCCTGGTCGCCTCCGTGCCGGTGCCCGACCCGAGCGCGGGCTGACGGGGAGACACGCCATGCGCGAGGCACTGGCCGGTCTGACGACCCGGGGACGAGCGTTCGTCGCCGCGGGTGTCACCGCGATCGTCTGCGCGATGCTGCTCGACCAGACCACGCTGACCCGCGTCGGCGTGCTCGTCCTCGTCCTGCCCCTCGTCACGGCCTGGCTCGTGGGGCGCTCGCGCTACCAGCTCTCGCTGGTCCGCACCGTGACCCCGCAGCTGGTGACCGCGGGCCAGCCCGCGCGGGTGACGCTGACCCTGGCCAACGAGGGCCGCACCCCCAACGGCGTGCTCATGCTCGAGGACCAGCTCCCCTACGTCCTCGGCTCCCGGCCGCGCTTCGTGCTCGAGGGCGTCGGCCCGGGCTGGCGGCGCCAGGTCGGTTACCAGGTCCGCTCCGACGTGCGGGGCCGCTTCGAGCTCGGCCCGATGCGGGTCCGGGTCAGCGACCCGTTCGGCCTCGTCGAGGTCGAGCGCGCCTTCCAGACCTCGGTGCCCCTCACCGTCACCCCGCGCACCGTGCCGCTGCCGGCCATCCCGCTCGGCGGCGCCTGGACCGGCTCGGGCGACAACCGGCCGCGGGCCTTCGCGACCGGGTCCGCGGAGGACGTCACGGTCCGCGAGTACCGCCGCGGCGACGACCTGCGCCGCGTGCACTGGCGCAGCTCGGCGCGGATGGGCGAGCTGATGGTGCGACGCGAGGAGCAGCCCTGGCAGTCGCGGGCGACGCTCTTCGTGGACAACCGGGCGGTGGCGCACCGCGGCCAGGGCGTGGCGTCCTCGCTGGAGGCCGCCGTCACCGCCGCCGCCTCGATCGCGGTCCACCTGGGGCACCGCGGGTTCACCGTGCGCCTGGTCACCGCCACCGGCGAGGAGGCCGGCGGCTCCTGGCACACGCGCGACGCCGAGCTCAGCAGCCGGGCGCTGCTCGAGGCGCTCGCGGTCCTCGAGGCCGTGCCGACGCCGCGCATCGACTCCGGGTGGCTCACCGAGCACGGCACCGGCGGCCTCACGGTGGCCGTGCTGGGCGCGGTCTCCCCCACCGACGCGCCGGTCCTGCGCCGCATGCACCACCACGCCGGCGCCGCGCTCGCCGTCGCCCTCGACGTGGACGCCTGGGCCGCCGCCGGGCGCGACCCGGAGGCTCCTCGCGGCGGGCGCGTCGCCCCCGGCGGCGACAGCGCCGCTCCCGTGCTCTCCCAGCAGGGCTGGCGCGCCGTGCCGCTGCGTCCCCGCGACCGCCTCGACGCGGCCTGGCAGGAGCTGGCGCGGGCCGGCTCCACGCGCAGCGTCGGAGGCACGACGTACACCGGGAGCGGGCGGTGAGCGCCCCGCGCCGGACCTCGGGCGCCGCGCTGCTCCTCGCCGTCGTGGCGGCCGGGACGGCGTGGCTCTCGATGCTGTCGTGGTCGGGCCTGGCGGTCGACGCGGCGGCGTACCTGCGTCCGCTGCTGCTGATCGGCGTCGCCGTCGTCGCGACCGGCGCGCTCGCGCGCCACCTGCGGGCGCCCGCGCTCGTCGTGGTCGGCGCCCAGCTGATCGTGGCCGGCGGGGCGGTCAGCCTCGTGGTCATCGGGTCGCCGCTCCCCCTGGGGTCCGGGTGGGCCGACCTGAGCGCGGCGTTCCGCGCCGCGGGCGACACCGCCCGCCTCTACGCCGCACCGGTGCCGCGCGACGTGCCCCCGATCGACCCTCTGCTGCTCGCCGGCGGCGCCGGCTGCCTGGTCCTCGTCGATCTGCTCGCGTGCACGCTGCGGCGCGTCGCGCTCGCCGGCCTGCCGTTGTTGGCCGTGCAGAGCGTGCCGACGAGCCTGCTCGCGACCGGACCGACCTGGTGGGTGTTCCTGCTCAGCGCAGCCGGGTTCCTGCTCCTGCTGTTCCTCGACCAGGACGCTCGGGTGGCCCGCTGGGGCCGTCCGCTCGACGCCGCCGCCGGGCCCGAGCAGGGCGCCCTCGTGCGACCCGGTGCCATGCGGGCCGGGGCGGGCACGGTCGGCGCCGTGTCGGTCGGTGTGGCGCTCGCGCTGCCGCTCGTGATCCCCAGCGCCGACCTGGACCTGCTGGGCGCCGGCCGCGGCGGGTCCGGCGGCAGCGAGATCACCCTCGACAACCCGATGGCGGACCTGACCCGCGACCTGATCCGCGGCGAGGACTTCCCGCTGCTGCGGGTGCGGACCACCGACCGCGACCCCTCCTACCTGCGCATCGCCGTGCTCAACCGGTTCTCCTCCAACGAGTGGAGCTCCGGGGACCGCGAGATCCCCGTCGACCAGCTCCCCCAGGGCGACCTGCCCGACCTCCAGGGCGTCTCCGCCGACGTGGAGCGTGTCGAGCACAACTACGCCGTCGAGGTCACCTACGAGTTCGACTCGACCTGGCTGCCGACGCAGGCGCCGGTGTCGTCGATCCTCGCCGAGGGCGACTGGCGCTACGACGTCTCGACGATGGACTTCATCGCCGGCGAGGAGGACCTGACCACCGCGGGGCTGAGCTACGAGATGACCGCCGTCGACCTGACCCGGGTGCCCGAGGACATGGTCGCCGCGCCGTCCGGTGCGGGCATGGTCGACGAGCAGTTCCTCGACCTCCCGCTCGGGCTCTCCCCCGTCGTCGACCAGCTCGCGACCAGCGTCACCGCGGGTGCGCGCTCGCCGTACGAGAAGGCGGTGGCGCTGCAGAACTGGTTCCGCAGCGAGGGCAACTTCACCTACTCCACCGACGTCGAGCCGGGCAACGGCAGCGACGACCTCCAGCAGTTCCTCGTCGAGGACCGCCGCGGCTACTGCGAGCAGTTCGCCGCCGCGATGGCCGTGATGGCGCGCAGCATCGGCATCCCGGCGCGGGTGGCCGTGGGGTTCCTGCGCCCGGACCGGGTGGACGCGCAGACCTGGGAGTACAGCACCTGGGACCTGCACGCCTGGCCCGAGCTGTTCGTGCCCGGCTCCGGCTGGGTGGCCTTCGAGCCGACGCCGCCGGACCGGGCGGCCGACGTCCCGGCCTACACGCGCATCGACGTGGACGAGGGCGCGGAGCCCCTGCTGCCCTCCGACAGCGCGCAGCCCGACCAGGGCGACCTGCCCCGGCGTGCCGAGCGTGCCCCGGCCCCGACGCCCACGGAGGAGGCCCCGTCGGCGGTCGCCGGGGACCTCGACACCTCGTGGGCCCCGTGGGTCGCGACCGGCGCCGGGCTGGTGCTCCTCGCCGGCAGCCTGCTGGTGCCCGGCGCCGTACGCCGGGCGCGGCGCCAGCGGCGCCTGCGCGGCGGGCCCGAGGAGATCTGGTCGGAGCTGCGCGACACCGCGCTCGACCTGGGGATCGCGTGGGACGAGCGGCGCTCCCCACGCCAGCTGCGCCTGGTGCTGCTGGACCGGCTCGGCAACCCGGGCGGCCCGGACGCCGACGAGCGGCCGCGGCACGGCCCGCAGGTCGCCCCCGAAGCCGCGGCCGCGCTGGACGGCGTGGTCCGGGCGGTCGAGCACAGCCGCTACGCCCGGCCAGGCACCCCGGTCGCCGGGGTCCGCGCGGATGCCGAGACCTGCCTGGCCGCGCTCGAGAACGGCGCGCCCCGCAACGCCCGGCGTCGCGCCGCCTGGTGGCCGCGCACGGTCTTCACCCGTCGTACCACCGCCGCGCCCGCTCCCCGCCCCGGCGACCCGCCCACCACCTCCGGCCAGGGCCGCGACGACCTCGTCGACCACGTCCGCTGATCTCTCGCATCTCCGCGAGTCGGCGCTTCTGGTTGCCCGAGTCGGCGCTTGTGGTTGCCCGAGTCGGCGCTTCTGGTGGACCTGTCCCCAGTCAGCTGGGGAGAAGCCCGCCACAGGCGCCGAGTCAGCGCACCACAAGAGCCGACTCGCCGCGCCACAAGGGCCGACTCGCCGCACCACAAGCGCCGACTCGGCGCGGGCGGGGGTGGGAGATACGCGGGCGCGGTCGTGAGCCACAGCCTCCGGGCGCGGGACGGAAGGCGTCCCGGGTGGGCCGGAGGGGGGTGGGTCAGAAGCCGCCGTTCTCCTCGCGGCGACGGCGCCACCGCTCCTCGGCCCGCTCCATCATGGAGCCGGCGTTGCGACGCGGGCGGCGGGTGCGACCGCGCTTGCCGCCCTCGATGACCGTGAAGCCACCACGCGAGGGGTGACCGGCGGTACGCGCGTCGGCGGCAGCGGCGGCCTGCTGGCCGCGCACGGCATTGAGCCCGATGGTGGCCGAGCCCAGCATCACCACGAAGCCGACGACGCCGATCGCCCACTGCTGGGCCACGGCGCCGGTCATCAGCAGCGCGATGCCGACCACGAACACACAGCCCGCGACGACCGCTCGACGGCGGGCGGAACGACGAATCGAGGTGCCACGCAGTGTCGAGGCGAACTTGGGGTCCTCCTCGACGAGGGCACGCTCCATCTGCTCGAGTAGCCGCAGCTCCTCTTCAGAGAGTGGCACCGGATCCTCCCACTGTCGTGCTGACCAGCCGATCCTGATGGATGGCCCCTGCCGCAAGTCTAGGCAGGTGATCCCCAACGCGGTACCCGTGGCGGTCAAATCTCATGGCCGCCACCCGACGGGGTGCTCGAGCCGGCGCATTCAGCGCGCCAGGACGTGCAGCTGGGTGGCCAACGGGAGGAACTCCGCGCGGCCGGCGACGGCGTGCTCGAGCTCGACCAGCGCGGCGCTGGCGCCGGGCTCGGAGTCGACGAGCGCACCCGGGACGAGGTCGGCGAACACGCGTACGCCGTGGACCTGGGCGACCTCGAAGCCGGCGGCGACCAACAGCGCCTCGACCTCGTCACGCGTGACGCGACGCCCCGCCCGCCCGGCGGGAGCGGTGTCGTCGAGGGCGGCCAGCGCCTGGCCGAAGTGGCCGGCCATCGCGCGGGCGACGACGGCGGCGTAGCGCTGGGCGACGAGCAGGCTGAGGGTGCCCCCGGGGCGCAGCACCTCACGGATCGTGGCCAGGGCGGCGGCCGGGTCGTCGACGACCTCGAGCACGCCGTGGCACAGGACCACGTCGGCCGAGGCACGGCCCGGCACGTCCAGGAGGGTGCCGACGTCGCCCTGGTGGCCGGTGACCTGCACGTCGAGCTCGCGGGCGCGGCGATCGAGGGAGGCGAGCGCGTCGGGGCTGGGGTCGACCACGGTGACGCGGTGGCCCAGCTCGGCCGCGCGGACCGCCGAGACGCCGGTGCCGCCGCCGAGGTCGAGGACGTCGCACGGGCCGGCGTCCAGCACCGGGCGCAGCGCGCCCCACACGACGGAGGTCCGAGCGGCCGCCCGCCGCTCGCTGGGCTTGTCCGTGAACGGGTCGCTGCTGGGCATGCGTCCACCCTAGGGCCTCCCGATCCGGCGGCGGCGCGCCCACTCGGGAGGCCGGCCGATCGCGTGCCCCGGCTCAGCCGGCGCGCACGGCGCGCTCCGCGACCGGCGCGTGGGGCATCAGCCCGAGGGCGTGCTCCACGACGGCGAGGAACCGGTCCGCGTCGCGGACCAGGTCGTCGGCCTCGCGCTCGCTGACGGCGCGGGTCGAGCCGGCCTCGCAGGCGGCGCGCTTGGCCGCGCCCGCGGCGAAGAACCGGGCCCACTCCCCCAGCTCCGGGGCGACCCCGGAGAGCAGGACCCAGGCGTTGCGCTGGGGCCGACGGCGGGCCGGCTCGGGACGCGCCCGGGCCGCGAGCAGGGCGGCCGCGGCACGCAGTGCCGCGACATGGGCGCGGGCGTAGCGCGTCGGCGCGTCGGGGGCGGCCATCGCCTCGCTCAGCGACTCTGCGGAGCGGGCGAGGTAGGCGTGGGTGGTCGCCGGAAGGGCGTAGGGATGAGGGGCGTCGTACGGCACGGGATGGTCCTCTCGCTCACCGACCCTGGTGGGACCGGTGGGGAGGGAGCACCCCCACCGGCACTCTCGAACGCGTGTTCGAGCATGCCGGCAAGCTACACGCGCCCACCGACAACCGCCGGGAACGCGCGCCGTGCGTCAGCGCTGGACGGTGTCGCGGTCCTCTGCGGACCAGGAGTGCAGGTAGGCGGTGGTGTCCTTGTGCACGAGCAGCACCAGGAGCGTGATGGTCAGCACCAGGCCGACCACGGAGAGGACCAGGAACATCGCCGGCGGCGCGGTGATCAGGATGGCGCCCACCCCGATCACCAGGGTCAGCAGCGTGACGATCAGGCACACCCGGGCCCACTCGAAGCCCGCGGCGAAGAGCGGCGCGAGCACCGCGAGCATCCCGGCCATCACGAGGTAGATGACCGCGGTCACCGGCACGAAGGCCGGGGGCTTGATGACGCCCTGCTCGACGGCCTCGACGCCGCCGGAGGCCAGCACGTCCCGCACGGAGCGGTGGCCCTCGGCCCAGGAGCGGACCAGGTCGTCCTCGAAGATCCAGGTCAGCAGGACCGCGACCGCACCGAACGCGACCAACGCCCAGAGCACCTGGAGCGCGCGGCGCACCGACTCGGGCCTCGAGTTGTCCTGCTGTGCAGCCATGCATCCTCCATAGGTCGTCCCCGGGCCGGCCCGCGCGCTGGCTAGGGTTCCCCACCATGGACGTGGAGCACCCCTCGATCGCGAGGTTCCGGGCGGAGCACACCCGCCGCGGCGGAACCGGTCAAGTGGTCATTCTGCCGGACTCGGTCCACACCGCCGCACTCGCCGCCGAGGCGCTCGGGTGCGAGGTCGGCGCGATCGCCAACAGCCTGGTCTTCGACGCCGACGACGCACCGGTGCTGCTGCTGACCTCGGGGGCGCACCGCGTCGACCCCGCCGGGGTCGCGCGACGCCTCGGGGTCGAGCAGCTGCGCCGCGCCAGTCCGGCGTTCGTCCGCGCGCACACCGGCCAGGTGATCGGCGGCGTGTCGCCGCTCGGGCACCCCGCGCCGGTGCCGACCTTCCTCGACCCGTGGCTGCGCCGCCACGAGGTGGTCTGGGCCGCCGCCGGGCACCCGGCCGCCGTCTTCTCGACGACGTACGACGAGCTGCAGGCGCTGACCGGCGCCCGCGAGCTGGACATGGAGTGAGCTGAGCATGGAGATCTGGATCAACCCCGCCTGCTCGAAGTGCCGTACGGCGCTGCGCGCGCTCGAGGACGCGGGCGTCGAGCACACCGTGCGCCGCTACCTGGAGGACCCGCCCAGCGCCGCGGAGCTCGCGGCCGTGGTCGAGCGGCTCGGCCTCGAGCCGTGGGACGTCGCGCGGGCCGCCGAGGCGCGCGAGGCCGGCATCGACCTGCCGCGCACGCCCGAGGCCCGCGCGGACTGGCTGGCCGCGCTGGCGGCGAACCCCCGCGCGATCCAGCGCCCGATCGTGACCGCCGACGACGGCACGACGCTGGTGGCCCGCGACGAGGAGGCCGTGGCCCGCGTGGTCGCCCTCGGGCGGCAGGAGGCCTGAGGGCGTGTTCTAGTCTTCGCGCCATGGCGCGGGTGGTGGTGATCGGGGGCGGTCTGGGCGGTACGGCGACCTCGGCCCGGCTGGCCAAGCTCGGCCACGACGTCACGCTGCTCGAGCGCGGCGACCGCCTCGGCGGCGCGCTCGTCCCCGTCGAGCAGGACGGCTTCTCCTGGGACGCCGGACCCTCCTCCACGCTGCTGCCCGCCGTGCTGCGCGACCTGTTCCGCAAGAGCGGCCGCCCGCTGGAGCGCGAGCTCGAGCTCGTCGCGATGGACCTCGTGCGCGAGCACCGCTTCGAGGACGGCTCCACCCTGCGGCTGCCGTCCTCGCGCGCCGGCCAGCTGCACGCGGTCGACGAGCTCGCCCCGGGGCTCGGCGAGCGCTGGGTCGAGCACGTCGCGTCGTACGCCGAGGAGTGGGAGGTGCTGCGCCGCCACTACCTGGAGGTCCCGTGGGACCCCGAGGCCGTCCCCCGCGAGCTGGCCGCGCTGCTGGACCGCCGCGAGTCCCTGCGCCGCCGGCTGAACCGCTCCCTGCGCGACCCCCGCCTGCGCCTGGTCGCGGCGTACCCGTTCCTCGCCGACGGCCAGGACCCGCGCGACGTCCCGTCCTGGGCCGGGGTGCGCTCCTACGTCGAGCAGCGCTTCGGCGCCTGGACCTTCGAGGGCGGCGCCGAGGCGCTCGCCGCCGCGCTCACCGCGCGGCTGGCCACCCGCCGCGTCGACGTGCGCACCGGGGTCCGGGCCACCGACGTCGTCGTGCGCGGCGGCCGTGCGGTCGCGGTCGCGACGAGCGCCGGCGAGGTGGACGCCGACGTCGTGGTCTGCGCCGTCGACCCGCGCGGCCTGCCCGCGCTGGCGTCGTACGTCGCGCGCACGACGCCCGCGCTGCCGCCGGTGATCTGCCACGTCGGCGTCGAGGCCGCCGCGGCCGCCGCGGCCGGCCTGCCCGACGAGCCGCACGACCTGGTGGTGCACGGGGACCCGATGCTCGTCGTCCGCGCCGGCGGCACCGCTCCCGACGGCGCCCGTGCGGTCAGCGTCCACGGACGCGGTCGCCTCGCCGAGGACATCCTGCTCGCCCTGGCCCGCCAGGGCATCGACCTGCGACCCGGCCTGCTCACCCGCGTCGACCGCAGCCCGCGCGACCTGGTCGCCCAGTGGGGCGGGTCCCCGCTGGGCGTGCAGTGGCAGGGCCGGCGCACGGTACGGCGTCGCCTCGGCCCGCGCACCCCGGTCCCGGGTGTGCTCGCCGCGGGCGCGCACGCGACCCCCGGCAGCGGGCTGCCCTACGTCGGGCTCTCCGCGGCGCTGGTCGCGCAGGTCGTCGGCCCGGCCTGAGCCGCGCCGGCCGAGCGGTCAGACCGCCATGTTGAGCGCGGCGAAGATCTCCAGCGTCGCCTTGGAGCGGTTCAGCGTGTAGAAGTGCAGGCCCGGGGCGCCGCCGGCGAGCAGCTCCTCGCACAGCTCCGCGGCCAGCGCGATGCCCTCGGCCCGCACCGCGGCCGGGTCGCCCTCGTGGGCGGAGATCCGCGCGACGATGTCGGCGGGGACCTCGCAGCCGATCAGCTCGCCCTGGCGACGGATCGCGTTGAGGTTGAGGATCGGCATGATGCCGGGCAGCACGGGGATGTCGATCCCGCGCGCCCGCACCCGGTCGACCAGCGCGAAGTAGTCCGAGGCACGGAAGAACATCTGGGTGACGGCGAACTCGGCACCGGCGCGGGCCTTGGCCACCAGCACGTCGGCGTCGTGGTCCAGCGACTCGGCGGTGGGGTGCCCCTCGGGGAACGCGGCCACACCGACCGTGAAGTCGCCGCGTGCCCGGGCCAGCTCGACCAGCTCGGTGGCGTAGGTGAGCCCGCCGGGGGTCGCCTTCCACGGTGCCCGCGGGCCGTCGGCCGGGTCGCCGCGCAGCGCCATCACGTTGTGGATGCCGGCCGCGGCGTAGCTGTCGAGGATCGACTCGAGCTCCGCGCGGGTGTGCCCGACGCAGGTGAGGTGCGCCATCGGGGTCATCGACGTCTCGCGCGCGATCCGGCTGGTGACCCGCACGGTGGTGTCGCGGCTGGAGCCGCCGGCGCCGTACGTCACGGAGACGAAGGTGGGCCGGTAGGGCTCGAGCGCGCTGATCGCGCGCCACAGCTGCTCCTCGCCGGCCTCGTCCTTCGGGGGGAAGAACTCGAAGGAGAACGAGCGTCCGCCGTCGCGCACGAGCTGGGCGATGCTCGCGATCCGGTCCTCTGCCATGCCCGAAGTCTAGGTTCAGTGCGCGCCGAGCCCGGTGCCAGTCCACCCGCGGGTCGGACGCTAGCCTCCTCTGCGTGAGAGCCAGCGGATGGGACGGCGCCGGATTCCGCGACCGCGTGCAGGCCACGCTGGACGCGTTCATCGACGAGCAGGCCGAGCGGCTGGCGCCCCTGGGCCCGGACGCGGGGCTGCTCATCGAGGAGGCCCGTCGCTCCGTCGCCGGCGGCAAGCGGCTGCGGGCGTCGTTCTGCTACTGGGGCTACCGCGCGGTGACCCCGCCTGCCGACGAGGCCGAGGAGACCGCCCTGCTGCGGGCCTGCGCCGCGCTGGAGATCCTCCACGCGAGCGCCCTCGTGCACGACGACTTCATGGACGCCTCCGACACCCGCCGTGGCCGGCCCGCGACGCACCGCGCCTTCGAGGCCGCGCACCGCGAGCAGGAGTGGCGCGGGGACCCCGAGCAGTACGGCGCCGCCGCCGCGATCCTGCTCGGCGACCTGCTGCTCACCTGGTCCGACGAGCTGATCCGCCGCTGCGGGCTGCCGCTGGAGAGGGTCATCCCGGCGCTGGAGGTCTTCGACCTGTGCCGCTCCGAGGTCGTCGCCGGGCAGTTCCTCGACGTGTCGGTGCAGGCCCGTGGCCGCGCGGACGTGGACACCGCGATGACGGTGCTGCGCTACAAGTCCGCCAAGTACTCCATCGAGCGGCCGCTGCACATCGGCGCGGCGCTGGCCGGGGCGGACGAGGCGGCGCTGCGCGCGCTGACCGGGTTCGGGCTTCCCCTGGGCGAGGCCTTCCAGCTCCGCGACGACGTGCTCGGCGTCTTCGGCGACCCCGCGGTCACCGGCAAGCCCGCCGGCGACGACCTCGTGGAGGGCAAGCGGACCGTGCTGGTCGCCCTCGCACTGGACGCCGCCCCCGACGGGGACGCCGCGGTGCTCGACGGGGCCCTCGGCACCCGCCTCTCCCCCGCCCAGGTCACCGAGCTCCAGCGGATCATGACCGACTCCGGCGCCCCCGCCCAGCTCGAGGAGGTCATCGAGGCGCTCAGCGAGCGCGCGGTGGCCGCCCTGCGCGGAGCCGGGCTCGACCCGGAGGCGACCGTCGTGCTCGAGGAGCTGGCCGCGGCCGCGACGCAGCGCACCGTCTGAGCGGCCGCGGCGGGCAGCCGGTGGCTGCCGGTCAGTCGACCACCGAGCAGACGATCTCCGCGATGCGCTTCTCGGTGGTGTCGTCCACCGTCTCGAAGTACCACGCCGCCGGCATCAGCTCGCCGTCCGCGCCACCGGCCGCACGGAAGGACGCCTTCTCGGTGATCGCGAGGTTGAGCCGCTCGTCGTTGCGCAGCGTGAGCAGCGCCGGCGTGCTGGCCGAGGCCGCGTAGGCGGGCATGCCGTACCAGATGCGCGGTTTGAGGGTCGGGGCCGCCGCCATGATGACGTCGTGCACCCGCTGGAGGGTCGAGCGCCTCGGCTCGTCCATCGCCGCGATCTTGTCGATCACCTGCGTGAGGTTCTTCTCGTCCTTCGTCGCCATGTCATGTCCTCTGGTCTGCCGACGCCGGGGCGCCGCCGGGGAACGAAGCCGGCGCAGGAGCGCCGCACCCCATCCGGACATGTCCTGAGCTGCTCAGGCCTCTCCGCGATGATTCACGTGGTCCGCCACGTGGAAGCGCAGTCGGTCATGGACCGACCGCCCACCACGCTAGCCGATCGCTCGCGCCGGCGCACCCAGGTCAGAGGGACCTCAGAGCGACCTCAGAGCGACATCGCCTGGGCGCGCCGCTTGGCCTCCGAGCCGCGGTTCTCCCGCAGCGCGTCGATCGGGCGACCCGGCAGGTCGTCCTGCTCGGTGAAGAGCCAGGCGATGCACTCGCGGTCGTCGTAGCGGCCGTCGTGCAGCACGGTGAGCAGTCCCCCGAGGCCCTTGACCGGCAGCCCGTCCTGGATGAAGTCGGCGGGGATCTGCTGGCCGGCGCCGGGGCTCGGCACGGCCGCTGCGAGCTCGTGGTCGCGGATCATCGTGCGGACCTTGGCGACGGTGACCCCGAGCCGACGGGCGGCCTCGGCCCAGTCGATCCAGTCGGGGACGAGCACGGCGAGGTCGGCGTCGGCGAGGCGCGGTTCGGTCATGTGCCCATCGTCCCACCCTCGGGCCGAGCACGAAAACCGCCCACGAAAACTCCGCTGCGCCACGCCGGAGGGTGACACGCGCGACGCGGGGGCGGGCGGATCCGTACGATGGGCGCCACCGGAACCTTCCCCTTCCGGTCGCAGGAGGGTCGCTGTGCAGACGGATCGGCACGCCCGCGCGGGCAAAGCCGCGTCCGCGGCGTCCCCTGCCGACCCCCTGACCGGTCGCCTCCTCGACGGTCGCTACCGGGTCGGGCGCCGGATCGCCCGCGGCGGCATGGCCAGCGTGTACGAGGCCACCGACACCCGGCTGGACCGCACCGTCGCGGTCAAGGTCATGCACCCCGGCCTCGGCGACGACGACGAGTTCGCGGCCCGGTTCGTGCGTGAGGCGCACGCCGCCGCCCGGCTGAGCCACCCCAACGTCGTCGCGGTCTTCGACCAGGGCAACGACGACGGCGTCGTGTTCCTGGCGATGGAGATGGTCGTGGGCCACACCCTGCGCGACACGATCTCGCAGGAGAGCCCGATGTCGCCGGCGCGGGCGATCGCGCTGCTCGAGCCGGTGCTCGCCGCGCTGGCCACCGCGCACCGCGCCGGGCTGGTCCACCGCGACGTCAAGCCCGAGAACGTCCTGATCGCCGAGGACGGACGGATCAAGGTCGCCGACTTCGGCCTCGCGAAGGCCGTCAGCGCCGACACCCAGCACACCGCCACCGGCGGGGTGCTGATCGGCACGCTGTCCTACCTGGCCCCCGAGCTGGTCGTGGAGGGTCGCGCCGACGAGCGCGCCGACGTGTACGCCGCGGGTGTGGTGCTCTTCGAGCTGCTCACCGGGCGCAAGCCGCACGAGGGCGAGAGCCCGATCCAGGTGGCCTGGAAGCACGTCCACGAGGACGTCCCCGCCCCCTCCAGCCTGGTGCCCGGCATCCCGGCGTACGTCGACGCGCTGGTCGCCCGCGCCACCGCGCGCGACCGCGGGCAGCGCCCTGCGGACGCCGGCGTGCTGCTGCACCACGTGCGCCGGGTCTCGCTGGCGCTCGCCGACGGGCTGAGCGAGGACGCCGACCTCACCGAGGACCTGCGCCCGCGCCCGGTCCCGGAGTCCGAGCAGACCCGCGTGGTCCCGCTGCTGCCCGGCGGGGCCGGTGCCGAGGAGGCGACCGCGCCGTTCGCGGTGCTGGCCCCCTCCGACCTCGCCTCCCCCGAGCCCTCCGCCCGGGCCTCCTCCGGCTCCACCGAGGCGGCCGGCACCGACCTCACCACCCGGGTCCCGATGCTGGACGGTCCCGACGGTCCCAAGGACCACGACGAGCCCGAGGGCGCGGCCGGACCAGCCGAGCCCGGCCGGCGCCCACGGCGCTCGCGCCGCGGACCGCTGCTGCTGGTGCTCGCGCTGGTGCTGGCCGTCGCGGTCGGCGGCGGCGCCTACTGGTTCGGGTGGGCGCGGTACACCCACGTGCCGGCCGTCATCAGCCTCTCCGAGTCCGCGGCCACCGACCGCCTCGAGGCCGCGGGCCTCGACGTCGAGGCCGGCGACCCGGCGTACTCCGAGACGGTCCCGAAGGGCGAGGTGATCGACACCGACCCCGGCGCGGGCGAACGGATCCTCGACGGCGGCGCCGTCACGCTCACCGTCTCCCTGGGCCCGGAGCGCTACCAGCTCCCCCGGCTCACCGGCACGCCGCGGGCGCAGGCCGAGGAGCGGCTCACCGAGATCAAGGCCAGTGTCGGGCGCACCACCGAACGGTGGTCGGAGAAGATCCCCGAGGGCGCGGTCATCCGCACGGTGCCCGCGGCCGGCAAGATCCTGGCCCCCGGCGCCAACGTCGAGCTCGTGGTCAGCAAGGGTCGCCGCCCGATCCCCGTGGGCAAGTGGGTCGGCGAGGACCTCGACGACGCCGAGGCCGCGCTGGAGAAGCGCGGGCTGCGCGCCGAGGTCGAGGAGGAGCGGTTCTCCGACGACGTTCCCGAGGGCGTCGTGATCTCGCAGTCGCCGCGCGAGGGCACCCTGTTCCGCGACGACGCGGTGAGCTTCGTGGTCTCCAAGGGCCCCGAGATGGTCGAGATCCCCGGTGGGCTGCGCGGCTCCGGCGTCGAGGAGGCGATCGCCAAGCTGGAGGCCGCGGGCTTCAAGGTCAAGACCGAGGAGAGCGCGCTGTACGTCGGCCTGCGCTACGTCGTCGGCGTCAGCCCCGGTTCCGGCAAGAGCGCCCCCAAGGGCAGCACCGTCACCCTGTCGCTGGTCTGAGAGCGGCCGCCGGGGCGCGTACCCAGCCCGGTGACGCTCCCGCGCGCTACCGTTCGGGGATGTCCTTCACGGTCGTCTCCCTGCGCCGCTACCCGGTCAAGTCGATGGGTGGCGAGGGGCTCGACGCCGCGGTGCTCGACGCCCGCGGCATCGCGGGCGACCGCTGGTACGCCGTGGTGGACGACGAGGGCCGCCTCGCCTCGGGCAAGAACGGCCCCCGCTTCCGTCGCCGCGACGCGGTCTTCGCCTACACCGCCCTCGCCGGGGACCGCCCGGGCGAGGTCGTGGTCGTCGGCCCGGACGGCCGGTCGAGCGCCGGCGACCCGGCGCTCGACGCCGAGCTGAGCCGCACGATGGGTGACGCCGTGCGCCTGCTGCCCGAGACGGGCACCCCGCACCAGGACAGCGGGCCCGTGTCGCTGGTCGGCACCGCGACCCTCGAGTGGTGCGCACGGCGGTGGGACGTGAACGCCGATCCCCGCAGGCTGCGGGTGAACGTCGTGGTGGCCACCGACGAGCCGTTCGTGGAGGAGACCTGGGTCGGGCGCACCCTGGCCTGCGGGGACGCGCGGTTGCGGGTGGTCGACCGCATCCCGCGGTGCCGCATGGTCGACATCGACCAGGACGGCGCCACGGCCGAGGGCCGCCTCCTGAGGCACCTCGCCGCGGAGCGCGACCTCTCCCTCGCGGTGTACGGCGACGTGGCCGTCCCCGGCACCATCCGGCTGGGCGACGCGCTCACCGTGCTCTGACCTGTCCTCACCTGCCGCCGAGGTTCCCGCCGACGCGACCCATGGTGCAGCGATCGTGGCGACGACCTGGGTGCCGTCGGCAGTCCCGGCCTCACGTAGCGTTCGGGGGTGACCAGCCCCGCCCCGCTCAGCCCGTCCCACCCCTCGACCACCCCGGCGGAGCGCAACCCCGTCGGCACCCACGTGCAGGTCGGCAAGGGCCTCGTCGCCGGCGCGCTGGCCAGCGCCGAGGAGCTGGGCTGCGAGGCCTTCCAGGTGTTCGTCGGCAACCCCCGCGGCTGGGCGCTCTCCCCCGGCAAGCCGGCCGAGGACGCCGCGTTCCGCGAGGCGATCGCCGAGCGCGGCCTGCGGGTGTTCATCCACGCGCCGTACCTGGTCAACCTCGGCAGCCCGACCCCCGCGACCTACGAGAAGTCCGTCGCGGTCGTGGCGCACAACCTGCGCCGGGCGGCCGCGATCGGCGCCGAGGGCGTGGTCGTGCACACCGGCTCCTTCGTCGACCCCGACCCGGCCGCGAGCCAGGAGCGGTACGCCGCGGCGATGGCGCAGGTCCGCGAGGGCCTGCTGCCGGCGCTCGAGGAGCTGGGCGAGGACCCGGACGGGCCGTCGCTGCTGCTCGAGCCGACCGCCGGGCAGGGCCGCTCGTTGTGCGCGGGCGTGGAGGACCTCGCGCCGTACCTCGACGCGCTCGACCACCACCCCAGGGCCGGCATCTGCCTGGACACCTGCCACGTCTTCGCCGCGGGCGCGCCGCTCGACGAGCCCGGCGGGACGACCGCCACCGTGGACCGGATCGTCGAGATCGGCGGCCCCGGCCGGCTGCGCCTGATCCACGCCAACGACTCGATGGACGTCCGCGGCGCCTTCAAGGACCGCCACCAGCAGATCGGGCAGGGCCACATCGGCACCGGGGCGTTCAGCGAGCTCTTCGCCCACCCGGAGACCGCCGGGGTGCCGTTCGTGCTCGAGACGCCCGGCTCCCGCGACACCGGGAACCCCGACATCGCGCTGCTCAAGACGCTGCGCGCAGCGGCGTTCCCGGGCTGAGTCGCGCATCACCCGGGGCGTCCGTCCCATGCTCCGGAAAACCGGTCGAGGGCGCCGGACGGGCTGACTACCGTCGTGCCCGTCGAACACCCCTCCAGACCGACGCCGGCCGGGCGCGCCGTCGGTCCTCGCGCGCGGGGCACGGGCCACTGAGAGGAAGCACCATGGTCGTCGTCATGTCCCCGGACGCCACCGAGCAGGACGTCGCCCGCGTCGTCAGCCGGGTGGAGAACGTCGGCGGCGCGGCGTTCGTCAGCAAGGGCGTCGTCCGCACGATCATCGGCCTGGTCGGCGACGTCGGGTCCTTCCACCACCTCAATCTGCGCACGCTGCCCGGCGTCGCGGACGTCCACCGGATCTCCGACCCCTACAAGCTCGTCAGCCGCCAGCACCACGCGGACCGCTCCACGGTCTGGGTCGGCCAGCCCGGCCGGCAGGTGCCGATCGGTCCGGGGACGTTCACCTTCATGGCCGGTCCGTGCGCGGTGGAGAGTCCCGAGCAGACCCTCGAGGCCGCGCAGATGGCGAAGTCCGCCGGCGCCACGATCCTGCGCGGCGGCGCCTACAAGCCGCGCACCTCGCCGTACGCCTTCCAGGGGCTGGGGCGCGCGGGCCTGGAGATCCTTGCCGACGTGCGCTCGCTGACCGGGCTGCCGGTCGTCACCGAGGTCGTCGACGCCCGCGACGTGGAGATCGTCGCCGAGCACGCCGACATGCTCCAGATCGGCACCCGCAACATGGCGAACTTCGGACTGCTCCAGGCCGTCGGCGACGCCGGCAAGCCGGTGCTGCTCAAGCGCGGGATGACCGCGACCATCGAGGAGTGGCTGATGGCCGCGGAGTACATCGCGCAGCGCGGCAACCTCGCCATCGTGCTGTGTGAGCGGGGCATCCGCACCTTCGAGCCGGCCACCCGCAACACCCTCGACATCTCGGCGGTCCCGGTCGTCCAGGCCAGCAGCCACCTGCCGGTCATCGTCGACCCCTCGCACGCCGCGGGCCGCAAGGACCTCGTCGTACCGCTCTCACGGGCGGCGATCGCCGTCGGCGCGGACGGCATCATCGTCGACGTCCACCCCTCGCCGGAGACGGCGCTCTGCGACGGCCCCCAGGCCCTCCTCGGCAACGAGCTGCGCGAGCTGGCCCAGGCGGTGCGCAAGCTCCCGCCCGTCGTGGGCCGCACGGACGCCGGCGAGGTCGCCCGCTCGGCCCGCTGACCCCTCCTTCGCCGAGTCGGCCCTTGTGGTTGCGCGAGTCGGCCCTTGTGGTTGCGCGAGTCGTCCCTTGTGGTTGCGCGAGTCGGCCCTTGTGGCGAAGTTCTCCACAGCTCCGGGGCCGCCGCCGCCATTGACGCCGACTCAGCGCGCCACTAACCCCGACTCGGCGCGCCACTAACCCCGACTCGGCGCGCCACTGACCCCGACTCGGCGCGCCATTCACCCCGACTCGGCGCGCCACTGACCCCGACTCGCGGGGAAGGGGGTCAGAGGGTGGCGAGGAAGCGGGCGGCGCGGTCGACGGCGGGGCGGTCGACGTCGAGGTGGGTGACCAGGCGCAGGGCGGTGGGGCCGACGGTGCTGAGCAGGACCCCCTCCTCCCGCGCTCGTACGACGACCTCCGCGGCGTCCGGGCGGTCGACGACGACGATGTTGGTCGACACCGCGGCGGGGTCGGCGCCCAGGGCCTCGGCGAGGATCCTCGCGTGCTCGTGGTCCTCGGCCAGCCGCTCCAGGTGGTGCTCGAGGGCGTGGAGACCGGCGGCGGCGAGGATCCCGACCTGGCGCATCCCGCCGCCCATCCGCTTGCGGCGCACGCGTGCCTCGGCGACGGCGTCCGCCGAGCCGACCATCAGCGAGCCGACCGGGGCGCCGAGGCCCTTGGACAGGCAGACCGCGAGCACGTCGGCGATCGCGCCGTACTCGCGCAGGGGGGTGCCGGTGGCCACGTGGGCGTTCCAGATCCGCGCGCCGTCGAGGTGCACGCCGGTGCCGACCTCGGTGGCGAACTCGCGCAGGTCGCGCAGGTCGGCCAGCGGGAGCACCGCGCCGCCGGCGAAGTTGTGGGTGTTCTCCACCGAGATCGCCGCGGTCGGGACGAAGAACGGACCCATATCCGGGGCGAAGAGCCGGCGGATCACCGGCAGGTCGATCTGTCCGCCCTCGTCGACCCAGGTGCGCATGGTGACCCCGCCGATGCTTGCGTGGGCGCCCAGCTCGGCGCGCGCGATGTGGGCGCGCGACTCGCAGAGCACCTCCTGGCCGGGCGAGACCAGGCTTGCCACGGCCAGCACGTTGGCCATCGACCCGGTGGGGGTGAACAGCGCCGCCTCGTGGCCGAACAGGTCCGCGACCCGCTCCTCCAGGGCGAGGACCGTGGGGTCCTCGCCGTACACGTCGTCGCCCACCTCGGCGCGCGCCATCGCGGCGCGCATCGCCTCGGTGGGACGGGTGACGGTGTCGGAGCGCAGGTCGATCATGCGAGCGATACTGCCAGCGCTCAGGCCTTGCGCAGCATCTCCGCGACGAGGAACGCCAGCTCGAGGGACTGCACCCGGTTCAGGCGCGGGTCGCACACCGACTCGTAGCGGTTGTGCAGGTCCATCTCCAGCAGGTCCTCGCCGCCGCCGACGCACTCGGTGACGTCGTCGCCGGTGAGCTCGACGTGCAGGCCGCCGGGCCAGGTGCCGAGCGAGCGGTGCACGTCGAAGAAGCCCTGGACCTCCTCCACGACGTCCTCGAGGCGACGGGTCTTGTAGCCCGAGGAGGCCTCGAAGGTGTTGCCGTGCATCGGGTCGCAGACCCACGCGACCTGGACGCCCTCGGCGGTGACCTTCTCCACGATCTGCGGCAGGCCGTCACGGATCTTGCCGGCGCCGAAGCGGGTGATGAAGGTGAGCCGGCCCGGGGTGTTGTCGGGGTTCAGCTTGGCCGCGAGCGCCAGCGCGTCGTCGGCGGTCGTGGTCGGGCCGAGCTTGACGCCGATGGGGTTGCGGATGCGGCTCAGCAGCTCGACGTGCGCGCCGTCGAGCTGGCGGGTGCGCTCGCCGATCCACACGAAGTGGCCCGACACGTCGTAGGGCTGCTCGGTGCGCGAGTCGATGCGCGTCATCGCGTGCTCGTACTCCAGCACCAGCGCCTCGTGGCTGGAGTGGAAGTCGACCCGGTGGAACTCCTCGGGGTCGGCGCCGATGGCCCGGATGAACTCCAGGGCCCGCTCGATCTCGTTGGCGACCGCCTCGTAGCGCTGCCCGGCCGGGGAGCTGCGGACGAAGTCGGTGTTCCAGGTGTGCACCTGGCGCAGGTCGGCGTACCCGCCGGTCGTGAACGCGCGCACCAGGTTGAGCGTGGCCGCCGAGGCGTTGTAGACGTCGACGAGGCGCTGCGGGTCCGGGGTGCGGGACTCGGGGGTGAAGTCGAAGCCGTTGACCGCGTCGCCGCGGTACGCCGGCAGCGTGACGCTCTGCCCGTCGGGCATGGTGCGCGTCTCGGTGTCCTTGGAGCGCGGCTTGGCGTACTGGCCCGCGAGCCGGCCCACCTTGACCACGGGGACCGAGGCGGCGTAGGTCAGCACCACCGACATCTGGAGCAGCACCCGCAGCTTGTTGCGCACGTTGTCCGCGGTGACGCCGGCCAGGGTCTCGGCGCAGTCGCCGCCCTGGAGCAGGAACGCCTCACCACGGGTGACGGCCGCGAGCTTGTCGGTCAGGTCGTCGCACTCGCCGGCAAAGACGAGCGGCGGCATGGTGCGCAGCCGGTCGACGGCGGATCCGAGGGCGGCACGGTCGGGGTACGTCGGCTGCTGGGCCGCGCCCATGGCGTGCAGGGACTCGAGGGACGGGATGCTGCTCACTCCCCCAGCCTACGCGGGCGGGGCCGGGTGGCCGACTCCCCGTCCACCCGGGACGCCTCGGGCGCCCGCTCGCCTCCGGGCCGGAACGGGGCTCAGCCGTCGAGGTGGTCGATGTCGCGGAATCCGGTCTTCTTCGCGCGCACCCCACGGTTGGTCAGCCAGGCGCCCAGCCACAGCACGACGCCCAGGAGCAGCAGCAGCCCGGCGATGCGGTACTGCACCATGTCCTCCTCCAGCCGCGCCCACGGCCCGAGCAGGTAGGCGCAGGCCACGGCGCCGATGACCGGCACGACGGTCGGCGCGCGGAACTTGGTGGGCTCCGGGCGGCGGCGGGTCACCAGGCAGGCGACGTTGACCAGTGTGAAGACCGCGAGCAGCAGCAGCGAGGTGGTGCCCGACAGCGCCGCCACCATCGTGGACTCCGCCTGGAGACGGACCAGGACGATGAGCGCGAGGGCCAGGACGGTGGTGAACACGATCGCGGTCCACGGCGACTGGCGCCGGCGCGAGACCCGGCCCAGGCTGCGCGGCAGCACGTCCTGGCGGGCCATGCCGTAGATCAGCCGGCTGGCCATCAGCATGTTGATCAGTGCCGTGTTGGCGACCGCGAAGACGGTCAGGAACGGGAAGATCTTGTCGATCGGGAGGTCCGGGGCGCCGATGCGGACGACGTCCAGCAGCACGCCGGCCTCGGGGTTCTTCGGGGTGGCGATCTCGCCGGGCGGGATGACGGCCACCACCGAGATCGCGACCAGCACGTAGACCAGCGCCGCGATGCCCAGGCCGGTGAACATCATCCGCGGGAAGATCTTCAGCGGGTCCTTGGTCTCCTCCACCATGTTGACGGAGTCCTCGAAGCCCACCATCGAGAAGAACGCGATGGCGGTGGCGACCGTGACCGCCATGAAGAGGTTCTTCTCCTCGGGGCTCTCGAACACCGTGATCCGCGACAGGTCGCCGTCACCGCGGCCGACCACCCACATGCCGATGCCGATGACGATGGCCAGCGCGATCATCTCGATGATCGTCAGCACGACGTTGAACTTCACGCTCTCGCTGACCCCGCGCAGGTTGATCAGCGCGATCACGCCCATGAAGATCAGCGCGGTCACCAGCGAGGCCGTCTTTCCGGTCGGCATCGAGGGCACCAGCTCGTTGATGCCGATGAGGAGGTTCTCGGCGAGCAGGCCCGAGGACGTGGAGGCGCTGGTGATGCCCGAGCAGACCACCGTGAAGGCCACCAGGAAGGTGACGAAGTGGATGCCGAACGCCTTGTGGGCGTAGAGCGCCGCCCCGGCGGCCTGGGGGTACTTCGTGACCAGCTCGAGGTAGGAGAACGCCGTCAGCGTGGCGACCGCGAAGGCGACCAGGAACGGCAGCCAGGCCACGCCGCCGACCTCGCCGGCGAGCCGGCCGGTGACGGCGTAGACGCCCGCGCCGAGGATGTCGCCGACGATGAACAGCAGCAGGAGGCCGGGCCCGATGGTCCGCTTCAGCTCGGGACCCTGCTGGCTGCTCTCCGGCTGCGCCGGCGCGGAGGTGCTCATGGGACCACCATTGCCCCCGGACCCCCCTCGCGTAACCCCTTTCCACGGGACAAGATCCGCGCCGTCCCGTCGCAGGTCAGCGCGTAGTTCGGGCCGCGCGGGCCGCGTGTCGCGGTGCGCCCGCCCGGCGCCGTGGCCACGCTCCTATGATCGGGAGGTGTCCCGCCTGCTCGACGTCCCCCGCTCAGAGCTCGTCCTGACCCATGAGGAGCCCGTCGTCAGCGACGACGGCGCCCGGGTCGAGCTGCACTGGACCCTCGCCGGTGGCGGCGCCCGCCAGCGCTTCACCGAGGTCGTCGAGCTGCCCGAGGTCGCCGACCCCCGGCCCGTGGACGCGGACTTCGCGCTCGTCGTCCGGCTGCTGTCGCTGGCCGCCGGGCTGAGCTACTACAAGGCGGCCGTCCCGGCGCGCGTCGACACCACGCCGCTCGGCGCCGGCCCGCAGGAGCAGGCGTTCCTCGCCACCGTGACCCGCAACGGGCTCGGCGAGTTCGCCTACCGCAACGACCTGCCCGAGGCGCTGCGCCCCGAGGTCACCGGCACCGGCACCGACGCGGTGGCCACCGGCTCCGCCGCCCGGCCCACGGAGACCCGCCCGGGCGCGCGGGTGCTCGCCGCGGTCGGCGGCGGCAAGGACTCGATCGTCACGCTCGAGGCGCTGCGCGCCGCCGGCTTCGACGTCGCTCTGTTCTCGGTCAACACCTACGCCCCGATCACCCGCACCGCCGAGGTGGCGGGCCTGCCGCTGCTCACCGCGCGCCGCACGATCGACCCCGGCCTCAAGGCGCTCAACGAGGCGGGTGCGTTCAACGGGCACGTCCCGGTCACCGCGATCAACTCGCTGATCGGCTGCCTGGTCGCGCTGCGCTCGGGCTTCGACAGCGTCGTGTTCAGCAACGAGCGCAGCTCGTCGTACGGCAACCTCACCTGGGCCGGCGTCGAGGTCAACCACCAGTGGTCCAAGGGCCTGGACTTCGAGCGGCTGCTGCGCGAGCGGCTCGCCGGGGTCCCGGTGGACTACGTCTCGTTCCTGCGCCCGCTCTCGGAGCTGGCGATCATGCGCCGCTTCGCCGCCCACACGGCGTACCACCGCGCGTTCACCAGCTGCAACCGCTCCTTCCACCTCGACCCCGCCAAGCGGACCGAGTGGTGCGGGCACTGCGACAAGTGCCGCTTCGTGTTCTTGTGCCTCGCGCCCTTCCTGCCCCGCGCCGAGCTGCTCGCGATCTACGGCGGCCGCGACCTGTTCGCGGACGCGCTGGACGACGCGACCCAGCGCGACGGCTTCCTGGACCTGCTCGGGACCGGGCCGGCCCACAAGCCGTTCGAGTGCGTCGGCGAGCCGGAGGAGTGCCAGGTCGCGGTGGAGCTGCTGCGCCGCCACCCGGAGTGGAAGGACCACCCGTTCCTGGCGCTGCCGGGCGTCCGCGAGGTCGTGGTGAGCCCCGAGCAGGAGGAGGACGCCTTCACCTTCTCCTCCCAGCACGAGCTGTCCCCCGCGCTGGAGCAGGCCGCCCGTGCGGTTCTCTGAGCTGCCCGCGACCGGCACCGTCGTCTGGGGCTACGGCCGCGAGGGCGCCGCGGTCGCCGCCGAGCTGGCCCGCCGCGGCCTGGACGCCACCATCGCGCTGCCCGACGCCGGGACCGCCCCCGCCGACGCCCCGCTGCCGGTGCGCCTCGGCGCCGCCGCCACCGAGGCGCTGCGCGCCGCCCGCGCCGTCGTGGTCTCCCCCGGCGTCCCCGCCACCGCGGACCTCCAGGTCGAGCTGCGCGAGGCCGGGGTGCCGCTCACCGGGCTGACCGACCTGTGGCTCGGCGACCACGCCGGCCTCACCATCGGCGTCACCGGCACCAAGGGGAAGTCCACCACCGCCTCGCTCGTCGCCCACGTGTGCCGCGCGGTCGGCCTGCGCAGTGCGGTCCTCGGCAACGTCGGCACCCCGGTGCTCTCAGCCGACCCTGCGCAGCTCGACGTGGTCGCGCTCGAGGTCTCCAGCTACCAGGCCCGCACCGTGACCACCTCGCCGCGGGTCGTGGTGCTGACCTCGCTGTACGCCGAGCACCTGCCCTGGCACGGCGGCTACGCGCAGTACGTCCACGACAAGCTGAACCTCCTCGCCCACGGCCCCGAGCACGTCGTCGCCGCGCCGGGCACGCCGTACGACGAGGCCGCGGCGCGCCTGGACGGGCGCACCGTGCTGCACCGCCCGGACGCCGAGCACGTGCACGTCGACCAGGCAGACGGCTCCGGTGACCTGGTGTGGCCCGGGGTCGGGCGCCTGCGCGCCGAGGAGCTCCCGCTGCCGGGCCGCCACAACGCCGCCAACTGCGCCCTCGCACTGCGCGCCGTCGACGTGGCCGGGCTGCTCGCCGACGACGACGCGCGGCGCACCGCGCTCGCCTCGCTGCGCGACTTCGCCCCACTCGCCCACCGCCTCGAGCCGGTCGCCTCCACCGACGGGCGGGCCTGGTACGACGACAGCCTGGCCACCGCACCGGAGGCGGTCGTCGCGGCGCTGGAGGTCTGGCCCGACGAGCCGCTCGTGCTGCTCTTCGGCGGCGCCGACCGCGGCCTCGAGCTGGACCCGCTGGTGACCTACCTGGGCGCGCGCGCCACGCCGGTCACCGTGCACGCCTTCGGCGCGGCCGGGACCCGCCTCGCGGCCGCACTGCCCGACGACGGCCCGCATGCGGCCCATCTCGCCGCCGGGTTCGCCGACGCGGTGCGCGCCGTGCTCGCCTCGGACGACCCCGCCCGCCGGGTGCTGTTCTCCCCCGGCGCCCCCAGCTTCGACGAGTACGCCGACTACCGCGACCGCGCCGCCGCGCTGCGCGCCCTGCTCGGGTCCTGAGTCCGACCGTGCCCGCCCGGACCTGGTACGACGGGGAGCCGGTCGACCTCGACGAGCGCGGCTGGACCCGGCTGGTGCCGACCTTCCTCGGGATGGGCTTCCGCCTCGCGGTGCCGGACCCCGCGGCGCTGGCCCGCGCGGAGGACGGGGCCCGCGCGGTGGCCGCACTGGCCGGCGCCGACCCGGACGCGCGCCCCTGGGAGCACCTGCGCACCGCGTGGGCCGGGCCCGTCGACGTGCTGGGCGGCTGGGAGCGGCACCTGGTGAACGGCCTGGGTCGTCCCTGGACCCGGGTCGTCCCCGCCGGCCCCGGCAGCCCGGCCTCCGGGCCGCAGGTCCTGGAGGAGCGGGTGTCGCCGTGGCCCTGGCCGGCCGGCTCCCCGACCGCCGGGCTGCCGATGATCTCGCGGCTCGAGGCGGCCACCGTCCACGAGGACGGGGTCCTGCTGCTGCGCACCGACGCCGCGGGCGTGCTGCGGACCTCCTCGGCCGGCACGCCGTACCTGCTCCTCGACGGGCGCTGGGTGCGTCCGGTGGGCGGGCCGTGGACCGGCTGGGCGGTCGAGCGCGAGGACGCCCGCACCGGCGCCGAGGCCGTCGGGATCGGTCCCGACGAGCTCGACGCCGCGACGGTGCTGTTCGCCGTGGGCGGGCACGGCGAGGTCAGCGTCAGCCGAAGAAGACCTCCGCCTCGGCGTACTCCTCAGGAGTGACGACCTTGAGCTCGCCGGTCGCCTCGATCAGCGGGATGCGCACCATGTCGGTGCCGCGCAGGGCGACCATCACGCCGAACTCGCCGTCGGCGACCGCGTCGATGGCGTGCAGGCCGCAGCGGGTGGCCAGCCAGCGGTCGAACGCGGACGGGGTGCCGCCGCGCTGCACGTGACCGAGGACCACCGCGCGGGCCTCCTTGCCGGTGCGCTGCTCGATCTCCTGGGCGATCCGGTCGCCGATGCCGCCGAGGCGCACGTGCCCGAAGGCGTCGACCTCGCCGGACTGCAGCGTCATGTCGCCGCCCTCGACCGGCACCGCGCCCTCGGAGACCACGATGATCGGGGCGTACTCGGAGGTGAAGCGGGTCTCGACGTGGGCGCAGACCTTCTCGATGTCGAAGGGCTGCTCGGGGATCAGCACGACGCTGGCGCCGCCGGCGATGCCGGAGTGCAGCGCGATCCAGCCCGCGTGGCGGCCCATCACCTCCACGACCAGGGCGCGGTGGTGGGACTCCGCGGTGGTGTGCAGCCGGTCGATGGCCTCGACGGCGATGTTGACGGCGGTGTCGAAGCCGAAGGTGAAGTCGGTGCCGGAGAGGTCGTTGTCGATGGTCTTGGGCACGCCGACGACGTTGACGCCCAGGTCGGCGAGCTTGGTGGCGACGCCGAGGGTGTCCTCGCCGCCGATCGCGACCAGCGCGTCGACGCCGTGCGCGGCCAGGTTGTCCTTGATCCGCTCGACGCCGCCCTCGATGGCGAACGGGTTGGTGCGCGAGGAGCCCAGGATCGTGCCGCCGCGGGGCAGGATGCCGCGGCACTGCTCGATGCCGAGCTCCATCGTCAGCCCCTCCAGGGGACCCTTCCAGCCGTCGCGGTAGCCCACGAACTCGAAGCCGTGCTCGCGCACGCCCTTGCGGACGACGGCACGGATGACGGCGTTCAGGCCGGGGCAGTCCCCGCCTCCGGTGAGCACTCCGACGCGCATGGATCCTCCTGGTTCGACCGTGGATGTTCCACCAACGACCCTAGCGACGACGCCCGTGCCGCGGCCAGCGCGGGCGCTGGCCAGTGGGTCGCTCAGGTGAGCAGCGCGAACAGGGGCACGCCTGCCACCAGCGCACCGGCCAGGCCGCACGCCACCAGCTTCCCCCAGCCTCCGGCGGTGCTGCCGTTGGTCGGCAGCCGGTCGGCCCAGCGCGGGTCGTGGGCGGCGGCGGCGAGGTCCGCACTGGTCACCCGGTCGTCGAGGACGCCGACCTCCGGGCGCTCCGGGTGCAGGGCCACCACGAGCGGGGCGCCGCGGTGCTGGAGCGCGGGCAGGACCGGCGCGAGGAGGGCGACGCGCCGCGGCGGGCCGTCGCCGACGACCGTGACGGGCAGCACCAGTCCCTCCCCCGCCTGGCGGCCGCCGAGGACCGAGAAGTGCGGACGGCCGCGCGAGATCCGGTGCGTCAGCACGCGACCCGGCACGGAGACCGTCGAGACGGTGCCGGTGACGATCTCCTGGGACCCGATGACCACCTGTTCCCAGAAGCGGAAGGTGTCGAGGTACAGCGACGCGAACATCACGTTGCTCGCCAGGACCACGACGACGATCGCGGCGACAGGGAAGGCGATCACGGAGCCGGTGCCGACGTCGAGGGGCCGGGCGATGGTCGCCGCCAAGGGGCCGAAGACCAGGCCGACGCTCAGCCCCATGACGAAGGTGTAGAGGCGGGTTCGGCGCGCGACGTCGTTGAGCACGGCTCACCGTAGCGGCGGCGGCACGCCGATCGCCGGGGAACACGCGGGCCTGTCTAACCTTCAGCCATGACGTTCTCGATCGTGGCCCGCTCCGACGACGGCGAGTCCTGGGGCGTCGCCGTCGCCTCGAAGTTCCTTGCCGTGGGATCGGCCGTGCCGGCCGCTGTCGCGCAGGTGGGCGCGATCGCGACCCAGGCCGACGCCAACGTCGCCTACAAGGGCCTTGCGCTGTCCCACCTCGACGAGGGCGCCACCGCCGAGATCGCGCTGGAGCGCCTGCTCGAGGAGGACGAGGGCCGCGAGCACCGCCAGGTCGGCATCGTCGACTCCGACGGCGGCGCGGCCAGCCACACCGGCCGTGGCTGCGTCACCTACGCGGGCCACACCACCGGCCCCGGCTACGCCATCCAGGGCAACTGCCTCGCCGGCCCGGAGGTCATCGAGGCTATGGAGCGCAGCTGGCTGGAGGGCTCCGACCTGCCGTTCGAGCGCCGCCTGCTGGCCGCCCTGGCCGCCGGCGACGCCGCTGGCGGCGACTGGCGCGGGCGTCAGTCGGCCGCGCTCCTCGTCGTACGCGACGAGGCGGGGTACGGCGGCAACGACGACATCGCCGTCGACCTGCGCGTCGACGACCACACCGCGCCGATCCCCGAGCTCGAGCGGCTGCTGGGCCTCAACGACCTCTACCTGACCGCCTCGAGCGAGGAGGACAAGGTCGCGGTCACCCCCGAGCTCGAGCAGACCCTCGAGGAGCACGCCCGCTCCGCCGGGCAGCCGGACTTCCGCACCTGGGTGGGCGTGGAGAACCTCGAGATGCGCGTCGCGCCCGACCTGTCCTGGGTTGACCGCCGGGTCCTGGAGATCGTCCGCGCCGGCTGAGCGCCCCGCGCAGGGTGCCCCTCGCTAGGGTGCGCCCCATGAGCGTTCTGGCCATCGACGCCGGCACCACCGGTGTGACAGCAGTCGTCGTCAGCCCCGAGGGGGCCGTCGAGGCCAGCGCGTCGCAGGAGTTCCGCCAGCACTTCCCGCGGCCCGGCTGGGTCGAGCACGCCCCCGAGGAGATCTGGCAGGCAACGCTCGAGGCGGTCCGCGAGGTGCTGACCCGCGTCGACCGCTCCACCCTGAGCAGCATCGGGATCACCAACCAGCGCGAGACGGTGCTGCTGTGGGACCGCGACACCCTCGGCTCGCCGCGGCGCGCGATCGTGTGGCAGGACCGGCGTACGGCGGACGTGTGCGTGCGGCTGCGCGAGGACGGGCACGAGGACCGGGTCCGCGAGCTGACCGGGCTGCGGCTGGACCCGTACTTCTCGGCCACCAAGCTGGCCTGGCTGGCCGAGCACGAGCCGCACACCTGGGCGCTGGTGGAGTCCGGCCGCTACGCGATCGGCACCGTCGACTCCTACCTGATCGCGCGGATGACCCGCGGCCTGCACCACGTCACCGACGTCTCGAACGCCAGCCGCACGCTGCTCATGGACCTGGAGACCGGCACCTGGAGCAAGGAGCTGTGCGGGCTGTTCGGCGTGCCCGACGACGCACTGCCCGAGCTCGTGCCCAGCTGGGGCGAGGTCGCGGTGAGCGACCCGCGCACCTTCGTCGACCTGGCGCTGCCGATCGCCGGCATCGCCGGGGACCAGCAGGCGGCGCTGTTCGGGCAGACCTGCTTCGACGTCGGCGACTCCAAGTGCACCTACGGCACCGGGTCCTTCATCCTCACCAACACCGGCACCACCCTCGAGCGCTCGGACGCCGGTCTGCTCTCCACCGCCGCGTGGCGCTCCCCCGACGGTGAGCTCACCTACGCCCTCGAGGGGTCGATCTTCGTCACCGGCGCCGCGGTGCAGTGGCTGCGCGACGGCCTCCAGCTGGTCGGGTCCGCGGCGGAGACCGCCGCGATCGCGGCCACCGTGCCGTCCTCGGACGGCGTGGTCTTCGTGCCCGCGCTCACCGGCCTGGGCGCCCCGCACTGGGACCCCCACGCCCGCGGCCTGATCGTCGGCATCACCCGCGGCACCACCCGCGCCCACCTGGTCCGCGCCACCCTGGAGGCGATCGCCTTCGAGGTCCGCGACGTCCTGGAGACGATGCCCGGGCGGCCCGCTGCGCTGCGCGTGGACGGCGGTGCGGCGGCCAACGACCTGCTCTGCCAGATCCAGGCCGACCAGGTCGGCGTCCCGGTCGAGCGGCCGCGGATGATCGAGACCACCGCCCTCGGTGCGGCGTTCCTGGCCGGTCTCGGCACCGGGGTGTGGTCCTCCACCGACGAGCTGCGTGAGACCTGGACGCTGGACCGCTCCTTCACCCCGGCCCGCCCTCGCGAGGACGCCGACGCCGACCACCGCCGCTGGCTGGCGGCCGTCGAGCGCTCCAAGGGGTGGGCGGAGCTCTAGCCGCCCGGCGCGCTCCGGTCCCCCGGCGTGCTCCGGGCGGCCCGCGCGGGCGGGCGCCAGCCCTCCTCGGAGCGGATCGCGGACGTGATGCGCCGGCTGATGTCGCCGAGCTGGCGGGCCTGGGCCCGGGTCAGCGGTCCGAGGACCAGCCGCTCGACCAGCTCGACGTGGCCGGGGGCCGCCTCGTCGACCTTCTGTGCGCCCGGGTCGGTCAGGGTCGCCAGGGTGTAGCGCCCGTCGGCGGGGTCGGGCGCGCGGCGTACCCAGTCCTTCGCCTCGAGGCGGGCCACCGCCCGGGACAGCCGGGACAGCGAGCTGTGGGAGTAGGCCGCGAGGGTGCTCATCCGCAGCGTGCGGTCGGGGGCCTCGCGGAGCGCGAAGAGCACGCCGTACTCGAAGTGGGTCAGGCCCGCGTCGCGCTGCAGCTGGGCGTCCAGCGCGGCCGGCAGCCACTCCAGGAGGGTCGCCAGCGCGGACCAGGTCTCGAGGTCCTCGTCGCCGAGGGCGGCGCGCTCGCGGTGGTCGGTCATGGGAGCAGCGTAGGCGATCCCACGGCTCCCCGGCGCCGTCGATGACTTGACCAGGCAAGTGACTCCTCCGTAACTTTCACTTGACCAGGCAAGTCATTCCGACCTGCGGCACGGTCCGAGGAGAGGGACGAGAGATGGATCTGCAGCTGGCCGGCACGAGGGCCTTCATCAGCGGTTCGACCCAGGGCATCGGCTACACGATCGCGGAGGGGCTGCTCGACGAGGGCGCACAGGTGGTGATCAACGGCCGCGACCGGGAGCGGCTCGATGCCGCGGTCCACCGGCTGCGGTCCGAGGTGCCCGGGGCGCAGGTCTCGGGCCTCGTCGCCGACTTCGCCGATCCCGCCCAGGTGCGCGACCTGCTCGCCGCGCTGGGCGAGGTCGACGTCCTGGTGAACAACGTCGGGCTCTTCGAGCTCCAGTCGTTCGAGGAGGTCACGGACGAGGAGTGGCAGCACTACCTCGAGGTGAACCTCATGAGCGGCGTCCGGCTCTCGCGCCACGTGCTGCGCGGCATGCTCGAGCGGGGCCGGGGCCGGATCGTCTTCGTCGGCACCGAGTCCGGCGTGAACATCCCGGGCGACATGGTGACCTACGGGGTCACCAAGGCCGCGAGCCTCGCCCTGGCCAACGGCCTGGCCAAGCTGACCCGAGGGACCGCGGTCACGGTGAACACGATCCTGGGCGGGCCGACCTGGTCCGACGGCGTCGCCGGCACGGTCCACGAGCTCGCGCAGGCCCAGGCGATGGCGCCGGAGGACCTGCGGGCGGCGATCATCGGCGGCAACCGGACCACCCTGCTGGAGCGCTTCATCGAGCCGGAGGAGATCGCCCACCTCGCGCTCTACCTGGCCAACCCGCTCTCGTCCGCCACGAACGGCGCCGCGCTGCGCGCCGACGGCGGGGTGCTGACGGGCATCATCTGAGCCGCGGGAGCCCTCACACCCGCCCCGGCCCGTTCGTCAGTCGGGTGACTGACAGCCACGAGTCGGGATGGAAGGGTGGCGCCGTGGACCAGACGGACCTGTTCGAGGCCGAGCGGCCGCGGCTGGTGGCGATCGCGAGCCGGGTGCTCGGCGACCACGCCGAGGCCGAGGACATCGTGCAGCAGGCGTGGCTGCGCCTGCACCGCACCGACACCGTGATCGAGAGCCTGCCGGCCTGGCTGACGACCGTGACCACCCGACTGTGCCTGGACCGGCTGCGCGTCCGCACCCCGGAACCTGTCGCCGAGGTCGAGCCCGCGGACGCCGCAGCCACCGCCGGCGACCCGGCCGACGACGTGGTGCGAGCCGACTCGGTCAGCCTCGCCCTGCAGGTCGTGCTCGACCGGCTCTCCCCCCGTGAGCGAGTCGCCTTCGTGCTGCACGACAGCTTCGGGTTCGAGTTCCCGACCATCGCGGCGGTGCTCGACACCACGCCGACCGCGGCGCGCAAGCTCGCCTCGCGGGCCCGCGCCAAGGTCACGCAGCCACGCACCGAGGACCGGCTCGCGAACTGGCAGGTGGTTGACGCGTTCATGGCCGCGGCCAAGGCCGGCGACTTCGAGAGGCTGCTGCGCTTGCTCGCGCCCGACGCGACGGTGGGCGCCGACGACGCCGCGGTCCTGGCCGGCACCCCGCAGCGGATGGTCGGACGCGAGGAGGTGGCGACGTTCTTCAACGGCAGCGCCACCGCGGCGCTCCCGGTCTTCGTGGGCGAGCGCCCCGGCACCGCGTGGTTCCACCGCGGCGCCGCGAAGGTCGTCTTCGACTTCGCCGTCGAGGACGGGCTGGTGCGCGCCATCACCTTCCGCGCGGCGCCCGAGGTGCTGGCGCAGGTCGTCCGCCGCGACGGCGACGGGGCACGGGACCAGACCTGAGCTCCCGGTCCGGTCACACCCGGTCGCCGCGGTTCGTCATCAGCACAGGCAACCCACTTCATCCATCGGGAGACGACATGAAGACGATGACCTGCCGGGACCTCGGCGGACCCTGCGACCTCGCCCACCGCGGCGAGAGCGCCGACGACGTGATCAACGCCCAGGACCGCCACCTCAAGGAGGCAGAGAAGGCCGGCGACGCCACCCACCAGGAGGCGCGCGACGCGATGAAGGGCCGCTGGCGGCACCCGAAGAAGTCGCTCGGCTGGTACCGCGACACCCAGCGCGCGTTTGCCGCGCTGCCGGAGGACTGAGCGAGCCGCTCCCCCGCCCCGCCCTGTAACGCGGGGTTATTGACGCTTCACACGTGGTGTACGACGGCGGAGGCGTCGACAACCCTGAGGAGGGCGTGCCCGGGCGACGGATGCCCGAGCGTCCCCTCGAGGTCCCGCCCACACCGGTGCGACGACCGATCCCGCCAGACCGCGTCCTCCTTCGGCCGTTCCAGCCTCAGGACGCTCAAGGTCGAGCACGGTGCGGCAACGACCCGGACATCATTCGGGTGTTCTGGGGTCTCCTCCGTTCTCGCAGCCAGTTGCGATGCCGATCAAAGAAGCCGAAGCGTGGCTCCAGCACGTGGGCACCGACGAAAGCCCGCTCCACTGGGCCACCGAAGTCGAAGGCACCTTCATCGGGACGGCGCGTCTGCACAGCGCGGATGAGCTCGACCAGCGAGCGCAATACGCAGTCGGAATCCTCGACCGCAAGCGACTCGGCATCGGGCTGGGCGAAGAGGTCACGCGTGCCGTCATCCGCTATGGGTTCCAGGACGTGGGCCTTCATCGCATCGGATTGCGAGTCCTCGCGTACAACGTGCGCGCCACCGCCTGCTACTCGAGGTGCGGCTTTGTCGAGCAAGGCCGGGAGCGTGAGTCAGCGCTTGTGGGCGACACCTGGCACGACGACGTGATCATGGGCGTCCTGGCTCAAGACGCATCCTGACCTCGACATCTCCGCATGTCTGACCGCGAGCACTGCACCGCAAGCCCAGCCGCAGCGTTCTCCACAGATTCACTCTTTACCTTCTGGGCTATTTCGAACACTTTCGAACACCGGTAGAATCGGCCTCACGAAACCGAATCTTCCACCAGTCCTCTCGGGAGGCGACGATGGCCGACACGGCTCATCCCTACCTCGCCGACGTGGGGTGCGCGGAAGCGTTCCTCGACAAGATCGCCGACCGGGACCCGACCTTTCTTTCGGTGCCCGAGAAGCGTCAGGCGTTGCGGATGACGGCCCACCTGGCCTCGCGCGCGCAGGCGATGCACGCGCGGGTGATCGCGTGCGCCGATGACGTGGCCGACGCGGACGGGTGTCGCGACGTGGCCGCGTGGGTGGCGCACCGCACCCACACCTCAGGGGCGGCCGCGCGGCGGTTGCAGCGGCTCGGGGTGGCGTGCGAGCTGCGTTGGCACCGCGTCGGCACAGCACTCGCCGGTGGGCACGTGAGCGTCGACCAGGGCCACGTGATGGTCGCGGCGCTCGACGACCTCACTGATGCGTTCGACCTCGTCGAGGCGAGCGCGGAGGAGTGGTCGGCGATGCTGGCCCGCGCCGAGACCTACCTCGTCGAGCAGGCCGCCGACTTCGGGCCGCGTGAGCTGGGCCGTCTGGCCGAGCGGCTGATGGAGGTCGTCGCTCCCGAGTGGGCGGAGAAGGTCGAGGAGGAGCAGCTGCGCGCCGCGGAACGCCGCGCCCGGCGGCGTACGACGCTGGGCGTGCGGCACCTCGGCGACGGCTCCGCGATCATCCGCGCCCAGGTGCCGGAGAGCATCGCGCTGCGGCTCACCACGATGCTGGAGTCGTTCACCAACCCCCGCCGAGCGGATGAGCCGGCGGCGGACGGGCGGCGGGTGCCCTACGAGCGTCGGTTGGGCGAGGCGTTCTGCTCGTTGTTGGAGGCCGTCGATCCGTCCCGACTGCCGCTGCACGGCGGCGACGCCACCACTCTCGTGATCACGATGGACCTGACGGCCCTCGTCGACGGGCTGGGTTCAGCCACACTCGCCGACGGCTCACGTATCACCGCCGGCGAGGCGCGGCGGCTGGCCTGCACCGCCCAACTCGTCCCGGCAGTCCTCGGCACCAAGTCGGTCCCGCTCGACCTCGGCCACGCGAATCGCCTCTTCAGTCCCGGTCAGAGAAAAGCCCTCGCTATTCGCGACAAGGAATGCCGCGCAGACGGGTGCACGATTCCCTCGACCTGGTGCGAGGCACATCATCTGAATCCGTGGTCAGCAGGTGGAAAGACCGATCTCGACAATGGAATCCTGCTCTGCAACCATCACCATCATCTGATCCACGACGAGCGTTATCTGCACCAACGGATGCCGAACGGTGATATCCGATTCAGTCGGCGGACGTAGGGACCAGATTCCGCAGCGCCACCCGGGCCGCCTCGGCGACCAGCGCGTCGTCGTACTCGGCATCGGGCGTGCTCCGGTCGGAGAAGACCGCCATCACGACCGGGTCACGCCCCGGCACCTCGACCACGGCGATGTCGTTGCGGGTGCCGTACGCCGCGGCGCCGGACTTGTCGGCCACCCGCCACCCGTCCGGGACGCCGGCCGCGACCAGCGTCTCGCCGGTGGCGTTGCCGCTCATCCAGTCCAGCAGGGTGCGTCGCGCGTCGGGCGACAGCGCCGGCCCCACGGCGTACGCCTGGAGCACCTGGGCGAACGCGCGCGGCGTGGTGGTGTCGCGCCGGTCCCCCGGCGAGGTGTCGTTGAGCGCGGTCTCGCGCCGGGACACGACCGTGACGTCGTCGCCGAGTGCCCGCAAGGCCCGCTGGAACCCGGCGGGGCCGCCGAGCTCGTCGAGGAGCAGGTTGGCGGCCGTGTTGTCGCTCTCCCGGACGGCCGCCTCGGCGATGCGCCGCAGCGACAGGCCGGACCCCACGTGCTGCTCGGTCACCGGCGAGTGCGCGACGAGGTCGCCGGCGTCGTAGCGGACCACCTCCTCCCAGCGCCCCGGGTCGGTGTCCGCCAGGAGGGCGGCCGCGGACAGCGCCTTGTGCGTCGAGGCGTAGCCGAAACGCTCGTCGGCGCGGTGCGCCAGCGTCGCGCCGGTGCCGGTGTCGATCGCGAAGACGCCGAGCCGGGCGTCGTACCGCTCCTCGAGGGCCACGAAGGCGTCCCCGGGATCGACGTCCGCCGAGCCGCTCGGCTCCGGAGCCGTGGGAGTCGCCGCAGCCGTCGGGGTCGGCGGGCTCGGGGCGCCTGCGGGCTCCTCGGAGCCGCCCGTCGCGCAGGCCGTGGGGGCCAGGACGAGCAGCGCGGCCACGGCGGCCAGGCCCGCCGGCCGGGTGTGGGCGGTACGGCGCACAGGCGTGTCGGGGGTGCGGGACGACGGGGAGGGACGGTCGGGACGCATCGGCGCATCATCGCCCACCGTGGCCCCTGACATCTGTCACGGGTGGGTCGTGACAAGCAGGCGAGGTGTCCGGGGTGCGGCGCGGCCACGGTGGTGCCATGACCCTCACCGCGCCCCCGCCACCCGCCTCCACGCAGACGCCCCCGATCCGCGCCGGGCGGTCGGCTACCTTTCGGCTCTGACCGCGCTCGGCGTGGTCATGGTCGCCTGCCTCGGCGAGCCGGGGCTGAGCTTCACGGTCTTCCTCGGGGTCTCGGTCGTCATGGTCCTGCCGCTGCGGTTCGCGGGCCCGGCCGTGGCCGTCCTCGCGCTCGTCGTCCTGTCCCTGGGCAGTGTCGAGGCGTGGGGAACCCAGGTCGGGATCACGTTCGGGATCGTGGCCGCCTCGGTCGGCATCTTCGGCATGCGCGCGGTGATCAGCCGCAACCTGGAGCTGCTCCTGGTCCACGAGGAGAACGGCCGGCTCGCCGTCGAGAACGAGCGGATCCGACTGGCGCGCGACCTCCACGACATCCTCGGGCACTCCCTGACCGTGGTGACGGTCAAGGCGGAGCTGGCCCAGCGGCTGCTGGACGTCGACCTCGACCGCGCCCGCGCGGAGCTGGTCGACCTGGAGCGGCTCAGCCGCGACGCGCTGGGCGACGTACGCCACGCGGTGGCGGGCTACCGCGAGCTCACGCTGCCCGGCGAGCTGACCCGCGCCCGCGTCGCGCTGGAGGCGGCGGGGATCCGGGCGGTGCTCCCCCGGGCCGCCGACGAGGTGCCCTCCGAGCTGCGCGAGCTGTTCGCGTGGACGGTTCGCGAGGGCGTCACCAACGTCATCCGGCACTCCGGCGCCCGCGTGACGACCTTCGGGCGGCCGGGCTACCTGCGACGTGCCCTGCAGGCCGGCGCCGCGGGCTCGTCGTCAAGGACACCCCGGCAGCGCAGCTCGCCGACGCCGTACGCCGCGTGCACGCCGGCCTGCGCGTGGTGGACCCCGGGCTGGCCACCGACAGCCTGGTCGCGGGCGACTCGCCCCTGACCGCCCGGGAGACCGATGTGCTGCGGGCCTCGCGTGACGGCGCCCCGGTCGCGCGCATCGCCGCGCGCCTCTTCCTCTCCGAGGGCACCGTGCGCAACCACCTCTCCGCGGCCATCGGCAAGACCGGCGCCACCAACCGCGCGGAGGCCGTGATCACCGCCGAGGGGAACGGCTGGCTGTAGGTCGGCACCGGATCACCGCATGCTCACCGCGGGCGGGTGAGCGCGTGCAGCATCTCCGCCCAGTGCCGCAGCGGGACCAGGTGCCCCTCCCCCTCGAGGAGCACCAGCTCGGCGTCGGGCAGGTGCGCGGCGAGCCACTCGCCGTTGGCCGGCGGCGCCATCTGGTCGCGGTCGCCGTACCAGAGGTGGACCGGGCAGCCCACGTCCTCGAGCCGGATCCCCCACGGCCCCACGAAGGCGACGTTGTCCCAGGCGATGGCCATCGTCCCCTGGCGCAGGGCCTCGCGGAACGACACGAGGAGCGCCCGGCGCGCATCCGCGTCGGCGACCACCTCCGGGTCGCTGGTCCCCCACATCCAGTCGATCCACGGCGCGTCCGGGTCCTCGCGGACCGACATCATCGCGTCGAGCAGCTCGGCGTTCCCGGTGCGGAACTGCTCGGCCGCCCGGACCGGGTCCGCCGGGAGGAAGGAGAGGGCCCGTCGGTCGTTGTCGTCGAGCGCATCGAGCGCGCGCGGCATCTGCTGCACCGGGGCCAGGCCGCCCGAGACGCCGACCCTGGTCACCCGATCACCCAGCACCGCGGCGGCGGCCAGGGCGAACGGTCCCCCGCCCGACCAGCCCAGGACGGCGACCTCGGACAGCCCGAGCCGGTCGGCGATCGCCTCGACGTCGTGGGCGACCAGGCGCAGCGTGGTCGGCGCCGGGTCGGACCGGCCGTAACCGGGCCGGTCGAAGCCGATCACCCGTACGCCCGTCCGCGCGCCGACCGCCGCGCCCGGATCGGCCTCCACGCGCGATCCTGGCGTGCCGTGGAGGTGCACCACGGGGACGCCGTCCGGGTCGCCGCCGTCGCGCACCATGACGCACCGGCCGGCGACGGAGACCTCGAGGTCGGGCATGGCGGGAGGCTACTCGAGTCCGCCCACGTCCTCGGCCGGCGTGCACCTGGGCGGGGAGCCACGGTCGGGCCGGCCGGCATCTCCACCTCGCGCTCCTGGTCAGCGATCGCCTCGAGGGTTGAGTCGAGACTCCCGACCGGTTGAGTCGAGACTCCCGGACAACGCAAGGCCCTCGCGCTCCGTGACCGGGAGTGCCGCGCGGACGGCTGCACGATCCCCTCCACGTGGTGCGAGGCACATCATCTGAGGCCGTGATCAGCCGGCGGGAGGACCGACCTCGCGAACGCGCTGCTCCTCTGCTTCCACCACCACCATCTGATCGACGACGACCGCTACCTGCACCAACGCATGCCGAACGGCGACCTCCGCTTCGCCAGGCGGACGTAGATGCCTGATGGCCGCTAGCCGGGTAGCCGAGGTGGCACAGACCCACGTGGCGGATCTACGCCCTGAACGTCCTCCCCGCGATCATCGCCGCGTCTACGGTGGCGCGCATGACCGAGACAGTCACGCCCCAACAGCTGGCAGCCGAGCTGGGCGTCAGTCCCAGGACGATCCGCAAGTGGCTACGGGACCAGGGCTGGCAGAGCGTGCCCTACACGCGATGGCAGCTGGCACCTGAGCGAGCCGCCGAGGTCCGCGCACGCTTCCGCGACTGACGGGGACGACAGGACCAGCGCCAGAGACGCACGCTAGGCATCCTGCGGCGGCCACCACACCTCCGGGATCGGGAGCGCCCACCAGCTGTCGGTGCGCGCGACGACGGGGGCGTCGGGGCCCTGGTCGAGGAGGCGTGCGAGGCGGAAGAGGTGGGCGGCGATGTCGGGCAGCCACGGCCCGTCCTCGTCCCAGCGCACCTGGTCGAGCACCCACCGCCAGGCCGCCTGCGCGGACCCGGCGTACGCCTCAGGCATCCTCGACCGGCTGGCGCAGGATGGTGCGGAGCCGGGACGGCTCGACGCGACGGGCGTCGCTCAGGTAGATCTCGTGGTGCCGCCCGCGCATCCGCAGGCCGGCGTCGGGGATGAAGCGCTCGTGGATCTCGGCGAGCACGGCGGCCTCGGCGTCGTAGGGGCCGACGTGCAGGGTCTGGACGCACCGGCCTTCCTCGAGGGTCTCCAGGCGCAGCCGGTCGAGCGCGGGCGAGGCGCCGTCCTTGGCGGCGGCGCGGGTGACGGCGGCCGCCACCAGGTCGGGCGTGATCCAGTCGGGCGTCATGATCATCGCCGTCCAGTCCCACTGCGACTTGTCGCGCCCGGAGGTGAACAGCGCCATGTCGGCGGCCCACCACAGCGCCTCCAGCGGCGGGACGACGTAGTCCCGGTCCAGCTCGCCCCTGCTGGCGGCCCGGACGGCGTAGGCCACGGGGAAGAGTGCGGCGATCGCGTCGGCGTACTCCCCCGCGGTGTTGGGGTCGCCGTGGCCGTCGACCATGAGGTACTGCATCGGTGGCACCTCCACGAGGCGCAGCTCGCCGACCCGCGCGCGATAGGCGTCCAGCGTCCGCTTGAAGTCCGTCCTCATCGTGCGCCTCCCGGTCCTCGGTTCAGCCCTGCAGCTTCTCGAGCGCGGCCGCGGCCTCGTCGCGGGTACGGCGGGCGGCGGTGAGGCCGGCCTCGGCGGCGTCGCGGACCTGCTCGGCGTCGCTGAGCTCGTCGTCGACCTCCTCGGCCGCGGACTCCAGCTCGGCCAGGCGCCGGCGCAGCTCGTCCATCTCGGCCTGCAGCTGCAGCGACCTGGCCTCCAGGTCGCTGACCTCCGCGGCGGTGACGTCCCGGTCGTGCTCGGCGTCCTGCACCGCGTCCTCGGCGGCGGCGAGGGCGTCCTCGGCCGCGGCGCGCGCCTTGGCGTCCGCCTCCGGGTCCGGTACGACGTGCAGGCCCGGGCGGGCCTCGGGCGCGGCCTCCTCCGCGGGGCGCGGGCTCGCGGTGAACCCCAGGGCGCCCGGGAGCGCGACCGACTCGGCGAGGTCGACGGGGTCGACGCCGGTGGCCGCGAGCGGGGCGACCAGCAGGCCGCTGCGCACCGCGCGGGCGCAGTCCTCGTCGAGCATCGCGGCGGTCAGGGTGGCCTCGACCTGCTCGGCGACCGCCTCGGTGACCCGCTGGCCGCGCTCGCGGGCGACGGCGCGGGCCCGGGTGGTGACGGCCGCGGTGAGCTGGCGGCGCTGCTTGGTGAGCGCGCGCAGCTCCTCGCCGTCCATGGACGCCTGCGCCTCGCGGAGCGCGGCCCCGAGGGCGAGCACCTGCTCGACCTGCTCGGCCTCGCTGCGCACCAGCTGGTTGACCACCCACGCGGCGCTCGCGGGCTTGCGCAGCGCCTTCACCGGCGCCGCCTCGTCGGTGCCGCGCAGCTGCTTGGCCCGCGCGTCGCGGGCGGGGGTGAACTCCGCCAGCGCGAGCCCGTAGAGCTCGTCGGCGATGCCCAGCAGCTGCGCCTCGTCAGTCACCGTCGAGGCCCCGCTCGATCGCCCAGCGGGTGAGCTCGACGCGGTTGTGCATCTGCAGCTTGCGCAGGGTGTTCTGCACGTGGTTCTGCACGGTGCGGTGGGAGAGCACGAGGCGCTCGGCGATCTGCTTGTAGCTCATCCCCTTCGCGACCATCTTCAGCACCTCGGTCTCGCGCTCGGTCAGCTCGGGGTGCCCGGGGTCCTCGGGCCCGGCACCGGGGTCGGCCAGGCGACGGAACTCCCCCAGCACCAGCCCGGCCAGGCCGGCGGTGAACACGGTGTCGCCCGCGGCGACGCGGCGTACGGCGTCGATCAGCTCCTCACGGGAGGCCGACTTCACCAGGTAGCCGGTGGCGCCGGCCTTGACCGCCTCGAGCACGTCGCCCTGCTCGCCGGAGGCGGACAGGATCAGCACCCGGGCCGAGGGGTCGTGGCGCAGGACCTCCGCGGTGACCGCGACGCCGTTGGGCTCGGGGATCTGCAGGTCGAGCACCAGGACCTGGGGGCGGCAGGCGGGGAAGCGGGCGAGCGCCTGGCGGCCGTCGGCGGCCACGCCGACCACGTCGAACCCGGCCGCGGCCAGGTCGCGCTCCACCGCGTCGCGCCACATCGGGTGGTCGTCGACCACCATCACGCGCACCGGGGCCGGCTCCGCGGACGCCGGAGCGGCGGCCTCGGAAACGGCAGGGTCGGAGGCAGGGGCAGCGGGGGTCTCACGCATCGCCGACCGCCCGGTGGTAGCGCCCGCGGCGGTGCGCCAGCGCCTCGTGGTCCTCGCCGACGACGAGCTCCTCGACGGTGCAGGTCAGCAGGTCCGACCAGCCGACGGTGGCCACCGACTCCAGGCGTACGCCGGCCCACGTGGTCGCCGTCGCCAACCGCGGGCCCCAGGCGGTCTGCTCGAACTCCGCCTGCCGGAACACCCCGCCCGGCGCCGGAGCGGTCCCGGCGAACATGTCGGCCAGGCCGCGGTCGGGCCAGGAGAGCAGCTGGACGACGCAGCGCGCGCCGTCCTCGCCGGTCCCCGAGTCGCCCAGCGAGTCGCGCAGCGCGTCGGCCAGGTCGGAGTCGGGGTCCACCAGGGCGAGCAGGCGGGCGGGCTCACCGGCGGCGACCATCAGCGAGGTCACGGTCAGTCCCGCGCGGTCGGCACCGGAGCCGGTGGTCCACAGCGACACCGCGCCGCCGAGGCGTCCCCGCAGCCGCCGCACCCGGTCCTCCCCGGTGGGGAAGGGATGCGTGGAGTGGATCGTCATGGGCCGACCCTAGGGCCCCGCGGGACGACGACCTCCCACTCGGTGCCGAACGCGCCGGTGCTGAGCTCGGCGCTGCCGCCGAGGTCGGCCACCCGGCCGCAGATCGACTGGCTGACGCCGAGGCGTCCCTGGGCGACGGCCTGGTCCAGCCGGCCGGCGGGGATCCCGGGGCCCTCGTCGCGCACCGAGATCGCCACCCGGTCGCCGACGTCCTCGAGCAGCACCCAGGCGGGCGCGTCCGCGCCGACGTGGGTCCGCACGTTGTCCAGGCAGGCGCGCACGACCGCCACCAGCTCCTCGACGGCGTGCGCGGCCAGCTCGACCGGGGCGCCGGGGGTGGCGACGCTGACCCGGGAGGAGCCGAGCGCGGCCAGCGCGGTGGTGAGGTCGGCGATGCCGGTGCGGTCCTCGGGGCCCACCGCGTCCTGGGCCTGGATCAGGCGGCGCAGCGCGGCCTCCTGCTCGCCGGCGAGACGGCCCAGCTCGGCGCCCTCGCCGCCCAGCTCGGCGCCGCGGCGCTGCACGAGCGCCAGCACCTGGAGCACGCCGTCGTGGACGGCCCGGCCGAGGCGCACCCGCTCGGCCTCCGCGGCCGCCTCGCGCTGGGCGCGGTCGCGCTCGGCGGCCATCCGTCGCAGCGAGTCCGCCATGTAGCCCACCACCGGACCGCCGATGAGCAGCAGGAAGACGTTGCCATAGTTGCCCTGGCTGACCTCGGCGCGCACCAGCAGGTCGGTGCCGGCGAGCACCGCGCCCGCGAGCAGCCCGCCGCGCACGCCGTACCGCACCGCGAGCGCGAGCAGCGGACCGGCGACCCAGAAGCCCGGCACCGTGGCCTGGAACCCCTCGCCCTTGAGCAGCGGGGACGACACCAGGGCCGCGACCGCGACCGCGAGGTCGAGCCCGAGCAGCACCGGCGTGCGCCGGGCGGCGTCCGCACAGGCGTGCAGGACGTACGCCGTCCAGGCGCCGAGGAGCACCACGACCACGACGCCCGCGACCGGGCGCTGGAAGTTGTCGGCGTTCCAGAGGTTGACCGCGACCGTGTTGACCCAGAACACCACGCGCAGCACGGCGAGCGCGCGGAACAGCCGGTCCTCGACGGTCGGCGCCGGGCGGCGCCAACCGAGCGGGTCGATCAGGACGCCTTCTTCTGCTCGGCCGCGTGGCGGGCGGCGCGGGCCTGCTCCTTCGCCTGCTCCTTGGAGAGCTCCTTGGCCTGGGCGGCGTACATGTCGACGTACTCCTGGCCGGAGAGCCGCATGATCTCGTACATGATCTCGTCGGTGATCGAGCGCAGGATGTAGCGGTCGTTCTCCATGCCCTCGTAGCGCGAGAAGTCCAGCGGCTCGCCGAACTTCACCACCGGGCGGGTGAACCTGCCGAACTTCTTGCCGGGGGGCGCGACCACGTCGGTGCCGATCACGGCGACCGGGATCACCGGGGCGCCGGTCTCCAGCGCGAGGCGGGCCACGCCGGTCTTGCCGCGGTAGAGACGGCCGTCGTGGGAGCGGGTGCCCTCGGGGTAGATGCCGAAGAGGTGGCCCTCGCCGAGGATCCGCTTGGCCGCGCTGAGCGCGCCCTCCGCGGCACTGCCGCTCGCGCGGTCGATCGGGACCTGGCCGGAGCCGCCGAAGAACGCGCGCTGCAGGGCGCCCTTGATGCCGGTGCCGGTGAAGTACTCGGCCTTGGCCACGAAGGTCACCCGGCGCGGCAGCCGCAGCGGCATGAACAGCCAGTCGGCGTAGGACAGGTGGTTGCTGGCGAGGATCGCCGGGCCCTCGGAGGGCACGTTGTCGACGCCGTGCAGCTCAGGACGGAACACGACCTTGAGCACGGGGCCGAGAGCGACCCACTTGAGGAACCAGTACAACACGCGCAGCACCTTCCGAACACGACCCGGACAGCCGAACTCTAGACCTAGGATCCGCCCATGACGATCCACCCGCTCGCGGCCCCCCTCTCGGTCCCTGCCCGACCCGAGCTCACGGGCGGGCGCCGGGTGGGCGTGCTGCTCAGCCACGGGTTCACCGGCCAGCCCGCCTCGGTCAAGCCGTGGGGCGAGCACCTCGCCGCCCTGGGGTACGCCGTGGAGGTGCCGCGGCTGCCCGGCCACGGCACCACCTGGCAGGAGATGAACACCACCCGGTGGGAGGACTGGTACGGCGAGCTGGGCCGGGTCTTCGACGGGCTGTGCCTCGAGAACGACGCCGTCGTCGTGGGCGGGCTCTCCATGGGCGGGGCCCTCGCGCTGCGCCTGGCCGCCGACCACCCCGACCGGGTCGCCGGCGTCGTGGTGGTCAACCCGGCCGTGGCGACGCGCCGCCTCGACGTCAGGCTGCTGCCGGTGCTCCAGCACGTGCTGCCCTCGATGCCGGGCATCGTCGACGACATCCGCAAGCCCGGCGTGACCGAGCACGGCTACCCGCGCACCCCGCTGCGCGCCGCCCGCTCCATGTTCCGCGCCTGGCCCGAGCTGGTCGCGGCGCTGCCGCAGGTGACCGCACCGCTGCTCTACCTGCGCTCGCGCGTGGACCACGTCGTCGACGACCTGTCCGAGCCGCTGATCACCGAGCGGGTCTCCTCGAGCGAGGTGCGGGTGGTGCACCTCGAGGACAGCTTCCACGTCGCCACCCTCGACCACGACGCGCCGCGCATCTTCGCCGAGACCGCCGACCTGCTCGCCCGCGTGAGCGCCCGATAGCGCCCCCACCCCCACGGAACTAGGCTGGACGAGTGCAGCGTGGAAACGACGACGAGGTCTGGCGCGGCATCGTCGAGAACTACGGCGAGCGGCCGCAGCTCGACGACGCGCCCGCCCCCGTGGAGCCGGCCGAGCCGGAGCCCGAGCCGTTCGCGGCGTACGTCGTCGACCCGGACCCGGAGCCCGAGGAGGGCTTCGTGCCCCCGACTCCCCCGCCACTGCCCCGCCCCACCCGGGACCGGTTCGTGGCGTGGGCCGGCGTGTTCGGCTCCCCCGCGATCCTGCTGCTGTGCCTGCTGTTCGGCGTCTCGCTGCCGGGGATCGTGTCCTACCTGCTGGTCTCCGGCTTCGTGGGCGGGTTCGTCTACCTGGTCTGGCGGATGCCGCGGGAGCCACGCGACCCCTGGGACGACGGCGCCCGCGTCTGACCCCGGCCCTGCTGGCGCGCGTGACCGCGTGCTCAGGTGGGCTCAGGTGAGGTCGCGCAGGGTGGCGCGCGCGGCCAGGCGGGCGGCGCCGATCACGCCGGCCTCCGGGCCGAACCGGGCCCGCAGCAGTCTCGGTACGACGCGGTGGTGCGCCCCGACCAGGCTGCGCCGCAGCGCCGCGCGGGCCGGCTCCAGCAACAGCTCGTCCGCGGCCGAGACCCCACCCCCGACGACGACGGCCTCCGGGTCGAGCGCCGCGACCAGGTTGGCCACGCCGACGCCGAGCCAGTCCCCGACCGAGGCGAAGGCGGCCAGGGCCACCGGGTCGCCCTGCGCGGCCGCGGCGCTCACCATCGGCCCGGTGAGCCGGCCCGGGTCCCCGCCGCACGGCTCCTCGAGCAGGGTGGGCTCGTGACCGAGGCGGGCCCGGGCGTGGCGCACCAGCGCGTTGCCGCTGCAGTACTGCTCCCAGCACCCGCTGCCGCCGCACTCGCAGGCCAGCCCGCCGGGCACCACCTGCTGGTGGCCGAACTCCCCGGCCATCCCGTTGCGGCCGCGCAGCAGCCGGCGCCCGAGCACCACGGCGCCGCCGATCCCGGTGCCGAGGGTGATGACCAGCACGTCGGAGAACTCCCGCGCGGCGCCGTGCTCGACCTCCGCGTGGGCCGCGCAGTTGGCGTCGTTGTCCATGACGACGCTCGTCCCCCAGCGCTGCGCGAGGCGCGCGCGGACCGGGTCCTCGCGCCACGGCAGGTGCGGGGCGAACATCACCCGCTCCCCCGCCGGGTCCACGAACCCCGCCGCCGCCAGCCCGACACCGTCGATGCGCCGACCGTCGGCCACCTCCAGCACGGCCTCGGTGAGCGCCTGCTCGAGCACGGCGACCTCGACGCGCCGTCCAGGCGTCGTACGCCGTGCGGTGCGCAGCACCGACGCGTCGGCGTCGACCTCGGCCGCGAGGACCTTGGTGCCGCCCACGTCGACCCCGATGTGGAGCGCCATCGTCGCGGGTCCCGTCCTAGCGCCGCGCGAGGTCTGCGGCGCCGACCATGCCGGCCCGGTTGCCGAGCACGGCGCGGCGGATCTCCAGGCTCGGGCGGTACCCGCGGCCCGGGAGCTGGGCGTCGAACGCCTCGCGGGCCGGGTCCAGCAGCAGGTCGCCGGCCTCGCTGACCCCGCCGCCGATCACCACGACCGCGGGATCCAGGACGGCGGCCAGCGAGGCGATGCCCTCCCCGATCCAGCGGCCCAGCCCGGCGAGGCAGGCGCGGGCGAGCTCGTCGCCGGCCTGGGCGGCGCGGGTGACCAGCGGCCCGTCGATGCGCTCGGGGTCGCCGCCGGCGAGGTCCAGCAGGCCGGCGCCGCGCGCCGGGTCCTGCCGCACCGCGGCCCGGGCCTCGCGCACCAGTGCCGAGCCGCTGGCGTACTGCTCCAGGCAGCCGCGGTTGCCGCAGCCGCACGGCAGGCCGTCGGGCACGACGCGCAGGTGGCCGATCTCGGCACCGACGCCGAAGCCGCCGCGGTAGAGGGACCGGTCGAGCACCAGGCCGCCGCCGACACCCGTGCCGATGGTCAGCAGGAGCAGGTCGTCGACGTCCTGGCCGACGCCGAACCGGAACTCCCCCCACGCCGCGGCGTTGGCGTCGTTCTCGATGACGAAGGGCAGGTCGACGCGCTCCTCGAGCTCGTCGCGCAGGCTGACGTCGCGCCAGGCGATGTTGGGGGCGAAGTAGATCTTGGCCCGGTCCCGGTCGATGTAGCCGGCCGCGCCGACGCCGACCGCCGAGATGTCGTGGCGCGAGCCGAGCTCCTTGACCAGGCCGGTCACGGCGTCCTCGATGGCCTCCACGTCGGTCGCCGGCGACTCGACGCGCAGCTCCTCGAGCACGGTGCCGTCCTCGGCGACGACGCCCCCGGCGATCTTGGTGCCGCCGATGTCGATGCCGCAGGCGAGGCTCACTGCGCTCCTCCGCGGTCCGGCCCGCCGTCGGGATCCCCGAGGTCGTCGTCGAGGTCGATGTCGATGTGGTCGACCCCCGGACGCGGCGTGCGGGCGGCGTCGGGGACGGTGGTGGCGAGCAGGCCGGCGGCCGCCTTGGCCAGCGAGGAGACCGCGCTGGCCAGGTGGGTGCGGACCTCGGGGCTGGTCTGGCGCACCAGGTGCACCGCCCGGCAGACCGGGCACCAGGTGCACTCGGGGCCGCCCGTGTGACCGGCGTGCTCGGCGTGCTCGGTGTGCTCGCCCGGCTCACGGGGCTCACCGTGCTCCGGGTGGGTGTCCTCGGCGGACCCGGCAGACCCGGCGGCCTCGTGCCCGCCGGCCGGGTGGTCGCCGAACCCGTGCTCGCGAGCGAGGCCGGCGAGCGCGCCGAAGAGCTTCGCGGCCTCCTCGGTCACGCTGCCGATGCCGTCGGGGTGCTCCGCGGCGTCGGGGCGCGCGGGGTCCTGCTCGTGGGGTGCGTCGTGGGGGCCGGTCACGCCAGGTCCTCCGTGGGCTGGTCGGGCTGCTGGGCAGGATGTGGGGCGGGCTGCTGGTCGGTGTGGTGCGGGACGGACTCGCGTTCGCTGCTCTCGACGAAGCGGACCCGGAGGCCGCCGTCGGCGACGCGCGCGCCGGCGACCCGCATCCGGGCGAGGCCCGAGGGCAGGGTCAGCAGCCGACGATACGACCCCACCGTCACGACCAGCTCCTCGCCGTTGCGCGCGAGGTCCACGTCACCGCGCTGGGCCAGCGGCAGCGCGAGCCGCAGCTCGGCCCCGCTCTCGGTGCGGCGCAGGGCGAAGGGCCCGTCCCCGGAGGGCGCGGCGAGTGGGTCGGCGCCGTCGTACACCTCGCGGGCGAGGGCGGTGAGCGCCGCGACGCCCAGCGGCTCGGCGTCGCGGTAGATCGAGCGCCACACCGGCAGCCCGGCGAAGGACTCCTCCACCTGCGCCAGCACCCGGGCCTGGGCCTGCACCCAGCCGGCGCGCCAGTCGTCGGCCCCCTCGGCGGGGAAGACCCGGTTGGCGAGCACCCCGTCGACGGTGTAGCCGAACAGCGAGAGGTGGGTCCAGGTACGCCGCGACTCGGCCAGCACCATCGCCTCGGGGGTGAGCACCAGCCGCACGCTCGCGCCCGGGCCGGTGAGCAGCGCGTGCACCTCGGCGAGCTCGGCGTGCAGCCGCTCGACCGCGTCGAAGACGTCCCCGCCCGGCATCGGGACCCCGACGGTGCGCTGGAGGACCGGGCGCAGCGTGCGCACCACGCGCCGCTCGACCGGCAGCACCCGCTGGATGTACCAGCCCAGGGCCTCCGGCAGCGCGAGCAGCCGCAGCGTCTCCGCGGTCGGGCCGCAGTCCACGACGATGACGTCCCACTCCCCCGAGCGGGCGCGCAGCCGCAGCTCCAGCAGCGCCAGCACCTCCTCGGCACCCGGCAGCACGGTGAGCTCCTCGGCCGCCACCCGGTCCACCCCGACCGCGTCCAGCACCTGGAGCAGGTAGCGCTGCACGTCGGCCCAGGACTGCTCGAAGCGCAGCTGCGCGTCGACCTGCTGGACCCACAGCCGCGGCGCGACCTCGACCGGGTCCGCGCCGACAGGGACGCCGTAGACGTCGGCCAGCGAGTGCGCGGCGTCGGTCGAGAGCACGAGCGTGCGGGCGCCGTCCGCGGCGGCGAGGGCGGCGGTACCGGCCGCGAGCGTGGACTTGCCGACGCCGCCCTTGCCGGTGAGGAGGAGGATGCGCACGGCAGCGGTGGCTCGGCGGGGTCGCGTCGTGGGCGGGGTCGCGTCGTGGGCGCGGTCAGCCCAGCGACTCGACGCGCTTCTTGAGGCCCTTGAGCGCGGTGTCGATGAGGATCTTCTCGCCCTTGCGCTTCAGCATGCCGATCAGCGGGATGGAGACGTCCAGGACCAGGCGGTAGGTCACCTCGGTGCGCCCGGAGCCCAGGTCGCGCAGCGTGTAGGCGCCGTCGAGGGCCTTGAGCATGTTCCCCTCGACCAGGGTCCAGGTGACCTCGTCGTAGCCGTCCCACTCGTAGGCGAGGGTGTACTCGTCCTTGATCGGGGCGACGTCGAGGACGAAGTGGACCCGCTTGGCCCAGCCGTCCTCGCCCGGCTCGACGACCTGGACCTCCTGCATCCCCTTGGCCCACTGGGGATAGGCCTCGAAGTCGCCGATGACCTCCATGACCTGGGCCGGAGCGGCCGCGATCACGATCGAGGAGGTGGTCTGCTCGGCCATCGGTTCCCCTTGAGGTCGGCGTGGGGTCGGATCGGGTGGGGCGCTCGGCAGCGTACCGGATGAAGGAGCGCCGGAACCCGGCGGTAACGTGCACGACATTGACCACCTACGGTCCGACCAGGAGGAAAAACGTGCGGGAGTTCTCCACGCCCATGACGATCGAGGTCCCCAGCACGGGCAACCTCACCGACGACGTCGTGCGCAACGCCGCGGAGGCGCCCCGTGCGATCCTCTTCAGCCGTCAGACGCCGGAGGGCTGGACCGATGTCACGGCCACCGAGTTCCTCGACCAGGTGCACGCCACCGCCAAGGGGCTGGTCGCGGCCGGGATCGAGCCGGGCGACCGGGTGGCCCTGCTGTCGAAGACTCGCTACGAGTGGACGCTGCTCGACTACGCCATCTGGTTCGCCGGCGCCGTGTCGGTGCCGATCTACGAGACCTCCTCGGCCTCCCAGATCCGCTGGATCCTCGAGGACTCCGGCGCCCGCGCCATCATCGCCGAGAACGCCGACCACCTCGCCCGGATCGCGGAGGTCCGCGGCGAGCTGAGCGAGCTCAACCACGTCTGGTCGATCGGCGACGACGCCGTGGAGGTGCTCGCCAGCCTGGGCGGTGACATCGCCGACGAGGACCTTGAGAAGCGGCGCGCGTCCGCCACCCCACTCGACCTCGCCACCCTGATCTACACCTCGGGCACCACCGGTCGCCCCAAGGGCTGCATGATCACCCACGGCAACTTCATGTTCGAGCTGGGTGTGGCCGTCGACGAGCTCGACGAGCTCTTCTCGGGCAAGAACGCCTCGACGCTGATCTTCCTGCCGCTGGCCCACGTCTTCGCCCGGATCCTCCAGATCGGCGCGATCAAGGCCCGGGCCCGCATCGGCCACACGCCGGACACCACCAACCTGATGGCCGACCTCCAGTCGTTCCGCCCGACGTTCCTGCTCGCCGTGCCGCGCGTGTTCGAGAAGGTCTTCAACACCGCCTCGCAGAACGCCGCCGCCGACGGCAAGGGCAAGATCTTCGACCGCGCCGCCGAGGTCGCCATCGCCTACTCCCGCGGCATCGAGGCGGGTCGGATCCCGCTCGGCGTGCGGGTCCAGCACACGCTGTTCTCCAAGCTCGTGTACGGCAAGCTGCTCACCGCCCTGGGCGGCGAGTGCGGCTACGCCATCTCCGGCGGCGCCGCGCTCGGCGAGCGCCTGGGCCACTTCTTCCGCGGCGTGGGCCTCACCGTGCTCGAGGGCTACGGCCTCACCGAGACCACGGCCGCGCTCTCGGCCAACATGCCGACCGCCACCAAGATGGGCACCGTCGGCCGCCCCTTCCCCGGCACCGCCGTACGCGTGGCCGAGGACGGCGAGCTGCTCTTCCGCGGCGGACAGGTCTTCGCCGGCTACTGGAACGACGAGAAGGCCACCACGGAGGCGCTCGAGGCCGACGGCTGGTTCCACACCGGCGACATCGGCGAGGTCGACGACGAGGGCTTCATCCGGATCACCGGGCGCAAGAAGGAGATCATCGTCACCGCCGGCGGCAAGAACGTCGCCCCGGCCGTGCTCGAGGACCGGCTGCGCGCGCACCACCTGATCAGCCAGTGCATCGTGGTCGGAGACGGGCAGCCGTTCATCGCCGCCCTCGTCACGCTCGACCCCGAGACCTGGCCGCGCTGGGCCGAGCGCAACAACAAGTCCGGGAGCCTCGCCGACCACGTCGACGACCCGGACCTGCGTGCCGAGATCCAGTCGGCCATCGACGATGCCAACCTCGCGGTCTCCAAGGCCGAGTCGATCCGCAAGTTCCGCATCCTCTCGATCGACTGGACCGAGGAGGACGGCCTGCTCACGCCCAGTCTCAAGCTCAAGCGCCGCGAGGTCGTGAAGCAGCACCGCTCCGACATCGACTCGCTGTACACCTGAGACACCTGCCTGCCGACCACCCGTCCGGACCAGACGCCTGGGTCGATATCTGACCGATCGGCCAGAGTTCGTGTCCGACGGGGCCCTTCTGGGCGAAATCCGCCCTCCGTCGCCGCCGCGATCCCTAGGTTGATCGTCGAGCCGAGCGGCTCAGCCCCGGCGTACGGCCGGACGGGCACGACCGACGTCCGGTCCGGCTGCGGGGTGTCTGTCGGAAGGGTCTAGATGGACCGACGAAGGGTTCTGATGGTCGCGGCGACGGTCGTCGCCGCACTCGGCACGATCCTGGTCCTGCTCTACGTACGCCAGGCCGACGAGCGGGCGCAGGAGCGCTTCGAGACGACACCGGTCCTGCGGGCGACCTCCGTGGTCGCCGCCGGCGAGTCGATCGACGGCGCGCTGTCCAGCGGCAAGGTGGTCGTCGAGGACGTGGTCCGCGATGCCGTGCTCGACGGCGCGCTGAGCGACAGCTCACCGATCAGCGGCATGGTCGCGCTGAGCCCGATCTACCCGGGCGAGCAGATCATCGCCGAGCGGTTCGGGGAGAGCGCCTCGACCGGACCCGACCTGCTGATCCCCGGTGGCGGGAAGATGGCGGTCTCGGTCAACCTCACCGACCCGGCCCGCGTGGCCGGCTTCGTCAACCCGGGCTCCGAGGTCGCGGTCTTCCTCAACGGCACCGAGGCCGCCACCGGACAGCCGTTCACCCGGGTCCTGCTGGAGCGGGTCTCGGTGCTCGGGGTCGGCTCGACCACGCCGGTGTCGACGACCACGACCGAGGCCGGGGGCGCGCAGACCGTGGAGCAGCTCCCCCGCACGCTGATCACGCTGTCGCTGAACCAGCGCCAGGCCGAGCGGGTGCTGTTCGCCCAGGCCAACGGCGAGCTCGCGTTCGCGCTGCTCACCGAGGACAGCAAGATCACCCCCGCGCCCGCCGTCACCAACCGCAACCTCTTCGGGTGAGCGCGCGTGCCGGTCATCGTCGATCCTGACTCGCCCACGCTCACCCGCCTCCTGACCGCGGCGCCCCCGGGCGCCCACGGCGTGGACTCCACCGAACGGCTCCGCGCACGCCTGGCTCAGCAGCGCGACGAGTACGCCGTGGTGCTCGGGCCCCACGTGGCGCTGGACGAGGCGTTCGCACTCTGCGAGGACCTCCGCACCGCGCGACCGACGCTGAGCGTCGTGCTGGTCCGTGACGACCTCGACGCCGCCGTGCTGACCCGGGCGATCAAGGCCGGCGCCCGGGACGTGGTCGCGTCCGACGACGCCGAGGCCGTCGTCGCGGCGATCGCCCGCGCCCGGGACCTCCACGTCGCGCTGCGCGGGCACCCCGCGCTCGGCGCCACCGAACAGGGACGGGTGGTGACGGTCTTCTCCCCCAAGGGCGGCGTCGGCAAGACCACGATGGCGGTGAACCTCGCCCTCGCGATGGCCGACCGAGGTGCGCGGCGGGTCTGCCTGGTGGACCTCGACCTCGCCTTCGGCGACGTGGCGATCACCCTCCAGCTGTTCCCCACCCACTCCATCGAGCACGCGATCGGCTCGGAGTCGACCTTGGACCCCGAGCAGCTCGACGCGCTGCTGACCCGGCACGAGGACTCGCTGATGGTGCTGGCCGCGCCGGCCCACCCCGACGTGCGGGAGCGGGTCCCCGCGGCGCTCGTCACGCGCGTGCTGTCCACGCTGCGGCAGAGCTTCGACGTCGTGGTCGTCGACACCTCGCCCTCGTTCGACGAGCAGACGCTCACCGCGCTCGACGAGACCGACGAGTGCGTGATCGTCGCGACGCTCGACGTACCGACCCTGAAGAACGTGAAGGTCGCGATCGAGACCCTCGACCTGCTCGACATCGCTCGCGACCACCGCCACCTGCTGCTCAACCGCGCGGACGACGCGGTCGGCATCGGCCCGGACAAGGTGGAGGCCATCCTCGGCATGAGGATCGCCGCGCAGGTCAGCACGTCGATCGAGATCGCCGCCGCCACCAACACCGGCAGCCCCATCGTCAGGGGCAATCCCGACCACCCCTCCAGCGCCTCGATCCGCGGGCTCGCCGAGCTTCTGGCCGGCGGCGCGCTGGCGGACGCGACACACCCCGGGCCCGCGGCGCCGCCAGCGGCCCGGGGTGACGCGTCGCTCGCAGCGGCCCAGTCCGTTCCGGGGCGCAGCCCCCGCCGCTTCAGGATCCGGAGGTAGCCATGTCCAGCCTCAGCGACCGCCTCGCCGCCGCTCGCCTCGCCCAGGCTGCCGCCGCCGTCGACGCGGGCCCGCCCGCCGTCGACGACCCCGGTGTCCCGGCCGGCAGCGGTACGGACCCGATGACCCCGGCTCCGGCCGGTGTCCCTGCGGTCCCGGTTCCCGGCACCGCTGGCGCCCTGATCACCTCGGCCACGCCACCCGCCCCGGGGCGGCGCCGGTCCACGACAGGTCCCGACGCGTCCGCGGCTCCCCCACCGCGGCGGACGCTGGGGGTGAGCGAGGAGCGCCGCATCCAGGAGATCAAGAGCAGCGTGCACACGGAGCTGCTCGCCCGGCTCGGCCCGCACCTCTACGACGCCGACATGGACCAGACCGACCTCGCCCGCGGGGTGCGCGAGGTGCTGGCCGAGGTGCTGGGAGCCCAGGACCGACCGCTGAGCAACAGCGACCGGGCGCGGGTCACCCAGGAGATCAGCGACGAGATCCTCGGCTACGGGCCGATCGAGCCCTACCTGCGCGACCCCGCGGTCTCCGAGGTGATGGTCAACGGCCACGCGTCGGTATGGCTCGAGCGCGACGGCCGGCTGGTCGCCTCCGACGCCCACTTCCTCGACGAGGCGCACCTGCGTCGCACGATCGACAAGATCGTGGCCCGCCTCGGGCGGCGCATCGACGAGTCCAGCCCCATGGTCGACGCCCGGCTCCCGGACGGCAGCCGGGTCAACGCGGTCGTGCCTCCGCTGGCGGTCGACGGAGCCGCGCTCACCATCCGCAAGTTCGCCGCCGACCCGCTGGGCGTGGAGGACCTGATCCGCTTCGGGAGCCTCACGCCGCCGGCGGCCGAGCTGTTGGACGCCTGCGTGCGCGGACGGTTGAACGTGATCGTGTCCGGCTCCACCGGATCGGGCAAGACCACCACGCTCAACGTGCTGTCCTCCTTCATCCCCGACGACGAGCGGATCGTGACCATCGAGGACGCGGCGGAGCTGCAGCTGCGCCAGGCCCACGTCGTCCGGCTGGAGTCACGGCCGGCCAACATCGAGGGCAAGGGCTCGGTCACGATCCGCGACCTCGTGCGCAACGCGCTGCGGATGCGCCCGGACCGCATCATCGTCGGCGAGGTGCGTGACGCCTCAGCGCTCGACATGCTCCAGGCGATGAACACCGGCCACGACGGCTCGATCTGCACCCTGCACTCCAACGGTCCGCGCGACACCCTCGCGCGGCTGGAGACGATGGTGCTGATGGCGGGCATGGACCTGCCGATCCGAGCGATCCGCGAGCAGGTCGCCTCCGCCGTGGACCTCGTGGTGCACCAGACGCGCCTCAAGGACGGCACCCGTCGGATCACCCACATCACCGAGGTGGACCGCATGGAGGGCGACGTGATCACCCTCCAGGACATCTTCGTCTGGGACGGCTCGTCCGGCTTCGACGCGCACGGCACAGCACTGGGGCGCCTGCGCCCCACCGGCCTGCGGCCCGCGTTCCTCGACAAGCTCGCCGACGTCAACGTGAGCGTCGACCCGCTCCTCTTCGCGACGGACCGGCTGTGAGGGGGCCCCGCTCCTCGACGACCGCGCTCCGGCTGCTGCTCGGTGGGCTGCTCCTCGGCGCCCTGTTCTGGCTGGGTCCCGCGGTGGGGGGCTCGCCCGTGCTGCACCCCGCGGCCGCAGCGTCCGCCGACACGTCCGAGGACCGGTCGCCCGGTCCCACCGGAGCCGCGACCACGAGCGACGGCGCCGGGCCAGGGGTCCCTGCCTGGGCGGCGTACGGCGGAGTGCTCGGCCTCGGCGTGGGCCTGGCCGCGCTGCTCGCGCTGCTGGTGCCGGCGCCTCCGGCGCCGATGTCCCCGGCCCACCGGGTGGCCGTCTACACGGCGCGTGCCTCCCGTGCGCCGCACGCCGCGGAGACTCGCGTCGACGCCGACGAGGCGCTGCGCCAGGCCCGGGGTGCCGCGGAACGGGTGCTGCAGCGACATGGATCGCTGGAGACGCGCATCGCACGGCGCCTGGAGGCCGCAGGGAGCGAGCTGCGCGCGGCGGAGTGGCTGCTGGTCCACATCGCGGTCTTCGTGTCGGCCGGCCTGCTCGGCCTGCTGGTCGGCCAGGGCGGGCTTCTCCTCGGTGTGGTGTTCCTGACGCTGGGCGCCGTCGGGCCCTGGGCCTACCTCGGGCGACGGCGGGCACGCCGGCGCCGGGCCTTCGACCGCGCACTTCCCGGAACCCTCAGTCTCCTGGCCGGTGCGCTCTCCGCCGGCCAGTCGTTGCCGCAGTCGATCGACACCGTCGCCCGCGAGGGGGCCGAGCCGATCGCCTCAGAGCTGCGCCGGGTGCTCGTCGAGCTCCGCCTCGGGGTCTCGATGGAGGACGCCCTGGACAGCGTGGCCACGCGCTTCGAGAGCAAGGACTTCGCCTGGGTGGTGATGGCCATCCGGATCCAGCGCGAGGTGGGCGGCAACCTGGCGGAGCTGCTGGGCACCGTCGCCGCGACCATGCGTGAGCGCGAGCAGCTGCGCCAGCAGGTCAACGCGCTCGCGGCCGAGGGGAAGCTCTCGGCCTGGGTCCTCTCCCTCCTCCCCCCGGTGTTCCTCGTCTACCTGCTGGTCGCCAACCGCGACTACGTCGCGCCGCTCCTGGGTGACCCCCGCGGCTGGGTGCTGATGCTCGGTGGCGGGCTGTGGCTCGCGGTCGGGATCTTCTGGATGAGCCGGCTGATCAAGGTGGAGGTCTGAGATGGTCCTGCTCCTGGTCATGGGCCTGGCCCTGCTGCTCGCCTCGGTCGCGCTGCTCGGCGCGGCGCTGCGCCCGCACCGCGAGGCGCTCGGGATCGAGCGCTCGCTGGCCGTGCTCGCGGCACTGACCCACGCACCCGCCGAGCTCGCCCAGGAGGTCGACCGGCCGTTCGTCGACCGGGTGAGCGCGCCGCTCCGGGCGCGCGCCCTCGCCCTGGGGCGCCGCCTGGTCGGATCCGACAGCGTCGATCGCCTGCGCCATCGTCTCGACCTGGCCGGCAACCCTCCCGGCTGGGACGTGGACCGGGTGCTGACGGCCAAGGTGCTGCTCGGCGGCGCCGGGCTCGGAGCCGGCCTCACGCTCGCGGTCCTGCTCGGCCTGCCGCTGCCCCTGCTCCTCCTGGCCGTGCTGTGCTCGCTGGCCCTGGGCTTCTTCGGCCCCGGCCTGTGGCTCTACCAGCGCGCCTACGAGCGCTCCGAGCGGATCCAGCGCGACCTCCCGGACTCGGTCGACCTGCTCGCCATCAGCGTCGAGGCCGGTCTCGGCTTCGACGCGGCGATGCTGCAGGTCGCCCAGCACACCGAGGGCCCGCTCGCCGAGGAGGTCTCCCGGGTCCTGCGGGAGATGCAGCTGGGCCAGAGCCGAGGCGAGGCCCTGCGCGCGCTGGCCGAGCGCACCGACGTCGCGGACCTGAACACCTTCGTCTCCGCGATGGTCCAGTCGGACCGCTTCGGGCTGCCCGTCGGGCACGTCCTGCGCGTGCAGTCCGAGGAGATGCGCACCACGCGCCGCCAGCGCGCGGAGCACAAGGCCCAGCAGGTGCCGGTGAAGATCACCGTCCCGCTGATCTTCTGCATCCTCCCGTGCCTCTTCGTCGTCGTGCTGGGCCCGGCGTTCCTGTCCATCATGGACACCTTCTGATGGTGTCCGGGGACACCGCCGTCCGCCGTCTGGGGGTGGCGGCCAGGCTCTTCGCCTTCGTCGCCCTGGGGACCCCGATGCTGTGGTCCAAGGACGTCGCCGGGCTGTCGCTGCTGCTCGTGCTGGGGGTGGTGCTGCTCGGCGGGATCCTCACCGAGCTGGTGCCGCGCTGGCTCGCCGGCTGGACGCCGATCGCCGAGGCAGCGCTGATCGGGGTCCTGGTCGCGGTCACCCTCGACACCACGCTCGGGCTGGCCGGGGCGGTGGCCCTGCCGCCGTTCATCGCCGGGTTGCGCCGCGGCCTGCTCGCGATGGCGGTCGCGGTCTCCACCGGGGTGATCCCGATCGCGCTCATGGTCGCCTTGACCCAGTGGGCCGTCGACACCGAGATGGGCCTGGTGCTGTTCAGCTGGGTCGCGATGGGCGTCGGGCTGGGCCTGATCGCCTGCTTCCTGCACGCCACGCTGCACCGGCGCCCGGACTCCCTGAGCGCCTACCGCTCGGCCCGCACGCTGATCGGCGAGCTGCTCGACCTCTCCGGCGGTCTCGACTCCGGCCTCGACCCGCAGGTGCTGGGCGGGGCCCTGCTGAGCACGGTGGGTGACACCGTGGCGACCCGCACCCTGGTGCTGCTGGTGCCACGCAACGACGACGGCGGTTGCCTCACCCCCCTCGTTGCGGTCCAGACCACCACCGAGCACGACTCCGCGGAGACCGACCTCGACCTGCTCGGGGAGATCGCCGAGGAGGCCCGGCGCTGCGGCCATCTGGTGCTGCACGAGGACCGCTTCGCCGTGCCGTTGGTGGCCGACGCCGTCACGACCGTCGGCGTCGTCGCCGGGCTGCTACCTGGGCCCGCCGCCACCGCGGGTCTCGACAGCGCCCGGTTCACGCGCCTGCTCCCCAGCCTGACCGCCAGCGCCGTACGGCTCGAGACCGCACTGTTGTTCCGTGCCCTGCGCGACAGCGCCACGGCCGAGGAACGCCGGCGGCTGGCCCGGGAGATGCACGACGGCATCGCCCAGGACATCGCCTCGCTCGGTTACCTCCTGGACCTGCTCGCGGCCCGGCCCGCCTCCCCGGCCCAGGCGGAGCAGTTCGAGGCACTGCGCACGCGGATCAGCAGCGTCGTCACGGAGGTGCGCCGGTCCGTGGAGAGCCTGCGCACCGACGTCGGTGCGAGCGAGAGCCTGGGTGCCGCGATCGCCACCCTCGCGCGCAACCTCGGCGAGGCCGCCGGCATCCCGATCAAGGTGACCACCGACGAGCGCACGACCCGGCTGCGACCCGAGGTCGAGGCCGAGCTCTTCCGGATCACCCAGGAGGCGCTCAACAACGCCGTGCGTCACGCCCGCGCCAGCCGGATCGACGTGCACTGCCTGGTGCACGCCCCGCGAGCGGCGATCACCGTCGCCGACGACGGCCTGGGCCTGCAGCAGTCGCGGCGCGACTCCTACGGGCTGAAGATCATGCAGGAGCGGGCCGACCTGGTGCACGCCGACCTGGAGATCGACAATCGCGACAGCGGCGGGCTGGTCGTGTCGATCCGTCTTCCGACCGTCTCGCAAGATCCCGTCCGCCCGCCCAGGACCAGCGATACCGTCTCGGTGTGAGCAGACCCCGCACCACCGTCGTCCTCGTCGACGACCACGAGCTCATCCGCACAGGACTGGCCGGCATCTTCGACCTCGAGGAGGACATGAGCGTGGTCGGGCAGGCCGCCACCCTCGCCGAGGGACTGCGCCTGTACGCCGAGCTGCGACCCGACGTCGTCGTCACCGACCTGCAGCTGCAGGACGGCACCGGCCTGGACCTGGTCCGCCAGGTGCGCCGCGAGAGCGACACGGTGGGGCTGGTCGTGCTGACGATGCACGCAGGTGACGCCCAGATCTTCGCCAGCATGGAGTCCGGCGCCTCCGGCTTCGTGGGCAAGGACGCGCCAGCGCGCGACGTGGTCGAGGCCGCCCGGCACGCGGCCATCTCCCCGCGCTCCTTCGTCTCCGCCGGACTCGTCCAGGCCATGGTGCGCCGGTCCTCACCGGAGTCCATGCGGCTCTCGGACCGGGAGCACGAGGTGCTCAAGCTGCTCGCGGACGGTCTGAGCGCCGCCGCGATCGGCGAGCGGCTCTACCTCAGCGAGTCCACGGCGAAGTCGCACATCGCGAAGATCTACCAGCGCCTGGGCGCCCAGAACCGCGCCCAGGCGCTCGTCACCGCGATGCGCACCGGGCTCCTCTCGGCCGTGGGCCCTGCCACGCGCTGAGCCTCCTGGCCCGGGTGCTGCCCCGGACGTCGGATCCGGTAGCCCGAAGTGACTACCCAGGGCGAGCCGTCCTTCGGATGGCAACGCTCCCGTCCTTCGCGAGGATCGTCGCAGCGAGGTCCGTCCAGGACCCGACGCACCCGAGGGAGAACACATCCGATGATCGACTACCTGCGCATCCTGCTCCACGCCCGCCTCGATCGCGACGAGCGGGGCGCCTCCGCGGTCGAGTACGGCCTGCTGGTCGCCGGCATCGCCGCGGTGATCATCCTGGCGGTGTTCATGCTGGGCGAGACGGTCACCGGGCTGTTCAACGACACCAAGGACGCGATCGACAACGAGGGGCAGACGCCCGTGACCCCCTGAGCCGACGCGGCTCAGTCGCCCGCCCCACCCATCCGCTCGGCCAGCGCGATCCGCGTCCAGCCGGTGGGGTGGGAGCCGAACCACAGCTGCGAGGGAGCCCACGGCGTCGGGTCGGCCAGCGAGCGGGTCATCAGCTGGACCTGCATGTCGACGAACGTCTCGGGGTCCTCGGTGGCGCGCAGCGAGTCCACGTCGGCGCGCAGCTCGACCTGGCGGCTGATGGTGTTCTGCACCGGGCTGGACAGGAACGAGGCCAGCGCGAACAGCGCGAGCACGACCGGCACGGACGCCGGGTCGCCCAGCCGGGTGGCCCGGCGCCGTCCACCGAGGACCAGGCCGAGCAGGCCGACCCCGAACGCGGCACCGGTCGCGCCCAGCACGGAGCCGACCAGCACGTCGTCGTGGCGGGCGTGGGCCAGCTCGTGGGCGACCACGGTGAGCGCCTGCTCGCGCGGCAGCTCCTCGACGAGCGTGTCGTAGAGGACCACCCGCCGCGTCCCCCCGAAGCCGGAGACGTAGGCGTTCAGCGTCGTCGTACGTCGTGAGGCGTCGCTGACCAGCACCTCGTCGACCTCGACCCCCTCCTCCTCGGCGAGGGCCAGCACGCCGGCGCGCAGCGGTCCCTCCTCCAGCGGCGTGAAGGAGCTGAACAGCGGCTCCACGACGAGGGGGTAGACGAACGAGCCGAGCATCACCAGCGTCGCGGCGACCCCGGCCGCGATCACCGGCCAGGCGCGCCGCCACCGGCGCGCGCAGGCCATCACGGCCACGAGCGCCAGCGAGGTCACGACCACGTCGAGCACCTCGCCCTTGACCAGGTCGGCGGCGTAGCCGCCCCAGGACTGCACCGACAGGCCGTACTCGCGCAGGTGCTGGCGCTGGCGGATGCCGAAGGGCAGGGTCACGAGCCGGCCGACCACGTCGAGGAACGCCACCGCGGCGACCACCTGCAGCCACCACGGCCCGCGCTGGACCTTGGCCACGATGCCGCGGCCCCGGCGCGTGAACCCGAACCAGCAGGCCACCAGCAGCGAGACCGCCAGCGAGCTCCAGCTCCACACCCGCGACCAGGTCGTGAAGGTCTCGGCCCGCGCGAGGTGCTCGGCGCCGAAGTACGCCGCCGGGTCGACCGGCTCGAGGTCGCCGCCGGGGACCGGGTCCCACGGGACCAGCCAGGCGGCCAGCGCCACGAACAGCAGGCCGGCCACGATGCTGACGCCGAGCGCTGCCGGCCGGTGCTCCTGGGTCACGCCGCCAAGTCTCGCAGCCGCTCGCGCCAGGCGGCGGTCAGCGACGCGACGTCCCACCCGGTGATCCGGGCGAGCGCGGCCTCGAGGTCCTCGCCGTCGCGCACGGCCTCGTAGACCGCGACCAGCCCGGCCTCCCCCGTGTGCTCGGCGAGCACCACGGCCGCGAGCCAGGCGCTCTCGTAGACCGCCCCGAGGCGGCCGTTCGCGACGTCGAAGGCGGCGGCGTCGGGCAGCGCCCGCGGGGCACCGCGCTCGCGCACCTGGCGCACCACCTGGGCCGCGGTGGTCGAGACCGGCAGGTCCACGCCGCGCAGCGCGACGTAGTCGGCGAACCCCTCCAGCAGCCACAGCGGCATCGCGCTGGTGGCCACGCCGGTGGCCACGTGCACTGCCTCGTGGCTCATCACCACCTGGGCCCCCGAGCGGCGCAGCCGGTCGAACTCCTCGGGGTTCACCAGCACGTGGGTGGGCGCGTCTGCGTCGTCGGAGCCGTCGACCGTGGCGGTCACCGCGGCGATCCCGGCGTAGGTCCCGGGCTCGGCACCGAGCGCCCGGTCCAGGTCGCGCGAGGACGCCGGCACCTCCACGACCAGGCGCGGGCTCCACGACGGCAGCACCCGGCCTACGACGGGCACGGCGTCGCGGGCCAGCGCGGCGTAGCGCGCCACGTCGTCGGTGCTCTCGGCGGCGAGCACCAGCGTCTGCGGGGTGCGGCGCACCTGCACCGCGGAGGCCAGCCACAGCGGCGCGCGCCCGGTGCCGCCGACGGACTCGACCTCCACCCCGGTGCCCGTGGACCGGAGCTGCACCTGGAGCTCGGCGCGGGCCACCGTGTCGTCGAAACCGGCGAAGCGCCAGGTGGTCTCGACGGAGGCGCGCCACCGCCCGTCGGCGTCCGCCGGGGCGGAGGCGTCGACGTAGCGCAGCGAGAAGTCGGCGACGCCGAGGCGGCGGGCGTTGGTCACGACGTGCGCGACCCCGGCGAGCTCGTCCGGGACGTCGCCGCGTTCCCGCACGGCCCGCTCCAGGGCGGCCAGGGCACGCGCGGCGCCGGTGGGGTCGACCGCGCCGGCCGTCTCCCCCTCCGGGCGCTCCGGGGCGGTGTAGGTGCCGGGCCTGAGCACCAGGAACCCGCCCACCGCGAGGAGCAGCAGGAACAGCGAAAGGCCGGCCACCCACCGAGGTGGGCGACCGGCCTTCGCGGGCGGCGGGTGTGCCAGGGCGATCAGCCCGGGCGGACGGCGCCGACGTAGGGCATCGAGTGCAGCGGCGCGGTGGTGACACCGCTGCCCGGGTTGGCCGCGTGGACGATCTGGCCGTTGCCGATGTACATGCCGACGTGGCTGATCGGGCTGTAGTAGAAGACCAGGTCGCCGGGCTGCAGGTCGCCCTCGGCGATCCGCGGGCCGGAGGAGAACTGCGCGCTCGAGGAGTGCGGCAGCGAGACGCCGGCCTGGGCCCAGGCCATCATCGTCAGCCCGGAGCAGTCGAAGGCGCTGGGGCCCGCGGCACCGTAGACGTAGGCGTCGCCGACCTGCGCCATGGCGTACTGGATCGCGGCGCCGGCGCGGCCGGAGCTCGGGACGCTGGCGGGGGCGGGAGCGGGTTCGCGCGAGGAGCTGCGCGAGACGATCGCCTCGCGCTCCTCGGCCTCGAGACGGTCGAGCAGGGCCTGGGCCTCGTCGAACTTCTCGTCGATGGCCGCCTTCTCCTCGGCCATCTCCTCCTTGGTCTCCTCGACCGCGGCGATCCGGCTCTCGGTGGCCTCGCGGCGCAGCTCGAGGGCCTGGACCTCGGTGGTGTAGCTGCCGAGCAGCTCGCCCTGGAGGTCGTTGAAGGCCGCCATCGTGGTGAGCGAGGCGAGGAAGGCGCCGGGGTCGTCGGAGACGAAGACCTCACCGGCGGCCGAGAGGCCCTGGCCGGTGTACTGGGTCACGATCGAGTCGGCGACCTGGTCGCGGACGCCGGACAGGCGCTGGTCCTGTCGCTTCTCGTCGGCGCGGAGCGAGGTGAGGTCGCCCTGGAGGTCGGCCAGCTCGAGCTTGGCGTCGTTGTAGCGCTCCGAGGCCTGCTCGGCCTCGTGGTAGAGGCGGTCCACCCGCTCCTTGACATCGTCGATGTCGGGCTCGGCGTGGGCCGGGGTGGAGGGGCTGAGCGCGATGGCCCCGATGAGTCCGGTGCCCGCGAGGGCACTGATGATTCGCTTGCGACCGTGCTGCACGAGCGGGCGGTCTCCCTTGCATGTCGTACGCCTACCGGGTGAGCTGTCGGGTTCGGGCACGACTTGCCCTACCCCCGCTCCTCGGCGTGCTTGCGCACGCCGCCTTGCGAGGGATTCACCCCAGGAATGGTGGTTCCCCGGCTCCCGCACCGTCCGAGAACGGTTCGAGACTCAGCGCGGTGCCCGCGCGGATCGAGTGATCCACTCCCACGGGCACCTCAGGGCGACACGTTAGTCGCAGCGGTCGGGGTCGGCCAATCATGGTCCCCACGAGTCGCAGGAATTTACTCGTGGGTCACATCACCCGACCTCAGGCCGACTCCGTGTGGGGCGCGTCGACGGCGCTCACCAGCCGCAGCGGGGGCACCAGGCCGCCCTCGGCCAGCACGTCGAGCGCGCGACGCTCGTCGTCGTCGAAGCTGAGCTCGGGCGGCGGGCCCAGGAGCACCGTCACCACGCAGTTGTGACAGGCCAGCGCTCGCACCACGCAGGTGCCGCAGTCGATCCTCGTCGTCATGCTCCGCACGCTGACAGCGACCACCGACAGTCGCGCTCCCCGGGCCGCCCGGCGTGTCGGCCCGGCGTGTCGGCCCGGCATGTCGGCCGGCGTACGGCGCGGCGCTCAGCCCGTGCGGCCGAGCAGGGCGACCAGCACGTCGGAGGTGACCACACGCGCGCCGGCGCGGGCCACGTCGGCACCGAGCTCGCCGTCACTGGTGACGACGAGCACGACCCGACCGCTGGGCTCGGCGCCCACGAGGTCGCGGATCACGTCGTCTGCGATCACGCCCTCGGGGCTGAACAGCACCTTGACCCCGCGCGGGGTCATGACCACCGGCCGTCGGCCCGCAGCGGCCGCGTCGAAGACCACCGTCGTCTCGGCACCCGTGCGTGCGACGACCGGGGCGAGCGCCTGGAGCAGCCGGATCCGCTGCGCCTCCAGCGAGGACTGCGGCCAGGCGGTCTTGCTGACGTTGTAGCCGTCGACGAGCAGACGCGCCCGCGGCATCGCGAGGTACTGCTCGAGCAGCGCAGGCGTCACCGGGGCCCGGACCGGGCCTCCTGCCGGGTCCTGCTCCCCCGCGCCGGCGACCTCGGCCTCGACCCGGTCGCCCGGGCTGCCGGAGACCGGGGGCAGGCCCAGCTCTCGCTGGAGGCCGCCGGCGGCGTCGAGCACCGTCTCCAGCAGCACCCGCGCGCGCAGGGTCGCCTCGTCCTTCGCGGTCCGCGTGGAGCGCCGGCCCGCGGCCAGCTCCTCCTCCAGCGCCGCCACCTGCGCCCGCAGCCGCCGGACCTCCTTGTGCTGGGCACCGGCCCGGGCCTCGGCCTCGGCGCGGGCCGCCTCGGCGTCGCGCAGCTCCTGCTCCTCGCCGGTGCGCGCCGCCCGCTCCGCGGCGCGGGCCTCGCCCAGGCGCCGGCGCAGGGCGCTGATCTCCGCCTTGTACTCCTCGACCTGCACGCGGTGGCTGGCCCGCAGCTCGCGTTGGGCCTGCTCGGCCCGCTCCAGCCGGGCACGCAGCCGCTCCACCTCCGCGTCGCGTCCCTCGGCGCCGGCGCGCTCGCCCAGCCGGCGTACGCCGTCGGCCACGACGAGCGCCCATCCCTCGGGACGCAGCAGCCAGGCCAGCGCCACCTCGTCCGCGGCGTCGAGCGCGGCGGGGCCCCGGGCCTGCAGCTGCACCGCGACCCGCTCGCGCAGCTCGTCGTCGGCGAGCGCGGCGGTGATGGCACCGGCGCCGAGCCGGGCCCGCCGGGCGGGAGCGAAGGCGGCGACCCGGCGCAGGCTGGGCGGCAGGTGGGGCACATCGGGCAGCACCTCGGCGGTGCGGGCGAGCACGCGGGTGCGCACCGCGCCCGGCAGCGCGTCGAGCGTCTGCTCTGTGGTGGTGCTCACGACCTCGTCCATGGGGTGACCAGCCTATGCCGCGCGTCCTCCCCGGGGCTGTCGGTGCCGCGCCCTACGGTCAAGCCCATGAGCAGTGCCGGCATCGCAGTTCGCAACAGGGTTCCAGGGTCGGCATCGCCGGGTGGGTCGCAGGACGGGTCCCTGGACGGGTCCCTGGACGGGTCCCTGGACGGGTCGCCGAGCGGATCGCGGTGGGAGTCCCAGCGCTCCTTCGACGAGCTCGGCCGTCCGCTACGCGACATCACCTTCTGCGTCGTGGACCTCGAGACCACCGGCGGCTCGGCGGCCGCCGGGTCGATGATCACCGAGATCGGCGCGGTCAAGGTCCGCGGCGGCGAGGTCCTCGGGGAGTTCCAGACCCTCGTCAACCCGCACACCGAGATCCCCGCCTTCATCGCGGTCCTGACCGGCATCAGCAACTCGATGGTCGCCGACGCACCCGGCATCGAGACCGCCCTGCCCGCGTTCCTGGAGTTCGCGGCCGGGACGGTCCTGGTCGCCCACAACGCCCCGTTCGACGTCGGCTTCCTCCAGCACTTCGCGGCGAGCCAGGAGCGGGCGTGGCCCGCGTTCGAGGTCGTCGACACCGTGCGCCTGGCCCGGCGGGTGATCACCCGCGACGACGCGCCCAACTGCAAGCTCTCCACCCTCGCCGCGCTCTTCGGCGCCGGCACCACCCCCAACCACCGGGCGCTGGCCGACGCGCGCGCCACCGTCGACGTCCTGCACGGACTGATGGAGCGCCTGGGCGCGCTCGGCGTGCACACCCTGGAGGAGCTGCAGACCTTCTCCTCGCGGGTCAGCACCGCCCAGCGCCAGAAGCGCCACCTCGCCGAGGGTCTCCCCCGGTCCGCCGGGGTCTACCTCTTCCGCGACGCCGAGGAGCGGGTGCTCTACATCGGGACCTCGCGCGACCTGCGCACCCGGGTGCGCTCCTACTTCACCGCCTCCGAGACCCGGTCCCGGATGGGCGAGATGATCGGGCTGGCGCAGAGCGTGACCGGGATCGAGTGCGCCACCCCGCTCGAGGCCGAGGTCCGCGAGCTGCGCCTGATCGCCGAGCACAAGCCGCGCTACAACCGACGCTCCCGCTTCCCCGAGAAGGTCCACTTCCTCAAGCTGACCCGCGAGCCGTGGCCGCGCCTGTCGCTGGTGCGCCGGGTCCTCGACGACGACGCCGACTACGTCGGCCCGTTCGGCTCGCGCAAGGTCGCCGAGAAGTGCCTCGCCGCCCTCCACGAGACCTTCCCGGTGCGCCAGTGCTCCGACCGGTTCGGCAAGGTCGCCTCCCGCGTGCCCTGCGTGCTGGCCGAGATGCAGCGGTGCCTGTCCCCGTGCGACGGCAGCGTCGACGAGGCCGCCTACGGGATCGTGGTCGGCCAGCTGCGCGACGCGCTCGTGCGCCGGCCCGACGAGGTCGTGGAGACGATCAACCGCAAGATGGCCGCGCTCGCCGCCGAGGAGCGCTTCGAGGAGGCCGGGGTGCACCGCGACCGGCTCGCGGCGTTCGTCCGCGCCGCCTCCCGCACCCAGCGGCTCTCGGCGCTCACCCGGTGCCCCGAGGTCGTCGCCGCCCGCCGCGACGACGACGGCCGGTGGAGCGTCCACGTGGTGCGCCACGGCCGACTCGCCGCGGCCGGGGTGATCCCGGCCGGCGCCGACGCCCACGCCTACGTCGAGCAGCTGCGCGCCAGCGCCGAGACGGTCCGCACCGCGCCCGGGCCGGTGCCCGCCGCCACGGCCGAGGAGACCGAGAAGGTGCTGCGCTGGCTGGAGTCGCCGGGCGTGCGCCTCGTCGACGTCGAGGGCGAGTGGACCTGCCCGGTCGCCGGCGCCACCCGCCACCTCGCCCTCCACGACGCGGTCGCCGAGTCGCGGCGCACCCTGGTCCCCTTCGGCGAGCGCACCGACGTGACACCGGTGCACCGCCCGGCGCGATAGCGTCTGGCCATGATCACCGCCATCGTCTTCGTCAAGGCCGACGTCGCCCGGATCCCCGAGGTCGCCGAGGCGATCGCCGCCCTCGACGGCATCAGCGAGGTCTACTCCGTCACCGGCCAGATCGACCTGGTCGCGCTGGTGCGGGTGCGCAACCACGAGGACGTCGCGAACGTCGTCGCGGACCGCGTCAACAAGGTCCCCGGCATCATCTCCACCGAGACCCACATCGCGTTCCGCACCTACTCGCGCCACGACCTCGAGGCCGCGTTCTCCCTCGGCCTGGACTGAGCCCGGCGGGCCTCAGGACGACGAGGCGGCGACCCAGCGCTCCAGCACGTCGCGCGCCGCACCCGAGTCGAGCGCCGCGCGGGCCTTCTCGATGCCGGCGGCCAGCGCCTCGGGCACGTCGGCCTCGGGGGCGTCGTGGACCGCGAGCGCCGCACCGGCGTTGAGCAGGACGGCGTCCCGCACCGCTCCCTGCTCGCCGGCCACCAGCCGGCGCACCACGTCGGCGTTGTACGCCGCGTCGCCGCCACGCAGGCTCTCGATCGGGGAGAGGGTGATCCCGTGCTCGCGGGGGTCGACGCTGTGCGTGCTGACCTCGCCGTCGCGCACCCGCCACAGCGAGGAGGTCGTGGTGATGGTGAGCTCGTCGAGCCCGTCGTCGCCGCGCATCACCCAGGCGTCCACGCCACGGCGTGCGAACACCCCCGCCATCACCGGCGCCGTCGCGGCGTCGGCGCAGCCGATCGCCTGGGCGCCGGGGCGCGCCGGGTTGGTGAGCGGGCCGAGGATGTTGAAGGTCGTGCCGATGCCCAGCTCGCGCCGCGGGGCGGCAGCGTGCCGCATCGCGGGGTGGAAGGCGGCGGCGAAGCAGAAGGTGATGCCGGCGCGGTCCAGGACCTCCGGCACCCGCTCGGTCGGCAGGTCCAGGCGGATCCCCAGCTCCTCGAGCACGTCGGCTGATCCGGACTTCGAGGACGCCGAGCGGGACCCGTGCTTCACCACGCGCGCGCCCGCGCCCGCGGCGACGATCGCCGACATCGTGGAGATGTTGACCGACATCGAGCGGTCGCCCCCGGTGCCGACGATGTCGAGGCTCCGTCCCGGGACGGAGAGCGGGGTCGCGGCGGCGTACATCGCGTCGACGAGGCCGGAGACCTCCTCGATCGTCTCGCCCTTGGCCCGCAGCGCCACGGCGAACCCGGCGACCTGGGCGTGCGTGGCAGCGCCGTTGAGGATCTCCCCCATGGCCCAGGCGGTCTGGTCCGTGCTCAGGTCGGTGCCCGCGACGAGCGCGGAGAGCACCTCGGCCCAGCTGGTCACCTCAGGCGACGACGCGCGAGCCGAGCAGCCCGACGACGGTCTCGGCGAGCTGGATCGGGTCGATCGGGTGCGGCACCGCGGCCTCGGCACGCGACCAGGTGGCCAGCCACGCGTCCTGGGGGCGACCGGTCAGCACCACCACCGGCGGGCAGTGCGCGATCTCGTCCTTGAGCTGCTTGGCGATGCCCATGCCACCGGCGGGCACGGCCTCGCCGTCCAGGATCACCAGGTCGATGCCACCGGCGTCGAGGTTGGCGATCACGACCGGCTCCGTGGCCACCTCGACGTACTCCACCTCCGGCAGGTCCGGGTGGGGACGCCGGCCCAGGGCCAGGATCACCTGCTGACGCGTGTTCACGTCATCGCTGTAGACGAGCACCTTCAACGGGGCGGTTGTCCTCGAGTCGCTCACGCCGGCGATCGTACGACGCCGGGCGCGTCCCCGCCCGCAGGCTCGGCGGGCCCGGGCAGGACCGCCCCCTTGTCCGCGGGTGGATCATGGGAGCGGAGCCGTGGGTTCCACCGGCTCGCACAAGTCCATCGACGAGCTCATCCAGCCGTCCATGCGGCCTTCCTGAGGCGCTCCTGAGCCCCTCCTGAAGCGCTCCTGAGACCGGCTGGGCTGGCTTGGTGCATCCCGATGCAGGGGGTCGTGGTCCCCCGTGAAACCTTCCGGGACATAATGGCCGGGTGGCGACAGCAGCAGCTTCCATTCCGGCATCCCGGCTTCACGGGCATCACGACCGCCCGAGCATGGTCAGCGTCGGGACCATCATCTGGCTCTCGAGCGAGTTGATGTTCTTCGCGGCCCTGTTCGCGGCGTACTTCACGATCCGTTCGGTATCCCCGGACCTGTGGTCGCAGAACACCGAGCTGCTGAACGTTCCGTTCGCCTCGGTGAACACGACGATCCTCGTGTTGTCGTCCCTGACCTGCCAGCTCGGCGTCTTCGCCGCCGAGCGCGGCCAGGTGGGACGGACCGGATCGCTCCTCAACGTCAAGGGCTGGGGACTGCGCGAGTGGTTCATCCTGACCTACCTGATGGGCGCCGTCTTCGTCGCCGGTCAGGCCGTCGAGTACGCGATCCTCGTGCAGGAGGACGTCACCATCCAGTCCTCCGCCTACGGCTCGGTCTTCTACCTGACCACCGGCTTCCACGGCATCCACGTGGTGGGCGGTCTCCTCGCCTTCCTCTTCGTCCTCGGACGCACCTACATGGCGCGGCGCTTCACCCACGAACAAGCGGTGAGCGCGATCGTCGTGTCCTACTACTGGCACTTTGTCGACGTGGTGTGGATCGCTCTCTTCGCCACCATCTACCTCGTCCAGTAACCCGCCCCGTCCCTGCAGCCATCGAACAGGACTGAATCCGTGCGTCTTCTGAACCGCTCCGCCGGACGCCTCTCCCGCCATCGCCGCGGGAAGGTCGCCGGGCTGGTGCTGCTGCTCCTCGGCCTTGTGCTGTCCGGGAGCCTGTACGCCGCACTCTCGCCGGCCACCGCGGAGAACACCGACACCACCGCGGCCGAGGTCGAGAAGGGCCGCGAGCTGTTCCTCGTCGGCTGTGCCTTCTGCCACGGCGAGAACGGCGAGGGTGTCAGCACCCTGAACGGCAACCAGATCGGCCCCTCCCTCGTGGGCGTGGGCGCCGCCGCCGTCGACTTCCAGGTCGGCACCGGCCGGATGCCGATGTCTCAGCCCGGTGCCCAGGCACCGCGCAAGGACGTCGTCTACAACCAGGAGGAGATCGACCAGCTCGCTGCGTTCGTCGCCTCCCTGGGCCCCGGCCCGGCGATCCCCACCGAGGCGGACTACAGCACCGCTGACCTCACCGAGGAGGAGCGCGAGGCCGCGATCGTCCGCGGTGGCCAGATCTTCCTCACCAACTGCACCGCGTGCCACAACTTCGACGGCTCCGGTGGCGCCATGCCCCGCGGCGGCTACGCACCGACCATCCGCGGCGTCGACGCCAAGCACATCTACGAGGCCATGCTGACCGGCCCGCAGCAGATGCCGAACTTCGCCAACGGCAACATCACGCCCGAGATGAAGCGCGACGTCATCGCCTACCTCGAGGCGACCGAGGAGCAGCCCAGCTACGGCGGCTTCGGCCTCGGCGCCCTCGGCCCGGTGAGCGAGGGCATGTTCGCCTGGCTGCTCGGCATCGGCAGCCTCGTGGGCTTCGCGATCTGGATCGCGGCCCACACCACGCGCTCGAAGAAGGAGAAGGTGGAAGCGTGAGCGCCCACGACCCCAACCTGCCCGCCCAGGCGGAGCAGGAACCGATCGCTGACCCGGGCCTCGAGCCCCACCAGTGGCGACCGACCGATGTGGACCCGAAGGCGGAGAAGCGCGCCGAGCGTCAGGTGGCGGCCCTCTTCGGCCTCTCCGCGCTGAGCGCCATCGGCTTCGTCGTGGCCTACTTCGCCATCGACGGCGGCACCGAGAACCCCACCCGGTTCGGCTACCTGGGCGCGCAGAACATCGCCCTGGGCGTCCTGCTCGGTCTCGCGCTGCTCCTGATCGGCATCGGCATCATCCAGTGGGCCCGCAAGCTCATGGGTGACCAGGAGATCGTCGAGATGCGCCACCCGGCCGCGTCCTCGGAGGAGGACCGCGAGGCGACCCTCGCGGCGCTCGCCCAGGGCCTGGAGGAGTCCGGCATCGGACGCCGCCCGCTGGTGCGCAACTCGCTGCTCGGCGCCGTCGGCATGCTCGCCCTGCCCAGCGTCGTGCTGCTGCGCGACCTCGGCAAGATCGACATCCCCGCCCTGGCCCGCACCATCTGGGCCCCGGGCATGCGCCTGGTCCGCGACGTCGTCGGCACCCCGATCAAGGCCTCCGACCTCGAGGTCGGCGACCTGGTCAACGGTCTCCCCGAGGCGCTGTTCCCCACGCCGGAGAACGGCTACCCGGCCGAGGAGGCGCACGGCTCCAAGCTGCAGGTCAACAAGTCGAAGACGGCGATCGTCATCGTCCGCATGGAGCCCGACGAGATCATCCCCGGCCCCGGCCGCGAGGACTGGAGCGTCGACGGCATCCTGTGCTACTCGAAGATCTGCACGCACGTGGGCTGCCCGATCTCGCTCTACGAGCGGACCACGCACCACCTGCTGTGCCCCTGCCACCAGTCGACCTTCGACCTGGGCGACTCCGCCCGCGTCGTGTTCGGCCCCGCCGCCCGTCCCCTCCCCCAGCTCCCGCTGGACGTGGATGAGGAGGGCTACCTGATCGCGCGAAGCGACTTCACCGAGCCCGTCGGGCCGAGCTACTGGGAGCGTGGCTGATGAGCAGCGACACCAGCAAGGTGGCGTCGAGCAACGGCAAGACCGCTGCCACGCCCTCCAAGCCGAGCAAGGGCGGCATCGTCGCCAACTGGGCCGACGAGCGCCTGGGCCTCGCCGGCATGATGAAGAAGAACCTGCGCAAGGTCTTCCCGGACCACTGGTCCTTCATGCTGGGCGAGATCGCCCTGTGGAGCTTCGTCGTCCTGCTGATCAGCGGCGTGTTCCTGACGCTGTGGTTCAAGCCGACCATGGCGGAGATCGTCTACAACGGCTCCTACGACCAGTTCCGTGGCATGTACGTCACGGAGGCGTTCGCCTCGAGCCTGGACATCTCCTTCGATATCCGTGGCGGTCTGCTCATGCGGCAGATGCACCACTGGGCGGCGATGCTCTTCATCGCCTCGATGATGATCCACCTGCTGCGCGTGTACTTCACGGGTGCGTTCCGCAAGCCGCGTGAGCTCAACTGGGTCATCGGCTGCCTGCTGCTGATCCTGGGCACGCTCGAGGGCTTCACCGGCTACTCCCTCCCCGACGACCTGCTCTCGGGCACCGGCGTCCGGGCCGCGGACGGCTTCATCAAGGCCATCCCGGTGGTCGGCTCCTACCTGTCGTTCCTCATCTTCGGCGGCGAGTTCCCCGGCGACGACATCATCACCCGGTTCTACATCGCCCACGTGCTGCTGCTGCCGGGCCTGCTCCTGGCGCTCATCGCGGCGCACATGCTGCTGCTCGTGTACCACAAGCACACCCAGTGGGCCGGCCCCGGTCGCACCGAGGGCAACGTCGTGGGCTTCCCGATGCTCCCCGTGTACGCCGCCAAGGCCGGTGGCTTCTTCTTCATCGTCTTCGGCGTCAGCGCCCTCATGGGTGGCCTGATGACGATCAACCCGGTGTGGAAGATGGGACCGTACGACCCGACGAAGGTGACGGCGGGTTCCCAGCCGGACTGGTACATGGGCTGGCCGGACGGCGCGCTGCGCATCATGCCGGGCTGGGAGTCGGAGTTCTGGGGACACACGATCCCTTGGAACGTGTTCCTCCCGATCATCGTCCTGCCGGGCCTGATGTTCACGATCCTGCTCCTCCTGCCGTTCCTGGAGGCCTGGATCACCGGCGACAAGCGCGAGCACCACCTGCTCGACCGCCCGCGCAACGCTCCGACCCGCACCGCCCTGATGGTCTCGCTGATGACCTTCTACGGCCTGATGTGGGCGGCCGGCGGCAACGACATCATCGCGATCAAGCTGCACCTGAGCATCAACCAGATCACCTACGCCATGCGCGTCTTGGTGTTCGTGGGTCCGGCCATCGCGTTCTTCATCACCCGTCGTTGGTGCATCTCGCTGCAGCGTCACGACAACGACGTGCTGCTGCACGGCTACGAGACCGGCATCATCATGCGCTCCCCCGAGGGCGCCTACGCCGAGAAGCACCTGCCGATCGGCGAGGACGAGGCCTACGCCCTCACCGCTCGTGACCGCGAGCCGGACCTCGAGACCATCGAGACCGAGGGTGACCCGAGCGACGACGGCCGGGCCGCGAAGCTGCGGCGCAAGCTGCGGGCGCTCTGGTACGCCGACAACGTGCAGAAGCCGACCGTCACCGAGCTCGAGGCGTCGCACCACCACGACGAGGCCGAGCACGAGCTCGCCGGTGCGCTCGACGGTCACGCGGTGGACGGCCACCAGTTCGATGGGATGCACCCCGTCGACGACGAGCCGCTGCGCGACAAGCACTGATCCACCCGCTCCACCCGAAGGCCCCGGACTCGTCCGGGGCCTTCGGCCATTTCCCAGCCCTGCGCCCGCCCCCTCCGGAATGAAATCACCCGCCCGGGTGGTTGATCTGTCAATCACTCAGAAGGAGTACCCGATGACTCGCCCGCTCCAGCTCGGCCTCGACACCTTCGGCGACGTGACCGTCGACGAGGACGGACGTCCGCTCCCCCATGCCCAGGTCGTCCGCGACGTCGTCGAGCAGGGGGTGCTGGCCGAGCGCGTCGGGCTCGACGTGTTCAACGTCGGGGAGCACCACCGCGACGACTACGCCATCTCCGCCCCGGACGTCGTGCTGGCCGCGATCGCCGCGCGCACCGAGCGGATCACGCTCGGCACCGCGGTGACCGTCCTCAGCTCCGAGGACCCGGTGCGGGTCTACGAGCGCTTCGCGACCATCGACGCGATCTCGCACGGACGCGCGGAGGTCACCCTCGGACGTGGCTCGTTCACCGAGTCCTTCCCGCTCTTCGGCTTCGACCTCGCCGACTACGAGGTGCTCTTCGAGGAGAAGCTCGACCTGTTCACCGCCCTGCGCTCCGAGGGCCCGGTCACCTGGCAGGGGACCACCCGCCGCCCGCTCGTCGACGCGCAGGTGTACCCGCGCACCGATCGCGGCTCGCTGCCGGCCTGGGTCGCGGTCGGCGGCTCCCCGGAGTCCGTCGTACGCGCGGCGCGCCACCGGCTGCCGCTCATGCTCGCGATCATCGGCGGGGAGGCGGCCCGCTTCGCGCCGTTCACCGACCTCTACCGGCGCGCGCTGGCCCAGCTCGGCTCGCCCGAGCTCCCGATCGGGGTCCACTCCCCCGGCTTCGTGGCGGGGACCGATGCCGAGGCGCGCGAGATCCTCTTCCCGCACTTCAAGGCCAACCGCGACCGGATCGGCCGCGAGCGCGGCTGGCCGCCGGCCTCGCGTGCCGACTTCGAGCGGGAGGCCGACCACGGCGCCCTGGTCGTCGGCTCGCCCGAGACGGTCGCCGCGAAGATCGCCGACACCGTGCGCGTGCTCGGGCTGAGCCGCTTCGACCTGAAGTACAGCAACGGGCCGCTGCCGCACGCGCACCTGATGCGCTGCATCGAGCTGTACGGCACCGAGGTGGCGCCGCGGGTGCGCGAGCTGCTCGCGCAGCCCTCCCCCGCGCGCTGACCGGGTCTCAGCCCAGCGCGCTGCCGTCGCGGTACTCGGCGAAGGGCAGGTTCCAGTCGCCCCAGCCGTTCTCGACGGTCATGGGGCGGTCGGTGCCGACGTACTCCACGACGTCGCCGCGGCGCGACTGGGCGTAGAGCCAGGCGGCGTCCGCGGTGCTCATGCCGGTGCACCCGTGGCTGACGTTGGCGCTGCCCTGGGACCCGACCGACCAGGGGGCCGCGTGGATGAACTCCCCCGAGGTCGTGAGCCGCATCGCCCACTGCACGTTGTCGATGTCGTAGGAGTCGGCGCTGCCGGCGGCGATGCCGACGGTCTCGGAGTTCATCCGGCGGCTCTCGGACTTCTCCATGATCACCTTGACGCCGGAGCGGGTGGTGAACCCCTCCTTGCCGGTGGTGATGGGGAAGGTCCGGACCAGGCTGCCGTTGGTGAACACCCGCATCTGGTGGGCGGCGGCGTCCACGCGGTAGACGTGGGCGTCGCCGACCTCGAACGCGAGCCGTCGGCTCTCCTGGCCGTAGATCCCGCCGCCCGCCGGGAGGCTGTTGACGTCGATGTCGACGCTGACCCGGGTGCCCGGGCGCCAGTACTTCCTGGGCCGCCACCGCGCCTCGGTGGCGGACATCCAGTGCCAGGAACCGGCCTGCTGCGGCTCCGAGCGCACCGTCATGTGCTTCTCGAAGGTGGCCTGGTCGGTGACGGGGACGTCGAAGGTGACCACCACCGGCATCCCGATCCCGACGGTCTCGCCGTCCAGCGGCGCGACCGAGGCGAAGGTCTGCTCGGCGAGGCTCAGCGCGCGGGTGCGGAAGGACCGCGACTCCGCGACCCGCTCGCCGGCGCCGTCGCTGCCCACGACCCGCAGCGTGTACGCCGTGCCCGGCTCGAGGCGCGCGGAGGCCCGCCAGGCGGAGCCGTCGTCGGTGAGGCGCCCGGGGACCTGCCGCTCGCCGGCGCTCAGGCGGACCCGGCTCAGCCGGCCGTGCTCGGCGCCGACCTCGACGACGCGGTCCACGGGGACCTCGCGCGCGTCGCGGCGGACGTTGGCGGTGAGCCGCAGGGCGGGGAGCTCCGCGGCCGCGACGCCCTGGCCCGGGCCGCCCGGGGCGTCGGTGTCGGTGCCGTCGGAGGCGTCGCAGGCGGCACCGGTGAGGGCGACGAGCGAGAGCAGGAGCGCCGCGGTCGCGACGGACCGCGTGCGGGCGGTGCCGCGACGACGCAGGGGCGAGGGCTGGGCGGTCATGCGTTCTCCGTGGATCCGGGGGTCGGGTGAGGCGGGGCGGCGACCGGGGAGGACCGGATCCGAGATGCCCGAAGGCCCCCGTGCGTCTGAGACGCACGGGGGCCCGCAGAAGTTGCGAGTCTCGCCCAGATCAGTGGGCGTGCTCACCACGGTAGTACTCGAACACCAGACCGCACAGCGCCAACGCGCCGAGGGTGAACCCGATGATCACGAGCCACCAGGCGAGGAACGCGATGCCGACGGCGATCACGGCGACGGCGCTCGCGCACCACAGCGGCCACCAGGAGTACGGCGGGAAGAAGCCGAGCTCGCCGGCGCCCTCCACGATCTCCGCCTCCTTGCGGTCCTCGGGCCGGGGGTCCATGCGCTTGGCGTGGAAGCCCAGGTAGAGGGCCACCATGATGGCGAGGAAGGTCGCCATCGCGAGGGCCGACGTACCGGTCCAGTCGGCGCCGGTGTCGCTGGCGTCGGTGATGAGCCAGTAGGCCGGCGTGACCAGCGTGAAGAAGATCGCGCACGTGGCGAAGATCCAGGCTTCGGCCTTCATCAGGACTTGTCCTCCGGGGTCTCGTGGGTGCGCTGGTCGATGACCTGCTGGCGCCCGTCCATGTCGGGAGCGTCGGCGAAGCCGCCGTCACGCGCCGCCTGGTTCTCCTCCAGCTCGATCGCCGCCACCTCGGGGTGGTGCAGGTCGAACGCCGGCGACTCCGAGCGGATCCGCGGCAGGCTGGTGAAGTTGTGTCGCGGCGGCGGGCAGCTGGTGGCCCACTCCAGCGAGCGGCCCCAGCCCCACGGGTCGTCCACCTCGACCTTCGGGTTACGACGCGAGACGTAGACGTTGTAGAAGAACGGCAGCATCGAGAAGCTCAGCAGGAACGCGCCCACCGTGGACACCTGGTTGAGGAAGGTGAAGCCGTCCTCGGGCAGGTAGTCGGCGTAGCGGCGCGGCATGCCCTCGACACCCAGCCAGTGCTGGACCAGGAAGGTCAGGTGGAAGCCGACGAAGAGCAGCCAGAAGTGGACCTTGCCCAGGCGCTCGTCGAGCATCCGCCCGGTGAACTTGGGCCACCAGAAGTAGAAGCCGGCGAACATCGCGAACACCACGGTGCCGAACACGACGTAGTGGAAGTGCGCGACCACGAAGTAGGAGTCCGAGACGTGGAAGTCCAGCGGCGGGCTGGCGAGGATGACACCGGTCAGACCACCGAAGAGGAAGGTGGTGAGGAAGCCGATGGTCCACAGCATCGGTGTCTCGAAGGACACCGATCCGCCCCACATCGTGCCGATCCAGTTGAAGAACTTCACCCCGGTTGGCACCGCGATCAAGAACGTCATGCCGGAGAAGAACGGCAGGTCGACCGCTCCGGTGACGAACATGTGGTGGGCCCACACCGCGACCGAGAGGATCGCGATGCCGAGGGTCGCGCCGACCAGGCCGACGTAGCCGAAGATCGGCTTGCGGCTGAAGACCGGCAGGATCTCCGTCGCGATGCCGAAGAACGGCAGGGCGATGATGTAGACCTCGGGGTGGCCGAAGAACCAGAACAGGTGCTGCCACAGGATCGGTCCGCCGTGCGCGGTGTCGAAGATGTGGGCCCCGAGCAGGCGGTCGGCCTCCAGGGACAGCAGCGCGCCACCGAGGATCGGGAAGGCGAGCAGCACCAGCAGGCTGGTGATCAGCGTGTTCCAGGTGAACAGCGGCATCCGGAACATGGTCATGCCCGGGGCGCGCATGCAGATGATCGTGGTGATGAAGTTGACCGCACCGAGGATGGTGCCGATACCGGCGATGTAGAGACCCATGATCCACAGGTCACCGCCCACGCCCGGCGAGCGGACCGCGTCGGACAGCGGGGTGTAGGCGAACCACCCGAAGTCCGCCGCGCCCTGCGGGGTGAGGAAGCCGGAGGCTGCGATCAGGCCGCCGAACAGGAACAGCCAGTAGCTGAGCATGTTCATGCGGGGGAACGCCACGTCGGGCGCGCCGATCTGGATCGGCATCATCACGTTGGCGAAGCCGAAGAACAGCGGCGTCGCGAACAGCAGCAGCATGATCGTGCCGTGCATCGTGAACAGCTGGTTGTACAGCTCGTCGTTCACGACCTGCTGGCCCGGGAAGGTCAGCTCGGAGCGGATCAGCAGCGCCATCAGGCCACCGATGCAGAACCACGCGAACGACGTGATCAGGTACATCTTGCCGATCAGCTTGTGATCGGTGGTCGTCATGATGCGGACGAGCTCACGGCCCAGCGGCTTGCGCGCCGGCTGGACGTCGATGGCTCGTGCAGCGGTCGCGGTCACTCGGTGTCTCCCTCGTCCTCGCCCGCAAGGCCAGCCTGCGTGCGAGCGTCCTCCTGGCCCCGGAGGGGGCTGGTGCTCGTCCTGTTCGCGGCCAGCTCGGCCACGTACTCGTCGTACTGCTCGGGGCTGACGATCTCCACGTTGAACAGCATCCGCGAGTGGTAGACACCGCAGAGCTCGTAGCACTTGCCGACGTAGGTGCCCTCGGTCTTCGGGGTGACCTCGAAGTGGTTCACCCGGCCGGGGATGACGTCCATCTTCATGAGGAAGCCGGGGATGCCGAAGCTGTGGATCACGTCGGGCGAGTGCAGGTTGAACCGCGTGGTCTCGCCGACCGGAAGCACCAGCGTGGGGATGTAGGACCCCGTGCCGAGCTCCCAGACGTACTCGTCGTAGGCCCACTCGTCGTCGTTGGAGTCCTCCTCCGCGGCGTAGTCGGGCTCGCCGACACCGTGGTTGAAGGTCCAGGACCACTGCTGGGCGGTGACCTCGACGATGTTGTCGGGGGTCGGGCTCTCCTCCAGCACGGCGTTCTGCGTGCGGACGGTGTGCGCGAAGAACACAACCACCATCATGATCGGCGCGATCGTGTAGAAGATCTCGAGCGGCAGGTTGTACCGCGTCTGGATCGGGACCTCGTCAGCGTGGCGCCGACGGTAGCGCCAGATCACGTAGAAGATCAGGCCCCACACGAGCACGCCCGTGGCGAGTGCCGCGATCCAGGCTCCCTGCCACAGGGCGAGGGTGTGCTCGCCCTGGGTGGTGGCCGGTTCGGGCATGGCGATCCGCTTGATGGCGCCCTCGTCGACAGAGCAGCCGGCGAAGGCAAGCGTGCTGGCAGCCAGGGCAGCTGGCAGGAGGACCCGGCGTGCGCCGGATTCGGCCCTGCGCCTGGGGAGTTGCAGACTCAACGTCTGAGCCTTCCTCTCGGGTGGTCGTGAATACATCGCACACTATCGCGGCTGGCGGGGGACCTCGGGAGCGGGTCTCCCGGTAGGTTCCCGGTGTGACAAACGCCGCTGGGACGCCACAGCCGCCGCCGCGCTACTTCGACTCCGCGTCCTCAGAGCCGCTCCATCCGGCCGCCCGCGAGGTGCTCCTCGCGGCGCTCGATCGCGGGTACGCCGACCCTCGGCGTCTGCATCCCCCGGCGCGCGCGTCCCGGCTGATGCTCGACAACGCCCGGGAAGTGGTCGCCGAGTGCCTCGGCGCGCGCCCCGACGAGGTCTCCTTCACCGCTTCCGGCACCGAGGCCGTGCACCGCGGTCTGCTCGGGCTGCTGCGGGGCCGCCGCCGCGCCGGGGACCGGCTCGTGCACGCGGCCGTCGAGCACTCCGCGGTGCTGCACGCCGCCGCCTGGGCCGGGGGCGAGCACGTGTCGGTCCCCGTCGACCGCCACGGCCGGGTCTCCCCCGACGACTTCGTCGCGGCCTGCGCGGGGCCGGGCGTGGCCGTGGCGGCCCTCCAGGCGGCCAACCACGAGGTGGGCACCTGCCAGCCGGTCGCCGAGGTCGCCTCCCGGATCGGGGAGGTCCCGCTGCTGGTCGACGCCTGCGCGTCGGCGGGGCGGGTGCCGCTGCCGGCGGGCTGGGCCGTGGCCGCGGCCTCCGCCCACAAGTGGGGCGGTCCGGCAGGTGTGGGCGTGCTGGCAGTCCGCAAGGGCGCACGCTGGCGCAACCCCTTCCCCGGCGACGACCGGGTCGACGAGCGCACCGCGGGGTTCGAGAACGTCCCGGCGGCGCTCGCCGCGGCGGCCGCGCTGCGCGCCGTCGTCGAGGAGCGCGCGGAGGTGGGGGCGCGCCAGCGCGCGCTCCTCGACCGGATCCGCCACGGCGTGCAGGTCGTGCCCGACGTGGAGGTCGTGGGCGACCCGGAGGACCGGCTCCCCCACGTGCTGACCTTCAGCTGTCTCTACGTCGACGGCGAGGCGCTCGTGGACCGACTCGCCCGCCACGGCTTCGCGGTCGCGAGCGGGTCGGCGTGCACCGCGTCGAGCCTGGAGCCCAGCCACGTGCTGACCGCGATGGGGGCGCTCACCCACGGCAACGTGCGCCTCTCCCTCACGCGCGACACCGACGAGGCGGACGTCGAGCGCTTCCTCGAGGTGCTCCCCGGCGTCGTCGCCGGCATCCGCGCGGAGGCGGGGCTGTGAGCGAGCCGCACGAGGGGCTCGGCCCGGTGGAGCTCGAGCTGGACTGCCGCGGACAGCTGTGCCCGCTGCCCGTGATCGCGCTGGGCCGCAGGGTCGGCGAGGTCGCGGTGGGCGCGCGGGTGGCCGTCGTCGCCGACGACGTCGCCGCGCGCCACGACGTACCGGCGTGGTGCCGGATGCGCGGGCAGGAGTACGTCGGGGAGGACGTCGCCGCGGACGGCGTCCCCCGCTACGTCGTACGACGGCTCAGCTAGGCGGGCGCAGGCGGCCCGGGAGCGCTCAGCGCGAGAGGTGCGGGGCGACCTCGGCCGCGGCGGCCTCGCCGTAGGAGTCCTCGAAGCGGGCCAGGAACTCCCCCAGGGTGAAGGAGTACTCCTGGGTCCCGACGGTCTCCACGACGTAGGCGGCCAGGACGCAGCCCACCTGCGCGGCGCGCTCCAGGCCCAGGCCCCACTCGGAGGCGGCGAGGAAGCCGGCGCGGAAGGCGTCGCCGACCCCGGTCGGCTCCACGGCGCTGACGTTGCGCGCGGCGGGGACCACGATCGGCTCCTCACCGCGGCGCAGCACCCGCACGCCGTCCTTGCCCAGGGTCGTCACCTGGATGCCCACGCGGGAGAGCACCTCGTCGGCCGACCAGCCGGTCTTCTGCTCGATCAGGTGCGACTCGTACTCGTTGGTGAGCAGGATCGCGGCGCCGTCGACCAGCCGGCGGATCAGGTCGCCCTCGCCGAAGGCGAGCTGCTGGCTGGGGTCGGCGATGAAGGGGTAGCCGCGCTGGCGGCACTCCTCGGTGTGGCGCAGCATGCCGTCGGGGTCGTCGGCACCGATGAGCACGTAGGTGGGGGCGCCGGCGGCGGCCGCGATCGGCTCGAGCTCGATCAGGCGGGCCTCGCTCATCGCGCCCGGGTAGAAGGAGGCGAACTGCGCCATCGTCGTGTCCGTGGTGCACACGAAGCGCGCGGTGTGCTTGGTGGTGGAGATGTGCACGTGGGAGCAGTCCACGCCGTGGCGCTCCAGCCAGGAGCGGTAGTCGGCGAAGTCCTCGCCGGCCGCCCCGACCAGCACCGGGCGCAGGCCCAGGCGCGCCAGGCCGAAGCAGATGTTCGGCGCCACGCCGCCGCGGCGGATCTCGAGGTCGTCGACGAGGAAGGAGACCGACAGCTTGCTCAGCTGCTCGACGACGAGGGAGTCCTCGAAGCGCCCTCCGAAGGACATCAGGTGGTCGGTGGCGATCGATCCGGCGATCAGCAGAGACATGGCCCGGAGACTACCGGTCGGTACCGCTGGGTCTACCCCTCGGTAGGACCTAGCGTCGATCCCATGAGCGCCCTCCGCCCCACCGCCGGCCCCACCGCGCGTCTGGCCTACGACGACCTGGCCACCCTCCCCGAGATGCAGGACGACTGCCGCGCGGCCGGCGCGCACCTGCCCGCGGCGGCCGCGGGCGGCGACCTGGCCCGCGCCGCGCGTGCGGCCGTGCGCCCGGCGCCCAGCATCCTGTTCGCCGACTACCCGACCGACTCCGCCAAGGGCCTCGAGGTCACCGAGGCCGCCCAGCGCCTGGCGAACGCCCTGCACCTGCACCTCGACTGACCTGCCGACCCGCTCGACACGGACCACCGGTCCCCCGCGTCACGCGGACCGGACCGGACGAGCAGGGGCCCCACACCCGGCCCCGCGTCGGTGGCGCCCCCTCCCAGCTCGCCACCGACGACGACAGCCCCCGCCTCTTGGCGGGGGCTGTTGCCGTGCTGCTGTGTTCGTGGGTGCTGCTCAGGTGCTGGGCACCGTGCTGCGACTCAGTGGAAGGAGTCGCCGCAGGCGCAGGAACCCGTGGCGTTCGGGTTGTCGATGGTGAAGCCCTGCTTCTCGATGCTGTCGACGAAGTCGATCATCGCGCCGTTGAGGTACGGGACGCTCATCCGGTCGACGACCACGGACACGCCGTCGAAGTCGGTCACGACGTCACCGTCGAGGGTGCGCTCGTCGAAGAAGAGCTGGTAGCGCAGGCCCGAGCAGCCACCGGGCTGCACCGAGATCCGCAGCTGGAGGTCCTCGCGGCCCTCCTGCGCCAGCAGGCTCTTCACCTTGGCGGCCGCCACCGGGCTCAGGTTGATCTGGTCGGTACGACGCTCCGTGGTCGTGTCCACCTGCTCGGTCATGTGTGCAGCTCCCAGATAGAAAGACAAAGGGTTGGTACTCCCTCAATCGTCGCACACACCCGGATATTCCTCGCCCCTCCGCTCAGACCGGGTCGCCGACCCACTCGCGGACGCTCAGCGCGACCAGGTGCGGGCCACGCGCGCGGCGAGCCGCTCGAGGGCGTCGGCCGGGGCGGCCATCGCCTCCTGCTCGCCCACCAGGTCCACCAGCGAGTACGCCGACTCCACGCCGAGCGCCCGCATCTCGCGGGCACCGACCTGCACCTTGCCGGCGAGGACCACGCACGGGCGCAGCGCCTCGGCGGCGACCTCGCCCACGCCGTAGGGCACCTTGCCGGCGCGGCTGCTGACGTCGAAGGCACCCTCGCCGGTGACCACGAGGTCGGCCTTCGCCGCGCGTGCGGGCAGCCCGACCGCGGCGGAGACCAGCGGCAGGCCGGGCTCGCGGGCACCACCGAGCAGCAGCAGCGCGAAGCCCAGTCCCCCGGCCGCGCCGGCGCCCTTCGCCAGCGACAGCCGTCGGTCGGTCGCCTCGGCGAAGGCCTCCAGCCCGGCGTCCACGTCGACCAGGCGGTCCTCCGGCACCCCCTTCTGGGGCCCGAAGACCTTGGTCGCGCCGAACAGGCCGGTGAGCGGGTTGTCGACGTCGCTGGCCGCGACCAGCTCCGCGCCCGCGACCCGGGCCCGGGCAGCGGCGAGGTCGAGCGCGGTGATGCCGGCCAGGCCGGCCGGTCCCCGGCCGAGGTCGGCGTCGCCGCGCGCGCCGAGCGCGTGCAGCAGGCCCGCGCCGCCGTCGTTGGTCCCGGAGCCGCCCAGGCCGACGACCACCCGGCGCGCGCCGCCGTCCAGGGCCGCGGCGATCAGGTCGCCGACACCCAGGGTCGTCGCGTCCTCCCAGGCCCCGTCGGTCAGGTGGATCCCGCAGGCCTGGGCCGACTCGACGTACGCCGTCGCGCCCACCTTCAGCACGGTGGCGGGCACCGGCTCGGCGTGCGGGCCGCGCACGGTGACCGCGAGCAGGTCGCCGCCGAGCGCGGCGTGCAGCACGTCCACGAAGCCGGGGCCGCCGTCGGACATCGGGGCGAGGTCCAGCTCGTCGTCGGGGGCGTGGCGGCGCCAGCCGGTGGCGATCGCGTCGGCCGCCTGCACGGCGGTGAGGGTGCCGGCGAACTTGTCGGGCGCCACGAGGATCCGCATGCGCTCACCCTAGGGTTCCGCGCATGGCCCACCACGCAGATGCGCTGATCCTGCGGCCGATGACGCCCGGCGACGTCCCGGCCGCCGAGCGGCTCAGCGCGCAGGCGTTCCTCGAGGTGGAGCGGCGCCACCTCCCCCGGTCGCTGCCCGAGCCGGCGGCGCGCCCCGCGGACCGCGGCCAGGCCTGGGCCCGCCGTACCCTGCACCTGCTGCGCACCGACCCAGGCGGCTGCTGGGTCGCCGAGGAGGGCGACACCCTCGTCGGGTTCGCCACCTCCTTCGTGCGCGAGACGACCTGGTTCCTCGCGACGTACGCCGTCCTGCCCGGCCACCAGGGCCGCGGCACCGGCGTGCAGCTGCTCGCCGCGGCGATGCACCACGGCCGGGGCTGCCTGCACGGCATGATCAGCGCGATGGCCGACCCGCAGGCCGCCCGGCGCTACCGGCTCGCCGGGTTCACCCTGCACCCCCAGATGCACCTGAGCGGCACCGTCGACCGCGCCGCGATCCCCGTGATCGAGAAGGTCCGCGACGGCTCGGCCGGCGACAGCGACCTGATGGACTCCGTGGACCGGGGCACCCGCGGCGCCGCCCACGGCCCCGACCACGAGCTGCTGCTCGCGGAGCTGCGGCTGCTGGTCTCCGACACCTCCACCGGATCGGGCTACGTCTACGTCGAGCCCGGCGGCTCGGTCGCCCTGCTCGCCGCCACGAACCGGCGTACCGCGACCCGCCTGCTGTGGGCGGCGCTGGCCGAGAGCACCGGACCGACCCGGCTCGGACACGTCAGCGCCGCCAACGCCTGGGCGATCGATGTCGGCCTGGCCGCCCGCCTCGAGCTGGGCCAGGGCGGCTACCTGGCGCTGCGCGGGATGAATCCGCCGGCGCCGTACGTTCACCACGGCGCCCTGCTGTGATCGCTGCATGGCCCGGGAGCCGTGGGACAAAGCGGCCCGGGGCGTCCCCACCCGAATAGGATGCGCCCCATGACGACCGTCGACCTTCCGCTGCTCCCCCTCGGCCGTGGCACCGACCTGGCCGCCGAGCGTGGTGTCGAGTGCCCCGGCGACCTGCCGTCGCCGTCCGACCCCGACCTGGTGGCCCGCGCCCGCGCGGCCAAGGAGGCCCTGGGCGACCGGGTCTTCGTGCTCGGCCACCACTACCAGCGCGACGAGGTCATCGCGTTCGCCGACGTCACCGGCGACTCCTTCAAGCTCGCGCGCGACGCCGCGGCGCGCCCGGAGGCGGAGTTCATCGTCTTCTGCGGCGTGCACTTCATGGCCGAGTCGGCCGACATCCTCACCAAGCCGGAGCAGCAGGTCATCCTGCCCGACCTCGCCGCCGGCTGCTCGATGGCCGACATGGCCCGCCTCGCCCAGGTCGAGGACGCCTGGGACGCGCTGGCCGACGCCGGCATCGCCGACCAGGTCGTGCCGGTGACCTACATGAACTCCAGCGCCGACATCAAGGCCTTCTGCGGTCGCAACGGCGGCGTGGTCTGCACCTCCAGCAACGCCGAGGTGGCCCTGGACTGGGCGTTCGCGCAGAAGGAGGACGCCAAGATCCTCTTCCTGCCCGACCAGCACCTGGGCCGCAACACCGCGGTCCTCGAGCTCGGTCTGTCCCTCGAGGACTGCGTCGTGTGGAACCCCTTCAAGCCGAACGGCGGGCTGAGCGCCGAGGAGCTGCGCAACGCGAAGATGATCCTGTGGAAGGGCCACTGCTCGGTCCACGGCCGCTTCTCCCCCGAGGTCGTCGACGAGCTGCGCGCCACCATCCCGGACGTGAAGATCCTGGTCCACCCCGAGTGCCAGCACGAGGTCGTGACCCGCGCCGACCTGGTCGGCTCCACCGAGTTCATCATCCGCACCATCGAGGCCGCGCCCGCCGGCTCGACGTGGGCGATCGGCACCGAGCTCAACCTGGTCAAGCGCCTGGCCCAGGCGCACCCGGACAAGAACATCTCGTTCCTGGACAAGACGGTCTGCTACTGCTCGACGATGAACCGCATCGACCTGCCGCACCTGGTCTGGGCGCTCGAGTCGCTGGTCGAGGGCACCGTGGTCAACCAGATCACCGTCGACCCCGAGACCGAGCGCTGGGCGCTGGTCGCGCTGGAGCGGATGCTCGCCCTGCCCGGCCGCTCCGCGCCGCAGGCCTGATCAGGTCGTCCCACCCGCTGCTTCGGGGTCAGAGTCCGGGGGCTCCCCAGACCGCGAGCCAGCGCGACAGGTCCTGCTCGAGGGGAAGCTCGCCGCCGAGCGCGTCGCGCACCTGGAGCTCGAGCATGTTGTCGCGCTGCTGGCGCCCGCCCGGCGCCGGCGCGAAGGGGTAGAAGGTGCCCTGCTTGTAGAGGTAGACCAGCCCGACACGGCGTCCGTCGGGGTCCTCGAAGCCGATCAGGGTGCACAGCAGGCCGGGGCCGAAGCCCTGACCCTCCAGGCTGGTGTTGACGGCGTGCAGGGCCGTGCACAGCCCCTCCACCGAGGCGCCCGGCTCCCGGTCCACCTCGGCCCAGGTGTAGCCGTAGCCGTCCTGGGTGACACGAACCTCGGGGGCCTCGCCGGTGCTGCGCACCAGCTCGAGGATCTCCTGCTGGACCTGGGAGAACGCCAGGCCGCTCGCGGCGCGGTAGCAGACCGACCCGTCGCCGGTCGGCCGCAGGCCGAGCGTGGTCTCGAGCGTGATCGCGGCGCCGGGCACCAGGAACAGCGAGTCGAGGTTGGCCTGCTTCGGCTTGGACCGGCCCAGGATGGCGTCCAGGAATCCCACGGTGCTCCTCAGCTCGTCTGGCGGCCGAGGTCGGCCTGGATGCGGGCGAGCTGGTCGAGGCGCTGCTCCAGGCTCGGGTGGGTGGAGGTGAGCGTCTTCAGCGACGCGCCGCGGATCGCGGGGGCGATGAAGAAGGCGTTCATCGACTGCGCCGAGCGCAGGTCGCGCTGCGGGATGGTGTTCATCTCGCCGGTGATCTTCTGCAGCGCGGAGGCGAGCGCCTGCGGCTTCATCGTGAGGTAGGCACCCGCGCGGTCGGCGGAGAGCTCGCGGTAGCGCGAGAGCAGCTTGATCAGCACGAAGCTGACGGCGTAGGTCACCAGGCTGACCAGCAGCACCAGCAGCCAGATCGGCAGGCCGTTGTTGTTGTCGCGGCGGTTGCCGCCGAACATCGCGCCGTACTGCGAGCCTTGGGCGAGCATGCCCGCCACGATGCCGGCCGAGGAGGCCGCGGTCATCACCAGGACGTCGCGGTGGGCGACGTGGGAGAGCTCGTGGGCGAGCACGCCCTCGAGCTCCTCGGTGTTGAGCGTCTGCAGGATGCCGGTGGTCACCACGACCACGGAGCGCTGCGGCGAGCGGCCGGTGGCGAACGCGTTGGGGATCGCACTGTCGGCGATGCCGACCCGCGGCTTCGGCATGTCCGCCATCGCGCACAGGCGGTCGATCATGCCGTGCAGCTCGGGCGCCTGCTGCGGGGTGACCTCGCGGGCACGCATCGCCTTCATCGCCACGGTGTCGGAGGAGTACCACTGGTACCAGACCACGCCGAGGCCGGCGAGGCCGATCAGCAGCCCGATCCCGGGGCTGCCGGCCTGGGCGAAGACGCCCATCACCACGGCCACGAAGGCGACGAAGAGGAACCCCAGCAGGAAGAGCACCAGGGTCATGCGGGCCGTGAGCCCGCGATCGGGGAGGAAGCGGCTGTGTGCCATGGCGACATTCTCCCTGTCCTGCCCAAGAAAAGGCTGAAGGACGCGTCCGGCGGACGCGTCCTTCAGCGCTGGAGCGTGCGGCGCAGGTTCCTGCGGCGCGGAGACGGGGCTCAGCCCGGGAGCAGGCCCTCTTCGCCGAGCATGGCGCGCACCTCGTCGATCGAGGCGTCCGCCGGCGGCAGGATCAGGTCGGAGGAGTCGAGCGCGGCGAGGTCGTGCACCGCACCGTGGGCGCGTACGGCGTCCAGCAGCGAGGCCAGCGCGGGCGCGAACGCCTCCTGGTCGCCGGCCTCGACCGCCGCCTCGACCGCGGAGTCGAGGGTGTTGAGGTGATCGAGGTCGGCCTCGGTCAGGTCGAACTGACCCTCCCCGAGGATCCGCACGATCATGCCTGGCCCTCGCGCGGCTCGGCGGACTTCTGCTGCTCGGGCGTGATGATGTCGCCGCCCTCGATGGCCTCCGGCCGGCTGGGGGCGCTGAGGCCCTTGAGCCGGGCGAGCTCGGACTCGACGTCGGCCTGCGAGCTCATCGACTCCAGCTCGCGGCTGATGTCGTCGCCGCGGCTCAGCGAGCTGGCGTCGTCGAGCGCGCCCGAGGCGATCAGCTCGTCGATCGCGCCGGCACGCGCCTGCATGTTGGCCGTCTTGTCCTCGGCGCGCTGGATCGCGAGGCCGACGTCGCCCATCTCCTCGCTGATGCCGGAGACGGCCTCGCCGATCTTGGTCTGCGCCTCGGCCGCGGTGTAGGTGGCCTTGATGGTCTCCTTGCGGGTGCGGAACGCCTCGACCTTCGCCTGCAGGCGCTGCTGGGCGAGGGTGAGCTTCTCCTCCTCCCCCATCAGGTTGGCGTGCTGGGCCTGCAGGTCGCTGATCTGACCGGCGAGGGCGGACTTGCGGGTCAGCGCCTCGCGGGCGAGGTCCTCGCGGCCCATCTGGATCGCCTTCTCGGCCTGGGCGGTCAGCTTCGCGCCCTGCTGCTCGAGCTGGTTGACCTGGAGCTCGACACGCTTGCGGCTGGTCGCCACGTCGGCGACGCCGCGGCGGACCTTGGCAAGCAGGTCCAGCTGGCGCTGGTAGCTGTAGTCGAGGGTCTCGCGAGGGTCCTCGGCCCGGTCGAGGGCCTTGTTGGCCTTTGATCGGAAGATCAGGCTCATGCGCTTCATGATGCTCATGTGGTGCGGTCCCTCTCGGACGACGTTCTGTGCTGCAGGTCTCGTCTCACTCTAGGGCACCGTGACCAACCCGCGCGGGCCCGTAGGCGCAGGTCCGCCGGTAGACTGGCGCCGATCCGCACACCCGCACGTCCGCAGCAGGACGCCCTCAGCGAGAAGGCCCGCGTTGTTCCGTCGTACCAAGACCGTGACCGTCACCCCGGAGCCCGTCGAGACCAAGCCCGGGGGCAAGGGCCGTCCGACCCCGTCGCGCAAGGAGGCGGAGGCCGCCGCGCGTGCCCGCGCCAAGGCCGCGCCGCGCACCCGCAAGGAGATGGCCCGCGCACAGCGCGCGTCCCGTGCGGAGTCCAGCCAGAAGGTCCGCCAGGCGATGAAGACCGGCGACGAGCGCTACTTCATGCCGCGTGACAAGGGCCCGGTGCGCCGCTTCGTGCGCGACTTCGTCGACAGCCGGTTCTCCTTCATCGAGCTGATGATCCCGCTGCTGATCTTCTCGATGATCCTCGGCTACTCCGGCAACGCCGCGATGGCCAACCTGAGCAGCCTGGTGCTGATGGCCACGATCGTGCTGATCGTCTTGGACATGGTGTTCCTGCGCCTGCGGCTGCGCCGCGAGCTCGCCGCCCGATTCCCGAACGAGAGCCACAAGGGCACGACGTACTACGCCATCACCCGCGCCCTGCAGATGAAGTTCATGCGCCTGCCCAAGGCGCAGGTCAAGATCGGCCAGCGCCTCCCCGACCACTACCGCTGATCGCGCTCGTCCGATGAGCGCCGACCAGGTCCTCGGGCTGGCGGCCGGCCTCGGCAGCGCGGCCGTCTTCGGCCTCGCGGCGGTCGCGCAGGCCCACGCCGTACGTCGTCCCGGCTTCACGCTCGACACGCTGCGCGCCTTCGTGCGGCACGCCGTGCGCGACGCCTGGATCTGGGTGGTGCTGGTCGCCTATCTCGTCGGCTTCGTCCTGCACGCGGTCGCGATCTGGCTGCTCCCGCTCTACCTCGCCCAGGCCACCGTGGCGATGTCCCTGCCGGTCACCGCCCTGGCCTCGCGCCGGGTGGCCGAGCGCCTGGACGCGAGCCAGTGGGGCTCCGTGGCGCTGGTGAGCCTGGGCCTGGTGCTGCTCTCGGCCGGCTCCGGCAGTGCCGGCGACGCGGTCTCCAGCTGGTGGCTCGCGGGCGGCCTGTGGGCCGGCCTGGTGGTGCTCAGCGTGCTCGCGCTCCTCGCCGTCGCGCCCGGTCGGCTCCTGGTCCTCGGCTCCGGCCTCGGTGCGCTGGCCGGCCTGGGGTACGCCGGGTCCGCGCTCGCGGTCCGCGGGGTCGGGCTCCCCGTCGACGGACCGGTCGTGTGGTGCGCCCTGGCCGTCCCGTCGCTGAGCCTCGTCGCCTTCTGGCTCTACTCCCGCGCCATGAGCGTCGGCGCGGTCGCGGCCGCCTCGGCGCCGATGATCGTCGGGCAGACCTTCATCCCGGCCGCGATCGGCATCGGCCTGCTCGGCGACGGCGTGCGCGAGGGGTGGGGCTGGGCGGTCGTCGCCGGCCTGCTCGTCTCGACGTACGGCGCCGTGCGGCTGGCGCGCGCCCAGGCCCGCGGCGCCGCCCGGCCCACCCGCATCGAGGTCTAGAAGTCCCGCTTCGGGGGCGACTGGGTCTTGGCGGGGTCCCGCTCGACCACGCCGACCAGCACCTCGTCGATGGAGCGCATCAGGTCGGCGTCCAGGCGCACGCCGGCGGCCAAGACGTTGTCGCTGACCTGCTCGGGACGGCTGGCGCCGATGATCGCGCTGGAGACGTTCGGGTTCTGCAGCACCCAGGCGACCGCGAGCTGGGCCATCGTCAGCCCGGCGTCCTCCGCGATCGGGCGCAGCAGCTGGACCCGCTCGAGGACGTCCTCGCGCATCCAGCGCCCGATCATGTCGGAGCCGCCCTTGTCGTCGGTGGCGCGCGACCCGGGCGGCGGCTGCTCGCCGGGGAGGTACTTGCCGGTGAGGACGCCCTGGGCGATCGGCGACCACACGATCTGGCCCATCCCGGCCTCGACGCTGGCCGGCACGACCTCGCTCTCGATGACGCGCCAGAGCATGGAGTACTGCGGCTGGTTCGACACGAGCGGCACCCGCAGCTCGCGCGCCAGCTCGGCCGCGGCGCGGATCTCCTCGGCGCGCCACTCCGAGACGCCGATGTAGAGCGCCTTGCCGGCACGCACGACGTCGGCGAAGGCGAGCATCGTCTCCTCGAGCGGCGTCTCGTGGTCGTAGCGGTGCGCCTGGTAGAGGTCGACGTGGTCGGTGCCGAGGCGGCGCAGCGAGCCGTCGATCGCCTCCGAGATGTGCTTGCGGGAGAGCCCGTGGTCGTTGGGTCCACCGGGACCGGTGGGCCAGTAGACCTTGGTGCAGACCACCAGGCCCTCGCGGCGCTCGCCGGCGAGCGCCTTGCCGAGCACGCTCTCGGCGGCGGTGTTCGCGTAGACGTCGGCGGTGTCGAACGTCGTGATCCCCTCGTCGAGGGCCTGCCGCACGCAGGCGAGCGCGGCGTCCTCCTCGACCTGGGAGCCGTGGGTGAGCCAGTTGCCGTACGAGATGGCCGAGACCTTCAGGCCGCTCGCGCCGAGGTTGCGAAACTCCATGCCCCGACCATAGCCAGACCACCGAGCGCCCCCCGGCGGGCTGCAAGGATGCGGGCATGAGCTCCCCCACCGCAGACGTGTCCGTGCGGGTCGCCTGGGCCGAGGACGCCCCGGACGTCGCCCGGCTGCAGCTGCGCACCTGGCCGCAGACCTACGCCGGCCTGGTGCCCGCGGAGGCGTTCCCGAGCGGGCCGGAGGCCGAGGCCGCGGCCACCGAGGCCTGGCGGGCCGCGTTCGCGCGGCCCGGGGACGCCCGGCACCGGGTGCTCGTCGCGCTCGAGCGCGTCCGCGTCGTCGGCTTCGCGGTCACCGGCCCGGCGAGCGACCCCGACTGCGACCCCGTGGCCGACGCCGAGCTCGCGGAGCTCCTCGTCGACCCGGCGTACCGCGGGGCCGGCCACGGCTCCCGCCTGCTCCAGGCGGCGGTCGACACGATGCGGGCCGACCGGTTCACCCGCTCGGTGCTCTGGGCGGTGTCGAAGGACGACGCGCTGCGCGGGTTCCTCACCTCCGCCGGCTGGGGCCCCGACGGCGCGCACCGCGAGCTCGACCTCGCCGGGGACGGCGTCACCCGGGTCCGTCAGGTGCGCCTGCACACGTCCCTGGGCTGACCCGGGCGCGGCGGCTCTCCGGCTCGTACGCCGGCGTGGGCTCAGGAGCGGGTGCGGAACCTCGCGCGGGTGGGCCGGCTGGCGGCCTCGCCGGCGACCGCACGCACCGTGACGGTGTAGGCACGCCCGCGCTTCAGCCGCGGCACGACCAGGCGCGGCCTCGCCACCGTGCGCTGCACGCGCGCACCGGGTCCCCGCACGGTGACCGCGTAGCGGGCTCCGGGCACCGCCCGCCAGGACACCACCAGGCGGGTGCGCGCCCGTGTGGCGCGCACCGCGGTGACGGGCGCGACGGCGGGCACCGCGACGGTCTCGCCGACCGCGCGGGTGCTGGTGCCCTTGTCCGCCCGCACCCGGAACCTGGTGGGCACGCCGGCGCGCAGGCCGGTGAGGACGGCGGTGGTCGCCCTGGTGAGCGTCAGGGTGCGCCAGGCACCCCCGGTGGAGTGCGACACGGTGTAGCCGCTCGCCCCGGGCACCGGCGACCAGGCCAGCGCCACCGAGCCCACCGCGGGGGTCGCCGAGACCGTCAGCGTGCCGGGCAGCCCGGAGACCACGGGCAGCGGACGGGGATGGGGCGCGCCGACGCCGAGCCCGGCCAGGGAGTCGGCGAGCGCGGCCGCGATCTTGACCTCCCCGCTCGCCGCCGGGTGGGAGGAGTCGTAGGTGTCGGCCACCGTGTAGCCGGCCGTCGTGTCGGCGATGCTCACCGTGGAGGTGGCGGTGGTGAGCCGCTCCGCCAGGGCGGGCAGGACGAGGTTCAGCGCCCGGGGGCCCTCACGGCCCTCGAAGGTCATCCAGGTCTGGGTCACCTCGCCGATGACGACGTCGATCTCCGGGTCGACCGCTTGGGCCCTGCGCACCAGCTCGGCGAGGGACAGCTCCACCATCCACGGCGCGGCGCCCCAGATGATGTCGATGACGCCGAGGTTCACCACGAGCACGTCGGGGGCGTAGGTGGTGACCAGGTCGGTGACCGCGGAGGCGCCGTCGTTCGCCCACATGCCCCAGCCCGCGGCGTGGTCGGCGTCGAAGTCGGGGTCGGCGTAGACGGGCGGGTCGCCCTCCCAGGAGTGCACGGAGCTCGCTGGACCGACGAAGTCGACGCGCGCACCGGTCGCCTGCAGGTGGCGCCACAGGCGGTAGCGGAAGGTCCAGTCCCCGGAGGAGCCGTGGGTCACCGAGTCTCCGATGATCATGATGCGCGTGGCCTCGGGCCCTGTGGGCGCGTCCTCGGCGGCGACGGCCGGTGCCGCGGTGAGGCCGAGGACGCCTGCGACGAGCAGGGCGGCGACGCGGCGTGTCATCGGGTGCACGCGGCGACGCTAGGGCGGTTCCGGCTCCGCGTCCGGCGGATCGCGAATCGCGGGTCGGCGACACGCGCGACGACTTCACCCGTTTGGGTCTTGTCCGGTTGGTGACGTGCGTCACTATGGAGGGCGCAGCGCACCCGCGCTCCATCGGAGAGGACCTCGCATGCTCGGCCCGTTGCCCCGTCTGCACCAGCTCGTCGTGGCGATCGTGGTGGTCCTGGTACTCACGACAGTGGGTGCCTGGAGCGCCCTCGCAACGCCACTGCCGACGACCCTCGGCGCCGTGCTCGGCGCCCTCACCGGGCTCGGCGTGGCGCACCGGCTGCTGCACGACCCCGACGACCCGCGACGCCCCCGCCAGGCACGCGCGCGCCGGCACTGACCCCGCACTGACCTCCTGGGACGCCTCCGGCACGGTCGGCGTCCGCGCCAGCGAGAGCGGGCAGGGACCGGTCGCCGCAGCGGCTAGGGTCCCGATGTGTCGTCCTCGCCCGACCCGGCCCTGCCGGCCGCGGAGCGCACCGCGATCGTGCGCGACAGCCTCGGCGTCGGCATCGCGACCGGCGCGTACGGCGTGTCGTTCGGCGCCGTCTCCGTGGCCGCCGGCCTCGACGTGTGGCAGACCTGCGCGCTGTCCCTCCTGGTCTTCACCGGCGCCTCGCAGTTCGCCCTCGTGGGCGTGGTGGCCGGCGGCGGCGCACCACTGGCCGGCACCGCCGCGGCCCTCCTGCTCGGCACCCGCAACACCCTCTACGGCCTCAAGGTGGGCCCGCTGCTGCAGTGGCGGGGGTGGCGGCGCGCACTGGGGGCGCACCTGCTGATCGACGAGTCGACCGCGATGAGCGTGGGCCGCGACTCGGTCCCTGCGGCGCGGCTGGGCTTCTTGACCACCGGCGTCTCGATCTTCGTGCTGTGGAACCTGTTCACCCTGCTCGGCGCCCTCGCCGGCACCGCCATCGGCGACCCGGCCACCTACGGCCTCGACGCCGCCGTCGGCGCGGCCTTCCTCGCGCTGCTGTGGCCGCGGCTGGACAGCTGGCACCACCGCGTCGTCGCCCTGCTCGCCGCGGCCGTCGCGCTGGGGGCAGTGCCGCTCACGCCGGCCGGCGTACCGGTGCTGGCCGCGGGGGCCGTCGCCGTGCTCGCGGGCCTCCTGCGGCCCGCAGGGCGCCGCGAGGAGGCGTCGTGACCTGGGTCGCGGTGCTGCTCGCCGCCGCCGGCTGCTACCTGCTCAAGCTCGGCGGGCTCAGCGTCCCGCCGCGGGTGCTCGAGCACCCGCTCGTGCGCCGGGTGGCCGACCTGATCCCGGTCGCCCTGCTCGCGGCGCTGATCGCCGTGCAGGTCGCCGCCAGCGGCAGCGAGCTGGTGCTCGACGCCCGGCTGGCCGCGCTGGCGGCGGCCGCGGTGCTGCTGGTGCTGCGCGCGCCGTTCCTGGTGGTCGTCTTCGGCTCGGCGCTGCTGGCCGCGCTGATCCGCGCCGTGGGCTGAGCGCGGGACGCGCGGGGCTCAGTCCAGGTCGAGGACGTGCTCGAGGCCGACGGTGAGGCCCGGGCGGTCGGCGATCGTGCGCAGCCCGGTCAGCACGCCGGGGGTGAAGGAGGCGCGGTCCATCGAGTCGTGGCGGATGGTGAGGGTCTCCCCCACGCCGCCGAGCACGACCTCCTGGTGGGCGACCATGCCGCGGATCCGCAGGCCGTGGACCCGGATCCCGTCGACGTCGGCCCCGCGGGCGCCCTCGAGCGCGGTGGACGTGGCGTCCGGGACCGGGTCACAGCCGGCCTCGCGCCGCGCGGCCGCGATCAGCTGCGCCGTACGACGGGCGGTGCCGCTGGGGGCGTCCGCCTTGTCCGGGTGGTGCATCTCGACGACCTCCACCGACTCGTAGAACGGCGCGGCCGCGGCGGCGAAGCGCATCATCAAGATCGCGCCGATCGAGAAGTTCGGGGCGATCAGCACGCCGGTGCCGGGCGAGGTCTCGAGCCACGACTCCAGGCGGGCCAGCCGCTCGTCGTCGAAGCCGGTGGTGCCGACCACGGCGTGGATGCCGTGCTCGACGCAGAACTCCAGGTTGGCCATCACCACGTCGGGGTGGGTGAAGTCGACGACCGCCTCGGCGCCGGCCGAGAGCAGCGTCTCCAGCGGGTCGCCCGCGTCGATCGCCGCCACCAGCTCCAGGTCCGCGGCGGCCTCGACCGCACGGCAGACCTCCGAGCCGACCTTGCCCCGAGCACCAAGGACCCCGACCTTCATCACGCGCGTCTCACCCACGCCGCCAGCCTAGGACGTCGCCGCTCCTGCGGCCCCCGGGGCCGGTCGCGGCGAGACCGGAGAGGGGCCGATCCGGCCCGATCGGTGTGAGACTCAGCGCACGTAGGGGACCGGGTGGCACCACCACCCTCGGGGTTCTGGCAGTCTTGACCCCATGGTGGTGCAGACGATCCCTGCGCGGATTCGGTGGGCGGTCGAGTTCATGGATGTCCAGCCGACCGACCACGTCCTGGAGATCGGCTGTGGACCCGGCGCGGGTGCGGAGGCGATCTGCTCACGCCTGACGACGGGCAAGCTCTTCGCCATCGACCGCTCGGAGTCCGGCGTCGACCGCACGAAGCGCCGCTGCGCGCGGTTCGTGGAGGCCGGCCGGCTGACGGTGCGCCAGATCGACCTCGCGACCCTGCGGGTGCCGGTCAAGCGGCTCAACAAGGTCTACGCCTTCAACGTCAACCTGTTCTGGGTGCGCGACTGCGCCGACGAGATCGCGCTGCTGCACGAGCGCGTGCTGCCCGGCGGTGCGGTGTTCCTCTTCTTCGAGGTGAAGTTCCCCGACCAGATGCCCACGGTCGTCGCGAAGTCCTCGGCGGCGCTGGCGCAGGGCGGGTTCCGGGTCTCGGTCGTGGAGCAGAAGAACCCGGCCGTGGTCGGGATCATCGGTCGTCGATAAGGGTTTTCCCTTATCCGACCTTGACATCAGGAAATTTCCTACTGCATCCTCGGACCTGATCCACCGTCGGCTCCGGAGGCGCCCGTGCCCGTGCTCGTGCTCACCGCCGACCAGCGCTCCAGCCGCGCCGACGCGGACCGGGTCCCCCGCGCTCTCGAGCTGACCGCCTCCGTGCCGCTGCTGCGGCCCCTGGAGCGCACCGCCGGTGACGAGGTCCAGGGCGTCCTGGACCGCGCCGAGCACCTCCCGCTGGTCCTGGAGCCGCTGCTGCGCGACGGCGCCTGGCACCTCGGCCTCGGCGCCGGGGAGGTCGAGCAGCCGCTGCCCGACCACGCGCGCGCCGGACGCGGCCCGGCGTACCTCCACGCGCGCGACGCGATCAACCGTGCCAAGAACAGTCCGTGGCACCTGCGGGTGCACGCCGACCCCCACCTCGCCGACCACGCCCGGCAGCTCGAGTCGGCCCTGTGGCTGTGGGCGGCCGTCCTGGCCCGTCGTACGCCGCGGGGCTGGGAGGTCGTGGACCTCGCCGACCAGGGGCTCACCCACGAGGAGATCGGGCGCCGGCTGGGGATCAGCCAGTCGGCGGTCAGCCAGCGCGCCCAGGCAGCCGGACTGGCTGAGGGCCGGCGCGCCCGCGAGCTCCTCGCCCACCTCGCCGCTCCCCTGCTGGGGGCGCCGGGTGCTGGGATGGGCCCATGAGTCCGGAGAACTGGGGCCAGCTGGTCACCGCGCTGCTCGCGGCCACCGCGGTGGCCGCGACGCTGGCCTGGACGCGCTCCGGGCGCGACGTGTGGACCCCTGCGACGCTCGTGCTGCTCGCCGCGGCCGCCGGGGTGGCGGCGACCCCCGCCGCGGTCGACGGGGGCGGGCGGGCGACCACGGCGCTGCTGGTCGTGCTCGGCGGCGCGGCGGCCGTCCTGGGCGGCGGACCGGTGACCGCGCGACTCTTCGCCGTCGTCGACCGCCCGCGCGCCGACGGGGCCACGACCACCACCCAGGGCGCCGGGTCGGTGCTGCGCGGCGGGACCTGGATCGGGGTGCTGGAGCGCGCGGCGGTCTACGCCTCGCTCGTGGCCGGCTGGCCCGAGGGGATCGCCGTGGTGCTGGCCGTGAAGGCGTTCGGGCGCTATCCCGAGCTGCGCGCGGCCGAGGACGGCGTGCGCACCGGTGCGGCGGAGCGCTTCATCATCGGCACCTTCGCGAGCGTGCTGTGGGCCGGGGCCTGCGCCGCCGTCGTCGTGCTGGCGCAGTGACCCCGGCCCACCGCCACGTCAGGTGAGCGGCTCGGTGGCGGTGCCGTTCTCCGGGCCGACCACGGCGAGGATCTCCGGCGCGCCGTACACGCTCGCGGCGATCTCGCGGACGTCCTCGACGGTGACGGCGTCGATGCGGGCGAGCACCTCGTCGATGCTCAGCAGCTCGTCGTGGACCAGCTCGCCCTTGCCGAGCCGCGACATCCGCGAACCCGAGTCCTCCAGGCCCAGCACCAGGCCGCCGCGCAGCTGGCCCTTGCCCCGCGCGACCTCCTCGGCGCTGATGCCCTCCGCGGCGACCTTGGCCAGCTCCGCGCGGACCACGGCCAGCACGTCGTCGAGCTTGGCCGGCAGGCAGCCGACGGCCACCCCGACCAGTCCCGCGTCGGCGTGGTGGCTGCCGAAGGAGTAGACCGAGTACGCCAGCCCGCGACGCTCCCGGACCTCCTGGAACAGCCGGCTGGAGGTGCCGCCGCCCAGCGCGGTGTTGAGCACGCCGAGCGCGTAGCGGCGCTCGTCGTCGCGGCGGATGCCGGCCATGCCGAGCACCACGTTGACCTGCTCGAAGGGCCGGGTGGTGCTGGCGGTGCCGGGGTGGATCGACACCGGCCCGGTGACGCCGCGCGGCGGGACCGGGCGCTCGTCGCCGGACAGGAAGCCGTTGCGCCGGAAGGCGGTGCTCACCTGGGCGACCAGCTCGTCGTGGTCGACGTTGCCGGCCACCGCGACGACCATCGTCGCCGGGCGGTAGTGCGCCCGGTAGAAGTCGTGGATCTGCTCACGGGTGAGCGCGCCGATCGACTCGATGGTGCCGGCGATCCCCCGCCCCAGGGGCGTGTCCGCACCCCAGGCCTGCTCGGCGAAGAGGTTGTGCACCACGTCGTCGGGGTCGTCGTCGTGCATCGCGATCTCGTCGAGGATCACGTCGCGCTCCGCCTCGACGTCCTCGGGGGTGATCAGCGAGTCGGTGATCATGTCGCCGAGCACGTCCACCGCGAGCCCCAGGTCCTCGTCGAGGACCCGGGCGTGGAAGCAGGTGTACTCCTTCGCGGTGAAGGCGTTGAACTCCCCGCCCACCGCGTCGAGCTCGATGGAGATGTCGAGCGCCGATCGGGTGCTGGTGCCCTTGAAGAGCAGGTGCTCGAGGAAGTGCGAGCAGCCGTGCAGCGTGGCGGTCTCGTCGCGCGAGCCCACCCCGACCCACACGCCGACGCTCGCCGAGCGGACCCCGGCGAGGCGCTCGCTGATGACGCGCAGCCCGCCGGGCAGGACGGTACGGCGGACCTCGGAGGTCACCTGGCCGGCGGCGTCGGTGACGGTCTGGACGGTGACAGTGGTGCCCGGCTCCTGCTCGGCGCCGGACACGGTCGTGGGCGAGATGCCCCGGGAACCGGACGACCGGCCCGCAGTCGCCTGCGGGCCGGTCGTCGTGTTGGCTTCAGCCACGTGGAGGTCAGGCCTCCTCGGTCGCCTCGGCGGCCGGCTCCGCGGCGTCGCCCTCGGCCGCGGTCTCCTCGACCACGGGGATGAGGGAGAGCTTGCCGCGGTCGTCGATCTCACCGATCTCGACCTGGATCTTCTGACCGACCGAGACGACGTCCTCGACGGCCTCGACGCGCTTGCCACCGGCCAGCGGGCGCAGCTTGCTGATGTGCAGCAGGCCGTCCTTGCCGGGCATCAGCGAGACGAACGCACCGAAGTTCGTCGTCTTCACGACGGTGCCGAGGTAGCGCTCGCCGACCTCGGGCATCGTCGGGTTGGCGATCGCGTTGATCGCCGAGCGGGCCGCGTCGGCCGCGTCACCGTTGGTGGCACCGATGTAGATGGTGCCGTCGTCCTCGATGGAGATGGAGGCGCCGGTGTCGTCCTGGATCTGGTTGATCACCTTGCCCTTCGGGCCGATGACCTCGCCGATCTTGTCCACGGGGATCTTGACGCTGATGATCCGCGGCGCGGTGGAGGACATCTCCTCGGGGGCGTCGATGGCCTCGGCCATGACGTCGAGGATCGCGTGGCGGGCGTCGCGCGCCTGGGTCAGCGCGGCGGCCAGGACCTCGGCGGGGATGCCGTCGAGCTTGGTGTCGAGCTGCAGGGCGGTGACGAACTCGCGGGTGCCTGCGACCTTGAAGTCCATGTCGCCGAACGCGTCCTCGGCCCCGAGGATGTCGGTCAGCGCGACGTACTGGGTCTTGCCGTCGATCTCACCGGAGACCAGGCCCATCGCGATGCCCGCGACGGAGGCCTTCAGCGGCACGCCGGCCTGGAGCAGCGAGAGGGTCGAGGCGCAGACCGAGCCCATCGAGGTCGAGCCGTTGGAGCCCATGGCCTCGGAGAGCTGGCGGATCGCGTAGGGGAAGACCTCGCGGTCCGGGAGCACCGGCAGGAGGGCGCGGCGCGCCAGGGCGCCGTGGCCGACCTCGCGGCGCTTCGGGGAGCCGACGCGACCGGTCTCGCCGGTGGAGAACGGCGGGAAGACGTACTTGTGCATGTAGCGGCGCGACTTCTCCGGGGAGAGGGTGTCGAGCTGCTGCTCCATCTTGAGCATGTCCAGGGTGGTGACGCCCAGGATCTGGGTCTCGCCACGCTCGAACAGCGCGGAGCCGTGCACCCGCGGGATCACGCCGACCTCGGCGTGCAGCGGACGGATGTCGGCCAGGCCGCGGCCGTCGATGCGGATCTTGTCGCGCAGGATGCTCTCGCGCACGAGCTGCTTGTTCAGCGAGCGGAACGCCGCGCCGATCTCCTTCTCGCGGCCCTCGAACTGGGCGGCGAGGCGCTCGATGAGCGAGGCCTTGATCTCGTCGGTGCGCTCCTCGCGCTCGCCCTTGTCGGCGATCTTCATCGCGGCGGCGAGGTCCTCGCGGGCAGCCGACTCGACGGCGGCGAAGACGTCGTCCTCGTAGTCGAGGAAGATCGGGAAGTCCTGGACCGGCTTGGCGGCGACGTTCGCCAGCTCGCTCTGCGCCTCGCAGAGCTGCTTGATGAACGGCTTCGCGGCGTCGAGGCCGGAGGCCACGACGTCCTCGGTCGGCGCCTGGGCGCCGTTCTGGACCTTGTCGAAGGTCGTCTCGGTGGCCTCGGCCTCGACCATCATGATCGCGACGTCGCCGGTGTCGGTGACGCGACCGGCCACGACCATGTCGAAGACGGCGTCCTCGAGCTGGCTGTGGGTCGGGAACGCGACCCACTGGCCCTCGATCAGGGCGACGCGGACGCCGCCGACCGGGCCGGAGAACGGCAGGCCGGAGAGCTGGGTGGAGAGCGACGCGGCGTTGATCGCGAGCACGTCGTACGGCGCGTCGGGGTTGAGCGCCATGACCGTGATGACGACCTGGACCTCGTTGCGCAGACCCTTCTTGAAGGTCGGGCGCAGCGGGCGGTCGATCAGGCGGCAGGTGAGGATCGCGTCCTCGCCCGGACGACCCTCGGAGCGGAAGAACGAGCCGGGGATCTTGCCCGCGGCGTACATCCGCTCCTCGACGTCGATCGTCAGGGGGAAGAAGTCGAAGTGGTCCTTCGGGTGCTTGCCGGCGGTGGTCGCTGATAGCAGCATGGTGTCGTCGTCGAGGTAGGCGGTCACCGAGCCGGCGGCCTGCCGGGCGAGGAGCCCGGTCTCGAACTTGATGGTGCGGGTGCCGTACTTGCCGTTGTCGAGAACGGTCTCGACGGCGCTGATGACGGGTTCAGTCAAGGGGTTTTCCCTGTTCTGTGCGCGGAGCTCCGCGTCGTCCCGGGAGGGGGTGCGGGGATCTCGATCTCGAGGTGCCCGCCGGGCCTCGCCTTGGTGCGAGGGGCCGGTCTTCGATCGAGGCCCGCAGATCCCAGACGGATCTGAAGGCCACTACCGAGGACCGGGCCGAAACGATGCGGTCGCTCCTGGATGTGGATGCTGTGAAGTTGTGAAGTTGTGTCTTCGAGCCTAGCGAAGGCCGGGCCGGAAATGGAGCAGGGCGGCCGCTCTCGAGGAGCGGCCGCCCCGCCCGCGAGGACCAAGCGTCAGCGACGCAGGCCGAGGCGCTCGACGATCGAGCGGTAACGGCTGATCTCCGTCTTCTGCAGGTAGTTCAGCAGGCGACGGCGCTGACCGACGAGCAGCAGCAGACCACGACGGCTGTGGTGGTCGTGCTTGTGCTGCTTGAGGTGCTCCGTGAGGTGCGAGATGCGGTGGCTCAGCAGCGCGATCTGCACCTCGGGCGAACCGGTGTCACCCTCGGTCAGGGCGTACTCGGCGATGATCTTCTTCTTGGTCTCCGCGTCGGTACCGATCGACATGCGGGCTCCCCTCCGCCCCTTCCAGGGCACTCTCGCTGCGCGGCGCGCCGGGGCCTGTTCTCCCGGGCACTCTGGATCCGCGGCCGTTGCACGGCAGATGACTCAGCAATGGATTGATGTCCTCCGGGTGCGCGAGCAGCCAGACGACCGAGCCAGACTAGCGCGCGGCCCGATCCGCCCCCAAAACGCGGGAGCGACGGCCGCGAGCGCTCGGCTCACTCCACCAGAGCGTACGCCGGGTCGCCCTCGAGGACCCGTTCGCCGGCCGGCGGCTGCGGGCGGCGCGGCCACCAGGCCCGCTCGCCCAGGAGCACCAGCGCCGCGGGCAGCAGCACCAGGCGGACCAGGGTGGCGTCCAGCAGGATCGCGGCGGCAAGGCCCACGCCCATCATCTTCATCTCCATCATGCTCAGCGTCGCGAAGATCGAGAACACCGAGACCATCACCGCGGCGGCACTGGTGACCACGCCGGCCGTGTCGGCGATGCCGCGCTCGACCGCGACCCGGGTCGGCAGGCCGCTGGCCACGTGCTCGCGGATCCGGCTCACCACGAAGACGTGGTAGTCCATCGAGAGCCCGACGAGCACCACCAGCACGAACAGCGGGATCCAGTGGATCACGAACCCGGGCGCGGTGAGGCCGAGCGCCGCGCTCCCCCAGCCGTGCTGGAAGACCAGGGCCAGCACCCCGAAGGCGACACCGACCGAGGCCAGGTTGAGCGCCGTGGAGAGAAGCGCGAGGGGCACGCTGCGGAACGCGCCGTACATCATCAGCATGGTCAGCAGCAGGACCGTGCCGATCACCAGCGGCAGGGCCAGGCGCTGGTCCTGGTCGTAGTCGAGCGCCTCGGCGACACCGCCGCCGACGGCGTGCTCGCCGTCCACCCCGTCGAGGGCGGCCGGCGCCAGGTCCTCCCGCAGCGCGGTGACGGCCTCCCGGGCGCGCGGGTCGGTCTCGGCCCAGTCCGTCCCGAGCTCGAGGGTCGCGGTGCGGCCATCGGCCGAGACGCGGACCTCGCTGGTCCCGGTGAAGTCCCCGGCGGCCAGGGCGTCCCGCCCGAGCCCGGTGAGGGCGCGCGTCATCGCCGTCTCCCCCGCCTCGGAGCGGAGCACCACCCGTGCGGAGGCCCCCTCGGTCGGGAACTCCGCCGCGATCGCCTTCATCGTCCCCACCGCCGGCAGGTCCGCGGGGAGGGTGTCCAGGTCGGCGTGGCCGGTCCTCATGCCGAGCGCCGGGACCGCGAGCGCGACCACGGCCAGGCTCGAGACCAGCAGGGCGGCGACGGGGTGGCGCACCACCGGCGAGAGCAGCCGGCTGCTGATGCCGCCGCGGCCGATCCGGGCATTGAGGCGCCACAGCACAGGGACCCGCGGGCGGTCCACCCAGCGGCCGAGCGTGGCCAGCAGCGCGGGCAGCACGGTGATCGACCCGAGCACGGCGACCGCGACCACGACGATCGACCCGGTCGCCAGCGAGCTGAAGGTCGGGTCCCCCATCACGTAGAGCGCGCCGATCGAGGCGATCACGGCACCTCCCGACACCAGGATCGAGTGCCCCGAGGTCTGGGCGGCGATCTCGATCGCGTCGCGGGTGCTGTGTCCCGCGGCCCGCTCCTCGCGCTCCCGCTTGAGGTAGAACAGCGAGTAGTCGACGCCGACCGCCATCCCGATGAGCACGATCATGCTGCCGACGGTGGCCTCGGTCGGCACCAGGTGGGACAGCGGCGCGATCAGCCCCATCGTGGCCGCGACGCTGGTGGCGGCCAGCAGCACCGGCAGCCCGGCGGCGATCGGGGCGCCGAAGGCCAGGAGCATCAGCAGCAGGGTGATCGGGACGCTGGTCAGCTCCGCGGAGGAGAGGTCGTCGGCGACCCGCTCGTCGATCGCCGCGTCCAGGCTGAGGTCCCCGCCCTGGCGCAGGTCGAGGTCGGGGTGGGCGCCCTGGACCGCCTCGGTGGCCGCGGCCATCTCGTCCAGGTCCTCGTGCCCGTCCTCGACCTCGATCGAGACGAGCGCCGCGGTCCCGCCCGCGCTCCACGCGGGTGGCGAGACCCCCGTGACGCCCTCGGCCTCCCCGAGGCGCTCTCCCAGCGCGGTCGCCGCCGCTCCGGCCTCGGCGCGGTCGAGGGCCCCGCCGTCGGCGGCGGTGATCAGGACGTGCTCGGCCTCCGGGTCGGCGAGGCCGGCGTCCTCGACCAGCGCGTCGGCGCGACCGGACTCCCCCACCCGGAAGTCCGCCGAGGTGGTCTCCTGGGTCGAGATGACGGAGGCGAGGCCGACCGCCACGACGACCAGCACGAACCAGGCGCCGATCGCGCGCCAGGGGTGGGTCGCGCTCCACCGGGCGGCCCGGATGGGCAGGGCAGTGACGGGGTTCGACATCGGGGGCTCCTGGGTTCGTGCGGGGAACGGGCTGGGACCGGTGGCCGGTCCGGCTCCCCTCAGCGTCGCGAGCGCCCGGGCCGCCGTCAGGGACGCGTGCACCCGGGTGCGAGGTGGTGCCAGCACCACCGCGCCCGGCGCCCGGATCGGCGAGGATGGGGCGGTGAGCACCCCGATCCCTCCGGCCGCCCGGCGCCCGAGCCGGCTGCGGCTGACGGCGTACGCGCTGGCCCAGGTGGCGGCGGCCCCGCTCGCGCTGCTGCTCCTCGTGGTCCTGGTCGTCGGGGGTGCCCTGGCCCTGCTCTGGGTCGGGATCGTGGTCGTGGCCCTCGCCGTGCCGGCCAGCCGCTGGCTGGCGCGCCGGCACCGGGCGATGGCGGGCGCGGTGCTGGGGACCCCGCTGCCGGACCCGTACCTGCCGGCCGACGGGCCGGGCGTCGTACGCCGGGTGCTCGGGTGGGCCCGCGACCCGATGACGTGGCGCGACCTGGTCTGGCTGGCGTGGGCGGCGTCGCTCGGGCTGGCGCTCTCCCTGCTCGCGGTGCTGCTGCTCGTGGTCGTCGTGACCGGGGCGCTGTGGTACTTCGGCATCGAGCCGCTGATGCGCCTGCGCTGCGCAGTGGACCGCTGGTTCCTCGTCCCCGGCCACACCGAGCGCCTCGAGCGGCGGGTCCAGGACCTCACCGCCTCGCGTGCCGAGGTCGTCGACCACTCAGCGACCGAGCTGCGCCGCATCGAGCGGGACCTGCACGACGGCGCGCAGGCCCGCCTGGTCGCGCTCTCGATGAACCTCGGCATGGCGGAGTCGGTCCTCGCGGCCGACCCGGAGGCAGCCCGGCGACTGGTCGCGGACGCCCGGCAGAGCACGGTCGCTGCGATCGGCGACCTGCGCTCGGTGCTGCGCGGCATCCATCCCCCGGTGCTCGCCGACCGGGGCCTGGCCGGCGCCGTCGGCGCCCTCGCGCTGGACCTCGCGGTGCCCGTGCAGCTCGACACCGCGCTGCCCGGCCGCCCGCCGGCCCCGGTCGAGTCCGCGGTCTACTTCGCGGTCGCGGAGTGCCTGGCGAACGTGGTCAAGCATTCCGGCGCCGCGCACGCCTGGGTCCGCCTCGCGCACCGCGACGGCGTGCTCTGCGCGGAGGTCGGCGACGACGGACGGGGCGGGGCGGACCCGGGACACGGCACCGGGATGCTGGGCGTCATGCGCCGCCTGGCGGCGTTCGACGGGACAATGGCGGTCTCGAGCCCGACCGGCGGGCCGACCCTCGTGACCCTGGAGGTCCCGTGCGCCTTGTCCTCGCCGAGGACCACGCCCTCCTCCGGGCCGGCCTGACCCAGCTGCTCGAGACCCACGGGTGCCGCGTCGTCGCGGCCGTGGACAACGAGGACGACCTGCGCGCGGCCCTGCGCCGCGACGACGTGGACGCCGCCGTGCTCGACGTGCGGATGCCGCCCACGCACACCGACGAGGGTCTGCGCGCCGCGATCGAGGCGCGAGCGGCGCGCCCCGGGTTCCCGGTGCTGGTGCTGAGCCAGTACGTCGAGCACCTCTACGCCCGCGAGCTCCTCGCCAGCGGCGAGGGGGCGGTCGGCTACCTGCTCAAGGACCGGGTCTCCGACGTCGGCGAGTTCGTCGACGGGCTGCGCCGGGTCGCCGCCGGCGGCACCGTGCTCGACCCCGAGGTGATCGCCGCGGTGATGACCCGGCGCGGCGCCTCCCCCGTCGACCGGCTCAGCCCGCGCGAGCGCGAGGTCCTGACGCTGATGGCGGAGGGCCGCTCCAACGCCGCGATCGCCGCACGCCTGGTGGTGAGCGAGAAGGCGGTCGCCAAGCACATCAACAGCATCTTCACCAAGCTCGACCTGCCGCTCGCCCCCGACGACCACCGCCGGGTCCGCGCGGTGCTCGCCTGGCTGCGGGTCTGAGCTAGCGCACCGTGACCGGGTGCCTGACCACCGCGTCGAACAGGTAGCCACCGTCGTTGAACGGCGCGGTCGGCAGCTGGGTGCGGCCCGCGGCGTCGGTGGCCCGCGCCAGCAGCTCGTGGGGGCCGGTGGCCGGCCGCTCCCACCGGTAGGACCAGCGGGTCCAGGACCGGTCCAGCCGCTTTCCGCGTCGCTCCTGCCGCTCGCCGTGCCGGCGCCGCTCGTGCAGGTCCGCGCGCCGCCACGTCGCTCCGCCGTCCACGCTGACCTCGACGCGTGCGATCGGCGCCGCCCCGCTCCACGAGCGCCCGGTCAGCGTGATCGAGCGCGCGGCGGGCAGCTCGGCGTCCCAGTCGAGCTCGAAGGCGGAGCGCACCGGGTTGACCGTGAGCGGCGGCGCGTCGGACGGGTACGCGCCCCCGGTCATCCGGTACCAGATGGTGTTCCACGGCGAGCTCTGCTCGGACGTGGAGACCTCGAGCGAGCCGAGCCACTTGATGCTGGCGATGCCCACCCACCCCGGGAGCACCAGTCGCAGCGGAAAGCCGTGGTCGGGCAGCAGCGGCTCGCCGTTGGCCGACCAGGCCAGCAGCGCGTCGTCGAGCGCCTTGCGCACCGGGAACGGGCGTCGGACCCGGCCGTGGTCCACCCCGCCGCTGACGAACGGGTCGTCGAGGCCGGTGGCCATCACCGACACCGCGTCGCGGCGGATCCCGACGCGGTCCAGCAGGTCGCGCAGCAGCACCCCCTCCCAGCGCACGGCCCCCACCGCCCCCAGCCCCCACGGCGTGCCGGAGGCCGGCGTGCCCTGCTGGGAGTCGAAGAAGCGCCGCCCGTTGCCGGTGCACTCGTGGGTCGCGGTGATCGTGGTGCGCGGCAGCCGCCGCAGCTCACGCAGGCCCAGCACCAGCGCGTCGTCCTCCGCGCGCGGGCGGGCCAGCCCGTCGCCGTGCACCCGCAGCCGGTACGTCGCGGCGTCGATCACCGGCGTCCGGGTGTGGTTGCGCACGAACAGGTCGGCCTGCGCGGTGAGCTCCTCGCGGGCGCGCACCGCGCCCCAGCGCATCTCGGCGTTGGTGCCGTGGACGATGAACCGGTCCGCCGGCAGCGGCTTGAGGATCGGGCCGGCGGGCGCCGGTGTGGCCGGCGCGCCCGGTGCAGGCGGCACGCGCGGGCCCGTGCGCGGCCGGGCCGCGGCGGGCGACGCGGCGATCACCGGCGCCACCGCGGCGGCGGCGAGGGACACCTTCAGGACGCTGCGGCGGCTGGCGAGACGCGCGGGAGGAGTGGTCATGGTCATTTACTACAGTAAATGACTCAACTTAGGAAGGGGTGCTGCTCCGGTCGCGCAGCGCGAGGTAGACGGCCCGCACGCCCACCGCTCGCTCGAGCTCGCGCATCACCGAGCCGAAGAACTGCACCCGGTAGGTCTCGTCGGTGACCGTCGAGACCGTGAGGTAGAGCGCCGAGAAGGAGGCCAGGAACACCGAGACCTGCACCAGCGGCATGCTCAGCTGCGACAGCGCCGGCAGCGAGTGGATGTCGTGCGGTGGGATCGCCGTCCACGACGACTGCACGTCGAGGTCCATGACCAGGCCGCCGAAGGCCAGGAAGAACACGAAGACGCCCACGCTCAGCACCGCGACCTGCACGGCCTGGATCACCACCAGCACCAGGACCAGGTTCCAGCGCTCGAAGCCGCGCACCTCGGCGTACGACGCGAGGCCGGGCTGCCCGCCCTCGTCGGCCAGCAGCGCGCGCGCAGCCTCGGCGACCGGCGTGCCCGCGGTGGTGCGGCGCAGGAACTCCGCGTCCACCTCGTCGTCGACCTTGTCGACCTCCTCGGGCAGGCGCACCAGCAGGAAGCCGGTGGCCAGCAGCACGAAGAGCAGCGCGGTCAGCCACAGCGTGCCGGTGGGCAGGTCGGCGGCGACCTGCCAGACCTCGGCGTTGATGAACAAGAAGGTGACGAAGAGCAGCAGGAGCGGCAGCGCGCGGCTCATCATCGGCAGCAGCGTGCGCAGGCTGCCGAAGGTGCGTCCCAGCGCCCAGCGCACGATCGGGGCGGCGCGCAGTGCGGTGAGCGCGTAGAGCAGCACCGCCACCATCGCGGCGGAGATCATCAGCGCGGGCGCGACGCTCGGCTGGCCGCTCACCCAGGCCAGGGCGGCCCCGGTGCCGGCGGCCAGGACGCCGATCAGCACCGCCAGCGGCAGGGTGCGGCGTCCGCGCAGGGCGGCGCTGGCCGCGGCGCGCTCCTCGGGGACGAAGTAGGCGAGGCCGTGGGTCAGGAACCACGCGTCGGTCGCTGCGAGCAGGTCACGTGGCGGCGCCGCCCCCTGCCTCACGGGACGAGCAGCTCGCGCGCCCGGCGCACGTCGTCGTCCATCTGGACGATCAGCGCGTCGACGGAGTCGAAGGCCACCATGCCGCGCAGCCGCTCCACGAAGGAGACCTCGACCTCCACGCCGTACAGCTCCAGGTCGGTGCGGTCGAGCACGTAGCTCTCCACCCGACGGGCGCGGACGCCGTCGAAGGTCGGGTTGGTGCCCACCGAGATCGCGGCCGGGAAGCGCTCGCCGGTGTCGAGGCGGCGCAGCCACCCGGCGTAGACGCCGTCGGAGGGGGCGGCCGTCATCCCGTCGGTGGGGACGTTGGCGGTCGGGTATCCCAGCTCGCGTCCGCGCTGGTCGCCGCGCACGACCGCGCCGCGCACGGCGTAGGGGCGGCCCAGCGCCTCGGCGGCGCCGGCGACGTCGCCGGCGGCCAGGCAGGTGCGGACGTAGGTGGAGGACCACACCATCGGGCCCCCGTCGAGCGGGATGCCCTCGGCGGTGAACCCGTGGCGCTCCCCCGCCTCGCGCAGCGTGGCCACGTCGCCGCTGGCGCGGCTGCCGAAGCGGAAGTTGGCGCCGACCACGACCGCGGCGGCACCGAGGGCGTCGACCAGGACGCGCTGCACGAACTCCTCCGGGGACCAGGCCGCGACGTCGTCGTCGAAGGGCACCGCGAGCACCGCGTCGGCGCCGGCCTCGCCGAGCAGCTCGGCGCGGGCCTCCATGGTGGTCAGCGTGGTGGGCGCGTGCTCGGGGCGCAGGACGGCCATCGGGTGCGGGTCGAAGGTCACCGCGACCAGGGTCAGCCCCTGCGCGTCCGCGATCGCCCTCGCTCGCGCGAGGACCTGACGGTGCCCCAGGTGCACGCCGTCGAAGTTGCCGATGACGACCGAGGTGCGGCCCAGGTCGGCCGGTACGTCGTCGAGCGAACGCCAGATCTCCACACGCAGAACCCTACTTGCGGGCTGCGGGCGGATCGGTCCCGGCCCGGTCACCCGGGGTGCGCCGTGGGTCACACGAACACCGCGACCGCGCGCGCCCGGCCCTCGCGCGGCTCGTAGAGCGCCAGGAACTCCCCGTCGGGCGCGAACACCGCGCTCAGCGCGTCCAGCTCCAGGTCCAGGGCACGGCCGACCCGGACGTCGCCGGCGGCGGACTCGTCGAGCTCCACCGCGGGGAAGGCCGCCCGGGCCGCCTCGGCGATCGGGAGCATCGTGAAGGAGTCGGTCAGCTCCTCGAGCGTGTGCGCCACCGTGAGGTCGTAGGGGCCCACCGCCGTACGCCGCAGCGCCGTGAGGTGGCCGCCGACCCCGAGGGCGACGCCCACGTCACGGGCGATCGCCCGCACGTAGGTGCCGCTGGAGCAGCGCAGCGAGACGTCGACGTCCACGTGCTCGCCGACCGTGCGCACGTCGGAGACGGTGAGCTCGTGGACCGTCACCGGGCGCGCCTTCAGCTCGACCTGCTCGCCGTCGCGGACCCGCTGGTAGGCGCGCTTGCCGTCGACCTTGATCGCCGAGACCGCTGTCGGCACCTGCTCGAGGTCACCGACCTGGGTGGCGAACGCCGCCCGGACCGCCGCCTCGTCGAGGTGCGCGGCCGGGGTGGTGGCCAGCACCTCGCCCTCGGCGTCGTCGGTGCTGGTCGCCACGCCCAGGCGGACGGTGGCCTCGTAGCCCTTCTCGGTGAGCATCAGGTGCCCCAGCAGCCGGGTGGCCCGGTTGATGCCGAGCACCAGCACGCCGGTGGCCATCGGGTCCAGCGTTCCGGCGTGGCCCACCTTGCGGGTGCCGGCCAGCCGGCGTACCCGCGCGACGACGTCGTGCGAGGTCATGCCGCCGGGCTTGTCGACGACGACCAGCCCGGCGAGACCGGACTCGGCACTCACTCCTCGTCGGCGCGCTCGCGCGCCACCGTGTCCTCGTCGTCCTCGGACTCCTCGTCGTCGCCCTCGACGCGCGGCTTCTTGTACGGGTCCTCGCCGGCGGCGTACGTCGCGCCCTCACGGGCGGCCGCGACCTGCTCGTCGGACTGGCGCGCGCGGGCGAGCACCTCGTCGAGCTGGCGGGCGGTCTCGGGCAGCGCGTCGTGCACGAACGACAGGGTCGGCGCGGTGCGCATCTGCAGCTGCTTGGCGACCTCGGAGCGCAGCAGGCCCCTGGCCGACTCCAGCGCGGCGGCGGTGCCGGCCATCTCCTCCTCATCGCCCAGGACGGTGTAGAACACGGTCGCCTGCTGGGAGTCGCCGGTCACCCGGACGTCGGTGACGGTGACGAAGCCGAGCCGCGGGTCCTTGATCCGGCGCTCGAGCATCTCGGCGACGATGACCTGGATCCGATCGGCGATCTTGCGCACACGGGGGTTGCTCATGGTGTCTTCCTACTCCTCCGCACCAGGTGGCGCGGTACCGACGGTCCCGAAACTGCCGAGTCGGCGCCACCCCCCGCGGGGAGTGGCGCCGACTCGATGACAGGGATCAGCTGCGGGGGATCTCCCGCATCTCGAACGCCTCGATGACGTCGCCCTCCTTGATGTCCTGGAAGTTCTTCAGGACCAGACCACACTCGAAGCCCTCGCGGACCTCGGATGCGTCGTCGCGCTCGCGCTTGAGCGAGGCCAGGTCGAGGTTGTCCGCGATGACGTTGCCGTCGCGGATGACCCGGACCTTCGCGTTGCGGCGCAGCAGGCCACTGGTGACCATGCAGCCCGCGATGTTGCCGATCTTGGAGGAGCGGAAGATCGCGCGGATCTCGGCCTGGCCGAGGGTCCTCTCCTCGTACTCCGGCTTGAGCATGCCCTTGAGGGCCGCCTCGATCTCCTCGATCGCCTGGTAGATGACCGAGTAGTAGCGGATCTCGACGCCTTCCTTGTCCGCCATCTCGGTCGCCTTGCCCTGGGGCCGGACGTTGAAGCCGATGATGATGGCGTCGGAGGCGGCGGCCAGGTCGACGTTGGTCTCCGTGATCGCACCGACACCGCGGTCGATGACGCGCAGGGTGACCTCGTCGCCGACGTCGATCTGCGACAGCGAGTCCTCCAGCGCCTCGACCGAGCCGGACACGTCGCCCTTGAGGATGAGGTTGAGCTCCTGGCTCTCGCCCTTCTCCATGGAGGCCATGAAGTCCTCGAGGGTGCGGCGGACGCGACGCTTGGCCTGCATGGCCGCACGCTCACGAGCCTCACGCTTCTCAGCGATCTGACGCGCCATCCGGTCGTCCTCGACCACGAGGAAGTTCTGACCGGCACCCGGCACCGAGGACAGACCCAGCACCATCGCGGGACGCGACGGGTCGGCCTGCGTGAGCTCGTTGCCGAACTCGTCGAGCATCGCCCGGACACGGCCGTGGGCCGGGCCGGCGACGATCGAGTCGCCGACGCGCAGCGTGCCGCGCTGGACCAGCACCGTGGCGACCGGACCGCGACCGCGGTCCAGGTGCGCCTCGACGACGAGGCCCTGGGCGTCCTGGGTCGGGTTGGCCCGCAGGTCCAGGGACGCGTCGGCCGTGAGGACGACGGCCTCGAGCAGCTTGTCGAGGTTGAGCCCCGACTTCGCCGACACGTCGACGAACATCGCGTCGCCGCCGTACTCCTCGGGGACCAGGCCGTACTCGGTCAGCTGGCCACGGACCTTGGTCGGGTCCGACTCCGGCTTGTCGATCTTGTTGACCGCGACCACGATCGGGACGCCGGCGGCCTTGGCGTGGTTGAGCGCCTCGACCGTCTGCGGCATGACGCCGTCGTCGGCCGCGACCACGAGGATCGCGATGTCGGTGGCCTGCGCACCACGGGCACGCATGGCGGTGAACGCCTCGTGACCGGGGGTGTCGATGAAGGTGATGCGGCGCTCCTGGCCGTCCACCTCCGTCTGCACCTGGTAGGCACCGATGTGCTGCGTGATGCCACCGGCCTCCTTGGCGACGACGTTGGCGTTGCGCAGCGCGTCGAGGAGCTTGGTCTTGCCGTGGTCGACGTGACCCATGACGGTGACGACCGGGGGACGCACGACGAGGTCTGCCTCGTCGCCCTCGTCCTCACCGAACTCGATGTCGAAGGACTCGAGCAGCTCGCGGTCCTCGTCCTCCGGGGACACGACCTGCACGACGTAGTTGAGCTCCTCGCCGAGCAGCTCGAGCGTGGCGTCGTTGACCGACTCGGTCGCGGTCACCATCTCGCCCAGGCCGAACAGCATCTGCACCAGCTGGGCGGCGTCGACGTTGATCTTCTCGGCGAAGTCGGTGAGCGAGGCGCCACGGGCCAGGCGAACGGTCTCGCCGTTGCCCTTGCGGACGCGCATGCCGCCGATCGTCGGGGCCTCCATGGCCTCGAACTCCTGGCGACGCGCCCGCTTCGACTTGCGACCACGGCGCGAGGGGCCACCGGGGCGACCGAAGGCACCCTGGGTCTGGCCACGCTGGCCGGGACGGCCACCACCGGGACGACCGCCGCCGGCGGGACCGAAGCCACCGCCGCCGGGACGACCGGGAGCGCCACCGGGGCCACCGCGGCCCGGAGCACCGGGACGACCGGGGGCGCCACCGCGGCCCGGGGCACCGGGACGACCCGGAGCGCCACGGCCACCGGCGAAGGCGGCAGGGGACTTCGGCATCATCGCCGGGTTCGGACGCGGCATGCCGGGACGACCCGGAGCGCCGCCGTCACGCGCGGCCGGGGGCCGCGGCGGACGCTGCTGGTCGCCGCCGCCACCTGCGGCGGGGGCGCCGGGGGCGCCACCGTCACGCGGGGCGGAGGGCCGACGGCCCATGCCCTGGCTGGAGGCGAACGGGTTGTTGCCGGGGCGCGGGGCACCGGGGCGACCGACCGGGCGCGGGCCCGGGGACGGCGCCTTGGGGCCACCGGGGGCCTTCGGGGCGGGCTTGGGGGCAGCCGGCGCCGGAGCGGCGGCGGCAGGAGCCTGGGGCTCGGCCGGGGCGGGCTTGGGCGCGGGCTTGGGGCCCGGCTTCGGACCGGGGCGCGGGGCCCGGGCGGCAGGCTGCTCGGCCGCGGCGGGAGCCGGGGCAGCAGCAGGCGCGGCGGGAGCGGCCTCGGCGGCGGGGGCCTGCGGGGCCTCGGCCACGGGGGCCGGGGCTGCGGGCTCGGCGACGGGGGCGGCCGGCGCGGCGGGGGCCTCGGCAGGCTTGGGAGCCGGCTTCGAGGGCTTCGGGCCGGGCTTCGGCGCGGTCGGCACGGGGGCGCTCGCCGGAGCGGCGTTGCTTCCCTGGCCACCCTGACCAGCCTGGCCAGCCTGGGGAGCCTTCAGCTTGTCGCCGTACTCCTTGCGGAAGCGCATCTCGGCGGGCAGCTCGACAGTGGAGCTCGCCGACTTGACGAACTCCCCCATCTCCTTGAACTTCTCGAGAACGAACTTGCTCTCGACACCGAACTCTTTGGCGAGTTCGTGAACTCGGGTCTTGGCCACGTTTCTCCTTCGTGCCCCTCGACCCGGTTCCGGGTGTTGCTCGAGAGGCGTTAGTGGTGGGGCGAACTCATCGGGAAGTACTCATCGAGTGCTCATGAGCTGCTGCTCCAGTTTCTGGTCGGTTTCTTCATGCCTGGTGGTCACGCTGGCCGACGTACTCGCCCAGCGGCGCGGTGGAGAGTCCCCCTGCGCCTGCGGTGATCCGCAGTGCACGTGGAAAGGCCCTACGTCGCACCGCGAGCTCGTAGCACTCGGTCGTGGGGTGCAGATGCGCTCCACGTCCGGGCGAGGTGGCCGATGGATCGGGCACGACGGCCGGTCGGCCGTCTGCGTCCGAGCCGGCGGTCACCCGCAACAACTCGCGCTTCGTGGCCCGGACGCGACACCCCACACAGGTCCGGACCGGTCCGGTGAGGGATGGGAGGTCCGGGCGTGCGGGAGCATTGCGTTGTCGAGCCACTGAACGAGAAGACTACCCTCAACGGCGCCGGTTTCCGAACCGGGACGCCTCGGCGTCCGGGAGGGCCGGGCGGAACGCGGGTGAGCTGCGCCACACCGCGTCCCGCACGGGCCTGCCGGATGCCCGGTCAGGAGGCCGGGGCCTCCTCGTCGGAACGGATGTCGATGCGCCAGCCGGTCAGCCGCGCGGCGAGGCGGGCGTTCTGGCCCTCCTTGCCGATGGCGAGGGAGAGCTGGAAGTCCGGGACGACGACGCGCGCCGAGCGGGCGGCGGCGTCGACGATCTCCACCGAGCTGACCCGCGCCGGCGACAGCGCGCTGGCGACGAGCACCGAGGGGTCCGTGGACCAGTCGACGATGTCGATCTTCTCGCCGTTGAGCTCGGCCATCACGTTGCGCACCCGCTGGCCCAGCGGTCCGATGCAGGCGCCCTTGGCGTTGACGCCGGGCACCGTGGAGTGGACCGCGATCTTGGAGCGGTGGCCGGCCTCACGCGCGATGGCCGCGATCTCGACGGTGCCGTCGGCGATCTCGGGCACCTCGAGGGCGAAGAGCTTCTTGACCAGGTTGGGGTGCGAGCGCGACAGCGTGATCTGCGGGCCGCGCATCCCCTTGCGCACCGAGATCACCAGGCACTTGATGCGGGTGCCGTGGGCGTAGGTCTCCCCCGGGACGCGCTCGCTGACCGGCAGCAGTGCCTCGAGCTTGCCGAGGTCGACCATCACGTCGTCGGGGTTGCGACCCTGCTGGATCACGCCCGAGACGATGTCGCCCTCCTTGCCGGCGAACTCCCCGTAGCGGATGTCGTCCTCGGCGTCGCGCAGGCGCTGGAGCATGATCTGCTTCGCGGTCGTCGCGGCGATCCGGCCGAAGCCCTGCGGGGTGTCGTCGTACTCGTCGCCGATGAGGTTGCCCTCGTCGTCGGTCTCCCGGACGAGGACGCTCACGTGGCCGCTGCGGCGGTCCAGGACGACCCGCGCGTGCTGCTGCGCGCCCGGGGTCTTCTGGTACGCCGTGAGCATGGCCTGCTCGATCGCCTCGACGAGGACGTCGAAGGAGATCTCCTTCTCGCGCTCCAGCATCCGCAGGATGCTCAGGTCGATGTCCATCAGGACTCCTCGCTCTTCCGGTTGAACTCGATCTGCACGAGCGCCTTGACGACGTCGGCGTAGGCGACCTGCTGGGTGGTCCCGTCGACGTCGAGGGTCACCGACGTCTCGTCGGAGCCGCCGATCCGCCCCGTCACCGTGGAGCCGTCCTCGAACGTGACGCGCACGAGCCGGTCGGCGTTGCGGCGCCAGTGGCGCGGCAGCGTCAGCGGCCGGTCGACACCGCGCGAGGTGACCTCGAGGGTGTAGGGCTGCTCGCCGAGCACGTCGGAGTCGTCGAGCACCCGGTTGATGGCTCCGGTGGCGTCGGCGACGTCGTCGAGGGTGACCCCGCCGTCCTTGTCGACGGCGATGCGCAGGACCCGGCGCTTCCCGGCGGGAGTCAGCTCCACCGCCTCGACGTCGAGCCCGAGGGCTGCGAGCGGCTCCGCGAGCTCGGTCTCGATCCTGGCCCGGACCTCGTCCTGCCTGGCTGTGCTCACGGTTCTCGGCCTCCCTGTTCTGTTGTGCGCGCTGGCGCGCGCCATGTCTACGCACACGATAACCGCTGGCGGCCCCGGGACCACTCACGGCGAGCGGCCTGAGGAGGCCCTGCGGCCGGGCAGGGATAGGGTCACGCCGTGCCTGCCCGCCTCGTCGCCACCCGGCGCGCGACCCTCGTCGGCCTGACCGCCGGCGTGCTGGTCACCACCGGCTGCGACCTCGACGACCTCGACCCGCGTCCCGTGCCGGACCCGGTGGGCAACGCCCCTGCCCAGGAGCCCGACGCCGCTGGTGACGCCGGCGACACGGGCCTGGTCGACGCGGCGGTGTCCAGCCTGGTCGCCACGCTCGCGCTCGTGGAGTCCGTGCGCGGCGGCGATGCCGCGCTGCGGCGCGCGGTCGTCGACCTGGACCGGCTGCACCGCGCCCACCTCGCCGACCTCGACCCCGACGGCACCCGGGCCGGTGCGCTCGGCTCCCCCAGCGGCTCCGAGGGCGCCGGCGGCGCTGACGTGCCGGGCGCCCCCGACGGGGTGGGGCGGCCGGGTCGTCGCGCGCTGGTCGCGCAGGAGCAGGCACACCGCGCGACCCTGGCCGAGCTGGCCGGACGCGCGTCCAGCGGCGCGCTCGCGGGCGCCCTGGCCTCGATGGCGGCCGCCGTCGCCCAGCGGCTGGCGCAGCTCTCCTCCGGCTCGTCCGCGGGATCGTCCGTGGGGGCGGGTGCGGCATGAGCGAGCTCGAGGCGCTCCAGGTGGCGCTCGCCGCGGAGCACGCCGCCGTCCACGTGTACGGCGTGCTGGGCGCGCAGACCTCCCGCACCGCCCAGCCCGCGCTGGCCGCCGCGCTCGGCGACGCCTACACCCAGCACCGGGCCCGGCGCGACCGCGCGATCGCGGACGTGCGCGACCTCGGCGGCACCCCGGTCGGCCCGGAGGCGGCGTACGACCTGCCCGAGCGGCTCGGCGACCCGGCGGTCGTCACCCAGCGCGCGCGTGAGCTCGAGGAGGACGCCGCCCGCACCTACGCCTTCGTGGTGTCGAGCACGACCGGCGAGCGGCGCGCCCGCGCGATCGTGGACCTCAGCGACGCCGCCGTGCGCGGCCTCGCCTTCGGCGCCCGGCCCGAGACGCTGCCCGGCCTGGACTGATCGGCCCGCTCGGGTCAGTCGAGCAGTCGCCAGGGGTTGTCCCAGGGGGTCCGGTAGTCGCCGTCCGGCGCCTCGCCCTGGGTCCACCACTTGGCCGGGTAGCCGCTGCGGTGGTGCAGCACCTTGGCCCCGGCCCGGTAGACGGCGCCGGCCTCCCACGCGGGGTGGGTGCCGGCCGGCATCGTCGGTGTCGGGACGGGGCGCTCCCCGGGCAGCACCGGCCCGAGGAGGCGCCACGGCGTCGCCCACGGCCCCTCGGCCGGCGGCGTCGGGCTGCTGGTGCCCGGACATGGAGCGGTCCGCGTGGCCCTCGCCAGGGAGACCCCCGAGATGTCTCCCGGCGCCGGGACCACGCGGACCGCTGCTGGGACCGTGACCGGTCCACGGATCGCCGACCGAATTGGGGGACCGCCGGCGACCTCAAGACGAAGCCTGCCAGTTCGCGCGCCTCGCGCGGGCCGCGCGGGCTCCTCAGGATCGTGCATTGCACGAAGTCGCATCACCGCAGGGAGCAGCCGGCGAGCGCCGGGCGCGCCGGGCCGTGCTCAGGCCCAGGCGCGGACGACGTCCGGGATCTCCGAGAGCCGGGAGACCACGGCGTCCGGCGTGCCCTCGGTGTGCCCGACCTGCTCGGAGGGGATGTTGCTGTGCGGGACGTGGATGGCCCGCAGGCCGGCGTTCTGCGCGCCCCAGACGTCGTCGAAGAGCCGGTCCCCGACGTACACGCAGCGGGCGGGGTCGGTGGCGCCGACGGCCGCCATCGCGGCCGCGAAGGCCTGCGGGGACGGCTTGGTCCAGGGGATCTCGCTGGTGTAGACGTCGCCGTCGATGAGGTGGCGCACCCCGTCGCGCTCGAAGAAGCCCTCGTGCCACCCGCGCGGCCAGATGGTGTTGGACAGCACGCCGACCTTGATGCCCTCGGCGCGCAGCGCCTCCCACATCGGCTCCACGTCGGGGTCGGTCTCGGTGTGCGGCTCCCAGAAGGCGTAGTACGCGCTCAGCAGCTCGGGGTCGTGGTCGAGCCCGGCCTCGGTGAACAGGTCACCGATCGTCGAGCTCTGCTGGTGGTCGCGGCTGCGTCCCCAGATCACGTCGCCGGCCCGGTGCAGCCTGGCGGCGTGCGCGTGGTGGTCGTCCTCGGGGGTCGGGGTGGTGATGACCGCCTGGGCCAGCGCCACGGACTCGGCGTGGAAGTCGACGTCGTGCCACCGGGTGAGGGTGCCGCCCCAGTCGAAGATGACCGCCTCGATGCCGCTCACCGGGCGGCTCACATCTTCCCCGTCGCGAGGTAGCGGCTGTGCCACGACAGCGCCTCGTCGAGCAGGTGCGGCGTGTGCTGCGCGGTCGGGCGCGCCGCCCGGGCGCGCTCGACGTAGTCGGTGAGCGCGTCGCGGTAGTTGGGGTGCGCGCAGTTGGCGATGATCCGCTCGGCGCGCGCGCTGGGCGAGAGACCACGCAGGTCGGCGAGACCCTGCTCGGTCACCAGCACGTGGACGTCGTGCTCGGTGTGGTCGACGTGGCTGGCCATCGGCACGATCGAGGAGATCGCACCGTTCTTCGCCGTCGACGGGGAGACGAAGAAGTTCAGGAAGGCGTTGCGGGCGAAGTCGCCGCTGCCGCCGATGCCGTTCATGATCCCCGAGCCCATCACGTGGGTGGAGTTCACGTTGCCGTAGATGTCGGCCTCGATCATCCCGTTGATCGCGACCACGCCGAGGCGGCGCACCAGCTCGGGGTGGTTGGAGATCTCCTCGCTGCGCAGCAGCACCCGGCCCTTGTAGGCGCCGATGTTGTCCAGGAAGCGCTCCTGGCCCTCGGGCGAGAGCCCGAAGGAGGTCGCGGAGACCGAGCGCAGCTTGCCGCAGTCGAGCAGGTCGAGCATGCCGTCCTGGATCACCTCGGTGAAGGAGGTGAGGTTCTCGAACTCGCTGTCGACCAGGCCCTCGAGGACCGCGTTGGCGACGTTGCCGACCCCGCTCTGGAGCGGGAGCAGGTCCTTGGGCATCCGCCCGTGGGCGACCTCGTGGCGCAGGAAGTCCACCAGCAGCTCCGCCATCGCCTGGGAGTCCGCGTCGGGCGCCTTGAAGGGCGTGTTGCGGTCCGGGGCGTCGGTCTCGACGACCGCGACCACCTTGGCGGGGTCCACCCGCAGGTAGGGGTCGCCGAGGCGCTGGAAGGAGTGCGTCATCTGCAGCGGGAAGCGGTGCGGGGGCAGCGCCGTGCCGTAGTAGATGTCGTGGAAGCCCTCGTACTCGCGCGGGTGCCAGTGGTTGACCTCGAGGATCACCTTGTCGGCCTGGTCCAGCCAGGTCTTGTTGTTGCCCACCGAGCTGCCGGGGATCAGCAGGCCGTTCGGCAGGATCGCGGCGACCTCCACCACGGCGACGTCGAGGTTGCCGTAGAAGCCGAACCACATGTGCTGCGCGGAGTGGCTCAGGTGGGAGTCGACGTAGTCGACCTCCCCGGAGTTGATCAGCGCGCGCAGCGACGGGTCGGAGTTGTAGGGCACCCGCATGTGCAGGCCGTGGGCGTCGGCGAGGACGCCGTCGACCTCGGGCGCGGTCGAGGCGCCCGACCACAGGCCGACGGTGAACTCCTCGCCGCGGGCGTGCGCGGCCTCGATGCGGCGCGCGAGGGCGGCCGGGACCGCCTTCGGGTAGCCGGCACCGGTGAAGCCGCTGATGCCGACCGAGTCGCCGGGGCCGATGAGCTCCGCGGCGGCTTCGGCGGTCGTCACCTTCGAGGCGAGGAAGGGGTCCGAGATCCTGCTCATTGTCCTGCTGCTCCTGCTCAGGCCCGCACGCGGCGGACGACCTGGACGATGTGGTCGACGACGTGGTCGGCAGCGACGGCCGCCTTGTCCCCCGTACGCCGATCACGCACCTCGACGGTCCCGTCCTGGGCCAGGTTCTTGCCGACCACGACGATGGTCGGGACGCCGATCAGCTCGGCGTCCTTGAACTTCACGCCGGGGCTGACCTTGCCGGCCCGGTCGTCGTAGAGGACCTCGACGCCCTGCGAGGACAGCTCGTGCGCGATCCGCTCCGCGGCGGCGAAGACGGCCTCGTCCTTGCCGGCGGCCACCAGGTGCACGTCGGCGGGCGCGACGTTGCGCGGCCAGCTCAGGCCGTGCTCGTCGAGGGTGCCCTCCGCGATGGCCGCGACCGCGCGGGTGCAGCCGATGCCGTAGGAGCCCATCGTGACCGTGACCCGCTTGCCGTTCTCGTCGAGCACCTCGAGGCCGAGCGCCTCGGCGTACTTGCGGCCGAGCTGGAAGATGTGGCCCATCTCGATGCCGCGGGCGGTCTCGAGGACGCCCTCGGCGCAGGCGGGGCACTCGTCGCCGTCACGGACGTCGGCGGCCTCGATGGTGCCGTCGGGGGTGAAGTCGCGGCCCGCGACCAGGTCGATCACGTGCCGGCCGTCCTGGTCGGCGCCGGTGACCCAGCGGGTGCCCTCGACGACGCGGGGGTCGACGAGGTAGCGGATGCCGGAGGCGTTCTCCTCCCCCAGCACGCCGGGGCCGATGTAGCCCTTGACCAGGGTCGGGTGCTTGGCGAACTCCGCCTCGTCGAAGGGCTCGACCTCGATCGGCTCGAGCTGGCCCTCGAGCCGCTTGGCGTCGACCTCGCGGTCGCCGGGCAGGCCGATGGCGAGCGGCTCGCGGGTGCCGTCGGGGTGGCGCAGCACGACCAGGACGTTCTTCAGCGTGTCGCCGGCCGTCCAGGGGCGGTCCGCGCGCGGGAAGGCGTGGTTGAGGTGGTCGACCAGCGAGTCGATGGTCGGCGTGGCCGGGGTGTCCTCCACGTGGGCGGCCGGTGCGTCGTCGTGGCCGACGGGCACCCCGGGGCGCACCTGCACCGCCTCGACGTTCGCGGCGTAGTCGCAGCTGGTGCAGCGCACGTAGGTGTCCTCGCCGACGGCGGCCTTGGCGAGGAACTCCTCCGAGCGCGACCCGCCCATCGCCCCTGCGGTGGCCTTGACGATGGCGTAGTCGAAGCCGAGGCGGTCGAAGATCCGCACGTAGGCGTCGCGGTGGTTCTGGTAGCTCTGCTCCAGGCCGGCCTCGTCCACGTCGAAGGAGTAGGAGTCCTTCATGGTGAACTCGCGTCCGCGCAGCAGCCCGGCGCGCGGACGCGCCTCGTCGCGGTACTTCTGCTGGATCTGGTAGATCGAGAGCGGCAGGTCCTTGTAGGAGGAGTACATCTCCTTGACCAGGAGGGTGAACATCTCCTCATGGGTGGGGCCGAGCAGGTAGTCGTTGCCCCGGCGGTCCTGGAGGCGGAACAGGTTGTCGCCGTACTCGGTCCAGCGGTTCGTGGCCTCGTAGGGCTCCCGGGGCAGCAGGGCCGGGAAGGAGACCTCCTGGGCGCCGATGGCGTCCATCTCCTCGCGCACGATGCCCTCGATCTTGCGCAGCACGCGCAGGCCGAGCGGCAGCCAGCTGTAGATGCCCGGCGCGGCGCGCCGGATGTAGCCCGCCCGGACGAGGAGCCGGTGGCTCGGGACCTCCGCGTCCGCGGGATCCTCCCGCAGGGTCCGCACGAACAGGCTCGACATCCGCAAGATCATGGGATCAGGGTAGGGCCGGGGCCTGTGACGCCTCGAACCAGTTCCCCTGTGACGAGGGCCGCGTCACCGTGGAGGCCGGTGCCGGGCGTCCGGAGCGGGTCGCCTCAGAACATGATCGTGGAGAACCGGGCGGTCTCCACGAAGCCGGCCGTGGCGTAGCTGTGGCGTGCGGAGCGGTTCCAGTCGTTGACGTAGAGCGAGGCCACCGGAGCGATCTCGCGACGCACGATCTCCGCGACCGCGGCCATGCCGTGGGTGGCCAGGCCCTCGCCGCGCCGGTGCGGGGGCACCCACACGCCCTGGATCTGGGCGGCGTACGGCGAGGCGCAGGCGACCTCCGCCTTGAACACCAGCCGACCGCGCTCGTCGAAGCGGGCGAAGGACCAGCCGCGGCTCATCAGCTGCTGCACCCGGGCGCGGTAGAGGCTGGCGCCGCCGCCCTCCTCCGGGGAGACCCCGACCTCCTCGGTGTACATCGCCACGCAGGCCGGGTAGAGCTCGTCGAGGTCCGCGGGCGTCGTACGCCGCACCTCGGGGTCCGGCTCCACCAGCGGCGGGCCGGCCAGCTCCAGGTGCGGCTGCTCCCAGCGCGCCTCGCGCGGCTCCTCCCAGACGTCGGCGACGCCGTCCCAGAAGGCGCGCACGGCGTCGTGCGGGCCCACGATGGTGGAGACCGTGCGCCCCCGCTCCAGGGCGCGCTCGGCGAAGAGCCGGGCGTCCTCCTCGGTGGCGCCCACCGGCACCAGGTTGGCGCCGACGTGGCAGGCCGCGACCAGCCGGCCGTCGACGAAGCGGCCCCACATCTCCCCGCCGAGCCAGCGCGGCTCCAGGTGGGTCGTGCGGGCCCGGTGGTCGGCGAAGACGTTCACGACCGGGTCGAGCGCAGCAAGGGCCAGGAAGGCGTCCAGGTCGGGCGCGCCCAGCGGGCGGATCCCCTGCTGCATCGTCAGCACGGGGGCAGCCTACGACCGGGACCCGGCCGTGTGGCGGCCGAGTCCCGCTTGGTCTCAGGAGACGGTGACCTCGGCGCCGGCACCGTCGACGGCCTCCATGCCCTCCGCGATGCGCATGGCCTCCTCGATGAGGGTCTCCACGATCTTCGACTCCGGCACGGTCTTGATGACCTCGCCCTTGACGAAGATCTGTCCCTTGCCGTTGCCCGACGCCACGCCGAGGTCGGCCTCGCGGGCCTCCCCCGGACCGTTGACGACGCAGCCCATCACGGCCACCCGCAGCGGCACCTCGAGGCCGTCGAGGCCCGCGGTGACCTGCTCGGCCAGCGTGTAGACGTCGACCTGGGCCCGCCCGCAGGAGGGGCAGGAGACGATCTCGAGCTTGCGCGGGCGCAGGTTGAGCGACTGCAGGATCTGGATGCCGACCTTGACCTCCTCGACCGGCGGTGCCGAGAGGGAGACCCGGATCGTGTCGCCGATGCCCTTGCTGAGCAGCGCGCCGAACGCGGTGGCGGACTTGATGGTGCCCTGGAACGCCGGCCCGGCCTCGGTGACGCCGAGGTGCAGCGGCCAGTCGCCGGCCTCGGCGAGGAGCTCGTAGGCGCGCACCATCACGACGGGGTCGTTGTGCTTGACCGAGATCTTGAAGTCGCGGAAGCCGTGCTCCTCGAACAGGCTCGCCTCCCAGATCGCGGACTCGACCAGCGCCTCGGGGGTGGCCTTGCCGTACTTCTCCAGCAGCCGCTTGTCGAGGCTGCCGGCGTTGACGCCGATCCGGATCGACGTGCCGTGGTCGTTGGCCGCCTGGGCGATCTCCTTGACCTGGTCGTCGAACTTCTTGATGTTGCCGGGGTTGACGCGCACCGCGGCGCAGCCGGCCTCGATCGCGGCGAAGACGTACTTCGGCTGGAAGTGGATGTCGGCGATCACCGGGATCTGCGACTTGCGCGCGATCGCGGGCAGCGCCGCGGCGTCGTCGGCGCTGGGGCAGGCGACGCGCACGATGTCGCAGCCCGCGGCGGTCAGCTCGGCGATCTGCTGCAGCGTGCTGTTCACGTCGCTGGTCAGCGTCGTGGTCATCGACTGCACCGAGACGGGGTGCTCGCTGCCCACCCCGACCGTCCCGACCTGGATCTGGCGGGTGGTCCGGCGCGGTGCGAGCACCGGCGGAGGGGCGGCGGGCATGCCGAGGCTGATGGTGCTCATGGGCGCAAGAGTACCGGCGGGTGCCTGGCCTCAGGCGCCCAGGCGCAGGGGTACGACGAGGTCACCGATGATCAGCACCACACCCATGACGAGCATCGCCAGCCCCACGACGTACGCGACCGGCAGCAGGCGCGCCGCGTCGACGTACCCGGGGTCGGGCCGGCGGCGCAGCCGGGCGAGGCCGCGACGCACCCACTCGTAGAGCGCGCTGGCGATGTGGCCGCCGTCCAGGGGCAGCAGCGGCACGAAGTTGAACATGCCGATGAAGAAGTTGAAGCCCGCGATCAGGCTGAGCACGAACATCGTCTTCTCGAGGACCGGGAACTCCTCGTGCGAGACCGTCTCGCCGGCCAGCCGGCCGCCGCCCACGATGCTCACCGGGCTGTCGGCGGCGCGCTCCTCGAGGCCGAGGATGGCCTGGCCGACGTCCCAGACCTTGACCGGCAGGGTCGCCAGCGCCTCGACCGTGCGCACGGTCATGTCGCCCATCTGGTCCAGCGTGTAGAGCGGGCCGCCCTTGGTGACCTGCACGTGCGAGGTCGGGGTGACGCCGAGGAAGCCGACCTCGCGGACGGTCTCGCCGGTGTCGTCGACCGGGCGCGCCTCGACGGTGGTGCTGGTGGTGCCGCTCAGCTCCTGGCCGTCGCGCAGGTAGGTGATGCGCGCCTGGCCGTCGTCGTTGTCGCGGATCAGCTCGCGCAGCTGCGACCAGTCGGTGACCGGGGTGCCGTTGAAGGAGACGATCTCGTCGCCGGGGCGCAGGCCCGCCTCGTAGGCCGGGCTGGGCGGGTCGCCGGCCTCGCAGGTGGTGCGCAGGTCGGCGTACGGGATGACGCACTGGGAGACGGTCTCCAGCACCGGGCGGCCCTCGTCGGGCACGACCTCGCGGGTGCCGTAGGTGGCGAAGATGGTCCAGAAGAGGAAGAACGCGATCAGGATGTTGACCGTCGGCCCGCCGGCCATCACGACGATCTTCTTCCACGACGGCAGCTGGTAGAACAGCCGGTCGCGGTCCTCGGGGCCGACCAGCTCCCACTCGGCCGCGCGGGCGTCGGAGATCAGCTGGGTGAACATGCCGGTGTTGGACTTGCGCACGACCGTGACCTGCTGGCCGTGCTCGTCGAGGTGCTGGGACTCGGCGAGCTCGGAGGCGCCCGGCGGCAGCATCCCGACGATCTTGACGTAGCCGCCGAGCGGGATCGCCTTGACGCCGTACTCGGTCTCACCGACCTGCTTGCTCCAGACCGTGGGCCCGAAGCCGATGAAGTACTGCGTGACCTTCGCACCGAAGCGCTTGGCCGGGATCATGTGGCCCAGCTCGTGCAGGCCGATCGAGGCCAGGATCGCGACGACGAAGATGAGCACGCCGGCGATGTAGAGCAGAACGGTCATGCGGGTCCCTCGGCAATGGTGCGGGTGGCTTCTGCGCGCGCCCAGGAGTCGGCGGCGAGCACGTCGTCGACGGTGAGCGACATCGTCGAGCGTACGTCGTGCGCACCCAGGACGGCCTCGATCGTGGGCACGATGTCGACGAAGCGCATCCGGCCCGCGTGGAAGGCCTCGACGCACACCTCGTTGGCGGCGTTGTAGACCGCCGGCGCGGTGGCCCCGCGCTGCCCCGCCTCCCGCGCCAGGCGTACGGCGGGGAACGCCACGTCGTCGAGCGGCTCGAAGCGCCAGTCGGCGGCCTTGGTCCAGTCCACCGCGGCCTCGGCGTCGGGGACCCGGTCGGGCCAGGCCATGCCCATCGCGATCGGGACCATCATCGTGGGCAGCCCGATCTGGGCGACCACGGCGCCGTCGACGAACTCGACCATGGAGTGGATCAGCTGCTGGGGGTGGACCACGACGTCGATGCGGTCGAAGGGCACGTCGAAGAGCAGGTGGGCCTCGATGACCTCCAGGCCCTTGTTGACCAGGGTCGCGGAGTTGGTGGTGACCACCGTGCCCATCGCGAAGTTGGGGTGGGCCAGCGCCTGGGCGGGGGTCACCTCGAGCAGCTGCTCGCGGGTGCGGCCGCGGAACGGTCCCCCGCTGGCGGTCAGCACCAGGCGGCGCACCTCCTCGGCGCGGCCGGCGCGCAGGCTCTGCGCGATCGCGCTGTGCTCGCTGTCGACGGGGACGATCTGCCCGGGCTTGGCGCGCTCGCGCACCAGCGGGCCGCCGATGATCAGCGACTCCTTGTTGGCCAGCGCGAGGGTGTTGCCGGCGTCGAGCGCGGCCAGCGTGGGACGCAGGCCGACCGCGCCGGTGATGCCGTTGAGCACCACGTCGCACGCCATGCCGGCGGCCTCGACCGAGGCCTGCTCCCCCAGGCCCGAGAGCGCCGGCGCGAACTCTGCCACCTGGGCCTCGAACAGCTGGGGGTTGGACCCTCCGGCGGTCAGGGCGACCACCCGGAACCGGTCGGGGTTGGCGCGCACCAGCTCCAGCGCCTGGGTGCCGATGGAACCGGTCGAACCGAGGATCACGACGTCTCTCACGCGGGCCATGGTCGCAGCCGTCGCTGAGGACGCGCTGAGGGGGCGCTGAGCCGCCGTCGCGCACGAACGCTTGACGTGTGTCAGGAAGCGGGTTCGAATGCGGTGTGACGTATGACACCATCATCCGCGGCGCCCGCTGGTTCGACGGGACGGGCGGCCCCTCGGCCGTACGCCACCTCGGCATCACCGACGGCCGCGTCGCCACCTTGTCCGCCGACCCGCTCGACGAGACGGGCTGTCCAGACGTCGTCGACGCCGCCGGGAAGTGGGTGGTCCCGGGCATGCTCGACATCCACACCCACTACGACGTCGAGGTGCTCGAGGAGCCCGACCTGCGCGAGTCGCTGCGCCACGGGGTGACCACGATCCTGATCGGCTCGTGCTCGCTGTCCACGGTGCACGTGGGGCCGGTCGACGCGGGCGACCTGTTCGGCCGGGTGGAGGCGATCCCGCGCCAGCACGTCATCGACAACCTCGAGCGCCGCCAGACGTGGAGCTCGGCGCAGGAGTACGTCGCGGGCCTGGAGTCGCTGCCGCTGGGGCCCAACCTCGCCGCGTTCCTCGGGCACTCCGACATCCGCACCGCGGCGATGGGGCTGGACCGCGCGACCCGCGACGACGTACGACCGACGCGCGCCGAGCAGGCCTGGATGGAGGCGCGGCTGACCGAGGCGCTCGACGCCGGGTTCGTCGGCATGTCGGCCCAGCAGCTGCTCTTCGACAAGCTCGACGGCGACCTGTGCCGCTCGCGCACCCTGCCCTCGACGTATGCGAAGTGGCGCGAGATGCGCGGGCTGCGCTCGATCCTGCGCCGCCGCGAGCGGGTGCTGCAGGCCGGACCCGACGCCTCGCACCCGCACACGATCGTGACCCAGGCGCTCGGCTCGATCGGGCTGCGCGGCAAGCCGCTGCGCACCAGCCTGCTCTCCGCCGCCGACATCAAGGCGATCCCGTTCATCATCCACCTGATGCGCCTGCTCGCGGGGACCGTGAACCGACTCGGGGCGGACTTCCGCTGGCAGCACCTGCCGGTGCCGTTCGAGGTCTACGCCGACGGCATCGACCTGGTGATCTTCGAGGAGTTCGGCTCCGGCGCGGCCGCCCTGCACCTGCAGGAGAAGCTGGCCCGCGACGAGCTCATGCGCGACCCGGCGTACCGGGCTCGCTTCCGCAAGGACTACGAGTCCAAGTACGGCCCCCGCGTCTGGCACCGCGACTTCTTCGACGCCGAGATCGTCGCGTGCCCCGACGCCTCCGTGGTCGGCAAGTCCTTCGGCGAGGTCGGGGTGGAGCGCGGCGGGCAGCACCCGGTCGACGCGTTCCTCGACCTGGTGCTCGAGCACGGCACCGCGGTGCGCTGGCGCACCACGATCTCCAACCACCGCCCCGATGTGCTGCGCAAGCTGGCGCAGACCCCGAGCGTGCAGATGGGGTTCTCCGACGCCGGTGCGCACCTGCGCAACATGGCCTTCTACAACTTCGGGCTGCGCCTGCTCAAGCACGCCCGCGACGCCGAGCAGGCGGGCCGCCCGTTCCTGTCGATGGAGCAGGTGGTGCACCGGCTGACCGGCGAGCTCGCCGACTGGTACGCCCTCGACGCCGGCCACCTGCGCGAGGGCGACCGCGCCGACCTGGTGCTCATCGACCCGACCCGCCTCGACGACTCCCTCGAGGAGTACGCCGAGGAGCCTGTCGAGCAGTACGGCGGCCTCTCCCGGATGGTCAACCGCAACGACGCCACGGTCCCGCTGGTGATGGTCGGCGGCCGCGTGGTGTGGCGCGACGGTGCTCCCGGCGAGCCGCTGCGCCGCGAGCGCACCGGCCGCTTCCTGCGCGCTGGCGAGGAGTCACGCGAGCCCCTCGCCGCGACCCGTCGTACCGCCGCGGACGTCGCGTCGTGACCCGCACGCCCGAGGAGGCCGTGCGCGGCCTGTGGCGCACGCTGTCGGCGCGCGACTACGACGGCCTCGCCGAGTGGGTCACCGAGGACTGCGTCTACATGGACATGCCCCTCGGCCCGACGCTGTCGGCCCGCGGCCCGGACGACATCGCCAAGCGGTTGAAGGTCGGCTGGGGCGAGCTCGCGGCCTATGAGAACCACGACGGACTCCTCGTCGCCGACGCGGATGGCAACGTGATGTACGAGCACTCCGAGACCTGGACCTTCGCCACCGGCGAGGTCCTCACCCTCCCCTTCGCCACCGTCCACCGCGTCCGCGACGGCCGCGTGTGCCTGTGGAAGGACTACTGGGACTACGCCGCGATCATGAACCACGCCCCCGCGTCGTGGGTCGAGTCACTCGCTTCCGCTGATACGAGTTGGGTGTACGACGCGTCAGCGGTGGTCTGACCCCGCGTGATGGGCACTTCTCAGTGATCCTTCGCCCGCGTGCCATATCGGAATGGTCGGGCGGATGAGTGTCTTTCCGCCCAGAAGGACGCGGCTACCCCGGTCGCCGCCGAGCGGTGTCAAACCTTGCACCGAAGGCACCCTGCGGGCCACTCAAGGGTGCGGGTTGTTGGTTGCTGATCAGTACTTGTGACTGCTAAGGTACTTGCATGAGCGAGAATCCGCGGATGGCGGCTTTACGCAGGGGGATGCTGGAGCCACTGGTGCTGACAGCGCTGGACCGTCGGCAGCGCTACCCGGCAGAAATTGTCGCGGCGCTGCGGGACGCGGGCTTCCCTGCGCAGGAAGGCACCCTCTACCCGCTGCTGACCAAGCTTGGTCGCGAGGGGGCGGTAACGCACGAATGGCGGGAATCCTCATCAGGGCCGCCACGGAAGTATCTCAGCCTGACCCCGGCAGGAGAGCGGCAGCTATCCGAGTTTAGGGCGTACTGGAGAGACCTGACGGACACGATTGAACAGATTGGACGACACTCATGAGCACACAACACATGCGACTGGCTGGACATGCACGCGTGTTCGTACTCACCGACGACGCGCACGCGGAACTCCTGGACTACCTGGATCGGGCACGCACCGCGCTCTGCGCAGAGCCCGAATCCGACGAGACCCTCCGTGACCTCGAAGCCTCAATCGGCGACCACCTCGAACCGTTCTACGCCACCCCGGACACTGCGGTGGACGAGGACCAAATGCTGACGATTCTCGATCAAGCCGGGGCGATTACGCCCGACCCGGCTAGCCATCCACAACCATCCCCGCAGCGTGGCCCGTTCTGGGCTCGGATCACGGAAGGCAAATGGCTCGGCGGGGCTTGCCTGGGCATCGCCGCGCGCGGCGGCTTCGACGCCGCATGGGTGCGAGGAATCTCGGTGGGCGCCGCGTTCCTCGTCGCGGGAGTCCTGGCCCCGCTCGGAGAAGGCATTCCGATGCTGCTCTTCATCGCCGCGACAGTGCTCGGATACCTCGTGCTCCTGCTCGCGCTGCCCCCGATCAAGTCGGTGAGGGAGTACCAACGCATCAGCGGCACAGCAGTACGGGGTTAGCGTCACCACGCCCCCCGGTCATGAGCCGCCGTCCCTACTCGCATTCCGGATGGCAGTCCCCTGCGCTGCCCGTGGTCTATAGCTGCGTCTTCCCGCCGCCAAGCGTCTGCACCGACGAGAGTCATCTAGGCGCAGATGTAGTCCCTTCAGGACGCGACTGGCAGGCTCCCCGCATGGACGGCCACCTAGAGGCCGCGACTGGCGTCGGTGCCGGCCACCACTTTGACACTGCCGCGTCGATATAGGTCCTGGCATGTAGCCACGGACGAGTGAGCCACCCGAGCCCGCCGCGGTGCCGGAGGCTCAGCTGCAGAGCGCCAGGCCGGCATTGATGACCGGGCTGATGTCGATCTTCAAGCCATTGACGTCCGGGTCATCTGCCCATATGGGCCCGATGCCGGGGAGGTCAGTGTGATCCTGCGCGGTCCCATTGACGGCGTATGCGTTGCCGTCAGGGTCCTCCATGGTGACGATCAAGAGCCCGCGACCCATTACCGTCTTGCTCTCGCACGACAAGACCGCGTAGTCGACCTTCAGCGGCCACTCAGCACCGTAGTCAGTCCTGACCAGAAGGCCCGGGTCGCCTTCTACCTCGGCGGGAACGTCAACCGGCACCGGCTCGACCTCCGGCTCAGGAGCGAAGTCCTTGCACTTGCCGTCCTGCGGCTCGCCGAGTTCCTCTCCGGGGAAGGCGACCACGACGTAGCCCGCGCTGCCGCCATCCCCGTCCAAGCCGCCCGTAGGCCCGTACGTGCGGTCCACGCAGACGGTCTCCGCATCCATGACGGTGCCGTTGGCGGTCACGCCCTCCCAGATAGGTGCGTCGCCCAGCTCCCCGATCACCAGGTGCTCGGCGCGGGACACCATCTCGGCCTCCGCCGCGGCAGGGTCCTGGGTGTCGGTCTCCGCGGCTTCGGTCGACCCGGCCGTGCCCGAGCCCCGCTCGTCTCCGCACGAAGTAAGGCACGCCGAAAGCGCGAGCGCGGCCGTGACGACGGCGAATCGGGGCGTCATGCCGGCACCGTACGACGCGTTCATGCCTGGCGGACGCGAATGCGCCAGAGACTGCTACATCGATCGGCGACAGGAACATTGAGGTGCATCATCCCGCCGCCTACGCCGGCCGTCGGTGAGTTCAACACGGAGCCCGTACGGTCTGGCCCGTGGCCGCGACGATCGGTCTGAATCTGTCGTCCGGCCGACCATCACCCCTCGGCATTCTGCTCTGTGAGGCGCGGGAACCGTGAGACGCTCGGAGCATGACCGAGTACGCCGAGAAGGCTGCCGAGGGGGCCGAACTCAATCAGCGAGACGTCAAAGCAGCCAGTCGCGCGTTCCATGATGCCTGTCTGAAAGCAGCAGCTACACAGGATTCGAAGACCACGATCTACGAGCTGGTCCGACTGGAGATGCTCCGCCGTGGGCTCACCGAAGACGGGGCGAAAAGTAACGCGTCGAAGTTCGCCAAGGTGTCCATCTGGGTGCGAGGAGGTGGTCAATGGCCTCAAGACCGCGGCCTCTCTTACGTTTACAATCTGGCTCGGCGACCTGCTGTAGCGAAGAGTGGCGAAACTATCGTTTGCCCAAGCTGTTCCCACGAGTGGGTCCGATAGCGCGCATAAGCGGTGATTGGTTTGGCGCCCCGACCGCTCGCCAAGGAGAAACCGCCAGCTGTCGTCAGCCGCGTCATTCGCCGTGTAGCGCCCGCCAACTGATGCGTCGATCCGCCGCGATCCGGACACACGGATCTGCCGATGAGCGAGCGTGCGTAGGAGGCCGGCGCTTCGAAACTTCCGCACCTGCCGCTGCGAACATGCACTATTCGGTGACGGTGATCTGCTCCCCGGCATTGAACATCGCGACTTCCTCATACTTGTTCGTCGGGCAGTCCGCCAGCGGCTCGGCGAATTCGGCTGCAAGGTCGCCTAAGTAGTGGTAGCCGCCACCACCGCTAACTCGACCGCCCGAGGCGACCACTTCGCCGTCGGACAACCGGACTACTTGGGCTTCCGCATCCCACGTGGTTCCGTATGGCCAGACAACCGGGAGATCGCCCACCAACAGGCACCCGCCGGACATTGCCAGTGAACCCTCGATCAGTGCGCCGTCGCCAGAACCGTCTCCCTCAGCACGGTGCGCGACGACTGGACCGTTCCCGCTCGAACTGGGGTCGGCATCGGCGCTGTCATCTTCGCCGCAGGCGACGACAAGCGCCAGGAGCAGAAGATTCGCAGCGGCCAGTCGCGGGTGCCTCACAGGCATGGGACGTTCGAGCACGCCTCACGGTTGCACAGAAGGTCCGCTTCTGCCGCGATGAGCGCACGGCCCGGTGCGTCATGCCACCGCGAGTCGGGCGCACCGATCTGGCTCCCCTCTGTGTCAAGGGAGTCTGCAGAACGAGTTTCGGGGTTCGTCCGGACATAGACGTCCGGACGAAGCCCTGGAGCCTGGCCCGACTCGAACGGTGCTGCCATCCCTAGGGGCAGTGACGCGCGGTACCAGCGCCGCGCGTTGGGCAGGCCGGCGACCGAGGCTACGGAAGGCGCATGCAGCCTGCACCCGGATTGACCGGACGCAGCCGGATTGCCGGGTCACGACGCGGCTGGTAGCGGGGTCGCAGGCTGCTGTTCGACCGGTCCGCGAAGTGGCTGGGACGGCCCCGCCGATCTACGTCCGCCGATGGAACCTGACTCCCCCGTCGGCCAGCCGATCGGTGGCGAACCTCGGGTCGTGAGCCCGGTGGTGATGGTGGGGGCAGAGGAGGAGCCCGTCGGCGAGGTCGGTGCGGCCGCCCGCTGCCCAGGGGGAGCCGGCGTGATGGGCTTCGCACCAGGGTGCCGGGATGTGGCAGCCCTCGGCGCGGCACTCGCCGTCGCGGAGGGCGAGGGCGCGGCGCTGGGCGCGGGTGAAGAGGCGCTGGGAGCGGCCGAGGTCGAGGACCTCGCCCTTCCCGCCGAGCACCGCGGGGACGATCTGGGCGGTGCAGGCGAGGCGGCGGGCCTCCTCGGCGGTGATGCGGTCGTGGGAGTCGCCCGGGGCGGGGTTGCCCAACGTCGCGCTGGCCAGGTCGGCGCGCAGCGAGGCCAGCGACATGGTCACCATCAGCGTGGTGGCGTCGCCGCCGTGGATCGGGAGGCGGGTCGGGTCGAGGGTCTCCAGGAGCTGGCAGAACGCCTGGGCGGCGCGACGGCCGTACGGGGTGCGCGGCTCGCGCGGCGCCTCCGGGGACGGGGAGGCGGCGTCCTCGCGGCGGGGGTTGGTGAACGCGTGGAGGTAGGTCGCGAGCCGGGCGGCGTAGACGTCGGGGATCAACCCGCTGATGCGAGTCGTGCCGTCGCCGAGGGCGCGGAGCCGCAGGCGCATGCGCCGACGGGCGGACGCCTCGAGGTCGGCCAGCCGGCGGGCCTCGGCGGCCTCGGCGATCTCCGGCGCGATCACGTCGAGGATCCGGCGGCCCAGGCGGCTCAGCTCGGTGGGGTCGAAGCGGTCGGCGTACTCCACCAGCACGGCCTCGGCCTGGTCGACCACCTCCACGGACACCTCGCGCGGCAGGTTGTCCAGGGCGGCGGCGATGACGTGCGCCTGGTCGAGGTTGGCCCGCCCGTCGCGCAACGCACCCGCCAGCACCGGCCGCTCCGCGAGCGCCAGGGCGAGGCGGAGCTCGGCGGCACAGTCGCCGCGGCGCCGATGCGTGGCGACCGCGGCCCACGCACCCGCGTCCCGGGCGCCCGACTCGTCGGCGACGTCACCGGCATCCGCGGTGACCCGCAGCCGCAGCTCCGCCACCCGCGCCTCCACCGCGGCGAGCTCCACCAGCGCGGCCGCCTTGTCGGGGGTGGTCATGAAGGCCGGGTTGATGTCGGCGACGGACTTCAGCACACCCTCGAGCTCGCGGGCGGCGAGGCGGATCGGGTGAGCCATGCGAGCCTCCGAGAGCTGCGGGATGACTCCTTCAGTCTAGTCGAACATGCGTTCGAGATCGAGCGGTTTACCCCATCTGTGCACTGCCGAATGTGGTTGCCGCTCTGGGCCGGAAGTGCGCCCGTTCCACCGTGGCTGCCCCAGACTGGGCGCATGTCGAAGGTCAGAGCGGCAACGACAGCGGACCCGGCCCGATGGCTGCGTCGCTCCGATGTCGATTGGTGGGACCTCGTTCGCTACGGCCCACCCGGCTTCGACGTCTACGTGCGGATCGCCTTCGATCACGACACCGACTGGGACGGCGAGGATCCAACCCTCCGCACAGCACTCGCGACCTTGGCAGATCACACGGCGACGCCCCAGCGCGGATACGCCGCGATCTGGGAGGGCTGGACGAGTCGGGGGCCGATCCCCGAGGCCCCGCGCGTGGCGATTCCGAACCGAGAGATGCTGCTCTTCACCGGCCCCGTCAGCGACCTCAGGGACGCGCCGGCGCTGGCGTGGTACGGCACCGCGCAGGGCCACTATCAAGAACCTCACCTCGTCTGGCCCGCCGACCAGGCATGGTGCCTGGCCTGCGAGGTCGACGAGGAGATCGAGTTCACCGTGGGTTGCTCGATCGAGGCGTCCCGCGCCTTGGCAAGCGCGCTACCCGGAGCAGTCCGAGAGGTGCGCTACGGCGAGGACGTACCGCTGTACCGCGACTAGGCCAGGCCTAACCCGCAGTGACGCCGAGCAGCGCCTCGCCGTACTTCTCGAGCTTGGCGGCACCCAGCCCGGAGATCCCGGCGAGCTGCTCGCGGGCGGTGGGACGCATGGCCGCGATCTGGCGCAGCGTGGCGTCGTGGAACACGACGTACGCCGGGAGGCCGGCCTCCTTGGCGGTCGCGGCGCGCCAGGCGCGGAGCTGCTCGAAGAGCTGCTCCCCCGCCGCGTCGAGCGGTACGTCGTCGGGCTTGGCCTTCCGCGTCGACGACCGCGAGCGGCGGGTCGAGGACGGCGCGACCTCGTGGCGCAGGCGCACCTCGCGCTCGCCGCGCAGCACGGCGGAGGAGTCCTCGGTGAGCTCCAACGTCCCGTAGCCGTCGTCACCCACGGTCAGCAGCCGCTGCGCGAGGAGCTGTCGCACGACGCCGCGCCACTGCCGCTCGTCGAGCTCGGTGCCGATGCCGTAGACGCTCAGCGAGGTGTGGTCGAGGTTGACGATCCGCTCGTTGGCCTTGCCGAGCAGGATGTCGATGACGTGGCCGGCGCCGTAGCGCTGGCGGCGCTGGGCGAGGCGGACGATCGCGGAGAGGAACTTCTGGGCAGCGACGGTGCCGTCCCAGGTCTCCGGCGGCGCCGTGCACGTGTCGCAGTTGCCGCAGGCCGAGCCACCGGGCTGGCCGAAGTAGGCCAGCAGCTGCCCGCGACGGCACTCCACGGTCTCGCAGAGGGCGAGCATCGCGTCGAGGTTGGCCCCGAGGCGGCGCTTGTGGGCGGCGTCGCCGTCGGAGGTCTGCACCATCTTGCGCTGCTGCACGACGTCGGCGAGCCCGTAGGCCAGCCACGCCGTGGCCGGGTTGCCGTCGCGCCCCGCGCGGCCGGTCTCCTGGTAGTAGCCCTCGACCGACTTCGGCAGGTCGAGATGGGCGACGAACCGCACGTCGGGCTTGTCGATGCCCATGCCGAACGCGATGGTCGCGCACATGACCAGCCCGGGCTCGCGCAGGAAGCGGGACTGGTGCTCCGCGCGCTGCCGGGCGTCCATGCCGGCGTGGTAGGGCAGCGCCGGGATCCCGTTGCGGGAGAGGAACTGCGCGGCCTCCTCCACCGAGCGCCGCGACAGGCAGTAGACGATGCCCGAGTCGCCGGCGTGCTCGGTGCGCAGCAGCTCCAGCAGCTGCTGGCGCGGGTTGTCCTTGGCCACGATGCGGTACTCGATGTTGGGCCGGTCGAACGACGACACGAACACCCGCGCCCCGCCGAGGCCGAGGCGGGCCACGATGTCGGCGCGGGTCGCCTCGGTCGCCGTTGCGGTCAGCGCGATCCGGGGTACGCCGGGCCACCGCTCCCCCAGGATCGCGAGCGCCAGGTAGTCGGGCCGGAAGTCGTGGCCCCACGACGACACGCAGTGCGCCTCGTCGATCGCGAACAGCGAGATCGTGCCGCGCTCCAGCAGCGCCACGGTCGAGGGCACCGAGAGCCGCTCCGGGGCCAGGTAGAGCAGGTCGAGCTCACCCGCGACGTACGCCGCCTCGACCGAGCGGCGCTCCTCGGCCGACTGCGTGGAGTTGAGGAAAGACGCGCGGACGCCGAGCGCCTCCAGCGCGTCGACCTGGTCCTGCATCAGCGCGATCAGCGGGGAGATGACGATCCCCGTGCCGGGCCGTACCAGCGCCGGGATCTGGTAGCACAGCGACTTGCCGCCACCGGTGGGCATCAGCACCAGCGCGTCCCCGCCCGCGACGACGGTGTCGATGATCTGGGCCTGGTCTCCGCGGAAGGCGTCGTAGCCGAAGACCCGGGAGAGGACCTCGGCCGGCGTGTGCGTCGTCATCGGGGCCCATCGTGCCGTCTGGCGCCGACGGTGCGGCGAGGACCCTCCCGGACCAGTGACCTGGGGGACCTCGCGGAGTGCTCAGAAGCCGTTTGCGGCGGTGCGGGCCGGCGGGCGCGGAGCTCGCAGCCACGCCTCGAAGAAGCCGTCGAGGTCCTCGCCGCTGACCTGCTCGGCGAGCGCGACGAACTCCTCGGTGGTGCCGTGCCCCTGCGCGCGCTCCTGCACCCAGGTGCGCAGCAGGGCGCGGAAGTCCTGCTCGCCGATGCGGTGCCGCAGCGCCTGGAAGGCCATCCCCCCGCGCAGGTAGACGGGCGTGTCGAAGATCCGCTGCGGGCCGGGGTCGTCGACGCGCACCTGCCAGAAGCCCCGCTCGGGCGACCAGGCCTCGTGCTGCTCGACCAGCCAGTCCTGCCCCGAGGTGCCGCCGCGCTCCTCGGTCCACAGCACCTCCATGAAGGTCGCGGCGCCCTCGTTGAGCCAGATGTCGCGCCACCGCGCCAGGGCGACGGAGTCGCCGAACCACTGGTGGGCGATCTCGTGGACCACCGTCACCACCCGCTGCGACTGCAGCACCGGATAGGTCGGCCGGGTCTGGTTCTCCAGCGCGAAGCCGGGGCGCAGCGACGTCGTGAGCCCGCCGGTGCTCTCGAACGGGTAGTCCCCCAGCACCGACTCGGCCCACTGCGTGATCGTCGGGGTCCGCTTCATCAGCCTCATCGCGCGCCGCGCGACCGGACGGCGCAGCTCCTTCGACACCGCGACGTACCACGGCAGCCCGTCGTGTACGCCGCGCGCCACGGCGTAGCGCCCGGCGGCGAAGAACGCGAGGTACGGCGCCATCGGGTCCGTCGAGCGCCAGTGGGTGGTGGCCCGGCGCCCGACGACCCGGCGGTCCACGAGCGTGCCGTTGGAGACCACCTGCCGGTCGCGCGGCACCGTCACCCGGACGTCCATCGTCGCCTTGTCGAGCGGGTGGTCGTTGGCCGGGAACCACCACGGCGCCATGTGCGGCTGGTTCATGGTGACGACCTCCTGGCCGTCCGCGAGCCAGTTGCCCTCCCCGGCGTACGACAGGCGCGCCGGCCGGCCGGCATAGCGCACCTCGACGCTCACCACGCGACCCGCCGCGACCGGCTCGCGCGGGGTGATCCGCAGCTCGTGGTGCTGCGGCCGATCGAACTCGGCGGCCCGCCCGTCGATCCGCACCGAGCGGACCGGGAGCAGCAGGTCGAGGTGGAGGCTGCGCAGCGACCGGGTCGCCTCGAGGCGCACCTGGGTGCGCCCCCGGAGCCGGCCGGTGTCGAAGTCGTAGGCGACCCGCACGTCGTAGTGCTGGACGTCGTACCCGCCGTTGCCGTCGAGCGGGAAGTAGGGGTCGCCGATGCCGGCCGCACCTGCCACCGGGTCGGCCACCCGGGCCGCGGACGGAGCGGCCACCAGGACCGGGAGCAGCAGCAGCGGCGTGACGGCCGCGGCCAGGCGACGCGAGAGGGCGAGGTGCACCTGGCCAACCTACTCGCGCAGCCCCTTGGCCGGGACGCACGCGCCGTGTATAACTGAACTAAGTCACTGGACTTTGTCTGAGCGAGCGCGGGAGGGACCATGAGCCTCGACGACCGGCGCGACGCCACCCCTGCACCCCCGACCGCGGTCGCCCCGCGTCCGGCCCGCCAGGTCACCGCCGAGGAGGTCACCGACGCCGTGCTCTCCGGGTCCTGGGTGATCGACCTGCGCGAGCGGGCCCGGTTCGCCGACGCCCACGTCCCGGGCAGCGTGAACGTCGAGTGGTCCGAGCAGTTCGCGACGCACGTCGGGTGGCTGGTGCCGTGGCACGACGACATCGTGCTGCTCACCGACTCCCCCGCCCTGCTGGAGCCGGCGCTGCGCGCCCTGGCGCGCATCGGGGTCGACGGGGTCGGCACCCACGTGCTGCCGCCCGAGCCGCCGCCGGCGAGCTATCGCCGCGCCACCTGGGCCGACTACCTGGCCGCCCAGCACGGGGACCGGTCCGCCGAGCAGCACCAGCAGCCCGCCCGGCCCCGGGTGCTCCTCGACGTGCGGGAGGCCGCCGAGCACGAGCAGGCGCACCTGCCCGGCGCGGTGCACGTGCCGCTCCACGACGTCGAGCGGGTCGGCCCGCTGCTGCCGTCGGGCGAGCTCTGGGTGCACTGCCGCTCCGGGCACCTCGCCGGGATCGCGGCCAGCCTGCTCCAGCGCCTGGGCCGCGCGGTCGTGCACATCGACGACGGCTGGGACCGGGTCGCCGACCTCGCGGTGCCGCACGACTCCGCCGCCTGACCGGGCCGAGCCGCCTGCACGCCTGAGCCCGCCTGCCCGATAGCCCGTTGCCGCACCGGCTGCGGGCCGCCCATGCTTGCCCCGCGGGGCGCAGCGAGGCGCCCACCGTCGAGAGGAGCGTGACATGGCCACGACTGTCACCGGCACGCGCGCCGCCCGGACTGGGTGGTGACCAGCCAGGGCGTCGACCTGGTCGGCAACCTGCAGGGCCCGGACTTCCTGATGCGCGACTGTGCCAACATCTGCGCCTGGTTCACCGCCCGCGGCCTGCCCGTCGACGAGCACGCGCTCTTCGCCGAGCTGATGGCGCAGGCCCCCTGGGGCCACGGCGGGGCGTAGGTTCGCTGGCGTGGAGCAGCACCGCGGGCGCATCGTCGACGTCGACTCCCTCGCCGACCTCGACCGGCGCCTCGCGCTGGGCGCACGGTCGCTGTCGGGCTGGCGGGTACGCGGGGTCGACCTGCGTGACCGGTCCGCGGCGCTGCACGCGCGCGACCTCGGCGGGGCGACGTTCCTGGGCTGCGAGTGGGGGCCCGGGGAGGCCGAGCGGGCGCGCGCGGCGGGCGCGGTCGTGATGGCGGTGCCGGACGCCGCCGCCCTCGACTCCGTCCTGGGCCCGGTCCCGGCGGCGGCCCCCGACCCGGCCCGCACGGCGCTGTACACCGTGGAGGAGCTGTACGACGCCCCGACCTGGACCACGTCCTTCGACGGGCGCGCCTACGCCTGGTCCCAGCGGCCCTCGACGCCGGACTCCGCGCTGCGCCGGGCGCTGCACGACCACGCCATCGACCAGGCGCTCCAGGAGTGGGCCCGGCCGCGCCGCGTCGCCGGGGTCATGGGCGGGCACGCCGCCCGGCGCGGCGACCCGGTCTACCGCGGCGCCGCCCGGCTCGCGCAGGCCCTCGGCTCCACCCTCGCGGTGGCCACCGGCGGCGGCCCGGGCGCGATGGAGGCCGCCAACCTCGGCGCGTGGTACGCCGCGGCGACGCCGGGCGAGCTCGACGACGCGGTCGGGCGCCTGGCGCGGGTGCCGTCGTACCGGCCCTCGGTCGACGACTGGGTGGCGAGCGCCCGCGAGGTCCGTGCCGGGGTGGCGCCGGGCGCCGACTCGCTGTCCATCCCCACCTGGCACTACGGCCACGAGCCGCCGAACTTCTTCGCGACGGCGGTGGCGAAGTACTTCCGCAACGCCACCCGCGAGGCGACCCTGCTGGAGGTCTGCGACGCCGGGATCGTGTTCCTGCCGGGCGCGGGCGGCACGGTGCAGGAGATCTTCCAGGACGCGTGCGAGAACTACTACGCCGATGAGTCCTCGGTGGCGCCGATGGTGCTGGTCGGGCGGGAGTACTGGACCTCCACGCTGCCGGCCTGGCCCTTGCTGCGCGCCCTGGCCCGCGGTCGCGCGATGGAGGAGCACGTCCACCTCGCCGAGACCGACGAGGAGGCGGCCGCGATCGTGCGCGCCGGCGCCTGAGCGCCCGCGCGCACCGGTCGCGGGGCGCTCAGTCCTCGGTGGCGGCCAGCTGGCCGCAGGCGCCGTCGATCTCGCGGCCGCGGGTGTCGCGCACCGTCGTCGGGATCCCCTTGGCCTCCAGGCGGCGTACGAACTCGCGCTCGTCGGCCGGGTCCGAGGCGGTCCACTTCGAGCCCGGCGTCGGGTTCAGCGGGATCAGGTTGACGTGCACCCAGCCCCAGTCGCCGTAGGAGCGCAGCACGTCGCCGAGCAGGTCGGCACGGTGGCCCTGGTCGTTGATGCCGCGCATCATGGCGTACTCGATCGAGACCCGGCGCTTGGTCGTGCGCGCGTAGTTCCATGCCGCCTCGACCGTCTCGGCGACCGAGAAGCGGGTGTTGATCGGCACCAGCTCGTTGCGCAGCTCGTCGTCGGGCGCGTGCAGGCTCAGCGCGAGCGTGACCGGGATGCCCTCGTCGGCGAGCTGGTAGATGCGCGGCACGAGGCCGACCGTGGAGACGGTGATCCCGCGCGCCGACATGCCCAGGCCGTCGGGCGAGGGGTCGGTGAGGCGGCGGATGGTGCCGATCACGGCCTTGTAGTTCGCGAGCGGCTCCCCCATGCCCATGAAGACCACGTTGGAGACCCGGCCGGGGCCGCCCGGGACCTCGCCGCGGGCCAGGGCCCGGGCGCCCGCGACGACCTGCTCGACGATCTCGGCGGTCGACATGTTGCGCTGCAGGCCGCCCTGGCCGGTGGCGCAGAACGGGCAGGCCATGCCGCAGCCGGCCTGGCTGGAGACGCACATCGTGGCCCGGTCGGGGTAGCGCATCAGCACCGACTCCACCAAGGCGCCGTCGAAGAGCTTCCACAGCGTCTTGCGGGTGGTGCCCTTGTCGGCCTCGAGCGTGCGCAGCGGCGTCATCAGCTCGGGCAGCAGCGCCTGGACCAGGTCGGCGCGCTGGGCGGCCGGCAGGTCGGTCATCTGCTCCGGGTCGTCGACCAGGCGCGCGAAGTAGTGGGTGGAGAGCTGCTTGGCCCGGAACCCGGGCAGGCCGTGCTCCTCCAGGAGCGCCTTGCGGCCGGCGGGGTCGAGGTCGGCGAGGTGGCGGGGCGGCTTCTTGCGACCTCGCGGCTCCTCGAAGACCAGCGGGAGCGTCGTGGCTCCGGAGGGCGCGGTGGCAGGGGGCGTCTCAGACATCAGGCCACCGATTCTCCCACCGCGGTGGTGAGGGGCGAAAACCCCGCGCGGACCCGGCGCGCCGGAGCGCGACGCAGGTGCTCAGGCCTCGACGCGGTAGAGCACCCACAGCGCGATCGCGGCGGCGCCGAGGACCACCACCGCGGTGCTGACCAGGCCGAGCAGCATGTAGCGCCCGAAGCGGCGGGTGCGGGGCACGATCGCCAGGGTCACCGGGACCGCGAGCGCGATCAGCACCAGGGCGAACAGCTCCTCGGCGGTCTCCTGGTCGACCACCGCCCGCAGCAGGGCGGCGTACGTGCCGGGGACGACGACGATGAAGACCAGGCCGGTGAAGAAGCCCGCGAGCGAGACCAGGGTGGGGTGGTCGGCCTGGCGCCAGCGCCGCTCTTCCGCCGGGGCCGGGACCGATGGCTCCGGCTGCGCGGGTGCCTGCTCGTCGGTGCTCACTGCAGCGACAGTAGCGGCTCGGGCAGCTCGAGGACGTCGGGCATGCCGAGGCGGGCCCAGCGAGCCAGGTCGGGCTCGTTCCCGGTCAGCTCGGCGGCGAGCAGGGTCCAGGCGGTGGCGTGCCCGACGAGCACGACGTCCTCGTCGGGGTGCGCCTGCCGGACCGGTCCTACGGCGGCGAGCAGCCGCTCCCGGGTGGCCGCCAGCGGCTCCCAGCCGGGGTACGCCGCCTCGTCGGGCGCCGCGAACGCGCGGCGCACCGTCGCCTCGAGGTCCTCGACCCAGGCGGCACCGCGCTCCTGCTCGCGCAGCCCCTCCAGGATCCCCACGTCGCCCTCGGTGAGCAGCTGGCAGGTGGCGACCGCCTTCGGCTCCGGGGAGGTGAACCAGACGGCGTCCTGCGGCAGCCGCGCGCGCAGCGCCCAGACGTCGTCGAAGCCGGCCGGGTCGAGGTCCCAGGAGGAGGCCGGGGTGCCCGGGACGACCAGTGGTCGCCCGTGCCGGACCAGGAAGTAGGTCACGACGCGATCAGAAGACCGCGTAGTGCAGCAGCAGCCAGATCGGGGCGATCGTGGCGAGCAGGGAGTCCAGGCGGTCCATCAGCCCGCCGTGGCCCGGGATCACCTGGCTCATGTCCTTGATGCCGAGGTCGCGCTTGATCACCGACTCGCACAGGTCGCCGAGGGTGGCCATCACGACCGCGATCAGGCCGAGCGCGACGCCGACCCACCAGTCGCCGTCGAGGAAGTAGGTGACCAGCGCCCAGCCCGCCGCCACGGTGAACACGATCGAGCCCGCGAAGCCCTCCCAGGACTTCTTCGGGGAGATGACCGGGGCCATCGGGTGCTTGCCGAACAGCACGCCCGCGGCGTACCCGCCGGTGTCGGAGGCGATGGTGACGAGCACGAAGACCAGGATGCCCTTGACGCCGTCGTTGTCCAGGCCACCCCCGGAGGTCCCGCCCTCGGCCAGCATCAACGCCACGAAGGAGCCGAGGAAGGGCACGTAGACGACCGTGAAGACCGCGGCGGTGGCGTTCTTGACGTAGCCGTCGATGCCGCGGCGCAGCAGCCACAGCATGATCGCCAGCGCGGTCACCGCCGTGGCCGTGACCAGCGCCGGGGCGCCCCAGAAGTACGCCACCACCACCATCACGATGCCGCCGGCCATCATCGGCTGCTCGGGCAGGTCGATGTCCTTGGCGAGGAAGCCCTTGTGGAGCTCCCAGATCGCGACCACGACGGCGGCCGCCACGATCACCATGAAGGCGGTCTTCCAGACCATCAGGGACGCCACGACGGCGCCGAGCAGGACGAACGCGGAGCCGAAGGCTGCGCGCAGGTCGCGTCCGGCGCGGCCGTGGTCCTTGGGCTGCGCGGTGGTGGAGTGCATCTAGGTCAGACGAGTGTCGAGGTCATCAGACCTCGATCAGCTCGGCCTCCTTGTTCTTCAGCATCTCGTCGATGGTGTCGGTGTGCTTCTTGGTCATCGTGTCCAGGCGCTTCTCGGCACCGGTGACGTCGTCCTTGCCGACCTCGCCGTCCTTCTCGAGGCGCTCGAGCTGCTGCTTGGCCGTGCGGCGCAGGTTGCGCACGGCGACGCGGCCGTCCTCGGCCTTGCCGCGGGCGACCTTGATGTACTCCTTGCGCCGCTCCTCGGTGAGCTCGGGGAACACGCAGCGGATGACCTTGCCGTCGTCGGCGGGGTTGACGCCCAGGTCGGAGTCGCGGATCGCCTTCTCGATGTTCTTCATCGCGCCCTGGTCGAACGGCGCGACCAGGATCGTGCGCGCCTCGGGGGCGGTGAAGGACGCGAGCTGCTGGATCGGGGTCGGCGAGCCGTAGTAGTCGACCACGATCTTGCTGAACATGTTCGGGTGAGCACGCCCGGCGCGGATCGCGGCGAACTCCTCGCGGGTGGACTCCACCGACTTGCCCATCTTGGCGTCGGCCTCGTTGAGGATCTCGTTGATCACGGGTGCTCCTGTGTGTTCGCTGCTGCTCTGGAGTGGTGGTGCGACCGGTCGGGACGCGTCAGCCGCGGGTGACCGTCGTACCGATCTTCTCACCCGAGACCGCGCGGGCGATCGTGCCGGGCGTGGAGAGGTTGAAGAAGACCATGTCGACATCGTTGTCGCGCGCCAGGCTGACGGCCGTCGCGTCGGCGACCTTGAGGTCGCGCGCGATGAACTCGTCGTAGGTCAGCGCGTCGAACTTCACCGCGGAGGGGTTCGTCTTGGGGTCGGAGTCGTAGACGCCGTCCACGCCCTGCTTGCCCATGAGGATGACCTCGCAGCGGGTCTCGAGCGCGCGCTGGGCGGCGACGGTGTCGGTGGAGAAGAACGGCATGCCGGCGCCGGCGCCGAAGATCACGACGCGGCCCTTCTCGAGGTGGCGGATCGAGCGGCGCGGGATGTACGGCTCGGCGACCTGGCCCATCGTGATCGCGGTCTGCACCCGCGTCTCGACGCCGTGCTTCTCGATGAAGTCCTGGAGGGCCAGGCAGTTCATGACGGTGCCGAGCATGCCCATGTAGTCGGCACGGGCGCGCTCCATGCCCCGCTGCTGCAGCTCGGCGCCGCGGAAGAAGTTACCTCCGCCGACGACGATCGCCACCTCGGTGCCGGAGCGGGCGACGTCGGCGATCTCGGCGGCGATGCCGTTGATGACGTCGAGGTCGAGGCCGACCTGTCCGCCACCGAAGACCTCTCCGGAGAGCTTGAGGAGGACACGGCGGTAACCAGCCACGGGGGTTCCCTTCATCGCGGGTGTGCGGGAGATGCAAGAAGGCCGGTCCGCTGATCCTCGTGTGTGGGGGATCAAGCGGGACCGGCCTCCTTGTGATGTCTGGGTGAAACCTAGTGGATCAGGCCCCGACCTCGAAACGGGCGAAGCGGGTCAGCTCGGTGCCGGAGTCCGCCAGCACCGCCTGGACCGACTTCTTGCTCTCCACGACGGAGGGCTGCTCCAGCAGGACGACGTCCTTGAAGAAGCCGTTGAGGCGACCCTCGGTGATCTTGGCGATCGCCTGCTCGGGCTTGCCCTCCTCGCGCGAGGTGGCCTCGGCGATCTCGCGCTCCTTGGCCACCACGTCCGCGGGGACCTCGTCACGGCTGAGGTACTTCGGACGCATCGCGGCGACCTGCATGGCGGCGGCGCGCGCGGCGGCCTCGTCACCGGTGTACTCGATGATGACGCCGACGGCCGGCGGCAGGTCCGCGGCGCGACGGTGCATGTAGGTGACGACGTTGCCGTCGAAGTACGCCACGCGGCCGAGCTCGATCTTCTCGCCGATGGAGACGGCCAGGTCGTTGACGACCTCGCCGACGGTCTTGCCGTTGAGCGGGGCGGCCTTGAGCGCCTCGGCGTCACCGATCTTGGACTCGTTCGCGACGGCGGCGATCTGGTCGGCGGCGGCGATGAACGCGTCGTTCTTGGCGACGAAGTCGGTCTCGCAGTTGAGCTCGACGAGGGCACCACCGGCGGTGGCGACCAGGCCGGCGGACGCCTCGCGCTCGGCGGCGCGCTCGGCCATCTTCTTGCCGCCCTTGATGCGCAGGATCTCGACGGCCTTCTCGAAGTCGCCCTCGGCCTCGGTCAGCGCCTTCTTGCAGTCCATCATGCCGGCGCCGGAGAGCTCACGGAGCTTCTTGACGTCGGCCGCGGAGATGTTAGCCATGGTGCTTCTTCCCTCTGTGTCGTCTGGTGGGGAGTCGGTACGGCTCGGCAACCGGATGGGCCCCGCGAGCCGGGCCACACGCGCAGCGGACCGCGGGCCGTCGGCCCGCGGTCGCTGCGTCGTAGGGCTTGATCAGGCCTTCGCCTCGTCGGCGACCTCGGTTGCCTCGGCACCCTCGGTGGCGGGGGCGGCGGCCTCGGCGACCTCAGCGGCCTCGGCACCCTCGGAGGACGCGCCGGTCGCCTCGGAGGCCGGGGCCTCGGTGGCGTCGGTGGCGGTCTCGGCGGCCTTCTCGGCGTCACCGGTCAGGAGCTCGCGCTCCCACTCGGCGAGCGGCTCGGCCGGCGTGGCGGTCTCGCCCTCGGCCTTGCCACCGGAGCGGGAGATGAGGCCCTCGGCGACGGCGTCGGCGACGACGCGGGTCAGCAGACCGACGGCGCGGATCGCGTCGTCGTTGCCCGGGATCGGGAAGTCGACCTCGTCGGGGTCGCAGTTGGTGTCCAGGATGCCGATGATCGGGATCCGGAGCTTGCGAGCCTCCTCGACGGCGAGGTGCTCCTTCTTGGTGTCGACGATCCACACGGCGGACGGGACGCGGCCCATCTCGCGGATGCCGCCCAGGGTCTTGTCGAGCTTGTCGCGCTCCCGCTTCATCTGCAGGAGCTCCTTCTTCGTGCGGCCCGAGCCGGCGACGTTGTCGAAGTCGACGTCGTCAAGCTCCTTGAGGCGGTTGATCCGCTGGTGCACGGTCTGGAAGTTGGTGAGCATGCCGCCCAGCCAGCGCTGGTTGACGTAGGGCATGCCGACGCGGGTCGCCTGCTCGGCGATCGCCTCCTGCGCCTGCTTCTTGGTGCCGACGAACATGATCGTCCCGCCCTTGGCCACGGTCTCCTTGATGAAGGCGTAGCTGCGGTCGATGTAGGCCAGCGACTGCTGCAGGTCGATGATGTAGATGCCGTTGCGCTCGGTCATGATGAAGCGCTTCATCTTCGGGTTCCAGCGACGCGTCTGGTGTCCGAAGTGGACGCCGCTCTCGAGGAGCTGGCGCATGGTCACGACTGCCATGGTGATTCTCTCCTGTGTGGGCCCGCCGCCGACGTGTGCGCCCTTCACCTGTTCGCGCAGGAGGGCTCACCGACGAGGGGTCCGGTAGTTTTCAGTTGCGTGCGATCCGGCGGGTGCCGTTCGCCCTGACGCCGGCGCGAGGTCCGACCCGGATGCCCGGGACCGAGGACCGCCGCCCACGGGTGGTCGGGCCCTGGAGCAGGTCCCGTCGTGGTCAGCCGACGTGCGAAGTCAATCCGTGTGAGGTCACACCGATTGCGGCGCCCAGCCTACGCGAGAACCGGGGCACCCCGCGAATCCGAGCCACCGGGCCTCCACAGCCCGGCTCGGCGGCCGTCCGCTCCCCCGCGCGGACGTCGCCGCGCCCGTCTCAGCGGTGGCCGCGCGAGCCTGTGGACCATGGTCGCGTATGGACGTGTCGTGGGGCTCGTGGTGGGTCCGCTGCTGGGCGCGCTGCTCGGATCGCCGGTGGGGGTGACCGTGGGGGTGCCGCCCGCGGCGGCCTCCCCCGCACCGGACCCGGTGGGCGTGTGGCCGCTGGTCCCCGAGCCCGCCGTGGTCGCCCACTTCGACCCGCCGGCCGAGCCGTGGGGCCCCGGCCACCGCGGGGTCGACCTGCTCGGCACGCCCGGCGCGCGGGTGCGGGCCGCGCTGCCCGGGACGGTGTCCTTCGCCGGTCGGCTGGCCGGGCGCGGCGTGGTCGTCGTGAGGCACGGCGCCACACGCACGACGTACGAACCGGTGACGGCGGGGGTCGAGGTCGGCGCGCCGGTGCCGGCCGGCGGCCCGCTCGGGACCCTCGAGACCGCCGGGTCGCACTGCGCACCGCAGGCCTGCCTGCACTGGGGCTGGATCGAGGGCGCCGAGACCTACCTCGACCCGCTGCGCCTGGTGGGCGGCGGGCCGGTCCGGCTGCTCCCGCTGGACGCGCCGGCCGGTACGCCGCCGCGCGCTGCGGCGCCTCTGCGTCCGGTCGCCCCGGGTCCGGCGCCCCGCGCGGCCGTCGCCGTGCCAGCCCTGGCGGGCGCGGAGCCGGGCTGGCGGCCGCTCGCGACCCGCGCGGCTCAGGCCCGCGGGTGCGCCTGCTGGTAGGCGCTCCGCAGCCGCTCGCTGCTCACGTGGGTGTAGAGCTGGGTGGTCGCGAGGGACGCGTGGCCGAGCAGCTCCTGCACCGAGCGCAGGTCGGCCCCGCCCTCGATCAGGTGGGTGGCCGCGCTGTGCCGCAGCCCGTGCGGGCCGATGTCGGGGGCACCGGGCACCGCGCCGATCCGGCGGTGCACGAGCGTGCGGACCGCGCGCTGGTCGATGCGCCCGCCCCGGACGCCGAGGAACAGCGCCGGCCCGGAGTGGTCCTGGGCGAGGAGCGGCCGGCCCTGACGCAGCCAGAAGCGCAGGGCACGGGCGGCCGGGCGCCCGAACGGCACGGAGCGCTCCTTGCGGCCCTTGCCCAGGACCCGGACCAGCTGGCGGTCGTGGTCGAGGTCGTCGACGTCGAGGCCGACGAGCTCGCCGACCCGGATCCCCGTCGCGTAGAGCAGCTCGAGCATCGCCACGTCGCGCAGCCCGACCGGGCCGTCGTCGGCGAGGTCGGTGGCGGCCGCGATGAGGTCGCTGGCCTCGTCGGTGCGCAGCACCGCGGGCAGGGTGCGGTGCGCCTTGGGCGAGCCCAGGCTGGACCCGACGTCCGTGGCCAGGCGCCCGGTGCGCGCCAGCCAGGCGGTGAAGACCCGGGCGGCGGTGGCGCGGCGCCCGATCGTGGTGCGCGAGCGGCCCAGGGTCTGCTGCTTGGCCAGCCAGCTGCGCAGGGTGCGCAGGTCCAGCTCGGCCACGTCGGTCTGGCCCAGGCGCGAGGCGTGCTCCAGCAGGCCGGCGACGTCGCCGAGGTAGGCGCGCACGGTGTGCGGGGTCAGGTCGCGCTCGGAGACCAGGTGGCGCTCGTATTCGCCGAGCACCCGGGCCATCGGCTCGGGCAGCTCCTCGTCCCCCGCGGCGGGACCGGGCTGAGCGGACGGTGCAGGCGTCCCGGTGCCGTCGTCGGTCATGGCCCGAGTCTAGGAAGGCGGGACGGCTCAGTCGTGAGCGAGGGCGGCGAGCCGCCAGCCGTCCTCGTCGCGCTCGACGTAGCCGCCGCGCTCCAGGCCGGCCAGCGCCGTCTGCACCTCCAGCAGGGCGATCCCCGCCGTGCGCGCCACCGAGTCGACCGGGGCGCCCTGCGCCAGCGGCACCGCGTCGAGCACCTGCTGCTGGCGACGGGTGAGCCGGTCGCGGGCACGCTCGCGGGCGCGCGGGACCTGCACCAGGTGCTCCCCCACCGCGCCCAGCACGTCGAGCACGTCTGCGCCCGAGGTGACCAGGGTGGCGGCTCCGGAGCGCACCAGCTCGTGCACGCCCTGGGAGGACGCGCTGGTGACCGGGCCGGGCACGCCCATCAGGTGCCGGTTGAGCCGCGAGGTCCAGGTCGCGGTGTTGAGGGCGCCGCTGCGCACCGCCGCCTCCACGACCACCGTCCCCTCGGCCAGGGCGGCGATCAGCCGGTTGCGGCTGAGGAACCGGATCCGGGTCGGCGCGCACCCCGGCGGCGCCTCCGAGACGACCGCGCCCTCCGCGGCCAGGAACTCCAGCATCGCGCGGTGCGCCACCGGATAGACCCGGTCGGCCCCGCAGGCCAGCACCGCGACGCTCGGCCCCTCGGCGGACACCGCCCCGCGGTGGGCGGCGTGGTCGATGCCGTACGCCGCGCCGGAGACGACGGCGTACCCCTCCCGGCCGGCGATCGCCGCGATCTCCGCCGCGACGGCGGTGCCGTAGGTCGTCGCCGAGCGCGACCCGACGACGGCGACCGGGTGGCGCAGCTCGTGAAGGCGCAGCGGGCCGCGCACCCAGAGCCCCACGGGTACGCCGCCGCGTCGGTGCAGTGGCTCGACCGCGGCGAGGTCGTCGAGCTGCGTCGGCCACTCCTCGTCGCCCGGGATCACGAACCGGAGCCCGAGGTGGTCGGCCCGCTCGAGCTCCGCGACCGGGTCGCAGGCCGCGAGCCGGGTCGCGACGTCGTCCTGGAGGCCGTCGCTGCCGCGCCCCTCGAGCAGTCGGTCGCGCAGCACCACCGGGCCGAGCTGGGCGACCAGGCTGCTCAGCCGTGGCTCCCCCGGCTCGCTGAGCCGCGACAGCGCGGCCCGGGCCAGGCGCTCCTCCTCGTGCCCGCTCATCCGGCGCGCACCTCGATCACGTCGAGCGCGAGGGGCTCGCCGAGCCGCAGCTGCAGCGCGGCGGCGACGTCCTCGACGCCGGGTCCCGGGCCGGGTCGCACCACGCCGTTGCGCACGGCGGCGAGGTCCATGACGCTCAGCGCGAGCCGGTGCACCCGCACCGCGCCGCGCGCGGTCAGCCGGCCGGCGTAGATCCGGTCGTCGACCAGCCGCTGCCCGGCCGCGTCGAGAGGCCACGACTCGCGCAGCACCGCGCCGGGGACGTGGGCGTTGAGGCGCCACGCGAGGCCGGCGTACCGCTCGGCCTGGCGTCGCCGCGCGGCGTGCACCCGGCGCCGGATCACCGCGGAGGACTCGCGCACCGCGAAGCGGTGGTCGTCGTGGGGGCTGAACGCCGGCACGTGGCGCACGATGTCGACGCGGTCGGCGACCGGACCGGTCACCTTGGCCCGGTAGTCGCGGCGGCGCACCTCGGGGCACTGGCAGCGGTTGGTGCGGGCGCTGGCGGTGTACTCCCCGCACGGGCAGGGGTTGCATGCCAGCACCACGATGCCGCGCGCCGGGAGCCGGACCTGCTCGTCGGTGCGGGCGATCACGATGTCGCCGCTCTCCAGGGGCTGGCGCAGCGCCTCGATGACGTCGCTGCGAAACAGCGGGAACTCGTCGAGGAACAGGACCCCGCCGTGGGCCAGGCTGACCGCGCCGGGGCGCACCTGTCCCGACCCGCCGCCCACGATGCTGGTCTTGCTGGCGTCGTGGTGCGGGGCCGAGAACGGCGGCCGCACGAGCATCCCGTGATCGGGATCGAGGGTGCCGGCCAGGGAGTGAAGCGCGGTGAGCTCGAGGGACTCGTCGGGCTCGAGGTCGGGCAGCACCGAGGGCAGCCGCTCGGCGATGCTGGTCTTGCCCGCTCCCTTCGGCCCCGACAGCATCAGGTGGTGCCCGCCTGCGGCGGCCACCTCGAGGGCGTAGCGGGTGTCCTCCAGGCCCATCAGGTCGGCCATGTCGACCTCCTCCATGCGGGTCTCCCCGCGCCAGGCCAGCAGCCGCGATCCCGAGGACGTCACCACCGGCGGCGCCTCGGGGACCTCCTCCCCGCGCAGCTCGGCCACCACCTGGGCCAGCGAGCGCATGCCCAGCACCGAGGTGCCGGGCACCATCGCCGCCTCCTGGGCCTGGGGCTCGGGCACGAACACCCGGCGCAGCCCGCGCGCGGATCCGGCCAGCACCATCGGCAGCACCCCCTGCACCGGGCGCAGGGCCCCGTCCAGGGACAGCTCGCCGATGAACAGCGCGTCCTCCAGCGCCCGCGGGGGGACGCACCCGTCGGCCGCCAGCAGCGAGATCGCGATCGCAAGATCGAAGTGGGTGCCGGACTTGTGGAGGTCGGCGGGCGAGAGCAGGATCGTGATCCGCTTCGTCGCCGGCCAGGGCAGCGAGGAGTTGATGATCGCCATCCGCACCCGGTCGCGGGACTCGTTGAGCGAGACGTCTGGGCGCCCGACCATCGTGGTGCCCACCTGACCGGGCGAGACATCGCTCTGCACGTCGATCACGTGCCCCAGGGCGCCGCGCAGCGAGACCGTGCGCGCGGTGGCGAACGGCATCAGCCGATCCCGGGGACGTGCTCGACCACCGAGGCGCCCTTGCGCGGGCGCAGCACCGCGACCAGGTCGACGCGGATGTCCACCGGCCCGAGGCCGCGCGCCTGGCGCCAGCGCTCCCCCAGCCGCTGGAGGCGGGCGAGCTTGACCTCGTCGACCGCCTCGTGGGGCGTGCCGCGCTCGCTGCTGGAGCGGGTCTTGACCTCGCACACCACCAGCACCGGCCCGTCGCGGAGCACCAGGTCGATCTCGCCGGCGTCGCAGCGCCAGTTGCGGTCGAGCAGGACCATGCCCCGCTGGGTGAGGTGGCGCACCGCCAGGGTCTCGCCGTACTGCCCGAGGGCAAGGTTGCGGGCTGCTGTCGTCGTCATGGGCTGACCTCCTGCGGTCAGCCTCCGGCCTCGGGCACGGCGCCGGGCGGGACCCGGTCTCGGGCTGTGGACGCCACCCGTCGTCGGCGACCCTGTGGACGCCAGGTGGCCCGCCTCGCACCACAAACCCCGACTCGCCGCACCACAAACGCCGACTCGCCGCACCACAAGCGCCGACTCGCCGCGCCACAAGGGCCGACTCGGCGGGTCAGCCGCGCAGGACGGGGACGCCGCAGTCCGGGGTGGGCGCCAGGTGGATGCGGCCGCCGGCGACCTCGAGGCCGAGGGAGCGCAGGAGCGGGGTCAGCACCGTGGTGTTCAACCTCGCGAGCAGCCAGTTGACCGTCTCGGTGAGCAGCCGGTCGACCAGCCACGAGGTGGCGATCCCGATCGGGATCCCGAGCGCGGTGAGCTGCGCGGTGGTGATCGAGACCTGACCCACCGGCAGCCCGTCGCCCTGGCCGACGAGGCCGGGCGTCTCGAAGCTGCCGGGCGCCCAGGGGACGGACACCGAGGTCGACGCGCCGGCCGGGGTGACCTTGATGCTGAGCGGCGCGCTGATCAGGTCGGGCACGACGTTCGCCGGGTCCCAGGTCGCCACCCGGAGGCGGACGGCGAGGTCGAGGTCGAGGAGGCCGTGCACGGCGTCGAAGCGCACGCTGCGTCCGCCGGCCCCGCACACCACGTCGCGCAGTCGCGCACGCACCGGTGTCAGGTCGAGCGACAGGTCGAGGTTCAGCGCCACGGTGGTCCCGGCGATCTTCACCACGACCTCCTCGCTGCCCGGGGCGAGGTTCCCCACCCTGAGCTGGACCTGGGAGCTGTACCCCTCGACGCGGTCCACGGTCCCGCAGTAGAGGACCGGGCGCTGGCCCACGCCCAGCGAGACCGGCAGGTCGACGGTCACCCCGAGGACCCCGAGGGTGTTCAGGAAGCCGCCGAGGCGCCCGAGGAGATCGGCGCTGGAGAACCCGAGACCCGCGTCCAGACCGAGCAGGTTCGTGCCGTTGGCCAGGAACAGCGAGGCGGCGACGAGGTCGAGGAGGTTCACCTCGGCGTCGAGCGCCGAGCGGCCCGCGGTGTCGATCTCCACCAGGCTGGCGAGGGTGAGGTCGAGGTGCGGCAGGTTGACCTGGGCGAGGCGCTGGAGCAGGTCGATCTCGGCGACCCGCCCGGTGTCGCGCCGCAGGACGTCGGCGGTGGCGAGGAACAGGCGCGACAAGGTGACCTCGGTGCCCAGCAGGCTGTCCCAGTCCAGTGCGTCGACGTCGAGCCCGAGGCCGTCGGCGCCGAACAGGTCCAGCAGCCGTACGTCGACCGCGGCCAGGCCCTGCAGGTCGAGCACGCTCAGGTCGACCTGTCCGCCCAGGAGCGCCAGCAGCGGGCGCAGCACCGCCGACTCGTTCGAGCTCAGCCCGGCGGCGTAGGAACCGACCCGGAAGCACGAGGCCTTCTCCGCGGAGGCCACCGCCGCCCGGCTCGCGCGACCCGAACCGCCGGCGATCGCGAAGTCGACGGCGCCGTCGGCGCGCACGCGCACCGCGTTCGGGACCTCCTCGGCGCCGACCGGCACGAACCCGCCCGTCGGGGAGACGCGACCGAGCTCGTAGCTCAGCTCGGCCGGGTCCCCCAGGACGTCGTCGTTGCGGGACAGCGTGGCGGCGAGCACCGGGTCGAGGCTGGTGCCGTACTCCGAGCGGGCGCGCCCGTCGAGCTCGCGCGCGAGGTCGATCGCGGCGACGTCGGCGAGCGCCTGCAGGTCGCGGCGCACGACGCGCTGCATCCCGAGGTCCACCGCGAAGGCCGCGACCAGCAGGCACAGCGCCACGACGACCGCGACCAGCACGAGGACCGCGCCCCGCTCCTCGCGCCTCTCCCGGTCCCGGCCGAGATGGCCGGCCATCAGCTGACCCGGGCCACGGCGGTGTAGGAGAGCCGGTCGGGCAGGACCAGCCCGAGCCCCGGGAAGGACGGCAGCAGCGGGTCCGCCTCGTAGTCGTAGCTCAGCGTCACGGTGACGCACAGCGGCTCCGCCTCGGCGCCGCAGCGCTGCGGCGCGGACACCTCGCAGGTCATCGCCGCGCTGGCGCAGGTGACGCCGTAGCTGTCCAGCGAGCCGTCGATCACGGCGAGCGCGTCGGCGCCCCCGGTGTTGGCGTCGACCTCGACGGCGACCGCGCGCGCCCCCTCCGAGGCGCCCTGGGACAGCGCCTGGCGGAAGCTGAGCAGGTAGCCGTAGCTGATGACCGCGAACACCAGCAGGAGCAGCAACGGCACGACGAGCGCGAACTCGACCGCCGCCGCGCCGCGCTCGGAGCGCGCACGGGACCGGGGCATCGGCACACCTTCGACCGGAGGGAGGCGGACGGTCCGAGGCCGCCACCTGCGGCTTGCGAACCGCTCCCGGACCCTAGGACAGCCGCCTCGCGCCTGGCAGCACCCGCGCCGCGAGATGGCCCGAACGGGCTACTGCTTGGGCGGATCGATGTCCGAAGGGCTGAGCTCCTCGACGTTGACGTCCTTGAAGGTCAGCACCTTGACGTTCTTCGCGAAGCGGGCGGGGCGATACATGTCCCACACCCAGGCGTCGGTCATCGAGACCTCGAAGAAGACCTCGCCGGCCTCGGTGCGCGCCTTCACGTCGACCTGGTTGCACAGGTAGAAGCGGCGGTCGGTCTCCACGACGTACTTGAAGATGCCGACGACGTCGCGGTACTCGCGATAGAGGGTGAGCTCCATCTCGGCCTCGTAGCGCTCGAGGTCCTCGGTGCTCATCGCGTCTCCTCCAGGGTCTGCCCCTCGCTCAGCCCAGCCAGGACCGACGGGGTCTCGCCATTGTGCCCCGGCGCGTCGACCTCGAGGCCCGCGGCCCGCCGGACGTTGACGAACCGCATCCGGTGAACCGGACAGGGGCCGTGCTCGCGCAGCGCCGCGGTGTGGGTGCGGGTGATGTAGCCCTTGTGGGTCTTGAAGTCGTACGCCGGGTACTCCGCGTCCAGCCCGGTCATCAGCCGGTCGCGGGTCACCTTGGCGATCACCGAGGCGGCCGCGACGCAGGCCGCGACCCGGTCTCCCTTCCAGATCGCCAGGTTGGGCACGCCGAGCCCGTCGACGGGGAACCCGTCGCTGAGCACGTACGACGGGGCGACGTCGAGCAGCGCGACCGCGCGGCGCAGCGCCTCGACGTTGGCGACGTGCATGCCGAGCCGGTCGCACTCCTCGTGCGAGACCACGACCACCGACCACGACTGCGCCCGGGCCACGACCTCCTCGTAGCAGCGCTCCCGGGCCCGCTCGGTGAGCAGCTTGGAGTCCGCGAGTCCCGGGATCACGCCGGCGCGCCCCGGCCGCAGCACGACCGCCCCGGCCACCAGCGGGCCCGCGCAGGCGCCGCGGCCGGCCTCGTCGACGCCGGCCACCGGGTCCAGACCGTGGCGGCGCAGCGCGCGCTCGTAGCCGTACATCCCGGCGTCGCGCCGCACGGTCACGCCGCGTGGCAGCACGCTCACGGCTCAGGCACCTCCAGGAACACCTCGGTGCCGCCGCCGAGGTCGAGACGGTCGAGCGGCCACACGACCGCCGCCAGCTTGCCGACGACCAGGTCGACGTCGACGTAGGGATCCGGCTCGCAGGCCGAGGCGGCGGGCGGGCAGAGCCAGTAGGAGGAGTCCGCGGACTCCGCGCGGTTGTCGCCCATGACGAAGACCTGCCCCTCGGGCACCGGCCCGGCGCTCCACTCGCAGCCCGGCTGCATCGGCCCGAAGCAGCCGGCGGCGTCGGGGCGGGCGTAGGGCTCGATGATGGTCTCGCCGTTCACCTGGAGGTGGCCCTCCTCGTCGCAGCACACGACCGTGTCGCCCGCGACGCCGATGACCCGCTTGACCAGGTGCCCGCCGGTGGGCTGGAGCCCCAGCCGGGCCAGGACGGCGGCCACCGCGCCGTCCGCCTCGGGCTCCGCGAGCCAGCCGCCCGGGTCGGCGAAGACGACCACGTCCCCGCGCTGCGGCGAGCCGAACCAGTACGACGCCTTCTCGACCAGGATCCGGTCGTCCTTGACCAGCCCGGGCTCCATCGACTCCGAGGGGATGTAGAACGGCTGGAGCAGGAAGGTCTTGACGAGGGCGGCGGCCACCAGCGCGACCACGGCCACGACCAGCAGCTCCTGCCACCAGCGCATCCGGCGCCAGCGAGACGACGAGGACCGCGAGTCCCCGGTCCCGGCCTGGTCGGCCGGTGGGGTCTCGCGGTCCTCGGTGGTCACGCGTCGATCCTAGGAACCGACCCTGAGGGTCGGCCCCGACGGGATCAGAACTCGCGGCGCTCCTTGATCTTGGCGGCCTTGCCGCGCAGGTTGCGCAGGTAGTACAGCTTCGCGCGACGCACGTCGCCGCGGGTCACGATCTCGATCTGCTCGAAGATCGGGGAGTGCAGCGGGAAGGTGCGCTCGACGCCGACGCCGAAGGAGACCTTGCGGACGGTGAAGGTGCGACCGATACCCGAGCCGTGCACGCGGATCACGACGCCCTGGAAGATCTGGACGCGCGAGCGGCTGCCCTCGATGACCTTGACGTGGACCTTGACGGTGTCGCCGGCGCGGAAGTCGGGGACGTCGTCGCGCTTCGCGGCGTTGCCGAGCTCGGCAAGGATGTTGGTCATGGTGGTTCTCCTCGCGTGTGCCACAGGTCAGACGCGGTCTCGGTGGTGCGGATCGGGTCGCGGCTCAGTGCACCGCGCGAGGCGGTACGGTGGTCGGTGGCGCTGGTCCCCCTGTGGCAGGATCCCCGCGCGGGCCCCCCGTGCGTTCCTCGGGGCTGCCCTTCGACCGACTGGCCGACGAGTCAGTCTGCCACAGCCCGCTCAGCGCCCGGAAATCCGCCTGCGGACCGGCTTGGTCATCACCACGGCGCCCGGCGGCGCCTCGAGGTCGTCGCGGACCCGGAACCCCGCCTTGCGGTACATCCGCTGGTTCTCCGCGCTGTGCACCCCGGTGAACAGGACGTACGACGTGGCGTCGGGGTGCGCGACGGCCTGGACGTGCTCGAGCAGGAGCCGCCCGAGGCCGCGCCCCTGCAGGTCCGGGGCGACCATCAGCCGCCCGATGTCCCACTGCGTGCTCTCGAGCCGGCCGCGCACGCCGCCGACCAGCCGGCCGCCGGAGCGCACGACGTAGGTGTCCCAACGGGCGAGGTCCGCGCGCACGTCGTCGAGCGACTCGTGCAGCGGCGGGATCGCCAGGGAGTCGTTGACCAGCGCCTCCTGCACCCAGCAGGCGCGCTGGAGGACGAGGATCTCGGCGGCGTCGCCCGGGGACGCCGCGACGATGTCCCACTCCCCCGCCGCGGCGCTGGCGTGCAGCAGGTCCGGGCGCCGCTCGGCGGTACGGCGTACCGCCTGCTCGTGGCGCCAGGTGGCGATCCGGCCGTGGTCGCCCGAGAGCAGCACCGGGGGCACCTCGTGCCCGCGCCACGCGGCCGGCTTGGTGTAGACGGGGTACTCCAGCAGCCCGTCCTCGTGGGACTCCTCCACCAGGGAGGCGGCGTTGCCCATGAACCCGGGCAGCAGGCGCACGACGGCCTCGGTGATCGCCAGCGCGGCGACCTCGCCGCCGTTGAGCACGTAGTCGCCGATCGAGATCTCGCGGACCTCGGTGCGGGTGCGGGCGTGGTCGAGGACGCGCTGGTCGATGCCCTCGTAGCGCCCGCACGCGAAGACCAGCCGCTCGCGGGTGGACAGCTCGCGTGCGGTCGCCTGGGTGAACGGCTCGCCCGAGGGCGTGGTCACCACCAGGGTCGCGCCGTCCAGGTCGAGCTCGTCGAAGGCCTCGCCCCACGGCTCGGGCTTCATCACCATGCCCGCGCCCCCGCCGTACGGCGTGTCGTCGACGGTGCGGTGCCGGTCGTGCGCCCAGGTGCGCAGGTCGTGCACGTGGATCTCGAGCAGGCCCGAGGCGACCGCCTTGCCCGGCAGCGAGAGCTGCAACGGGGCGAGGTAGTCGGGGAAGATCGTGAGGTAGTCCAGCCGCACGGCGGCTCAGCCCCGCCCGTCGCGGGACCCGTCGGGCCGCTCGTCGGGCTCGTCGTCGGGCAGCGGCGTCACGAGCCCGGGCCGGTCGGCGACCACGACGCGGCGTGCGGCGAGGTCGACCTCGGGCACCAGCGCCTTGACGAAGGGCACCAGGGCGTCGCGCCCGTCGGGGGTGCGCACCATCAGCAGGTCCTGGGCGCCGTGGGTCAGGCCGGTCACCTCGCCGAGGTGGGTGCCGTCGAGGTCGCAGACGGCGAGGCCGACGAGCTGGTGGTCGTAGAACTCGTCGGGGTCCTCGGGCGTCGCGTCGAGGGGCACGTCGGCGTGCAGCACCAGGCCGCGGGCGGCCTCGGCGGCGTTGCGGTCGTCGAGCTCGGCGAAGGTCACCAGCAGCACCTGCTGGTGCCAGCGGAACCGCTCGACCCGCATCTGGCGGGCCCGGGTGTCGGAGCCCTTCGGCGGGGCCGCGCGCAGCACGGTCCCGGGGGCGAAGCGGCGCTCCGGCTCGTCGGTGCGGACGTCGACGGTGACCTCACCGCGGATGCCGTGCGGCTTGCCGATGCGGCCGACCACGAGCTCGATAGTCTCCAACGCGTTCTCTCCTCCAGACGTCACGGGGTGGCCGGGGATCGGCCGGAAATGCAGCACGGGTGCCGCGCCTCGCGGCGCGGCACCCGTGTCGGTGCTCCGTCGGCCTCCGCTCAGCGGCGGCGGTCGACGTCGACGAAGTCGATCCGGGCGCCACCCTTGCCGGCGAGCGCCGCGATGACGGTCCGGAACGCCGAGGCGGTGCGCCCGCCCCGGCCGATCACCTTGCCGAGGTCGTCGGGGTGGACCCGGACCTCGAGGATCGATCCGCGACGAAGCTGCTTGTCGCGGACGGAGACGTCGTCAGGGTGCTCGACGACCCCGCGCACGAGGTGCTCGAGAGCGTCGGCGAGCATGGTGCTCAGGCCTCGCCCTTGGTCTCGGCGGTCTCCGCCTCGACGGTGGCGTCCTCAGGGCTCTGACCAGCCTTGACCTCGGCCGCCGGAGCGTCCTCGGTCTTCGCCTCAGCCTTGGGCTCGTCCTTCTTGGGCTCGTCCTTCTTGGGCTCGTCCTTCTTGGCCTTCTTGGTGACGGCCTCGGCCGCCGCGGCGCCGTGCGCCTCCTTGAGGGCCTCGTTGAAGATCTCGAGCTTGTCGCGCTTGGGCTCGGCCACCTTGAGGGTGCCCTCGGTGCCCGGCAGGCCCTTGTGCTTCTGCCAGTCGCCGGTGATCTTGAGGATGGCCTCGACGGCCTCGGTCGGCTGCGCGCCGACACCCAGCCAGTACTGCGCCCGGTCGGAGACGACGTCGATGAACGACGGCTCCTCCTTGGGGTGGTACTTGCCGATCTCCTCGATCACTCGACCGTCGCGCTTCTTGCGGGAGTCGACGACGACGATGCGGTACTGCGGAACCCGGATCTTGCCGAGGCGCTTCAGACGGATCTTGACGGCCACGTTTGTGGTGTCTCCTTGGAATCGTGAATGGGTGACGGCCTCGTCTCCAGGTGGGGACCGGGCCTTGGCCGCCGATGGCACTGCATCGCCCGGGGTGAGAGGGTCCCGGGCGCACAGGACTCAGCAGAACATGATGCCAGACACCACCGCACCACCGAAATCGGACCGGAGGGCGGCCGTGCTCGGCCTCGACATCCGCGGGATCGCGGCGAGAACTCGGCAGGATGTCCGCCATGCTGCCTCCTGCCGGCCCGCCGTACGCCGCCGCCCCCGTGCCCGCGCGCCCGCCCCGCCCCAGCGGCTGGTGGTTCGTGGCCGGCGGCGCGCTCCTGGTCGCGGGGGTGGTCGCCGGCGTGGTGCTGTTCGTGTCCACCCTCAGCGGCTTCCTGTCGACCGACGCCCGGGTCGACGCGACCGGGACCCAGGAGGTCACGGTCCCGACCGACGGCGAGCGGATGCTGTGGGTGCCGGAGGGGACCTCGGTGCGCTGCCAGGTGCTCGACGTGGCGACCGGCGAGCCGGTGCGCACCGGCGCGGTCACCGGGGACCTGCGGCGCTCCGACTCCTCCGGCTCGTGGGTCGGCGTCCTGCGCTTCGACCCCGGCTCGGGGACGGTGTCGATCACCTGCCCGGGCGCGACCGGCACGCTGCTCATCGGCCCGGCCCCGAGCGTGGGCGGCTTCGTCGGCGGGCTGCTGCTCACCGTGCTGGTGCCGCTGCTGCTCGGCGGCGCGGGCCTGGTCGTGCTGGTGCTGACCGGTGTGCTGTGGGCGACCCGTCCCCCGCGGGCGCGCGTCTGAGTCCGCGGGGAGCCCCCGGGGCTCAGGCGGTCTCGACCACCCGGCCCCGCAGCACCACGCACGCGGGCCGGTAGAGCACGGACAGGTCGGCCAGCGGGTCCGCGTCGTACACGACGAAGTCGGCGGGCGCGCCCTCCTCGATCCCGCTGTTCCAGCCCAGCCACTCCCGGGCCCGCCACGACGCCGCGCCCAGGACGTAGTCGGCGGGCAGGCCCATCTCGACCATCGCCAGCACCTCGCCGGGCAGGTGCCCGTGGCGCGCCGGGCCGCCGCCGTCGCTGCCGACGTACATCGCCACGCCGGCCTCGTGGGCGCTCATCAGCACCTCGCGGCGGCGGGCGTGGAGGTCCTCCATCGTCGCGGCGTACGCCGGGAACCTGGCGCGGCCGTCGCGGGCGAAGTCGGGGAACTTCGCGGTCTGCATGACCGTCGGCACCAGCGCCACCCCGCGCGCGGCCATCTGCTCCACCTGGTCGAGCCCGAGGCCGGTGCCGTGCTCGATGCAGTCGATGCCGGCGTCGAGCAGCGCCGGGAGGACCTCGCGGCCGAAGCAGTGGGCGGTGACCTTCGCGCCGTGCGCGTGGGCCTCGGCGATCGCGGCGGCGAAGGCGTCGGCGGGAAAGGACGGCTTGAGGTCGCCGGCCTCGCGGTCGATCCAGTCGCCGACCAGCTTGACCCAGCCGTCCCCGGCCCGTGCCTCGCGGGCCGTGCAGGCGACGAGGTCGTCGGGCTCGACCTCGTGGCCGTAGTCGCGCAGGTAGCGGCGGGTGCGGGCGATGTGGCGCCCGGCGCGCACCAGGCGCGGCAGGTCCTCGCGCTCGTGCACCCAGCGGGTGTCGGCCGGCGAGCCGCAGTCGCGCAGCAGCAGTGCGCCCACGGCCCGGTCGGCGAGCGCCTGGCGCTCGGTCTCCTCGTCGCTGACCGCGCCGGTGTCCTCGAGGCCGAGGTGGTTGTGGGCGTCGACGAGGCCGGGGACGATCCAGCCGCGCGCGGCCGTCTCGGCGCCGGGCTGGCGCTCGAAGGTGATGCGCCCGTCGACGACGTAGACGTCACGCGTGTCGCCGTCGGGCAGGACCGGTCCGCTGAACCTGAGTGCCGTCATGGCCCGGACGTTATCGCGCGCCCGGGCCACGACGGGTGGTGCTCAGCCGTGTTCGGCTCTGTTCAGTGATGCTCAGCGGTGTCCCCCGTGGTGGCCCCCGTGGTGGCCCCCGTGATGTCCACCGTGGTGGCCACCGTGGCGACCGGTGCGCAGCCCCCAGCCGTAGCCGTAGAGCGGGTCCTGGCCGTCACCGGCGTTGATCGGCTCCTGGTCCACGGAGCGCGGCCAGCTGACCGAGAGTCGGCCGGTGAACGGGCGCCGCCCGAACAGCACGTCCGCGACGCCGGCGCCCTCGCTGCCCGGCAGCCAGGAGGCGACCAGGGCGTCGATCTCGCCGAGCAGCTCCGGCTCGATCACCATCGGACGCCCGGAGACGACCACGACCGTGCAGCTGCGCGCCTCGGCGCACACCGTCTCCACGGCCGCCTGGTCGGCGTCGTTGAGCTGCATCGTCTGCGGCGGGCGCAGCACCCCGTTGTCGCCGGGGTCGAAGCCCCACTGCGGGCCGCCGACGTCGCCGAACCCCTCGGCGTACGGCGTCTCCCCGACCACCACGACGCCGTGGGCGCCCCGCGGGACCGGGGTGGACGCGGTCTCGCTGAAGGTGACCGGTCCGCGGGCGGTGTCCCGGATCCCGTCGAGGATCGTCTCGCCGGGGATCACGTTGGTGGACCCGCCCTGCCAGGTCAGCGTCCAGCCGCCGGCCTGGTTGCCGATGTTGTCGGCGTTGCTGCCCGCGACGTAGACCGCGCCGCCCCGGGTGCTGCGGTGGGCGCCGCGGCCGGTGGCCGGCAGCGGGAGGGTGCGGTGGCGGTTGCGGAGCAGGACCTGCGACTTCGCGACCGCCTCGCGGGCCAGGGCCCGGTGCCGCTCGCTGCCGATCTGGTCGAGGTTGCGCCGGTCGGTGAACGGGCGCTCGAAGAGGCCGAGGTCGAACTTCGCGGTCAGGATGCGGCCCACGGCGTCGTCGATGCGCGCGGTCGACACGGTGCCGTCGGCGACCAGGTCGAGCAGGGTGGGGACGAAGTCGCGCCACGCCGTCTCGGTGCCGGTGGCGGGCTCCATGAACATGTCGACCCCGGCGTTGACCGAGGTGGCGACCTGGGTCGGGTAGTCGCCGGGGATCTGGTGGATGCCGCGCCAGTCGGAGATCACGAAGCCGTCGAAGCCGAGGTCGCCCTTGAGCACGCCGGTGAGCAGCTCCTCGTGGGCGTGCATCTTCAGCGGGTTGCCCAGCCCGTCCTCGGTCCAGTCGACGCTGGAGAAGGACGGCATGACCGAGCCGACGTCGTGGCGGCGCACGGCGGGCACGTAGGGCGAGAGCGCCAGCCGGTCGAACTCCTCGCGGGAGACCTCGGCGATGCCCTGGTCGACGGTGTAGTCGCCCTCGCCGGTGCCGAAGGTGGTCAGGCCGTCGCCGGCGAAGTGCTTGGCGGTGGCCAGCACCCGGTCGGGGCGGCGCAGGTCGCGGTGACGCCGGCCCTGGAGCCCGTCGATCGCGGCGCCGCCGAGCACGGCGGCCAGCCTCGGGTCCTCGCCGAACGACTCGTAGGTGCGGCCCCACCGGTCGTCGCGCACGATGCAGAGGCAGGGGGCGAAGTTCCACTGCGGCCCGCTGGCCCGGGTCTCCTCCGCGGTGACGTGGCTGATGCGCTCCACCAGGCGGGGGTCGCGGGTGGCGCCGAGGCCGATGTTGTGCGGGAAGACCGTCGCGCCCAGCAGGTTGCCGTGCCCGTGGACGGCGTCCACGCCGTACAGCAGCGGGATGCCGAGCCGGGTGTCGAGCGCGGCCTGCTGGAACTCGTCGACCATGTCGGCCCAGCCCGCGGGGGTGTTGTCGGCCGGGACCGAGCCGCCGCCGGACAGCACGCTGCCGAGCCCGTAGGTGGTGATCAGGCTCGGGTCCGCAGCCACGTCGGCGCGCTCGGCCTGCGCCATCTGGCCGACCTTCTCCTCGATGGTCATCCGGGAGAGCAGGTCGGCGACCCGCACGCGGGTGGGCAGCGACGGGTTGCGGTACGCCGCGCGCCCGGCGCCCTGGCCGGCGCTCGTCGTACCGGCTCGCTGACCGGTGGCCTCGTCCGCGGACTGCGCGGCCGACGTCGGCGACGTGGCGGCGAGGGTCCCGGTCAGTGCCAGGGACAGGACGGCCGCGGCGAGCGGGCCTCGTCGCCGGCGTCGTGCTGCGGTCCGCGGCGGCGGGACCGGGGTGGTGTGCAGCGTCATGAGGGGCCTCCTTGCCCGATCAAGAACGACGGAGCGCGGGTCTCGCCCCGTCGACGCGCCCTGGCACGTGCCTCACCTTCCGGCCGCCATTCGATCGGGGTCAATGCAGAACCTGCGCTCTCGCCCGACTTGTTAGTTCACGCCGCGCACCAATCGGCCTACCCTGCCGAGATGGCCCGTCCCGCTCCCGGGGACCGCCTGCGGGCGGCCACCCGGCGTGCCGTGCTCGCGCTCCTCGCCGCGGAGGGGCCGCTGAGCCGCGCCGACATCGGCCGGCGCACGGGACTGGCCCGCTCCACGGTGTCGGTGGTCGTCGCCGAGCTGCTGCGCAGCGGGGAGGCAGCGGTGTCGAGCGACCGCGGGGTGCCGCACAAGGGCGGGAGCGGGCGCCCGCCGGTGCTGTTGGAGATCGCGACGCCGCCGGGCACCGTCGCGGGGGTCGACATCGGGCACCGGCACGTGCGCGTGCTGCTCGCCGATCGCGGCGGCTCCCTGCTCGCCGAGGGCCACGCCGAGGTCGACGTCGACCCGAGCGGGTCCGGCTCGCTCGACCTGGCCGCCGCGATGGTGCGCCGGCTGGCCGAGCAGGAGCGCGACGCGGGACCGCTGCTGGCCGCGGGCCTGTGCGTGCCGGCCCCGGTCGACGCCACAACCGGGCGGATCGGCTCCGGGGTCCTGCGCGGCTGGCGCGGGCTGGCACCGGCCGCGGAGCTGCGCGAGCGGCTCGCGGTGCCGGTGCGGGCCGACAACGACGCCAACCTCGGCGCGCTGGCCGAGCTCCACCACGGCGCCGGGCGCGGCACCGGCGACCTCGTCTACGTCACCGTCGCCAGCGGGCTGGGCGCCGGGGTGGTGCTCGGCGGACGCCTGCAGCGCGGGGCCAGCGGCATCGCCGGGGAGATCGGGCACGTCCAGGTCGACGAGGACGGTGCGCTGTGCCGCTGCGGCAACCGCGGCTGCCTGGAGACCCGGGTCTCCGCGCCCCGGCTGCTCGAGCAGCTCCAGCCGGCGTACGACGAGCGGCTGAGCGCCGCGCGGGTGCGCGAGCTCGACGCGCTCGGCGACCCCGGGGTGGCGCGGGTGCTCGCGGACGCCGGGCGGGCCGTGGGGCGGGTGGTCGCGGACCTGTGCAACGTGCTCAACCCGGGCGCCGTCGTGCTCGGCGGGGTGCTGGGGGCGACCGCCTCGACGGTTGCCGGGACCCGCGAGGCCATCGACCGCTTCGCCCAGCCCGGGGCCGCCAGCGCGGTCCGGGTCGTCGCCGGCGAGCTGGGCGACCGTGCCGAGGCCCTCGGCGCCGTCGCCCTCGCCAACGCCCGCCTCGCCCACCACCCCTGATCACCGAGTCGGGGCTTGTGGCGCGCCGAGTCGGGGCTTGTGGCGCGCCGAGTCGGTGACAGTGGGGCCGACTCGCGCAACCACACGAGCCGACTCGGCGTCAGATCTGGTCGAGCAGCCAGGAGGGGCTGAGGACCTGGGCGACGCCGGAGACGTTGGCGCCGAGGGCGCGGTCGGCGGTGACCACGGTGACCCGGCGGCCGCGCTCGGCGGCGCCGCGGGCCTCGGCGAGGATCGTCGCGTCGCCGTCGCGCGGGGCGTGCACGGTGCGCACGTGGGCGTCCCGGCCGGCGCGCACGCCGCCCTTGGCCTGGCCCTCGAGCACCAGCACGACCTCGTCGTACGCCGTGTCGCCGACCAGCAGCCGCTCGTGCAGGCGCCGCGCGGCACCGGCGCGGTCCTTCCACCAGCCGTCCGGGTTGGCGCCGACGACGTTCGCGCCGTCGACGACCAGGACCGTGCTCACCGCAGACCCACCAGGGAACGGCTCACTTGAGGAACTTGGAGAAGTCCTTGGGCAGGTTGAGCGCGGCCGCGGCCTGCTCGTAGTCCAGGTCCTCACCGGCGGGCTTGCCGAACGGGTTCGCCCCGGCGGCGGGGCGCTCGGCCTGGGCGGCCTTCTCCTGCGCCGCCTTGGCGGGGTTGCCCGAGACGCGCTTCTTGCCCTTCTTCGCCTGCTTGGCCTGCTTGCCCTTCTTGCCCGGGCCGGGCATGCCCGGGATCCCCGGCATGCCGGGCATCCCCGGGATGCCGCCGCCGCGCGCCATCTGCATCATCATCTTGCGCGCCTCGAAGAAGCGGTCGACGAGGTTGTTGACGTCGGAGACCTGGCGCCCGGAGCCCTTCGCGATGCGCGCGCGGCGCGAGCCGTCGATCATCTTCGGGTTGGCCCGCTCGGCGGGGGTCATCGACTGGATGATCGCCTGGATCCGGTCGATCTCGCGCTCGTCGAAGTTCTCGAGCTGGTCGCGGAACTGCCCCATCCCCGGGAGCATCCCCATGATCTTCGACATCGAGCCGAGCTTGCGCACCTGCTGCATCTGCTGCAGGAAGTCGTCGAGGGTGAAGTCGCCCTTGCCCGAGAGCTTCTCGGCCGCCTTCATCGCCTGCTCGGCGTCGAAGGTCTTCTCGGCCTGCTCGATCAGGGTCATGACGTCGCCCATGTCGAGGATGCGCGAGGCCATGCGGTCGGGGTGGAAGAGGTCGAAGTCGGTCATCTTCTCGCCGTTGGAGGCGAACATGACCGGCTTGCCGGTGATCGAGCGGATCGAGAGCGCCGCACCACCGCGGGCGTCACCGTCGAGCTTGGTGAGCACGACGCCGTCGTAGCCGACGCCGTCGAGGAAGGCCTGCGCCGTGGTGACGGCGTCCTGGCCGATCATCGCGTCGACGACGAAGAGGACCTCGTCGGGCTGGACCGCGTCGCGGATGTCGGCGGCCTGCTGCATCAGCTCGGCGTCGACGCCGAGGCGGCCGGCGGTGTCGATGATGAGTACGTCGTGCAGCTTGCGCTTGGCCTCGTCGAGGGCCTCGCGGGCGACGGCGACCGGGTCGCCGACGCCGTTGCCCGGCTGCGGGGCGAAGACCGGCACGCCCACGCGCTCGCCGTTGACCTGGAGCTGGTTGACCGCGTTGGGCCGCTGGAGGTCGCAGGCGGCCAGCATCGGCGTGCGGCCCTGCTCCTTGAGCCACAGCGCGAGCTTGGCGGCCAGCGTCGTCTTGCCGGCACCCTGGAGGCCGGCGAGCATGATGACGGTCGGGCCGGTCTTGGCGAAGCGCAGGCGTCGGGTCTCGCCGCCGAGGATCTCGACGAGCTCCTCGTTGACGATCTTGACGATCTGCTGGGCGGGGTTCAGCGCCTGGCTGACCTCCTCGCCGCGGGCCCGGTCCTTGATCGCGCCGACGAACTCCTTGACGACCGGGAGGGCGACGTCGGCCTCCAGCAGCGCGATGCGGATCTCGCGCGCGGTGGCGTCGATGTCGGCCTCGGAGAGCCGGCCCTTCCCCCGGAGGTTCTTGAAGGTGTCGGCGAGGCGGTCGGAAAGAGTGGCGAACACGAAAGGGAGTCCTCGGTCCTGTGGGTGGGTGATCGGGGGAAATCCTAACGGGCCCACGCCGATCCGCCGCCCCGGCGCGACCGGCGGACCCCTCGAACGGCGGTGGGTACTGGCCGCGGCAGGGTGACGCACCCCACACTGTGGGCCCCACGTCGCCGAGCTCGGCCCTTGGAGGACCCATGGAGACCACCGCCCCCACCCCGCACGCCGACCGGCCGCGCACCCCCGCGCCCCGGGGCCGGCCCAGCCCGCTCTCCATCGTGCTGTGGGTCCTGGTCGCCGTCTTCGGCGCCGCCTGCTGGACGGTGCTCGCGCTGTCGCGCGGCGAGGAGGTGTCGGCGCTGTGGATCCTGTTCGCCGCGCTCGCGTCGTACGCCATCGCCTACCGCTTCTACTCCCGCTTCATCGCGAACCGCGTGCTGGAGGTCGACGACACCCGGGCCACGCCGGCCGAGCGCCTCGAGGACGGCGTCGACTTCGAGGTCACCGACCGCCGGGTCCTCTTCGGCCACCACTTCGCCGCGATCGCCGGCGCGGGGCCACTCGTCGGCCCGGTGCTGGCCGCCCAGATGGGCTACCTGCCGGGCACCATCTGGATCGTCGTCGGCGTGATCCTGGCGGGCGCCGTGCAGGACATGATCGTCTTGTTCTTCTCCATGCGCCGCGACGGCAAGAGCCTGGGCCAGATGGTGCGCGAGGAGATCGGGGTCGTCGGCGGCACCGCCGCCCTGATCGCGGTCTTCGCCATCATGATCATCATCCTGGCGGTCCTCGCGCTGGTCGTGGTCAACGCGCTCGCCGAGTCGCCGTGGGGCGTCTTCTCCATCGGCCTGACCATCCCCATCGCCCTGTTCATGGGCGTCTACCTGCGCTTCCTGCGCCCCGGGCGGGTGCTCGAGGTGACCGCGATCGGCGTGGTCCTGCTGCTGGTCGCGATCATCGGCGGCGGCTACGTCGACGGCACCGCCCTCGGCGACGCGCTCACCCTCTCCCCCGAGACCCTGACGCTGTGCCTGGTCGTCTACGGCTTCATCGCCTCGGTGCTGCCGGTGTGGACGCTGCTGACCCCGCGCGACTACCTCTCGACGTTCATGAAGGTCGGCGTGATCGCGCTGCTCGCCGTCGGCTTCGTCCTGGCCCGCCCGGTCCTCCAGGCCGACGCCGTGACCAGCTTCGCCCGCGACGGCGACGGCCCGGTCTTCGCCGGTGAGCTGTTCCCGTTCGTGTTCATCACCATCGCCTGCGGTGCGCTCTCGGGCTTCCACGCGCTGATCGCCTCCGGCACCACGCCGAAGATGATCGCCAAGGAGAGCCAGGTCCGGATGATCGGCTACGGCGGGATGCTGATGGAGTCCTTCGTGGCCATCAGCGCGCTGATCGCCGCCGTCGTCATCGACCAGGGCATGTACTACGCGATGAACAGCCCCGCCGGCGCCACCGGCGGCGACTTCGCCTCGGCCGCGGAGTACGTCACCGGCCTCGGCTTCACCATCACGCCCGACGAGCTCCAGGCCGCCGCGGCCGCGGTGGAGGAACAGACGCTGGTCTCGCGCACCGGCGGGGCCCCGACGCTGGCGTTCGGCATCTCGCAGATCTTCGAGGACGCCTTCGGCGGCGGGCTGGCGGCGTTCTGGTACCACTTCGCGATCATGTTCGAGGCGCTGTTCATCCTCACCGCCGTCGACGCCGGCACCAGGGTCGGCCGGTTCATGCTCCAGGACACGATCGGCAACGTGTGGAAGCGCTTCGGCGACACCTCCTGGAAGCCCGCCGCCTGGGGCGCCAGTGCCGTGGTCGTCGCCGCGTGGGGCTCGATGCTCTACATCGGCGTGACCGACCCGCTCGGCGGCATCAACCAGCTCTTCCCGCTGTTCGGCATCGCCAACCAGCTGCTGGCCGCGATCGCGCTCACCCTCTGCGTGACCCTGCTCGTCAAGCACGGCAAGCTGCGCTGGGCCTGGGTGCCCGGCCTCCCGCTGGCCTGGGACCTGGTGGTGACCATGACCGCGAGCTGGCAGAAGGTCTTCTCCGACAACCCCGCGATCGGCTACTTCGCCCAGGCCGACCGCTACCGCGAGGCCCGCGACGCCGGGGAGGTGCTCGCCCCGGCCGCCGACGCGGCGCAGATGGACCAGGTGGTGTTCAACTCCACCCTCAACGGCGTGCTCCAGGCGACCTTCGCGGTGCTGGTGATCGTGGTGGTCGCCAACGCCGCCCTGGTCTGCGTGCGGGCCGCGCGGGCCGGCGGCCTGCCGACCACCGAGGTGCCCTACACGCCGTCGCACCTCGTCGCCCCCAGCGACTTCTTCGCCACCCCCGAGGAGAAGGCGGCGGTGCGCGAGTGGGAGGAGTCCCGGCGCCAGGACTCCCGGCACCTGAGCGGTGACCCGCGATGACCGTGCAGCAGGCCCCCGGCCCGCTGCGCCGGGCCCTGGCGGGGGTGCGCTGGTACCTGCGCGAGTTCACCGGCGAGGCCCGGTGGGACGACTACCTCGCGCACTGCGCCGCCGAGGGCCGCACCCCGATGTCGCGCCGCGACTTCGAGCGGCACCGGGCCGACCGGCGCGAGCACCACCAGTCGGCCCGCTGCTGCTGAGCCGGCGTCAGGCCGGCGGCAGCGGGTCCCCGCCGAGCGCGGACCGTACGGCGTGCGCCGCGTCGGCTGCCCGCGAGTCCGACAGCGCCCCGGCGCCGGCCTCCTGCAGGTAGAACACGTCGACGGCCTGCGGGCCGAGGGTGTCCACGTGCGCCGAGCGCACCGCGACGTCGAGGCGCGCCAGCGCGGCACACACCAGGTAGACCACGCCCGGCCGATCGTCGGCGCGCACCTCCAGCACCGTGGACTGCGTCGAGGCCTCGGGGCGTACGGCGACGTTCGGCGCCAGCGCCTGCCGCGCGGCGGGCCGGGAGAGCCGGGGCTGCGGGTCCAGGCGGCCCTCGAGGATCGCCTCGTAGCGCTCGCGCAGCAGCGCGGGGTCGAGGCCCTCCCCGGCGAGCTGCCACACGCTCACGCCGTAGTGGTCCTGGGCCCACGCGCGCGCCGCGCGCACCGGGAGCCGCTGGAGGGCGAAGGTGGCGGCCACGTCGGCCAGCAGGCCGACCCGGTCCGGCGCGATCGCGGTGACCCGCGAGCCGTCGCCCACCGCCTCGACCTCGAGCACCAGGCGCCCGCGGGTGGCCTCGCGCGGCACCGCGACCTGCTCCTCGACCACCCGTGCCGGGGCGGCGTCGCCGCGCAGCGCGGCCCGCACCCGCCGGGTCAGGTCGCGCACGAGCCCGGCCCGCCAGGTGGTCCATGCCTGGGGCGCGGTGGCGCGGGCGTCGGCCTGGGTGAGCGCGGCCAGCAGGTCGAGCGCCTCGGCGTCGCCCAGCCGCTCGGCGACCAGCGCCACCGTGGCCGGGTCGTCGGGGTCGCGGGTGGTGGCGGTCTCGGAGAGCAGCAGGTGCCAGCGCACCAGCCGGGCGACGAGGTCGATGGCCTCGTCCTCGAAGCCCATCCGCGCGGCGATGGTGCGCGCGATCGGCTCTCCCGCGACGCTGTGCTCGGTGAGGCGGCCCTTGCCGATGTCGTGCAGCAGCGCGGCGACCATCAGCACGTCGGGGCGGCTGACCTCGCGGATCAGCGTGGAGGCCTCGATGCAGGTCTCGACCACGTGCCGGTCGACGGTGAAGCGGTGGATCACCGAGGCGTGCGGCAGCATCCGGATCGCCTCCCACTCCGGGAGCAGCGAGTCCAGCGCGCCGGTCTCCTCGAGGGTCTCCCACACCGCGAGCAGCCCGGGGCCGGAGGCCAGCAGCCGCACCATCAGGTGCCGCGCCTCGTCGGGCCACGGGTCCGGCAGCGGCGGGCACTCCCGCGCCAGTCGGGCGGCCGTCAGCGGAGAGAGCACCAGGTCGCGCTCGGCGGCGACGGTCGCGGCCCGCAGCAGCAGGAGCGGGTCGCGGTCCGGACGCGCCCCCTTGGCCAGCACGACCTCCGCCCGCGACACCGCCACCCCCGGCGCCACCGGCACCAGGGCAGGACGTCGTACGCCGACCACCGCGGGCTGCGCGAACCGCGCGTCGACACGGCGCCACGACAGCCGGGACAGGTGGGTGATGCGGCGGCCGAGCTCGCGCACGTGAACCTGCGCGGCCCGGGCGTCGCCGAGCCCCAGCCCCTCGGCCATGTCGGTCCACATCTCCGGGGCGATCCGGTCGGATGCCCGGCCAGCGAGGGTCTGCACCAGGTCGCGGACGTCGAGCAGCGCGCGGCGGCTCTGCTCGAGCTCCACGTGCGGGACGTCGACCAGCCAGGTCGCCGACAGCGCCTTGAGCACGCCGGCGTCGCGCAGTCCGCCGCCGGCCTCCTTGACCTCGGGCACCGACAGGTGGGCGAGCTCGCCCACGCGGCGCTGCCGGTCGCGCACGAGGCGCTGGAGCTCGGGCAGGCGGCGCAGCGCCCCGCGCCGCCACTGGGCCAGCACGTGGGTGCGCAGGCGCAGCGTGAGGTTCGGGTCCCCGGCCAGGTGGCGCACGTCGAGCAGCCCGAGCGCGACCCGCAGGTCGTCCTCCGCGGCGCGCTGCACCTCCGGCAGGGTGCGCACCGCGTGGTCGACGCGGGCGCCGGAGTCCCACAGCGGGTACCAGACCCGCTCGGCCAGCTCCCCGGGCTCGAGGCCCTCGTCGCAGACCAGCACCACGTCGAGGTCGGAGTGCGGGGCCAGCTCGCCGCGGCCGTAGCCCCCGACCGCGACCAGCGCGATGCCGGTGTCCGGGCCTCCGCAGTCGGCGTACGCCGTGGCGCACAGGGTGTCGGCCTCGGCCGTACGACGGGCACGCTCGGCAGCGGTCACGCGGGCTGTCCTGGGGTTCCGGTGGTCGTCGAGGGGTCCATCGCGGGGGTCTCCTGAGGGTGCGCTCGGGGGCAGGAGGGCGTCGCGGTCGCCCCGGGCGGGGGCGCGCAGCGGGTGTTCGATCATGCCGTAGGACGCACCACGGCCCGACCCCGGGCGGGGTCGGGCCGTGGTGGCTCAGCGGTGTCGGGTCACAGGGCGGCCTGGTCGCGGTCGCCGGTCCGCACGCGGACCACCGTCTCGACGGGGCTGACCCAGACCTTGCCGTCACCGATCCGCCCGGTCTGGGCGGTCTTGACGATGATCCCGACGACGTCGTCGGTGTCCTCGTCCTCGGTCACGATCTCGATGCGGATCTTGGGCACCAGGGCGATGTCGTACTCCGCGCCCCGGTAGACCTCGGTGTGGCCCTTCTGGCGGCCGTAGCCGCTGACCTCGCTGACGGTCATGCCCGTCACGCCGAAGGTCTCGAGGGCCTCGCGGACGTCCTCCCACTTGTGCGGCTTGATGACCGCGGTCACGAGCTTCATGCGTTGGCTCCTTCACTGGCCGAGGTGGACGCCGGGGCGGAGCCGCCGGCGAGGACCGACGAGCGGCGGGTCGCACCGCTGCCGGAGAAGTCGTACGCGGCCTCGCCGTGGTCGGCGAAGTCGATGCCCCCGGCCTCGTCCTCCTCGGGGAGGCGCAGCCCGATGATCGCCTTGACGATCAGCGCGACGATCACGGTGGCCACGGCGGACCAGAGGATCGCGAACAGGGCGACGACGAACTGGACCACGAGGAGCTTCAGGCCGTCGCCGTAGAACAGGCCGCCGGCGGTGGCGACGAAGCCGATGCCCACGGTGCCCACGATGCCACCGACGAGGTGGACGCCGACGACGTCGAGGGAGTCGTCGTAGCCGAGCTTGTACTTCAGGCCGACGGCCAGGGCGCAGAGGGCACCGGCGACGGCGCCCAGGATGATCGCGCCGATCGGCGACACCGCGCCACAGGCCGGGGTGATCGCGACCAGACCGGCGACGACGCCCGAGGCGGCACCCAGCGAGGTGGCCTTGCCGTCGCGGATCTTCTCGATGACCAGCCAGCCCAGGATCGCGGCGGCCGCGGCGACGGTGGTGTTCAGCCAGACCAGGCTGGTCTCGCTGAGGAACTGGGCGGCGTCGCCCTCGGCGCTGTCACCGGCGAACACGATCGAGCCGACGTTGAAGCCGAACCAGCCGAACCAGAGCAGACCCGCACCGAGCATGGTGAGCGGCAGGTTGTGCGGCTTCATCGGCTCCTTGCCGAAGCCGAGGCGCTTGCCGAGCATGATGGCCAGGATCAGGCCGGCGACACCGGCGTTGATGTGGACGACCGTGCCGCCGGCGTAGTCGATCGGGGCCACCTCGGCACCGTCGGGACCGGAGAAGATCAGGTCCGCGAGACCACCGGAGGCGTGGCTCAGGAAGCCGCCACCCCAGACCATGTGGGCGAGGGGGAAGTACGACAGCGTCACCCACAGCGGGAGGAACAGCAGCCAGGCCGAGAACTTCAGGCGGTCGGCCACCGCACCGCTGATGAGCGCGGCGGTGAGGACCGCGAAGGTCAGCTGGAAGCCGACGAAGATGTAGTCCTGCCCGGCGACGCCGTCGAGGCCGAAGAGGTCGAAGGGGTTCGCGAACAGCATCGCGACGTCGCCGTCGCTGTAGGACATGCTCCAGCCCCACAGGACGTAGATGACGCCGACGACTCCCATCGAGGAGAACGACATCATCATCATGTTGAGCACGGACTTGGACCGGCTCATGCCTCCGTAGAACATCGCGAGGGCGGGCGTCATCATCAGGACGAGTGACGCCGCGATCAGCATCAAGGCGTGGTAGCCGTAGTCCATCGAACCTCCAGGGTTAGCGATCTGTGGACGACGGGAGGCCGCTGACGGCGTTGTCGTGTCGGGCCGGCTCCGTGTCCGTTCTCGTAGACCTTCGGTCCCGGAGGTTTCGTCGCGGACCGCCGTTTGTTGCCGGCAGGAAACGAGTCCGACCTGTTTGTTACATCTGCATGTCGGCTGCCCGGGGCACGTTTGCCGGTCTGGACGTCCGGGAACGCCGCGACCCCGGCCGCGACGGACGCGACCGGGGTCGAGGGACGTGCAGGGGTGCTCCTCAGCCGAGGAGGGCGTCCACGAACGCGCCGGGGTCGAAGGGTGCGAGGTCGTCGGCCCCCTCGCCCAGGCCGACCAGCTTGACCGGTACGCCGAGCTCGCGCTGGACGGCCACGACGATGCCGCCCTTGGCCGAGCCGTCGAGCTTGGTGAGCACGATGCCGGTGACGTCGACGACCTCGCTGAACACGCGGGCCTGGATCATGCCGTTCTGGCCGGTGGTGGCGTCGAGGACGAGCAGCACCTCGGTGACCGGGGCCTGCTTCTCGATGACGCGCTTGACCTTGCCGAGCTCGTCCATCAGCCCGGCCTTGTTCTGCAGGCGGCCGGCGGTGTCGACGATGACGGTGTCGACCTCGCGGTCCACTCCCTCCTTGACGGCGTCGAAGGCGACGCTGGCGGGGTCGGTGCCCTCGGGCCCGCGGACCACCTCGACGCCGACCCGCTCGCCCCAGGTGGCCAGCTGCTCGACGGCGGCGGCGCGGAAGGTGTCGGCCGCGCCGAGCACCACGCTGCGCTCCTCGGCGACCAGGATGCGCGAGATCTTGCCGACCGTGGTGGTCTTGCCGGCGCCGTTGACGCCGACGACCAGGACCACGCCGGGCTTGCCGTCCTCGCCGCTGACCCGCAGGCGGCGGTCCATGTCGGGGCCGACCAGCGTGAGCAGCTCCTCGCGCAGGATCGTGCGGGTCTCCGCGGCCGAGGTGCCCTCGACGCGCATCCGGGTGCGCAGGCGCTCCACGAGCTCCTGGGTGGGCACCACGCCCACGTCGGCGGTGAGCAGGGTGTCCTCGATGGACTCCCAGGTGTCCTCGTCGATGCGGTCGCGGCTCAGCAGCGCGAGCAGGCCGCGGCCAAGGCCTCCCTGCGAGCCGGCCAGGCGCTGGCGCAGGCGCACCAGGCGCGACGCGGTGCCCTCGGGGCGCTCCAGGGTCGGGGCGGCCGGCTCCTCGACGACGACCGGCTCCGCCTCGGTCTCGGGCTCGATGGTCGCCGGCGGCGAGCTGAGCTCGACCGGCGGGGCGTCGGGATCGGTGGGAGGCGTCGCGATGACGTCGGTGTGGGTGCGCGGGAGCGGCCGGGGCTTGCGCCGACCGCTGACCAGCAGCCCGGCGACGGTGGCGACCAGCGCGAGGCCGACGACGGCGACGAGCAGGATCACGAGGGCGAGAGAGTCCATGGGCCCAATCCAACCAGAGGGCTCACCCGGCCCGACGCGCGTACGCCGTGCCGGGTCGGCGACGGGCCGGTCAGGCGGCGCGGTCCCCGCTCAGCGAGGCCGCGAGGTGAACGTCGTGGTCCCGGTCACCGTCGCGCTCGACCACGGAGACCCGCGACCTCGCCCGGCGCGCCGCCCGGCCCAGCCACGGCGCCAGCGGGATCTCGCGCCCCCGGTGCGGGTAGGCGACGTACACCACGACGGTGGCGGCCACCGCGACGATGGCGACCATGGACAGCACGACGTAGGTCATGGGTGAACTCCCGAGTGAGACGAGGTGCGGGCGGCGGTGCTGCCCGCCCGGGGAACAGCCCCCAGCGTCCCAGCCGACCCCGGGCGAGCGGCACCGGGTCCTTGGTCCCCACCGGGCCGGGCCGACCGGTCCGGGCGCGGTGGGGCTCGCCGTGCCGTGCGTGCCGCTGCCCGCGCCCGAGGCCCGCCGGTGCGCCTACGGACGCAGCAGCGGCTCCACCGCGGCGCGGATCACGTCCGGCATCGGTGCGACCGGGCGGTCCCCCGCGCCGGCGGCGTTGTCGACGTAGACGTGTACGAAGCGTCCCTCCGCGGCCGCCTCGTCGGAGTCGCCCTGGAAGAGACCGATCCGGTAGACGATCGAGGAGGTGCCGACCTTGTCGACGACCATCCCGGTCTCGATCGGCTCGGGGAACCCGATCTCGCGGAAGTAGCGGCACGAGGTCTCCGCGACCACGCCGATCTGCGGCAGGTGGCGCACGTTGGTGCCGGTCGCCTCGAACAGGTGCGCGTTGACGGCCGTGTCGAACAGCTCGTAGTACGTCGCGTTGTTGAGGTGGCCGTAGGCGTCGTCGTCGCGCCAGCGCGTGGTCACCGTGCGCCAGGCGACGTAGTCGGCGCGGGTGGGGCGGGCCGGGCGGGTGCGGTCCTCGCTCACGCGGGCTCCACCTCCCGCAGCCGCTGGCTGATCACGGCCGAGACGCCGTCTCCTCGCATGGTGACCCCGTACAACGCGTCCCCGACCTCCATCGTTCTCTTCTGGTGTGTGATGACGAGCAGCTGGGAGCTCTCCCGCAGCTCTTCGTAGATCTCGAGCAGCCGGCCCAGGTTGGTGTCGTCCAGGGCCGCCTCGACCTCGTCGAGGATGTAGAATGGCGAGGGGCGCGCCTTGAACAGCGCCACCAGGAACGCCACCGCGACCAGCGACCGCTCGCCGCCGGAGAGCAGCGAGAGCCGCTTGACCTTCTTGCCCGGCGGCCGGGCCTCGACCTCGATGCCGGTGGTGAGCATGTCGGAGGGGTCGGTGAGCACCAGCCTGCCCTCGCCGCCGGGGAACAGCCGCGCGAACGTGGCGTCGAAGGCGCGCTCGACGTCGGCGTAGGCCTCGGTGAAGACCTGCTCCACGCGCGCGTCGACCTCGCGGACGATGTCGAGCAGGTCCTTGCGGGTGCGGCGCAGGTCCTCGAGCTGCTCGGTGAGGAACTTGTGGCGCTCCTCCATGGCCGAGAACTCCTCGAGCGCCAGCGGGTTGACCCTGCCCAGCTGGGCCAGCGCGCGCTCGGCGGCGCGCAGCCGCTTCTGCTGCTCCTCGCGGACGTACGGCGTGGGGTCTCGCAGCTCGCCGTCGGGGCCGGCCTCGGTGGCCGGGACCGGCTGGTCCGGGCCGTAGTCGGCGACGAGCGCGTCCGGGGCGGTGCCGAGCTCCTCGACCGCGCGCTCCTCGAGCTGCTCGATGCGCATCCGCTGCTGGGCGCGCGCCATCTCGTCGCGGTGCGCGGCGTTGACGAGCTCGTCGTGGGCGCGGCCCAGGTCGCGCAGGCTCGCCCGCACGCCCATCAGCTCCTGCTCGCGGCCGCGGCGCGCCTCCTCGACCTCGCTGCGCTCGCGGGCCGCCTGCGCGACGGACTCCTCCAGGCGGGCCAGCACGTGCGCCACCGCGGTGCCGACGGCCTCGGCCGCGCGGCCCTCGCGCCGGGCCTGCTCGCGGCGGCGTGCGGCCCGGGCCCGGGCCTCGCGCTCGGTGCGGGCGGCGCGCAGCAGCGAGTCGGCGCGGCCGCTGATCGCGCGGGCGCGCTCCTCGCTGGTGCGCAGCGCGAGGCGGGCGTCGGTCTCGGCCTGCCGGGCGGCGCGGGCGGCGTCGGCGAGCCGCTCGCGCGTCTCGGTGTCCGGCTCCTCCTCGGGGGTCTCCTCGGCGGCGCCGAGCCGGGCCTCGAGCTCGGCCAGCCCGGAGACCGCCTGCTCGCGTGCCTGCTGGGCGGCCTCGATGGCGCGGGCGAGGCGCTCGGCCTCGCCGCGGGCGGCGCGGGCCAGCGAGCCGTGCTGGCCCAGCTCCTCGGCCACCGCCGCGAGGGTGGCGTCGGACTCGTGCAGCCGCGCGAGCGCCACGTCGACGCGCTGCTGGGCCGCGAGCCGCTCGGCCTCCAGCCGGCTCACCTCGAACCCGAGCCGCTCGGCGCCGGCGGTGACCTCGGCGAGCTGCGCCGCGGCCTCGTCGACGGCGGCCTGGACCTCGATCAGGCTGGGTTGGCTGCTGGAGCCGCCGGAGGCGAAGTGGGCGCCCAGCAGGTCGCCCTCGCGGGTCACGGCGGTGACGTCGGGGTGCTGGTCCACCAGCACCCGGGCGGCGGCGAGGTCGGCGACGACCGCGACCTTGCGCACCAGCCGGGCGAGGGCGGCGCGCAGCTCGGCGGGGCACTCCACGACGTCCAGCGCGTACGCCGCGTCGCCGGGCAGCGCCGGCCACGCCTCGTCGTCGGCCGGTCCGCCGCCGAGCAGCAGGGCGGCGCGGCCGAGGTCCTCGGCGCGCAGGTGGTCGATCGCCGCGACGGCCGTGGCGGCGTCGGCGACGACGACGGCGTCCGCGGCGCGGCCCAGCGCGGCGGCGAGCGCGGCCTCGTACCCCGGGCGGACGGTGAGCAGGGCGGCGACCGAGCCGAGCAGGCCGGTGGCCATCCCCGCGACCGCGGTTCCGGCAGTGTCCGTGTCGTCCGTGTCGGCTGCGCCCGTCTGGGCCGCGGCGAGCAGCGCGCCCGCGCCGTCCTTGCGGTTCAGCCCCATCTCCAGGGCGTCCTTGCGGGCGGCGAGCGAGGAGCGGTCGCGGTCGGCCTGCTGCACCTCCTCGCGGAGCTTGGCGAGGCGGTCCTCGAGGTCCTCGAGCGCGGCGACGGCCGCCTCGTGCTCGGCGTCGAGGCCCTCCTCCCCCGCGTCCAGGCCGGCGACCTGGGTCTCGAGGGCGGTGAAGTCGCGCTGGGCGCGCTCGGCGCGGGCCAGGGCGTCCTCGCGGCTGGCGGTGAGCCGGCCGACCTCCTCGTCGGCGGCCACGGCGCGCGAGCGCATCGCGTTGACCTGACCCTGCAGGCGCGCGAGCCCCTCGCGCCGGTCGGCGGCGGCGCGGTGCAGCGCGGCGACCCGGCGCTCCTCCTCGGCGGCGGCGTCCTCGGCGGCCCGCCGGGCGAGCACGGCCCGCTCCAGGGCGACGCGCTGGGCCTCGACCTCCGCGGCGATCTGCTCCTCCTGGCCGCGGGCCTGGGCCGCCTGCGCCTCGAGCTCGTCGGGGTCGCGGCCGCCGCGGTGGTCGGTCTCGGCGGCCGCCGTGGCGTTGCGCAGCCGCTCGGCGGCCAGCGACTGGGTGCCGCGCAGCCGCTCGCGCAGGCCGGAGAGGGCGAACCAGGTGTCCTGGGCGCGGGCCAGGGCCGGCAGGTCCTCGCGGAGCCCGGCCTCGAGCTCGGCCTCCTGGGTCCGGGCGCGGGCGATCTGGCCCTCGAGCTCCTCGCGGCGCTCGTGGAGGGCGGACTCGTCGGCCAGCTCCCGCTCCAGGGCGGCGCGCGCGGTGACCAGGTCGTCGGCGAGCAGGCGGGCTCGGGCGTCCCGGACGTCGGCCTGGACGCCGGCCGCGCGCCGTGCTACCTCGGCCTGGCGGCCCAGCGGCTTGAGCTGGCGGCGGATCTCGGCGATCAGGTCGTTGAGGCGGTGCAGGTTGCCGTCGGTGGAGTCGAGCTTGCGCAGCGCCTTCTCCTTGCGCTTGCGGTGCTTGAGGACCCCGGCGGCCTCCTCGATGAACCCGCGCCGCTCCTCGGGGGTGGCGTGCAGGATCTGGTCGAGCTGGCCCTGGCCGACGATGACGTGCATCTCGCGCCCGATGCCGGAGTCGGAGAGCAGCTCCTGGACGTCGAGCAGCCGGCAGGTGCTGCCGTTGATGGCGTACTCCGAGCCGCCGCTGCGGAACATCGTGCGGCTGATCGTGACCTCGGTGTACTCGATCGGCAGCGCGCCGTCGGAGTTGTCGATGGTGAGCACGACCTCGGCGCGGCCCAGCGGCGGGCGCCCGGAGGTGCCGGCGAAGATGACGTCCTCCATCTTGCCGCCGCGCAGCGACTTCGCGCCCTGCTCGCCCATCACCCACGCGAGCGCGTCGACGACGTTGGACTTGCCCGACCCGTTGGGGCCGACGATGCAGGTGATCCCGGGCTCGAGCTGGAGCGTGGTCGCGGAGGCGAAGGACTTGAACCCCTTGAGGGTCAGGCTCTTCAGATACACCCGTGGCTCCCATCGCTGGACTTCAGGGACGATGCTGCATCGCCGCAGCACCGCAGGCGGGGAAGCGCGGTGCGTGTCACCCTACTCGCGGGCGCGCGGTCGATCGGGCAGCCACGCGGAGGGCCTCCGAGGGGGTGCCGGGGGTCACCAGGACCCCGGCCGGACGACGTCTCACGCCGTCTCGGGCCGCCCCGGACGGTGCGGCGGGCACGGGCCGTGGCCCGGCCGGTCCGGCCGGGCGGGAGGGAGCAGGTCCTCAGGCGGGCTGCATGTCCTCGACGGACGTGGCGTCGTCGAGGTCGAGCAGGTCGGTGCGGTGCGCCGCGCTGAGCCGGTCGTTCTCCTCGGCCAGCCGGAGCACGAGCGCCTCGAGCTCGCCCACGCGGGCGCGCAGCCGGGAGTTCTCGACCATCACGTGGCTGGGCGTGCGCAGATCCCTGCTCAGGTGGCCGATGAGTGCCTTGGCCATGGTGAGCCTTCCGAATTCGGGTGGTGGGGCCGGGCGGCGCCGATGGCCGCGCGGGCGATCCGCTCGCCGCGGACCGTCTTCAAGAATCCCACCCGGACGCCGGTCGGGTCAATCCGGGACGGGGGTGCCCGGGGTGCCTGCGACCCCGCGTCCCGGGGCGGGCGCCCGGCGCCGCCGCGGGGCCGGCTGGCAGGTCGGGCAGAAGTAGGAGGAGCGGTTCATGAACGCCACCCGGCGCATCGGGGTGCCGCAGCGCTCGCAGGGCTCGTCCTCGCGCCCGTAGGCGCGCAGCGAGCGGTCGAAGTAGCCCGACTGGCCGTTGACGTTGACGTAGAGGGCGTCGAAGGAGGTGCCGCCCTGGGCGAGCGCCTCCGCCATCACGTCGCGCGCGTGGCCGAGCAGCTCGCGGACCTGGGCCGCGCTCAGCCGGTCCCCCGGGCGCTCGCCGTGGATCCGGGCGCGCCACAGCGACTCGTCGGCATAGATGTTGCCGACGCCGGAGACGAGCCCCTGGTCGAGCAGCTGGCGCTTGATCCCGGAGGCACGCCGGCGCACCCGGCGTACGAACTCGTCGTCGTCGAACTCGGGGTCCAGCGGGTCGCGGGCGATGTGGGCGATCTCGCCCGGCAGGTCGGCGCCGCCGGCGGAGACGGTCAGCCCGCCGAACATCCGCTGGTCCACGAAGCGCAGCTGACGAGCGTCGTCGAGGACCAGGCGCACCCGCAGGTGCCGCTCGTCGGGCGCCGAGGCGGGCTGCACCAGCATCTGCCCGCTCATGCCGAGGTGGGCCAGCAGCGCGTCGCCGTTGTCCAGCGGCAGCCAGAGGTACTTGCCGCGGCGGCGCGCACCGGTGACCACGCGCCCGGTCAGCGCGGCGGCGAAGCCGGCGGGACCGCGCAGGTCGCGGCGCACCGGGCGCTCGTGCAGGACCTCGACGCCGAGCACGGTGTGCCCGACGACGTGCCGCTCCAGGCCGGCCCGGACGACCTCGACCTCGGGAAGCTCCGGCACGTCAGCTGGCGTCGGAGGTGGCGGTGAGGCCCAGCTGCTCGACGATCTCGCCGTACGCCGTCTCCGCGGCGGCCTGCTCGGCCTCCTTCTTGGAGCGGCCGACGCCGTTGCCGTAGAGCCGGTCGGCGACCTTCACCTGCGCGGTGAAGGTCTTCATGTGGTCGGGGCCGTCTGAGGTGATGACGTACTCCGGCACGCCGAGGGAGTGCTCGGCGGCGATCTCCTGCAGCGAGGTCTTCCAGTCCAGCCCGGCGCCGAGCGCCGAGGCGGCCTCGAGGAGCGGGTCGAAGAGCAGGTGCACGACCTGTGCGGAGACCTCCATGCCACCGGAGAGGTGGACCGCCCCGATCACCGCCTCGACGGTGTCGGAGATGATCGAGGACTTGTTGCGTCCGCCGGTCGACTCCTCGCCGCGGCCGAGCTTGACGTGCTCGCCGAGGCCGATGCCGCGCCCGACCTCGGCGAGGGCGCGCGCGTTGACGACCGCGGCGCGCAGCTTCGCCAGCCGGCCCTCGGAGAGGTCCGGGTGGGTGCGGTAGAGCGTCTCGGTGACGACGACCCCGAGCACGGAGTCCCCGAGGAACTCCAGCCGCTCGTTGGTCGGCAGGCCGCCGTTCTCGTAGGCGTAGGACCGGTGGGTGAGCGCGCGCTCGAGCAGCTCGGGATCCAGCTGGGGATCACCGAGCGCTCGACGCAGCTCCGCGTAGTTGGTCAACCGTGGTCAGAGACCCTGAGCGGGCTCAGAGGACCTGACGACGGTCGGCACGGGCGCCGTACTGGCCGCACTCGCCGCACGCACGGTGCGGGAGGTGCTTGACGCCGCAGGCGGGGTTCGCGCAGGTCACCAGGGTCGGTGCCACGGCCTTCCAGGCCGAGCGACGGTGACGCGTGTTGCTGCGCGACATCTTCCGCTTCGGGACAGCCACTGTTCTCTCCTCATACCGTGGCCGGGAGGTCCGGCCGCATTGATGTGCTTGGTCAGTTCTCGGAGGATTCCGAGTCCATCTTGTCGAGCTTGTCCAGCGCGGTCAGCCCCGCCCATCGCGGGTCGATCGCTTCCTCGTGCTGGTGGTCCGGATCATCCGCCAGGCGCGCACCACACTCGGTGCACAGTCCCGGACAGTCGTCCTGACACAGCGGCTGGAACGGTAGTGCGAGCACCACCGCGTCCCGCAGCAGGGGTTCCAGGTCGAGCAGGTCGTCCTGGAGGTTGCTGACCCCGTTGTCCTCGTCGTCGGCGTCCTTGTCACGCAGGTCGTCGTACACGAACAGCTCCTGGAAGCGGACGTCGATCTCGTCGTCGATCTCCTCCAGGCACCGCACGCACTCGCCCTCCAGCACGGCCTTCGCCGTGCCGGTGACCAGGACGCCCTCCATGACCGCCTCCAGGCGCAGGTCAAGCTCGACCGGCGCACCTTCGGGGACCTTGAGGACCTCGATGCCAAGATCTGGGGGTGCCGGCACCGACAGTGTCAGCTGTTGCTGGGACCCCGGGCGGCGGCCGAGCTCGCGGGTGTCGAGCACGAGCGGCGCTCTCGGGTCCAGGCTAGACAGTTGAATCACTTCCGGTTCCGGGCACGAACAGATCGTCGGGAATCGTATCCGCCCGGGAGACGGGTCACCAAACCCGGGCGGTCCCCGGCGCACGCCGGGGGCAGGTTCACGCCTGTGCCCGGCGCGCGGCGACCTCGGCGAGCCGCTCGGTGAGGCGCGCGTGGACGCTCGCCGGCACCAGCGAGGAGACGTCGCCGCCGAAGGTCGCGACCTCCTTGACCAGGCTCGAGGCGAGGAAGGAGTACTCCGGGCTGGTGGGCACGAAGACGGTCTCGACGTCGGTGAGCGAGGCGTTCATCTGCGCCATCTGCAGCTCGTACTCGAAGTCGGAGACGGCGCGCAGGCCCTTGACGATGGCCTGGATGCCCTGCTCGGCGCAGAAGGTGGTCAGCAGGCCGGTGAAGCCCGCGACGCGCACGTTGGGCAGGTCCGCGCAGACCTCGCGCAGCATCTCCATGCGCTCCTCGGCGCTGAACAGGCGGTTCTTGGAGGCGTTGACCCCCACCGCGACGACGACCTCGTCGAACAGCGACGAGGCGCGTCCCACGACGTCGAGGTGACCGTTGGTGACCGGGTCGAACGATCCCGGGCAGACGGCTCGGCGCACGGGACTCACTCCCCTTCGGGCTGGTGGTGGCTGTCGGACGACTGCGGGGCCTCGGCCTCCGGGGGCGGGGCCGCGTGACCGTACCAGAGCACGGTCTCGCCGTAGGCACGCCGTCGGTGCGGCTCCAGGCCCTCGGGCCAGGCGGGCTCGGGGCTGCGCGCGGAGCGCTCCACGACCACCAGCGCGTCGGGCGCCAGCCAGCCGTGGGCGACGAGCGCGCGGAGGTCGTCGGCGACCGCCTCGTCGGACAGCGGGTACGGCGGGTCGGCGAACACCACGTCGTACGCCGCGGCCGGCGGGCGGGCCAGCACGGAGGCCACCGCGCCGGTGACGACCTGGGCCTCGCCGGCCCCGATCTCGCGGGCGTTCGCGGTGACCAGGGCCGCGGTGCGCCGGTCGGACTCGACCAGCGTCACCGCCGCCGCGCCCCGCGACCAGGCCTCCAGGCCGACCGCGCCGGACCCGGCGTACAGGTCCAGGACGCGCAGGCCGGCCAGCGAGCCGCACCACGACTCCACCGCGGAGAACAGCGCCTCGCGGACCCGGTCGCTGGTGGGCCGGGTGGCGGTGCCCGGTGGGGTGGACAGGCGGCGGCCGCCGGCGCGGCCGGCGATGATGCGGGTCATCGGTTCACGACTTCTCGAGGTAGTCGGACTGCACGGAGCGCTCCATCTCCGCGACCGCCGCCGCGAGCTCCGGCGCGTGGCGCAGCTCGAAGTCGGTGTCGAGGAGCAGGGAGGCGGCCTCGCGAGCCTCGCGGATGGTCTTCTCGTCGCGCAGCACCCGGAGGTTCTGCAGGCTGGAGCGGTAGCCGGACTGGTTCTTGCCGAGCACGTCGCCCTCGCGGCGCTGCTCGAGGTCGACGCGGCTGAGCTCGAAGCCGTCGCTGGTGGCGGCCACGGCGTCCAGGCGCCCCCGGGCGGGCGACCCGGCCTCGGCGCGGGTGACCAGCAGGCACAGGCCCGGCAGCCCGCCACGACCGACGCGGCCGCGCAGCTGGTGCAGCTGGGAGACCCCGAACCGGTCCGCGTCGAGGATCACCATCGCGGTGGCGTTGGCGACGTCGACGCCGACCTCGATGACCGTCGTCGAGACCAGCACGTCGAGGTCGCCGGCGGCGAAGGCGCGCATCGTGCGGTCCTTCTCCTCGGCCGGCAGCCGACCGTGGAGCACCCCGATGCGCAGGCCACGCAGCGGGCCGTCGGCGAGGTCGGCGGCCACGTCGACCACCGAGCTGAGGCCGGTGCCGGTGCGGTCGACGACGAGGTTGTCCTCCTCGTCGAGGTCGAGCTGGTCGTGCTCGCCGGCCTCCATCTCGTCGCGGACGATGCGCGGGCACACGACGTAGGCCTGGTGGCCGGCCTCGATCTCCTCGCGCAGCCGGGCCCAGGCCCGGTCGATCCACAGCGGCTGCTCGCCCAGCGGCACCACGTTGGTCTGGATCGGGGCGCGCCCGGCGGGCAGCTCGGTGAGCGTGGAGACCTCGAGGTCGCCGAAGACGGTCATCGCCACCGTGCGCGGGATCGGCGTGGCCGTCATCACCAGCACGTGCGGAGGGCTCCCGGCCTTGTCGGTCAGCGCGGCGCGCTGCTCGACGCCGAAGCGGTGCTGCTCGTCGACCACGACCAGACCGAGGTCGGCGAACATCACCTGGTCCTCGAGCAGTGCGTGGGTGCCGACCACGATCCCGGCCTCGCCGGTCACCAGGCGGCTCAGCGGCGCCTTGCGCTGGGTCTTGGTCATCGACCCGGTGAGCAGCTCGACGGTGGTGCCCTCGGCGGCGCCGAACAACCCGCCCATGCCGAGGTCGCCCAGCATCGCGGTGATCGTGCGGTGGTGCTGCTGGGCGAGCACCTCGGTGGGCGCGAGCAGCGCGGCCTGCCCGCCGGAGTCGACCACGCGCAGCATCGCGCGCAGCGCCACCAGCGTCTTGCCGGAGCCGACCTCGCCCTGGAGCAGGCGGTTCATCGGGTGCGGCTGGGCCAGGTCGTGCTCGATCTCCGCGGCCACCTCGCGCTGGCCGCCGGTCAGCTCGAAGGGCAGCCGGGCGTCGAAGGCCTCCAGCAGCCCGCCGGGCCGTCCGGGGCGCGCCTGGGCGCCGAGCGCCATCTGCTCGCGCCGGCGCCGGCCGAGCACGACCTGGGTGACCAGCGCCTCCTCGAAGCGGAAGCGTCGCTGCGCGCGGCGTACCTCCTCCATGGAGTCGGCGGCGTGGATCGACTGCAGCGCCTCGCGGGCGTCGAGCAGGGAGTAGGTCGTGCGGATCTCCTCGGGCAGCAGCTCGGGGACCTCGTCCAGCACGGTCAGCGCGAAGGTGGCGGCGCGCTGGAGGTCCCAGGACTCCACGCCCTTGGTGAGCGGGTAGATCGGGAACAGCTCGCGCATCGCGTCCAGCGACATCAGCGCGGAGTCCTCCTCGCCGCTGCCGAAGAGGGTCATCTGCGGGTTGGTCAGCTGCCACTCCCCGCGGAAGCTGCTCACCTTGCCCAGGAACACCCCGCGGCGCCCCACGCTCAGCCGACCGGCCTGCCAGCGGTTGATGTGGGCGCTCTTGGCGAAGAACGACATGCGCAACGTGGCGCCGTCGGCGCGCACCCGGACGTCGAGGCGGTACGCCGTGCGCCCGGTGCGCCGGTCGGTGTAGGTGCGCTCCGCGCTCTCGACGACGTCGCCGACGAAGGTGAGGATGCTGCCCTCCTCGAGCTCGTCGAGGCGGGTCAGCTCGCCGGTGCGCAGGTAGCGGCGCGGGAAGTGGTGCAGCAGGTCCCCCACCGTGCGCAGACCCAGGCCCTCGGTGATCCGGTCGGCCTTGGCGTGCCCGGCCAGCACCGCCTCGATCGGCGACTCCAGGGTGATCACGCGGCTCCTCCCGACCTATTCCACCGACACCAGGAGCGGGTAGCGCTCCTGGCCACCGTCGTACACCACGACGTCGACAGCCGGGTGGTGCGCCTCGACGTACGCCGCGCAGCGGGCCGCGAGCCCGCCGTCGGCGTCCTCGGCGCCGGCGACCACCGTCACCAGGTCGCCACCTCCGCCGAGCAGCCGCTCCAGCACGTCGGTCGCGACCGCGTAGCGGTCGTCCCCCACCACCACGAAGTCCCCGGCCACCACGCCGAGCACGTCGCCGGGCTCACAGGGACCGGCCATCGTCATCGCCTGCCGCGCCGCGACCGTGACCGCGCCGTGGCGCGCGTGCCGGGCGGTGGCGGTCATCTCGAGCACGTCCTGGTCGAAGACCCGGCCGGGCTCGTGGACCGCGAGGGCGGCGAGGCCCTGCACCTGGGCCTGGGTGGCGATCACCGCGACCCGGATGCCCTCGAGGTCGGGGTCGTTCTCGGCCATCGAGGCGGCGGCACGCGCCACCCGCACCGAGTCGGGGTCGTTGGGCAGCACCACGACCTCGCAGGCGCCGCAGTCGCGGATCGCCGCGAGGACCTCCCCGGTCGAGGGGCGGCGGCCGGGGCCGCCGGGCAGCACGATCGCGCCGGCCTCCTCGAAGAGCCGGGCCAGGCCGGGACCGGCGGCGACCGCCACGATCCGGCGCCCGCTGCGCGCCTGCGAGGTCCGGGCGGCGACCTGCTCGGCGAAGTGGGTGACCCGCACGCGGCGGGGACGGCCGGCCTCGATGCCGGCCTCGATGGCGGCGCCGACGTCGTCGGTGTGGACGTGGACGTTCCACAGGCCCTCGCCGCCGACCACCACGAGGGAGTCGCCGAGCCCGGCCAGCGTGGCGCGCAGCGGCGCGATCCGGTCGTCCTCGGCGTCGAGCAGGTACATCACCTCGTAGGCGGGACCGTCGGCGGTCAGGTCGCCCTCGGGCAGCGGCGTCACCGGGACCGGGATCGTCCGGGCGCCGATCGGCGCGGTGACCGGCACCGGGCGGCGACCGGTGAGCACGGTCTCGGCCGCGTCGAGGATCACGCTCAGCCCGCGCCCGCCCGCGTCGACCACACCCGCGTCGGCGAGCACCCGCAGCTGCTCGGGGGTGCGTGCGAGGGCCTCGCGGGCGGCGCCGGCGGCGGCGGCGAAGACGTCGCGGGCGCGGGACCCGGCGCGCCCCGCGCACTCGAGGGCCGCGGCCGCCGCGGCCCGCATCACGCTCAGCATCGTGCCCTCGACCGGCGTGCCGACGGCGGCGTACGCCGCGTCGCTGGCGGCCTGGAGCGCCTCGGCCATCACCGTGGCGTTGGGCTCCGCGGGGTCGGCGCGCACGATCCGGCGCGCGATCGCGCCGAGCATCTCGCTCAGGATCACCCCGGAGTTGCCCCGCGCGCCCAGCAGCGCGCCGCGGGCGAACGTCGCCATGGACTCCCCCAGCGGCGCACCCTCGTCGCCGCCGCAGGCCTCGCGCAGCGCGTCGCGCGCCGCCGACATCGTGAGGTACATGTTGGTGCCGGTGTCGCCGTCGGGCACGGGGTAGACGTTGAGCGCGTCGATCTCCTCGCGCGCCCCCGCGAGGGCGTCGAAGGCGACGTCGACGAAGCGCAGCACGAGGCCCAGGCTCAGCCTGCCGCCCGTGGGTACCTGCTGCATCGCCTGCCTCGCCGTCGATCGGATGAAGGAGTCAGGGTAATGTCAGTGGTGCCCGAGCGGGGTGACCCACCCACGGGGAACCCGGGGCGAGCCGCGATTTTCTCGCGAGCGCCTCGATCGGATACTCTCGTTCGGTTGCCCGCTCCGCCGGGCCCCTCGTTCACAACCTCGATTTTTCAGGAGTTCACGGTGGCTGCCGTCTGCGACATCTGCGCGAAGAAGCCGGGCTTCGGCAACAACCGACCCTGGTCGCGCAAGATCACGAAGCGTCGCTTCGACCCCAACATCCAGCGCGTCCGGGCGACCGTCAACGGCACCCCGAAGCGCCTCAACGTCTGCACCGGCTGCCTCAAGGCCGGCAAGGTCTCCCGCTGACCCAGTTCAGCTAGCAGCAACGGCCGTCGTCCCTCGGGACGGCGGCCGTTTCTGTGTGCCCGGACGGGTGCGCGCCCTCGCCGGAGCGCGGGCGGCGGCGCGGCGTGCCTGCCCCGGGCCGGGAGACGTCGTACGCCGTCCCGGCCCCGGGCGAGGCTCAGAAGTGCGCCCAGCCGGCGGAGCCGACGTGGGTCCGACCGTCGACGGTGACGCCGCTGCCCTCGAGCACCTCGCCGACCACCCGCCAGCCCGACGGCACGGAGGCCGCGTCGGGGAACGTGGCCAGCAGCGCGTGGTCGTCGCCACCGGTGAGCACGAACTGCAGCGGGTCCGCGTTGAGCGCGGCGCCGACGGCGTGCAGCGGCTCGGCGATGTCGAAGGCGTCGGCGCGCACGTTGACCGCCACCCCGGAGGCCGTGGCCAGGTGGCCGGCCTCGGCGAGCAGGCCGTCGGAGACGTCGATCATCGCGGTGGCCCCGGCCGCGGCGGCGATCGGCCCGGCGGCGTACGGCGGCTGCGGGCGGCGGTGCGCCTCGACCAGCACCCGCGGGGAGCGGAAGCCGCGCCCCAGCACGGCGAGTCCGCCCGCGGCCCAGCCCTGCCGACCGGCGAGCGCCACGACGTCGCCGGGTGCGGCACCGGAGCGGACCACCGGGGCCTGGGTGCAGGCACCGAGCACGGTCACGGCGATGACCACCTGGTCGGCGCGCGTCAGGTCGCCGCCGACCACGCTCGCGCCGACCTCGCCGCACTCCTCGGCGAAGCCGCGGGCCAGGTCGAGCACCCACTGGGCCGGCAGGTCCGGCGGGGCGCCGACGCCGATCGTCAGCGAGGTCGCGGTGCCGCCCATCGCGTTGATGTCGGAGATGTTCTGGGCGGCGGCGCGGTGGCCCACGTCGGCGGCGGAGGACCACTCGCGGCGGAAATGGCGGCCCTCGACCATCAGGTCGGTCGAGACGACGACGTGCCCGGTGCGCACGCGCAGCACGGCGGCGTCGTCGCCGGGGCCGATCAGGACCTGCTCGCCCTGGGGGAAGAGGGGCAGGAGCTCGGCGAGGAGGCCGAACTCACCGGCGTCGGCGAGGGTCGCGTCGGGTGCAAGCGGCATGCCCCCAGTCCACCAGAGACCCGGCGCGCGGGCCGGGCGGCGCGCTCGGGCCCGGCAGCGAGGTCTTCGCCACGTGCCCCACGACACGGGGTGTGCCGCTGCCACCGGTCGGGGTAGGTTGAACCGCCGGTCGGGGCCCCTGCCCCGCGCGCAGCGGCATCCCCCTGCAACGCCCCCTTCACACCGAGGAGACGAGCGATGGTCGTCCAGGCCTACATCCTGATCCAGACCGACGTCGGCAAGGCCGCCGAGGTCGCCCGAGCCATCGCCCAGGTCAACGGGGTCACCCTGGCCGAGGACGTCACCGGTCCCTACGACGTGATCGTCCGCGCCGAGGCGCGCAACGTCGACGAGCTCGGCAAGCTGGTCGTCGCGAAGGTGCAGACCCTCGAGGGCATCACCCGCACGCTGACCTGCCCGGTCGTCCACATCTGAGTGGACCCCCAGCAGCCCCGCCCGCGCCTCGCGTCCCTCCGGACGCGGGGCGCGGCCATGTCCGGACTCCCCCTCGTGCTGGCGCTCGCGCTGCTCGCCGGTTGCAGCGACGCCGTCGAGGTCGACTCCCCCGAGCTCTCCGCGGCCGAGCGGTCGGTGTGCGAGGACTTCCTCGACTCCCTGCCCGACGACCTGGCCGGCCTGGAGCCGGCCGAGGTCGACCCGCCCGACGCCCCGGCGCGGGCCTGGGGTGACGGCCTCGCCGTGATCTGCGGCGCACCGGAGCCCGAGGAGCTCGCGCCGGCCGAGGAGTGCGACATCGTCGCGGGCGTGGCGTGGTTCGTCCCGCCGAGCCAGCGCGACGAGGACCAGGACCTGGTCGCCACCGCCGTCGAGGTCTCCCCGCGGGTGGCGCTCGTGGTGCCCGCGCAGTACCGCGGCCAGGTCGCCTTCGACGCCTTCGGCGAGCTCGCGGAGCCGCTCAGCGGCTTCGAGACGACCCCCCGCTGCGGCTGAACCTGCGCGCCGGGGCGGCTGAACCTGCGCGCCGGGGCGGCGGGGCGATGTGGGATCGTCGTCCCATGACGATCGAGGACTTCGCAGGACCCGTGGCCATCATCGCCGGTGGCCTCAGCCACGAGCGGGACGTCTCCCTGTCGAGCGGGCGCAACCTGGTCCGCGAGCTGCGCGGGCTCGGGGTCGAGGCCCAGACCTACGACTTCGACCGCAACCTGCTCCACGACCTCGAGCGCGACCAGGTCGCGGTCGCGCTGCCCGCGCTGCACGGCCAGTTCGGCGAGGACGGCGAGATCCAGACGCTGCTCGAGCTCATCGACCTGCCCTACGTCGGCTCGCGCAGCCGCGCCTGCCGCGTCGCCTACGACAAGGGCACCGCGCGCGAGCTGCTGCGCCGCGCCGGGATCCCCGTCCCCGACAGCGTCGGGCTCTCCGCCCAGACCTTCCGCGACATCGGCGCCACCGCGCTGATGAGCCATGTCATGGACCGCCTCGGCGACCGGGTCGTGGTCAAGCCCGCACGCGGCGGCAGCGCGCTGGGCGTGACCGGCGTCGACGGCCTCGGCGCGCTCCCCTCCGCCCTGGTGGGCAGCTACGCCTACTGCGAGGACGCCCTCATCGAGCGCTTCCACGACGGCATCGACGTGAGCGTGGTGGTGCTCGAGGGCGACGAGGGGCTCCGCTCCCTGGAGCCGATCGCGATCGAGTACGAGAAGGGCCACGAGTTCGACTTCAGCGCCCGCTACACCGCCGAGTTCGTCTCCCTGCACCGCCCCGACCTCGACGACAAGCTGATCGCCGGGCTGGGCGAGGTCGCCTGCGAGGCGCACCGGGTGCTCGGCCTCGACGACGTCTCCCGCTCCGACTTCGTGGTCTCCGCCGACGGCACGTTCGTGCTGCTCGAGACCGCGATCACGCCCGGGACGACCGAGACCTCGGTGTTCCCGTTCGCCTGCAAGGAGAGCGGCACCTCCCTCGGCGAGGTCGCGCGCACCCTGCTCGAGCGCGCCGTCCGCCGCGGCGCCTGAGCCCCACCCGCCACGAGCGAAGAAGGGCCCGGGCCGGAGCATCTCGCTCCGGCCCGGGCCCTTTCGTCGTGCGTCGGTGCCTCAGGGCCTGCTCAGCGCGGCTGCTCGGGCAGCGCCGCGAGCTTGCCGGCGATGCCGCCGGCGGCACGCAGCGCGACGCCCTCCTCGAAGTTGCTGGTCGCGCGCGGACGGGCCCGCTCGGCCTCGGCCAGCGCGCTGCCGAGCACCTCGCCGGGGGTGGTCTGCGGCCACAGGTAGAGCGCCATCGCGCCCGGGATCGAGTTCACCTCGTTGACGAACACCTCGGTGCCGTCGGAGAGGAAGTCGATGCGCAGCACGCCGGTCAGGCCGGTGAGCTCGACGACACGGACCGCGAGCTCCTTGATGCGGTCGCGCACCGCGTCGGGGATGTTCGCCGGGAACTCGCGCGGGGCGCTGGCCAGGCCGTCGGAGTGCAGGTACTTGGCGGCGTAGGAGTAGATCGCGCCGTCGGTGGGCCGCAGCGGCCGCTCGATCTCGGAGACCTGCACGGTCGGCGCGGTGCGCACCGAGATGTTGAGGTCGAACAGGTCGGGGCGGTTCGGCTCGACCACCGCGCCCTCGCGCAGGTGCGGGCTGGTCTGGAGCAGCGCCACGGCGGTGGCGTGGTCCTCGACGACCTCGATGCCGATGCTGGAGCCGCCGAAGCGCGGCTTGACGATGTAGGGCCCCTCGTACGGCGGCGGGGCGTCCGCGGAGAGCAGCACCCGCTTGAGGCACGGCACGCCGGCGGTCTCCATGACCGCGCCGAAGGCCAGCTTGTCCATGCCGAGCGCGGCCGCGGCGACGGTGCCGCCGGTGGCCTTGAGCCCGGCCAGCGCGAACAGGCCCTGGGCGCCGCCGCCCTCGCCGGCGCCGCCGTGGAAGCAGTTCATGATGGTGCCGGTCTCCAGCGGCTTGGCGCCGCCGAGGCCGGCCTTCATGTAGAAGCCGTCGCCCTTCTCCGCGCCGATGCGCAGCTCGACGCGCTTCGAGCCGGACGGCGGGCCGCCGAGGTAGTCGCGCGCCTCGGTGTTGCTCGGGACCAGGAACCACTGGTCGCTACGCGCCCAGTAGATGCACTGCACCGTGTGCCCGGCACCGGCGAGCACCCGCTCGGCCTGGAGCCCGGTCAGGATGCTGATGTCGTGCTCGGCGGACGGACCGCCGAACACCACGGTCGCCTTGGTTGCCACTGTGTCTCCTCGTGTCTGCTTCGGGGTTCCCGCTCCGCCCGCGGTTTACGGGTAGTGGTTGGGGAGGTCGTTCTCGTACAGCACCACGTCGTCGGGCCCGGCCTGCGCCATGACGTGCTGGGCGGCCTCCTCGCGCGTGGCGAAGTGGCGGGTCCGCCCGGCGGTGCCGGAGTCCAGCGCCGCACGGTTGGTCCGACCGACGACGCACAGGATCATGCCGTCGTCCGCCGTCGCCGCGCGAGCCAGGTCGGCGTTCCGCTCGTGCTGCGAGGCGCCGAGCTCGACCATACCGGGCGTGATCGTCCAGACGGTCCCGCCCTCGCCGACGAGCTCGCGCGCGCGGGCCAGCGCCTGCGCGGCGCCCTGCGGATTGGAGTTGTAGGTGTCGTCGATGACCGTGAGCCCGGTCTCGGTGCGGGTGGCCTCGGCGCGGTGCGGTGTGCTGGGGATGCCGGGGAGCCGGTCGAGGATCGTCTGCTCCGGCACGTCCACGGCCTGGGCCAGGCCGATGGCCACCGCGACGTTGATCGGGTGCCCCACCTCGGCCGGCAGGTCCACGCGGTGCACCGCGCCCGACAGCACGACCTCCCAGCCGTCGCCGGCACGTCGTACGACGACGTCGGCGTCCGGGGTCTCGCCGCCGGAGGCGCGGATCACCCGCTTGGTGGCGGCCATCTCGTCGGCGATCGCCGCGAGCTCGGGGACGTCGACGTTGAGCACGACGGTGCTCGCGGGCGGCAGGATCTCGGACTTGGCGCGGACGATGGTCTCACGGTTCTTCATCCGCTCCAGGTGGGCCTCGCCGATCGTGGTGATCGCGGAGACCTCGGGGCGGAACACCTCGCACAGCGCAGCGATCTCGCCGGGGCCGTAGGTGCCCATCTCGGCGACGAACACGTCGGTGCCGCCCTCGAGGCGGTCGTTGACCGCGCGGGAGAGGCCCATCGCGTTGTTGAAGCTCGCGGGGCTGGCCAGCGTCGCCCAGCGCCCGGACATCAGGTGCGCGGCGTAGTTCTTGGTCGAGGTCTTGCCGTAGGAGCCGGTGATCGCGACGACGCGGGGGTCGAGCTTGCGCATCTTGGCCGCGGCCGCGACCTGGTACTTGCGCCCCATGGCGCGCTCGACGGGCGCGGTGATGAGCTGCGCCAGCTCGGCGACCGGGAGCGCCAGGATCGGCAGCAGGCCGATGAGCCCGACCGCGGTGAGACCGGCGGCGAGCACGAGCTCGAGGACCACGATGACGGCGGCGAGCCGCTTGACGCGGTCGGTGAAGACGACCCGCGAGGAGGACGGCCACACCGCGAGGCCCTCGGGCCAGGCGAACCAGAACAGCGCGGGGAGCAGCACCGTCCAGGCCGAGAGCGGGTCGACGGCGAGCACGGTGCCGGCGACGACACCCACGAGCCCCAGCGTGTTGATCCAGCCCGCGCGCGCCCAGATCGCGGCGATCGCGAAGAGCCGGCCGGGCTCGTAGTGCTCGCGCTGGGCGACGCGCAGCCAGCGCAGCTGGCTGAGCAGGACCAGCAGCGTGACCCCCACCGTGCAGAGGATCTCCAGCGTGCTCATGCAGTGCCTCCGAGGCGGTCGATCTGGGCGCGGATCGCGGTGACCAGCGCAGGGTCGAGCAGGTGGGCGGAGCCGGCGACCACGTCGAGCGTGGCCTGCGGGCCGAGGAGCGCCTGGGCGCGGCGCGCCATCTCCACGGTGGCGGCGGTGTCGTGCTCGCCCCAGACCATGGCCACCGGCACGCCGTGCTCGCGCACGGCGGCGAGCTGGTCGGCGTACTCCTCGTTGACGGCCTTGACGAGCACCTCGCGCATCACCCCCTGGGCGGCGCGGTAGTCGGCGGAGCCGTGCTTCTGGCGCAGCGCCTCCATGCGCGCGTCGGAGACCAGGCCGCGGCGGTGCAGGGCGCGGACCACGCGGTAGCCGAGCTTCGGGCCGGACGAGGTGCTCCCCGTGGCCTCGGGACGCAGCAGCGGTACGCCGGTCAGCACCAGCCCGCGGACCAGCTCGGGGCGGGTCGCGGCGAGCTGGACGGCGACCCGGCCGCCGAAGGAGTGCCCGAGCAGCACGGGGCGCTCCAGGTCGGCGAGGATCTCCGCGGTCCAGTCGGCGTACGCCGCGGTGTCCCAGCCGGTCTCGGGCGCCGGGGTGGCCCCGAAGCCGGGCAGGTCGAGGGCGAGGGCGTCGTACCCGTCGAGGGTCGCGCTCCAGTCGGCACGCGAGCGGCCCCACCCGTGGAGGGCGACCACTCTGGCCTCGTTGGAGCCGAACCGCTCACCGAAGGCACGTCCGTTCAGGAGGGTGGTCAGCACGACGACGAGGTTAGCCGGGTCGATACCGTGAAGAAGTGACGGACACCCCCCTCGACCACGTGAGCCCTGCGACCCTCGGCGTCCACGCCGGACGCCCGCCCCACGAGCCGGACCAGCCGCTGAACACCCCGCTGACCCTCGCCTCGACCTACGTCGCCGGCGGGGACCGCGAGTACGGCCGCTACGGCAACCCCACCTGGCAGGCCTTCGAGGAGGCTCTCGGCGCCCTGGAGGGCGGGCGCGCGCTCGCCTTCTCCTCGGGCCTGGCCGCGGTCGCCACCGTCCTGGACCTGGTCGGACAGGGCGCCACCGTGGTCGCGCCGCGGCACTCCTACAACGGCACGATCATGCAGCTGGGCGACCTCGAGGCGCGGGGCCGGATCCGCTCGCGGCTGGTCGACGTGACCGACACCGCGGCGTACGTCGCGGCCTGCGAGGACGCCGCCCTGGTGTGGCTGGAGTCACCGACCAACCCGATGCTCGAGGTCGCCGACATCGAGACGATCGCCACAGCGGCCCGCGACGCGGGCGCCCACGTCGTGGTGGACAACACCTTCGCCACTCCCCTGCTGCAGAAGCCGCTGGAGCTCGGCGCCGACATCGTCGTGCACTCGGCGACGAAGTACCTCTCCGGGCACAGCGACATCCTGATGGGTGCGCTCGTGGTGGAGGACCCCGAGCTGTTCGGCGTCCTGAAGGGCCGCCGCGACCTGGTCGGCGCCGTGCCGGGCACCCTCGAGGCGTTCCTCGCGCTGCGCGGCCTGCGGACCCTGCACCTGCGCGTCGAGCGCGCCCAGGCCAACGCCGCCGAGCTCGCGGTCCGCCTCGGCGAGCACCCCGCGATCAGCGAGGTGCGCTACCCCGGCTTCGGCGCGATGGTCTCGGTGGTCCTCGCCCAGGGCGCGATGGCCGCCGACCTGTTCACGCGCAAGACCCGCCTGTGGGTGCACACCACCAGCCTCGGCGGCGTCGAGTCCACCTTCGAGCGCCGCCGCCGATGGAAGGGCGAGCCCGCCACCGTCCCCGACGCGCTGGTCCGCATGTCCGTCGGCGTCGAGGACGTCGAGGACCTCTGGAACGACCTCGCCACCGCCCTCGACGACCTCACCTGACCTCGCGAGCCGGGGCTTGGGGTTGCGCGAGGGGTAGTTCGTCAGTCTGTCTCGGCCTTGGTCTCCCGCGCCATGAAGGCGTCCATCATGTCGACGGCGGTGGTCCTGCCGGCGACGACGTCGTCCACGGCGACCGCGATGGGGGCGTCGACGCCGTTGCGCTCGGCGAGGGCGCGCAGCGAGGAGCACGACTTCGCGCCCTCGGCGACCTGACGGGTGGAGGCGACGATCTCGTCGGTGGTCATGCCCTGGCCGAGCTTCTCGCCGAAGCTGCGGTTGCGCGACAGCGGGGAGGAGCAGGTCGCGACCAGGTCGCCGAGACCGGCCAGGCCCATCAGCGTGAGCGGGTTCGCGCCGAGCTTCATCGCCAGCCGCGCGGTCTCCGCCAGCCCGCGGGTGATCAGCGAGGCGGTGGTGTTGTCGCCGAAGCCCAGCCCGACGGCCATGCCGACGCAGAGCCCGACGACGTTCTTGTACGCCCCGCCCAGCTCGCAGCCCAGCACGTCGACCGAGGTGTAGGGGCGGAACGCCGGCGAGTTGGACCGGGCCTGGAGCATCTTCGCGACGTCCTCGTCGGCGCAGGCCACCACCGAGGCGGCCGGCTCGCGACGCGCGATCTCCTTGGCGAGGTTGGGGCCGCTGATCACGGCGATCCGCTCGGGACCGGCGCCGGTGACCTGGGCGATCACCTCGCTCATCCGGTTCAGCGTGCCGAGCTCCACGCCCTTCATCAGCGACACCATGACCGCGGAGTCGTCGATGAACGGCGCCCACTCGGTCAGGTTGGCCCGCAGCGACTGCGAGGGCACGGCGAGGACCACCACGTCGGCCCCGGCCACGGCCTTCTCGGGGTCGTGGGTCGCGGTCACCGTGGGCGGCAGCTGGACCCCGGGGAGGTACTCGACGTTCTCGTGCTGCTCGTTGATCGAGGCGCAGACCTCCTCGCGGCGACCCCAGATGGTGACCTCGTTGCCCGCATCGGCGAGCACGATGGAGAACGCCGTCCCCCAGGAGCCCGCGCCGAGGACGGCGACCTTGCCTGCGCTCATGCCTGGTCCCTCCGGTGCTGATCGGGCTGCTGGTCACCGGTCCGGGGGGTCCCGTCTCGGCGCGGGTCGTACCGTACCGTCGGCGGCTCCTGGCCGCGGACCTGTGCGACCAGATCGGTGATCGCGGTCATGATCCGGTCGCTGGCGGCCCGGATCGTCTGGGCGCTCACCTCCTGCGCACGCAGGTCGTCCAGGCGCACCGGCTCCCCCACGCGCATGTGGATCGTCTTGCGCGGGAACGGCCGGAACCGGGCCGAGTACGGCGGGAGCAGCTCCTGGGCGCCCCACTGGCCGATCGGGACGACCGGGCACCCGGTCGCCAGCGCGATCCGCGCGGCACCGGACTTGCCGACCATCGGCCAGCCGTCGGGGTCGCGGGTGATCGTGCCCTCCGGGTAGACCACCACGCAGTCGCCGCGGCGTACGGCGGCCACCGCGGCGTCGTAGGCGCCGGCGGCGTTCGCGGAGTGCCGGTCCACCGGGATCTGGCCCAGCGCGTTGAGGAACCGGGCCAGGATCCTGGTGCGGAACAGCCCGGACTTGGCCAGGTAGCGCGGCAGCCGGCCGTGGTCGTAGACGATGTGCGCCGCGGTGAACGGGTCCGCGTGCGAGACGTGGTTGAGCACCACCAGGCACCCGCCCGAGGCGGGGATCCGCTCGCCGCCCTGCCAGTCCTGGCGCGTCGTGGCCAGCAGCGGGGGCTTGACCAGCAGAACCGCGAGGCGCCAGGGCCATCCCCGCTCGGCCTCGACCTTGCGCACCGTCACCCCGAGCCTCGTTCCCTCTCTCCGCGGCCCACGGCCGACCACCCGGCGCATCCTCGCGCCGCACCACGGCAGGCTACTCGCTCTCTCGGCGTCGCGGACCCGCCCCGCCTCGCGAGCCGGCGCCGGACCTGACAGGATCGCGGGCGATGTCCGCGCCCGCCCCCTCCCACCCCGCCTTCAGCGTCGTCGTCCCGGTGAAGCCCCCGGCGTTCGGCAAGTCGCGTCTGGTCGGCCTGCCCGACGCCGCGCGCCAGGAGCTCGCGGCGGCCTTCGCGCTCGACACCATCGCCGCCTGCGGTGCGGCCCGGCTGGTCGGCGCGGTGCTCGTGGCGACCGACGACGCGGCCTTCGCCCGCGAGGTGCGCGCCGCCGGCTGGTCGGCGATCCCCGACGCCGTCACCGGCGACCTCAACTCCAGCCTGCGCCAGGCGGCGCTCGAGGCGGCGCGGCGCTGGCCCGACCTGCGCCCGGTGGCCCTGTGCGCGGACCTCCCGGCCCTGCGTCCCGACGACCTCGACGAGGCCCTGGCCACGGTCGCGTCCCGCAGCGACCAGTCGTTCTTCGTCGCCGACGCGGCCGGCGAGGGCACCACGCTCTACACCGCTGCGGTGGAGGAGTTCGCGCCCCGGTTCGGCCCCGGATCGCGGGCGGCGCACGACGAGCTCGCGCTCGAGGTGCGTGGCGAGCTCGCCAGCCTGCGCCTCGACGTCGACGACCTCGACGACCTCGCGCGAGCCCTCGTCCTCGGCGTCGGCCCCCGCACGCGCGCGCTCGCGGCCCGCCTCGACCTGCTCCCCTGACCCCCGCGGGCGCCCGCCCGCTCACGACCCCGAGGCGGTCTTCTTCGCCGTCGAGGACGTGCTCTTCTTCGCGGTGCTGCTCCCGGACGACTTCTTCGCGGTGGTCTTCTTCGCGGTGGTCTTCTTGGCCGTGGTCTTCTTCGCGGCCGACGGGGCGGTCGCCTTGGACGTGGTCTTCTTCGCGGACGCCTTCGTGGCGCTCGACTTCTTCGCCGTCGACCCCGATGCCGCCTTCTTGGCGCTCGAGGTGGTCGCCGAGCCGTTCGCGGTGCCGGACCCTGCCGCCTTGGCAGGCGTGGTCTTCGACGCCGCCGCCTTCGTCGTCGTGGTGCTCTTCTTCGCCGCCGCCCCAGCGGCAGCAGGCCTCGCGGGCGCCGCGCCCGCCGCCGCCTTGCGAGCGGCCGAGGCGGCCGCCTTCATCGGCGCCGTGGCCACGGCGATGGTGAGCTGGGGCAGCATCTTGGCGCCCGAGACGACGTTCTTGAGGTCCGCACCGGGCCGGAAGGCCGGCACCTCCCTGGTCTGGGTGTGCACTCGGTCGCCGGTCTGCGGGTTGCGCACCCAGCGGCCCTCGCGGACCCGCTTCTCGAAGGACCCGAACCCGGTGATCGCGACCTTCTCGCCCTTCGCGACCTCGCGGGTGATGGTGTCGAGGACGGAGTCGAGCGCGTGCGCCGCGGCCCGGCGGTTGCCCTCGAAGTGGGCGGCGAGGGCATCGATGAGCTGGGTCTTGTTCACTGGCTTCCCCTTTGACGAAGGACCACCGGTGGGACCGGCGCCCGGCCGAGCCGCGTGGTCGCGGCGGCGCGTGCGGTAGCGCCGCTCTGCACGGCACGGTAGGCACTCCCGGGGCCGGCCACAACGCCCCACGGGCAACCCGCCGACTTTTCTGCGGTACGGCGACGGGCCGCGGCCCCCCTCGCAGGGGACCGCGGCCCGTCGTACGCCGTGGGGTGGGTCAGGCCGGGATGGTCCGGGCCCGCCAGCTGGGGCGCGTGGCCTCGTAGGCGATCAGGTCGTCCTCGTGGCTCAGCGTGATGCCGATGTCGTCGAGGCCCTCCATGAAGCGCCAGCGGGTGTAGTCGTCGATCTGGAACGGCGCGACGAAGGTGTCGCCGACCCGGACCTCACGGTTCTCCAGGTCCACGGTGACCTCGGTGCCGGGGGCGGCGTCGAGCAGGTCCCACAGCTCCACGACGCGGGCCTCGTCGATCTGGACCGTCAGCAGCCCGGACTTGCCGGAGTTGCCGCGGAAGATGTCGCCGAAGCGCGGCGAGACGATCACCTTGAAGCCGTAGTCCTGCAGCGCCCACACGGCGTGCTCGCGCGAGGAGCCGGTGCCGAAGTTGGGCCCGGCCACGAGCACCGAGGAGCCGCGGAAGCCCTCCTTGTTGAGCACGAACTCCGGGTCCTTGAAGAGGCCGAAGAACAGCCCGTCCTCGAAGCCGGTGCGGGTGATCCTCTTGAGGAAGTCGCCCGGGATGATCATGTCGGTGTCGACGTCACTGCGACGCAGCGGAGCGGCCACACCGGTGTGGCTGATGAACTTCTCCATGTCAGTGCTCCTGCGATCAGACCGTGGCCGACACGAGGTCGGCCGGGGACGAGAGGGTGCCGCGGACCGCGGTGGCCGCGGCCACCGGGACCGACACCAGGTGCGTGCGCACGCCGGTGCCCTGACGGCCCTCGAAGTTGCGGTTGGAGGTCGACGCCGTGCGGACCGGGCCGTCGAGCTTGTCGTCGTTCATGCCCAGGCACATCGAGCAGCCGGCGCCGCGCCACTCCGCGCCGGCGGCGAGGAAGACCTTGTCCAGGCCCTCGGCCTCGGCCTCCAGGCGCACCCGCGCCGAGCCGGGGACGACGATCATCTTGACGCTGTCGGCGACCCGCTGGCCCTCGAGCACCACGGCCGCGGCGCGCAGGTCGTCGAGACGGCCGTTGGTGCACGACCCGATGAACACGTGGTCCACGGCGACGTCGCGCAGCGTCGTGCCGGGCTCCAGGCCCATGTACTCCAGGGCGTTCTCGGCGGCGGTGCGCTCGATCGGGTCCGCGAACTCGGCCGGGACCGGGACGCTGCCGGCCAGCGGGGCGCCCTGTCCGGGGTTGGTGCCCCAGGTGACCCACGGGGTGACGTCGGAAGCGTCGATGACGATCTCCTTGTCGAAGACCGCGTCCTCGTCGGTGTAGTAGGTCTTCCAGTGCTCGACCGCGGCGTCCCACTCGGCACCCTTGGGCGCCTCGGGCTTGCCCTCGAGGTAGGCGAAGGTGGTCTCGTCGGGGGCGATCATGCCCGCCTTCGCGCCCCACTCGATGCTCATGTTGCACACCGTCATCCGGCCCTCCATCGAGAGCTCGCGGATCGCCTGGCCGCGGTACTCCACGATGTAGCCCATGCCGGCGCCGGTGCCGACCTGGGTGATCAGGTAGAGGATCAGGTCCTTGGCGGTGACCCCCTCGGGGAGGCTGCCGTTGACCGTGACCGAGCAGGTCTTCGGCTTCGCCTGGGACAGCGTCTGGGTCGCCAGGACGTGCTCGACCTCGGAGGTGCCGATGCCGTGCGCGATCGCGCCGAAGGCGCCGTGGGTGGCGGTGTGGGAGTCGCCGCACACGATCGTCATGCCGGGCTGGGTCAGGCCCAGCTGCGGGCCGACCACGTGCACGATGCCCTGCTCGACGTCGCCGAGCGGGTGCAGCCGGATGCCGAACTCCTCGCAGTTCTTGCGCAGCGTCTCGATCTGGATGCGCGAGACCGGGTCGGCGATCGGCTTGTCCCAGTTCAGGGTGGGGACGTTGTGGTCCTCGGTCGCCAGCGTGAGGTCGGGGCGGCGGACCGTGCGGCCGGCCAGGCGCAGGCCGTCGAACGCCTGCGGCGAGGTCACCTCGTGGATGAGGTGGAGGTCGATGAAGAGCAGGTCCGGCTCCCCCTCGGCCGACCGGACGACATGCTCGTCCCACACCTTCTCCGCCAGTGTCCTGCCCATGTCCACTCCCTCGTGTACGTCCTGCTTACGAAGATCGAGGCTAACCCCGCGATCCCATAAGATGAGATTCGATTCTCGACATATGAGATTACGAGTGGGTCACGAGTCGGCCTCCGCGACGGCACCGCACCCCGGGCGGCGCCCCGTTCGCCCGGCCCGGCAGCCTCGGGCGGCCGACCGCGGCGTACCGACTTGCATCCCATGTTCTGAGACGACAGTATTGGCATATGGACACCTCCAGCGGCGTGGGCGTGCTCGACAAGGCCGCCCTCGTGCTCACTGCCCTCGAGTCGGGACCTGCGACCCTTGCCGGCCTCGTCGGCGCCACCGGCCTCGCCCGGCCCACCGCCCACCGCCTCGCCGTCGCGCTGGAGCACCACCGCCTCGTCGCTCGCGACATGCAGGGCCGCTTCGTGCTGGGGCCCCGCCTCTCCGAGCTGTCCGCCGCCGCCGGCGAGGACCGCCTCCTGGCCACCGCCGGCCCGGTGCTGGCCCGGCTGCGCGACATCACCGGTGAGTCCGCCCAGCTGTGGCGCCGCCAGGGCGAGCACCGCGTGTGCGTCGCCGCCGCCGAGCGTCCCAGCGGCCTGCGCGACACCATCCCGGTCGGCTCGCAGCTGACCATGCGCGCCGGCTCGGCCGCCCAGGTGCTGCTCGCCTGGGAGGACCCCGAGCGCATGCACCGCGGCCTGCAGAACGCCGCGTTCTCCGCCGCCGCCCTCTCCGGCATCCGCCGGCGCGGCTGGGCGCAGTCGGTCGGCGAGCGCGAGCAGGGCGTCGCGTCCGTCTCGGCCCCGGTCCGCTCCCCCAGCGGCAAGATCATCGCCGCGGTCTCGGTCTCCGGCCCGCTGGAGCGGCTCTCGCGCCAGCCCGGCCGGATGCACGCACCCGCCGTCCTCGCGGCCGCCGAGCGGCTCTCCGAGTCGCTGCGCCGCGCCGCCGCCGAGGGCTGAGCCCTCCCCCACGTCCCGCCCCCCGCTAGAACAGCACGGGCTCCTCGGCCCGCTCGAGGTCGAGGAGCAGCTGCTTGCGCGGCAGCCCCCCGGCGTACCCGGTGAGGGTGCCGTTCGCCCCGATCACCCGGTGGCACGGCACCACGATCGGGACCGGGTTGCGCCCGTTGGCCAGGCCGACGGCGCGCGAGGCCGCGTTGGTCAGCCCGAGGCGGCGCGCGACCTCGCCGTAGCTCGCGGTGCGCCCCCACGGGATCGCGCGCAGCTCGGCCCAGACCCGGTGCTGGAACTCGGTGCCGCGCGGCGCCAGCGGCAGGTCGAACTCGGTCAGCTCACGGGCGAAGTACGCCGCGAGCTGGCGTGCGGTCTCCCGCAGCACCGGTACGTCGTCCGCGCGCGGCCCGTCGGGACCAGGGTCGCGGAACGGCGTGAACTCGATCGCGCTCAGCGCGCCGTCCTGCTCGACGAGGCGCAGCTCGCCGACGGGGCTCTCGATGGTGGTCCACATGGTCAGCTCTCCCGGGGGATGGGGTCGGGGCGGGGCATCAGGGTGTCCCACAGGTGCAGCAGGGCGTAGGAACGCCAGGGGCGCCACCGCTCGGCGGCGGCGAGCACCGCGGCCGGGTCGTGGCCCAGGCCGCGCAGCGCGTTGCGGACGCCGACGTCGCTGGGCAGCATCACGTCCGGGTCGCCCAGGGCGCGCAGCGCCACGTAGTCGGCCGTCCACGGGCCGATCCCGGGCAGCGCGAGCAGCGCCCGGCGCACGTCGTCGCGGTCGGCGCCGCGGTCCAGTGCGAGGTTCCCGTCGGCGAGGGCCCGGGCGAGGCCGACCAGCGCGCGGCCGCGGGACCGGGGCATCGGCAGGCTCTCGGGGTCCACGTCGGCGAGGTCGCCGGCACGGGGGAACACGTGGGTCAGGCCCGGCGCGCCGGTCTCGACCGGGCGCCCGTGCACCGCGACCAGGCGCCCGGCGACCGTGCAGGCGCCGGCGACGCTGACCTGCTGGCCGATCACGGTGCGCACCGCGAGCTCGTCGCCGTCGACGTGGCCGGGCACGCGCAGCCCCGGGGTCCGACGTACCAGCGGGCCGACCACGGGGTCACCGGCGAAGTGCTCCCCCACCGCCACCGGGTCGCAGTCGCCGTCGAGGAGGCGCCGCGCGCGCTCGAGGGCCGCGGGGACGTCGCGCAGGTCGGTGAGGCGCAGCGTGGCCGGCACGAACGCCGTGGCCCCGGCGCGGGTCTCGTCCCCGAGGTCGAGGCGCAGCGTGCCCGAGCCGTGCGGGAGGTCGAGGGTCCGCTCGTAGGAGCCGGTGCCGTCCGACCCCACCCGGGCCACCTCGACGCCCGGCACCAGGTGGTGGGCGAGGAACGCGAGCAGCGCCCGTCCGGCGAACGGCGTGCGCACCGCGAGGCGCAGCGTGACGGTGCCGGTCGCCGGACGCCCGGCGCGGCGACCGCGCAGCTCGCTCGGGCTCGCGGCGTAGACCTCGCGCACGGTCTCGTTGAACTGGCGCACGCTGGCGAACCCGGCGGCGAACGCCACGTCGGCGAGGGCCAGGTCGGTGGTGTCGACCAGCACTCGTGCGGTCTGCGCCCGGCGGGCCCGGGCGAGCGCGAGCGGCCCGGCCCCGAGCTCGGCGACCAGGATCCGGCCGAGGTGGCGCGGCGTGTAGCCGACGCGCCGGGCGAGCCCCTCGACGCCCTCGCGGTCGACGACGCCGTCGGAGATCAGCCGCATCGCGCGGCCGGCGACGCTCGCGGCCACGTCCCAGTCGGGGCTGCCCGGGGTGGCGTCGGGCAGGCAGCGCTTGCAGGCGCGGTAGCCGGCCGCCTGGGCCGCGGCCGCGGTCGGGTGGAAGGTGACGTTGGCGTACGCCGGGGTGCGGGCCGGACAGCTGGGCCGGCAGTAGATCCCGGTCGTGCGGACCGCGGTGTAGAAGGTGCCGTCGAAACGCCGGTCGCGCGACTTCACCGCGCGGTAGCAGGACTCGCGGTCCAGCCGGCTCGACGTGCTCATGACCCCATCATCCACCTCCGCCCCGAGCGCCTTCCGGCGGGAATCGGACACGACGGCCCGGATCGCGTCGGGCCGAAGTCGCGCACCGGTGACCCTCCTGGTGTCAGCATGGACATGTGCCCGAGACCCCGAGTCAGACGCCGCCGCACCGCCGGACCGTCCTCCGGGTCGTCCTGGCGACCCAGCTCGTGATGGCCCTGCTCACGGCGCTGGTGGTGACGGTGGCCTACCAGCGCATCGACGGGCGCATCGAGGCGGGCGGGGAGATCCCGCACGAGGTCAGCAAGAAGCGGCACGACGGGCCCAAGGCGCCACTCAACATCCTGGTGATGGGCATCGACGAGCGCGACTGCGAGGGCTGCGGCATCGACGAGGAGGGCGGTGGCGGCGGCTCGGACGTCAGCATCCTGCTGCACATCTCCGCAGACCGGCGCTCGGCGTACGGCGTGAGCCTGCCGCGCGACGCGATGGTGGCGCGCCCCGACTGCCGCACCGCCGAGGGCAGGGTCGCGGGCGAGGACCCGGCGATGTTCAACACGGCGTACGCCGTGGGCGGTCCGACGTGCGCGGTGCAGACGGTGGAGAGCCTCACCGGGCTGTTCATCGACCACTACCTGGTGCTGGAGTTCGGCGGCTTCGTCGACATGGTCGACGCGGTCGGCGGGGTCACGGTGTGCCTGCCCAAGGCCGTGAACGACCCCGCACACAACATCTTCCTCGACGCCGGCACCCAGGTGCTCGACGGCCGCGACTCGCTCAACTACGTGCGCGAGCGCACCCAGCTCTCGGTCACCGGGGACATCGGCCGGATGAAGCGCCAGCAGGCCTTCATCGCCTCCCTGCTCAACCGGGTGCTCTCCGCGGACACGCTGGCCCAGCCGACGCGGATCTACGACTTCCTCAGCGCCGTCGCAGACTCCATCCAGGTCGACGAGGACCTCGACAGCCTGCGCAAGCTGGCCGACCTGGCCATGGAGTTCCGCCACACCGACCTGGCCGACATCCGCTTCGTGACGGTCCCCTTCGAGGCGTACCCGCCCGACGAGAACCGCCTGCAGTGGTCGCCCGAGGCCTCCCGGCTGTGGAAGCGCATCGCGGCCGACCAGCCGCTCGGCGCGGAGTTCTCCGACGACAGCATCACCGTCGCCGACCCGCCGGACGGCACCGCGGGCGAGCCGTCCGGCAGCCCCTCCGGGCGCCCCTCGCAGGGCGGTGGCACCGGCAACGGCGGGGGCGGCGCGGGCGGCAGCGACGAGGAGGACGCCCGGCGCGCCCAGGCCCTCGCCAACGGCCTCTGCGCCTGACCCCACTCGTTGAATCGAGACTTCTGACGCTCGAGTCGAGAGTTCTCGCGCGCGAGTCGAGAGTTCTCGCGCACGAGTCGAGAGCTGTGACACCGCGCACACGGCGTACCCCTCGGCGAACGCGTGAGACCAGCGCCACAAGCGACGACTCGGCACACCACACGCGCCGACTCGGCGGACCACAAAAGCCGACTCGGCGGGAAATGCACGAAGGGCCCGGATCCTTGCGGATCCGGGCCCTTCGCTTCGACGTACCCCCGACCGGATTCGAACCGGCGCTACCGCCTTGAGAGGGCGACGTGCTAGGCCGCTACACAACGGGGGCTTGCCTTGTCATCCTCGATCAATCCTTGCGGATCTCTCTCGGCCTGACTCGCAGAACTTTATCGCTTTCGCAGTTCTGCTTCAAAATCGTGACCGTGTGGTCTCGATCTCGCTGGGATACTAGGACTCGAACCTAGACTAACTGAACCAGAATCAGTCGTGCTGCCAATTACACCATATCCCACTGACTTTCCAGTGTTTGTGTCCCCTCCGCTGCGCGGCTGGGCACGATCGGAAACATTACACACGGGTGTCCGACGGCGCCAAAACGGGGGGCTTCGCGACCGTCCGGAGGCCCAGGAGACGGGCCGCCCCGACGCTCAACACGAGGAACGACACCGACTGGGTGAGCGTGGTCGCGAGGCTCCACCAGCTGCCGCCGGTGGGGTTCAGCACGGTGGTGATGTCGCCGAACGCGAGCGCCAGGCCGAAGGCGAAGAAGTTGTTCAGCACGTGCATCGCGATGCCCGCCTCCAGGCCCCCGGTGAGGATCACCAGGATCCCGGCGACCAGCCCGAAGGCGAACCGGTCGACGAAGATCTGCGGGTCCTGCGCGCCGTGCGCCAGCGCGAAGAGCAGCGCCGGTCCCACCACCGCGAGCCAGCGCGAGCGGACCAGCCCGCCGAAGGCCTGGGTGAGGTAGCCGCGGAAGACGTACTCCTCCCCCGCCGCCTGCAGCGGGGTCAGCAGCAGCACGACCAGCACGAAGTCGCGCGTGGTCGTGGTCCAGCCGTTGAGCTGGGTGCTCACCTCGCCGGCGTCCTCGCTGGCCGGCACCACCGCGGCGACCATGAGGGTCACCAGGAGCGCGAGGAACGCCAGGCCCAGGCAGATCAGCAGCCAGCGCCAGCGGATCCGGGGCGCCACCGAGGCCAGCCACCCGGGCCGCTGGCGGTGCAGCGCCCACGCGACCAGCCAGGTCGCCGGGATCATCAGGGCGATGGCGACGTTGAGGTAGGCCAGGCCCAGCGGGGTCACGTGGTCGGTGTCGAGCATCCGCTCCACCGAGCTCGTGACGTCGGCGCCGCTGATCCCCAGCCCGACGGTGAACGCCGCGAGGCTCACCACGGGCGCCAGGACCACGAAGACGACGCTGAGCGTCACGACGCCCACCAGCGGGCGCCAGGGCGCCCACGGAGCGGCCCGCTGGAGCCGGTGGTACTCCAGCGGCTCCAGCGGCTCGTTCATGCGGCGCGCCTCAGGCGAGCGCGCTCTGGAGGCGGCCCAGGCCGCGCTCGCGCCCGAGCAGCTCGAGGGACTCGAACAGCGGCGGGGAGACCCGACGACCGGTCACCGCGACCCGCACCGGCCCGAAGGCGTGGCGCGGCTTGAGGCCCATCCGGTCGATCAGGGCCGCCTGGAGCGCGTCCTGGATCGCGGCGGTCGACCACTCCTCGAGCCCCGCCAGCGCGTCGTACGACGCCTGGACGACGCCGCGGCCGGTCTCGTCGAGCAGCTTGGCCACGTCGGCCTCGTCGCGCACGAAGTCCTCCTCGGCGACGAAGAGGAAGCCGAGCATCGCCGGGGCCTCGGTGAGCTTGTTCATGCGCTCGGCGACCAGCGGCATCGCCAGCTCCAGCAGCTGCGCGTCGGCGTCGCTCACCGGCTCCGACACGACGCCGGCGTCCTTGAGGAACGGCAGCACCCGGTCGGTGATCTCCTCGATCGACAGCAGCCGCATGTGGGCGGCGTTGATCGCGTCGGCCTTCTTGAGGTCGAATCGCGCCGGGTTGGGGTTGACGTCGGCGATGTCGAAGGCCTCGACCATCTCCTCGAGGGAGAAGATGTCGCGGTCCGCGGCGATCGACCAGCCCAGCAGCGCGAGGTAGTTGAGCAGCCCCTCGGGCAGGAAGCCGGCATCGCGGTAGCCGAGCAGGTTGGCCTCGGGGTCGCGCTTGGAGAGCTTCTTGTTGCCCTCGCCCATGACGTAGGGCAGGTGGCCGAAGGCCGGCGTCTCGGTGGCGACGCCGATCTCCTTGAGCGCCTCGAACAGCGCGATCTGACGCGGCGTGGAGGACAGCAGGTCCTCACCGCGCAGCACGTGGGTGATCTCCATCGTGGCGTCGTCGACCGGTGCGGTCAGGGTGTAGAGCGGGTCGCCGTTGGCGCGGGCCAGCGCGAAGTCCGGGACGAACTCGGTCTGGAAGGAGATCTCGCCGCGCACCAGGTCGGTGAAGGTGATCTCGCCGTCGGGCATCCGGAACCGGACGACGCTGGGGCGCCCCTCGGCCTCGAACGCCGCGCGCTGCTCGGCGGAGAGCTCGCGGCAGAACCCGTCGTACCCGAGCACCTTGGAGCCGGACTCCTTGCGGCGCGCGGTGACCTCCTCGGTGGTGCAGAAGCAGTCGTAGGTGCGCGAGGAGCCGCGCAGCTTGGCCAGCACGTCGGCGTAGACGTCGCCGCGCTCGGACTGGCGGTAGGGACCGAACGGGCCGCCGACGACGACGCCCTCGTCCCAGTCCAGGCCCAGCCAGCGCATGACCTCGATGAGCGCCTCGTAGGACTCCTCGGTGTTGCGCTCCTTGTCGGTGTCCTCGATGCGGAAGACGAAGGTGCCGCCGTGGTGGCGGGCGAAGGCCCAGTTGTAGAGGGCGGTGCGGGCCAGGCCGACGTGCGGGCTGCCGGTCGGCGACGGCGCCATCCGCACGCGGACGGGACGAGTGGGGGTGTGGGTGCTCAACGCTGTGCCACCTTGTTCGTGAGAGAGCCGAGTCCGGCGATCGAGATCTCGACCTCGTCGCCGGGCTCCATCGGACCGACACCCTCCGGGGTGCCGGTGAGGATGACGTCGCCCGGGAGCAGCGTCATGATGCTGGAGACGTGCGCCACCAGCGTGGGGATGTCGAAGACCATGTCGGCGGTCGAGCCGTCCTGCACCAGGTCCCCGTTGAGGAAGGTCTGCACGGTGCGCCCGACGGCGAAGTCGTTCGGGTCGACGTCGGTCTCGATCCACGGCCCGAGCGGGCAGAAGGTGTCGAAGCCCTTGGCCCGGGTGAAGTGGCCGTCGCGACGCTGCAGGTCGCGGGCGGTCACGTCGTTGGCGATCGTGTAGCCGTGGATGACGTCGGTCGCGCGCTCGACCGGCACGTCGCGGCAGATCCGGCCGATGACCACGGCCAGCTCGCCCTCGTAGTGCAGGTCCTCGCACTGCGCGGGGCGCTGGATCGCCTCGCCCGGCCCGATGACGCTCGTGTTGGGCTTGAGGAACATCAGCGGCTCGGTGGGCAGCTCGTTTCCGAGCTCCGCGGCGTGGGCGGCGTAGTTGCGCCCGATGCCGATCACCTTGCTGCGCGGGAGCACCGGCGCCAGCAGGCGCACGTCCGCCAAGCGGTACTCCTGCTCCAGCGGCTTCACCCCGACGTACAGCGGGTCACCCGCGAGGGCGACCACCACGCTGTCCTCGCTCGGCTGACCGAAGTCGTCGAGCTCTCCCGACACCACTCCGTAGAGCGGGTCCTCACCTGTGGTGAACCTAGCGATGCGCACCCCCCGACCCTATCGACCCCGGCGCGACCTAGCCTTGGTGGCCGTGGAGGTGCTGGCGCGTGAGGAGTGGCAGGCGCGGGCCGCGGCGCACGCCGCCCGGGTCGACGCCTTCGTCGCGCCCCACCTCGCCCGCCGCGAGGCGCGGGTCAAGCACCCGGTGCACGACTTCTTGTTCACCTACTACTCCCAGCGCCCGGCGCAGCTGCGCCGCTGGCACCCGGGGTACGACGTACGCCTCGCCGACGCGCCGGAGTACGACGGCCTCAAGGGGTACGCCGACGGCGCGGTCACGCCCGCGCACGTGGCCCGGCAGCGCCCGGTGCTGGAGTCGCTGCACGCGCTGCTGAGCGCGACCGCGTCGCGCCCGGCGAGCTTCGGGTGCTTCGGCCTGCACGAGTGGGCGATGGTCTACCGCCAGACCCAGGAGCAGACCCGCCACAACGCGTGGCCGCTGCGCCTCGGCGCCGAGGGCACCGACGCGGTCGTGGAGTCGCACAAGATCGCGTGCAGCCACTTCGACGCGTTCCGGTTCTTCACCGAGCCGGCGCGCCCGCTCAACGCGCTCGCCCCGACCAGCGCGGACCGCGTCGACTTCGAGCAGCCGGGCTGCCTGCACGCCGGGATGGACCTCTACAAGCACGCCTTCCGGCTCACCCCGATGATCAGCTCGGACCTGGTCGCCGACTGCTTCGAGCTGGCCCGCGACATCCGCGTGCTCGACATGCGCGCCGCGCCGTACGACCTCACCGGGCTCACCGACCACGACGGCTCGCCGTTCACCCCCGTGCGCATCGAGACCCCCGAGGGCAAGGCCGAGTACGTCGCGGCCCAGCGGGGGTTCGCCGAGCGGGGTGCGCCGTTGCGCGCCGCGCTGCTTGCGGAGTGCCAGAGGCTGCTCGCGGTCCCCGCCCCGCTGTAACGCGGGGTTACTGACGCTGCACACACGGTCTACGGCGCGGGAAGCGTCCACAGCACTGCGGAAGCCGTTTCGACCCACTCGGCGCGCCATTGGAGCCCACTCGGCGCGCCACAAGCGCCGACTCGGCGACACGCGGCGACACGCCCGGGGTGAGACAGGGCTTGCCATCCGGGCGGACGATGTTTATAAGGTAAGCCTTACCTAACTCCTTGCTCGGAAGGACCTCTCAGGTGAGCACCTGCCCCCTGCCCGAAAACCATCGGGACCTGTTCCACCCGGCCAACCTCGACGGGTACGTCGAGACCATGCACCGCGGCGTCGCCCAGCTCGGCGCGACGATGGCCGGCCTCACCGGCCCCTCCACCGGCACCTCCCCGGAGCACGCCGCCAAGCTCGTCACCGACGTCGACCTGGACCGCCCGCTCGGCGACGCCGGGGCGGCGCTGGGCGAGATGAGCCGGCTCTGGCTCGAGGACACCGTGTGGTTCCACGACCCCGGGTACGCCGCGCACCTCAACTGCCCCGTCGTCATCCCGGCGCTGCTGGCCGAGGTCTTCGTCTCGGGCGTCAACGCCTCGCTGGACACCTTCGACCAGTCCGTCGGCGCCACCTTCATGGAACGCCACCTCGTCGACTGGACCGCCGGCCGGATCGGCTTCGGCGAGACCGCCGACGGCATCTTCACCAGCGGCGGCACCCAGTCGAACCTCCAGGGCCTGCTGCTCGCCCGCGACCGCGCGCTCGCCGGCCGCGCCCGCGGCGAGCTCGCCCGGCTGCGGGTGGTCGCCTCGACCGACGGCCACTTCAGCGTGCAGAAGGCCGCCCGGCTGCTCGGGCTCGGCGACGAGGCGGTCATCACCGTGCCCGTCGACGAGCGGCACCGCATGGACGTGCCCACCCTCGCCCGCGCCCTCGCCGGGTGCGCCGCGCGGGGCGAGGTCGCGATGGCCGTCGTCGCCACCGCCGGCACGACCGACTTCGGCGCGATCGACCCGCTCCCCGCGGTGGCCGAGCTGTGCCACCTGCACGACACCTGGCTGCACGTCGACGCGGCGTACGGCGGGGGGCTGCTGGCCTCCACCCGCCGGCGCCACCTGCTCACCGGCATCGAGCGCGCCGACTCGGTGACCGTGGACTTCCACAAGACCTGGTTCCAGCCGGTCTCCTCCAGCGCGCTGATCGTGCGCGAGGCCCACCACCTGGGCCACGTCACCTGGCACGCCGACTACCTGAACCCGGAGGACCCCGACGGCACCGGCCACCCCAACCAGGTCGACAAGAGCCTGCAGACCACCCGCCGCTTCGACGCCCTCAAGCTCTGGATGACGCTGCGGGTGATGGGCCCCGACCGCATCGGCGACTACGTCGACACCGTCTGCGACCTCGCCCAGGAGGTGCACGCCCGGCTCGCGCACCGCGACGACATCGAGGTCGCCGCGCCGCCCGGGCTGTCCACGATCGTGTTCCGCTACCGCCCGGCCGGGCTCGAGGAGGACCGCGCCGACGAGCTGGTCCCCCGCATCCGCCAGGAGCTCTACGACAGCGGCCGCGCCATGGTCGCCGCCACCAAGGTCGATGGGCGCTGCTGGCTCAAGTTGACCCTGCTGAACCCGATGACCACCTGCGAGGACGTCCTGGCGATCATCGACCGGGTCGCCACCGCGGGCCGCGAGCTGGGTGTCGGCGCCGGGGCGGTGGCCTGATGGGCACCCCGACCAACGCTCAGACCAGCGAGCGGGTCCACGACTTCGTCGCGATCGGCCTCGGCCCGTTCAACCTCGGCCTGGCCTGCCTCACCGACCCGGTGGAGGACCTCGACGGCGTCTTCCTCGAGGCCCGCGAGCGCCTCGAGTGGCACCCCGGGATGCTCCTGGACGACTCGACGCTCCAGGTGCCGTTCCTCGCCGACCTGGTGACGATGGCCGACCCGACCTCGCGGTGGAGCTTCCTCAACCACCTCAAGGAGACCGGGCGGCTCTACCCGTTCTACATCCGCGAGTCCTTCTACCCGCTGCGCCGCGAGTACGACGAGTACTGCCGCTGGGCCGCCGAGCGGCTGCCCTCGGTGCGCTTCGGGTGCCCGGTCACCGCGGTCGAGCACGACGGGGAGGCCTACGTCGTGCGCGTCGCGGGCGGCTCCGCGGGCAGCACGGTCTTCCGCGGGCGCCGCCTCGTGCTCGGCGTCGGCACCCGTCCGCGGGTCCTCGACTGCGTGCGCGACGCCGGCGGGCCGGCGATCCACTCCGCCGACTACCTGGGCCACAAGGCCGAGCTCCAGCAGCGCCGCACGATCACGATCGTCGGCAGCGGCCAGAGCGCCGCGGAGGTCTACCTCGACCTGCTCGCCGAGAGCCCCGCGCACAGCTACGACCTGCTCTGGGTGACCCGCAGCCCGCGGTTCTTCCCGATGGAGTACACCAAGCTCACCCTCGAGATGACCTCCCCGGAGTACACCCGCTATTTCCAGGGCCTGTCCGAGACCACCCGCGCCTCCCTGCTGCGCGAGCAGCGCGCGCTCTACAAGGGCATCAGCGGCGACACGATCAACGCCATCTCCGACCTGCACTACCGGCTGCGCGTCACCGGGGACGGCCCGCGCACCACGCTGGTGACCAGCACCGAGGTCACCGACGCGGCGTGGGACGGCACGACGTACTCCCTGGGGATGCAGCACCACGAGACCGGCGAGCGCTTCGGCGTCGAGACCGACGGCCTCGTGCTCGCCACGGGGTACGCCGCGCAGGTGCCGGAGTTCCTCGAGCCGGTCCGCGACCGGATCGCCTGGGACGACCGGGGCCGCTTCCGGGTCTCCCCGACCTACAGCGCCGGCGTCGTCGACGGCGAGGTGTTCGTGCAGAACGCCGAGGAGCACAGCCACGGCTTCGTCGCGCCCGACCTCGGGATGGGCGCCTACCGCAACTCCGTGATCATCGCGAGGATGGCCGGGCGGGAGGTCTACCCGGTGGAGAAGCGGATCGCGGTGCAGACCTTCGGCGTCCCCGACCACCTGCGCACGCAAGCGCCGACCAGGGAGGTGTCCGCATGAGGGCGACACTCGAACCGCTGGACCTCGACCGCGACCTCGCGCTCGTGCACGCCTGGGTGACCCACCCGCGCTCGTCGTACTGGCAGATGCTGGACGCCACCCGCGAGGAGGTGCACGCCGAGTACGCCGCGATCGCCGAGCAGCCGCACCACCACGCCTGGCTGGGGCGCGTCGACGGCGAGCCCGCCTTCCTGGCCGAGACCTACGACCCCGCGCGCTCCCCGCAGGCCGGGCTGGTGAGCCTGCCCGACCTGCGGCCCGGTGACCTCGGCATGCACGTGCTGGTCGCGCCGCCCGCCGGCGAGCCCGTGAGCGGGCTGACCCGCACCGTCTTCGCGGCCGTGATGGCGCACTGCTTCGCCGACCCAGCAGTGGCGCGGGTCGTGGTGGAGCCCGACGTGCGCAACCGCGCCATCGCCGCGCTCAACGCGGAGGCCGGGTTCGTGGTGCTGCGCGAGCTCGCCCTGCCCACCAAGACCGCCGCCCTGTCCGTCTGCACGCGCGAGGCGTTCGCCGCCTCGCCGCTGCACGACCGCGCCCCGGAGGTGCCCCGATGACGTCCCGCCCGCTCGACCCCGTCCCGACCGCCGACCACCTGTCCCCCGAGCACCTCGCCCGCGCCCAGCGCCACCTGGTCGCCAAGGCGGTCTCCGAGCTGTCCCACGAGCGGCTGCTCGCCCCGCGCCCGGATCGCGCCTCGGGTCCGGACGCCTGGGTGCTGGAGGCGCCCGACGGCGCCACGTCGTACCGCTTCCGGGCGCAGGTCCTGGCCCTGGAGCACTGGGCACTCGAGGAGGGCTCGCTCGTGCGCACCGTCGACGGGCGCGAGGCGCCGCTGGACGTGCAGGCCTTCGTCGCCGAGCACGCCGAGGTGCTCGGGCTGCCGGCCGCGCTGCTCCCGACGTACCTCGAGGAGCTGGCCAGCACGCTGGCCGCCGCCTGCTGGAAGCTCGCCCACCCCGCTCCGAGCGCCGCGGAGCTGCTGGACGCGGACTACCAGGAGATCGAGGCGGCGATGACCGAGGGCCACCCCGCGTTCCTCGCCAACAACGGGCGGATCGGGTTCGGCCTCGACGACTACGCCGCCTACGCCCCCGAGACCGGCTCGGAGGTGCGGCTGGTGTGGGTCGCCGCGCGGCGCAGCATGACGCACCTCTCGCTCGGCGAGGGGCTCAGCGAGGAGGAGCTGTACGCCGCGGAGCTCGACGCGCCCGTGCGCGCGGGGTTCGAGGCGCGGTTGCGGGGGCTCGGCCTGGAGCCGGCGGACTACCTGCTCCTGCCGGTGCACCCCTGGCAGTGGCGCAACCGCTTGGCGATCACCTTCGCGCCCGATCTGGCCCGGCGCGACCTGGTGCTGCTCGGCGAGGGGCCGGACGGCTACCGCGCCCAGCAGTCGATCCGCACGTTCTTCAACACCAGCCGCCCCGAGCGCAGCTATGTGAAGACCGCGCTGGCGATCCAGAACATGGGGTTCCTGCGCGGGCTGTCCCCGGCCTACATGGGGCCCACGCCGGCGATCAACGACTGGGTCGACGCGCTGGTGCGCAGCGACCCGACGCTGGTCGAGTGCGGCTTCTCGGTGCTGCGCGAGCGGGCCGCGATCGGCTACACCGGCGACGTCTTCCACGCCCTGCCCGAGCCGTCGCCGCAGCGGCGGATGATCGCGGCGCTGTGGCGCGAGAGCCCGCTGCCGCGGGTGCGACCCGGCGAGCGGCTGGCCTCGATGGCCTCGCTGCTGCACCGTGACCGCGACGGGCGCGCGCTGGTGGCCGAGCTGGTCGCCGCCGCGCCGGTGACCGCGCGGGAGTGGGTGCGCTCCTACCTGCGCGCCTACGTGCGCCCGGTCGCGCACTGCCTGCTCGCCCACGAGCTGGCGTTCATGCCGCACGGGGAGAACCTCGTGCTGGTGCTGCGCGACCACGTGCCGGTGCGCGCGGTGATGAAGGACATCGGCGAGGAGGTCGCGGTGCTCGACGACCGGCCGCTGCCGCCCGAGGTGGAGCGGATCCGGGCCCGGGTGCCGCGCGACCTGCGCTCGCTGTCGCTGCACACCGACGTCTTCGACGGCTTCCTGCGCCACCTGGCCGCGATCCTGCACGCCGACGGGGTGCTCGACCAGGAGGAGTTCTGGGCCGAGGTGCGTGCCTGCCTCACCGAGCACGCCGCCGACCACCCCGGGCTCGCCGCGCAGTCCGCGTCGTACGGCCTGCTGCGCGAGGAGTTCCAGCACAGCTGCCTCAACCGTCTCCAGCTGCGCAACACCCTGGAGATGGTTGACATCAGCGACCAGGCCGAGTCGCTGATGTACGCCGGCACGCTGCGCAACCCGGCGGCCGAGGCGCGGGATCTGCTTGTCACGCGGGGTTGTTGACGCTGAACACGCGGCGTACGACGGGGGAAGCGACCACAGCACCGCACCAGCTGCGCCACCAGCGCCGACTCGGCGCGCCATTCGGGCCGACTCGAGGCGCCATTCGGGCCGACTCGGCGCACCACACGGGCCGACTCGGCGAGGGACTGAGAGGGTGGCGGGTGTGGGAGAGCAGGGGCGGCGGTGGCCGGGGCACTCGGTGCTGCAGGTGCCGGTGCCGGCGCTGGAGCGGTTCGTGCGGGCGCGGACCCGCCACCACGACCCGGCGTACCTCTCCCCCGACCCGGCCCACGTCCACGCGCACGTCACCGTCCTCGGCCCGTTCCTGCCCGAGGTCGGTGACGGCGTGGGCGACGACGTGCGCGCCCGGGTCGGGGCGGTGGCGGCCGCGGTGGCGCCGTTCGACTTCCGGCTCGCGCGGCTGGCGACCTTCCCCAACGGGATCATCCACCTGGTGCCCGAGCCCGACACGGGGTTCCGCGAGCTGACCGCCCGGCTGGTCGAGGCGTTCCCGCAGTGCGCGCCGTACGACGGGGCGTTCGGCAGCCTCGAGGCCCTCCAGCCCCACCTCACCCTCGACCTGCGCGTCAGCGAGCCGGGCGAGGTGGTCACCGAGGAGTCGACCCGCGCCCTGTTGGACACCCTGCTCGACGAGCCGCTGCCGCTGGAGTGCCGCGCCGACCGGGTGGACCTCGCGTGGTACGAGCAGGACCGCTGCGGCACCCTCGCGTCCTGGCGGCTCGGCGCCCCTCTCGACTAGCGGCTCCGCGCCTCCTGCGGCACCCGCGCCCGGATCCCGTCCACCACGATCGCCAGGCCGAGCGGGAAGTCCGAGGCGCTGCGCGGCTCGTCGGCGATCGCGCCGGCGCTGCCGGCCTGGAGGTGGGTCTGCTCGTCGAGGGTGTGGCCGAGCACGAAATGCAGCAGCGTGTCCGCGGCGGTGGCCGCGAGCGCCGGCGGGAGCCCGGCATCGGCGAGCACCCCGACCAGCGCGTCGTACGGCGCGCTCGCCCCGAGCCCGAAGGCGCGCACGGTGGCGACCAGCTCGGCGCCGTCGCGGTAGGCCAGCAGCGCCTCGCGCAGCCCGGTGCACACGGCCGTCACCTGCGCGTCCCACGCCCCCGGCGCGACCGGACGCGCGCCCCGCGCGAGCACCTCGTCGGCGACCGCGGCCAGCAGCGTCTGCTTGTTGGCGAAGTGGTGGTAGAGCGCGCTGGGGCGTACGCCGAGCTCGGTGCCGAGGCGGCGCATGGTGAGGTCGGACAGGCCGAAGCGGTCCAGCACGTCCAGCGCCCGCTCGACCACGTCCTCGCGGTGGTTGCGCACCCGCCCTCCTCGCCTCGCCGGCCGGCCCCGCCGTCGGGACCCTCGTTGACCCGGCTGGTCCCCTCACCCTAACCTGAACGCCGTTCACCTGACCACCGTTCAGGTTTCGCCCGGAAGAGGTCCCATGAGCAGCACCGTCACCCGTCGCCTCACCCCCGCCGACCTGGCGCTGGTCGCCGCCTTCGCCGCCCTGATCGCGGTGTGCGCGCTCCTGCCCGCCCTGAAGGTCGGCGCCGGCCTGGTGCCGATCACGCTGCAGACCTTCGCGGTGCTGCTCACCGGCGCGCTGCTCGGGCCGTGGCGCGGCTTCCTCTCGGTCTGCCTCTACGTCGCCGTCGGCGCGGCCGGGATGCCGGTCTTCTCCGGGGGCGCCGCGGGGCTGGCCGTGCTCCAGGGCCCGACCGCGGGCTACCTGGTCGGCTTCCCGTTCGCGGCCGCGCTGTGCGGCCTGCTGGTCGGGCGGCTGCTCCCGCGGCGCGCCACCCGGGTCGGCGTCCCGCTCGTCCTCGTGGCCGGCCTGACCAGCAGCGCGCTGTTCATCCACACCTTCGGCATGGCCGGACTGGTCTGGCGCGCCGACATGACCTGGTCGCAGGCCTGGAACGTCGACAAGGTCTTCTGGATCGGCGACGTCATCAAGAACGTCTGCATGGCCGTGGTCGCCACCGCCGTGCACCGCGCCTTCCCCGACCTGCTCCCTCGCCGCCCGCGCCGCGCCGGCCGCCCCGCCCCGGCGACCGCGTGAGCATCGGGCTCGACCGCGTCGGCGTCACCGTCCCGGGCCCCGACGGGCCGCTGACCATCCTCGAGGAGACGACCCTCGACCTGACCGAGCGGCGGATCGCGCTGATCGGCCCCAACGGCTCGGGCAAGTCGACCCTCGCGCGGCTGGTCAACGGCCTGGTCGAGGCGTCCACGGGACAGGTCACCGTGGACGGCCTCGACGTGGCCACCCAGGGCCGTGAGGTACGCCGCCGCGTCGGGTTCGTCTTCACCGACCCGGCCGCGCAGCTGGTCATGCCGACCGCGGTCGAGGACGTCGCGCTCTCGCTGCGCCGCGCCCACCGCAACCGCGCCGAGCGGCAGCGCGCCGCGCTCGCGGTCCTCGAGGCGCACGGGCTCGCCGACCTGGCCGACCGCAGCGTGCACGCGCTCTCCGGGGGCCAGCGCCAGCTGCTCGCGCTGGCCGGAGTGCTCGCCACCGGACCCTCCGTGCTGGTCGCCGACGAGCCCACGACCCTGCTGGACCTGCGCAACTCCCGCCGCGTCGCCGACCTGCTCTTCGGCCTGGAGCAGCAGCTGGTGCTGGTCACCCACGACCTCGACCTCGCGTCCCGCTGCGAGCGGGCGCTGGTCGTCGACGGCGGCCGGGTCGTGCACGACGGCACCGGTGCGGACGCGGTCGCGCACTACCGGGCGACCGCGTGAGCGACCCGCTGCTCGGGGACTACCGCCCCGGCGACACCGTGCTGCACCGGCTCCCGGCCGGCGCCAAGCTGCTCGCCCTGGCGGTCGGCGGCACCGTCGTCGCGCTGCGCTCGCCGACGATCGGCCTGGTCGCGCTCGCGGTCTCGCTGGTCCTCGTGGCAGTGTCCGGCATGGGCCTGCGCCGCACCCTGCGCGCGCTGCGGCGGATCGCCGTGGTCGTCGTCCTGCTCGGCGCGTTCGCGGTCTGGCAGCACGGCTGGTGGCGCGCGGTCGAGTCGGTCGCCGACCTGGTGGCCCTGGTGCTGGCCGCGACGGTGCTCACCGCGACCACCTCGGTCGACGAGCTGCTCGACACCCTCACCCGGCTGCTGCGCCCCCTGCGCCGGCTCGGGGTGGACCCGGAGACCGTCGCGCTGGCGTTCTCGCTGACCCTGCGCGCCATCCCGACCACCCTGGAGATCGCCCGGGAGACCCGGCAGGCCGCCATCGCCCGCGGCCTGCAGCGCGACCCGCGCGCCCTGCTCGTCCCGCTGGTGATCCGCGTCGTCGCCGAGGCGCGCAGCACCGGCCAGGCGCTCCAGGCCCGCGGGATCGGCGAGGACTGAGTCCTGCGCCGCGCGGGTCGCGCGGCGCAGGAGCCTCAGGGCTGGGCGGGCTCGACCAGCCAGTCACCGGTGCCGTACGGGTCCTCCAGCGGCTGCGAGCCGTGCTCGTGGACGATCCGCCAGACCCGGTCCTCACGGCGGCGCACCACCCAGGTCATCCGCATGGGCAGCGGGCGCGGCTTGCCGTCGCCCTCGAACTGGTACTCGATGACGCCGCACACGGTGGCGAGGTCACCGCTCTCGAAGACCGCGGGCCCCTCGGTCCAGCGCCAGTCGAGCAGCCGGATGGGGGCTTGGAAGTAGTCCCGCCAGCCCTGGTGGATGCGTTCTCCGCCCTTGTTGGTCCAGCGGGGGCCCTCGACGAAGACGTAGGTGTCCTCCGCCTCGTCGAAGCAGTCGAGCACCCCCTCGAGGCTGCGGTCGCGCAGCGAGTCCAGCATCAGGGTCGCGGTGTCCAGCGGGGTTCGTTCGGGCGAAGCGATCATGGGGTGCCCCTCTCGGGCTCGGTGATGGAGGAGCCGCAGGCCGGAGCGCCAGCGGCCGGGGTGACTAGTCGGCGAGCCAGGCGCGGTCGAGGTCGCGGAGGCTGAACAGCGACGAGGCGGTGTGGCCCTTCAACCGGTGCGAGTAGGCCTCGACGTAGCGGGCCGTGACGGTCGGGATCAGCGGCACGACCTCGAGCTCGCGCTCCTGGACCGCACGCCACGCCGCGTCCGGGTCCTCGGGCGCGCCGATGGCCTCGACGAGAAGGCGGTCCAGCTCGGCGTCCGCGAACCCGGTGTAGTTGGCGCGCGACTCCGAGTGCAGGGAGGAGAAGGCGTAGATCGGCGTGTAGCCCGAGGAGAGACCGGCCTCGACGTTGAGCATCATCAGGTCGAACTCGCCCGAGACCAGCTTGGGCATGTAGGCGGCCGACTCCTGCGGGGACAGCGTCGCGTCCAGGCCCAGCTCGCGCAGGTTGGCCTGGATGACCGTGCCCAGCGAGATGCTCAACGGCTCGTTGCGCACGATCAGCTCGATCCTCGTGCCCTCCGGCACCCCGGACTCGGCCAGCGCGGCGCGGGCCTGCTCGAGGTCGGCGGCGTCGCCGTAGGTGCCGCCCAGCTCGGCGTCCCAGTGCGGCGTACCGTCCGCCAGGACGGTGGAGGCCGGTTCGGCCACGCCCTGGAACACGGTGTCGACGAGCTTGCCACGGTCGATGGCCCACGCGACCGCGCGGCGGAACGCCGGGTCGGCGCTGGGCCTGCCCGCCGCCATCGACGGGAAGATCGTCGGCATCAGCGCCGACCGGGAGGTCACCTCGACCTCGACGTCCCTCTTCTCCAGGTTGCTCACCTGGTTGAACGGCACCATCGGCATGATGTCGGCCGCGCCGCCGACGAGGTTGGCCATCCGGGCGGCGTCCTCGGAGACGGTGCGCATCACGACACCGTCGAGGTAGGGCTGGTCCGCGACGAAGTAGTCGTCGTTGCGCTCCAGCTCCACCTGGACGCCCTGGTCCCAGGCGACGAACTTGAACGGCCCGGTGCCCATCATGGTGCGGGCGTAGGTGTCGGAGGGCAGGTACGGCTGCTCGCTGGAGATGATCGGGACCTGGGCGAGGACGCCGGCCAGGACGTCGTGACGGCGCGCGAGCGTCACGACGACGGTCTGCTCGTCGGGGGTGTCGACCTGCGTGATCGGGGAGAGCCCGGCGAACCAGATGGAGGCGTTCTCCGGGTCGAGCACGGTCTCGATGGTGAACGCGACGTCCTCGGCGCCCAGCGGCGTGCCGTCGTGGAAGCTCACGCCCTCCCGGATCGGGATCGTGACGGTCAGACCGTCCTTGCTGAGGCGCGGCGGGGCCGTGGCCAGCTCGTTCTCGAGCTCGCCCTCCTCGGTCCAGCGGTACAGCGTGTTGTAGACGAGTCCGACCAGGTTGTAGGTCGCGAAGACGTTGTACTTCAACGGGTCGAGGCTGGTCGGGTTGGCCACCCAGTCGATCGTGACGGTGCCGCCACGCTGGGGCGATCCGTCGGACCCGGCCCCACCTCCTCCGCCCTGGCCCCCGGAGCCACACCCCGCGAGGACGAGCGCCAAGGCGCTCCCCACGATCACCGAGCGCCCGAGATGACGCCACCTGCGCCGAGCACGCATGGACCACTCCTTCACTTGTTTCGTCACGCGGAACAATGTTCCACGGCGTGGAAGGAGGCTAAGGCGCCATCGTGATCTGCGTCAACAGTCAGGTCGCGTCCGCTGTCCGCGGCTGCGCGCGGGGTCGGCGCAGCCGCTCACCCGGCGAGGGTGGGCCCGCTCAGCGCGACGGTGTGCGCAGGACCCTCAGCGCGACGGCGTGAGGAGGAACGGCGTGCCGGGCGCACGCCGCAGCACCGGGGCGTCCACCCAGGTCATCCCGAGCAGCGTGCCGTCGGGGCGAAGCCGCAGCTCGTCGCGCACCCAGCGCCACGGACGCCGCGCGTCGGCGGCGTAGGCGACCACGACAGCGGGGCGCCCGTCGGCGAAGGACGCCCCGATGCTCGCCCGCATGGCCAGGACCTCCTCCGTCGCGCCGTCGCGACGGCGTACGACGTTGGCGCCGGCGATCCCGTCACCGTCGGCACCGTCGTCGCGGAACCGCTTGCCCTGCCAGCGCGGCAGCCCGACCAGGCCGAGGCCCAGCGGGGCGACGCGGGTCAGCGGGCGCGCGAACGACGCCCGGAGGTCGCCGGACACCTCGGCGCGCAGGTCCGCGAGGCCGGGGGCGGGCAGGTCGCCCCACTCCCGCGCCAGCGCGAGCACGCCGACGCCGCCCTGCGGGGCCACGCTCACCACCCGGGCGCCGTACGGTGCGCCCACGGCGCCGCGGCCTCGATCTGCGCGGAGACCGAGAGCAGCAGCTCCTCCTCGGCCGGGCGGGCCGCGAGCATCACGCCGACCGGCAGGTCGTCGGGCGTCCAGTGCAGCGGCAGCGAGACCGCGGGCATCCCGGTGACGTTCCAGGCCGAGGTCCACGGGGTGAATGCCTTCTGCGCCTCGAAGTCGCGCTCCGGGTCGGCGTCGTCGCGCAGCGCGCCGACCGGGACCGGCGGGGAGGCGAGCGTCGGGGTCAGCACCAGGTCGTACGGCGCGAGCGCGACGAGCGCCTCGGCGGCGTAGCGGCGCAGCGCGCCGATGGCGAGGCCGAACTCGGGACCGCTCACGGCCCGGCCGCGCTCGGTGAGCCAGCGGGTCAGCGGCCGCAACCGGTCCTCGCGCCCGGCGGGGGCGGTGGACAGCGCGGTCAGCACCGCCCAGCAGGTCTCGAAGACGGGGACCGCCTCCGGTGGCAGCGGCACCGCGACGTCCTCCACCTCGTGGCCCAGCGACTCCAACAGGCGCGAGGCGTACTCCCAGGCGCGCACGCACTCCGGGTCGACCGAGACCTCGGAGATCACCGGCGCGACGAACCGGGCCACCCGCAGCCGGCCCGGCTCCCTGTCGCAGGCCGCGAGGAACGACCCGCCCGGCGCGGGCGCCCAGGACGGATCGCCGGCGCGCCGCCCGGCGAGCACGTCGAGCAGCGCGGCGGCGTCGCGGACCGTGCGCGCGATCGAGCCGGCGGTGCCGAGCCCGATCGGGTCGCCGTACATCGGATAGCCGCTGATCCGCCCGCGGCTGGGCTTGAGCCCGACCAGGCCGCAGCAGGAGGCGGGGATCCGGATCGAGCCACCCCCGTCCGAGCCCTGCGCGAGCGGCACCAGCCCGGCCGCCACCGCCGCGGCGGCACCGCCGGAGGAGCCGCCGGCCGTGCGGGTGCGGTCCCAGGGAGTCACGGCGGGCGGGGCGACGTCGGGCTCGGTGTAGCAGGGCGAGCCGAACTCCGGCGTGTTGGTCTTGCCGAGGCTGACCAGGCCCGCGGCCTCGATGGCCAGGGTCACCGCGTCGGAGACCTCCGGTACGTGGTCGTCGTACGCCGCGGAGCCGAAGGTGGTGCGGACGCCCGCGGTGAGGTTGAGGTCCTTGATCGCGGTCGGGACGCCGTACAGCGGGCCGGTCGCCTCGCCCGGTCCGGGGACGCCCGGGCCGAGGTCGCGCGCGGCCCGGCGGGCGCGGTCGGGAGTGAGCGTGACGAACGCGCCGACCGAGTCGAGCCGGTCGGCGCGTTCGAGGTAGTGCTCGGTGAGCTCGAGGGGCGACACCTCGCGGCGCCGCACCAGCTCGCCCTGCTCGAGCGCCGTCAGGTCGTGGAGGTCGGCCATGCGCAGACGCTAGCCGACCTCCCGGCCCGGACGGGTCAGGCCGCGGCGGTCTCGGAGTAGTCGACCAGCGCCTGCACGGCCGCCTGGAGCTTGCCGAAGACCTCGGCGTCGTTGAGGACGTCGACCTCGAGGGCGGACTGGGAGACGGTGACGTCCTCGAGCACGACCGCGCCGGCGATGTTGGCCGAGCGGGCGGTGTCGTTGTGCGCCCACTTGCCGCCGTACGGCGTGGGGGTGGTGCCGATGACGGCGAACGGCTTGGCGCTGAGCGCGCCGGCGCCGTACGGGCGCGAGAGCCAGTCGATGGCGTTGTTGAGCACGGCGGGCATGGTGCCGTTGTACTCGGGGGTGACGACCAGGACGCGGTCGGCGTCGGCGACGGCCTGACGCACGGCGACCGCGGCGGCGGGAGCGTCACCCGCGTCGAGCTCCTCGTTGTAGAACGGCAGCTGGTCCAGGCCCTCGACGATCGAGAGGGTCACGCCCTCGGGGGCCTCGGCGGCGAGCTTCTCGGCGACCTTGCGGTTCAGCGAGTCGGCGCGCAGGCTGCCGACGAGGACGGCGACACGGATGGTGCTCACGATGGTGCTCCTTCGATCAGGGTCAGGTCTCAGTCGGACTAAACGGACCGTGGTCCGCTTTCATTCCCTGGACCGGCCCGGACCGGGCGTGACCTGCGTCGCGCCGCTCGGGGGCGTTCTCGCCCGCGTCCTGGTCGGGCTCTCTAGGCTGGCCGCACCATGCCCGATCCCGACCTGCTGCCGCTGCTCGGCTCCGCCCCCGCGGAGCGCAGCGACGCCGCCCGCAACCGGGAGCGTCTGCTCGCGGCGGCCCACCGGCTGATCCGGGAGGACGGCCCGGAGCATCTCACGATGGAGGCGCTGGCCACCGCGGCCGGGGTCGGCAAGGGCACGGTGTTCCGCCGGTTCGGCTCGCGCGGAGGGCTGATGGCCGCCGTCCTGGACTTCTCCGAGGCCGAGTGGCAGGCCTCGGTGATCGCCGGCCCGCCGCCGCTGGGCCCGGGGGCCCCGCCCTGGGACCGGCTGGTCGCCTTCGGGCGCTCCCGCCTGCAGCGCGTGCTGGAAGCGGCCGACCTGATCCAGGCCGCCGACTTCAGCAACGCGCGCTCCGCCGCCGTGCACTCCTTCACGGCGCTGCACGTGCGCTACCTGCTCGCCGAGCTGCACACCCCCGGCGACCTGCCGCTGCTGGCCACCGCGCTGCTGGCCCCGCTCGAGGAGCCGGTGCTGCACCGCCAGGTCACCCTCGAGGGGATCGACGTGGACCGCATCCACGCTGCCTGGGTGGACCTGGCCTCCCGCATCGTCGGCCGCTGACCCCTCCCCCGCCTCGCCGAGTCCGCTCTTGTGGTTGCCCGAGTCGGCTCTCGTGGCGCGCCGAGTCGGCGGTTGGGACGCGACAGCCGGACCGGACGGTCATGACCCTCGACTCACGTCGTACGAAGTCTCGACTCAACCGTCAGAAGTCTCGACTCAACCGTGGGGCGGGATCAGCGCGCGCCGTCGTCCCACGGCAGGGCCGGGCGGTCGGAGAGGCCGGCGAGCGGCTGGTCCACGCCCGGCGCCCAGCTCGGGCCGCCGTCCTGGAGCTGCCAGGCCAGCGTGCCGACCACCGCGACGAGCACGGCGGCGGCCAGCACCCAGCTCGACCCCGAGGCCGCGGCCGGGTGGACCACCCGGGCCAGCGGACGGCGCACCCGGTTGCCGCCCGGACCGCAGGCCAGCGCGAGCGCCAGCACCGTGCCGCACACCACGAGCGTCGCCGGCAGGGCGGTGGCGAGGGCGTAGCAGACCAGTCCGGCGGCCGCGCTCAGCCCGACGCTCCACAGCACGAGCACCAGCGTGCTCGGGATCGAGCGCACCAGCCCCCACGGGGCGCTGAGGAGCAGCTGGGGGCCGTCGTACCAGCGCCGCCCGCGCAGCCGGCGCCGCTCGCCGACCGCGCTGGCCGCGAGCGAGCCGCTGCGCAGCAGCCAGACCACGACGAGGACCGCGGCGGTGGCCAGCCAGGGGTACGCCGCGACGCCGACACCGACGCCGAGCGCCGCACCGCCCCACAGCACCGCGCGGCGGGCCCGCTCCGCGAAGCCGGCGCGCGGCGGCGCGAGCTCCTGCGGCTCGGCGTAGGGCCAGGGCTCCTCGTGCCAGGCCTGCTGCGGCACCGGGTGGACGGGCTCGTGGCCCGGCTCCTCGGCCCACGGCAGCACCTGGGTGGCGTGCTGGGTCTCGATCCGCGTGGGCGGCGGGTCGTGGCTCCACCCGTCGTCGGCCCAGTCCTCGTCGGCCGCGGGCGGCTCGGCGATCCGGTCGGTGGGCTGGTACGGCGCCTGCTGGGCGGCCAGTGCCAGCGGCACGGTGTGCAGGTCCTCGGCCGGGGGCGGAGGCGGCACCGGTGTGGTCGCGCGAGTGGTGCGCGGGCGCAGCCGGTGCAGCACGTCGGCCAGGCTCGGGCGGAACAGCGGGTCGGGGTCCAGGGCGGCCTCGACCAGTCCGCGCAGGTCCTCGGGGAGGTCGTCGGGCAGGCCGGTGACGTCGTGCTCGCCGCGGCGCACCCGGTCCATGATCGCCATCGCCGGGCCGCGGCCGAACGGCGGGCGGCCGGTGCCGGCGTAGGCGACCGTGGCGGCCCAGGAGTGGATGTCGGAGGCGGCGGTGGCGTCCTCGCCGTAGAGGATCTCGGGGGCCAGGTAGCCCGGCGTGCCGAGCAGCCAGCCGGTGTGGGTCAGCCGCGGGTCGTCGGCGACGCGGGCCAGCCCGAAGTCGATGAGGATCGGCGTGCGGCCCTCCATCAGCACGTTGGAGGGCTTGATGTCGCGGTGCAGGACGCCGGCGGCGTGCACGCTCGCCACGCCCTCCGCGAGCCCCGCGGCGAACCAGATCAGGTCCGGCCCGCTGATCGGCCCCTCCTCCACGACGTGGTCGTGCAGCGAGAGACCCGGGACGTAGCGGGTCGCGACGTAGGGCACCTCGGCCCACGGGTCGGCGTCGAGGATCTCCGCGACCCAGCGGCTGCGGATCAGCTCCAGCGAGCTCACCTCGCGGGCCAGCCGGGCGCGCGCCTCGTCGTCGCCGACGATGTGCGGGCGCATCACCTTCAGCGCGACGCGGTGGCCGTCGGCGTGGCGGGCGAGGTGGACCACGCCCATGCCGCCCTCGCCGATCTTGGCGAGGAGGGTGTAGTCACCCACCGTCGCGGCGGCGCGGGAGGCCGGAAGCTCTGACACAGGTCGGAATCTACCTGCGCCGGGCCGGTCTCCGCGCCACCGCCGCGACGTCGACGGGCTCAGCCGGCGTTGTCGGCCGCCTGCGCGAGGGCGTCCACGAAGACGTCCAGGCCCCAGGTCAGCGACAGCGCGGTCGGGGGCGAGACGGCGGAGACGACGTCCTCGCCGACCACCGTGGCGACGGTGTCGTCACGGAACTGCTGCATGGTCTTGAAGGTCGGGTCCTTCGCGATCTGCTCGGCGCGCTCCTCGGTCGGGACGTAGGAGAGCAGCACGTCGGAGGTCAGTTTGTCGACCTCCTCGGTGCTGAGCGTGTAGTAGAAGGTGGTCTCCTCGGTGTCCAGCTCGTCGACGCTCGGCGCCAGGGTGAAGCCGAGGTCCTCGAGGAACTGCACGCGCGGGTCGACGCCGCGGTAGACGTAGAACGCGCTGGGGTCGATCGCGACCGCGGCGATGGTCTTGCCCTCGAACTCGGGGTGCTCCTCGGCGGCCTCGGCAACCTCGGCGTCGATGCCCTCGAGCAGCTGCTCGGCCTCCTCGGGCTTGCCCAGCGCCTCGCCGACGGTGGTCACCACGTCGCGCCACGGCGTGGCCCAGGGCTCCTCCGGGTAGGCGACGGTGTCGGCGATCTTCGAGAGCTTCTCGTAGTCGGCCTCGGTGATGCCGGAGTAGTTGGCGAGGATCAGGTCGGGCTCCGCGGCGGCGATCTCCTCGAACGGCGGCGCCTCGCCGGGGGTCAGCGCGATCGGCACCTCGTCGCCGAACTCCTCGAACGCCTCCTCCTGCCACGGCATGAACCCGGCCTCGTTGGCGCCGTAGGTCAGCTTCTCCATGGCGACCGGGGTGACGCCGAGGGCGAGGGCGGCGTCCGGGGAGCCCCAGCCCCAGGTGACGACGCGCTCGGGCTGCTCGTCGATCTCGGTCGCACCGAAGGCGTGCTCGATGGTCACCGGCTCGAAGGAACCGCTGCTGCCACCGGCCTCGGGGGCGTCGGAGGAGTCGTCGGAGCCGCAGGCAGCCAGCGGGAGGACGAGCAGGGCGGCCGCGGCGAGCGGAAGGACCGCGCGCAGGCGGGCGCGCGCAGGGATCGGGCGAAGGGACGTCACGTCCACTCCTCGGGGTGCGGGGCCGACGGGCGGCCCACTGATTAGGACAGGCTTACCTTACCCCGTCGGGTCGATCGCGTCACTCCACCGGGGGCCGGACCGGGACCGTGCCGTGGCCCGAGCCCGCGGCGTACCGCCCGACCGGTACGACGAGGGGGCAGCCGGTCACCGGGTCGGGGATCACCCGCGACTCCAGGCCGAAGGCGTCGCGCACGCAGTCCACGTCGAGGACCTCGGCGGGCGGGCCCTCGCGCAGCAGTCGCCCCTCGGCCATCACCACCAGGTGGTGGGCGTAGCGGGCGGCCAGGTTGAGGTCGTGCAGCACCATCACCACGGTGGTGCCCCGGGTCGCGTTGAGCTCGGCCAGCAGGTCGAGCAGGTCGACCTGGTGGGCGATGTCGAGGTACGTCGTGGGCTCGTCGAGCAGCATGATCCGCGGGTCCTGGGCGAGCATCATCGCCACCCACACGCGCTGGCGCTGGCCACCGGAGAGCTCCTCGACCCGGCGCCCGGCGAGCTCGTGAGTGTCGGTGAGCGCGAGGGCCGCCGAGACCGCGGAGGCGTCGGTGGAGCTCCACCGGCGAAACGCCCCCTGGTGCGGGTGGCGCCCGCGGGCGACCAGGTCGGCCACCGTGATCCCCTCGGGCGCGACCGGCTGCTGGGGCAGCAGGCCGAGCACCGCCGCGACGTCGCGCGGGCGCAGCCGCTGCAGGTCGGTACCGTCGAGCTCGACGGTGCCCGCGGCGGGGCGCAGGATCCGGCCCAGGCCGCGCAGCAGGGTGGACTTGCCGCACCCGTTGGCCCCGACGATCACGGTGACCTGCCCCGAGGGGACCGCCAGGTCCACGCCGTGCACGACGGTGCGCTGGTCGTAGGCCAGGTGCACGCCGCGCGCCACCAGCGACACCGGCGCCTCGTCGCGGGCGCCGGTCTCCTCGGACCGGTGCGCGGTGAGGGTCATCGGGGTTCTCCTTCTCACGGGTGCCTGCGGGTCTCGGGTGGGCGGGGGCGGGGCGCGGAGCGCGCCTAGGCCGCGCGGGCGCGGCCGCTGGCCATCAGCCAGATCAGGTAGGGCCCGCCGACGGCGCCGGTCACGACCCCGACCGGGACCGCCATGTCGGCGGGGAGCAGGTGCTGGGCCACCAGGTCGGCGCCGACCACCAGGACCACCCCGACCAGGGCGGCCTGGAGCAGCGCCAGGGTGCCGTCGCCGAGCATGCGGCGCGCGATCGGGGCGGCCGTGAACGCGACGAACGCGACCGGGCCGGCCGCGGCGGTGGCCACGCAGGCGAGGCCGACGCCGAGCGCGATCACCAGGCCGCGGGTGAGGTCGGGGCGCCGGCCCAGGCTGCGGGCCTGGTCGTCGCCGAGCAGGAGCACGTCGAGGGCCCGCGCCACGGCGGCGACCAGCGGCACCAGCACGACCAGCGCCAGGGCCAGCGACCGGACCAGGCTCCAGTCGGCCTGGGCCAGGCTGCCGGTCATCCACAGCAACGCGGACTGCGCCTGCTGCACCTCGCTGCGCGTCAGCAGGTAGCCGACCACCGAGGAGCAGACGTAGGCCACGCCGATGCCCGCCAGCACGAAGCGGTGGCCGGTCATCCCGCCGCGCCACGCCACGGCGTACAGCAGCAGGCCGACGGCTGCTCCCCCGACCAGCGCCGAGAGCGACACGACCGCACCGGTGGCGCCGCCGACCAGGATCGCCGCGACCGCGCCGGCGCTCGCGCCCTGGGAGATGCCGATGACGTCCGGGCTGGCGAGCGGGTTGCGCAGCACCGACTGGAACAGCGCGCCGGCGATGCCGAAGGCGATGCCCACGAGCACCCCGAGCGCGACCCGGGGCAGGCGCAGCTCGGTGACGACGAAGGCGGCCGGCGCCTCGTCGGAGCCGGCCACGGCGGCCAGCACCTGGCCGACGGAGAGCGGGTAGTCGCCCATCATGAGCGAGGTCAGGCACAGCGCCACGGCCACGGCGAGCAGGCCGAGGGTGACGCCCGTGCGCCGGGCCCGGCGGTGCCGGCGGTTGGCGAGCAGCCCGCGGGCCGCGACGTCCAGGCGCTCCGCAGGGGTCGTGGGCAGCAGGCCCGGGGACGCGCTCATGCCGCGACCGTCCGGGAGCGGCGCACGACGGCGATCAGCACCGGCGCACCGAGGACGGCGACGACCAGGCCGGCCTCGAGCTCGCCGGGGCGCACGACCAGGCGCCCGACCACGTCGGCGGCCAGCAGCAGCACCGGACCGAGCAGCGCCGAGAGCGCGACCAGCCAGCGGTAGTCGGGCCCGACGAGCACCCGGGCGAGGTGCGGCACCACCAGGCCGATGAAGGCGATCGGGCCGACCAGCGCCACGGCCGAGCCGCAGAGCAGGACGACGGCGGTGACGACCAGGAGCCGGCCGCGGGCGACGTCCTGGCCCAGGCCGCGGGCCACGTCGTCGCCGAGGGCGAGCGCGTTGAGCACCCGCCCGGAGGCCAGCGCCAGGAGCAGGCCGACCGCGACGAAGGGCAGCACGGCGACCAGCACGTCGAGCGGCCGGTTCGCCAGCGAGCCGACCTGCCAGAAGCGGTACTCCCCCAGCGTGCGGCGGTCGGTGAGCAGCACGACACTGCTCAGCGAGGTGGCGGTGGCGGTGAACGCGGCGCCCACCAGCGCGAGCTTGATCGGGGTGACGCCCTCCCAGCCCAGGGAGGCGGCGCCGTACACCACCACGGCGGCGATCGCGGCTCCGGCGAAGCCGAACCACAGGTAGCCCGCGACCGAGGAGACCCCGAGCGCGGAGATCGCGGTGACCACCGCGAGCGAGGCGCCGGCGTTGATGCCGAGCAGGCCGGGGTCGGCGATCGGGTTGCGGGTGACGCCCTGCAGCAGCGCCCCGGCCGCACCGAGGGCGGCGCCGCCGACCAGGCCGACCAGGGTGCGCGGCACCCGCAGGTCGCGTACGACGGAGTGGTCGTTGTCGCCGGCGACCGGGGAGAACAGCCCGGCCCACACCTGGGCGGCGCTGATGTCGCGCGCGCCCCACATCAGGCTGGCCAGCGCGACCAGGGCGAGCAGCACGAGGAGGACCAGCACGCTGACGACGCCGCGCGAGCTTCCGGTGGTGCGCACCGCGGCGGGCGGCGACGGGGGTCCTGCGGAGGCGCCGGCGGCACGGTCGAGCAGCGAGCTCATGACCACCTCCGCAGCTGACGCGCATCCGGACGACGCGTTCCCAAAGGTAAGGCTAACCTCACCGGCCACGGCTGGCGAGCCCGCCGGCACGACGCAGCGCACCGACGGGCCCGAGACCCGTGCGGGGACGGGTCACACGATGCGGCGCATCCAGCCGAAGGTGTCCTCGGCGCGGCCGTACTGGATGTCGACGAGCGCGGACCGGATCGCCATCGTGACCTCGCCGCCCTCGTTGGCGCACGGCACCTCGCCGCCGTCCCACTTCAGGCTGCCGACGGGGGTGACCACCGCGGCGGTGCCGCAGGCGAAGATCTCGACGATCTCGCCGCTGGTGACGCCCTCGCGCCACTCCTCGATGGCGAAGCGGCGCTCCTCGACCGGGTGGCCCATCTTCTGGGCCAGGTCGATGATGCTGCTGCGGGTGATGCCCTCGAGGATCGTGCCGGTGGCCGGGGTCACGATGCGGCCGTCGGCGTAGACGAAGTACATGTTCATCCCGCCGAGCTCCTCGACGTACTTGCCCTCCTGGGCGTCGAGGAAGACCACCTGGTCGCAGCCGTGGGCGGAGGCCTGCTGCTGGGCGACCAGCGAGCTGGCGTAGTTGCCGCCCGTCTTGGCCGCGCCCATGCCGCCGCGCCCGGCGCGGGTGTAGTCCTCGGTCAGCCACAGCGAGACCGGCTTGAGCCCGCCCTTGAAGTACGACCCCGCCGGGCTGGCGATCACCATGAAGGTGACGTGCTGGGAGGGGCGCACGCCGAGGAACTTCTCCGAGGCGAACATGAAGGGGCGGATGTAGAGGCTCTTCTCCCCCGCGCCCGGCGCGGTGGTGTCGGGCACCCAGCGCTGGTCGACGCGGACCAGCTCCTCCACGACCTGGAGGAAGTCGGGGACCTCGAGCACCGGCAGCGCGAGGCGCTCGCTGGAGCGGGCCATCCGCTCGGCGTTGGCCTCGGGACGGAAGCCCCAGATCGACCCGTCCGCGTGGCGGTAGGCCTTCATGCCCTCGAAGGTCTCCTGGGCGTAGTGCAGCACCGCGGTGGCCGGGTCGAGCGTGAGCGGGCCGTACGGCTCGATCCGGGCGTCGTGCCACCCGGCCTCGGGGGTCCACTCCACGGTGAGCATGTGGTCGGTGAAGTGGTTGCCGAACCCGGGGTCGGCGAGGATCTGCGCCAGACGCTCGTCGTCGACCGGGTTCGGGTTGGTGGTGGTGCGGATCTGCATGGAAGGCACGGTAGTCCTCGTCGGATCGGTGCGGGCCCGTGGGCGGCACTCGGTGGTGGTTTTCGGGGCGACTGCGAGGCAGTCGGGGACAAAATGGCCGACGCCGGGCACCACACGGGTGCCCGGCGTCCGACCGGAGGGCGGAGCGGGCCTCAGCCGGATACTCGGGCGGCGATCGCGTCGCCGACCTCGGGGGTACGGCGGGCCTGGCCGGGCGTGCGCGCGGCGAGGTCGGCGACGACGGCGTCGTCGATGCGGCGGGCCGCCTCGGGGTGGCCGAGGTGGTCCAGCAGCATGGCCGCGGAGAGGATGGCCGCGGTCGGGTCGGCCTTCTGCTGCCCGGCGATGTCGGGCGCGGAGCCGTGGACCGGCTCGAACATCGACGGGGCCGTGCCCGACGGGTTCACGTTGCCGGAGGCGGCCAGGCCGATGCCGCCGGTGACGGCGCCGGCGAGGTCGGTGATGATGTCGCCGAAGAGGTTGTCGGTGACGATCACGTCGAAGCGCGCGGGGTCGGTGGTCATGAAGATCGTGGCCGCGTCGATGTGCAGGTAGTCCGTGGTGACCTCGGGGTACTCCTCGGCCACCTCGTTGAACAGCCGCCACCACACCGATCCGGCGTGGACGAGCACGTTGGTCTTGTGGACCAGGGTGAGCTTCTTGCGGGGGCGTCGCTGGGCACGCGCGAAGGCGTCACGCACCAGGCGCTCGACGCCGAAGGCGGTGTTGACCGACACCTCGGTGGCCACCTCGGCCGGCGTACCGACGCGCAGGGCGCCGCCGTTGCCGGTGTAGGGGCCCTCGGTGCCCTCGCGCACCACGACGAAGTCGATGTCGCCGGGGTTCGCCAGCGGCGAGCTCGAGCCGGGGTAGAGGCGCGAGGGTCGCAGGTTGACGTAGTGGTCGAGCTCGAAGCGCAGGCGCAGGAGCAGACCGCGCTCGAGCAGGCCCGGGGGGATGTTCGGGTCGTTCGGCTTGCCGCCGATGGCGCCGAGCAGGATGGCGTCCTGCTGGCGGATCTCGGCGAGCGCGGCGTCGGGCAGCACCTCGCCGGTGGCGAGGTAGTGCTCGGCACCGAGGCTGTAGTGCGTCTGCTCGAACTTCACACCCGCGGGCGCCGCCACCTCGAGGACCTTGAGGGCCTCGGGGGTGACCTCCTGACCGATGCCGTCGCCGGGGACGACGGCGAGCCTGACGGTGCCGGAGGCTGGTGCGCTGGTGGGGTTCGAGCTGTTCATGGGGGTCACGCTAGTTGTCGTCGGGGCGCTGGCCGCCGTTGTCCCGCAGGTCGAGCGCGCGCTGGACGGCCAGCAGGGTGTTCTCACGGCTGCGCGGGTTGTCGGGGTGGTGGCTCGCGGGTCCCCACTCGGGGTACATGTCGTACATCGGTCTCTCCTCATCGTCGCGGGACGGGTGCGGTGCGGTTCCGGTGGCGGCGTACGCCACATCCGGAGATGACCCCGCGGTGGGGACGACAGTGCGGAGGACCGAGCCCGAGGATCGCCCGGGGAACGGCCAACTGCCGGTCAGGAGAGTGCGGATCGCGCCAGCTCGAGGGCGTACCCGCCGCGGAGACATCTACAGATGTGCCGAGAAGCCGTCAACGCCGACCACCGCGGCGAGGTGGCCTCTCGTGAGCAGTTGCTGCTCAGGCCTCGCCGCGGCGCTCGATAAGTACGAAGACGCTCCGCATGATGGCCGAGATGTTACTCCCGGGTTCCGGGTCGCGGAACACCCTTCTCACGAACTGCTCGCCATGCGAGACAGGTCCGCGCAGGTGGGAGACTCGCCAGCATGAGCGCCCCGCCCGAGCTTCCCGACGTGGTCTCCCGCGCGTTCGCCGTCTCCCGCACCGCGGGCTACGTGTCGTTCTGCCGCAACGAGACCGGGCGGCTGCTGGCCACGCTCGCCGCCACCCGCAGCGGGACGATGGCGGAGTTCGGCACCGGGTGCGGCGTCGGCACGGCCTGGCTGCGCTCCGGCGTACGCCGCGACTCCGCGCGCATCATCACCGCCGAGCTCAACCCCAAGCTGGCGCGAGCGGCCGCGACGATCTTCGTCGACGACCCGCAGGTCGAGGTGCTCGCTGCGGACTGGTCGACGCTGCTCGACAAGGGCCCGTTCTCGCTGTTGTTCCTCGACTCCGGCGAGCCCGCCGACGTCGGGGTCGACGCGATCGCCGACCTGGTGGAGGAGGGCGGCATCGTCGTCCTCGACGACTTCACGCCCTGCGAGATCTGGCCCCCGGTCACCTACGGCCGCGTCGACACCCTGCGCGAGCAGTGGCTGACCGACGAGCGCTTCACCGCCGTCGAGGTGATGGTCGCCTCCGACGCCTCCGTGATCGTCGCCACCCGCCACTGACCCCTCCCCCGAGTCGGCGAGAACGGCGAGGCGCGCCGCTCAGATGTCGGTCGGCATCATCTGGGTGCCGTTCTTCATCCGCTCCTTGAAGCTGCCGGTGGGGAACTCGCGGTCCTTGAGCTTGTCCATGAAGCCGCGCAGGGTGCGGGTGCCGTACGCCGGGGCGACGTGGTCCACGACCGACCAGTACTTCGCGGCCTCGAGGTAGAACGCGACCGGCTTGAGCTGCTTGCTGATCCTGCCGAGCCGGGTCAGGCGGGCGATCTTCTTGTCCCACGAGGCCATCGTGACCACGTTGAACTCCGGAGCCCGGCCCAGCACGTCGAACATCATCTCGCCGGCCGCCTTCAGCGTCACGACGTTGTCGGGGACCCACGGCCCGCCCACCGGCAGCACCCGACGGTAGGAGTCCGGCGCGAGCACCTGGTTGACGATGAACTCCGCGAGGTCCTCGCGCGCGATCGGGTTCACGACGCTGTACTCGCCGTGGTCGAAGATCCGGTAGGGCTCGCCGTTCTTGACGTCGCCGAAGGTCATCGACAGGTAGGGGTAGTACGCCGTGGGGCGCACGATCGTCCAGTTCAGCCGGCCGTGGTGCTCGCCGATCAGCTCGCCCTCGACCTGGAGCTTGTAGACCTGCGGGATCAGCTCGGGGCGGTAGGCACCGAAGTCGCTGATGTGGATGAACTGCTCGACCTGGTGCGCGACGGCCGAGCGGATGCCGTTGACGACGGCGTCGTGGTCGACGACCTCGCACTCCGCCGCGTCGTTCGGCTTGCGCCCGCTCAGCAGCGAGATCACCACGGCGGTCGGCGCCGCGGCGACCGCGGACTCCACGTCGCTCGCGCGGGTCGGGTCGCCCACGACGATCTCGGCCTCGGCGTAGTCGGGGTCGTTCTTGGTCTCGGCGCTGCGGGCCAGCACCGCCGGGCGGTAGCCACGCGCGGCCAGCTCCTTCACCACCGCGCGCCCGATGTAGCCGGTGCCGCCGAGCAGGAGCACCCGCTCACCGTCGCCGGTGCCGACCGGTCCGGTGACGTACGTCGTGGACTCCGTCTCCAGCAGTCGTGCACGCAGCTCGCGGCTGTGGCGCTGGGACGCGGCGACGTCGAGGTCGGTGATGGTGCTGAAGGCCATGGGTGCTGCTCCCTCTCCGGCAGGATGGCGGCCCGAAGGCCATGACCGAGATCATATATCCTGCTATCAGGCGGCGGAGCAGTGGTCGCGAACCCCGCCGACCTCCACGGTCCAGGCCGGCAGCCACCACTGCGTCAGCGGCCCGATCGCGAGGGCGTAGAGCACCGTCCCTGCCCCCAGTGCGCCCCCGAGGGCCAGCCCGACCAGGACCACCGCGACCTCGATGCCGGTGCGGACCAGCCCGAGGGACCGTCCGGTACGTCGTGCCAGGCCGGTCATCAGCCCGTCGCGCGGGCCGCGCCCCAGCTGGGCGCCGATGTACATCGCCCCCGCGGCCCCGCACAGCGCCACTCCGCCGACGCACAGCGCCACGCGCCACCCCGCCCCGGCCGGCGCGTCGAGCAGGGCGAGGGTGGCGTCGGCGGACATGCCCACCACGAGGGCGTTCGAGACCGTCCCGAGCCCGGGCGCCTCGCGCAGCGGGATCCACAGCACGAGCACCACGAAGCTCATCACCACGACCGCCTGGCCCAGGCTCATCGGCAGGTGCCGGATGAGCCCGGAGTGCAGCACGTCCCACGGCGCCAGGCCGAGGTTGCCGCGGACCATCATCGCCAGCGAGACGCCGTAGAACACGAGCCCGACGTAGAGCTGCGGGACCCGGCGCGCCAGCCGGCCGGCGCGCAGCTGTGCGAGCGGGCCCAGGTCGGCCAGACCGCCGGGACCGGGAGAGGGAGTGCGCGCCATGGGTCCAGTCCATCGCGGATTGGCCTGCCCGCACAGTGCCAATCGTGGAAGGGTGGCCTGCATGGACCGGACCACCGTGCTCTCGGCCGCGCGCCTGGCCACCCTGGTCGAGGGCTTCGCCCGCACCCCGTCGTACGCCGGGCTGGCCACCGCGATCACCCTCCTCGTCGGCGACGGCCGCATCCCCGCGGGCTCGCGCCTGCCCAGCGAGCGCGAGCTCGGCGCCGCCCTCGGGCTGTCCCGGGCCACGGTCACCCGGGCCTACGCCACCCTGGTCGAGCAGCGCTGCGCCGAGGCCCGCCGCGGCGCCGGGACCTTCGTGCGGGTGCCTGCCGGTCGCGCCCGCGCGCACGACCGGGCCCTGATGCCCCGCCCGGGGGACCACGACGCCATCGACCTGGGCTGCGCGGCCACCTCCGCGCCCGGCGAGCTCGCAGCGGCGTACGCCGAGGCGGCCGCGCAGATGCCCGCCCACCTCGGCGGCCACGGCTACTTCCCCGCGGGACTGCCCGGGCTCCAGGCCGCGATCGCCGCGGCGTACGACGCCCGCGGGCTGCCCACCGACCCGGCCCAGGTCATGGTGACGCCGGGCGCCCTGGCGGCGGCCGCCGTGGTCGCGCGGGCGTTCAGCGGGCCCGGCGAGCGGGTCGCGGTGGAGTCGCCGGCCTACCCCAACGCCGTCGACGCGCTGCGCCACACCGGCGCCCGCCTGGTCGAGCTGCCGGTCGACCCCGGCGGATGGGACCTCGACGCGGTCGGCGCCGTCCTGCGCCGGGCCCGTCCGCGGCTGGCCTACCTGGTCCCGGACTTCCAGAACCCCACCGGGCACCTGATGGACGACGCCGCCCGCGAGGAGTACGCCGCGCACCTGCGCGCCAGCGGCACCGTCCCCGTGGTGGACGAGGCCCACCAGGCCCTCGCCCTCGACGGGCAGACGATGCCGCGCCCGTTCGCGGCGTACGCCTCGGACGCGGTGAGCATCGGCAGCGCGAGCAAGAGCTTCTGGGGCGGCCTGCGGCTGGGCTGGATCCGGGCACCGCACGCCGCCGTCGACCGGCTCACCCGGGCCCGGGTCACCTCCGACCTCGGCGCGCCGGTGCTCGAGCAGCTGGTGCTGGAGCGGCTGCTGGCCGGCGGCCCGGTGCTCCCGGGCCACCTGGCACGCCTGCGCGAGCAACGGGACACCCTCGCCGCCGCGCTCGCCCGCGAGCTCCCCGAGTGGCGCTTCCGCCTCCCCGGCGGTGGCCTGGCGCTGTGGTGCGAGCTGCCCGCGCCGCTCGGCACGGCGCTGGTCGCCGAGGCGGAGCGCCGCGGCGTGATCCTGACCCCCGGGCCGGTGTTCGCCGCCGCGGGCGGGCTCGACCGGTTCGTGCGCATCCCGTGGACGCGTCCGGTCGCCGAGCTCGAGGAGGCGGTACGCCGTGTCGCCGCGGCGTGGGCGGTCGTCCGCGGCAGCACCGGCGCCGCGATCGGCGGGGCGCCCCGCGCCCGCGTGGTGGTCGCCTGAGGCTCAGCCCAGGTCGACGGCGCGCACGGTCGCGGCGTCCAGGGAGCGCTCGATCTCCTCGAGCGCGCCGGTGGGGATCACCGAGTCGACCGAGAGCGCGACCAGCGCGCGCCCGCCGCGGCTGTCGCGCGCGACCTGCATGCCGGCGATGTTGACGCCCGACTCCCCCAGCACCCGGCCGAGGACCCCGACCATGCCGGGCCGGTCGGTGTAGGTGAAGAACGCGAGGTGGTCGGTCGGCTCCAGGTCGACGTCGAAGCCGTTGACCTCGACCAGCCGCTCGCGCTGGGCCAGCCCGACCAGGGTGCCGCTGACCGACACCTGTGCGCCGTCGGCCATGGTCCCGCGCAGGGTGATCAGGTTGCGGTGGTCGGGGCTCTCGGGGTCCACCACCAGGCGCACCATGGTGCCGCGCTCCGCGGCGAGGAGCGGGACGTTGACGTAGGAGACCGGTCCCCCGACGACGTCGCCGAACATCCCCTTGAGCGCGGCCAGCTCGAGGACCTTCACGTCGTGGTCGGTGATCTCGCCGCGGACCTCGACGTCGACCTGCTGGGCCAGGCCGCCGGCCAGGCCGGTGAAGATCCGCCCGAGCTTCTCCGTCAGCGGGATGCCGGGGCGCACGTCCTCGGCGATCACGCCGCCCTGGACGTTGACCGCGTCGGGCACCAGGTCGCCGGCGAGCGCCAGACGCACCGAGCGCGCGACCGCGAGGCCGGCCTTCTCCTGGGCCTCGACGGTGGAGGCCCCGAGGTGCGGCGTCGCCACGACGTTGTCGAGCGCGAGCAGCGGGCTCTCGACGCCCGACTCGTCGGCGAACACGTCGAGCCCGGCCGCGGCCACCCGGCCCTCGACCAGCGCGGCGTGCAGCGCCGTCTCGTCGACGATGCCGCCGCGGGCGGCGTTGACGAGCACCAGCGACGCCTTGACCCGGCGCAGCTCGGCCTCGCCGATCAGCCCGGTGGTCTCGCTGGTGCGCGGCAGGTGCACCGAGATGAAGTCGGACTCGGCGAGCAGGGTGTCGAGGTCGACGAGACGCACGCCCATCTGCGCGGCCCGCCCGGCCTGCACGTAGGGGTCGTGGGCCACCACCCTCATCCCGAAGGCGGTCAGCCGCTGCGCGACCAGCACCCCGATCCGGCCGAGGCCGAGGATGCCGACGGTCTTGTCGAACAGCTCGGTGCCCACGAACGGGGTGCGGTCCCAGCTCCCGGCTCGCAGGGCGGCGTGGGCCGGGCTGACGCGACGGGCCGCGGCCAGCATCAGCGCGACCGTCAGCTCGGCCACCGACACGACGTTCGAGGTGGGTGCCGTGACGACCATGACGCCGGCGTGCGTCGCCGCGCGTACGTCGACGTTGTCCAGCCCGACGCCGGCGCGGGCGACGACCCGCAGGCGGGGCGCCGCGGCCAGCAGCTCGGCGTCGACGCCGGTCCGGGAGCGCACCAGGAGCGCCTCCGCCTCGGCGACCGCGGCCAGCAGCGCGGCGCGGTCGGTGCCCTCGCAGCGGCGCACGTCGAAGTCCGGCCCGAGCGCCTCGACGGTGGCGGGGCTCAGGGGTTCGGCGATGAGGACGACGGGCTTGCTCACAGCGGGCGTTCCTAGATGGTCGGAGGATCGGCCCCGGGCCGGGAGGCGAGGAGGCCGGTGGTGCACGACGCTGTGCCGACCGCCGAGCCTACCCGAGCAAATCGGTGGCACCGGTGCCGCCCGAGCCCGTAGCGTCGCCGGTCCCAGCCCCGTCGCCAGGCAGGTCCCGTTGCTCCTTTGAGGTCGCTCACCCACCCGTGACCACCCCTCACCTCGGAGCACCCCATGTCTGCATCCGCCGCGATCTCGTTCACCGCGCTCACCTTCACCTGGCCCGACGGCTCCCCCGCCCTGCGCGACCTCGACCTCCTCGTGCCGCCCGGCCGACCGGGCCGAGGCGGAGGCGACGCTGGCCAAGCGCCGCGTGCAGGGCCGCGCCGCGCAGCTCGGCGGCGGGATCCCCCGCATCGTCGCCGGCTCCCTGCGCAGCTCCGCCGAGGGCTCGGCGGCCCAGCTGCGCCGGGTCCAGGAGGAGCGGCTGGCGGCCGCCCGCGCCCGCCTCGACGACGCGGAGTCCCGGTTGCGCGAGGACCGCGAGATCCGCGTCGACCTGCCCGGCACCCACGTACCGCGAGGGCGGACCGTGCTGACCACGCGCTCGCTGGTGCTGCGCACCGGAGCCCGGGTCGACCTGGACCTGCTCGACGACACCCGCAGCGTGGTGGCCAACGTGCGCGAGCACGCGCCGGGCACCGAGGAGGTCGTCGTACGCGCCCGGCTGGCGAGGTTCCTGTTCCGCGGCCGCGCGGGCGACCGGTCGGTGGGCGTGCTGTCCGGCGGGGAGCGGTTCCGCGCCACGCTCGCCGCGGTGCTGCTCGCCGACCCCGCTCCGCAGCTGCTGCTCCTCGACGAGCCGACCAACAACCTCGACTTCGCCTCCCACGACGCCCTGGTCTCCGCCCTCGCGGCGTACCGGGGCGCCCTGGTGGTCGCCAGCCACGACCAGCGGTTCCTCGAGGAGATCGGTGTGGACCGCCTCGTCGACCTCGGGGCCGATCAGTCCGCGGAGGGCCAGACGTAGGGCAGGTCGTCGGGCACGTCGGGGAACCGCGAGCGGTAGAAGCCCGGGTCCTTGCGCACCAGCGCCGAGCGGTGGCTGCGGTGGAAGTCCTCGTCCCCGAGCCACGGCGGCAGCGCGTCCGCCCGCCCCAGGTCGTCCTGGCCGCGGACCCGCTCCACCCCGACCCCGGCGAGGTCGCTGCGGATGGTCGCCGCGCACGTGTCCGCGCGCCCCTCCTCCACCCAGACCTCGCAGCAGGTGAGCGCGTAGCGCCCCAGCGCCTCGACGTACCCCCGCCACATCCGCACCGCCGGGTGGTGGCGCCACCCGTACCCCGGCACGATCAGCCCGCGGATCACCTGGATCCCCTCCACCCGCTGCTTGCCCAGCCGGCGCGCGTCGAGGACCCGGGCCGAGGCCTCGAAGTCGGGGTAGGGCAGGAATGTCTGCACGCGACACCGGTGACCCGTTCGAGCCCTCAGAGCCGCAACGTCGTGACCAGGTTGGTCCCGAAGATGGTTTCCTCACTGGCCGTCTCGGTGAATCCGAGCTTTGCCAGCACACGGCGAGAAGCGGTGTTCCAGTCCCAGACCGAGGCCCACAGCCGCTCGTGGCCGGACGATCTCGCCCAGTCCAGCACCGCCCACGATGCCTCGGTCGCGTATCCCTGTCCCCAGCAGCGGCGGAGGAGCTCGAACGCCAGCTCCGGTTCTCGGGCCTCCTGTCGGCGCTCGGTCAGGCCGCAGTAGCCGATGGCTTCGCCCACGCCCTTCCGCTCGACCGCCAGCAACGCGACGGGCGATGCCGTGCTGCGACGGATCGCCTCCTCGACCTCTGCGAGCGTCGGGTGCCCGTCCGCGTCGATGCGGCGGTGCGGCGGCACCCGGGGATCGCGTTCGAGCCACAGCTCGCGCCGGATGGCGGCCTCGCTCACCCGCCAGGGCCGGAGCACGAGACGATCGGTCTCGAGCACGACCTCACCGCCCTGAGCCGCTCCGGCTGCCATGACTCCCCTTCCACGAGTGAGGCGCGCACCTGCCGCGATCGGGCGGGCAGTGCCGCCGATGATCCTCGACCACTGCCGTCGCGGTCTACGTCCGTCTGGCGAAGCGGAGGTCGCCGTTCGGCATCCGCTGGTGGAGGTAGCGGTCGTCGTGGATCAGATGATGGTGGTGGGAGCAGAGGAGCAGGGCGTTCGCGAGGTCGGTCCTCCCTCCCGCGGACCACGGCTTCAGATGATGTGCCTCGCACCAGGTGGCGGGCATCGAGCAGCCGTCCGCGCGGCACTCCCGGTCCCGGATCGCCAGCGCCTTGCGCTGGCCCGGGCTGAACAGCCTCGTGGCGTGTCCGAGGTCGAGCGGCACCGACCGGGTGCCCAGCACCGCCGGCACCAGACCCGCCGTGCAGGCGAGACGCCGGGCCTCGCCCGCGGTGATCCGGGAGCCGTCCGCCAGCGTCGCGGTGCCGAGGCCAGCGGTGAGGGTGGCGAGGTCCATCGTGATCACCAACGTCGTCGCGTCCCCGCCGTGGAGCGGGAGCCGGGCCGGGTCGAGGGCCTCTATCAGCGAGCAGAACGCCTCACCCAGCCGCCGCTCGTAGGGCACCCGCCGCCCATCCGCCTCTGCGCCAGCCTGTTCGCCGTTCTCCTTGCGGGGGTTGGTGAACGCCTCCAGCATCGTGGTCACCCGCAACGCCACACTCTCGGGCACCCGCGCCCGGATGAATGCGGTGCCGTCGCCGTGGTGCTGCACCGACAGCGTCGTACGCCGCCGAGCCGCCCGCTCGGCCGCCTCCAGCTGTCGCCGTTCCAGCTCCTCTGCCCACTGCGGCGCGACCACCTCGAGCAGCCGCTCCCCCAACCGGCGCAGCTCCCGCGGACCGAAGCCGACCGCCTGCTCCACCAGATAGACCTCCGCCCGGACCAGGACCTCGGCCCACTCCTCCGCCGGGGCCTCCACCAGGTCACGCCCGCAGGCCAGCTCGTCGAGGGCAGCCACGATCACCTGGGCCTGGTCGACGCTCATCCGCCTGCCCAGCAGCCCCAGACCGACCCGGTGCCAGCGCTGCTCGCACGCCACCCCGAGCCGCTGCGCCCGACGTGTCGTGGTCAGCGAGTCATGGGTGCGGTGCGTCAACCACGAGGCGACGTCCCGGTGCCCCTCCGCGTCCGCCACGTCCTCGGCGCACCCGACCAGCCGCGCCAGCACCGCCTGCGCCCGCGACGACGCCGACGCCGCCATCAGCAACGCCTGCCGCTTCGTCGCCACGGGAAGGAACACCGGGTCCCGCTCGACCACCCGGTCCAGGTCGGCGTGCAGGCGCTCCAGATCCACCAGATAGGGATCGAGCGTTTCGGCCATCCGGGCCTCCCTGGACCAGGTGCTGCGGAGCTCTACGACATGGCTTCATCGTAGAGACGACCGGGGACATTTCCGGGCCCGTGATCCCCCGGGTGATGAGTTCTGCCGCCCCTGGCCGTCACACGTACGACACGACACCCACGCGACGCCGAGGATGGACGATGAGTGCGGACACACGACTGCAGGAGCCCGGCATGAGCAACCCGGACGAGGCCCACGAGCCCGACGACGCGGCGTTCTCACGACTGACCGAGCGGCACCGCCGCGAGCTGCACGTGCACTGCTACCGGATGCTCGGGTCCTTCGAGGACGCCGAGGACACCGTGCAGGAGACCCTCCTTCGTGCCTGGCGGCGCCGGGAGACCTTCGAGGGGCGCTCGACGTGGCGCGCCTGGTTGTACGGCATCGCCACCCACGCCTGCCTCGACCTGCTCGCCAGGCGCCGGCCCGCGGCGGCCACCGGCGGCGAGGTGCGGTGGCTGCAGCCCTATCCCGACCACCTGCTCGACGAGGTCGCGGCGGACGACGCCCAGCAGCCGGAGGCGCGGGTGGTCGCGCAGGAGACGATCGAGCTGGCCTACCTGGTCGCCGTCCAGCACCTCGCGCCGCGCCCGCGCGCCGTGCTGATCCTGCGCGACGTGCTCGGCTGGCCCGCCCGTGACACAGCAGAGCTCCTCGGGGACTCCGTGAACTCGGTGAACAGCGCGCTCCAGCGGGCCCGCGCCGGCATGCGTGCCCATCTGCCGGCCGAGCGGCAGGACTGGACCCACGGCGGGGAGGACGCCGCGACCCGCGAGCTGGTACGCCGCTTCACCGACGCCAGCCTCGCCACCGACGTCGGCGCCCTCGCCGCGCTGCTGCGCGAGGACGTGCGCTGCTCGATGCCGCCGACGCCCGGCCTGTTCATCGGGCGGGACGCGGTGGTGGCGGACTGGGTCCAGGACGGCTTCGAGGACCTGGGGCGCATGCGCGCCGTACCCACCTCGGTGAACCGGCAGCCGGCCGTCGCCTTCTACCTCTGGCAGGAATCGGCGGGCGCGTACCTGCCGCTGACGGTCGACGCCCTGCGCATCAGCGGCGGGGCGATCACCGAGATCCTCACCTTCCACGCCGACCGGTTCGGCCCGCTCGGGCTCCCCGAGCGCCTGACGGAGGACGGCCATGACCGGGACGCCTGACACCAGGGTCGCGGCGGCCCCGGCGGTCACCCGGGCCGGGTGAGCCTCAGATCGCGCAGCCGTCCGGCCCGCAGGCCTCGGCGTCGCCGCCGACGGTCTGGAGCACCGGGTGGCTCTCGGCCCAGACCTGCTCGAGCACCTGGGTGAAGACCTCCGTGGGCTGGGCGCCGGAGATGCCGTAGGTGCCCTCGACGACGAAGAACGGCACCCCGGTGGCGCCGTACGCGCGCGCCTGGGCGACGTCGGCGGCCACCGCCTCGGCGTACTCCTCGCCCGCCAGCACGGCGTCCACGCGCTCGGCGTCGAGCCCGGCGGCGAGGGCGGCAGCACGCAGGACGGCGTGGTCGCCGATGTCCTCGGCGCGGGTGAAGTACGCCGCGAGCAGCTCCTCCTTGAGGGTGCCCTGGAGGGCCGGGCCGCCGGTCTCGAGCGCGAGGTGCAGCAGCCGGTGGGCGTCGACGGTGTTGGTGTGCACGGTGTCGAGCAGGCGCAGCTCGAGGCCGTCGGCGGCCGCGGTCTCCATCAGCCCGCCGACCATCTCGCGCACCTGCTCCTCGGGACGGCCCATCTTGCGCGACAGCGAGACGACGCTGGGCTCGGTGCCGTGCTGGGGCGCTGCGGGGTCGAGCTCGAAGGAGCGGTAGACCACCTCGACCTCGTCGGCGTGCTCGAATCCCGCCAGGGCCGCCTCCAGGCGCCGCTTGCCGACGTAGCACCACGGGCAGACGACGTCACTCCAGATCTCGATGCGCATGCCGGTCGAACCTCCGCCCGCCCTCCCGCATTCCCCCGCGCTCGCCCGGGCCCCCCGGCACCGCCCCCGAGGCCCGACCCCGAGGGGCGTCGGGGTCGGCTCAGGGGCGGGTCAGGCAGCTTCCCCGATGTGGTCGGGGCCACCGACGCCGCAGGCTCGGAGCCATGATCACCGTCGAGTCCCTGACCAAGAGGTACGGCGCCTTCACCGCCGTCGATGACATCTCCTTCACGGCGCGGCCCGGCCGCGTCACCGGCTTCCTCGGCCCCAACGGCGCCGGCAAGTCCACCTCGATGCGCATCCTGGTCGGCCTCACCCCGCCGACCTCGGGCACCGCGACCGTGCTGGGGCGGCGCTTCGCCGACCTGCCCAACCCGGGCCGCGAGATCGGCGTGCTGCTGGACGCCTCGGCCCAGCACGCCGGGCGCACCGGCCGCGAGATCCTCACCCTCGCCGCGCTCACCATGGGCCTGCCCCGGCGCCGGGTGGCCGAGACCCTCGCCCATGTCGGCCTCACCGAGGCCGAGGCGGAGCGCCGGGTGCGCCACTACTCCCTGGGCATGCGCCAGCGCCTGGGCATCGCCACCGCCCTGATCGGCGACCCCGAGGTGCTGGTGCTCGACGAGCCCGCCAACGGCCTCGACCCCGCCGGCATCCGGGCGATGCGCGACCTGCTGCGCGGGTACGCCGACCGCGGCGGCACCGTGCTGCTCTCCAGCCACCTGCTGCACGAGATCGAGGTCATCGCCGACGACATCGTCGTCATCGGCCACGGCCGCATCGTCGCCCAGGGCACGAAGGCCGAGCTGCTCGCCGCCGCCGGCACGGTCGTCCGCGCGGCCGACCCGGACCGCCTCGCCCGCGCCCTCGAGGGCGCCGGCCTCACCGTCACCGCCGCCGTCGACGGGGCGCTGCGCACCGACGCCGAGCTCACCCAGGTCGGGCAGCTCGCCCACGCCGCCGGCGTACCCCTCACCGAGCTCAGGTCCGCCGACGGCGCCGGCCTGGAGGAGATGTTCCTGGAGCTCACCGCCGAGACCCAGCGCGAAGGAGCAGCAGCATGAGCACCACATCCACGAGGCCCACGGGAGCCACCGGCGCCCTCGAGGCGAGCGACCCGCTCGCCACGATCGCCGAGCAGCACACCGGGCCGCGCACACCGCCCGCACCGATCCCGCTGTCGCGCGTGGTGCGCGTCGAGCTGCGCAAGATGTTCGACACCCGCTCCGGCTTCTGGCTGATGACCGGCATCGCGATCCTCGCGCTGGCCGCGACCGCCGCGGTGATCGCCTTCGCCCCGGACGCCGACCTCACCTACGAGTCGTTCGCGACGGCGATCGGCGTCCCGATGGCCGTGATCCTGCCGGTCGTGGCGATCCTCGCGGTCACCAGCGAGTGGAGCCAGCGCACCGGGCTCACGACGTTCACCCTGGTGCCGGCCCGGGGCCGCGTGCTCGCGGTCAAGGCAGGCCTCGCGGTCCTCATCGGGGTGGTCTCGATGTTCCTCGCGGCCGCCATCGGCGCGGTCGGCAACATCGTCGGCAGCAACATCGCCGGCGTCGACACGGTCTGGAACATCGCCGCCAGCAACTTGGCGACGATCGTGCTCGCCAACGTGCTCGGCCTGCTGGTCGGCTTCATGCTCGGCACGCTGCTGCGCAGCTCGGCGGCCGCGATCGTGGGGTACTTCGTCTACTCCTTCGTGCTGCCCAGCGCGACCAGCGCCCTGGCCGCCGCGCAGGACTGGTACCGCGACCTCGGCCCGTGGATCGACTTCAACTACGCCATGGCCCCGCTCTTCGACGGCGTCCCCACCGGCGAGCAGTGGGCCCAGCTGGCCACCTCCGGCACCATCTGGCTGCTGGTCCCGCTCGCCGTCGGCCTGCGCCTCATCCTCCGCGCCGAGGTGAAGTAGCTCGTCGAGATGGGCCGACCTCACCATCGAGATGCGCTCCCCTCACACACGAACAGGGCCTCCCCCACAGCAGCTGCTGTGAGGGAGGCCCTGTTCGATGTGCTGACTGCTCCTCAGCGGGTCGCGGTACCTATTTGCGACCCGCCTGCGGGGCTCGGCTCCGGCACACCTCGCTGGCGCTCGGCGTACCTCCGCCTCACTCCTCGGCGTGCCGCGGCCTCAGCGGGTCGCGGTACCTATTTGCGACCCGCCTGCGGGGCTCGGCTCCGGCACACCTCGCTGGCGCTCGGCGTACCTCCGCCTCACTCCTCAGCGGGTCGCGGTGCCCTCGGTGTAGTCCGAGTCGTGGCTCTTCACCCACGCCATGAGCTTGCGCAGCTCGCGGCCGGTCTTCTCGATCGGGTGCGCCTCGCCCTGCTCGCGGAACTTGGTGAACTCCGGGCTGCCGTTGTCCATGTCGGTGATGAAACGCTCGGCGAACGCGCCGCTGGTGATGTCGGCGAGGACCGCCTTCATGTTCTCCTTCACCTCGGGGGTGATGACCTGCGGGCCGGAGACGTAGTCACCGAACTCGGCGGTGTCGGAGACCGACCAGCGCTGCTTGGCGATGCCGCCCTCGTACATCAGGTCGACGATGAGCTTGAGCTCGTGCAGGCACTCGAAGTACGCGACCTCCGGCTGGTAACCGGCCTCGATCAGCGTCTCGAAGCCGTACATGACCAGCTGCGAGGCGCCACCGCACAGGACGGCCTGCTCACCGAACAGGTCGGTCTCGGTCTCCTCGGTGAAGGTGGTCTTGATGCCGCCGGCACGCAGGCCGCCGATGCCCTTGGCGTAGGAGAGCGCGAGGTCCCAGGCCTTGCCCGAGGCGTCCTGCTCCACCGCGACGAGCACGGGCACGCCGCGGCCGTCGACGTACTCGCGACGGACCAGGTGACCCGGGCCCTTCGGGGCCACCATGAAGACGTCGACGTCCTCGGGCGGGGTGATGTAGCCGAAGCGGATGTTGAAGCCGTGGCCGAAGACCAGGGTGTCGCCCGCGTTCAGGTTGGGCGCGATCTCCTCGGCGTACAGCGTCCGCTGGTGCTGGTCGGGAGCGAGGATGACGACGACGTCGGCCTCCTGCGCCGCCTCGGCGGGGGTGAGGACGCGCAGGCCCTCGGCCTCGGCCTTCGCGCGGCTCTTCGAGCCCGGCTGCAGACCGACGCGCACGTCGACGCCGGAGTCGCGCAGCGACAGCGCGTGGGCGTGGCCCTGGCTGCCGTAGCCGATGACCGCCACGCTCTTGCCCTGGATCAGGGACAGGTCGGCGTGGTCGTCGTAGAACATCTCAGCCACGGGGGCTTCTCCTTCTGGTTCGGAACTTCAGTTGGGTGAGTCTGGGAAGTGGGACAAGTCTGCAGGCCGGTACGCCGTGGGGCGCGGGCGGCTCCGGCCAGGCCCGGTGGCACCGGGCCTGGCCTGGGGTCAGATGGCCGACGGGGGCGCCGGGATCGGCACCGGGCGCAGGCTGCGCTCGGAGATCGAGCGCGAGCCGCGGCCGATCGCGACCATGCCGGACTGCACCTGCTCGCGGATGCCGAACGGCTCCACCACCCGAAGGAAGTCGGCCAGCTTGTCGGCGTTGCCCGTGATCTGGACGGTCAGCGCGTCGATGGCGACGTCGACGACCTTCGCCCGGAACAGCTGGACGGTGTCGATCACCTGGCCACGGGTCTCCGCGGTGGCGGCGATCTTGACCAGCAGCAGCTCGCGGTCGACCGAGCCCTGCGGGTCGAGCTCGACGATCTTGATCACCTCGACCAGCTTGTTGAGCTGCTTGGTGACCTGCTCGAGCGGCGAACGGTCGACGTTGACCACGATGGTCATCCGCGAGACCTCGGGGTGCTCGGTCGGGCCGACGGCGAGCGACTCGATGTTGAAGCCGCGCCGGCTGAACAGGGCGGCGATACGGGCCAGGACGCCGGGCTTGTCCTCGACCAGGACCGACAGCGTGTGCTTGCTCATCAGAGGTCGTCCTCGTCGAACTCGGGCGCCAGGTCGCGCGCGTACTTGATGTCGTCGTTGCTCGTGCCTGCTGCGACCATCGGCCACACCATCGCGTCGCGGTGGACCCGGAAGTCCACGACCACCGGCGCGTCGTTGATCGACATCGCCTTCTCGATGGTGGCGTCCACGTCGTCGGGGCGGTCGCAGGACAGGCCCACGCAGCCGTAGGCCTCGGCCAGCTTGGGGAAGTCGGGGATCCGGACCGGCCCGCCGTGCCGCTGCAGGTTGGTGTTGGAGTAGCGCTCGTTGTAGAAGAGCGTCTGCCACTGGCGCACCATGCCCAGGGACTCGTTGTTGATGATCGCGACCTTGATCGGGATGTTCTCGATCGCGCAGGTGGCGAGCTCCTGGTTCGTCATCTGGAAGCAGCCGTCGCCGTCGATGGACCACACGGTGGTGTCGGGCATGCCGACCTTCGCGCCCATCGCGGCGGGCACCGAGTAGCCCATCGTGCCGAGGCCACCGGAGTTCAGCCAGGTGTTGGGCTTCTCGTAGCCGATGAACTGCGCGGCCCACATCTGGTGCTGGCCCACGCCGGCGGCGTAGATCGAGTCGGGACCGGCGATCTCGCCCAGGCGCTCCAGCACGTGCTGCGGCGCCAGCGAGCCGTCGGCCGGGCGCTCGTAGTCGAGGGCGTACGTGCGCTTGATGCCGGCGACGAAGTCGACCCAGCCCTCGAAGTCGCCGGTGTGACCGGCGTCCGCCTCGGCCTTGAGCGCCACGACGAGGTCGGAGATGACCTCGCGGCAGTCGCCCACGATCGGGACGTCGACGGCGCGGTTCTTGCCGATCTCGGCGGGGTCGATGTCGGCGTGGATGACCTTGGCGCCCGGCGCGAAGGAGTCCAGGTTGCCGGTCACCCGGTCGTCGAAGCGGGCGCCGAGGCTGATGATCAGGTCGCTCTTCTGCAGTCCGGCCACCGCGGCGACGGTGCCGTGCATGCCCGGCATGCCCAGGTGCTGGGGGTGGCTGTCGGGGAACGCCCCGCGCGCCATCAGCGTGGTCACGACCGGGATGCCGGTCAGCTCGGCGAGCACCCGCAGCTCGCGGTGGGCGCGGGCGCGGATCGTGCCGCCGCCGACGTACAGCACCGGGCGGCGCGCCTCGAGGATCAGCTTGGTGGCCTCGCGGATCTGCTTGGCGTGCGGCTTGGTCACCGGCCGGTAGCCCGGCAGGTGCAGCTCGGTGGGCCAGCGGAACGAGGTCATCGCCTGGAGCGCGGACTTGGTGACGTCGACCAGCACCGGACCGGGCCGACCGGTCGAGGCCAGGTGGAAGGCCTCGGCGATCTTCTGCGGGATCTCGGCGGGGTCGGTGACGAGGAAGTTGTGCTTGGTGATCGGCATCGTGATGCCGCGGATGTCGGCTTCCTGGAACGCGTCGGTGCCGATGAGCGAGGAGCCGACCTGACCGGTGATCGCGACCATCGGGACCGAGTCCATGTGGGCGTCGGCCAGCGGCGTGACGAGGTTGGTGGCGCCCGGGCCGGAGGTCGCCATGCACACGCCGACCTTCCCGGTCGCGGTGGCGTAGCCCTGCGCGGCGTGGCCGGCGCCCTGCTCGTGGCGCACGAGGATGTGGCGGATGGTGGAGTCCATCAGGGGGTCGTACGCCGGGAGGATCGCGCCGCCCGGGATCCCGAAGATGTGCTCGACCCCGGCCGCCTCCAGCGACGTGACCAGGCTCTGCGCGCCGGTGATCTGCTCGCTCATTCCTTGCTTTCCCTGTCTGTGACCATGCGGGTGGCTCGTGCAGTGCTGTCGCGGCGACGGCTGGTGAGCCGTCGTGACAACAAAAAACCCCTCGGTTGCTGGGCAACGAGGGGTGACGCGCTGGCTGACTTGTGGTCAGCGGGCGCGTCGCGTGCGTACAAGAATGTCCTGGCGCATGCGCTCACGGTAGCACTGTGGGGCCCTCGTCCGTCAGCACATCCTCTCACGGTGTCCCAGCATGCGGGACGGCGGTCCCACCATCTGGCGGCGTGCCGGTGCTCACCCCGGCGCCACCACCGGGTCACGCAGTCGTGCGGCCCTGCCAGGTGGTGAGACACACCCGGTTGCCCTGCGGGTCGGCCAGCACCCAGAACCGCGGCGCCTCGGCGTCGCTGACCAGGACGCCGCCCGCGGCCAGCGCCGCCTGCATCCGATCGGCCACCACCTCGGGCGGCACCCGCAGGTCGAGGTGGAAGCGCTGGGCCGGGACCTCCGGGTCGGGCTCGGAGTCCTGGAACCACAGCGTGGGCAGCACGCCGTGCGGGTCGGTGAGCTCGACCGGGTCCCCCGCCGAGGGCTCCAGGCCGAGCACGGCGGCCCAGAACGGCATCACCTGGGCTCGGTCGGCGGTGTCCAGGGCGATCTCGAGGACGCTGAGGACCTCGGGCGTGGCGGTGGCGCCGTGCCGGGCGGCGACCTCGCTGATCGCACGCGCCAGTCGTACGTCGCGCGCGGTGACGCCGCCGACGTCGTGGCTGGACAGGCGCACCCGCACCCGGCCCCACGCCAGGTCGAGGTCGGGGTGGTGGTCCATCTCGTCGGCGAGCGCCCCGGTCTCCGCCACGATCGCCAGGCCGGTGGCGAAGTCCGGGGTCTGGAAGAACGCGTGCAGCCGGCCGAAGAGCACCCGCCAGTCGGTCAGGCCCTCGGCCTCGACCTGCGGGCCGTCGAGCACGCGGCGGTCGGCCTCGCTCGGGCGGCTCACGGCAGCACCCGCTGACCGATCGGGCCGGGGTTGGTGGCGATCTCCCAGCGGTGGCCGTCGGGGTCGGCGAAGTAGCCGGTCCAGCCGCCCCACTCGCGCCGCTGCGCCGCCTCGACCGGGTCGGCGCCCGCGGCCCGCGCCTCGGCGAGCACCGCGTCGACCTCCGCCTCGGTCGCGACGTTGTGCGAGAGCGTGAACGGTGCGACCCCGGGGCCGGCGGCGATCGCGCCGACCTCGGCCTCGAACTGCTCGCGCTGCCACAGCGAGAACACCAGGCGCTCCCCGGCCGCGAGCATCAGCACCTCGCCGGGCTCGTGCAGCTCGGGACGCCACCCCAGCCCGTCGACGTAGAAGGCCCGGCTCGTCTCGAGGTCGGCGACCGCGAGGGTGATGAAGCTGATTCGCTGGTCCATGCCCGGTCACGATGCCAGTCCGCGCCGACAGGTGCCAGGGACACGCGGCGCCCCGGGACGACCGGGCGGCTCAGCCCCAGGTCTGGGTGACCTCGGCCCGCTCGCCGTCGACCACCACGCGCGCCAGGGCGCCGTTGACCATCGGCAGGTAGGGCCACACGTGGCCGAAGTCGACGTCGAGCACCACCGGCAGGTCGAGTCCGCCGAGGGCGTCGCGCACCGCCTCGTGCTGGGTGAACCCGGGCGCGTCCGGGGCCGCCGTGCGCCCGATCAGCACCGCCTCCGCCTCCTCGAACCAGCCGGCCATCCGCATGCCGTGCAGGGTGCGGCCGATGCTGAAGGCGTCCTGCTCGCAGGCCTCGAGGTAGACGACCAGCCCGTCCTCGGTGAGCTCGCGGCCCAGCCGCGGCAGGTCGCCGTACGGCGTCCCGACCAGCGGTCCGAGCACCTCGACGCAGCCGCCCACGAGGCGTCCGGTGACGTCGACGCCCCCGCCACCGACGACCTCCCACGACGCGGGGACCGGGAGCTCACGCTCCCCCGCCACGCCTGGGTCGCTCTCCCAGTCGTCCTGGCCGGGGCCCTTGTGCCGTCCCGGCGAGCGCTGGGTGAGCGGCGTGCCGGGGGCGGTGGCCAGCACGTCGGTCCAGTGCGCGAGCCCCTCGGGCTGGGCGTAGGGGGTCTCGAGCAGGTTGGCGCCGTGCAGGCTGGCCCAGCCGAGCCGGGTCGCGAGCGGCAGCATCACGGTGGTGAGGTCGCTGTAGCCGACCAGCCAGGTCGGCTCGGCCGCGGCCAGCGCGTCCCAGTCGAGGTGGTCGAGGACCTGGACGGCCAGCTCGCCGCCCCACGGCGGGACCACGGCCGCCACCTCCGGGTCGAGCAGCATCGCGGTCAGCTCGTCGGCGCGCTGCCGGGCGGTCCCGGCCACGCCGCCGTCGAGGGCGATCACGTGCTCGCCGAGGCGCACGTCGTACCCGCGCTCGCGCAGGGCGTCGCAGGCGACCTCGAGCCGCGGGAGGAAGGACGGCGCGACGCCGGCGGAGGGGGCGGTGACGCCGATGGTGTCGCCGGGACGCAGGGGGCGGGGGAAGCGCATGGGCTCAGGCTCGCAGGTCGTCGAGCTCGTGGCGAACCGCCTCGAGGCCGCTCTCCACCTCCGCGAACGACGTGGACAGCGGGGAGAGCCCCACCCGCAGCCCGTGCGGCTCGCGGTGGTCCGGGATCACGTCGCGGCGCCACAGCCGCTCGGTCACCTCGCGCATCAGCGGGTGCGCGAGGGTGACGTGGCCGCCGCGCCGCTCGGGGTCGCGGGGCGAGACCAGCCGCACCCCGAGGTCGCCGAGACGCTCCTCGGCGCGCGTCACGGCGTACGACGTGAGGGCGACGGACTTCGCGCGCACCGCCTCGGCCCCGGCCTCGCCGAGCAGCGCGAGCATGTCCTGGAGCGCCAGCATGCCGACCACCGGCGGGGTGCCGGACAGCACCCGGCGGATCCCCGGCGCGGGGCGGTAGTCCGGGCCCATCGCGAAGGAGTCGGCCGCGCCGATCCAGCCCTGCACCGGCTGCACGAACGGCTGGGCGGGGTCCTCGAGCAGCCGCCGGGCGACGTAGGCGAACGCCGGGGCGCCGGGCCCGCCGTTGAGGTACTTGTAGGTGCAGCCGACGGCCAGGTCGACGTCCCAGGCGTCGAGCGCGAGCGGGACCGCGCCGGCGGAGTGGCACAGGTCCCACAGCACCAGCGCCCCGGCGTCGTGGGCGATCCGGGTCAGCCGGGGCGCGTCGGCCAGCCAGGCCGAGCGGTAGGCGACGTGGCTGAGCAGCACCAGCGCGGTGCGCTCCCCCACCGCCTCCTCCAGCTGCGCGGCCTCGACGCCCCCGGCCGGGTCGACGTCGATCCAGCGCAGCGTGAGCCCGCACTCCGCGGCGACGCCCTGGGCGACGTAGCGGTCGGTCGGGAAGTTGTCGCGATCCAGCACGATCTCGGTGCGTCCCGGGCGCAGCGCCACGGCGGCGCGCACCAGCTTGTAGAGCAGCACCGTCGTGGAGTCGCCGATGACGCTCTGCCCCGGCGCGGCGCCCAGGCAGACCCGGCCGAGCTCGTCGCCGATCCGCTCGGGCAGGGACAGCCAGTCCTCGTCCCAGCCGCGGATCAGCCGCCCGCCCCACTCCTGGTCCACGAAGCGCGCGAGCCGCGGCCCGGTGACCCGCAGCGGGCGGCCCAGCGAGTTGCCGTCGAAGTAGACCAGCGGGGTCTCGGTGCCGACGAACCGGTCGCGGTACGCCGCCAGCGGGTCGGCGGCGTCGAGGTCGGCGGCGGTCGGTGCGGTGCTCACGGCGCCATCCTGCCCCGCGGTGCCGACGTACGCCGGGCGACCGGCCGGGCGAGGGCCGCACGCCGGCTCAGCCGGGCAGCCCGCGCCGGCGCAGGATCTCGCGCGCCGTGGGCCGGGCCAGGAAGCCGACGACGAGGCCGATGGCCACGCCGATGACCGTCTCCACGCCCCGGTCGACGACCAGCACCCAGGGGTCGCTGGCGCTCGCCAGGTGCACCGCGAGCAGGGCGAGCGCGGTGACGAAGGTGAGGGCGAGGGCGTAGTTGCGCCCGACCAGCAGCTCGGCGACGCCCTGGAACAGGACCATCAGCGCGATCACCACCCACGGCGAGGGCTCCAGCCCCAGCAGCGCGCCGGTCAGCGCGAGGCCGAGGAAGGTGCCGAGCACCCGCTGCACGCCGCGCACCAGCTGGGCGGGGAAGTCGCGGGCGACCAGCGGCACGACCGCCGAGACCATCGCCCAGTAGGGGTGCCCGATGCCGACCCCGGTGGCGAGGGTGCCGGCGAGCAGCACGGCCACGCCGTTGCGCGGGAAGCGCAGCAGGCGCACGGGTCCCGGTGCGGGCTGCGGTGCCGGGCGCGGGCCGTCGGGGTCGATGTCCCCGCCGGCGGTGCGGCGCTGGCGCCAGAACGCGCCGGCGTTGCCGACGGCCACCGCGAACAGCGCGCTCGCCCCCGCCACGGCCAGGGCGACCGGCACGTCGCCGAGCCGGCTCTCCAGCGAGGCGCACGCGGCGAAGGCGAAGACCGGGAAGAGCGCCCCGGGCGGGTGCCAGTCCTGGCGCTCGGAGAGCACCGTGCAGACCGAGGCCAGCAGGGCGGCGAGCGGCACCGCCAGCCAGGCGCGCTGCGGCGAGCAGCCGACCAGCACGCCCGCGCCGACGACGGACGTCAGCAGCGCGCCGAGGCGCAGCTGCATGCGCAGCCGCGGGACGTGCACGTGGTTGCGCCCGTAGAGCGCGGTGAACGCGCCGAACGCGGCGTACATCGAGAGGTCGAGGCGCCCGGCCAGGGCCACGAGCACGAGCGGCACGAGGGTGGACACCGCCGCGCGCAGCGCCACGAAGTGCGCGTCGCCGTGCGGGCGCACCTCGACCACGCCGGCGCCCAGCCGGCCGAGCCGCTCGCGGTGCCTGCCGTGCTTGCCGGGCTTGTGGTGGGCGGTCACTGGAAGCTGACGAAGCGCACGTGCGGGCGCACGCGGCGTACCGCGGCGGCGCCCATGCGGTCGACGTCCTCGTCGTAGAAGAGCTTCCAGCCCATGGTGAACTGCCGGGGCCGCGCGATCGCCCGGTAGCTGGCGAGCTTCTGGCTGCGGGTGCCGAACCCGTCTGCGTGCTGCACCATCACCAGCCCGCGCCGGGCGCGGACGTGCTCGAGGTCGGGCAGCATGTCGCCGCGGAACTGGTGCAGCACGAAGAGCTTCTGGGGCAGGTCGTGGCGCGCGACCAGGCGCGAGAGCCAGGCCGAGGTGCGGTTCACCTCGTCGGCGCGCACGTGGCCGATCACCCGGCCCGGGACCTCCCCGCCGGGCATCCGCCACTCCGGGTCCAGCGCCAGGCCGACGTACGGGTCGCGCAGCGCCCACGCCCAGCGCCGGGCGACGGTGAGGAAGTCGGCGTGGCCGGGCTGGAGGTCGAGCAGCACGAGCGCGCCGTGGCGGTGGGCGGCGTCGATGTAGCGCTGCACCTCGCGGCGCGCGAGGTCGTGGTGGTACTCACCGTCCGGCCCGGGGTGGGCGTCCGCGATGGTGACGATCAGCTCGTAGACCGGCTGCACCGGGCGGCCCCGGCCGGCGAACGGCGCCGCGGCGCGCACCAGCCGGCGGTGCATGACCGCGGGCCGGTCCTCACCGAGCACGCCGAGCGCACCGGTGCCGGCCGTGCCGTAGTAGGCCACCAGGAACCGGTTGCCACCGAAGACGGTCCGGCCACCGTGCGGCAGCGTGGTCCGGGGCCGTGCCTCGTCTGCCCCGGCGTCGGGCGCGGTGTCGGGCGCGGCTTCGGGCCCGGCGTCGGGCGGTGAGGAGCCGGCGGCCGGTTCCGCCACGGCGGACCCGGCTCCGAGCGCAGGCGCGGGGTCCTCCCGGTCGACGAGCAGCACGGTCGCCAGGAGCGTCAGGAGCACCAGGACCACGAGGCCGGCCCGCCCCTGCAGCAGCCGTACGCCGTGCAGCGCGAGACGTGCCGCCGGGGCCGGCTGGTCGCCGGCCCCGGGGCCCGGTGTCGGTGGCGCGCTCAGCTGGTGACGGCGCCGTGCGCGGCGGACTGCACCGTGCGGGCGTACTTGCCGAGGACGCCGCGGGTGTACTTCGGGGCGCGGGGCTCCCAGCCCTCCTTGCGGCGGGCGAGCTCGTCGTCGGGGATGCTCACCTCGAGGGTGCGGTTGACGACGTCGAGGGTGATCGGGTCGCCGTCGCGCACGAACGCGATCGGGCCGCCGTCGACGGCCTCGGGCGCGATGTGGCCGACGCAGAGACCGGTCGTACCGCCGGAGAAGCGACCGTCGGTCACCAGCAGGACGTCCTTGCCGAGGCCGGCGCCCTTGATGGCACCGGTGATGGCGAGCATCTCGCGCATGCCGGGGCCGCCCTTGGGGCCCTCGTAGCGGATGACGACGACGTCGCGGGCCTGGACCTTGCCCTCGGCGAGCGCGTCCATGGCCGCCTTCTCGCCGTCGAAGACGCGGGCGGTGCCCTCGAAGACGGTGTCGTCGAAGCCGGCGCTCTTGACCACGGCACCCTCGGGGGCCAGCGAGCCCTTGAGGATGGTGAGGCCGCCGGTGGCGTGGATCGGCTTGTCGAGGGTGCGGATGACGTCGCCGTCGAGCGCGCGGGGGTTCAGGTCGGCGAGGTTCTCGGCCATCGTCTTGCCGGTGACGGTCAGGCAGTCGCCGTGCATGAGGCCGGCGTCGAGCAGCGCCTTCATGACCACCGGGATGCCGCCGATGCGGTCCACGTCGGTCATCACGAAGCGGCCGAACGGCTTGAGGTCGGCCAGGTGCGGGACCTTCTCGCCGATCCGGTTGAAGTCGTCGATGGTCAGGTCGACCTCGGCCTCGCGGGCGATGGCGAGCAGGTGCAGCACCGCGTTGGTCGAACCGCCCAGGGCCATGACCACGGTGATGGCGTTCTCGAACGCCTCCTTGGTCATGATCTGGCGCGCGGTGATGCCGTGCTTGAGCAGGTTGACCACCGCCTCGCCGGAGCGGTGCGCGAAGCCGTCACGACGACGGTCCACGGCCGGCGGCGCGGCCGAGCCCGGCAGCGACATGCCGATCGCCTCGGCGACCGAGGCCATCGTGTTGGCGGTGTACATGCCGCCGCAGGCGCCCTCGCCGGGGCAGATCGCCTTCTCGATGCGGTCCACCTCGTCGCGGCTGATCTTGCCGGCCAGGCAGGCGCCGACGGCCTCGAAGGCGTCGATGATGGTGACGTCCTTGCCGTCGACCTGGCCGGGCATCGTGGAGCCGGCGTACAGGAAGACGCTGGACAGGTCGAGGCGGGCCGCGGCCATCAGCATGCCGGGCAGCGACTTGTCGCAGCCGGCGAGCAGCACGGAGCCGTCGAGGCGCTCGGCGCTCATGACGACCTCGACGGAGTCCGCGATGACCTCGCGGGAGACCAGCGAGAAGTGCATGCCCTCGTGGCCCATCGAGATGCCGTCGGAGACGGAGATGGTGCCGAACTCGAGGGGGAAGCCGCCCGCCGCGTGCACGCCGTTCTTGACCGCCTTGGCCAGGCGGTCCAGCGAGAGGTTGCAGGGGGTGATCTCGTTCCAGCTCGACGCGACGCCGATCTGGGGCTTGGCGAAGTCGTCGTCGCCCATGCCGACGGCCCGCAGCATCCCGCGGGCGGCGGCACGCTCGAGGCCGTCCGTGACGTCGCGGGAACGGGGCTTCATGTCGTGCTCGGTCATGACGTCAGGGTAGTCCTGCACCCGACCGTGCCCGGCGGCGGTCTCAACCTCGGTGCGGCGGCCGGGCCGGGCGTTCGCCGCTCACATCGCCGCGGCACGCACACACATCACGTCGGGCAGGTTCTCCACCACCGGGCGCCAGGTCTCCCCCGAGTCCGAGGAGCCCCAGACCGCCCCGTTGCGCGCCCCGACGTACACCCCGGCGGAGGGGTGGTCGTCGGTGCACATGGCGTCGCGCATCACCCCGACCCACAGGTGCTCGGGCAGGCCCTTGCCCAGCGGGACCCAGCTCTCCCCCGCGTCCTGCGAGCGCCACACCAGCGGGCGGGCCTCGACGGGGTAGCGCGCCCACGCCTGGCCCAGCGGGAAGACGTAGACGGTGTCCGGCTCGTGGGGGTGCACGACCACCGGGAAGCCGAAGTCGCTCGGCAGCCCGTCGGCGATGGAGTGCCAGCTCGCGCCGTGGTCGTCGGAGCGGTAGACCCCGCCGTGGTTCTGCAGGAACATCCGCTCCGGGCGCGCGGGGTGCCGGGCGATCTTGTGGACGCACTGGCCGAACTCGGGGTACTCCACCTCCTCGGGGACGAACTCCACCTTGATCCCGGCGTTGCGGGGCTCCCAGGAGGTCCCGCCGTCGGCGGACTGGTAGACCCCGCCGGTCGAGATCGCCGCGGTCACCGAGGAGGGGTCGCTGGGGTGCGGCAGGACGGTGTGGAAGGCCTGGCCGCCGTACCCGGCGTCCCACTGGGTGCGGTGCGGGTGGTTCCACAGCCCCTCCGCGAGCGCGAAGGACTCCCCGTGGTCCTCCGAGCGCCAGACCGCGCCCGGCTCGGTGCCGGCCCAGACCACCCCGGGCTCGGTGCCCGGGACCAGCTGCCAGATCCGCTCGACCGAGGCGTCGTAGGCCTCCGGGAAGCGCAGCGCGCCGGGGGTCTCCTGCCAGGTCCCGCCGAGGTCGTCCGAGCGGCGCACCTGGGGGCCCAGCCAGCTCGAGGACGCGCCGGCCAGCAGCCGGGGCCGCTCGCCGCGGGTGTCGATCAGGCAGGAGTAGACCTCCTCCATGTCGAAGTGCGGCCCGGTGAGGTCCCACGTCTCCCGCTCGTCGTCCGAGCGCCCGATCCACAGCCCCTTGCGGGTCCCCACCATCAGCACCGTCGCCATCGCCGACCTCCTGGCCCTCCGTCGTACGCCGCGCGAGCCGTGGCGCGGCCCGGTGGCGATCCTTGTCTAGATTGACCGGGTGGGCGCCTCGAAGTCATCGCTGTGGCGGGTCTCGCCGGTGGGGCTGGTGCTGGTGGGGATCGCCTCGGTGCAGCTCGGTGCGGGGGTCGCCAAGACCCTCTTCGACGAGGTCGACCCGACCACCGTCGTGTGGCTGCGCCTGTGCGCCAGCGCCCTGGTGATGCTCGCCATCGCCCGCCCCGCGCTGCGCGGGCGCGACCGCCACGACTGGGCCACGGTGCTGGCCTTCGGCGCGACGCTGGGGCTGATGAACTGGTCGTTCTACCAGTCCTTCCAGCGCATCCCGCTGGGCATCGCGGTGACGATCGAGTTCGTCGGGCCGCTGCTGATCGCGGTCCTCGGGTCGCGGCGGGTGCGCGACCTGGCGTGGGTGGGGCTGGCCGGCGCCGGCGTGCTGCTGCTCGGCTTCGAGCGGGCCGACCTCGACCCGGTCGGCGTGGCCTTCGCGCTGCTCGCGGGCGCGTGCTGGGGCGGCTACATCCTGATGAGCGCGGAGACCGGGCGCCGCTGGCCCGGCCTGGACGGGCTCGCGGTCGCCAGCGTCGTGGCGGCTGCGCTGATCACGCCGCTCGCGCTCGGCCGGCACGCCGACGAGCTCGGCGACCCCCGGGTGCTGCTGGTCGGCGCCGCGGTCGGGCTGCTCAGCTCGGTGATCCCCTACACCTGCGAGATGATCGCGCTGCGCACCCTCCGGCCGGGCGTCTTCGGCATCTTGATGAGCGTCGAGCCGGCGGCCGCCGCGATGGTGGGGATGCTGGTGCTGGCCGAGTTCCTCTCCCCCGTGCAGTGGCTGGCGGTGGCCTGCGTCGTGGTCGCCAGCGTGGGCGCGACCCGTTCCTCGCGCGCGCCGGTGCAGCCCGCGCCGGACTGACTCGACGCCGACCTCTCCGGACCGGGCTCTGGACCGACCTGGCGCAGCCAGGCGTGGGCCGGGCGCCGCTCGGGCATGATCGAGACATGTCCACGTCTGCCGAGGAGACCAGCCGCCGCCCGCGTCCGGCGGTGGTGTTCACCGACATCCTGTCCGACGACGGCACCCGGATCCGGGCCTGGAGCAACGACCCGGACGACGAGCGCGGCGCCCCCACCGTGCTGCTGTGCAACGGGCTGGGCACCAACGCCTTCGCGTGGCCGGCGCTGCTGGACCCCGGCTGCGGGGTGCGGGTGATCTCCTGGAACCACCGCGGCATCGGCGGCTCGGCTCGCCCCCGCGACCCCGAGCGCGTCGACGTCGAGGCCTTCGTCGAGGACGCGCTGTCGGTCATGGACCACTACGGCGTGGACCGGGCCGTGGCCATGGGCTGGTCGATCGGCGTGAACACGATGTTCGAGCTCGCGGTGCGCCACCCCGAGCGGGTCTCGGGGCTGTTCGCGGTCGCCGGGGTCCCCGGTGACACGTTCGCCACGATGCTCGGGCCGCTGCACCTGCCCCGCGTCGCGGCCCGTGCGCTCACCGTCGGCTTCTCCCACGCGATCCGGGTGTCGGGCCGGGTGCTGAGCCCGGTGGCCCGGCGGCTGCCGATCGGGCGGCGCACCGTGGGCGTGATCTCCCACAGCGGCTTCATGTTCCCGGTCGCCGACCCCGACCTGACCGCCGCCGCGATCCGGGAGTTCCTCCAGGTGCCGCTGGACTGGTACTTCCACGTCGCGCTGCGCACCTCCGAGCACGGCCGGGTGCGGCTCAGCCAGGTGCGGGTGCCCGCGGTCTTCGTCGCCGGCACCTGGGACCTGATGGCCGGCGCCCGCCACATGGCCCAGGCGGCCGCGCGCGTCGACGATGCGACGTACGTCGAGCTGCCCGGCAGCCACTTCATCCAGATGGAGCAGCCCGAACGCGTCCACGCGTTGCTGCTGGACTTCGTGCGCAGGGTCGGCTGACGTGGCCGGTCCCGGGCGTCGCAGCGCCCTCGCCCTCGGTGCCCTGCTCGTCCCGCTCGCGCTCGCCGGCTGCGGCCAGGGCGGCAACGAGGTCGAGTACGACGTCACCCCGACGGCCTCGGACAGCCCGACGGACGCCGCGTCAAACGACGGGTCGGCCGCGGGCGACCCGTCCACCGGCACCGGCGGCCCGAGCATCACCGGCAGCCCGGGCGAGGAGGCGACCGCCTCGGCGCGACCCCGAGTCGTGGGCACCGTCGCGACCGGCCTCGAGGCGCCCTGGGGCCTGGCCTTCCTCCCCGACGGCGACGCGCTGGTCACCGAGCGCGACTCCGGGCGGGTGCTGCGCATCAGCGGGCCGCGCCACCGGGTCACCGAGGTCGGCACGGTCGAGGAGGCGGCACCCGAGGGCGAGTCCGGCCTGCTCGGCGTCGCGGTCTCGCCCGACTTCGCGGAGGACGCGCAGGTCTTCCTCTACGTCACCACCGCCGAGGACAACCGGGTCGTGCGGGCCACGTTGCGCGACGACGGTCTCGGCGACCTCGAGCCGATCCTGACCGGGATCCCCAGCGACTTCATCCACGACGGCGGCCGGCTGCTGTTCGGCCCCGACGGCCACCTCTACGTCTCGACGGGTGACGCCAACGAGTCCGCGCGCGCCCAGGACCGCGAGAGCCTCGGCGGCAAGATCCTGCGCATCACCACCGACGGCGACCCCGCGCCCGGCAACCCGCTCGGCACGCCGCTGTGGTCGTGGGGGCACCGCAACGTCCAGGGCCTCGCCTTCGTCGGCGACCAGCTGTGGGCCTCGGAGTTCGGCGCCAACGAGTTCGACGAGCTGAACCGCATCGAGGCGGGCGCCAACTACGGCTGGCCCGAGGTCGAGGGGACCGGCGGCAAGGGGCAGGGCTTCGTGGACCCGCAGGCCACCTGGGCGACCTCCGAGGCCTCCCCCTCCGGCCTGGCCTACGCCGCGGGCCACCTGTGGATGGCCGCGCTGCGCGGCGAGCGGCTGTGGCGGATCCCGGTCGAGGGCGACCGCGCCGGCGAGCCTCGGTCCTTCCTCGTGGGCCGCTACGGGCGGATGCGCACGATCGCCGTCGCGCCCGACGGGATGCTGTGGCTGACCACCAGCAACCGCGACGGGCGCGGCACCCCGGCCGAGGGCGACGACCGGATCCTGCTGGTGCGCCCCTGACCCCGGCCGGCCCCCGGCCGGTCCTCAGTCCGCGGCGCGGACCTCGCCGGTGACCGTCGCGCGGCGAGCGGCGCGGCGCAGGGTGCCCAGCACCGCGGGCCCGAGCACCACGAGCGCGATCGAGGTGGTGATCGCCCGGCCGGTGTCGAAGCTGCCGGTCGAGGTCAGCACGGTGTAGACGAGGAACGTCTGGAGGTTCTCCAGCAGCGGCGCCCCGGCGACGTAGGCCAGCGAGCCCTCGTGGCCGGGCACCTGCACGCCCAGCAGGAACGGCCAGCCGGACAGGTTGAGGAACATGCCGTAGAGGTAGGACGCGAGCACGCCGTACCCGACGAGCAGGGCGATCTCGGTGCGGCCACGGGCGCGGCGCGGCAGCAGCCCGGCGCCCATCCCGACCCAGGCGGCGACCAGCATCTGGTAGGGCAGCCACGGCCCCACGCCGGCGGTCATCAGCGCGGAGGCGAGCAGGCTCAGCGCCCCGAGCGCGAAGCCGAAGCCGGGCCCGAAGACGCGGCCGGCCAGGATCAACAGGAAGAAGACCAGCTCGATGCCGGCCACCCCGGCCGAGATCCCGCGCAGCAGCGCGTTGACGGCACACAGCACGCCCAGCACCGCCAGCACCCGTGGGTCCAGCCCGCCCTCGCTGACCTCGGCGAGCACCACCGCCACCACCACCGGCAGCAGTGCCAGGAACAGGAACGGTGGGTCGACCCGGTCCCCGGGCTGGACCTGCACGAACAGTGGCCAGCACAGCATCACCAGGCCGGCGAGGGAGGCCACGGCGAGCACCGCCACCGACCGTAGGCTCAGCGGTACGGCGGCCGCCCGGGCCTCCGGACGCTCGCGCAGCCGGAAGCGGGCGCGGCTCACGGCCGGCCCCCGGGCGGGGCGACCCCGAGCGCGACGGCGACCTCGTCGACGCGCAGCCAGGGCGCGCCGAGCACCTTCATCACCTGGGGCGCGAACGCGGGCGACTCCGCCACCACGCGGCGTACCGGACCGGAGGAGACGATCTCGCCGTCGGCCAGCACGACCACGTCGTCGGCGGCCTGCACGACGAACTCGACGTCGTGGGTCGCGACCAGGACGGTGCGGCCCTCGGCGGCGAGGTCGCGCAGGATCGTGGCGAGCACCCGCTTGGCCGGGTAGTCCAGGCCGCGGGTGGGCTCGTCGAGCAGCACGACCCCGGGACGCGCCGCGAGGACGAGCGCGAGGGCCACCGCGAGGCGCTGGCCCTCGGAGAGGTCGCGCGGGTGCGCGTCGCCGGGGATGCCGGGGACCAGGCGGTCCAGCACCTCGCGGGCGCCGGGACCGCCGTCCGCGCACTCGGCGTCCACGGTGTCGAGGTAGAGCAGGTCGGCCGCGGTCTGGGGCAGCAGCCCCACCAGCGCCCGCCGCTCGCGCGGCGAGAGCCGGGCGGGGTCCAGCTCGCCGACCCGCACCGTGCCGGCGCGGCGCGCCGCACTGCCCTGGAGCGCCCACAGCAGCGAGGACTTCCCCGCGCCGTTGCGGCCCATCAGCGCGGTGACCGTGCCGCCGCCCAGCTCCAGGTCCACGTCGCGTACGACGGGCGCCCCGCCGTGGTCGACGGTGAGCCCGCGGGCGACGAGGCCGGGGCGACGGCGCTCGGCCGCGGGGGCCTCGACCGGCGCGGTGCCGAGCTCCAGGCGGCGGGCGGCGCGGCGGGCGTCCCGGACGCTGAGCGGCAGCGGGTCCCACCCTGCGACCCGGCCCAGCTCCACGATCGGTGGCGCCACCGGGGAGGTGGCGAGCAGCTCGGCCGGCTCGCCGACCAGCAGTCGGCCGTCGCCGGGCAGCAGGCACATCCGGTCCGCGAACGGCACCACCCGCTCCAGGCGGTGCTCGGCGAGCAGCACCGAGAGTCCGAGGTCGGAGACCAGCCGGGTGAGCGTGGCGAGCACGTCCTCGGCGGCGGTGGGGTCGAGCGCCGAGGTCGGCTCGTCGAGCACCAGCAGGCGCGGGTGCGTGGTGAGCACCGACCCGATGGCCACCCGCTGCTGCTGTCCGCCGGACAGGGTGCGCAGGTCGCGGTCGCGCAGGTCGGCGATGCCGAGCAGGTCGAGGGTCTCCTCGACACGACGGCGCATCGTGGCGCCGGGCAGCCCGAGCTGCTCCATGCCGTAGGCCAGCTCCTCCTCCACGGTGTCGGTGACGAAGCCGGCGGCCGGGTCCTGCCCGACGTAGCCGATCGCGTGGGCGCGCTCGCGCGGCGGGGTGTGCACGATGCTGGCGCCGTCGAGGCGCACGTCGCCGTCGAGCACGCCGCCGGAGAACCGCGGCACCAGGCCGGTCACCACCCCGAGCAGGGTCGACTTCCCGACGCCGGTCGGGCCGGAGACGAGCACCAGCTCGCCCTCCTCGATGCTCAGGTCGACCCCGTCGAGGACGGGTGCGGTGTCCGGGGCGTAGGAGAAGGTGACGCCGCGCAGCTCGATCATCGGGTGCTCGCTCTCGGTGCGGGGGTGGACGACGGGAGGGGGTCGGTGGACCGCGACGGCTCGGGCGCGGCGCGCGCGGCGGACAGCCGCGGTGGCGGTGCCAGGACCGCCGGCAGGGCGGCCACCAGCGCTCCGGCCAGCGCGAGCGCGCTCACCGGCGGGACCGAGGCCACGTCGGGGTAGGCGACCAGCACCTGGTGGCCGCTCACCCACCAGCCGATCGCCGCGGTCAGCACGCCGCAGCCGGCGACGGCGAGCTCGGCGGGGTGCCAGTGGTCGGGGCGGTAGCGGGTGCGCTCGACCCGGCGCCCCGCGCTCAGCAGGCCGGCGCCGGCCGCCGCCACGCCGAGCACCAGCATCGGCACCGCGAGCAGCCGGGGCGCGGTGCGGTCCAGCACGGCGTACACCCCGACGACGATGCCGCACAGGCCGAGGAGCATCAGCGCCCCCGTCGTACGACGCTCGGCGGGCGTGGCCGCACCGCTGCGCCCGTAGCCGCGGGTGTCCATGCCGGCGGCGAGCGCGAGGGAGCGGTCCAGCGCGTCCTCGAGCACCGGCACCAGCAGGCGGCGCAGACGCGCGACCCGGCCCTGCTCGCCCGCGCGCAGCTCCTGCGCACGGCGCACCCGGCGCACGCTCTCGGCGAACTGGGGCAGCACGCTGACCGCGACGACGAGCGCGGTGCCGACCTCGTAGAGCGCCGGCGGCACCGAGCGCAGCAGGCGCTTGGGGTTGGCCAGGGCGTTCGCGGCGCCGACGCAGACCACGATCATCGCCAGCCGCAGGCCGTCGTAGAGGCCGACGAGCAGCGACTCCAGGGTCAGCGGCCCGAGCAGCGTGATCCCCATGACCCAGTCCGGCAGCGGGACCTCGGGCAGGTCGAGCAGCACGGTCTCGCCGTAGGCGCCCCCGAAGACCAGCCGGAACAGCACCCGGAAGACCACGATCGCGGCGGCCAGCCACAGGTAGAGGCGGAACGCCCGCGCCCACGGCTGGTCCGAGCGCCGCGCGGCGACCACGAGGAGGACCGAGCCGAGCAGCAGCACCAGGACCAGCGGGTTGGTGGTCATCGAGGCGCCCGCGGCGAGGCCGATCGCCCAGACCCACCACGCGACCGGGTGCAGGTCGCGGGGGGTCCGGGCGGCGGCACTCGCGCGGGGCTCGGTGCTCATCGCCGGACGGTCCCCCGACGTCGTACGGCGACCAGGCCGGCGCCGGCGAAGACGGCGGCCAGGACGACGGCCACCAGCCAGCCCGGCAGGCCGGCGTCGTCGGTGGTGGCCGCGGACTCCTGCGTCCCCTCGATACCGGTGTCCTCCTGCTCGGCGCTCGGCGAGACCGAGGCGGACGGCGACGCGGTGGCCGTGTCGCGGTCCTTCGGCTCGCGGGTCGGGCCGCCGGTCGGCCGGTCGCCGGCCGTCGGTGTCGGGGCCGCGGTCGGCGCGTCGCCCCCGGCGGCACTGCCTGCGCCGGCGCCGGTGCCGGGCGCGGAGCCGGGCGCGGAGCCGTCGCCGGAGCCGGTGACCGGAGTGGGAGCGCTGCCGCCCGGACCGCCGCCGGTCGACGGGGTGGGGCGCGGGCTGCTCGGTGCGGCGGGCGCGGCCGCCACCGGCGGCGCCACGCCGGGCTGGGTGCGCGCGCCGCTGTTCCAGGCGAACGCGACCGAGCCGCCGGCGGGCACGGTCAGCGAGGAGGTGCCGATCGAGCTGTAGACCCACGTCCCGGTCCTGCCGTCGGACCACCACAGTCCCCAGTAGGCGTCCGCCGGGGCGGCGTTGATGCACGGGTCGCTGCTCGGGACGCCCTCGACGCGGCACACGAACCCGGCCGCCCGCTGGGCGTAGGTCAGCGCGACGCCGCTGTCGGCGAAGATCGTGGCGGCCGACTTGCCGCCGCCGTCGGCGTCACAGGTGTCCTGGACCCCGCCGCCGAGGGCGCCGAAGTCGACGACCACGCTGACGCCGCGCCCGTCGGTGCAGGTGGCGGCGCCGGCCGAGGGCGCGGTCGGGAGCCCGGCCAGGAAGAGCAGCCCCGCCAGCAGTGCCGCCGCGGCGCGCGCCCCGGTGCTCACCGCACCACCCGGACGGTGACCGAGCGCGTGCGGTCGGCGAACGCGCCGCGGACCACGAGCCTCGCCTGCCCGGCCTTGCCGGTGACGCGGACCCTCGGGGTCCAGCGACCTGCCGCGTTGCTGGTGCCACGGGCGACGACCGTGCCGCGGAAGCGGAGCAGGGCCGGCTCGCGGGCGGCCAGTCCGCGCACCCGCACCTGGACGGTCCGGCCGCGGGTGAGGCGGGCGCCCACCCTCAGCACCGGGCTGGTGGCCGCGAGCGTGCGCAGACGGGACGGGACCGGCTTGAGGGTCCCCGAGGGCGCGACCGCGCGCACGGCGTACGTCGCGGTGCGGGCCGGGAGCTTGATCAGCGCGGTTGCGGCACCGGCCTGGTCAGCCCGGACCTGGCGGCGAGTGCCGGCCATGGTGACGCAGACCGGCTCGCCGGGGGCCAGGGGCCCGAGCCGCACCGACACGCGCGTGCCGGCGCGGTGGAACCGCGGAGGAGCCATGGGCGGCACAGGGAATGCGTCGACGCGTCCGGGCGCCCAGGTGAGCGCCGGCAGTGCCTGCGCGCTCGCGCGGCGCACCTGGTCGCGCAGCTCCGCGACCCCGGACGCCGTCACCGTGTCGAGGCCCGCGACGTCGTAGGCGATCGCCCCGAGGTCGCCGGCCCGGTACGGCGCGCATGCACCCGTGTGGGCGAGCTGCAGGCCGCGCACCCAGCCCGCGGCGCGGGCGGCAGCCTTCGTGCGACCCGCCTCGCCGAGGGCCCAGCCCGCGAGGCCGGTGCTGTTGGCGTTGGCGGCCTCGGTGGCCACGCCGCCGCCGAACGACCCGTCGCCGCGCTGGTTGCGCCGCAGCCAGTCGAGGGCCGATGTCAGGTGGGGCCGCACGTCCTCATCGTCGCGTTGCGGCAGCAACGAGAGGACCGCCAGCGCGGTGACGTCGGTGTCCGCCTCGGCGTCCGGTGCGCCGTCGCAGGTCTGGTCCCGCGCCTCGACCGTGCCGAGCTCGAGGCGGAAGAAGCCTGCTGCGCACTGCTGGTCGAGCAGGTACGCCGTCGCGGCCACGGCCTCGCTGCTGCGCGCGGCTTCGAGGGCCCGGACCGCATACGCCTGGCCCAGGGTGTTGGCGTAGTCGCCGAAGGTGCTGCGATCGACGATCCGCCCGGTGGCCGGGCCGGAGTCGGTGGTGACGGACTCGAGCTCGGCGACGAGGTCGCGTCCGCCGAAGCGGCGTGGGTCCCGGTCCGCGGCCAGCGCCAGGACGGCGGCCTTGGCGGTGGCCCCGGCGTAGGCGCTCCCCTCGTCGCCGAACGCCTCGCCGCTCACGTAGGAGGCGACCTCCGCCGCCACGGCGTCGGCCACGCCCTGGACCGCGGCGCCGGAGCCGACGGCGTCCAGCGCGAGCGCGACGTCGATGGAGAGCCCGTGATCGGGCCCCCACTCACCCACGACGAGGCCGTCGGTGAGCTGCCCGGAGAGCCAGCGGGCGCCGGCCGCAGCCGGCGTGAGAGGTGCGGGCGCGGCGACGGGGCCGGCGATCGCAGGGGTGGGGGTGGCGACCGCCAGGCCGCCGGTCACCAGTGCGGTGACCAGGAGGAGTGCGCCGGTACGGCGCACGCAGGACGAGCTCATGGTTCCTTCCCGCTGCACACAGCGGGGGCACTGCCCGAGGACGGGCGGCGACCACCACTGCTTTCCACGACAGCGTTGTGATCAGGATGCGTCGTGGCGGGTGCTCCGGCTCGTCGTGGCTGCGGGTGCAGCACGACCTACGGTTGCGGGTCAGCGCCGGACTTGGACCGGCTTTCCCCACCACGGGCATATGGATGTGTCTGCGGAACATACCTCAGGTCCGCGCCCACGTGCGCAACGGAGCGGGCGGTGTGAGGCGCTCCACCCGCGGTCAGCCGGCGGCGGCCACCGGGGTCACGCCGGCGAGGCGGCGGACCACCAACCGGTCCGGTGCCACACCGTCCAGCGGGACCTCGAGCGTGCCGCCGTCACCGGTCAGCTCCTCGGCGTACCCGCCGGGACCGGTGACGCAGGCCTGCTCGCCGTCCTGGAGACCGGTGATGCGCAGCGAGGAACCGGAGACCTCGAGCTCCAGGGGCTCCGCCGGCTCGCCGACCAGCTGGAGGAGCGGCGCCGCCTGCGCCGTCGCCCGGCGCCACTGGTCGCGTACGACGGGGTCGCGCAGCGCGTCCGGGGCGGCGTCGGCCGCGTAGGCGACCGCGCCGGTCGGGAGCCGGGGCGTGCCACAGCTCGGCTCGGTGACCTGCCGCGCCGCCACCCAGGCGGCCGCGCGGGCGGCCTCTTCCGAGCGCCCGGCCCGCTCGAGGGCGAGGCCGGCGAGACCGGTGCTGTTGGCGTTGAACCCCTCCGTGCCGGTGGCCCCGCCGAATCCCCCGCTGGCGTCCTGGGTCTCGACGAGCCAGTCGACGGCGGCGGTCACGGACTCGCTCGCCGCCTCCCCGGGCACGTCCTGGAGGGCCAGCACGGCCAGCGCCGTCACGTCGGTGTCGGGGAGGTCGAGCCGGCGCGGGCCCTCGCCACAGCCCTGCGGCGCGTCCGGGCCGGCGAAGTAGAGGCGGAACCAGCCCGGCTCGCACTGCTGGGAGATCAGGTAGTCGGCAGCGGCGCCGGTCTCCGGGGAGTCCGCGCTGGCGAGGGCGCGCACGGCGTACGTCTGCCCGATCGCGTTGGCGTAGTCGGTGCCGTCCGCGCTGCGCACGTCGTCGGCGAGCCGGCCGACCAGGGCGCCCTCGTCGGCCACGAGGTCCTCCAGGCGTCCCAGGACGTCGACCCCGTCCACCTCGGAGGGGTCGCCGCCGCTCACCTGGGCGAGCACGGCGACCTTGGCCACCGACCCCGCGTAGATGTCGGGGCTGCCGAAGTCCACACCGGTCGTGTAGCTCTCGACCGCGGCGCCGACGGCGTCCGCGATCCGCCCGACCACGTCCGCCTGGTCCGGCACCTCCGCCAGGCCGAGCGCCGCGTCGATGCTGAGCCCGTAGTCGGGGCCGTACTCCCCCACCATCAGCCCGTCCTCGAGCTCGCTCGCGAGCCAGGCCGCGGCACCGGCTGCCGCGGCGGTGGGTCGGCTGTCACCCACCGGCGGGGAGCCGCCGTCCGTGCTGTCGTCACCGCAGGCGCCCAGCGCCAGCGGGAGACAGGCCAGCAGCGCCAGGCGGGACCGGGGCGTGCGTCGTCGGGGGGCGGCGGAAATCATGCTCATCGCCGCGAATCCTACGCGTGCCCCTTGGGCGCGTTCCGTCACCGTCGGTGAGGACCATGACCAAGACCACGCGAAATAGCAGAAAGGGTCGCACCCTCACGGGTGCGACCCTTTCTGTGAATGATTGTCCGGCGGCGTCCTACTCTCCCACAACCTCTCGGTTGCAGTACCATCGGCGCTGAAAGGCTTAACTTCCGGGTTCGGGATGGGACCGGGTGTTTCCCTTTCGCTATGGCCGCCGTAACTCTATC
>NZ_JABJRA010000021.1 GCF_013155365.1 Nocardioides sp. zg-DK7169
TCGCCGCTCGTGTACCCCCGAAAGGGCCTTACCGCTCGACTTGCATGTGTTAAGCACGCCGCCAGCGTTCGTCCTGAGCCAGGATCAAACTCTCCGTTGAAAAACAACACCACAACCACCCAAGAGCAGTCATGGAAAAAGAGATGCCCCTGACAGGAGAAACTAGCTGACAAAAATTGTCTAACCAGAATCATTGTCAAAGAAACCATCGACACCATCAAGGCAAAGCCAAGATCATGTCGACGGGGCATAACAAACTAATTCGTCGACTATATGACACACTGTTGAGTTCTCAAGGATCAGACACACCCGATAGTCGGCCTCTCGGCCTCCCCCTCGGGGCTTGCACTACTTTACCTCGGACTTTCCCGCCTTGCAAACCGGGCCGTTTCCCGTTTCCCACCACATAAACAATGTGGCTGAGAATCTGAAAACAAACCCGGGTTATTCGGCGAGTTTCTCCGTGGAGAATCTTGCCTCACAACCCCCGGTCAAGCAATTCGAGAGAATCCCTCCCCCGCCCGAAGCGCAGGCCACCGCACGCGGCGCCATGACACAGTCACGAACGAGACGGCCACCCACACCAGCAAGCCACCAGCCCTAGACCGGACCGGCACCCCGCTGCACTGGGGCAGCCCGGAGAACATTACGGCCCGATCCCCCCACGCACAACTCCGCACGACGTGACCCCGACCACCGTTCGACCACCGTTCCCGCGCGGCTCCGGGACGGTCCCGCTCATCAGGTCCAGGCACGGTGGCGCCAGCGCCACCCCCGACGAGGAGAGCAGCGATGAGAGCCCGGAAGAGGGAGGCACCTCCAGTCCGGACGACGAGCGCACGGCCCCGGTGGCCACGGACATCGTCGTCAACGACCCGCTGACCGTGGCCGGGGAGGAGGCGGCGCACCTGACGGATCCCCCACCACCGGTCCGGGACGGGACGGTCCCTGTCCCGGACCGTGCGGGCTACCAGCTGCCGTGGACGGTGGCGGCCAGGGCGTCGAAGCCTTGCCGGATCGCGAGGCTCTGCGGGGCGCCGTTCTGCATGAACGCGTAGGCCTTGAGCCTGCCGTCCGCGCCGCGGGTGACCCCGGCGAGGGTGATCACGTCGTACAGCGAGCCGGTCTTGCCGCGCACCTCACCGGCCGCCCCCTGCGACTGCGGGGTGACGAACCGGCCGTAGCTGCTGGCCAGGGTGCCGTTGACCCCGCCGAGCGGGAGCCCGCGCTTGATCGGCCACATCGTCGCGTGGCGTCCCTCGGCGTACGCGGCCCGCAGGATCGACACCAGGTTGGCCGCGGAGATCCGGTCCGCACGCGAGAGGCCGGAGCCGTCGTAGAGCCGCATGCCGCGGGTGTCGACGCCCAGCTCGCGCAGCATCTGCATCTGGGCCTGCGCACCGCCGCGCCAGGTCGGCTCCAGGCCGAGCTCGACGGCGGTCAGCCGCTGCAGGCCCTCGGCCAGGTCGTTGTCGGAGTACTGCAGCATCTGGATCACGACCTCGGAAACCGGGGTCGAGTGACGGGCGACGGTGGCCGCGTCCTTCGGCGCCTCCGAGCGGTGGACCGAGGCGACCTTGACCCCGCGGGCGCGCAGCGCGTCGGCGAAGAGGTGCCCGGCGTCCATCGCGGTGTCCATCACCTGGCGCTGGTCCACGATCAGCGAGCGGACCGGGGCGACGTTGCCGGGCTGGTAGCCGCTGGTCCAGCCGGGGCTCGTCGTGGGACGACCGAAGAGGCTGTCGTCGACGCGCAGCCGGTACGGCGTCCTCTTGTCGGCGCGCTTGGCGGTCTTCGCGGCCAGGGCGCTCAGGTCACCGCTGGTGAGCAGCTCGTCCCCGCCGCCGACGATCGTGATCGTCTTGTCGTCGAGGCGCACCTCGGTGGTCAGCTTGTGGTGCGGGCCGAGCGCCTTCAGCGCGGCGACGGCCGTCCCGAGCTTGGTGGTCGAGGCCGGCATCATCGCCCGGTGCCCGTCCTCGCTCCACACGTCGCGGCCGTTGTTGACGTCGGCGACGTGGCCGGTGACGACGCCGCCGAGCTGGTCGTTCTCGATGCGGTGGCGCAGCTTGGCCGCCATCCGGCGGTCCGCCGAGGTCGGCTTGGCCCGGCGCGCGTGCTCGGCCTGCTCGGCCAGGACCTTGCGCTGGATCTGCTTCGCCCGGCGGATCTCGTGGCCACGCTCGACCCGCTGCTGCTCGGTCCGCTCGGTCTGGTGCGGGTGCCCAGCGCGCTTCGCCTGCCTGCCGTGCCCGGCCCGGTCGGCCCGGTCGGCCCGGTCAGCGCCCAGTGCCTGCTGGGCGCGCTCGAACCGTACGGCGGGCGACGCGTCCGGCTTCCCCGACGGCTCGTCGTCGTAGGAGGAGGCCACCAGCCCGGGCACGAGCACGGTGGTGGCCACGAGGGCCGCGGACACGGCGGCGGTGCCGAACTTGCGGTGCCGATGGGTGCCGGCGTGGTGGTCGAGGTGCTGGCCGGAGTCGTGGGACGTCCGCGCAGGGCGCGACATACGGAATTGACCTCCGAGTCGGTGGTTGCTGGGTGTCGGTGGGTTTCGGCCGCGACGGCGCGCACCGCGGCTCGGGGGCGCGCGGCGTACCGTCCGGGCAGACGACCGGGAGCCGGCAGACAGGAACGCCGTCCGGGCGGGCTCCGGCGCGCGTGGTCGTCCCGCCGACGCGGCGCGTCGGCGGGGCGGGCCGGACCCGTGGTCGTCCTGGGGCATCGCCGGCGATCGCGGGGAGGTCGCGATGACCATTCAGGCCAAGCGGGTTCGCTGCGTGGTGACGCTCAGAACATCGACTGCTCAGGCTCGGCGGACCGTCCTCCCCACCGGAACCTGTACTTCGAGTCTAGGTCCGTCGAGGGCCCCGTTCACGGGCTGGCGATGGGGTATGCGTCACCCCTGGACGAGCCGGACTCCCGCCCGCCCAGCCGAACGGGCGCCCGGTCTCAGGCGCGGGTCAGGAGCACCTCAGGCGCTCATCAGGAGCTCGGGTCGCCGGCCGCGCCCGGCGACGGCCAGCGTGAGGACGATCCCGACCACGGCGTACGCCGCCAGCACCAGCAGCGGCCGCATCATGTCGTCGGACCCGAAGTAGACGATCTGGCGCACCCCGTCGACACCGGCGCCGGTCGGGATCCAGTCGCCGACCACCCGCCAGAAGGCGGGCATCACCCCAGCCTGGAACGCCCCGCCCGAGCTCGGGTTGCCGATGATCACGATCAGCAGCAACGTCAGCCCGATCCCGATCACCCCGAGCAGCGCCTCGAACCCGATCGCGAGCGCAGCGATCGAGAACGACACGGCGGTTCCGAGCAGGCCGAGCTGCCAGAAGTGTCCGGTCTGGGCGTCCAGCATCGGCCCGACGATCAGCGCGCCGCCGAACCCGGAGGCCAGGGCGTAGGGCACCAGCGCGGCCAGCCGGAGCGCCGCGACGCGCACCGAGCGGGGCCGGTCGCCGCGCGCCAGCGCCACCACGGTCGGGAACAGGTAGGCACCGACCGCCCAGCCGACCACGAGGTAGAACCCGGTGAGCCCGCGGGCGTCGCCGCTCTGCAGCGGCACCAGGTCCTCCTTCTCCACGCCCCGCCGCTGCTCCTCGACGACCTTGGTGAGGACTCCCGAGGCAGCCTCCTCGTCCGAGACACCGCCGCCGGAGGCGACCAGCAGCAGGTCGGTGCTCTTCTCCGGGCGCAGCACGAGGGCCGCCACGTCGTCCCCCTCGCGAACGTCCTCGCGCGCCTCGGACTCGGAGTCGGCGAGCGAGGCGTCCAGCGGGTCACCGGAGAGCCGGTTGAGCTCATCGACCAGCTGCTGGGCCTGGCTGCTCGCTCCCGCGGGCGCGACCACCTGCACCTCGAGCTGGTGCGGCTTGGGGTCGTGGAACGCGCCGACGTAGCTGTAGATGAAGGCGAACTGGAGGAAGAGCACGCCGAGCACCCAGGCCACGGCGCGGATCATCGACTTCCGCGGGTCGATCGCCAGCGACGGTGTGGATCCGCTGCTGGTGGATCCGAGCTGCTCGGGGTCCTGCGGGGTCCCTTGGGCTGACATGGCATCTCCCTCACCGTTGCGCCGTTCGCGCGAACCTGGCGCGGACGCCGTACGGCGGGTGCAGCTGCCCTGGGCCCGAGCGCCCTGGTTCCTCACTGTAGGACGGCGCGGCGCCGTTGTGACCGGTCCGGATACCCGGGCCCCTTGGCCCTACGGGCCCCGATCCGGTCTCGCTCGTGTCCCGCCGTCGCCGGCCTCAGGTGCGGGAGCACCACCAGCCGACGGTCTCGGCCAGGACCTGGTCGAACGGCGTCGAGGCCAGGCCCAGCTCGGCCTGGCTGGCCGTGGAGTCCAGGACGAAGGGCCGCTCGAACTGGTAGGCCACCTCGGCGAGCTCGCGCATCATCGGGATGCCGACGCCGACCACCCGCAGCAGCGAGGTGGGCAGCCCGCCGATCCTCGGCTCGCGCACGCCCGCGAGACGGGCGTACCCACGGGCGACCTCGCGCTGGGTGACGGGCGCGCCGGTCGCGGCGTGCCAGACCCGGTCACCGCCCAGGCCCCGGTCGGCGACCGTGATCATCGTCGCGGCAAGGTCGGGGACGTAGGTGAAGGAGTGCGCCTGGTCGGGGCTGCCGACCACCCGCAGCGTCCTCTCGGCCAGCACGGCGCTCAGCATCCGCTCCCCGACGTGCGAGGCGAGGGCGTAGGGGCCGACGAAGTCGCTGGCGACCACGCTGGCGGTAGGCGTCGGGTGGGCGGCGCGGGCGAGCAGCAGGCGAGCGCGCACGCCGCCCTTGCCGGTGCTCACCGACCGCTCGGAGGTCTCCATCATCGCCTTGTCGGTGCGGGAGTAGGAGTACAGGCTCTCGGGGAAGACGACCCCGGTGGCGGCGCGGCCTGCCTCCTCGAGGACGGCCGCCTCCGTCCGCGGCAGCTCGCGCTCCCAGGCCCGGACGTCGTACGGCGCGTGCGCGCAGTGGAAGACCGCCGCCGAGCCGTCGAGCCGGCCTCGGAGCGCGCCCGGGTCGCCGGCGTCGACGGCGACCCGCTCCGCTCCCTGGGGACCGGAACCGGAACGGGTCAGCACCCGGACCTTCTCGCCCCGGGCGAGGAGCTGTTCGGCGATGGTGCGGCCGACGGGGCCCGCGCCGATGACGGTGTAGGTCTGGGACATCAGGGCTCCTCGGCGACGACAACAACAACAACAACAACAACAACAACAGAGAGCAGTGCTCTCACTTGAGCATGACGCACGCCTCGACAGGCGTCAAGAGCACTGCTCTCTTCATTGACCGCTGCTCTTGCGGAGGGGAGGATGCGGGCATGGCAACCACTCCTCGCCAGCGCGCCCGCGAGCGCACGATGGACGAGATCGTCCGGATCGGCCGCGAGCACCTCGCGACCGAGGGCGCGGCGGCGCTCTCGTTGCGCGCGGTCGCCCGCGACCTCGGCGTCGTCTCCTCGGCGATCTACCGCTACGTCGCCAGCCGCGACGAGCTGCTCACGCTGCTGGTCATCGACGCGTACGGCGGGCTCGCCGACGAGGTCGACGCCGCACTGGCGCGCCGCTCGCTGGCACCCCTCGACGAGGTCGCCGAGATCGCCCGCGCGGTCCGCACCTGGGCCCGACGCGAGCCGGCCCGCTACGCGCTGCTCTACGGGAGCCCGGTCCCGGGCTACCACGCACCGGCCGACCGGACCACCGAGCCCGGCACCCGCGTGGTCGCCCGCCTGGTCGGCGCCCTCGCCGGCGCCGACCCCGCCCATCGGTCTCCCGAGGCAGGCCCGGCGCCTGTCGAGGGACGCCTCGGGGCGGACCTGACTGCGGTCGCGGCGGCCCTGGGCCACCAGGTCGACGCCGCGGTGATGGCCACGGGACTGCTCGCCTGGAACGCGGTCCTTGGCGCGATCAGCGCCGAGGTCTTCGGCTGGTACGGGCCGGAGTTCGAGGCCACCGGCGACCAGCTCTTCGAGCGCCAGCTCGGGGGCGTGCTGGAGATGCTTGAGCGGGCCGGCGTGCGCCCTGCCTGAGCGGATCGGTGCCTGCCCGACTTCCGGGGACCCACCGGCACCGCACTAGCCGAGGATCGCCTCGATCTCGAGGAGGCTGCTGATGGTGGCCTCCGGCTGCACGTGCGGATCCTCCGCGAGCCGGTTCAACCACACCCCGCGCAGTCCCGCCTGTGTCGCGGCCAGCGCATCCGTGCGGAGGGTGTCGCCCACGTAGGACACCGAGCCCGGCGAAATACCCAGCCGCTCACAAGCTCCGGCGAACGCCGCGGCATCAGGCTTCGCGGCCGGCAGCGAGGACGAGGCGACCACGCAGTCGAAGCGGTTGAGCAGTCCGACGGCGCGGAGCTTGGCACGCTGCTGCGCCTCGTCCCCGTTGGTCAACACTCCGAGCACGACGCCCGATTCAGCGAGCAGGTCCAGCGCAGGCACCACGTCGTCGTAGGCGACCCACGCGGCCTCGTACAGCTCGAGATAGGACTCGAACAGCCGGTCGACCGCGCCGGTGTCCGGGACCGGACGCCCGAGGAAGGCCAGGAACTCGGCGATCCTGCTGCGGCGCTGCTCCTGGAACGTCGCCTCGCCGCGCAGGTAGGCCGCGAAATGCACGGCTTCGAGGCGGACCCACTCGGCAACGGCATCATCCGCCGCCTCCCGCCGCCCGCCGTGCTGCGCCACCCACGCAGCAACCGCCGCGTCGGCGGCGGTCCGGTGGTCGACGAGCGTGCCGTCGAGGTCGAACAGGACTCCCCGTGTCACAGCCGGACGTAGCAACCCGTCGGACCTGTGCGTCTCCCGACGACGAACGGTGCGAGGACTTTCGGGCATGACATCGAGGGCACACCCCAGAAGCGGCAGGGCTCGCTCGCCACAGGACCAGAAACCCGATGATCCCTGCGTGGGCGGCACGTTCCCAAGATCCGATTCTGAGCGGTGCCCGGGCATCATGGCGTGGCCACCACAGGGTGGAGCGCAGCGTCAGAGGTGTCCAGCACGCTGGCCCTCGAGCACCTCGAGGACGTCAACCACCTGCTCCTCCCCCTTGCGCCGTTCGGCATCGTCCCCCGGTGAAGCCTCGACCCATTCCTCGGGATGGATGTCATAGATCTCCGAGAGGACCCGCAGCCGGTACACGGCCTGGGCGCGTCGGAACGTCTGCTCGGTCATCTGCGCACTGAGGGCAGCGTTGATACCTATGCCGACGTAGGGCAACGTCTGCGCCAACTTGCGATGTGTCAGTCGTAGGCCGAGCATCTGGTACGCCTTCGCAACGGCCTGGACCAGGAGGTGCTCGTTCAACTGCTTCCACGTCGCTTGCCGCATCATTTCCTGGGCTAGCCGGGACAGCGCAGCCAAGGCATGCGCCTTGGCGCCAACCGAAGTGGCCATGCCGAGGGATAGAACTCCCATCGCGAACAGCTCTTCCTCGGGGATCCCAACGTCGTACCCGTACCGGGTGGCGACTGCACCGATGGTGCGGCCCATCATCGCCATCGAGGCGACGGAGTCCACGGCCACCGCGCCGAGGGCGACGGCTGCCACCGTGCCCCCCTTCACGGTCCTCGAGACCTCGGCACCAGTGACAGCCAGTGCCGTCGCAGCGCCCTCGCCGGCCGACGCGGCTGCATAACGGAACTTCGGTGGTCGCATGGCGTCGCGATCCTCAAGGGACAACTCCCGCACATGCTTGAGCGTTCTCACATCCGGATGCCGCTTGGCGTAGCGCTTCACGATCGCGTCCGGCCGAGTGCTTCGCAGCGCCGGCTGGAAGGTCAGGGCCAAGGTCCCCTCAAAGACGTTCTCTGCGACGTCCTTCATGGCCTCGGCGGCGGGCACATCCGCAACTACGTCGGAGAACTTCGATGCTGCGTCGCTGACCCGCGTGCGGATACCCGCTGGAATGACCTTCAGACGTGTCGGGGCGTACAGCACATCGATCGAGTGCTGCCATGCGTCACGCTCGTAGGGCGTCAACTTCTCTAGGCTCATCTCAATACCCCCTGTTGCAGCTGGCCTGTTTCAGCTTCACGTGATGGCTTTCGAGGAGGCGCCTGGGACCTCGGGAAGATCGTCCGGCACTTCACCGGCGACCTCGATTCGCACGAGGGTAGCCCCGGATCGACGGCAGTGACCGCGACCGCGCCGCTGAGCGAGGTCCGCTCTTGAGTGAGCAGGCGCCGAACGCTCATGGCGGGCGGAATCTAGGTAGTCACGCAACACCGTGTTCGTCGGCGGACTTCGCCAGTATGTCGTCGAGCATCTCGGCTGGGGTTCGGAACCCGTGTCTTTTCCGGGGTCGGGAGTTGAGTTCGTTCGCGATGTTGTCGAGCATGCCGGGGCCGTAGAACGAGAGGTCGCTGCCCTTGGGCAGGTGTTGGCGCAGCAAGCCGTTGGTGTTTTCGTTCGTGCCGCGCTGCCATGGGGAGTGCGGATCACAGAAGTAGATCTCCAGGCCCGTCGCTTTCGCGATCTCACGGTGGCTAGCCATCTCTCGCCCTTGGTCCCAGGTCAGTGACCGGCGAAGGTGGTCGTCCAGAGTCAGCATCTTGGCGACTAGGGCTTTTTGGACCGCCAAAGTGCCGTGCCCGTCAGGCAGATGAAGCAGCATCACGAACCCAGTTGTCCGCTCGACCAAGGTACCGACCGAGCTGTCAGAGGCCGTCGAGCCCATGATCAGGTCGCCTTCCCAGTGCCCCGGCACGGCCCGATCCTCGATCTCAGCCGGGCGGTCGCTGATCATCACCATGTCCCGGATCTGGATTCGCCGGTGGCCTGGAGTGCGGCGCGGCTTGCGCATCGATCGGCCCGTACGCAAGTGGGCGGTTAGCTCCCGCTTCAGCCCACCGCGGGCCTGGAGGTACAGCGACTGATAGATGGTTTCGGCCGACACCCACATCTCCGGTTCGTCGGGGAAATCGACCTTGAGTCTGCCAGCGATCTGTTCCGGGCTGTCGTGACGCTTGAGGCGCGCCTGGACCTCGCTGCGCAGGCGAAGGTTGGTCGCGAGCTTCGCACTGCGTGGACCCCGCCGACCTCGATCGGCATGCGTTTGGGCCATCGACGCTCGATATCCCCGAGTGCCGACGGCTCGTTTGAGCTCACGACTGACCGTGGACGGATGGCGCCCGATCTCGCTTGCGATAGCTCGCACCCCCAATCCGGCAGCCTGCAGCCGCATGATCTCCTCCCGTTCTTCGAACCGGAGGTAGCGCCGTCCAGCCGGCTCGGCATTGGTAGCGAGATTCACCCTGTCGCGTGCCGGGTTCAGTGGAGGCTCTGAACTGACGCGCTGAGGGTAGTCGGCGCGGGGTTGTGCCGGTAGTGCTCGTCCTCGAACTCAACGGGTGGGACGAGGCCGATCTCGCCG
>NZ_JABJRA010000022.1 GCF_013155365.1 Nocardioides sp. zg-DK7169
GGACACCGTCGTGGTGGCCGGTGTCGAGGGCCCGAGCAACCCGCATCAACCGGTGGACCTCCGGGCGGGTCAGCCGCGACTGGTGCGCCCACCAGTTCGCGGTGCTCGTCGCACCGACCGCGTCTCCGACCTCGACCGAATGCGCGTGCGCGGCGACGCGCAGCCGCAGCTCCTGCAGCCGGGCGATCTCGGCACCCAGCTCCAGCAGCATCGCGCCGGCTTCGGCCTCGGTCAGTGACCACACCGGAGCGCCGGCGACGGTGTCGAGGACCTCGTGCACGCACGCCACCGCCGCGGCCACCGGGTGACCGGATCGGGGTGCGAAGGGTGCCTCCATGGACCTACTCAACCATCGACCACCGACAGTCCCGGGCCACTGTCGTCGCAGGTCAGTGTCCCTGTGGATGACCACCCAGCGCCCCTTCATGGGTGTCGGCCGTGGTCCCGCCATGGGCTTTGTGCCCTGAAGGAACCACCATGACCGAGCGCAACTACGCACTGCTCGCGGCCGCCTACGACGACGAGGCGGCCGTGCTCTCCCGGGACTCCGAGGAGACGCAGCCCTGCGATCCCCAGTCGCTCGGCGCGACGCCACCACCACCCAGGATCAGTGCGAGGCGACCGGGGCGTCCTCGGTGGCGAGCTCCTCGTGGCGCACCCGCAGGAAGATGAAGGTGACCAGCGAGGCGGCGAGCATCATCACCGCGCCGACGAGGAAGGCGTGGGTGGCTCCCTCGGCGAAGACCTGGTTGGCGCCGACGGTCTCCATCGCCGCGAGCTGCGCCTCGGTGGGGCGCGGGCCGCCGGCCATTGCGCGCTCCGCGGCCCGGGCCAGCTCCTCGCCGCGCTCGGTGAACACGCCGCTGGCCATGGTGGCGAGCACCGACAGGCCGAGCGCGCCGCCGACCTGCTGCATGGTGTTGAGCACCCCCGAGCCGATGCCGGTCTCCTCCGGGCGCAGCCGGTGCACGGCGGTCAGCGTCAGCGGGACGAACGTGGCGCCCATGCCGAGCGCCATCAGCAGGATGAACGGCAGCAGGTCGCCGACGTACGTCGCCTGCACCTCGGTGGGCGGGAACGAGGTGTCGTAGGGGATCCGGGAGAACCCGAACAGCCCGCCGGCCGCCATCAGGGTGCCGACGCCGGCCACGTAGCGCGGGTCGACCCGGTTGACCAGGTTGGAGGCCAGCCCGGCGGCGACCACGATGCCGGCGCAGAACGGCAGGAACGCGACGCCGGCGCGGATCGGGGAGTAGTCCATGACCACCTGGATGTAGCGCGACAGGTAGAAGAACATCGCGAACATGGCCGCGGGCGCGAGGAACATCGCCGCGAAGCTCGCCGCCCGGGTGCGGTTCAGGAACACCCGGGCCGGCAGCAGGGGGTTGGCGACGCGGAGCTCGACCGCCAGGAACACCGCGAGCAGCAGCACCCCGGTGCCCAGGCTGGCCAGGGTCCAGGGGTCGGTCCACCCGTGGTCCGGCTCGCCGGCCCGGCTCACGCCGTACACGACGCCGAGCAGGCCGAGGGTGCCGAGCACCGCGCCGACGAGGTCGAGCTCACCGTGGTGGCTCTCGGACTCCGCGAGGAAGCGAGGGGCAAGGAACGCGGCGGCCAGGCCGATCGGGGTGTTGATGAGCAGGGTGAGGCGCCAGCCCTCGACGTCGAAGCCGAGCACGCCGTCCAGCCCGGTGAGCCAGCCGCCGAGCAGCAGCCCGACCGCCGCGCCGGCGCCGGACATCGCGGCGTACACCGCGAAGGCCCGGTTGCGCTTCGGGCCGGCCGGGAACGTCGTGGTGATCAGGGCGAGCGCGGCGGGGGAGGCAAGCGCGGCGCCCAGGCCCTGCAGCGCGCGGGCCGCGAGCAGCAGGCCCTCGTTGGTAGCCAGCCCGCCGAGCAGGGAGGCCACGCCGAAGACGATGAGGCCGGTCATGAAGATCCGGCGCCTGCCGTAGAGGTCGCCGAGGCGTCCGCCGAGCAGCAGCAGGCTGCCGAAGGCGAGCGCGTAGCCGGTGACCACCCAGGTCAGGTTGGCCTCGGAGATGCGCAGGTCGCTTTGGATGTAGGGCAGCGCGATGTTCACGATCGTGCCGTCCAGCACGACCATCAGCTGCGCGACCGAGATCAGCACCAGGGCCCAGCCCAGGTGACGGGTGGTGCCGGTGCCGGTGCGCTCGGCGCTCGTGGCGGCGTCTGACATGGGGCTTCCTTCGCGGGACGGGGGAGGTGGTGGACGGGGCGGGCTGCGCGGAAGGGACGCGCGGGCCCGACGCCGAGGACGGCGGGGGGTGTCCTCCGTCACAACAGGCTAGGAAGCCCGCGATGTTCCCGCGACGGGTTAAATCCCGGCGACACCGCGGGGAGCCGGACGTCGGTGGGGCGCGGCAAGATAGCCCCCATGAGCGACCCCACCCCGGCCACCGAGGAGGCCCGCGAGCAGCACCGTGCGCTGGCCGAGGAGATCGAGGACGCGCGCTGGCGCTACTACGTCCTCGACGCCCCCACCCTGGACGACGCGGACTTCGACCGCCGGATGCGCCGCCTGGAGGAGCTCGAGGAGCAGTTCCCCGAGCTGCGCACCCCCGACAGCCCCACCCAGAAGGTCGGCGGCGCGGTCTCCACCGAGTTCACCGCCGTGGACCACCTGCGCCGCATGGAGAGCCTCGACAACGCGTTCTCCTTCGAGGAGCTCGAGGCCTGGTACGCCCGCCTGGGCCGCGACGGCGTCGAGAAGCCGGACCTGCTCTGCGAGCTCAAGGTCGACGGCCTGGCGATCAACCTGCTCTACGAGAACGGCCGGCTGGTGCGCGCGCTGACCCGTGGCGACGGCCGCACCGGCGAGGACGTCACCCCCAACGTCCGCACCATCGAGGCGGTGCCGGACCGGCTGGCCACGACCGAGGAGTTCCCGGTCCCGGCGCTGATCGAGGTCCGCGGCGAGGTGTTCCTGCCCGTCGAGTCCTTCGAGCGGCTCAACGAGTCGATGACCGAGGCCGGCAAGCCGGTCTTCGCCAACCCCCGCAACGCCGCGGCCGGCTCGCTGCGCCAGAAGGACCCGCGGGTCACCGCGACCCGCGCGCTGGGCATGGTCTGCCACGGCATCGGCGAGCGCCGCGGGTTCGAGCCCCAGGCGCAGTCGCACGCCTACCGGGCGCTGGCGGCCTGGGGCCTGCCGGTGAGCGAGCAGGTCCGGGTGGTGCCGACGCTGACCGAGGTCGAGGCCTACATCGAGAACGCCGGCGCCAACCGGCACACGATCGTGCCCTACGAGATCGACGGCGTGGTGGTCAAGGTCGACGACGTCTCCCTGCAGCGCCGGCTCGGCTCCACCAGCCGGGCGCCGCGATGGGCGATCGCGTTCAAGTACCCGCCCGAGGAGGTCAACGCCGAGCTGCTCGACATCCGGGTCAACGTCGGGCGCACCGGCCGGGTCACGCCGTACGGCGTCATGGTGCCGACGCGGGTGGCCGGCTCCACGGTCGAGAACGCCACCCTGCACAACTACCACGAGGTCGAGCGCAAGGACGTGCGCCCGGGCGACACGGTCATCCTGCGCAAGGCCGGCGACGTGATCCCGGAGATCCTCGGCCCGGTGCTCGCGCTGCGCCCCGAGGGTCTGCCCGCCTGGGTCGGGCCCACCGAGTGCCCCGCGTGCGGGACGCCGCTGGTCGAGCAGAAGGAGGGGGACAAGGACCGCCGCTGTCCCAACCACGAGAAGTGCCCCGCCCAGGTCCGCGAGCGGGTCTTCCACGTCGCCGGGCGCGGCGCCTTCGACATCGAGGGCCTCGGCTACGAGGCGGCGACCGCCCTGCTCGACGCGCAGGTGATCGACAACGAGGGCGACGTCTTCGACCTCACCGCCGACCAGCTGCGGCGAGCGCCGCTGTTCACCCGGGCGCCGAAGAAGGACGAGGAGGGCCCCCAGCTGACCGCCAACGGCGCCAAGCTGCTCGCCAACCTCGCCGAGCGCAAGCAGGTGCCGCTGTGGCGGGTGCTGGTCGCGCTGTCCATCCGCCACGTCGGGCCGACCGCGGCCCGCGCGCTGGCCACCGAGTTCGGCTCGATGGCGGCGATCCGGGGGGCCAGCGAGGAGCAGCTCGCCGCTGCCGAGGGCGTCGGACCCACCATCGCCGAGGCCGTCATCGAGTGGTTCAAGGAGCCGTGGCACGTCGAGATCGTCGACAAGTGGGAGCGCGCCGGCGTCACGATGGCCGACGAGCGCGACGACTCGGTGCCGCGCACCCTGGAGGGCCTCACGATCGTGGTGACCGGCTCGCTGGAGGACTTCAGCCGCGACTCCGCCAAGGAGGCGATCCTGGCCCGCGGTGGCAAGGCGTCCGGCTCGGTGTCGAAGAAGACCGACTACGTCGTGATCGGCGAGAACGCCGGGTCCAAGGCCGACAAGGCCGAGCAGCTCGGCCTCACGATCCTCGACGAGGCCGGCTTCAAGACGCTGCTCGAGGGCGGTCCGGACGCGCTCTGAGCAGCGGCGCCTCCTTGGCCAGCCGGTCGACGTCGTCGAGGAACTCCGGGCGCGGGGTCCAACCGGGTCCGTGGTGCAGCGCGTCGAGCTCGACGTGGGGAATCGCGAGCACCTCGGCGAGCCGGCGACCCAAGGTGGTCTTGCCCGAGCCGCTGCGCCCGGCGAGGAGCACCCGGCACGGAGGGGCAGGAGCGTCGGGCGGCGTCGGCACCGAGTCAGCGTAGGCCGACGGACCGACTCGTCGTGCGGGCGCGCCGGGCACCTAGGATGGGGGCATGCCTGAGATCTCCCGAGACGAGGTCGCGCACCTGGCGGACCTCGCCCGGATCGACCTGTCCGATGCCGAGCTCGACCACCTTGCACCCCAGCTGTCGGTGATCCTCGAGTCGGTCGCCTCGATCAGCGGCGTGGCCGGTGACGACGTGCCCCCGACCTCGCACCCGCTGCCCCTGACCAACGTGTTCCGCGAGGACGTCGTGCGCCCCGGCCTCACCGCCGAGCAGGCGCTGGCCGGCGCCCCCGAGTCCGAGCAGCAGCGGTTCTCCGTGCCGCGCATCCTGGGAGACGAGCAGTGAGCGACCCGACCACCGACTGGACCCGCCGCTCCGCGGCCGAGCTCGCCGACGCCCTCGCGGCCGGGGAGGTGACCTCGGTCGAGCTGACCCAGGCCCACCTCGACCGGATCGCCGCGGTCGACGGCGACGCCGCGTCCGGCGTCCACGCCTTCCTCCACGTCGACGCGGAGGGTGCGCTCGCGAGCGCCCGCGAGTCCGACGCCCGCCGCGCCGCCGGCACCCCCGCCTCCTACCTCGACGGCGTGCCGGTCGCGGTCAAGGACGTGCTGACCACCGAGGGGCTGCCGACCACCTGCGGCTCGAAGATCCTCGAGGGCTGGGTGCCGCCGTACGACGCCACCGTCGTCGCGAAGCTGAAGGCCGCGGGCCTGCCGATCCTGGGCAAGACCAACATGGACGAGTTCGCGATGGGCTCCTCCACCGAGCACTCCGCCTACGGCCCCACCCGCAACCCGTGGGACCAGACTCGCATCCCCGGCGGCTCCGGCGGCGGATCGGCCGCGGCCGTCGCCGCCTTCGAGGCCCCGCTCGCAATCGGCACCGACACCGGCGGGTCGATCCGCCAGCCCGGCGCGGTGACCGGCACGGTCGGTGTGAAGCCGACGTACGGCGGGATCTCGCGCTACGGCCTCGTGGCGATGGCCAACAGCCTCGACCAGGTCGGCCCGGTCACCCGCACGGTGCTCGACTCCGCGCTGCTGCACGAGCTGCTCGGCGGCCACGACCCGCTCGACTCGACCTCGGTCGACCAGCCGGTCCCCGCCCTCGTCGAGGCGGCCCGCCAGGGCGCGGCCGGCGACCTCTCCGGCCTGCGCGTCGGCGTCATCAAGGAGCTGCAGGGCGAGGGCTACCAGCCCGGCGTCCAGGCCCGGTTCCAGGAGTCGCTGGACCTGCTGGTGAAGGCCGGCGCCGAGGTCGTGGAGGTGTCCTGCCCGAGCTTCGTGCACGCGCTGGCCACCTACTACCTGATCATGCCGTGCGAGGCCTCGAGCAACCTCGCCAAGTTCGACGCGATGCGCTACGGCCTGCGGGTCCTCCCCGAGGGGATCGACGACCCGTCCGCGGAGGACGTCATGCGCGCCAGCCGCGACGCCGGCTTCGGCGACGAGGTCAAGCGCCGCATCATCCTGGGCACCTACGCGCTGTCCAGCGGCTACTACGACGCCTACTACGGCACCGCGCAGAAGGTCCGCACGCTGATCACCCGCGACTTCGAGGCGGCCTTCGAGAAGGCCGACGTGCTGGTGTCGCCGACCGCGCCGACCACCGCCTTCAAGCTGGGCGAGAAGCTCGACGACCCGCTGGCGATGTACCTCAACGACCTCGCCACCATCCCGGCCAACCTCGCCGGTGTCCCGGGCATCTCGCTGCCCAGCGGCCTCGCCGACGAGGACGGGCTGCCGGCCGGCTTCCAGATCCTGGCCCCGGCCCTGGCCGACGACCGCCTCTACCGCGTCGGCGCCGCCCTCGAGGCCGCACTGACCGAGCAGTGGGGCGGTCCGCTGCTGGACCGCGCCCCCGCTCTCGACGAGCGACAGGAGATCGCCCGATGACCGCGACGCACACCGGGGCCGCGCTGGTCCCGTTCGACGACGTGCTGGCGTCCTACGACCCGGCGCTGGGCCTGGAGGTCCACGTCGAGCTCAACTCGAACACCAAGATGTTCTGCGGCTGCCCCACGGAGTTCGGCGCCGAGCCCAACACCCAGGTCTGCCCCACCTGCCTGGGCCTGCCGGGCGCGATGCCGGTGGTCAACGCCAAGGCGGTGGAGTCGGCGATCCGCATCGGCCTCGCGCTGAACTGCGACATCGCGGAGTGGTGCCGCTTCGCGCGGAAGAACTACTTCTACCCGGACATGCCGAAGAACTTCCAGACCTCGCAGTACGACGAGCCGATCGCCTTCGACGGGTGGATGGACGTCACGCTCGACGACGGCGACGGGGGGACCGAGGTCTTCCGGGTCGAGATCGAGCGCGCCCACATGGAGGAGGACACCGGCAAGTCGCTGCACGTCGGCGGCGCCACCGGGCGCATCCACGGCGCCTCGCACTCGCTGGTCGACTACAACCGCGCCGGCATCCCCCTGATCGAGATCGTCACCCGCCCGATCGTGGGCGCGGGGGAGAAGGCCCCGGAGATCGCCCGGGCGTACGTCGCCCAGCTGCGTGAGCTGATCTTGGCCCTCGGGGTCTCCGATGCCCGGATGGACCAGGGCTCGATCCGCGCGGACGTCAACCTCTCGCTCGCCCCCCAGGGCAGCGAGGTGCTCGGCACCCGCACCGAGACCAAGAACGTGAACTCGCTGCGCTCGGTCGAGCGCGCGGTGCGCTATGAGATGCAGCGGCACGCGGCGATCCTGAACTCGGGGGCCTCGATCCTGCAGGAGACGCGGCACTGGCACGAGGACACCGGCATCACCACGAGCGGCCGGGAGAAGTCCGACGCCGAGGACTACCGCTACTTCCCCGAGCCCGACCTGGTGCCCGTGGCGCCGAGCCGCGAGTGGGTGGAGGAGCTGCGCGGCACGCTGCCGGAGAACCCGACGCAGAAGCGGGCCCGCCTGCAGGCCGAGTGGGGCTTCTCCGACCTGGAGATGCGCGACACCGTCGGCGCGGGTGCGCTCGGCCTGGTCGAGGAGACCATCGCCGCCGGCGCCTCGCCGCAGGCGGCGCGCAAGTGGTGGCTCTCCGAGCTGGCCCGCCGTGCCAACGACTCCGGCCTCGAGCTGGCGGCCCTGGGCGTGACGCCCGGGGACGTCGCCTCGGTGCAGAAGCTGGTCGACGCCGGCTCGCTCAACGACAAGCTGGCCCGCCAGGTCTTCGACGGGCTGATCGCGGGGGAGGGCACTCCCGAGGAGATCGTGGAGAAGCGCGGCCTCGCGATCGTCTCCGACGAGGGCGCGCTGTCCAGCGCCGTCGACAACGCGATCGCCGCGAACCCCGACGTCGCGGACAAGATCCGCGACGGCAAGGTGGCCGCCGCGGGCGCGCTCATCGGCGCGGTCATGAAGGAGATGCGCGGGCAGGCCGACGCCGGCCGGGTCCGCGAGCTGATCCTCGAGAAGCTCACCTGAGCGCCTGCCGACATCACCACCCGACGGCCGGGAGCACGCACTGCGTGCTCCCGGCCGTCGGCGTATCCCGGAGCGTGGCGGGGGTCACGTTCCGTCGACTTGCCGGATGGGCATGGCGCACGTAATGTTCTCCGAGTTGCCCCAGTGCAGCGGGTGCGGCCTCCGGTCAAGGAGTCGCAGGCGTGGGTGTGGGGTGGCCGTCTTGTTCGCGGAAGTTGCGCGGCGCCCTTGCGGTGTCGTGTGCTCAGCGCGCAGGGCAGGGACTGAAAAGCCCCGAATTGCTTGACCGGCGGTTGTGAGGCAAGATTCTCCACGGAGAAACTCGCCGAATAGCCGAGAATGTTTTCCAGCTTTTCCAGGCCTTGAATTATTGGGCGTGGGAAACGGGAAACGGGCCGGTTTGCAAGGCGGGAAAGTCCGAGGTAAAGTAGTGCAAGCCCCGAGGGGGAGGCCGAGAGGCCGACTATCGGGTGTGTCTGATCCTTGAGAACTCAACAGTGTGTCATATAGTCGACGAATTAGTTTGTTATGCCCCGTCGACATGATCTTGGCTTTGCCTTGGTGGTGTCGATGGTTTCTTTGACAATGATTCTG
>NZ_JABJRA010000023.1 GCF_013155365.1 Nocardioides sp. zg-DK7169
CGGGTGTGTCTGATCCTTGAGAACTCAACAGTGTGTCATATAGTCGACGAATTAGTTTGTTATGCCCCGTCGACATGATCTTGGCTTTGCCTTGGTGGTGTCGATGGTTTCTTTGACAATGATTCTGGTTAGACAATTTTTGTCAGCTAGTTTCTCCTGTCAGGGGCATCTCTTTTTCCATGACTGCTCTTCGAGTGGTTGTGGTGTTGTTTTTCAACGGAGAGTTTGATCCTGGCTCAGGACGAACGCTGGCGGCGTGCTTAACACATGCAAGTCGAGCGGTAAGGCCCTTTCGGGGGTACACGAGCGGCGAACGGGTGAGTAACACGTGAGTAATCTGCCCTGCGCTTCGGGATAACCATCGGAAACGGTGGCTAATACCGGATATGACGACCCACTGCATGGTGGGTCGTGGAAAGTTTTTCGGCGCAGGATGTGCTCGCGGCCTATCAGCTTGTTGGTGAGGTAATGGCTCACCAAGGCTTCGACGGGTAGCCGGCCTGAGAGGGTGACCGGCCACACTGGGACTGAGACACGGCCCAGACTCCTACGGGAGGCAGCAGTGGGGAATATTGGACAATGGGCGAAAGCCTGATCCAGCAACGCCGCGTGAGGGATGACTGCCTTCGGGTTGTAAACCTCTTTCAGTACCGACGAAGCGAGAGTGACGGTAGGTACAGAAGAAGCACCGGCCAACTACGTGCCAGCAGCCGCGGTAATACGTAGGGTGCGAGCGTTGTCCGGAATTATTGGGCGTAAAGGGCTCGTAGGCGGTTTGTCGCGTCGGGAGTGAAAACTCAGGGCTTAACTCTGAGCTGGCTTCCGATACGGGCAGACTAGAGGTATGCAGGGGAGAACGGAATTCCTGGTGTAGCGGTGAAATGCGCAGATATCAGGAGGAACACCGGTGGCGAAGGCGGTTCTCTGGGCATTACCTGACGCTGAGGAGCGAAAGTGTGGGGAGCGAACAGGATTAGATACCCTGGTAGTCCACACCGTAAACGTTGGGCGCTAGGTGTGGGGCCTATTCCATGGGTTCCGTGCCGCAGCTAACGCATTAAGCGCCCCGCCTGGGGAGTACGGCCGCAAGGCTAAAACTCAAAGGAATTGACGGGGGCCCGCACAAGCGGCGGAGCATGCGGATTAATTCGATGCAACGCGAAGAACCTTACCTGGGTTTGACATATGCCGGAAAGCTCTAGAGATAGAGCCCCTTTTAGTCGGTATACAGGTGGTGCATGGCTGTCGTCAGCTCGTGTCGTGAGATGTTGGGTTAAGTCCCGCAACGAGCGCAACCCTCGTCCTATGTTGCCAGCACGTCATGGTGGGGACTCATAGGAGACTGCCGGGGTCAACTCGGAGGAAGGTGGGGATGACGTCAAGTCATCATGCCCCTTATGTCCAGGGCTTCACGCATGCTACAATGGCCGGTACAAAGGGCTGCGATCCCGTGAGGGGGAGCGAATCCCAAAAAGCCGGTCTCAGTTCGGATTGGGGTCTGCAACTCGACCCCATGAAGTCGGAGTCGCTAGTAATCGCAGATCAGCAACGCTGCGGTGAATACGTTCCCGGGCCTTGTACACACCGCCCGTCACGTCACGAAAGTCGGCAACACCCGAAGCCGGTGGCCTAACCCCTTGTGGGAGGGAGCCGTCGAAGGTGGGGCTGGCGATTGGGACGAAGTCGTAACAAGGTAGCCGTACCGGAAGGTGCGGCTGGATCACCTCCTTTCTAAGGAGCACACGCCCCGACAACCGGCGCCTGTTCGGTTGCGCATGGTGGTGTTCACTAGTGGAATCGTCGATGAATGGCTGTGCCTGGTGCATGGTCGTGCCTCAGTACTATCCCGCCGGCTCTTGCTGGTGGGGTGTGGAACCTGGTGCGGTTCGTGTGGTGGGGATTGGTCGTGTGACACGCTGTTGAGCTTTGAGGGATCAGCCCGCATGGGTTGTGAGCTCAAGTGCCTCCTTCGGTTGCTGCCCTGATGGTTGGGGTGGTGGTGGTTGGTGGGTTGGTTGTTTGTGAACTGGATAGTGGACGCGAGCATCTTGCACGCAAGCTGTATCGGAGTGATCCGGTGTGGGTTGGTGTGCATATTGCAATTAAGTCTTTGTAGTTTTTGTTGAGTGTTTGTGAGACAAGCTATGAAGGGCACATGGTGGATGCCTTGGCATCAAGAGCCGATGAAGGACGTAGGAGCCTGCGATAAGCCCCGGGGAGTTGGCAACCAAGCTGTGATCCGGGGGTGTCCGAATGGGGAAACCCAGCTGGAGTCATGTCCAGTTACCTGCACCTGAATATATAGGGTGTGTGGAGGGAACGCCGGGAAGTGAAACATCTCAGTACCGGTAGGAAGAGAAAACAATAGTGATTCCGAGAGTAGTGGCGAGCGAAATCGGATCAGGCTAAACCTCATGCGTGTGATACCCGGCAGGGGTTGCGTATGGGGGGTTGTGGGACCATTCAGGGTCGTCTGCCGGCGATCCAGACAGTAAGAAACCACAGTTGAAGTCGAATTCCATTGGAAAGTGGAGCCGTAGAGGGTGATAGCCCCGTAGGTGTAAGGCTGTGGCTGTCGAGTGGGATCCCAAGTAACACGGAACCCCTGAAATTCCGTGTGAATCTGGCAGGACCACCTGTTAAGCCTAAATACTCCTTGATGACCGATAGCGGACAAGTACCGTGAGGGAAAGGTGAAAAGTACCCCTGGCGGGGAGTGAAACAGTACCTGAAACCATGTGCCTACAATCCGTCGGAGCGATCCCTTGTGGGTTGTGACGGCGTGCCTTTTGAAGAATGAGCCTGCGAGTTTGCGGTGTGTTGCGAGGTTAACCCGTGTGGGGAAGCCGTAGCGAAAGCGAGTCCGAATAGGGCGTTTCAGTAGCGCGCTCAAGACCCGAAGCGAAGTGATCTATCCATGGGCAGGTTGAAGCGCGGGTAAGACCGCGTGGAGGACCGAACCCACTTAGGTTGAAAACTGAGGGGATGACCTGTGGATAGGGGTGAAAGGCCAATCAAACTTCGTGATAGCTGGTTCTCCCCGAAATGCATTTAGGTGCAGCGTTGCGTGTTTCTTGCCGGAGGTAGAGCACTGGATAGCCGATGGGCCCTACCAGGTTACTGACGTTAGCCAAACTCCGAATGCCGGTAAGTGAGAGCGCAGCAGTGAGACTGCGGGGGATAAGCTCCGTAGTCGAGAGGGAAACAGCCCAGACCATCAGCTAAGGCCCCTAAGCGGTGACTAAGTGGAAAAGGATGTGGAGTCGCAGTGACAACCAGGAGGTTGGCTTGGAAGCAGCCACCCTTGAAAGAGTGCGTAATAGCTCACTGGTCAAGTGATTCCGCGCCGACAATGTAGCGGGGCTCAAGTCATCCGCCGAAGCTATGGCATTCGCACCCACCTTGTGTGGAGAGCCCGAAAGGGTGTGTGGATGGGTAGGGGAGCGTCGTGTCGCGGGTGAAGCCGCAGAGTGATCTAGTGGTGGATGCGACACGAGTGAGAATGCAGGCATGAGTAGCGAATCAGGAGTGAGAAACTCCTGCGCCGAATGATCAAGGGTTCCAGGGTCAAGCTAATCTGCCCTGGGTAAGTCGGGACCTAAGGCGAGGCCGACAGGCGTAGTCGATGGACAACGGGTTGATATTCCCGTACCGGCAAAGTAGCGCCCATGACGAACCTGGTGATGCTAACCATCTGAAACCGCGGTTATCGACTCCTTCGGGGGAAGAGGCTGCGGCGTAGCGTGGGACCCGATCTGGTAGTAGTCAAGCGATGGGGTGACGCAGGAAGGTAGTCGAACCGTACCGATGGTTGTGTACGGCCAAGCATATAGGGAGCCGCCTAGGCAAATCCGGGTGGCTGACTTTGATGTCGATCCTGAGATGTGATGGGGACCCTTTTGGGGAAGTCGGTGATCCTATGCTGTCGAGAAAAACCTCTAGCGAGCTATGCGCCGCCCGTACCCCAAACCGACTCAGGTGATCAGGTAGAGAATACCAAGGCGATCGAGCGAACCATGGTTAAGGAACTCGGCAAAATGCCCCCGTAACTTCGGGAGAAGGGGGGCCCGGATCGTGTACCCACTTGCTGGGGAAGCGTGAAGGGCCGCAGAGACCAGGCCCAAGCGACTGTTTACTAAAAACACAGGTCCGTGCTAAGTCGTAAGACGATGTATACGGACTGACTCCTGCCCGGTGCTGGAAGGTTAAGGGGACCGGTTAGAACGCAAGTTCGAAGCTGAGAACTTAAGCCCCAGTAAACGGCGGTGGTAACTATAACCATCCTAAGGTAGCGAAATTCCTTGTCGGGTAAGTTCCGACCTGCACGAATGGAGTAACGACTTGGGCGCTGTCTCAACCGTGGACTCGGCGAAATTGCACTACGAGTAAAGATGCTCGTTACGCGCGGCAGGACGGAAAGACCCCGGGACCTTTACTATAGTTTGGTATTGGTGTTTGGTTCGGCTTGTGTAGGATAGGTGGGAGACTGTGAAGTGGCCACGCCAGTGGTTGTGGAGTCATCGTTGAAATACCACTCTGGTCGTACTAGATGTCTAACCTAGGTCCGTAATCCGGATCAGGGACAGTGCCTGATGGGTAGTTTAACTGGGGCGGTTGCCTCCTAAAATGTAACGGAGGCGCTCAAAGGTTCCCTCAGCCTGGTTGGCAATCAGGTGTTGAGTGTAAGTGCACAAGGGAGCTTGACTGTGAGACAGACATGTCGAGCAGGGACGAAAGTCGGAACTAGTGATCCGGCGTCGGCATGTGGAAGCGGCGTCGCTCAACGGATAAAAGGTACCCCGGGGATAACAGGCTGATCTTCCCCAAGAGTCCATATCGACGGGATGGTTTGGCACCTCGATGTCGGCTCGTCGCATCCTGGGGCTGGAGCAGGTCCCAAGGGTTGGGCTGTTCGCCCATTAAAGCGGCACGCGAGCTGGGTTTAGAACGTCGTGAGACAGTTCGGTCCCTATCCGCCGCGCGCGCAGGAAACTTGAGAAAGGCTGTCCCTAGTACGAGAGGACCGGGATGGACGAACCTCTGGTGTGCCAGTTGTCCCGCCAGGGGCACGGCTGGTTGGCTACGTTCGGAAGTGATAACCGCTGAATGCATCTAAGCGGGAAGCACGTTTCAAGATGAGGTTTCCCACCCGGTTAACGGGGTAAGGCCCCCAGCAGAACACTGGGTTGATAGGCCGGAGGTGTACAGCAGCAATGCCTAGCCGACCGGTACTAATAGGCCGAGGGCTTGTCTTACACTCACTTTACTGAAACGACAACGCCTGAATTGCGCATGATCGCGTCCACGATCCAACACAGACAACACATGGCACATACATGTGAATAGTGGCTTGGCTCCCCAGACACCCACCCCGGCAACGGATGGTGGTGATGGGTGGAGTCGATAGAGTTACGGCGGCCATAGCGAAAGGGAAACACCCGGTCCCATCCCGAACCCGGAAGTTAAGCCTTTCAGCGCCGATGGTACTGCAACCGAGAGGTTGTGGGAGAGTAGGACGCCGCCGGACAA
>NZ_JABJRA010000024.1 GCF_013155365.1 Nocardioides sp. zg-DK7169
ACGCCTGCACGGCGAGATCGGCCTCGTCCCACCCGTTGAGTTCGAGGACGAGCACTACCGGCACAACCCCGCGCCGACTACCCTCAGCGCGTCAGTTCAGAGCCTCCACTGAACCCGGCACGCGACAAACTTCCAGAGCTCCTTGGCGGCACGTGAGTACTGGAACAAGACGAGGTCGACACCGAACGCGTCCAGTTCACCATCGCGGAATCGGTCGGTAGCCGCAGCCACGTGCTCGACGAGTTCGGCAAGCCTCGCCTCGTGGTACGCCGCAACCGCGTCACCTGCTTGTCGACGCTCCGAACCTCGGGACACGACCCGAGACTATTCCGAACCGTCGAGACACGAACGCTCACGTGCACATCGCCGCAGGCGCGGATCTTCGCGCCGTGGTGCTAAGCCAGTGAGGCAGCGGGGCGAAGTCGAAGCATGAGGTCGTCGTCGGGCAGGCGATGCACTTCCTCGATGGCCCACGCCCGGCGCGTATCTACCAACCCGAAGGCATCCCACTCATAGTCCCCGATGTGGGACAGACGGCCTCGCACGGTCAGAGCCGAGCCGATGTCGATGCCTGATGCTGGCCCCGCGATCTGGGACTGCATCAGGTCGCCGTTCACGGACAACACGACGTCGGTTCCCGCGTGACGAGGCCCGGATCCCGTGTCGGACTGGTAGTCCGTGGCCGTGACCACAGACCCAGTCACGACATATTCGACCGCGTCGGGGTCGACGAGGGGTCCGTCAGCTTGCGAGATCCGCTCTCGCGTCGGAGCGTGGAACGGCTCGACCGTCCCCGTGACACGGATCGCCTGACTCGGAAGGACTTCTCCGACGGACAGCTGATCGCCCAGCTCCCAAGCCCTGACCCGCACCCAAAAAGATTCGTCCCGCTGAGTCCGCGCGTCCACGAGCGGATCATGTCACTAGACGCCGCACCTCGGTGTGAGGGTGCGGCCCGAAGTGGCGCCGACATGCGGCGGAAGGACGCAACTTCTTACGCGGCCGAGCGCTGGCCCGTGTCTACTAAGGACATGACCGTGGGGAACCCTCGATGTTGGTGGTGTGGGGCCGCAGCAAGTAGTGGAGAGCACAAATTCAAGCGTTCTGATCTCGTCCGTGCGTTCGGGGATGGCGCATGGCGCGGCCCCACCGCCGTCGCTCACCTGGCAGATCGCGTGCTTGCACCTCAATCGTCACGCGCAAAGGGCCTCAAGTTCGAAAAATCTCTTTGCCACAGTTGCAACACCGCTAGAAGCCAAGCCTTCGATCGTGCGTATGACGCCCTCGCGGACTACATTCGCGATTCCGGAGATTACGTTCTCAGTACCGGGATACTTGATTGGAACGACGTTTTTGGCGACGCCTGGCAAGACGGGATGGAACTGCTGACTCGCTACTGGGTCAAACACATCGGATGTCGACTCGCGCAGGTCGGCGCGGCCATCAGCCCTGGCATGATCGAGTTTCTTGATGGTTCTTCTAACCTGAGACACGTGCAGATGGGGTTGGAGATCCGCGAAGACGTGGTCGCTGTGATGGGCCATCTCGCAGACACCCACGGCGAGAGCAAGCACAGCCTGTGGCTCGGCCCTGCAATGGGCCACGTTGACCGAAGCAGCGGCGTGGTCGTGCAGATGACTAGCCACACAGGCATCAATTGGCTCAGGCTCTGGTACGACTATGACTTCGTCGATCCGACCGGCTCGGTCAGCTTTGGAGATCGCAAGGTTGAGTTGCCGCGGGGTTGGTCAATCGACCCGACCTCGGTGGTGGCCGATTGCCGTGTCTGCCGTCCCGAGGGGTACGACGACGAGTAGCGCCTCCCAACGGGGCGGCACGCACATCGGCGGCGAAAAGACGCGGGTCGAGCGACAACTCGGGACTGCTGCACGAGTAGGTGACATCTGATCTGTGGTGCCGAGAGGTGCTGCTGGAAGGATGTGCACTGTGCCGAAGCCGTACCCCAAGGAGTTCCGCGACGACGTGGTCCGCGTCGCGAGGAACCGTGAGCCGGGTGTTCATCTGAAGCAGATCGCTGCCGACTTCGGGATCAGCGAGTCGTGCCTGACGAACTGGATGAAGACCGCCGACGTCGAAGACGGCGTGAAGCCGGGCGTGAGCGCGAGCGAGAATGCCGAGCTACGTGAGGCCAAGAAGCGGATCCGGCTGCTCGAGCAGGAGAACGAGGTACTGCGCCGGGCGGCTGCCTACCTGTCGCAGGCCAATCTGCCGGGAAAATGATGTACCCGCTCGTCCGCGAGCTGGCCGTCGACGGTGTCCCCGTCACGGTGACGTGCCGGGTCCTCAAGATCGCCCGCCAGCCCTACTACCGCTGGCTGGCCAACCCGGTCACCGACGCCGAGCTCGAGGAGGCCTACCGCGCCAACGCCCTGTTCGACGCGCACCGAGACGACCCGGAGTTCGGCTACCGATTCCTCCTCGATGAGGCCCACGACGCCGGCGAGGTCATGGCTGCGCGAACGGCGTGGCGGATCTGCTCGACCAACGGCTGGTGGAGTGCCTTCGGCAAGCCCAAGCGCGGCAAGAGCGGCAAGAAGCCCGGCCCGCCGGTCCACGACGACCTCTGCGCGGTCGTCGACAAGCACGGCGTCGTGCGACACGAGTTCAACGCCGAAGCCCCAAACCAGCTGTGGCTCACCGACATCACCGAGCACCGCACCGGTGAGGGCAAGCTCTACCTCTGCGCGATCAAGGACGTCTACTCCAACCGCATCGTCGGCTACTCCATCGACTCCCGTATGAAGTCGCGGCTCGCGGTGACCGCACTCAACAACGCCGTGGCTCGCCGGGTCGATGTCGCCGGTTGCGTCGTCCACAGCGACCGCGGCTCTCAATTCCGCAGCAGGAAATTCGTGCACGCGCTCAACCGTCACAACATGGTCGGATCCATGGGCCGCGTCGGCGCCGCCGGCGACAACGCCGCCATGGAGTCCTTCTTCGCTCTACTGCAGAAGAACGTGCTGGACCGCCGCACCTGGGCCACCTGCGAAGAACTCCGAATCGCGATCGCGCGATGGATCGAGAGGACGTACCACCGCCGCCGTAGACAGGCCGCTCTCGGGCGGTTGACCCCCATCGAGTTCGAGACCATCATGACCGCGCCAGCCACTCAGGCTGCGTGACCCAACCTGTCACCCGATCGTGCAGCAGTCCCCTCGCTCGAGCCGAAGAGTCTGAGGTCGCGTACGCCTTGCGTCGCCAGGCGCGCTGACAGTTAAACGGACGCGGGCGCCGCCGGCTGACGGAAGCAGAGAATCGCCACTGGCGACGACGACGAGCGGACCGCGCGGCGCAGCGTGATCGAATGGGACCATGTACCGCATCGAATACGCCCTTCCGAATCCGCAGGACCCCGACCGCAGCCTCCCGGCAACTCTGGGGGAGTTCCAGACGCTTGACGAGGCGCGCGATCTCGCGCGATGGGCGCTCGCGCAGTACGGGCGGGACGTGTCGATCGTGGAGTATGGCTCCCTCGGCGATCCGAAGACTGTCGAAGTCGTCTCGGAGTAGCCGGCTTCCTCACGGCGCGTGAGGAAGCCGCCCTCGCCGCCGACGTCCGATAATGGTTAGCGATGCCGCTGCGTCGTCGTGCAACGATGCGGTGCCCGTCGAGGACCCAGACAGGCCTTTGGGGCCATGTGGTGCGACGACGGAAGGATACGTGGTGCCAGCTTTGATCCATGTGACTGACCGGCTCTTGGTTCGTCCCTGTTGGGTCGGACGAGCAGACTTCGGGTCCAGGCCGCACTATCGCGCCAGTACGTTGCGCCTCTCCTAAGGCTGTTGACCCGCGGGTCGGTAACGGCTAATCTCCGCCCCGTTGGGCCGTTAGCTCAGTTTGTCGCGTGCCGGGTCTGATGGAGGCTCTCATTCCACGGAAGGATGAGAGTCATGGCAGCACCGAGGAAGTACCCGGACGAGCTTCGGGAGCGGGCGATCCGGATGGCGGTCGATCTGCGGCGTGAC
>NZ_JABJRA010000025.1 GCF_013155365.1 Nocardioides sp. zg-DK7169
CGTCGCGACCCGGCCGAGGCGGCGGCCGGCGCAGCGGCGGCCACGCGCGGCACCGCCCGGGTGGAGCGGCCGCGGCCGCTCGGTGCCGGCGCCGAGCGGGTCGGCGGGGCGGGAACGGGAGCGTCGGGCCCGGCGGCCAGGAAGTCGCGGACCTGCGGCATCGACCAGCGCCGTGCGGGGTCGGTGGCCATCGTGGCGTGCAGGAGCGGACCGAGCCAGCCCGGGTCCGAGACCCGCGGCGGCTCCTCGTGCACGATCCGGTAGAGCGCGCCGAGCAGGTTCTCGCCCACGTCGTACGGCGGGTGCCCGGCGAGGGCGTGGAAGAGCGTGGCCCCCAGGGACCAGACGTCGCTGGCCTCGCTGGCGGGCTGCCCGGAGGCGACCTCGGGGGCGAGGTAGGCCGGCGAGCCGGTCACCAGGCCGGTCCGGGTCAGCGTCAGGTCGGTGCCGCCACGGGCGATGCCGAAGTCGGTGAGCTTCACCTCGCCGTCCGGCGTCACCAGGATGTTGGAGGGCTTCACGTCGCGGTGCACGATCCCGGCCTCGTGGGCGGCGGCGAGCGCGTCCGCGGCCTGGCTGAGAAGAGTGGCGGCCTGGTCGGGGGACAGCGACCCGGCGGAGCGCACCAGGTCGGCGAGGGTCGAGCCGGCGACGTGCTCCATCACCAGCCACTGGTCCTCGCCCTCGCGCAGCAGGTCGAAGACCGCCACGACGTGCGGGTGGTTGAGGCGCGCGGCGAGCCGCGCCTCGCGGCCGGCGCGCTCGAGGGAGACGTCCGGGTCGTCGTGGCCGGCAGCCGGTCCGATCCGCTTGAGGGCGACCTCGCGTCCGAGCACCTCGTCGCGGCCGAGCCACACGGCTCCCATGCCCCCTCGGCCGATCTCGCGCACGAGCGAGTACCTGCCTGCGATCACCAGCTGTCCTTCCCACCGAGTCCGTCCGGGCCCGTCGGGCCACTGTAGACGTCGTGTGGGTGCGCGCCCGGCTGGCTGGTCACCTGGGCCATGAGGCAGGCTTGACCCGAGCAACGACGACCCGGAAAGGCCTCCTGTGCCCATCGACCCCACCCTCCTGGACGACCTCGAGTGGCGCGGCCTCGTCGCGCACTCGACGGACCTCGACGCCCTGCGCGCGGCGCTGGCCGAGGGGAGCGTGCGGTACTACGTGGGCTTCGACCCCACCGCCCCGAGCCTGCACATGGGCAACCTGCTGCAGATCGTCACCGCGATGCGCCTCCAGCGCGCCGGGCACACGCCCTTCGTCCTGGTGGGCGGCGCGACCGGTCTGATCGGTGACCCGCGCGACTCCGGCGAGCGCACCCTGAACTCCCTCGACACCGTCAACGACTGGGTACGCCGGGTCCGCGGACAGATCGAGCCCTTCCTCGCCTTCACCGGCGAGAACGCCGCGACGATGGTCAACAACTACGACTGGACCGCGAGCCTTTCGACCATCGACTTCCTGCGCGACGTCGGCAAGCACTTCCCGGTGAACCGGATGCTCGCCCGTGACGTGGTGAAGCGGCGCCTCGAGGACGGCATCAGCTACACGGAGTTCAGCTACGTGCTGCTCCAGTCGATGGACTTCCTCAACCTCTTCCGCGACCACGGCGTCACGCTGCAGTTCGGCGGCTCGGACCAGTGGGGCAACCTCACCAGCGGGGTCGAGCTGATCCGGCGCGCCGAGGGCGGACGGGCACACGCCTTCGCCACGCCGCTGATCACCAAGGCCGACGGCACCAAGTACGGCAAGACCGAGGGCGGTGCCCTCTGGTTGGACCCGCAGATGATGTCGCCGTACGCCTTCTTCCAGTTCTGGCTGAACGTCGAGGACGAGAAGGTGGTGGAGCTGCTCAAGGCCTTCACCTTCCTGTCCCGCGAGGAGATCGAGGCGCTGGAGGAGACCCACCGGGAGAAGCCGTTCCTCCGTGCGGCGCAGAAGGCGCTGGCCGAGCAGGTGACCACCCTGGTGCACGGGGCGGAGGAGACCGCGCGGATCAAGGCGGCCTCGGCGGCCCTGTTCGGTGGGGGAGACCTCTCCGGGCTGGGGGGCGAGACCCTGGGTGCCGCGCTGCGTGAGGCCGGGTCGATCACCGTCGACGGCGCTGAGCTCCCGAGCGTGGTGGACCTGCTCGTCGACACCGGGCTCGCGAAAAGCCGGGGCGAGGCGCGGCGCACCATCACCGAGGGCGGGGCCTACCTGAACAACGTGAGGGTCGAGGACGCCGAGGCCGTGCCCGCGCGAACCGATCTGATCGACGGCGCATGGCTCGTGCTGCGCCGGGGTAAGAAGAAGTTCGCCGGCGTCGAGGTCCGCTGACCCAGCCGGTCGGCCCGGTGGCGCAGACGCCGCTGGCCGTGGTGGGCGGCGTCACGCCGCCCCGAGTTGTGTGCCCGAGGCCCCGGCACGTAATCTTCTCGTCGTTGCCCAGTGCAGCGGGGTGCCGGTCCGGTCTAGGGCTGGTGGCTTGCTGGTGTGGGTGGCCGTCTCGTTCGTGACTGTGTCATGGCGCCGCGTGCGGTGGCCTGCGCTCGGGCGGGGGAGGGGCTAAAACCCCGAATTGCTTGACCGGCGGTTGTGAGGCAAGATTCTCCACGGAGAAACTCGCCGAATAGCCGAGAATGTTTTCCAGCTTTTCCAGGCCTTGAATTATTGGGTGTGGGAAACGGGAAATGGGCCGGTTTGCAAGGCGGGAAAGTCCGAGGTAAAGTAGTGCACGCCCCGAGGGGGAGGCCGAGAGGCCGACTATCGGGTGTGTCTGATCCTTGAGAACTCAACAGTGTGTCATATAGTCGACGAATTAGTTTGTTATGCCCCGTCGACATGATCTTGGCTTTGCCTTGGT
>NZ_JABJRA010000026.1 GCF_013155365.1 Nocardioides sp. zg-DK7169
GGCGGAGTCAGGCGGTCGAAGCAACGCTGAGTGATTGGCGGTGTGGTGATGCCGAAGTTCGTGCCGTACGACGATGTGAACGAGGTCTTCGACCTGGTCTGTTCAGGGATGTCGTTCCAGGCTGCGGCGGCTGCGGTCGGTGTGGCGCAGTCCTCGGCGACCCGATGGTGGCGAGCATCAGGGGTCATGGGGCACTTGATCCAGATGGGCATGCACGGCGGTCTGCCCGGCAGTGCACCGCCCGGCAGACCCGGCCGTGCTGAGGGCGGGCAGCAGCGTCGGCCGGTGACCAGTGAGGACCGTGCGGTGATCGCGGCCGGGCTACGAGCCGGATGGTCCTATAGGCGCATCGCAGGAGAGATCGGTCGGGACAAGTCCGTGATCAGCCGCGAGGTTGCCCGCAACCGCGGTGCCGACGGCTCCTACTGGGCACCGGTCGCGCACCGTGTGGCGCATGAACGCCGGCGGCGCCCCAAGGAGTTCCGGCTGGTCGCCGAGCCAGGCCTGTGCCGTCGGATCGAGGCCTGGATGGACGATGGCTGGTCACCGAAGCTGATCGCCCGGGTCCTGCGTGAGGAGTCGCCGCACATGATCATGGGTCGTGTGTCGCACGAGACGATCTACCAGGCGCTCTACGTCCAGACCCGCGGTGCGCTGCGGAAGGACCTGCACCAACAGCTCTCGACCAAGCGTCCGCGCCGCAAGCCCCACGGCGGACTGAAACGGGCCAACAGCCCGTACAAGGAAGCGTTCAAGATCAGCCAGCGTCCTGCCGAGGTCGCCGACCGCGCGGTGCCAGGGCATTGGGAGGGCGATCTGGTCATGGGCACCGCAGGCGGGGTCGTGGTCGGGACGTTGGTCGAACGCAGCACCCGGTTCACGATCCTGCTGCACCTGCCTGAGCGCCACGACGCCGATTCCGTGGCCGAGGCCATGATCCGCGAGATGTCGCAGCTGCCTGAGCATCTGCGGTTGTCGTTGACCTGGGACCGTGGCACCGAGCTGGCGCGCTACGAGAAGGTCCAGCTCGAGCTGTCGATGCCGGTCTACTTCTGCGACCCGCACTCGCCCTGGCAGCGCGGCACCAACGAGAACACCAACCGGTTGCTGCGGCACTGGTTGACCAAGGGCAGCGACCTGTCCCGCTTCACCGCCGCCGACCTACGCCGGGTCGCCGCGAGCCTCAACGCACGACCACGTCCTACCCTCGACATGCGGACCCCAGCCCAAGCGCTGGACCAGCTGCTGGCCAACCGGCCAGCAGCCTGACCGTTGCTAACACCGGTTGACCTCGCC
>NZ_JABJRA010000027.1 GCF_013155365.1 Nocardioides sp. zg-DK7169
CTGGTCGGGATTGATCGGGGCACGCTGCGGGAGTGGTCCAGGCTCGCGGGCATGCAGATGCGCAGGGGACGCCACGGTGGGGTCGTCGGGGCGAGAACGCCCTCGATCGAGGGCGATTGGGTCGATCAGCACGGGCGGTTGACGCAGGCCGGGCGGGCGTTGATCCAGATCCGCCGAAGTGAGGGGCGCTGCCCGGCGAGGATCGCGACCGAGTTGGGAGTTCACCCAGCACGGTGGGACGCGAGCTGGCGCGTAATACCCACGACGGCCGCTACCAGGCCGCGGGCGCGCAGGCGATGACGCTGGCGCGCCGCTCGCGGCCCAAACCGGTCAGGCTGGGCGAGGGCGGCGAGTTGCGTGCTGCGGTGCTGCATCGGCTGCGCGACCGGTTCTCTCCTGAACAGGTCAGTCATGATCTACGCCGGGCCTATCCGGGGCGCGACGATATGCAGGTGAGCCACGAGACGATCTACCAAGCCCTCTACGTGCAGGGCAAAGGATCGTTGCGTGAGGAGCTGGCGCTGGAGAAGGCGCTGCGTTCGGGTCGTAGCACTCGGCGACCGCGATCGAAGCTGCCCTCGCGTGGGGGCCGGTCCTGGATCGGGGCCGAGGCTCACATCAGCCAGCGCCCGCCCGAGGCCGCCGACCGAGCTGTACCGGGCCACTGGGAGGGCGACCTGGTCATCGGTGCCGGTGGTAAGTCGGCCTTGGTCACGCTGGTCGAGCGCGCCACCAGATACGCCTTGATCCGGCGGCTACCGATGACCCACGACGCTGCCACGGTCGCGGCCACGCTCGTGGAGATGATGAGCAGCCTGCCCGAGTCGCTGCGCCGGTCGCTGACTTGGGACCAGGGCAGCGAGATGGCCACGCACGCGACGTTCACCCTGGCCACCGGGTGCGGGGTCTACTTCGCGGACCCGCACAGCCCCTGGCAACGCGGCACCAACGAGAACACCAACGGCCTCGTGCGCGACTTCCACTCCAAGGGAACTGACTTCAACCAGGTCAGCGACGAGGACATCGCCGAGATGGAACGCCTCCTCAACATCCGACCCCGACAGACCCTCGACTGGGACACCCCCGCCGATAGGCTCCGCGAACTACTGGATGTTGCACCGACCACCTGAGGCCGCCGC
>NZ_JABJRA010000028.1 GCF_013155365.1 Nocardioides sp. zg-DK7169
CGACGGGAGTAGACGTCGATGACGAACGCGGCGTAGACCCAGCCGGCGAAGGTGCGGCAGTAGGTGATGTCCGCGACCCAAACCCGGTTCGGGGCTGGCGCCTTGAAGTTGCGGTCCAGCAGGTCCGGACGACTGTCGGGACCGCTCCCCGGAACGGTCGTGCGCGGACCCTTCGCACGGCTGATCCCACGTAGCCCGTCGGTGCGCATCAGGCGGTGCACCGTGCACCGGGCGATCCGGTGACCGCGCCGGTTGAGTTCAGCGTGCATCTTGCGTACCCCATAGACGCCGTAGTTGGCGGCATGGACCTTGCGGATGACCTCCAGCCGCTGCTCATCGGCGACCGCCCGTGCGGACGGTGGCCGGGACTTGGCGGCGTAGTAGGTGCTCGGGGCGATCTGCATCCCGGCCCTGCACAGGACCCGGCAGATCGGCTCGACCCCGAACCGATCGCGGTGCTGGTCGATGTAGTCGACCAGCACCTCGGTGCTTACTTCAGCTTGCGGTCGAGCTCCGCCGCGGCGAAAAACGCCGACGCCGTCCGCAAGATCTCATTCGCCCGACGCAACTCCTTGACCTCGCGCTCCAGCTCGGCGATGCGCTGCGCCTCGGCGGTGGTGACGCCGGGCCGGTGGCCCTCGTCGATCTCGGCCTGGTTGACCCAGTTGCGCAGCGTCTCGGGGTTGATCCCGAGCTGCTCACCAACGCGCTTGAGCGCACCGGAGCGAGTCGCAGGGTCACGCCGCAGATCGACCGCCATCCGGATCGCCCGCTCCCGAAGCTCGTCCGGGTACTTCCTCGGTGCTGCCATGACTCTCATCCTTCCGTGGAATGAGAGCCTCCATCAGACCCGGCACGCGACA
>NZ_JABJRA010000002.1 GCF_013155365.1 Nocardioides sp. zg-DK7169
GCCTGGAACGACATCCCTGAACAGACCAGGTCGAAGACCTCGTTCACATCGTCGTACGGCACGAACTTCGGCATCACCACACCGCCAATCACTCAGCGTTGCTTCGACCGCCTGACTCCGCCCTCGACTCGACCGGTAGAAAGTCTCGATTCGACTCGTAGAAGTCTCGACTCAACGCACGAGGCCCCCGGCTCGAGGAGCGAGCCGGGGGCCTCGTGGGTGCTGCTGAGGGGCGCTAGGACTTTCGGTACGGCAGGCCCACGGCGGCCGGACCGCGGGAGATGCCGACCAGGCCGGCCACCGCGACCACGGTCACGATGTAGGGCAGCATCAGCATGAACTCGCTCGGCACCGGCGAGCCGATCACCGACAGCACGCCCTGCAGGTTGGACGCGAAGCCGAAGAGCAGCGCGGCCAGGGTGGCGCGGATCGGGTCCCACTTGCCGAAGATCACCGCGGCGAGGGCGATGTAGCCGGCGCCGCCGGTCATCTCGCGGTTGAACTGCTGCACCGACACCAGCGTGTAGAACGCACCGCCCATGCCCGCGATCGCGCCGCCGAGCAGCAGCGTGCGGTAGCGGGTGGCGATCACGTTGATGCCCACGGTGTCCGCGGCCTTGGGGTGCTCGCCGACCGCGCGGACCCGCAGGCCCCACTTGGTGCGGTAGAGCGCCCACGCGACCACGGCGACCGTGACGTAGAGCAGGTAGACGATCGGGGACTGACGGAACAGCACCGGGCCGATGAGCGGGATGTCGCCCAGCACGGGGATCGCGTACGGCGCGAGGCGCGGCGGGCTGTTCAGGGCCTCGGCGTTGGGCGCGAGCACCTGGCCGAACATGAAGCTGGTGAAGCCGATGATCAGCACGTTGAGCACCACACCGACGATGACCTGCTCGACGTAGTAGCTGATGGCGAAGACGCCCAGGATCAGGGCGACCAGGGCGCCGGCGGCCATCGCGCCGACCACACCGGCCCACGAGGAGCCGATCACCGAGGCGACCATCGCGGCGGCGAAGGCGCCGGCCAGGAGCTGGCCGTCGATGGCGATGTTGACCACGCCGGCCCGCTCGCCGAGCACGCCGCCGAGGGCGCCGAACACCAGCGGTACGGCGAGCGCGATCGAGCCCGCGATCAGCCCGACGACCGGCAGCGTGCTGCCGGCCGCGGCCCAGGCGAGGAAGCCGATCATCGCGAGGATCGCGAAGACGACCACCAGCCAGACGGGGGTGGTCCGGGTGCGCAGGTAGCGGCGGGTGGACTCGGCGGTGATGAGCGCGAGCAGCACGACCATCGTCCAGGTGGTGCCCATGGCGGGCACGGTCACGTTCGGCAGCTCGAAGAAGTCGTTGCGCGTCGCGAGCCGGAACGTCGTGTCACCCTCCTGCGGCCCGAACAGCGCCGCGGCGGCCAGGGCGAGGGTGACGACGGCGAGGACGATCGGCGTCTTCTTGCTGACGACGGTGATGACCTCGAGGTCGGCGCTCACCGTGCCCGGGGATGAGGCAGGGGCGGGGGCGGGGGTGCTCACGAGGCCTCCTTCGCGGGCAGACGGAAGATCGCCCGGACCAGCGGCGGGGCCGCGATGAACAGCACGATCAGGGACTGGATGACCAGGACGATGTCGACGGGGATGCCCTGGGATGCCTGCATGGAGAAGCCGCCGGCCTTGAAGGCGCCGAACAGCAGGCCTGCGCCGAGGATGCCCAGCGGGCTGGAGCGGCCGAGCAGCGCGACGGTGATCGCGTCGAAGCCGATGCCGGCGTCCAGGCCGGAGTTGACGCCGCTGGTGACGGTGCCGAGCACCTGGTTGCCGGCGGCGAGGCCGACCAGCGAGCCGGCGATCAGCATCGCGAGGACGTAGGTGCGCCCGACGTTGATGCCCGCGGTGCGGGCGGCGTGCGGGTTCTCCCCGACGGCGCGGAAGCGGTAGCCCAGCGAGGAGCGGTTCAGCAGCCACCAGACCACGACCACCGCGACCAGCGCGAGGACGAAGCCGAGGTGCAGGTTGAACCGGTCACCGAGGAGCTTGGGCAGCTGGCCCTCGTCGGGGATGGGCTGCGACTGGGGGTTGATCGTGTTCGGCGCCTGGAGCAGGCCCTGGGTGGAGAGGGCGTAGAGCACCAGGTAGTAGCCGACGTAGTTGAGCATGATCGTGACGATCACCTCGTGGGCGCCGGTGCGGGCCTTCAGCACGCCGGCGATGCCGGCCCACAGGCCGGCGGCGACCATGCCGGCCAGGATCGAGACGATCAGCAGCAGCGGGAACGGCAGGTTGGCGTTGATGGCCACCCAGCCGGCGAACGCGCCGCCGATGAGCATCTGGCCGCGACCGCCGATGTTGAACAGGCCGGCGCGGAACGCCAGGCCGACGCCGAGGCCGGCGGCGATCAGCGGACCGGCGAACTTCAGGGTCTCGGTCAGGGGGCGGATCGCGGTCTGGAAGTCGTCGACGCGGGTGTTGTAGATCGAGCCGCGGAACAGCGCGCCGTACGCCCCCGAGATCGCCTCCCACGCGGCGGTGAAGAAGTCACCGGGGCGGGCGAAGAGGTACTGCGCGCTCGCGCGGACCTCCTCGTTGGTGGCCAGGATCAGCACCGAGCCGACCAGGACGGCCAGGAAGACCGAGAGCACGCCGACGGCGGCGTTGCCGGTGGTGATCGAGCGCAGGACGTGGTGCCAGGGTCCGTTGGCGCGGTCGTCCTCGTCGGGACGGTGCGGCGCCTCCTCGACCTCCGGCGGCGGCGAGCCCTGGGCCTCCGGGGCGGGCTGCGGGTTGTCGGGGTTGCTCATGCGACGGCTCCTGCCGGTCGTTCGCCGGTCATCATCAGGCCGAGGACCTCACGGGGGGTGTCGGCCGGGACGATGCCGACGATCCGGCCGCGGTAGAGGACCATGATCCGGTCGGCCAGGGCGACCACCTCGTCGAGCTCGGTGGAGACGACGAGGACGGGTACGCCGGCGTCGCGGGTGGCCACGATCTGCTGGTGGATGAACTCGATCGACCCCACGTCGACGCCGCGGGTCGGCTGGGCCGCGACCAGCAGGCGCAGGTCGCGGGAGAGCTCGCGTGCGACGACGACCTTCTGCTGGTTGCCGCCCGAGAGGCGCTCGACCGGCGTCGTGATGCCGGGCGCGCGGACGTCGTACTCGGCGAGCTTCTGGCGGGCGAACTCGTCGCGCTCGCGCAGCTGCAGCGAGCCGCCGCGGACGAACGGCGCGCTGAAGCTGCGGTCGAGCATGAGGTTCTCGGCGATGCTGAAGGCGCCGACCAGGCCGTCGACCTGACGGTCCTCGGGGATGAACCCGACGCCGGCCTCGAGCACCTGGCGCACGCTGCGTCCGACGAGCTCGCGCCCGTCGAGGCGGATGGAACCGTGGACGTGGTCCTGCAGCCCGACCAGCGCCTCGGTGAGCTCGGTCTGGCCGTTGCCCTGGACACCGGCCACGGCGAGCACCTCGCCGGCACGGATGGAGAAGCTGAGGTCGTTGAGGTGGACCAGGCCGTCCTTGTCGGTCACGGTCAACCCCGAGACGACGAGTGCCTCGTCGCCGAGCTTGGGGGTGTCCTTGCGGACGGTCAGCTCGACCGGGCGGCCGACCATCAGCGCGGCGAGCTCGGCGTTGCTGGCGGTGGGCTCGGCCTCGCCGACCACCTTGCCCAGCCGGATCACGGTGATCCGGTCGGCGACCTCGCGGACCTCGCGGAGCTTGTGGGTGATGAAGACGATCGCCGTGCCGGACTCGCGCAGCTGGCGCATGATCTGCATCAGCTCGTCGGTCTCCTGCGGGGTCAGCACGGCGGTCGGCTCGTCGAAGACGAGGACCTTGGCGTCGCGGGAGAGGGCCTTGATGATCTCGACGCGCTGCTGCACGCCGACCGGCAGGTCCTCGACGACGGCGTCGGGGTCGACGTGGAAGCCGAACCGGGCGGAGATCTCGCGCACCTTGGCGCGGGCGGCCTCGAGGTCGAGGGAGCCGGCGAAGCCGGTCTCCTCGTGGCCGAGCATGACGTTCTCGGCCACGGTGAAGACGGGGATCAGCATGAAGTGCTGGTGCACCATGCCGATGCCGGCCGCCATCGCGTCGCCGGGGCCGGCGAAGTGCTGCACCTCGCCGTCGAGGACGATCTCGCCCTCGTCGGCCTGGTAGAGGCCGTAGAGGACGTTCATCAGGGTGGACTTGCCGGCGCCGTTCTCACCCAGCAGGCAGTGGATCTCGCCGGAGTCCACGGTGAGGGAGATGCGGTCGTTGGCGACCAGGCTGCCGAAGCGCTTGGTCACGTTGCGCAGGGCCAGTTGCATGGGCCGATCCTAGGGAGGACACGTCGGGGCGGGACGGCGCGCGGGCTCGCCGCCGCCGGGGACAGGACACGCGCACCGAGCCGGTGTCCAAGAGAACGGGGGGAGGCCGACCGTGGCGGTCGGCCTCCCCCCGTCGGAGATCACTGCAGGTAGGACTTCACCTTGATGGAGCCGTCCTGGATCTTGGCGCGGATGTCGTCGAGCTCCGCAGGCAGGGTGTCGGAGATCTTCGACTCCCAGTTGTGGAACGAGGCGATGTCGACGCCCTCGTTCTCCAGGGTGCCGATGTACGGCGCGTTGTCGAAGTTGTCGTCCGCGGCGGCCATGAGGGCCTCGTAGGTCGACAGGTCCATCGCCTTCTGGATCGAGGTCAGCGCGAGGTCGGCCGCCTTCGGGTCCTTCTCGACGATGTCGGAGTCGACGCCGACCAGGGCGGCGTCCGTGCCGGAGTCGGCGATCGCGGTGATCGCGCCCTCGTAGATCGGGCCACCGACGGGCAGGAGGACGTCGGCGTTCTGGTCGAGCAGCTGCTTGGCGGTGTTGGTGGCCTTCTCGTTGGCCTCGAAGCCGCCGGTGAAGCTGCCGTTCTTGCCGTCCCAGCCGACGACCTTGACGTCGGCGTCCTTCTGCTCGTTGTAGTAGTCGACGCCCTGCTTGAAGCCGTCCATGAAGATGGTGACGGTCGGGTACGGCTCGCCGCCGTAGGTGCCGACGACGCCGGTCTTCGAGGTGTCGGCGGCCGCGTAGCCGGCGAGGAACGCCGCCTGCGAGGTGTCGTAGAGCAGCGGCTTGATGTTGTCGGCGTCCGCGGTGCCGTCGAAGTCGGCGTCGGCCGCGTCGTCGATGAGGATGTAGTCGATGTCGGGGTTGTTGTTCGCCGACTCGATGGTGGCAGCCGCCAGGGCGAAGCCGACCGAGACGATCGCGTCGCAACCCTCGGCAACGAGGCTCTCGAGGTTCGGGGCGAAGTCGTTCGGGCTGTTGGACTCGACCTCGATGAGGTCGGTGCCGAGCTCCTCGGCCGCGCGCTGCACGCCCTCGTAGCCGAGCTGGTTGAACGACTTGTCGTCGAAGCCGCCCGCGTCGGACACGATGCAGGGGAGGAAGTCGCTGGCCTGGTTGCCGGACTCGTTGTTGTCCTCCTCCGGGGCCTCGCCGCACGCGACGAGTGCGCCGGACGTCGCCAGGACCGCGACGCTGCCGATGACGGCCTTCCTCAACTTCTTCACATCTGCCTCCAGATCAGTGGCCCCCACCAGCCGGGGGCAACGCACGCACCGTAGTCGCTGCCGCGAGTGCTGGTGACCGCTCCGGGGCGCTGGAGCCAAAGGGTTATCGACTTGGAACCTTCGGGGAGGTGTGGGCCGCTCCGGGAGCGGCGTGGGTCACGCGCGGAGGGCTCGCTGAGCGGTGTGGGTCACTTTCCGCTCGCACCGGGGCCATCACAGGCCGCCTCCGCCGGGACCGCCCCGGATTGCCCTGCCGGGCGGCGTCGGGGACGCTGTGCTCCCGCGGGTGCGCCGCGGGGGAGGAGACCACCATGCCCGAGACCCCAGCAGCCCGCCCCACCGACACGTCGGCCGAGCCCTGGCCCGCGCTGCGCGCCGCCGCCGTCGAGGTGGCCGGGCGCGCGTACGCGCCGTACAGCCGCTATCCCGTGGGGGCCGCGGCCCTGGTCGACGACGGGCGGGTCGTGGTCGGGTGCAACGTCGAGAACGCCGGGTACGGCGTGACGCTGTGCGCCGAGTGCGGCCTGGTCTCCTCGCTGGTCGCCGGCGGCGGCGGGCGGCTGACGCACTTCGTCTGCGTCGACGGGGCGGGGCAGGTGATCATGCCGTGCGGGCGCTGTCGCCAGCTGCTCTTCGAGCACGGCGGGGGCGACCTGCTCGTCTGGACCGTCGTCGGGGTGCGGACGATGGCGGAGGTGCTGCCGGACGCCTTCGGCCCCGACGACCTGCGCACCGCCGGGGGCGGGACCGCGGCTACCGGCGCGTAGGGTCGAAGCCATGTCCGGTCACGACGCCATCGAGGTCATCTCCGCCAAGCGCGACGCCATCGCGCTCACCGACAGCCAGATCGACTGGGTCGTCGACGCCTACACCCGTGGTGTGGTCGCCGACGAGCAGATGTCGGCGCTCGCGATGGCGATCCTGCTCAACGGCATGGACCGCCGCGAGATCTCCCGCTGGACCGCGGCGATGATCGCCTCCGGCGAGCGGATGGACTTCTCGACCCTCTCGCGGCCCACCGCGGACAAGCACTCCACCGGCGGCGTCGGCGACAAGATCACGCTGCCGCTGGCACCGCTGGTCGCCGCGTGCGGAGTCGCGGTCCCGCAGCTGTCCGGGCGCGGCCTGGGCCACACCGGCGGCACCCTGGACAAGCTCGAGGCGATCCCGGGCTGGCGCGCGACGCTCTCCAACGAGGAGATGCTCGCCCAGCTGGAGTCGATCGGCGCGGTCATCTGCGCGGCCGGCGACGGCCTCGCCCCGGCGGACAAGAAGCTCTACGCGCTGCGCGACGTCACCGGCACCGTCGAGGCGATTCCGCTGATCGCCTCCTCGATCATGAGCAAGAAGATCGCCGAGGGCACCGGCGCGCTGGTCCTCGACGTCAAGGTCGGCTCGGGCGCCTTCATGAAGGACCTGGAGCGGGCCCGCGAGCTCGCCGAGACGATGGTCGCACTGGGCAAGGACGCCGGCGTGCACACCGTCGCGCTGCTCACCGACATGGCCACCCCGCTGGGCTACACCGCCGGCAACGCGATCGAGGTCGCCGAGTCGGTCGAGGTGCTCGCCGGCGGGGGACCGGCCGACGTGGTCGAGCTGACCGTCGCGCTGGCCCGCGAGATGCTCGCCGGGGCAGGCGTCACCGACGTGGACCCCGCCGAGGTGCTCGCCTCCGGCAGGGCGATGGACGTGTGGCGCGAGATGATCCGCGCCCAGGACGGCGACCCCGACGCCCCGCTGCCGGTGGCCAAGGAGTCGCACGTCGTGACCGCTCCGGCCACCGGCGTGCTGACCCGCCTCGACGCGATGTCGGTCGGCCTCGCCGCCTGGCGCCTGGGCGCCGGCCGGGCCCGCAAGGAGGACCCGGTGCAGGCCGGTGCCGGCGTGGTCTGGCACGCCCGCCCCGGTGACGAGGTCACCGAGGGCCAGCCGCTGCTCACCCTGCTCACCGACGAGCCCGAGCGCTTCGACCGGGCGCTGGCCTCGCTCGAGGGCGGGTACGACGTGGCGGCCGGAGGCGCGGCGTACGAGCCGGCGCCGCTGGTCATCGACCGGATCGGCTGACCCGGACCCCTCGCGCCGGGCGGCACGGCTGCCTAGCATCGTGGGGCATGGACGTGACCGCCTGGCTGCTGGACGGTGATCCAGCGGTCCGCTGGCAGACGCTGCGCGACGTCGTCGGCGCGCCCGAGGACGAGGTGGCCCTCGAGCGGGCGCGCGTCGCCACCGAGGGCTGGGGCGCGCGGCTGCTGGAGCTGCGTGGTGCCGACGGCCTGTGGGCGGGCGGCGCGTGCTTCCCGCGCTCGGTCCTCGACGCCTGGCGCGCCGGCCTCGAGCCCGACTTCTCCGAGGGCCAGCCGTGGACGGCGACCCTCCCGCAGCTCGCACTGCTGCGTGAGCTGGGCCTGGACCCCGGGAGCGAGGTGGCCCGGCAGGTGGTCGCGCAGGTCGCCGCGGGCTGCCGCTGGGAGCACGACGACGAGGCCTTCTTCGACGGGGAGGTCGAGGCCTGCATCAACGGGCGCACGCTGGCGATCGGGGCGTACTTCGGTGCCGACGTGGACGCCCTGGCCGCCCGGCTGCTCGACGACCAGCTCGGGGACGGCGGCTGGAACTGCTGGACCGAGCACGGCGCCACCGTCTCGTCGTTCGACTCCACGATCTGCGTGCTCGAGGGGCTCCGCGAGGTCGAGGCGGCGCACGGGTCGCCCGCCGTCACGGAGGCTCGTCGCCGCGGGGAGGAGTACCTGCTGGAGCGCGGGCTGTTCCGCAGCCTGCGCACCGGCGAGGTGCCGGAGCAGCGGTGGCTGGAGCCGGCGTACCCGACCCGGTGGCACTACGACGTGCTGCGCGCCCTGGACCACCTGCGCGCGGCCGGCGGCTCCCCGGACCCGCGCGCGGCCGAGGCCGTCGCGCTGGTCCGGGACAAGCAGCAGGCGGACGGCAGGTGGCTGCTCGAGCGCGTGCACCCGGGGGAGAGTGACCTCCTCATCGAGGAGGCGGGGCGCCCGAGCCGCTGGACCACGCTGCGAGCGCTGCGGGTGCTGGACTGGTACGACGGGCGCTGACCGGGGAGGTCAGCGGGGCGCGGCGCGGCGGTACTGCACCGGCCAGAGGTCGGTGGCGTCCTCGCCGAGCTCGCGCGCGGCGTGCAGCGGCCAGTGCGGGTCGCGCAGCAGCTCGCGGCCGAGCAGGACCACGTCGGCGGAGCCGTCGGCGAGGATGTCCTCGGCCTGCTTGGCGTCCGTGATCAGGCCGACCGCGCCCGTGGGGACCTGGGCCTCGGCGCGCACCCGGCGCGCGAACGGCACCTGGTAGCCCGGACCGACCGGGATCTCGGCGGGTGCGTTGCCCCCGGTGGAGGTGTCCACCAGGTCGACGCCCTCCTCGCGCAGCAGTGCGGCCAGCTGGACCGTCTCCTCGACGTTCCAGCCGTCGTCGAGCCAGTCGGTGGCGGAGAGCCGCACGATCACCGGCACGCCGGCGTCGACGCGGCCGCGGATCTCGCGCACGACCTCGAGCGCGAGGCGGGCGCGGTGCTCGAAGGGGCCGCCGTACTCGTCCTCGCGGTGGTTGGACAGCGGGGAGAGGAACTCGTGGATCAGGTAGCCGTGGGCCGCGTGCACCTCCAGCACGTCGAACCCGGCGGCCACCGCCCGCTCGGCGGCGTCGCCGAAGGCGGTGACCACCCGGGCGATGCCGGCGGCGTCGAGCGGCTCGGGGTCCTCGTGCAGGCCGGGGTACGGCGCCGCGGACGGCCCGACGGGGCGCCAGCCGCCGTCGGCCTCGGGGACCGCGCCGCGCGCGGCGGTGAAGCCGGAGTACGTCGAGGCCTTGCGGCCGGCGTGGGCGAGCTGGATGCCCGCGGTCGCGCCCTGGTCGTGCACGAACTCCACGATCCGCGCCCACGCCGCCTGCTGCTCGTCGTTCCACAGCCCGGCGTCGTCGGGGGAGATGCGTCCCTCCGGCACCACGGCCGTCGCCTCGCTGATCACCAGCCCGGCCCCGCCGCGGGCGAAGGAGCCCAGGTGCACCAGGTGCCAGTCGTTCGGCAGGCCGTCGACGGCGGAGTACTGGCACATCGGCGCCACCCACACGCGGTTGCGGATGGTCACGTCGCGCAGGGTGATCGGGGTGAAGAGCTGGCTCACGGGGGTGCTGTCTCCTGAGGGTTCGGGGGTGTGCTCGGGCAACCACGTCCGCGGCCGGAGCATTCCGGCTGCCGTCCTCCCGTGGCCGGGCGGGCAGAAGTCGTCGCCGCGAGGTGTCGGCACGCTCGGCGTCCGCCAGTGCGCGGACCTCTGCCCGTCGGCACCCGAACGACAGCGCGACCAGCAGCGGTACGCCGGCGCGCGGCGGGGTACCGCGCGGAGCATGAGCGACCACGACTCCGGCTTCCTCGGCCTCATCGGCGCGGGCGACCCCACGGCCACCGACGGCGAGGCGCGCCTCGAGGTCGAGGTCGACGAGCGGCACCTCAACCCCGCGGGCACCGTCCACGGCGGGCTGCTCGCCACCCTCGTCGACACCACGATGGGCGCCGCCGTCCGCAGCATGGCCGAGGGCGAGGTGCCGGCGACCAGCCAGCTCTCCGTGACCTACCTGCGGCCGGGCAAGCCGGGGCCGTTGGAGGTCACCGCCGCGGTGCGCAAGCGCGGGGAGAGCATCGTGGTGTGCGAGGCCGACGTGACCCAGGAGGGGAAGTCGCTGGTGCACGCGCTGGCGACGTTCGCGCTCATCGACGGCTGAGCCCCGACCGCAGCGGGCGGGGTCAGTCCGACGACCGGCCGGCGTGGTGGGCCCGGTACGGCGGGTAGAGCCGCGCGAGGAACGCCTCGAGCTCGGCGGCGAGCTCGTCGTCCAGGGTCGGGAACGAGAACGTCGCCTTGCCGGTACGCCGCGCGCGGAAGCGCTCGGAGGAGCCGTCGAGCGCCTCCGGCCAGGTGTCGACCGCGATCGCGTAGAGGCTGACCTTGCGAGCGCTGCGGGCCACCGAGGCGAAGTAGTCGTGGCTGCCCGTGCCGGGCCACCGCAGCGACGGCATGCCGTAGATGGTCGCCTCCTCGAGCTCGTCGCGGTACGGCTCCAGCAGGGTCCAGATGCGGGCTTCCACCGTGTCGAGGTCGGTCATCTCGCGAGCATAGGGCGGGCCGGGCCCTCCGTTGCGCGATGCGGACCCTCAGTCCGCGAGCAGCAGCACGACCGTCTCGGCGACGCAGGCCGGCTTGGGCTCGTCCTCGATCTCCACGACCTGGCCGAGGGTGAGCTGGTGCCCGGCCGGCAGCTCGGTGAGCGAGCCGACCGAGACGGAGAGCCGGATCCGTCGTCCGACTCGCAGCGGGCTGGGGAAGCGGACCTTGTTGACGCCGTAGTTCAGCTTCGCGCCGGGGGTGTCGAGGGTGAACACCCCCTGGCCGAGGAACGGGATCAGCGACAGCGTGAGGTAGCCGTGGGCGATGGTGCCGCCGAAGGGACCCGCGGCCGCGCGCTCGGTGTCGACGTGGATCCACTGGTGGTCGCCGGTGGCCTCGGCGAACGCGTCGACGCGGGCCTGGTCGACCTCCAGCCAGTCGCTGGTGCCGAGCACCTCCCCGACGGCATCGGCGATCTCGTCGACCTTCGTGAAGACGCGCATCCAGGGCTCCTCGGGATCGGCCCAGGGAATGCCTGGGCGTGCAGGCGGGGTGGTTGGATGGCGCCATGAGCGCCAGTGCCGTCGAACCTAACGCCCCCACGCGCGATCTGGTGCTGCGTGCGCCGAAGGTCCTCCTCCACGACCACCTCGACGGAGGCCTGCGCCCGCAGACGGTGATCGACCTCGCCGCCGAGTGCGGCCACGAGCTGCCCGCGACCGACGCCGACGAGCTCGGCGCCTGGTTCGCCGCCGCGGCCGACTCGGGCTCCCTGGAGCGCTACCTGGAGACCTTCGACCACACCGTCGGGGTGATGCAGACCGCCGACTCGCTGGCCCGGGTGGCCCGCGAGTGCGTGACCGACCTCGCCGCCGACGGTGTGGTGTACGCCGAGATCCGCTACGCCCCCGAGCAGCACGTCGAGCAGGGCCTGTCCCTCGACGACGTGGTCGAGGCCGTCCAGCGCGGCTTCGACGAGGGCACGGAGGCCGCCGGCGGGCGGATCCTGGTGCGCCAGCTGCTGACCGCGATGCGCCACCAGGCCCGGTCCATGGAGATCGCCGAGCTCGCGGTGGCGTGGCGCGACCGCGGCGTCGCCGGCTTCGACATCGCCGGCGCGGAGGCCGGCTACCCGCCCACCCGCCACCTCGACGCCTTCGAGTACCTCCAGCGCGAGAACGCCCACTTCACCATCCACGCCGGCGAGGCGTTCGGGCTGCCGTCGATCTGGCAGGCCCTCCAGTGGTGCGGCGCGGACCGCCTGGGCCACGGCGTGCGCATCATCGACGACATCACGGTGCGCGAGGACGGCCGCGTGGAGCTCGGCCGGCTCGCGGCGTACGTGCGCGACAAGCGGATCCCGCTGGAGATGTGCCCGGCGTCCAACGTGCAGACCGGCGCCGCCAAGTCGATCGCCGAGCACCCGATCGGGCTGCTCACCAGCCTGCGCTTCCGGGTCACCGTCAACACCGACAACCGGCTGATGAGCCACACCTCGATGACCGACGAGATGTGGAACCTGTGCGAGGCGTTCGGCTTCGGCCTGCCCGACCTCGAGTGGTTCACGCTCAACGCGATGAAGTCGGCGTTCCTGCCCTTCGACGAGCGGCTCGCGCTGATCAACCAGGTCATCAAGCCGGCGTACGCCGCCCTGGCCGCGGAGTCCGCCGCCTCCTGATCGCGCCACGAGTGCCGACTCGGCGAGGGGTCAGGTGGACTCGAGGGCGCGGATGTCGGCGAGGGCCTGCTCGGGGGTGACCGGGCGGCAGCCGCGGGCCTCGGCGCGGGCCACGACGCGGCGCTCGCCGCGCATCAGGTCCAGGCCGCGGCGCAGCAGCACCAGCGGCGGCTTGCGCCGCTCGCGCAGGTCGCGGGTCAGGCGCAGCGTGAAGGTCACCAACGGGTGGCGCCGGATGCAGTACGCCGCGGCGAGCAGGCCGTCCGCGGCGGCCGGGCGCACCACCAGCTCGGCGAAGATCCCCTCGGCGACGAAGAGCCGGTGCTCGCCGAGGTCGAGCTCGCGCGAGCCGGTGCGCCCGTCGTGCGCGATGTCGTAGACCGGCACCTGGGCGCGACCCTCGCGGCACAGCTCGGCGATGGTGGCGAGCGCGTCGTCGAGGAGCCAGGCGTCGACGTGGTCCCAGTCGACCATCCCGGCGTTCGCGCCGACGGTGATCACCGGCAGCGTCGGGTCGGAGCCGTCCTTGTAGAAGTCGTCGAGGCGCAGGACCGGCAACCCGGTCCGCGCCGCGAGCCTGCTCTTGCCGGAGCCGGACGGCCCGGCGAGGACGATGACCCGGGCGTGCACCGGATCATTGTGCCCGATGTCCGCGCCGTGGCCGGGCCCGGGCTCAGTAGCCCGCGGCACCGCCCGCGTCGCCGCCGAGCAGCGCGCGGCTGCCCGAGACGCCGAGGCGCGAGGCACCGGCCGCGATCATGGCGCGGGCCTGCTCCAGGGTGCGCACGCCACCGGAGGCCTTGACCTTGGCGCGGTCGCCCACGGTCTCGGCCATCAGGCGCACGGCGTGCTCGGTGGCGCCGCCGGCGGGGTGGAAGCCGGTGGAGGTCTTGACGAAGTCCGCGCCCGCCTCGACCGCGGCGCGGCACACCGCGACGATCTGCTCGTCGTCCAGGGCGGCGGACTCGATGATCACCTTGAGCACGGTGGGCGCCGGGGCGGCGGCGCGCACGGCCGCGATGTCGGCGCGCACGTCGTCGAAGCGGCCCTCGCGGGCGGCGCCGATGTCGATGACCATGTCGATCTCGTCCGCGCCGCGGCTGACGGACTCGGCCGCCTCGGTGGCCTTCACCGTCGAGGTGTGCTTGCCGCTGGGGAAGCCGCAGACGACGGCGACCTTGAGGTCGCTGCCGGCCGGCACGTCCAGGGGCAGCATCGAGGGGGAGACGCACACCGAGTAGGTGCCGAGCTCGACGGCCTCGGCGACGAGGGCGGCCACGTCGGCGCGGGTGGCCTCGGGCTTGAGCAGGGTGTGGTCGATGGTGCGGGCGACGTCGGCGGGGGAGGGTGCACTGGTGGAGGCGGTCACCGCGCCAGCATAGGCTCGTCGGCGACAGGCCCGACATCGCTGGCGCCCCGCGCCGGCTCCGAGGAGAGTGGCGTGACCGAGCAGGTCGTGGAGCGGTTCAAGCCCACCAGTGGACGGATCATGGGGACGGTCGGGATGGTCCTCGTCGCCCTCGTCCTGGTGTTGGGCCTCATCGACCCCGACAGCGGTTTCGGCGGGCCGGTCTTCGCCGGCGCCGTCGCCATCGGGGTGCTCACCTGGGCCTCGACGCTGCGCCCCGCGATGTGGGTCACCACCGAGTCCCTGGTGATGCGCAACATGTTCGAGACCGTCACGATCCCGCTGGCCGCCGTCGAGCAGGTCGCGGTCCAGCAGGTCACCGCCGTCCGCGCCGGCGACCGCCGCTACATCTCCCCGGCCGTCGGTCGCAGCCTGCGCCAGGTGATGAAGACCCGCCGTGGCGCCGGCGCCCCGGGCGACACGGGTGACGACGCCGCGGCGAGCGCGGTGACCACGTCGTACGCCGACATGGTCGAGGACCGGATCCGCAGCCTGGCCGCCGACGCGGCCGCCGCCCGCGGCATCCGCCCGCGCTCGGACGAGCAGGTGGGGCTCGGGCGCGAGGTGCGCCGTCGCCCGGCCTGGGCCGAGATCGTGCTGCTGGTCGCCGCGGTCCTGGCGCTGGTCGTCAGCCTGGCGGTGTAGCCGCCCCAGGCGGAAGGGCCTGCGCTCAGATCCCCGCCGCAGCGCGGATGTCGCCCCGCAGGGCGTCGAGGCGCCCGGCGGCGTTGATGCGGGCGGCGTCGACCGCGTCGGTGCCGGAGCCGGACTGCTCGACCGGGACGACCACCTCGAGGTAGCACTTCAGCTTGGGCTCGGTCCCGCTCGGTCGTACGACGACGCGCGCGCCGCCCGCGAGGGAGTAGCGCAGCCCGTCGGTCGGGGGCAGCGCGGCGCTGCCGAGCTCGAGGTCGTCGACGCGCTCCACCGCGAGGCCGCCCAGGGTGGTGGGCGGCACGCTGCGCAGCCGGGCCATCGCGGCGGCGATCTCGGCGACGTCGGTGACCCGCACGGAGAGCTGGTCGGTGGCGTGCAGACCGTGGCTGCGGGCCAGGTCGTCGAGCAGGTCGGTGAGCGTGCGGCCCTCCGCCTTGAGGCTCGCCGCCAGCTCGCACAGCAGCAGCAGCGCGGAGACGCCGTCCTTGTCGCGCACGTGCTCGGGGTCCACGCAGTAGCCGAGCGCCTCCTCGTAGCCGAAGGCCAGGCCCTCGACGCGCCCGATCCACTTGAAGCCGGTCAGGGTCTCGGCGTACGGCTGACCGGCGGCGGCCGCCATCTTCGACAGCAGGGTCGAGGACACGATCGTGGTCGCGTAGACGCCCTCGGCGCCGCGGGCGAGCAGCGCGTGGGCCAGCAGCGCGCCGACCTCGTCGCCGCGCAGCATCCGCCACCCGTGCGGGCCGGGCACCGCCGCGGCGCAGCGGTCGGCGTCAGGGTCGTTCGCCACGACCAGGTCGGCGCCGTGCGCGGCGGCCAGGGCCATCGCCAGGTCCATCGCGCCCGGCTCCTCGGGGTTCGGGAACGCCACGGTCGGGAAGTCGGGGTCCGGCTGCTCCTGCTCGGCGACCACGCGCGGCGTGGAGAACCCGGCGGTCTCCAGCACCTGCACGACCGAGGCGCCGCCCACGCCGTGCAGCGGCGTGTAGACGATGTCGAGGTCGCGGGGCCCGTCACCGGCGAGACCGGCGACGACGTCGAGGTAGCGGTCCACGATCGTCTCGTCGAGCACGTGGCCGGGCGCCCCGCGCGGCACCGAGGACAGCGGGCCGACCGCGTCGATGCGGGCGGCGATCTCGCGGTCCGCGGGCGCCACGATCTGGCTGCCGTCGCCGAGGTAGACCTTGTAGCCGTTGTCCTGCGGCGGGTTGTGGCTCGCGGTCACCATCACGCCGGCCACGCAGCCGAGCTCGCGGATCGCGAACGCCAGCAGCGGGGTGGGCAGCGGGCGGGGGAGCAGGTGGGCGGTGAAGCCGGCCCCGGTCATCACCTCGGCGGTGTCGCGGGCAAAGACGTCGGAGTTGTGGCGTGCGTCGTAGCCGATCACCACGGCGCTGCCGGGGCGCGCGCCGGTGTCGCGCAGGTACGCCGCGAGCCCGGCGGCGGCGCGCAGCACGACCACGCGGTTCATCCGGTTGGGGCCGGGGCCGAGGGCGCCGCGCAGGCCGGCGGTCCCGAACTCCAGGGTGCCGCGGAACGCGTCGGCCAGGGACGCCGCGTCCCCGCCCGCCTCGACGTCTCGCACCAGGGCCTCGAGGTCGGCGCGGGTGCGCTCGTCGGGGTCCTCGCTCGCCCAGGCACGGGCGCGGGAGAGGAGCTGGTCCACCTCGGGGGTCGTCATGGACCGAACGCTAGTACGTCGTGGTCCGGCGCCGCCCACCACCGCGACGGCATGCTGGCCGGATGCGCGCGACGTACTCCTTCCGTGACTCCTGGCCGGTGGCGGCGAGCCCGGAGGAGGTGCGCGACGTGGTCGTCGACCTGGAGCGCTACCCGCTGTGGTGGCCGCAGGTCGTGGCGGTGGCCTCGCTGGGCCCCGACGCGGCGCGGGTGCTGTGCCGCTCGGCGCTGCCCTACACCCTGGACCTGGTGCTGCACGCGGTCACCCGCGAGCTGCCGGTGCTGGAGGTCGAGGTCTCCGGTGACCTGGCCGGCCGGGTGCGGTTCACGGTCACCGAGGAGGACGGCGGGGGAGCGCGGATCGACTTCGCCCAGGACGTCGAGGTCACCGGGGCGCTCGCGCTCGCGTCCCGGGTCGCGCGCCCGCTGCTGACGTGGAACCACGAGCGGATGATGCGCGGCTGCGCCGAGGGCCTCGCGCGGCGACTGGCGGGCCTCCCGACGCACTGACCGCGGCCGGCCGGAGGCCGACCGCGGTCGTGGTGGAGCTGGGGGCAGCCGGGTGTGGCTGCGGGGCGCTCAGCGGCGGTAGGCGTCCATCGAGGCGCTCAGCTCGTCGAAGAGGGCCTGGTTGCAGCGGAACGCCTCCTGGACCTCGGCCACGACCTCGGCGCGCTGGGCGGCGTCGAGGGGGAGGGCGTCGAGGCGGGCGCGGTAGCCGTCCTTGTAGTCCTTGGGCTTCGCGATGGTCTCGAAGTCGTAGAAGGCGATGCCCTGGCCGGTGGAGCCGTAGGTCCGGTCGATCACCCGGCCGATGGCGAGGCCGCCCGACAGGTCGCCGAGGTAGCGGGTGTAGTGGTGGGCGATGAACCTCAGCGGCGAGGACGCGGCTGCGCGCACCCGCTCGGCGTACGCCGTGGCCGCCGGGCTGTCGATGTCGAGCGAGCCGCCACCGCTCCAGTGCGCGATGTCGGACTCGATCGCGGCCAGCCGGTCGAGGGCCGGGTCGTAGAGCTCCGCGGCGATCGGGTCGTCCGCCAGCTCACGTCCGACGGCCTCCAGTGCCGCATAAACTCTGCGCAGCAGGCGCAGGTAGTCGGTGTAGCCCGCCTCGTTGATGCGCCCGGCCATCAGCTCGGAGGTGAACGTGGCGCTCTCGGCGTCGCTGTGCTGAGCCAGCGATCCCTGGCGCATCGCCGTCGAGAGCGGGATGTCGAGGTCGGCGTCGACGGTGGTCATGGGAACTCCTGCGAGCGGGGGGCCGGGTACGGCCGGGTTGGTGTCGGGCACGACAAGCATGCCCGGGATTAGACACAGTGTCAGAAAGATAGTGACACCTTGTCAACAAGGTGGAGGGATTCATTTAGGTGAACCTAAGTAATGTTAGGCTCGGCTTACTGGCCTGGCCAGCGTTCTCAGATTCCCATGATGGAACCGGCCCGCTCGGGGGGCTGCTCACGGAAACGGATGGATGTCTCATGACCACCCCCGCGCGCCGACCGAGGTCCCGTGTCCTGATCCCGGTCGTGATGGCAGCCGCCCTGCTCGCCGGGTGCGGCATCTCCGTCGGGGACAGCGGGTCCCCGGACGGGGAGGGCAGCGGCGCCGCCGCGCCCCCGCTCGCCGAGGTCGAGGCGCTGGACGACGTGCGTGGCTGGGAGGGATCGGTCAACGCGGTCGCCGAGGAGCAGGTCGAGCCGGTCGTCGAGCAGGCCGAGCCGAAGCTCCCCGTGACCGTCACCGACGCCCAGGGCACCAAGGTCACCATCACCGACGCGAGCCGGATCCTGCCGCTGGACATCTACGGCACCCTCTCGCGCACCGTCTTCGAGCTCGGCCTGGGCGACCAGGTGGTCGGGCGTGAGATCGCCACCCAGTTCGACGCGGCCGCCGACCTGCCCCTGGTCACCCAGAACGGCCACGACCTCAACGCCGAGGCCATCTTGGAGCTGGACCCGACGGTGATCATCACCGACACCTCGCTCGGGCCGTGGGACGCGATCCTGCAGATGCGCGACGCCGGGATCCCGGTCGTGGTCGTCGACTCCAAGCGCTCGCTGGACACCGTGTCGAGCCTGATCGAGGAGGTCGCCACCGCGCTCGGCGTCCCCGAGCAGGGCGCCGCGCTGGCCGAGCGCACCCAGGCCGAGGTCGACGCCGTGACCGAGCAGATCGCCGACGTGGCCCCCGCCGAGCGCGGCGAGCGGCTGCGCACCGTCTTCCTCTACGTCCGCGGCCAGTCGGGCGTCTACTACATGTTCGGAGAGAAGTCGGGCGCCGACTCCCTCATCGACGCCCTCGGGCTCTACGACGTGGCCGGCGAGATCGGCTGGAACGGCATGAAGCCGGTCACCGACGAGGGCCTGGTCGACGCGCAGCCCGACCTGGTGCTGATGATGACCAAGGGCCTGGAGTCGGTCGACGGCGTCGACGGCCTCCTCGAGCGGTTGCCCGCGCTCGCGCAGACCCCCGCCGGCCAGAACAAGCGGATCGTCACGATGGACGACTCCCAGATCCTCGGGTTCGGCCCCGCGGCCGCCACCACCTTGAACTCCCTCGCCGTCGCGATCTACGCGCCGGAGGCCATCTCGTGACAGGCGTGTCCGTCGCGCCGGGCAGCGGCACCCGCCCGCGCGGCGCGATCGCCTCGCTCGCGGGCCGGGTCGGCCTGCTCGGCGGCCTCGGCGTGGCGCTGGTCGTCGCGGTGGTCCTCGCCGCCGGCCAGGGCCAGCTCGACGTGCCTGCCTCCGAGGTGCTCGGCTCGGTGCTGCACCGCGTCGGGCTGGACGTCGGTCCGCTGCCCAGCCACCCCCAGGGCGAGAACACCCTGTGGCAGGTCCGGTTCCCCCGCGTGGTGATGGCGGCGCTGGCCGGCGCCGCGCTGGCCACCGCCGGCGCGCTGATGCAGGGCGTGTTCGGCAATCCGCTCGCCGAGCCCGGCGTGGTCGGGGTCTCCTCGGGTGCGGCGTTCGCCGCCGCCGCCGTCATGGTCTTCGGCTGGACCTTCGCCGGCACCTGGACGATCGCCCTGTGCGCCTTCCTCGGCGGCCTGGTCACCACCCTCCTCGTCTACGTCATGTCGCGCTCGGGCGGGCGTACCGAGGTGGTCACGCTGGTGCTGACCGGCATCGCGATCAACGCGGTGACCAGCGCCGGCCTGGCCTTCCTGCTCTTCCTCGGCGACCAGCAGGCCCGCGAGGAGATCGTCTTCTGGCAGCTCGGCAGCCTCAACGGCTCGCGCTGGGAGTACGTCGGCGTCGTCGCGCCGCTCGTGGTCGGCGGCATCCTCGCAGCGCTGTTCCTGGCCCCCCGCCTCGACCTGCTCGCGCTCGGGGACCGCGCCGCGCGCCACGTGGGCGTCGACGTCGAGCGGCTGCGCATCGTGGCGATCGTCGTGGTCGCGCTGCTGACCGGCGCGGCCGTCGCCTTCTGCGGGATCATCGCCTTCGTCGGCCTGGTCGTGCCCCACCTGATCCGCATGGTCGCCGGCCCCGGGCACCGGATGCTGGTGCCGGCCAGCGCTCTCGGCGGCGCGGTGCTCCTGGTCCTCGCCGACCTCTGGGCGCGCACCGCCATCGCCTACGCCGACCTGCCGATCGGCATGCTCACCTCGCTCATCGGCGGCCCCTTCTTCTTCTGGCTGCTACGCCGCGCCCGTCGTACGGCGGGGGGCTGGGCATGAGCGCCTTCCTCTCCGCCCACGGGGTCGGGGTCGTCATCGAGGGCCGCGCGATCCTGGCCGACGTCGACCTCGAGGTGCGTCCCGGCGAGGTCGTGGCCCTGGTCGGGCCCAACGGCGCCGGCAAGTCCACGCTGCTGGGCGTCCTCTCCGGCGACCTGGGCCCGAGCGAGGGTCACGTCGAGCTGGGCGGGCGGCGCATCACCAAGCACTCCGCCAAGGACCTCGCCCGCCAGCGCGGCGTCCAGCTGCAGAAGCAGGGCCTGGCCTTCGGGTTCCGCGTCGAGGAGGTGGTCCGGATGGGCCGCTCCCCGTGGTACCGCACCCCGGCCGCCGATCGCGACGAGGAGGTCGTCGAGGAGAGCCTGGGCCGCGCCGACGTCGCCGGGCTCGCCGAGCGGCTCTTCCCGACCCTCTCCGGCGGTGAGCAGGCGCGCACGTCGTTCGCGCGGCTGCTGGCCCAGGAGACCCCGCTGATGTTCCTCGACGAGCCGACCGCGGCCCTCGACATCCGCCACCAGGAGCAGCTCCTGGGCGTCGTGCGCGAGGCCGCCGAGGCCGGTGCCGCGGTGGTGGTCGTGCTCCACGACCTCTCCCTCGCCGCGGCGTACGCCGACCGGGTCTGCGTGCTCGCGGACGGCCGGCTGCGCGCCGACGGCGCGCCCGCCGACGTGCTCACCGGCGAGCTGCTCACCGAGGTCTACGGCCACCCGGTCGACGTCCTGCACCACGACGGCAACCTGGTCGTCGTCCCGGTCCGCGCGCGTGGCGAGCGCCCCGCCGCGACCCCCACCGCCACCACCGACGAGGAGGCATCGTGCTCCGCCGTGTGACCGCCGCGCTCGCGGCACTGGCCACCGCCGCCCTGATCGTCCCCGCGACCGCGCCCCCGGCCCACGCGGCCGGGAAGGTGACGGTCGTCAACGACCGCGGCGGCGCTGCGATCGACGGCCGTTACTCGACCACGCTCACCGTCAGCGGCAGCGGCTTCCAGTCCGTCAAGGGCGGCCACGGCGGCGTCTACGTCTGGTTCGGCACCGTCTCCGGTGCCTGGCAGCCGAGCAAGGGCGGCGTCTCGGGCGAGAACTACGTCTACGTGCCCGACAGCGAGGCCAAGAACAACGCCGGCCACCAGCGCTACGTCGCGTTCCCTGGCTCCGACACCGCCGCCTCGGCCAACGGCGGCTCGATGAGCGAGAACGGCTCGTGGCGCGTGCAGCTGCTCGTGCCCGGCCCGGTCTTCGAGGCCGTCGGGCGCAACGGCTCGGTGCGCACCGTCGACTGCCGCGAGGTCACCTGCGGCGTGATCACCATCGGCGCGCACGGCGTCAAGAACGCCAACAACGAGACCTTCACCCCGCTGCCGGTGCGCGAGGTGTACGCCGAGCAGCCCGGCGACGACGGCGACGACGGCGGCGACGGCTCCGAGGGGTCCGACGACACCGGCACGTCCGGTGCCGCGGACGGCGCCACCGGCGAGACCGGGACGGGCGCCGGGACCGGCCTCGGCTCCGGGGTCGGCGCGGCTCCGGGTGCCACGACGCCGAGCACGGCCCCCGGGTCCGGGAAGCCGGGGCGGAGCGCGAAGCCCGTGCTGGAGGTCGACCGCGGCTCGGCGACGGCCGGCAACGTCTTGTCCTTCGTCGGCAGCGGGCTGCCGGCCGGGCGCCAGGTGACGGTCGTCCTCGACGACGGCGCCGCGGCAGCCGGGCCGTTCCTCGTCGGCGCCGACGGCGGCATCGCCGGCGTGGTCGGGCTGCCCGCCGACACCCGGCCGGGCACCCACGAGCTGCGGGTCTTCGGCGTCGAGGACGCGCCCACGGTCAGCTTCGCGGTCACCGTCGCCGACGACGCCGACGAGGTCTCCTCCGAGGAGGACGGCGACCGCGCCGCGATCGTCTTCGCCGGGGCCGCGGCCGTCGTGCTGCTCGCCGCCCTCGTGCTCACGTTCCTGCGCCTGCGGAGGTCGCGCCGTGCCCCGCGCTGAGCGACGTGCCCGCGCTCGCCGGGTCCTCGCGGCCGGCGCCGCCGCGCTCGCCCTCGCCTGCTTCGGCGTCGCCGCCGTCGGGCCCGGCGCGGTCGCGGCCGACGCGACGGTGCCGGGGGAGGAGCCGACCGCGACCGCCACCCCGAGCCCGGAGGCGACCCCGAGCGCCGATCCCACTGCCGAGCCGACGCCCGAGGCCACCCCGGATCCGACCCCGAGCGGGGAGCCGACCGCGACGCCGTCCGAGGACCCCGACGACTCCGGGGACCCCGACGAGGGCGTCCTCGAGGTCAGCGAGGCGGTCTTCCGCTGGGGCGTCAGCAACCAGTCCAACGCCCGCTCGCACAACCCCGTGTCGATCAACTTCCTCGCCGCCGGCGTGGCCAACCCGGGTGGCGGCGGCCGCCAGCTGCGCCAGGACCAGTGGCGTGCGGTGCAGGGCAACGCCGAGATCCAGAAGCGCCGTCCCGACGGCCGCTACGCGCGCGCCACCTGGGCCGGCCTGGGCACCACCCCCGACGGGCGCCGGATCGGCATGGAGCGCGACTTCAGCGACCACCACGTGGTGATCCGCGGCGGCACCGGCACCGTCGACCCGGCGTCCGGCGACGCCGAGGTCGCCTGGACCGGCACCTTCACGGTCGTCTACTACGGCGGCAACACCGTCTTCACGGTCAGCAACCCGCGTCTCGTGGTGAAGGACGGCGTCGGCCGGGTCACCGCCACGATGGGCGGCTTCTACGCCGACCGCAACGACACCACGCTGTGGAAGAAGGCCCCCCAGCGTCAGGCGACCATCGCGGACCTGCCCGACGTGGACCTCGGCGCGCTGGGCGCGACCGTGCAGCCGGCGTACGACCGGGTCGAGACCAGCGGCGGCAGCGAGCCGCAGCGGCGCGAGGGCGCGGACTGGGGCTCGTTCCCGCAGAGCCTCGTGAGCTACCTGGTGCCCCTCAACACCGACCAGTTCTGGTACTCCACCGGCCTGTCGACCGACGGCACCAAGCGGCCGCTGCCGATCACGTTCAGCTGGACCGCCCGCGAGGTGGCGCCGCCGGCGCCCGAGCCGACCACGGCGCCGCCTGCCACCCCGAGCAACCCGGTCGTGACCCCGCCGCCGGCCACCAGCGTCCCCGTCCCGGGCGGCAGCGTCCCCGTCGCCGGCGCGCCGGTGAGCGGCTCGCTCTCCGCGGGCGGCCTGCCCGGCACCGGCGTCCCCGCCGGCCCGGTCGGGACCGTGCCCGGCGCCGCGGGCACCGGCAGCCTGCCGGCCTCGACCCAGCTGGTGGCCACCGCTCCCGTCACCGCCCCCGCGGCGGTCGCGGGCTCCACGTGGTGGTGGGTGGGCGGCTCGCTGCTGCTCCTCAGCGCCCTGCTCCTGCTTCTTCCCGGTGGGGTCCTCCTTCCGGTCTCCCGGCGTCCCTGACGCCACGACACCACCCACCCGTCCCGCGAAAGGAAACCCATGTCCCACCTGACCCGAGGCCGCCGCATCGCGGCCCTCGGCGCCACCGGTGCGCTCGTCGCCGCCGGCCTCGCCATCGCCCCCGCCGCCCAGGCCGCGGAGAGCGCCCCCAGCCTCCGCTGGTCGATCTCCGAGCAGTTCGTCTCGCACCTCTCGACCCGCACCCTCGCCGACGGTGCGGCGTTCGACGCCGAGCAGGGCACCTTCACGTTCCCGGCCGACGAGCGCCGGGTCGCCGGTGACACCGTGACCTACGTCTACGACGGCACGGTGGACGGCGCCTTCGCCATGGCCGGGACCGAGTTCTACGGCGTGCGGATCAGCGACCCGGCCGTGTCGGTGGACACGGACGGCTCGGGCGAGATCACCGCCGAGGTCTCCGCGCGCAACGCGGCGGCTCAGGGGAACCCCCTGGCCAGCACGAGCCCGGTCCGGGTGACCGTCGCCGAGTTCGCCTCGTCCACCTCGACCGACGGCGTCCTCGCCGCGACCCCGGCCTGGGAGGGCGTCCTGCCCGCCGACTCCGATGCGGCCCTCGCGCTCGGCATCGCCGCCGGCAAGCCCGTCTCCGGCGGCGCGTTCCACCCCGAGTTCCTCGGCCAGCTGACGGCCGGTGTGCGTGCGCACTTCTACGCCAGCGGCTCCGGCTCGGACGCCAAGAAGGTCGCCGGCTCCGTCGCGGCCGGCGAGATCAGCGCCGCGCCGAAGGTCACCACCTCCGTGGCCGGCGCCCGCCCGTCCTCCGGCGTGGACCTCAAGGTCACCGGCACCGGCTTCAGCGCCACCGACGGCAACCCCAGCGACGACGGCGTGTACGTCGGCGTCGCTCGCGCCGACGCCCAGATCGACTTCGACGACATGGACTCCGGCATGGCGCAGATGGTCGGCATCAACTGGGTCGAGGGCCGCTTCTTCGACGGCGACACCTTCAGCACCGTCGTGAACGTACCGACCGCCAACCTCAAGAAGGGCACGAAGTACGCCCTCTACACCTGGCGCGCGCACACCCACTCGACCGACTCGCAGGACACGGTCACCCCGGTCTCGATCCCGTGGGCGCGGCTCACCAAGGTGAAGGCCGCCACCAAGGTCGCCGCCACCAAGCCCACCACCAAGAAGGCCGGCAAGATCGCGGTCACCTTCGGCGGCAAGTACGGCAAGGCCGCCGGCAAGGCCAAGGTCACCGTGAAGAAGGGCGCCAAGAAGGTCGGCGCCGTCCGCACCGTCACCCTGAACAAGGCCGGCAAGGTCAACGTGAAGCTGGCCAAGGCCAAGAAGGGCACCTACACCGTCGCCGTGAAGCTGCTCGCGACGCCGGACTACAAGGCCACCGTGGTCAAGCGTCAGTACAAGGTCACCACGTGACCGTCTGACCCGGCTGCATGACGACGGCCCCGGCACTCAGCGAGTGCCGGGGCCGTCGTGCGTCCTGGTTGCGGCGCGGGACGGCGCCGTACGCCGCGGACCGAGCCGTCGCCTCAGGCGTCGGCGCCGACGCCGCGGAGCACGAACCGCTCGATCGCGGACGGCGGCAGGTGCCGCGGGTTCAGGCAGGCGTGGATCAGCGACATGGTGCTGTCCAGGTCGACGATGCGGAACCGGCCGCCCTCGGTGCCGGCGACGAGGATGCGGCGCAGCACGTCCTCGACCGCGACGACGTGGCCGCGGATCGCCCGGCGGGCCTCGTCGGAGAGCAGGCCGTAGACCTGGGTGCCCAGGCCCATGTGGAACTGCTCGCCGGCCGCGAGCTGGTGGCGCAGGTAGACGCGCAGCTGCTCCTCGGGCTCCGCGATCCCGTCGAGCAGGTCGTCGAGCTGCTCGAGGTAGCGCGCCGTCTCGTGGCTGGCGAACGCGACCATCACCGCTTCCTTGTCGGGGAAGTGGTGGTAGATCGCGGTGCGGCCGATCTCGGCACGCTGCGCGATCGCGGCCATCGAGATCGCATCGAAGCTGTGCTCGGCCATCAGCGCGGCGAAGGCGTCGAAGACCCGTCGGTGCAACAGCTCGCGGTGCTGCTGGAGGGAGTCGCCGGAGATGCGGGGCACGGACGCAGGCTATCGGGTCGGCCCAGCGGGCGCCGCGACGCTGAGCATCGCCAGGCACATCGCCTTGAGGTCGGCCTCGAAGGTCTCGTCGTCGAGCCACTCGATCTGCGGGGAGTCGACCTGGCCCTTCGCGCGCTCGGCGACGGCGCGCACCGCGAAGCCGATGGTCAGGGTGGTCCGCAGCTCGCGGACCGCCGGGGGCAGCGCGTCGAGCTGCTGGTCGAGCAGGTGCGAGACCTCATAGACCCGGGTGCTGGCGATCACGTCGTACACCGCCGGCGGGAGGGAGGTCTCGGACTGGGTGGCCAGCAGCTCGGCGACGATGCGCAGGAAGCACTGGCCCTTCCACCCTTGGGCGGCGAGGGCCACGGCCGGCTCGACGAAGGCGTCGACCAGCGGCTCGAGCTCGCCCGGCCGGGCCTCGGCACGGGCGAGCAGGTCGCCGACGCACTCCCGCAGGAACTCCACCTGCTCCTCCAGGACCGCCACGAGCACCCCGGCACGCGAGCCGAAGTGGTAGTGCACCGCGCCGCGGTTGCGCTGCCCGGCCTGCCGGGTGATCTCGAGGAGCGAGGCCCGCTCGACCCCGTTCTCGGCGAACGCCCGGCAGGCGGCGTCGATCAGCAGCTGACGCGTGGTCTCCGACGACATCGGGACTCAGATCCGGGGGACGATCCGGCCGAGCAGGTCGCCCATCCGGGTCGCGGCGGCGCGCCCGGCCTCGAGGACCTCCTCGTGGTTCAGCGGCTGGCCGCTGAGGCCGGCGGCGAGGTTGGTGACCAGGCTGATGCCGAGCACCTCCATGCCGGCCTCGCGGGCCGCGATCGCCTCCAGGGTGGTGCTCATGCCGACCAGGTGGCCGCCGATCGCGCGGACCATGCCGATCTCGGCGGGGGTCTCGTAGTGCGGGCCGGGGAACTGCACGTAGACGCCCTCGTCGAGGCTCGACTCGACCTCCCGGCACATCGCGCGCAGGCGGCTGGAGTACAGGTCGGTGAGGTCGACGAAGTTCGCGCCCTCGATGGGGGAGCGGCCGGTGAGGTTGATGTGGTCGCTGATCAGCACCGGCGTGCCGGGGGACCAGGTCTCCTTGAGCCCGCCGCAGCCGTTGGTCAGCACGATCGCGCGGCAACCGGCCGCGGCCGCGGTGCGTACGCCGTGCACGACGGCGGGGACGCCGCGGCCCTCGTAGTAGTGGGTGCGGCTGAGGAACACCAGCAGGTTGCGGTCGCCGGCGCGCACCGAGCGGATCTTACCGGAGTGCCCCGCGACGGCGGCGGCGCTGAAGCCCGGCAGGTCGGTGGTGGCGATCTCGGCGGTGGCCTCGCCCAGCGCGTCGACGGCGGGGAGCCAGCCGGAGCCCAGCACGAGCGCCACGTCGTGACGCTCGACGCCGGTCAGTTCTGCGAGCCGCGTGGCGGCTTCGTCGGCCAGGGTGTAAGGAGACTGCTCGTTCACCAAGGAAGCGTAAGCCCGGTGCGGCCCCGGACGAAGATTCGTGGCGCCCGGCGCCCGGAGCTCACGAAATCGTCCGGTCAGTGCCCGATCGAGCGGCAGGGCCGGCGCCGCAGGGCGGCGACGTAGTCCGCGGGGGCGTCGGCGGCCTCGGCCGCGTCGGCGAGCACCCCGAGGTACGACGCGGAGGGCAGCCCGCCCTCGTAGGCGTCGAGCACGTAGGTCCAGGTCACGACCTCGCCGGTCAGCGTCGACACCCGCACCTTGGTCTTGCGGTACAGGCCCAGGTCGGCCGCCTCCCAGCCGTCGAGGTTCGCCTCGTCCTCGCGGGTGATGTCGTAGACCGCGACGTACACCTGCTCGAAGGGGTCCTGGACGATCGTGGAGAGGGCGCCGTCCCAGCCGTGCTCCTCCCCACCGAAGGTCAGGCGCCAGCCCTGCAGCCAGCCGGTCGTGCGCAGCGGCGAGTGGGGGCAGCGCTCGCCCATCCGGGCGGGGTCGAGGTTGGTCCCGTAGGCGGCGTACAGCGTCACGTCCGACAGGTTAGTGCCCGCCGCGGCCCGCCTTGGGGTGACGCACGCGACAGCCCTACGCTAAGGCCCGTGAGCTCCCACTTCGATGTCCTCGTCCTTGGTGCCGGCCCCGGTGGATACGTGGCCGCGATTCGCGCTTCCCAGCTCGGCAAGTCGGTTGCCGTGGTGGAGGAGAAGTACTGGGGCGGTGTGTGCCTCAACGTCGGCTGCATCCCGTCCAAGGCGCTGCTGAAGAACGCCGAGCTCGCCCACACGCTCACGCACGAGAAGAAGAAGTTCGGCATCGAGGGCGACGCCACGATGGCCTACGGCCCCACCCACGCGCGCTCGCGCCAGGTCTCGGCCGGCATCGTCAAGGGCGTCCACTTCTTGATGAAGAAGAACAAGATCGTCGAGATCGACGGCTGGGGCACCCTCCAGGGCGAGCGCGACGGCAAGCAGACCATCGAGGTCAAGGGCAAGGACGGCGTCACCACCTACACCTGTGACGACCTGATCATCGCCTCCGGCGCGACCGTGCGGATGCTGCCCGGCATGGAGCGCAGCGCCAACGTCGTGACCTACGAGGAGCAGATCCTCGACTCCGAGCTGCCCGGCTCGATCATCATCGGCGGCTCCGGCGCGATCGGCGTCGAGTTCGCCTACGTGATGAAGAACTTCGGCGTCGACGTGACGATCGTGGAGTTCCTGGACCGGATGGTCCCCACCGAGGACGCCGACGTGTCCAAGGAGCTGCTCAAGCACTACAAGAAGCTCGGCATCAAGGTGCTGCTCTCGACCAAGGTCGAGAACGTCGAGGACACCGGCTCCGGCGTCAAGGTCACCGTGAGCCCCGCCCAGGGCGGCGACTCCCAGGTGCTCGAGGCCGACAAGATGCTGGCGGCCTTCGGCTTCGCCCCGCGCCTGGAGGGCTACGGCCTGGAGAACACCGGCGTGGAGCTGACCGAGCGCGGCGCGATCGCGATCGACGAGTACGGCCGCACCAACGTCGAGCACGTCTACGCCATCGGCGACGTCACCGGCAAGATGATGCTCGCCCACGTCGCCGAGGCCATGGGCATCGTCGCGGTGGAGACCATCGCCGGCGTCGAGACCATGCCGGTCGACTTCGACATGGTGCCGCGCGCGACGTACTGCTCGCCGCAGATCGGCTCCTTCGGCTACTCCGAGGCCCAGGCCAAGGAGCGCGGCTACGACGTCAAGACCGCGACCTTCCCCTTCGCCGCCAACGGCAAGGCCCAGGGCCTGGGCGAGGCCGTCGGCTTCGTCAAGGTGGTCGCCGACGCCGAGCACAACGAGATCCTCGGCGCCCACATGATCGGCCCCGACGTGACCGAGCTGCTGCCGGTGCTGACCCTCGCGCAGAAGTGGGACCTCACCGCCGACGAGGTGGCCCGCAACGTCTTCGCGCACCCGACGCTGACCGAGGCGGTCAAGGAGGCCGTCGAGGGCATCGCCGGCCACATGATCAACTTCTGACCGCCCGTTTCGACGCGGTCACAGCACTCAGGAAGCGGGAGCAGGAACAGAAGATGGCGATTGACCGGGCAGTGATCCTCGGCGGCGGCCCGGGCGGCTACGAGGCCGCCCTCGTCGCGGCGCAGCTGGGTGCCGAGGTCACGATCGTCGACTCCGACGGTCTGGGCGGCTCCGCAGTCCTCACCGACTGCGTGCCGAGCAAGACCCTGATCGCGACCGCCGAGGTGATGAGCGACCTCTCCGGGGCCGCCGAGCTCGGCGTCGCGTTCGCCGGCGAGGGCGGCGACGCGGCCACCGAGATCCGCGTCGACCTCGCGCGCGTCAACGAGCGGGTCAAGCGGCTCGCCGCCGAGCAGTCGCGCGACATCCACCGCCGCCTGGTCCGCGACGGCGTCCGCATCGTCTCGGGCCGGGGCCGTCTCGACGGCCCGCACCGGGTGGTCGCCTCCCTCGCCGACGGCGGGGAGGAGACCATCGAGGGCGACGCGATCCTGGTCGCCACCGGCGCGGCGCCGCGGACCCTGCCCTCGGCCCAGCCCGACGGCGAGCGGATCCTCACCTGGGAGCAGGTCTACGACCTCACCGAGGTGCCCAGCGAGCTGATCGTGGTCGGCTCCGGCGTCACCGGCGCCGAGTTCGCCAGCGCCTACCTCAACCTCGGCATCCCGGTCACCCTGGTCTCCTCGCGCGACCGGGTGCTGCCCGGCGAGGACGCCGACGCGGCGAGCGTGCTCGAGGACGTGCTGCGCCGCCGCGGCATGACGGTGCTCTCCAAGTCGCGCATGGAGTCGGTGCAGCGCGACGGTGACGTCGTCACCGTCACCCTCACCGACGGCCGCAAGGTCCAGGGCTCGCACTGCATCCTCGCGCTCGGCTCGGTGCCCAACACCGGCGGCATCGGGCTCGAGGAGGCCGGGGTGCTGCTCAAGGACGGCGGGTTCGTCTACGTCGACCGGGTCTCGCGCACCTCGGCGCGGGGCGTGTACGCCGCCGGCGACTGCACGGGCGTGCTGATGCTCGCCTCCGTGGCGGCGATGCAGGGACGCATCGCGATGGCGCACTTCCTCGGCGACGCGGTGCACCCGCTCAACCTCAAGTCGGTGTCGTCCAACGTCTTCACCGCCCCCGAGATCGCCACCGTCGGCATCTCCCAGCAGGCGGTCGAGAACGGCGAGATGGACGCCGAGACGATCATGCTGCCGCTGTCGGGCAACCCGCGCGCCAAGATGCAGGGCGTCCACGACGGCTTCGTGAAGCTCTTCTGCCGCGTCGGCACCGGCATCGTGGTCGGCGGCGTCGTGGTCGGGCCGCGGGCCAGCGAGCTGATCCACCCGGTCTCGATCGCGGTCGCGGAGTCCCTGACCGCCGACCAGCTGGCCGGCGCGTTCACCGTCTACCCCTCGATGAGCGGCTCGGTCGCCGAGGCGGCCCGCCGCCTGCACCGTCGGGGCTGACCGGGTCCGCAGCACCTCCCGCAGCACCTCCCACGCACGCCGGGGCCGCACGCGCGGCCTCGGCGTGTCGTGCGTGTCACTGGTAGAACGGACCGGGTCCGACCCTCCGCGGCTGCGGCCGCACCCTCCCGGGAGTGACATGACCCCTCGACTTCGCGTGCTCGCCGCCGGCCTCGGCCTGGCCCTCGGTGCCGCCCTCGTCCCGCCGGCCGCGGCGGCCACCCCCGAGCCGCGGCCGCACCCGCGCAAGCTCGCCTCGGTGACCTTCGAGGGGCGCGGCTACGGCCACGGCAAGGGCCTCTCGCAGTACGGCGCGAAGGTCGCGGCCGAGAAGGGCGTCGGCTACCGCGAGATCCTCGACTTCTACTACCCGGGCACGACCTGGGGCCGGATCGCGGGCAAGGTCTCGGTGCTCGTCAGCGCCGACACCTCCGACGACGTCGTCGTCGACGCCCGCTCCGGGCTGCGCGTCACCGCGCTGCGCAACCGGCGCACCTGGGACCTCGCCGCGGTCCGGCCGGCCGCGGTGCGCTGGCGCCTGGTCGCCGCGTCCCCGACCCGCACCCGCGTCGACTTCCGGGCCCGCACCGGCGGCTGGCGCACCTGGCGCACGGTGGGCGGCGACGCCCAGTTCGCCGCCGGCGGGCGTCCGGTGACGCTGCGGACACCGAGCGGCGTGGTCGCCTACCGCGGCGCGCTGCGCTCGGCCAGCGCCCAGCCCGGCAGCAAGACCCGCGACACCGTCAACATCGTCAGCCTGCACAACTACCTCAAGGGGGTCGTGCCGCAGGAGGTCCCCGCGCTGTGGAACCCCGACGCGGTGCGGGCCCAGTCGGTCGCCGCCCGGACCTACGCGGCCTTCGAGCGGCGCCAGCCGCTGGCCCGGCACTACCAGATCTGCGACACCACCAGCTGCCAGGTGTACGGCGGTGCCTCGGCCGAGCACCCCGCCTCCAACGCGGCCATCGACGCGACGCGGGGCGAGGTGCTGCTGCACGGCGGCACCCCGGCGTTCACCCAGTTCAGCTCCAGCAACGGCGGGTGGACGATGGCGGGGTCCTTCCCCTACCTCCAGGCCCGCAAGGACCCCTGGGACCCGGTGAACCCGTGGCGCGCCACGATCCCGGCCGCCGCCTTCGAGAAGGCCTGGCCCGGCCTCGGGCCGCTGGAGACGGTCAGCGTCACGGCCCGCAACGGCGACGGCGCGTGGGGCGGCAGGGTGAGCCGGATGCGGATCGTCTTCCGTGACGGCGCCGTGAACGCCACCGGCGACCAGGTGCGCTCCTACCTCGGGCTGCGCTCGACCTGGTTCCGCCCGGCCGGCTGAGCCCCGGTCCCGGGGCCGGTCCCCGGCTCGGTCATGGCCGGGGCCGAGCGGTCGCGCACGAACGGCAGCACCACCAGCGCGGCCACCAGCGCCCAGGGCGCCGCCCCGATGCCGAGCACGGTGACCCCCGAGGCGGCCACCACGAAGCACACCACGCTCGCCTCCCGGGTGTCCTCGTCGGCGAGCGCGCCGGCCAGCGAGGCGCCGAGGGTGCCGAGCAGGGCGAGCCCGGCCGCGGCCGGCAGCACCTCCGGCGGGGCCGCGGCCAGCAGCGCAACCAGGGCGCCGGAGGCGAGCGCGAGCACGGCGTACGTCGCGGCGGCGGAGACCGACGCCAGCCAGCGCCGGGACCGGTCCGCCCCGGCGAGCGGTCCGGCCGCCATCGCCGCGGTGATGGCGGCGAGGTTGACCGCGTGGCCGCCGAACGGGGCGGCCGCGACCGTGGCCAGGCCGGTGACGCCCATCGACTCGCGCCACGGCACGGCGTACCCGTGGCCGGCCATCACGGCGACGCCCGGGACGTTCTGGGAGGCCATCGTGACGACGTAGAGCGGCAGCGCGATCGCGAGCACCGCGCCGAGGGTCCACTCGGGCGTGGTCCAGGTCAGGGTGGGCACGAGGGCGGCGGAGTCGAGGCCCGGCCCGCCGAGCACGTCGACCAGCGCGACGAGCAGGGCCACGGCGAGCGCGGCGGGGACCGCCCAGCGCCGGGAGACCAGGTGGACCAGCAGCCAGGTGGCCACGACCGGGCCGACCAGCAGCGGCGCGTCCACCAGGCCGGTGACCGGCTCCAGGCAGATCGGCACGAGCACCCCGGCCAGCATCGCCCGCGCGATCGGCGGCGGGATTCGGGCGACGAGCGCGCCCAGCCACGGCACCAGGCCGGTGAGCGCCACGAGCACGCCGCAGAGCACGAACGCGCCCACCGCCGCCGGCCAGCCGCCGTCGGCCGCGCCGCTGGTCAGCAGCAGCGCGGCGCCGGGGGTGGACCAGGCCAGGGTGAGCGGGGTGCGGTGACGCAGGCTGAGCCAGAGCATCCCCGCGGCCTGGGCCAGGCACAGCACGAGCAGGCCCGAGGCGGCCTCCGCAGGGGAGGCGCCGACGGCGCCCAGGCCGGCGAGGACCACCACGAAGGAGCTGGAGAACCCGACCACGGCGGTCACGACGCCGGCCAGCCACGGGGTGCCGCGGCCCGCCTGGGGAGCCCGGTGCTCGGCGGCGCTGCGGGTCCGGCGCATCGGTCCTCCGCGCTAGGGTCGGGCAGGCGGACCGGGTGGTTCCGCAAACGGAACACTAGTCGGAGGCGCCGTGCCCGACCAGCAGATCGTCGCCGTCGGCGCCCGGGTCCGGGAGCTGCGCCGCGAGCGCGGGCTCTCGCTCTCCGCGCTGGCCCGCGAGGCCGGGATCGGCAAGGGCTCGCTCTCGGAGCTCGAGACCGGGCACCGCAACCCCACCCTCGCGACGCTGTACGCCGTGGCGGCGCCGCTGCGGGTGTCCCTGGGCGCGCTGCTCGACTTCCGGGTCGGGGCCGCCGTCGCGGACGGGGGCTTCGAGGCCACGCTGCTCCACGCCGAGCGCGGCCCGTCCGCGGTCTCGGAGACGTTCCTGCTGGGCGCCGCCCCCGGCACCACCCGCAGCTCCCCGGCGCACGGCCCCGGCGTGAGCGAGCAGCTGGTCGTGCTCGAGGGCAGCTGCCGGGTGCGCTGGGGCGCGCCCGGGCAGGAGCAGGAGCAGGTGGTCGCCGCGGGCGGCCACCTCGCCTGGCCGGGGGACGTCCCGCACGGCTACGACGTCGTGGGGGAGACGGAGCTGCGTGCGATCGACGTGGTCCGCACGCCGATCACAGACTGACTCACCCGGCGGCGGATCGAGGTCGTAGATCCCCACAATCAGGTAGGTCTCCAGCCGCTGGACCTCATCGGTCTAGATAGGTGGTTGCGGTGCCGGGGGCCGCGTTGGAGCGTGGAGAGGTCGACCGCGCGCGAGCGCCGCGGTCCAGCTGCACCTCGAAGAGTCCCAGGTGCCGGCGCGGGTGCCGGCCTCGGCTCGCACCCGTGCGCGACGGCCCCTGCGGCCCCGCGGTCGCCGTTGCGGCGACCTCCCGTCGAGCCCGCACCCGATCCCGAGGGTCCCCGTCATGACCTCTTCCACCACGCCCACCTCGACCTCGGGGGCACCCGCCCCCGACCACGGCGCGCGCGAGCACCCGCGTTACGTCCTCGGCCACCTGCACCACGGCGGCCACGCCGTCCCCGACTCCGCCCCGCGCGCCCAGGACGCCGACCGGCGCGACGCCGGGGTGTCCCTCCTCAGCGCGGCGCTCCCCGCGGCGCCCGAGCCCCGGACGACCGCCTTCGACTACCTGTTCCCCGGCCTCGTCGGCAGCGCCGAGGCCCACCTCCCGGCCGGCAGCGCGGAGGTCCGGGCGGCCGTCGTACGCGCCCTGCGCGCAGCCGGACCTGGGCGGTAGTCCGCCACACCGGTGTCGTGGATCGGGCGATTCACGACACTGGTGTGGCGGACTATCCGGATCGGCCCGGGACTACCCGGCTCGGGTCGGCTCAGGAGACCACCAGCACCAGGTCCCCGCCCTCGACGGACTGGGTCCCGCTGATCGCGAGGCGCTCCACGGTGCCGCTCACCGGGGCGGTGATCGCGGCCTCCATCTTCATCGCCTCGATGGTCGCGACGGTGTCACCGGCCTCCACGGTGTCCCCGGCCTCCACGGCCACCGTCACGACGCCCTGGAACGGCGCACCGACGTGGCCGGGCTTGGAGGAGTCGGCCTTCTCGGCGGTCGCGGCCTCGGAGGCGACGCTGGTGTCACGGACACTGACCGGGCGCAGCTGGCCGTTGATCAGCGCCAGCACGTTGCGGAAGCCGCGCTCGTCGGGCTCGCCGATCGCCTGCACGCCCAGCAGCAGGGTCACGCCCGGCTCCAGGTCCACCCGGTGCTCCTCGCCGAAGCGCAGGCCGTAGAGGTAGTCCAGCGTCGGCAGCACCGAGATGTCGCCGTACGTCGCCCGCGACTCGTTGAAGGAGCGCGTCGGGCCGGGGAAGAGCAGCTCGTTGAGTGTGCGGCGGCGCAGCGGCCGGCTCTCGCCGGGGGCCGCCTCGAGGGCCTCCTCCTGCTCGGGGGTGAGCTCCTCGTCCTGCATCTTCCAGGTGCGGCCCTCGAGCGCCTTCGCGCGGAACTCCTCGGGCCAGCCGCCGGGCGGGTCGCCCAGCTCGCCGCTGAGGAAGCCGATGACGGAGTCGGGGATGTCGAACTTCTGCGGGTTCTCCGCGAACTCCGCCGGGTCGGCACCCGCCGCGACCAGCGAGAGCGCGAGGTCGCCGATCACCTTGGAGGACGGCGTCACCTTCGGGACGTTGCCGAGGATGTCGTTCGCCGCGGCGTACATGTCCTCGATCTGCTCGAACTTCTCGCCCAGGCCCAGCGCGATCGCCTGCTGGCGCAGGTTGGAGAGCTGGCCGCCGGGGATCTCGTGGCGGTAGACGCGGCCGGTCGGAGCGGGCAGGCCCGACTCGAACGGCGCGTAGACGCGGCGGGTCGCCTCCCAGTACGGCTCCAGGGCGTTGACCGAGGCCAGCGACAGGCCGGTCTCGCGCGCGGAGTGGTCGGTGGCCGAGACCAGCGCGGAGAGCGCCGGCTGGGAGGTGGTGCCCGCGACCGCGGCGCAGGCGGCGTCCACCGCGTCGACGCCGGCGTCGATCGCCGCGGTCAGGGTGGCCAGCTGGCCGCCCGGGGTGTCATGGGTGTGCAGGTGCACCGGCAGGTCGAAGTTCTCGCGCAGCGCGGTCACCAGGCGGCGCGCCGCGGGGGCGCGCAGCAGGCCGGCCATGTCCTTGATCGCCAGCACGTGCGCGCCGGCGTCGACGATGCGCTCGGCCAGGCGCAGGTAGTAGTCGAGGGTGTAGATCTTCTCGTTCGGGTCCGACAGGTCGCCGGTGTAGCACAGCGCCACCTCGGCGACGGTGGTGCCGGTCGCCAGGACCGCGTCGATGGCCGGGCGCATCTGCTCGACGTCGTTGAGCGCGTCGAAGATGCGGAAGACGTCGAGTCCGCTCGCTGCGGCCTCGGCGACGAAGGCGTCGGTGACCTTGGTGGGGTACGGCGTGTAGCCCACGGTGTTGCGCCCGCGCAGCAGCATCTGCAGGCAGATGTTGGGCACCGCCTGGCGCAGCGACGCGAGCCGCTCCCAGGGGTCCTCGCCGAGGAAGCGCAGCGCGACGTCGTACGTCGCGCCGCCCCAGGCCTCCAGCGACCAGAGCTCGGGGGTGGTGCGGGCGACGTGCGGCGCCACGGCCAGCAGGTCCTTGGTGCGGACCCGGGTGGCGAGCAGCGACTGGTGGGCGTCGCGGAAGGTGGTGTCGGTGACCGCGACCCGGTCCTGGGCGCGCAGCCGGCGCGCGAACTCCGCGGGGCCGACCTCGAGCAGCAGCTGGCGGGTGCCGTCCGGGGCGGGGACCTCGAGGTTGGTCGGCGGCAGCTTGGTGGCGGGGTCCAGGCTGACCGGCGCCGGGCCGTGCGGCTGGTTGACGGTGACCTCGGCGAGGTAGGTCAGCAGCTTGGTGCCGCGGTCGCCGGAGCGGCGTGCCTGGAGCAGCTGCGGGTGGGTCTCGATGAAGGAGGTCGTGACGTGGCCCGCGATGAAGTCGGGGTCGGCGAGCACGGCCTGGAGGAAGGCGATGTTGGTGGAGACGCCGCGGATGCGGAACTCCGCGATCGCGCGGCGCGCCCGCTCGACGGCCTTCTCGAAGGTGCGGCCGCGACAGGTGAGCTTGGCCAGCATCGAGTCGAAGTGCGCCGAGACCTCGGCGCCGGTGTAGGTGGTGCCGCCGTCGATGCGCACGCCGGCGCCGCCGGGGGAGCGGTAGGTGGTGATGACACCGGTGTCCGGGCGGAAGTTGTTGGCCGGGTCCTCGGTGGTGATGCGGCACTGCAGCGCCGCGCCGCGCAGGGTGATGGAGTCCTGGCTGAGGCCGAGGTCGGCCAGGGTCTCGCCGGCGGCGATCCGCAGCTGGGCCTGCACGAGGTCGACGTCGGTGACCTCCTCGGTCACCGTGTGCTCGACCTGGATGCGCGGGTTCATCTCGATGAAGACGTAGTTGCCCGCGGGGTCGAGGAGGAACTCCACCGTGCCCGCGTTGCGGTAGCCGATCTCGCGGGCGAAGCGCACCGCGTCGGCGCACATCCGGTCGCGCAGCTCGGGGTCGAGGTTGGGCGCGGGGGCGATCTCGACGACCTTCTGGTGACGCCGCTGGACCGAGCAGTCGCGCTCGAAGAGGTGGATCACGTTGCCCTCGCCGTCGGCGAGGATCTGCACCTCGATGTGGCGCGGGTCGACGACGGCCTGCTCCACGAAGACGGTCGGGTCGCCGAAGGCGGCCTCACCCTCGCGCATGCAGGTCTCGACGGCCTCGCGCAGCTTGGCCGGGTCGTCGACGCGGCGCATGCCGCGCCCGCCGCCGCCGGCGACGGCCTTGACGAAGAGGGGGTAGGGCAGCTCGGAAGCGGCCTCGACGAGGGCGTCGACGTCGGTGGACGGCTCCACGCTGGCGAGCGTGGGCACCCCGGCGGCCTTGGCGGCCGCGATCGCGCGGGCCTTGTTGCCGGTCAGCTCCAGGACGTCGGCGGTCGGGCCGACGAAGGTGATCCCGGCGTTCGCGCAGGCCTCGGCGAGCGCGGGGTTCTCCGAGAGGAAGCCGTAGCCGGGGTAGATCGCGTCCGCGCCGGCCCGTACGGCGGTCTCCACGATGCCCTCGGGGTCGAGGTAGGCGCGCACCGGGTGGCCGCGCTCGCCGATCTCGTAGGCCTCGTCGGCCTTGAGCCGGTGCTCGGAGCCCCGGTCCTCGTAGGGGAAGACCGCGACCGTGCGCGCGTTCAGCTCGTAGGCCGCGCGGAACGCCCGTACCGCGATCTCGCCGCGGTTTGCCACCAGCACCTTGGAGAACATGGGGCCAACGCTATCGGTCGCGTGCGTGGCGCTCCGCACAGCCCGACTGCTGGTCAGTCGCGGGTCGACGGCGGGTCGGGGAGACGCTCGGGGACGGCGAGGAACTGGCTCACCAGCCCGGGCACGGCGTCGTCGGCGAGCCGCAGCGCCGCCTCGAGCGGTACGTCGGGGACCGTGACCGCCTGGTCGCCCCCGGCCGTGGTCGCGGTGAGGGTGACCAGCCCGGCGCGTCGCTGCACGACCGTGTCGCGCAGGGTCCAGCCGATGACGTGGCGGGTGGCGAGCACCTCGCGGGAGCGGGCGAGGCTGCCGGAGCGGGCGACCAGGTGGCCCGCGACGAGCGCGTGGCCGAGGGACCGGGTGCGGTCGTGCGCCAGGCCGGCGGCCACGGGCAGCGCGAGCACGGCGAGGACGACGCCCCAGATGCCGACCGGCAGGGTGAGGGTGGCGACGACGCCGAGAGCGGCGAGGAGCACCGCGGGTCCCAGGGCGCGGGCCCAGCGGCGTCGCGTTGCCGCCGGTCCGTGGGTCCGCAGGGCGACGTCGAGCGGCTGCGGGGTGCCGACGACCTCGCCGCCGACGCCGGCGGCGACCGCGGCCGGGGCCGGCGGGACCAGGGTGGCGCTGCCCGCCCGGCTGCGGTCCAGCCCGGTGACGATCGCCGACAGGTGAGCCGCGCCCGCCAGCCGCAGCCCGAGCGGCTCGTGGAGCACCGCCCCGGCCACCCGGTCGTCGTCGAGAGTGGTCTCCCGGGTGGTGAGCAGGCCACGCACCAGGTGCCACGCGCCGGGTCGGTGGCTGAGCACGAGGTCCCAGCTGGTGAGCAGGTAGGCGGCCACCGAGAGCGCGGAGACGACCAGCAGCGTGACCACCAGGCCGATCAGCACGACCAGCCAGCCGGCGACCGGCAGCGAGGTGCCGGGCAGGTCGTCGGCATGCAGCCGCAGCTCGATCCCCAGCGTGGTCGCGAGCTGCAGCCCGCCGCCGACGACGGTGGCCAGCAGCACCAGGCCGGTGCCGGTCAGCGGCGCGTAGCGGGCCCAGGCCGGGTCCAGGCGCAGGACCGTCCGCACGGCCCGGTCCGGGTCGGGCCGGAGCAGGTCGTCGTCGGGTCGGTGCCCGTCCGCCGGCTCGCCGGCACGCAGCAGCGCGGCGCGCAGGGTGCGGGCGGCAGCGACCGGCAGGCCGTCGAGGTCGAGGGAGTCCTCCTCGCGGGAGGAGGCGGTGCCGGTGCCGATGCGCACGGTGACCAGCCCGAGCAGCCGGTGGACCGGGGGCGCGGTGAGGTCGACGGTGCGGACCCGGTCGACGGGCACCGCGAGCGTGCGCCGGCTGAGCAGGCCGCGGCGCAGCTCCACGCGGCCGTCGGCCACGCGGTAGCGGGTGGTGAGGTAGCGGACCGTGCCCAGGACGACCGGCACGACGAGCGCCAGCAGCTGCCAGCCGCGTACGCCGATCGCGGTGCCGGCGACCAGCAGGCCGAGGAGCGCGGGCAGGAGCTTCATGAACTCCTGCACCGGGTTGACCAGCAGCATCCGCCGGTCGAGGCGCTGCCAGCCGTCGGTCTCGCCGTTCACGTGGCGTCGTCCCCGGCGGCTCGCGGCGCGGGACCGGGCGCCGGGCCGGTGGCGTCGGCGCGCAGCGTCAGCTCGTCGACCAGCGCCCGCGCCACGTCGAGGTCGAGGCCGGGGATGGCCAGCGGCCCCGCGGCCGAGGCGGTGGTCACCGTGACGGTGGCCAGCCCGAACACCCGCGCGGCCGCGCCCTGCTCCAGGTCGACGGTCTGCACCCGCGAGATCGGCGCGATCCGGCGCTCCCGCGCCCACCAGCCGGTCTGGGTGTAGACGGCCGTCGCGGTCACCTCCCAGCGGTGCACGAGGTAGCGCCACTGCGGCACCGCCACGGCGTACGCCGCGAGCACGACGGCCACCGGTGGGACCAGCCACCAGCGCAGCGTGTCGGTGAGGACGACGCCCACGACCAGGACGGCGAGCAGCACCGTGGCGCCGATCGCGTGCGTGCACCACCACATCAGGCGCGCACGCGGGCAGACCCGCTCGTGCGGCTCGCGGAGGTCCGACGTCGCAGTGCCCATGGTCAGGAGCGTAGGGAACCCCCGACCCGCGGCTACCCGCGGCGGTCGAGCAGCCGCCCGAGCAGGTCGGTGTCCAGGGCCCCGTAGCCGGTCCTGCTCCACGCGCCCAGGTCGAGGTGGAAGTAGTGGGTGGGACGGCCGTCGGCCACGAAGTCCAGGACGTCGGCCGGCTCCCGGCCGGCCTCGAGGGCGGACGCGCAGCGCGCGCAGGCCGGCACCTGGACCGCCGTCGCGCCGTCGTGCCACGGTGCCGTGGCGACCGGTCCCTCGTGCAGGGGGTTGAGGTAGCACCCCGGCGACGGGCTCCACCCGCGTCCCCGCACCGCCGCGTCCAGTGCGGCCCGGCCCCGGCCGGCCAGCACGATCGCCCCGACCGCGTCGGCGGGGGAGTGCTCGCGGTCGAGGATGCGCCGGGCAACGTCGTAGTGGTCCAGTGCGGCCTGCCAGGCCGGCAGCGAGGCGGCGCGGCGGGGGTCGAGGTGGGCGGCGTCGACGGCCTCGCCGAGCGCGAGCACGTCGGCGTGGGCGCGCGCCTCGTTGCGCCGGTCCTCGGCGGCGCGGACGGTGCTCAGCACCGCCGGCGGCAGGGTGAAGGGCGATCCGTCGGCGGTCGGGAGCGCTGCGGGTGCGCGCCGGCGGCGTACGCCGATGACCACGGCGACGGCCACGACCACCACCGCGACCAGGACGCCCACGACATCCGTCCCGGCCCCGGCGTCGTCGCTCGGCGCGGCCGGGACGGTACCGGTGCCGCTCTCGGTGCCGGTGTCCGTGCCGTTCATCTCGTCGTAGAGCCGGTCGGCGTCCCCGGACTCCACCAGCTCCAGGGCCCGCAGCGTCTGGGCACCGAGGTCGTCGGGGTGCTCGGCCTGAGCGACCGCGGAGGCGGTGAAGAGCCCGTCATCCTTGGGGTAGGAGACGAGCTCGAGGCGGTACGGCTCGTCGCTGATGCGTGGCTGCGGCACGACGTAGATGCCCGAGCGGTCGGTGTCGTCCCGGATCATCCCGGCCAGCTGCCCAGGGTCCCCGTCGGTCAGGTCGCGGTGGTCGAGCTCGACGAGCGCGACGTACGTCGGGGTCGAGGCCTCGGCGACCGCTGCCTCGAGACGTGCCTCCTGTGCGGGTGAGACCTCAGCGCGCAGCTCGGGCGCGACCCAGACCCCGTCGTCGCCGAGCTCGGCCTCGATCTCGCGCAGCAGCGGCTCGTCGATCCAGGTCATGACCGGGCCTCCAGGGCGTGCCGCGAGCGGGCGGTCACCAGGGCGCCCAGGAGACCGAGCACGAGCAGCAGCCCGAGGTAGCCGATGAGCGCGAAGATCAGCCCGGCCGCGAGGGCGCCGAGGGCACCGCCCCAGTCGTCGGAGTCGGGCCGGGGCTCCCCGGGCCGGGCGGCCTCGGTCTCCGCCAGCTCGGTGACCACCCGGGTCAACGCGGCGGCGGGCCGGCCGGTCCCGTCGGCCTCGATCCTCGGCTCCTGGTAGCCGAGCGCCGCGAGTACGGGCGGGCGCCCCGGCGACAGGACCGCGTAGAACCCCTCGCGGAAGACGCCGGCGCGCAGCTGGTCCATCGCGCTCTCCGGCTGGGCGTACCCGGCGTGCCACGTCTCCTCCCACCAGACCACGAACAGCGGCACCGGTGCGTCGGCGATGATCTCCTCGATCTGCTCCACCTCGTCCGCGTCGAGCTCCCCGCGCAGCTCGGGGCCGACGTGCAGACCGGTCTCCTGCACGGCGTCGATCGCGGCCTGCACCCGGTCGCCCGGCGTGGCGGCGGCGGCCGCGGCCAGGACCGCCTGGTCGTAGGGGTGCGGCTCCGGCGTCGGGTGGTGGCCGGGCACGGCCCCGGCGAGCAGTCCGGCGCCCAGGGAGACGACGAGCGCGAGGCCCGCGGTGGCCGGTCGCAGCCGGCGGCGCCCGGTCACCGGAGCCGCCGCTCGCCGGCGACCTGGCGGGCCAGGTCGGCCAGGTCCGTGGTCAGGCTGCCGTACCCGGTGCGGGCCCACACGCTGTCCTCCTCGTAGTAGGGCCGGAGCCGGCCGCCGTGCCCGACCATCAGGGCGGTCGGCGGCTGCTCGCCGACGAACGCGCGGTGGCACGCGGCGCAGACCGGGACCTCGATCTCGGCGTCGCCGAACCGCCACTGGGCGACCTGCTCCGCGGCGCCGTGCAGCGGGTTGACGAAGCAGGGCCGATAGGAGTCTGCATAGGGGTCCGCGCTCAGGAGGGCGTGTCGCCCGGCGTGGACCAGCACCAGGGCGCCGACCACGTCGCGCACGTCCTCGGAGCGCAGCAGCGGTTCGGCCGTCTCGCGGGCCAGCGCGGCCTGGACCTGGCCCGGCCCCGCGGGGGCGCCGACGAGGGCCTCTGCCAGGTCGGTGAGCCCGGCGTCGGCCTCCTCGCGGACCTCGGCGAGGTCCGGGGGCAGCACGACGGGCGCGGGGACCTCGCGGACCGGGGCCAGGAGGCGGCGCCAGCCCGGCCAGCCGCGCATGGACTGCAGCAGCACCGCCAGCAGCAGGCCGGCCACCAGGGACCCGACCATCCACCGCTGGGTGGGGTGCCAGTCCACGGGCGGCGCCGGCCTGGCGTACTCCTCGGACCAGGCCGGGGACTCATAGTCCGGCAGCGCATGCTCCCGGGCGACGAGCTCCTCGACGGTCTCGTCGTCGAGCGTGGGTTCCTGCCAGGGCCTCTCGTCGTCCGGCCCGGCCGGCTCGGCCAGGGCGGTGCGCAGGATGGTCTCGACCTCGACCGTGGGCGCCAGGATGCTGACTCCGGCGCCGTCGGTCACCGCCCGCCGGTCGATGTCGGCCTGCAGGGCGAAGTACGTCTCGTCCCACTCGGTACCCACCACCCGGAAACCGGTGACGGCCTCCCGGGTGGCGACGACGTAGAGCCCCGGCTCGCCGACGCGACGGCTCAGCGCGGTGGCGAGGTAGCGGCCGGAGTCGATGCCCGCGTCCACCTCGGGCGGGCTCTCGATGATGGCGACGTAGGTGCGGAACGGCACCTGCTCCACGAGCCGGGTGATCCGGTCGAGGGCTCCGGCGGTGTCCCCGCCGCCGAGGGTCTCGTGGACGATGACCTGGTCCTCGCGCAGCGCCTCGGCGAGCGCCTCGACGGTGTCCGGATAGGGGACATCGGCTGAGATCATCTGTGCCCGGGACCGCTCAGTCCGTGGTCTCGCGGTCGGTGGCGCTCACCGCGTCGCGGTGCGCCGCCGGCGCCTGGGAGGACATGGCGCACACGCTAGCCGGGCGCCCGGCCCGGCAGGTCACGAGGTCTCGGAGTCCACCGCCGCCCGGCCGGTCAGCGGGTCCCGCGGGACCCTCGACCCCGCAGGGCCGTCAGCAGGTCCGGCTCCAGGGCGCCGTACCCGGTCGAGGCCCAGGGCTCGGCGTCGGTGGCGAAGTAGTGCACCGGCTCGCCGTCGCGGACCACGTCGAGGATGTCGGGCCGACGGCCCGCGGCGAGGTCCTTGCCGCACTGCGCGCACACCAGTACGTCGAGGGCGCGACCGGCGTCGTCGAGCTTGCGCCGGGCGCCGGCGCGGCCGTGGAGGGGGTTGAGGAAGCAGGGCGCGTCGGGGGAGAAGGCCCGGCTCCGTCCGGCGGCGTCGAGGGCGGCCCCGCCCCGAGCGGCCAGGACGATCGCCCCGATCACGTCCAGCAGGTCCGGCGACGCGGCGGGGTCGCGGCCGAGGACCCGGCGGGCGGCGTCGTAGTGGTCCAGCGCCGCCTGCCAGGCGTCGGCGTTCGCCGTCCTGGTCAGCTGGGTGCCGTCGATGCGCTCGCCGAGCGCGAGGACGTCCTGCTCGGCGCGGGAGCGCAGCCGTGCGTCGTCGGCGCTGCGCACCCGCTCCAGCACCGAGGGCGGGAGGGTGAAGCGCGGCTCGGGGCGGCCGCGAGCCCCGGCGGGGCGGCGTCGGCGCCGGATGGCCAGGGCGGCCAGGGCGCCGACCACGAGCGCGGCCACCACCGCGCCGACGATCACGGGACCGCCGGCCCCGTCGCCGTCACCACCGTCGGGGCCGGGAGCCGTCGTGGTGGTCTCCGGTCGGGCCTCGTAGGCATCCCGGGCCTCGGCAGCCTTCGCCGGGACGGTCCCGTCGGCGATGGCGGTGGTCAGCTCGACCAGTCCGGCGCCGACGTCCTCGGGGTGCAGCCAGTGCGCGATGCCATAGGCGTTGTAGGGCAGGTCGAGGCGGCCCTCGTCCCCGGTCCACTCCTTGGACTCCAGCGAGTACTCCCCGGTCGAGAAGATGTAGGTGGGGGCGACGAACCAGCCGGGGGTGCCCAGGTCGTCGTGCACCCGGGTCAGCATGTCGCCGGCGTCGCCGCTGAAGACGTCGCCGTCCTCGAGCGCCCGGACCACCACGTGCACGGGCACGTCGATGCGGGCCACCGCGGCCTCGATCGCCGCCTCCTCGGCGGCGTCGACGTGCCGGGCCATGCCGGGGCCGATGTGGACGCCGTCCTCGCGCAGGTCCGCGACGATCTCGGTGACGGGGTCGGTCTGGGTCATCGGGTGCCCTTCGCGAGGGGTCGGGGGCGGTTGCGGAAGGGCCGGCCGGTGGCTAGCCGGGCCAGCCCGGTGAGCAGGTAGGCGCCGGCCGCGACCGGGGCCGCGACCATCAGCAGGGCCGCGGCGATCCCACCGCCGACCCCGCCCCAGTAGTCGTTGGACTCGGCGTCCTCGAGGACGCCGTCGGCGGGCAGGCCGCCGATGAACTCGCTGAGTCGGGTCTCGGCGTCGCCCAGCGGCTGGAGGTCGGGCACCTCCCAGCCGAGCCGCTGGTCCTCGGGGACGCCGACGCCGACGTCGTCCGGACCTTGCCAGACGATGTAGATGCCCGGCTCGCCGAGCTCGGTGGCCAGCTGGTCGGGCAGGGTGAAGGAGTACGGCTCCGGGCCGGCCTGCATGCTCGCCTCCCAGACCAAGATGTGCACCGGCACGGGCGCGGCTGCGATGAGCTGCTCGAGGCGCCGTTCGCCCTCGACCGAGACCATGTCGCGACCGTCGGGCGCGACGTACACGGGGTCCTCGCGCAGCGCGGCGATCGCCCCCTGCACCCGGTCGCCGGGCTCGCGCGCGGTCTGCTCGCCGCGCTCGTCGACCAGGTGGACGCCGAGCGCCGCACCCCCGAGGCCGAGCAGACAGGCGAGCCCGAGGTCGACGGCGTGCCGCCCGGTCAGCTCGACCCCGCCCCGGGCGAGGTCGAGGAGGTTGTCGGTGGACGCCTTCTTGGCGTTGGCGTGCGTCCGCCCGGGGTGGCCCGAGCGGGTACGGCGGGTGCGGGCGCTCATCGTGCCGCCTGCCGGTCCTCGAGCACGGCGCGCCACAGGTCGTCGCTGATCGCGCCGAAGCCGGTGCGCGCCCAGACGTCGTCGCCCTCCCAGTAGGGCCGCAGCCGCCGGAAGCGGGTGCGCACCTGGAGCGGGTCGGCCAGCTCGGGACGCGACTGCGCACGGCGGCACCGCTCACACACCGGCACCTCGACCTGGTCTCCGCCCCCGGCGGCCGTCACCCGGGCGCTGGCCTCGCCGTGCCAGGGGTTGAGGAAGCACGGGCGGTACGGCGTCTCCGGGTCCTCGAGGGCCCGGCGGGCGGTGCGGACCAGGACCAGGGCGCCCAGCGTCGCGAGGAGGTCGGCCTCGTCGTCGGCGCTGGAGTCCAGCAGGGTGCGGGCCGCGGTGCGTGAGCCGTCGAGGCGCTGCTCGCGGGCCGGATCGGTGAGCGCCGGCGAGACGGTGACCGAACGGCGCAGCAGCGCCCGGTCGAGGTCCGCCAGGTCCTTCTCGGCGCGGCGGCGCACGTCGTGGACGGCGGGTGCGGCGCGGTTGGCCGGGCCGGCGCCGGGGGTCGTGCCCCGGGGGACACCCGCGGCCACCGGGGTGGCCGGGGCGAGCTCGCGCCAGCGGGCGATGGTGCGCAGCACGAACCAGGCGAGGATCGCCACCCCGACGCCCAGCCCGGTGGCGACCACCGCGTAGGTGCCCTCCGTGGGTGCGCTGATGTCCTCGCTGAGGGTGCTGCCGCGGTCCACCCAGAGATCGCCGGTGCGGTACTCCGCGACCTGGTCACCGGGCAGCGGCTCGGCGTCGTTGAGGGCGGTCGCGACCAGCTCGGCCGCCTCGCCGGCGGCGCTGGAGGTCCGCTCGCCGTTCTCCGGCGCCGCGTTCACGGCGTAGATGTCCCACTTGCCGGGGACCTCGGCGCCGTACGTCTGCCACCCCAGGTGCCCGACGACCGTGTCGACGGCCACGACGTAGAGCCCGTCCTCGCCGATCTCGGCGTGCAGCAGGGAGGCGAGCTCCTCCTCGGGCTGGTCGTCGGCGAGCCCGCCTGGCCGCTGGACCAGGGCGACGTACACCGGGAAGTCGGCCCCGTCGATGAGCTCGGTGAGGGCGTCGTCGACGGCGTCGCGCTGCCCGTTGCCCATGATCTCCTGGACGATCACGGGGTCCTCACGCAATGCGGCGGCGAGCCCCCCGACGCTCCAGGTGGGGGCGTCGAGGGGCTCGTCCTCACGCGGCTGGGGTGCCGGCGGGAGGGAGCTCACCGCCGGTCACTACCCGAGAGGTGGATCGCTCAGTCCTTGATCTCGCAGATGACCTCGCCGTTGCTGACCGTGGCGCCGACCTCGGCCTTGAGGCCGGTGACGGTGCCGGCCTTGTGGGCCTTGAGGGGCTGCTCCATCTTCATCGCCTCCATGACGACCACGACATCGCCCTCGGCGACCTCCTGGCCCTCCTCGACGGCGAGCTTGACGATGGTGCCCTGCATCGGGCTGGTCACGGCGTCGCCGCTGACCGCCGCGCCGGACTTCTTGCCGGCCGCACGCTTCGGCTTCTTGGCGCCGTTGGCCGCGCCGCCGCCACCGATCGAGCCGAGCCCGCCGGGCACGACGACCTCGAGCCGGCGTCCGCCGACCTCGACGACGACGGTGTGGCGGTCCTCGGCCTCGGGGGCCTCGGGGGTGTCGCCGGCGTACGGCTGGATCTGGTTGTCGAAGTCGGTCTCGATCCAGGTCGTGTAGACGTCGAACTTCTCGCCGTCACCGATGAACGCCGGGTCCTCGACCACGGTGGCGTGGAACGGGATGACGGTGGGCATGCCGTCGACCTTGAACTCGGCCAGGGCGCGGCGCGAGCGCTCCAGGGCCTGGGTGCGGTCGCGGCCGGTGACGACGAGCTTGGCGATGAGGGAGTCGAACGAGCCCGGGATGGTCTCGCCCTTCTCGTAGCCGCCGTCGACGCGGATGCCGGGGCCCTGCGGCGGCGCCCACTCGGTGAGGGTGCCGGGGGCCGGCATGAAGTTGCGGCCGCCGTCCTCGGCGTTGATGCGGAACTCGATGGAGTGGCCGTGGATCTCCGGGTCGTCGTACCCGAGCTCCTCGCCCGCGGCGATGCGGAACATCTCGCGGACCAGGTCGATGCCGGTGACCTCCTCGGAGACGCAGTGCTCGACCTGGAGGCGGGTGTTGACCTCGAGGAAGGAGATGGTGCCGTCGGCGGCCACGAGGAACTCGCAGGTGCCGGCGCCGACGTAGCCGGCCTCGCGCAGGATCGCCTTGGAGGAGGTGTAGAGCTTCTCGACCTGCTCGTCGGTCAGGAACGGCGCGGGCGCCTCCTCGACCAGCTTCTGGTGGCGGCGCTGCAGCGAGCAGTCGCGGGTCGACACGACGACCACGTTGCCGTGGGAGTCGGCCAGGCACTGGGTCTCGACGTGGCGCGGGCGGTCGAGGAACTTCTCGACCAGGCACTCGCCGCGACCGAACGCGGTGACGGCCTCGCGGACGGCGGACTCGTAGGCGTCGGGGATCTCCTCGAGCGTGCGGGCGACCTTGAGGCCGCGGCCGCCGCCGCCGAAGACCGCCTTGATGGCGACCGGCAGGCCGTTGGCCTTGGCGAACTCGACGACCTCGTCGGCGTCCTTGACCGGGTCCTTGGTGCCGGGCGCGAGGGGCGCGTTGGCCTTCTGCGCGATGTGCTTGGCCTTGGCCTTGTCACCGAGCGCGTCGATCGCCTCGGGCGAGGGACCGATCCAGATCAGCCCGGCGTCGAGGACGGCCTGGGCGAACTGGGCGTTCTCGGCGAGGAAGCCGTAGCCCGGGTGCACCGAGTCGGCGCCGGACTTCTTCGCGACCGCGATGATCTTCTCGATGTCGAGGTAGGACTCGGCCGGGGTCGCGCCCTGGAGCGAGTGGGCCTCGTCGGCCATGCGGACGAACACTGCGTCGCGGTCGGGCTCGGCGTACACCGCCACGCTCCCGATCCCGGCGTCCTTGCACGCGCGGATCACCCGGACTGCGATCTCACCGCGGTTGGCGATGAGAACCTTCTGCAACGGCTTGCTCTCCGGCACCTTTACTCCTGGTCGTCGTGACGCGCTCGATGTCTCCGCGCGGCAGGCTACCTCCTGCTCTCTCGCGGCTTCGGGATGGTCGCATCCTGAACCGTCCCCGCGCCGACCATGCCCGGTCAGCGGGAGACCCACCCCTCGGTCGAGTCGAGACTTCTGACGCCTTGAGTCGAGGGTTCTGACCACGTACGTCGCCACAAGGGCCGACTCGCGCAACCACACGGGCCGACTCGGGCAACCACACGAGCCGACTCGGCGGTTAACAAACGCTAACCGGAGGGCTAGTCTGCCGAGATGAGCACCGGATTCGAGCTGTCGCGTGAGCACGAGGAGTTCCGTCGCACCGTGCGGGAGTTCGCGGAGGCGGAGATCGCGCCGTACGCCGCGCAGTGGGACCGCGAGCACCACTTCCCCGTCGAGGTGGTGCAGCGGATGGGCGAGCTCGGCCTGTTCGGGCTCACCGCCCCCGAGGAGTACGGCGGGGCGGGGGAGGACGGCGACTTCACCAGCCTCTGCGTGGCGATCGAGGAGATCGGGCGCGTCGACCAGTCGCTGGGCATCACCCTCGAGGCGGGCGTCGGACTCGGGATCAACCCGATCCTGACCTTCGGCACCCCCGAGCAGAAGCAGACCTGGCTGCCCGACCTCGTCGCCGGGCGGCGGCTGGCCGGCTTCGGGCTCACCGAGAACGGCGCCGGCTCCGACGCCGGGGCGACCCGCACCCGGGCCGTCCTCGAGGACGGGGAGTGGGTGATCGACGGCGCGAAGCAGTTCATCACCAACTCGGGCTCCTCGATCACCAGCCTGGTGACGGTGACCGCCCGCACCGCGGTGACCGGGCCCGGCGAGCGCCCGGAGATCAGCACCATCATGGTGCCGGCCGGCACGCCCGGCTTCACCGCCGAGAAGGCCTACGACAAGCTCGGCTGGCACGCCTCGGACACCCACCCGCTCACCTTCGAGGGGGTCCGGGTCCCGGAGGCCAACCTGCTCGGCGCGCGCGGCCGCGGCTACGCGCAGTTCCTCGCCACCCTCGACGACGGCCGGGTCGCGATCGCCGCGCTCGCGGTCGGCTGCCTGCAGGCCTGCCTGGACCTGAGCGTCGCCTACGCGCTCGAGCGCGAGACGTTCGGCGGGCCGATCGGTCGCAAGCAGGGCGTCGCCTTCCAGATCGCCGACCTCGAGGTGATGCTCGAGACCAGCCGGCTGCTGACCTACCGGGCGGCGGCGATGAAGGACGCCGGGGCGCCGGTCGAGCAGTTCAAGCGCGCCGCGGCGCTGGCCAAGCTGCACGCCACCGAGTCGGCGGTGAGCGCGACCCGGATCGCCACGCAGGTGTTCGGCGGCTACGGCTTCATGGAGGAGTACCCGGTCGCCCGCTTCTACCGCGACGCCAAGGTGCTCGAGATCGGCGAAGGCACCTCCGAGGTGCAGCGCATGCTCATCGCCCGGGGGCTCGGCCTGCCGGTGGAGTGACCGGGCCGCGGCGGCGCCACGGAGCGCTCGCGCGCTGCGCCGCTCACCAGGGCTGTGTGACCATGCTGTATGCCCCGCTCCCGCGTGCTCGCCATCGTCCAGGCCGGAGGCTCCGGCGGTCGTCTCGACGTCCTCACCCGTGAGCGGGCCAAGCCCGCCCTGCCATTCGCCGGCTCCTGGCAGCTGGTCGACATACCGCTGTCCAACCTCGCCCACAGCGGGATCACCGACGTCTGGCTGGCGGTCCAGTTCCAGGGTTCGTCGCTCGAGGAGCAGGTCGCCAACGGCCGGCCCTGGGACCTCGACCGCAGCCACGGCGGGCTGCGCCTGCTGATGCCCCAGGAGGGGACCGGCACCGCGGACGAGGAGGGCTTCGCGCAGGGCAACGCCGACGCGCTGTACCGGATCCGCGACCAGGTGCGCGCCGCCGCCCCCGACGAGGTCGTCGTGCTCAGCGCCGACCATGTCTACCGCCTCGACTTCACCGACGTGCTCGAGACCCACCGGCGGGCCGGGGCCGAGTGCACGGTGGTCACCACCGCCGTGCCGCCGGGCGACCGCGCGGCGGACCACGCCGTCGTCCAGCACGACGAGGACGGCCGGGTCACTCGCATCGACTACAAGCCCGAGGACCCCGCGGGCGACACCATCGCGACCGAGGCGTTCGTCTACGACCGCGAGGTGCTGATCGAGGTGCTCGAGGAGCTGCACCGCAACCTCACCCACGAGGCCGAGGAGGGCGACACCGGGCTCGGCGACTTCGGCGAGCACCTGGTGCCCCGCCTCGTCGAGCGCGGCCGCACCGTCGTGCACTCCTACGACGGGTACTGGCGCGACCTCGGCCAGCCGCACCTCTACCTCCGCGCGCACCGTGACTTCCTCACCGAGGACCACGGGGTGCTCGACGATCCCGAGTGGCCGATCCTGACCCGCCAGCCGCAGCGCACCCCGGCCCGGGTGCTCGACGGCGGGGTCGTGGTCGACTCCCTGCTGAGCCCTGGCGTCCAGGTGTCCGGGACCGTACGCCGCAGCGTGCTCGGGCCGGGCGTCGTCGTCGAGGCGGGCGCCGAGGTCTGCGACAGCGTGCTCAGCGCGGACACCGTCGTGCGCGCCGGCGCCCGGGTGGACTGGGCGATCCTCGACAGCGACTGCGAGGTGGAGGCGGACGCCGTCGTCGAGGGAGCCGGGGAGGCTGCCCTCGACGACCCGGACCTGATCACGCTCGTGGGCCGCGGGTCGGTCGTCGGCCGCGGCGTACGCCTGGAGCCGGGCAGCCGCCTGGAGCCGGGGACGACCGCCTGAGCGGCCCCGGCGCGGGCCCGGGCGGGGCGACACGGGTGCCGGGGCCGTGCCCCGGTCCCGGCCTTCAGTAGCCTGTCGCCCATGTCGAGCCGCTGGCGCCGCTACCTGACCGAGGCGGGTCGCTTCCTCGCCGTCGGCGGTCTCGCCACGCTCGTCGCGCTGGTGCTGTTCAACCTGCTGCTCCACGGCTTCGGGTCCGGGCGCGTCGCGCTGCTGGAGAGCCAGCCGATCCTGGCCTACGTCCTGGCCAACACCGTCGGCATGGTGGTGAGCTTCCACGGCAGCCGCAACTACGCCTTCAAGGACCGCTCGGTGCGTCCCGCGGACGGCGGCATCTCGGCGTTCGTGGTGATCAACGCGGTCACCATGCTGCTCCCGATCGCCTGCCTGACGATCAGCCGCGAGGCGCTCGGGCTCACCGACCCGGTCTCCGACAACGTCTCCGCCAACGTCATCGGCCTGGTGCTGGGCATGGCCGCCCGGTTCTTCCTGTTCCGCACCTTCGTCTTCCGCCGCCCGCTGCCGCTGCCGGGCGAGGAGCGCGCCGCCGTCAGCGCCCCGGCCGGCTCGACGGCAGGCTCTCCGGTCGGTGCCCCGGTCAGTGCCGCGGGGTCGTCCACAGGCGCACCCACGAGTGCCCCAGCTGGGCGAGCAGCTCCCGAAGCACAGGCAGGCTGAGCCCGACCACGTTGTGGTGGTCGCCCTCGATGCCGGTGACGAAGGCGCCGCCGAGACCGTCGATGGTGAAGGCGCCCGCGACGTGCAGCGGCTCGCCGGTCGCGACGTACGCCGCGATCTCCTCCTCGCTCACGTCGGCGAAGTGGACGGTGGTCGAGGCGAGGGCCGTGGCCGTGCGCCCGGTGGCGGTGTCGCGCAGGCAGTGACCGGTGTGCAGCACGCCGCTGCGCCCGCGCATCGCGCGCCAGCGCCGGGTCGCCTCCGCCTCGTCGGCGGGCTTGCCGAGCGCCTCGCCGTCGAGCTCGAGCACCGAGTCACACCCGAGGACGAGTGCGTCGCCCGGCACCTCCGGGCGTTCCGCGACGGCTGCGCACTTCAGCTCCGCCAGGCCCAGGGCGAGGTCGGCGGGGGACAGGTCCTCGAGCTGGGACTCATCGACCCCGGAGACGATCACGACCGGGTGGACCCCGGCGCTGCGCAGGGTCGCGAGGCGGGCGGGGGAGGCGGAGGCGAGGACGAGGGTGGTCACCCGCCGGAGGCTACTGGGCGACGCCGAGGGTGACGTGGGTGAGCCCGGCCAGCGCGGTGCCGTCCTGCGCGTGCTCGGGGGCGCCGATGGAGAGCAGGACGTTGATCAGCATCCCGCGCGCCACCAGGTCGCGCACCTCCTCCTCGCTCCATCCGCCGCGGCGCAGCGTCTCGTGGATGCGCCCGAGCCCGGCCCGGGCGACCGTGGCGATGCGCGGGACGTGGCCGCCGGCGGAGAAGCCGTGCATGGTGACCTGGAGCAGGTCGCGATCGCGCACCAGGGCGGAGTACGCCGCCCCGAGCCGCTGCGGGGCGTTCGCCGGGGTCGGCTCGGTGCCGGTGGCCGCGGCCGGGGCCACCTGGTCGACCACCTGCTCGAGGGTCGCGGACACCCGCTCCAGGGCGCGCTCGAAGACCTGGAGGAACAGGTCGAGCTTGGTGCCGAAGATCCGCACGACGTACGGCTGGGAGACCCCCGCCTCGCGGGCGATCGCGTCGGTGCTGGTGGCGTTGTAGCCGCTGCGCGCGAACGCCCGGGTCGCGGCCTGGAGCACCAGCTCGCGCCGGTGGTCGGCGCTCATCCGTGCGGTCACCCGCGGCACGCTAGCAGCGCACGCAGACCGGCCCGACGATGTTGTGCCGACTCCGCGGAGAGCCCGCGGTGCGGTCCGCGCCGTGGTGCCCGCCCGCCCGCCCGCCCGCGGCGCGGCACCGGCCCCGGGCCATGATGACGCCCGTGAGACTTCGAGGCCGTTCCTCCCGGCCGCTGCGTACGACGGGGCCGGCCCGGCTGCTGACCTGCGTGCTGGCGGGCGTGCTGCTGCTCGCCGGCTGCGGCGGCGACCAGGTCGACCCCCGCGAGGACAACCCGTTCGCGGCCCGGGCGCTGCTCGTGGACACCGGCTCGCGGACGGCCCAGGCGGCCGCCGCCGCGGAGGAGGCGGGCGCCACCCGGCGCGCCGAGGTGTTCCGCCGGCTGGCGGAGGTGCCGCAGGGGATCTGGCTGACGCCCGAGCGCACGCCGCCGGGCCGGGTCGGGGAGTACGTCGAGGGGGTGGTCCGCGCCGCCGAGGACGCCGACCGGCTGCCGGTCCTCGTGGTCTACGGGATCCCGGACCGCGACTGCACGGGCGGCCACTCCGCGGGCGGGCTGGACGCCTCGGGCTACCTGCCCTGGGTGCAGGAGATCGCGGACGCCGCCGAGACCGGAGAGGTGGCGGTCGCGGTCCTCGAGCCCGACGCCCTCGCCTCGGCCCGGGACTGCCCGGACCCGGACCAGCGCGTCGGGCTGGTGCGTGGGGCCGTGGAGGTGCTGGCCGAGGCGGGCGTCTCGACGTACCTCGACGGGGGCCACTCGCGCTGGCTCGCGCCGCGCGAGATGGCCGACCTGCTCACCGACGCCGGGATCGAGCAGGCCCGCGGCTTCGCCACCAACGTGTCGAACTACCAGCCCGACGACGACGAGCTCGCCTACGCGGAACGGGTCAGCGCGCTGGTGGGCGGGGCGCACTACGTCATCGACCGCGGGCGCAACGGCGCCGGCGCCGGCGAGGAGTGGTGCAATCCGCAGGGGCGCAGCCTCGGCCTGGAGCCCGGCCTGGTGCCCGGGGACGGCGGGCTGGACGCGTATCTGTGGGTGAAGCCCCCGGGAGAGAGCGACGGGACCTGCAACGCGGGCCCGCCGGCCGGCGACTTCTGGCCCGAGCGGACCCTCGAGATGGCGGACCGCTCGGGCTGGTGACCGGGGACGGCCGGTGATCGACGTGACCCCTCGATGCGTTGCTACGCTCCAGCCATGACTGGGGGAGACGCCGACTGGACGGCCGTGATCATCGAGGACGACCCGGATGTGCGTGATCTCATCGACATCGTGCTCACCCAGTCGGGCTTCCGCACGATCGTGGCCGAGGACGGCCCCGACGGCGTCGAGGCGGTACGCCGCCACAACCCGCTGCTGACCACCCTCGACGTGAACATGCCGGGCATGGACGGCTTCGCCGTCGCCAAGCGGCTGCGCGAGTTCAGCAGCACCTACCTCATCATGATCACCGCGCTGGCCGACGAGATCGACGTCGTGCAGGGCTTCGAGGCCGGCGCCGACGACTACCTCGTCAAGCCGTTCCGCCCCCGCGAGCTGCGTGCTCGCGCGGACTCGATGCTGCGTCGCCCGCGCACCCGCCAGGAGGTCCCGGCCGCCTGGGCTCGGAGCGAGCCCCCGGTGGCGCCCAAGCCGGTCGAGAAGCTCTCCTGGGCGGCCCGCGCCGCCCGCGACCTCGGTCAGGGCAGCCCGCTGTCCCCGCTCGGCGCAGGCGAGCCCACGCCGCCCGCCGCGGCGCCTGTCGCCCCCGCCGCCGTGGTCGCGCCCCCTGCGCCGGTCGCACCCGCGCCGCCCGTGGCCGCGCCCGTCGTCCCGCCTGCCGCTCCCGTCGCGCCGCCCGCCCCGGTGGCGCCGGTCGTCCCGCCCGCGCCGGTTGCCGCCCAGTCCCCGGTCGCCCAGTCCCCGGTCGTCCAGTCCCCGGTCGCCCCCGCGGCGGTCGCCTCGGACGGGTGGCTGCGCTTCTCCGACCTCGCGCTCAACCCGGAGACCGGCGTCCTGACGCTCAAGGGCGGGGTCGTCGACGTGACCCGCACCGAGCTCGACCTGCTGGTCTCCCTGATCGGCACCGGGCGCCGGGTCCGCAGCAAGGCCGACCTGGTGCTCACGATGCGCGGGGAGCAGTACGTCACGTCGTACTTCGTCAACGAGGCCGACAAGCGCGCCGTCGAGACCCACATCGCCAGCCTGCGCCGCAAGCTCGGCGACGACGGCGCCACCGCGCGCTACATCGAGACCGTGCGTGGCGTCGGCTACCGGATGGCCGAGCCGGTCTGAGCCCGGCCGCCGCGCCGCCCCGTCGGGGTGGCGCGGCCGGCAACCGGTGACTGGCGGGCGGCGCTCAGTTCGCGTTCACCGGGATCTTGGTCACCGCGGTGCGCTCGGTGGACTCGAAGATCGCGATCGGCACGTTCTGGCGGATCTCCCTCTTGTAGAAGGACTCGCTACCGGCCTCGTCCTGGATCCACACGGTGGCGGTGAAGCTGAGGGTCAGGCCGCGGGTGTCGAGCGACATCGGGCCGATCCGCTGGTTGCGCAGCTCGAAGGCGCCCTTCGGCGAGGTGATCAGCATGCCGCGCTCGGTGGCCACCGGCTCGGGGTCGAAGGTGATCGCGCGGGCGGAGGCGTCGAGTCGGTAGGGCTTCTGCGTGCGGCCGTTGCCCACGGTCGTGGTCCGCGAGGTGACCTTGATCCGGTCCAGGTAGACCTTGCGCTTGGTGGCGAACGGGTCGCGCAGGCGGCGGTCGAGGTCGTAGGCCTGGAAGGTGAAGGAGAAGAACTTGTCGCCGCGCGGGAACCACTCGTTGGTGCGCGGCGTCGACTTGGTCGGCCACAGCGTGTAGACGAAGTCCATCCCGTCGACGTCGATGTGGGACTGGAAGGTCCCGTCGCGGGTGAACTGGGAGTCGAACATCTTCTCCACGGCCGACGGCTCGGCGGTGGGGACCTGCTCGTCGTCCGGGGCGAGCGCGTCCCAGACGGCGCAGGAGCTGAGCAGGAGGGCGAGCACGCACATCAGCACGGCGTACGACGTGGTGCGAGCGCGGCGGGATCGGGTCTGCACGGGAGTCCTTCGGTTCGGAGAGCTGCTGCTCAGGCCTGGAAGCCGCGGTAGGGGCGCATCGCCTTCAGCGCCATCCAGACGGTCTGCACGATGGTGATGATGCCGAGGACGGGCCAGCCGATCGCGAGGATCTCGGACTTGGTCGCCATCGAGATCGGGGCGTAGTTCCACACCGCGCCGAACCCGGCGAACACGACGGCGAGGGCGATGAAGGGGTACATCCACGCCGCGCCCTTGCCGCGCTCGGCCTTGGCCTGCGCCGCCCAGTTGTCGGTCTGCTGACGGCTGAAGAACTTCAGCCAGGCGCGCACGAAGTGGCCCATCCGGATCAGCATGTAGATCTCGGCCGGGGCGATGAGCAGCGCGAACAGGTAGTCGCGCTTGTTGCGGAACTTCATCGAGTGCGCGACGCGCAGGTTCAGCAGCACCGCTGCGGTCGGCGGGATCAGCCACCAGGCCCGGAAGACGAAGGCGTCGATGGAGACCGCGGCGATCAGCAGCATGAAGAACATCAGCCGCGTCACCATGTTGAGCACCATCGACAGGTGCTCGAACCAGCGCAGCCGCAGGTTCGGGTGGAACGGTTGGCCGCGGGTGTCGCCGCGCTGGCCGGGCCACATCAGGTCGATGGCGCCGAAGTTCCACTTCACCTGCTGGGCGTCCAGCGAGCGCAGCGTGGTCATGCCACCGACGTGGGCCCGGGCGTGCGCGGAGATCTTGGTCAGGTAGCCGGCGGACTTGATCTGCAGCGACAGCAGCGAGTCCTCGACCTCGGAGTCGTTGACCCACGGGGTGCGCTGGTGGCTGTCCTTGAGCACGTCGCGCAGCGCCTGGGTGGAGAAGATCGAGAACTGCCCGCCCAGCACCGCCATGTTGCGGCCCTTGAGCAGGTTCTGCATGTTGAACGCCGAGAACTGCGCGCGCTGGCCGGCGATGAGGAACTTCTCGACCGGGCCGCGCAGCGCGGAGTCGTCGATGGAGTAGATCGCGGAGATGCCGCCGATCCGGTCGTCGCTGGCGATCTCGTTGATCAGGTGCTCGACCGCGTCCGGCTCCGGCGTGGTGTCGCCGTCGACGCCGAGCAGGTAGTCCATGTGCTCGACCAGGGAGTAGCCGTAGTTGAGGGCGCCGACCTTCTTGTCGGGGTTCTTGCCGATGTCGTGGACGTAGACGACCGTCGACTGCTCACCGGTCGGCGTGGTGCGGGTGTGCGGCCCGGCGTAGTGCCCGGCGATCTCGACGGAGTCGTCGGTGGTGTTGTTGACGATGACGTGGATCGCGTCCGGCAGCCGGGTCTGCATGAGCAGCGCGTCCAGGACGCCGGCGATGGTCTCGCCCTCGTTGTAGGCCGGGATGACACAGCCGATGGTCGGGCGGTACGTCGGCAGCTCGTCGACGCGCTCGAGGAACTCCTCGGCGTACGCCGCCAGCCGCGGGTCGAGGGTGCGGACGTAGGGGTTCTCGACGGGCGCGGCGGGGACGGGTGCCGTCGGCAGGGCCCCGACCGCCGGCGGGCCGGGGTGCGTGGGCAGACCCGGGTGCGCGGAGCGGGTCGGCTCGCCCATCGCGTCAGTGCCCCAGAGGGGCGAGGTGGGCGGTACCTGCTCGATCCCGTGGCGAGGGTCCACGCGCTGCTCCCGTCGGTTCGGCCCGCGGTACGCCGCGTGCTGCTCGCTCTCAGTGTGGCGGCGCTGCCTCAAGGCGCCGGACCGGAAAACCCAAGATCTCCTCAAGAGACCTCGGGCCCGGCGGTCCGGCGCCTCGGACGGGGTGTTGGTCTAGCGGGGCAGGCCGCTCGCGCGCCAGCCGCCGAGGCCGGGCGAGAGCGCGCGGCGGGCGGCCCGCTCGGGGGCGGACCAGGCCGAGACGGGGCGCTTGGGGGCCGGCGCGCCGGTGCCGAGCGAGGACAGGACCGCGACCAGGGCGGCGATCTCCTCGGGCGTGGCGTCGGGGTTGACCACCCGCAGGACCGGCGCGGCCGGTGCTGCGGGGGCCGTGCCCTCGGGGACCTCGGGGCCGCTCACAGCGGGATGTTCCCGTGCTTCTTGGCCGGCAGCGACTCGCGCTTGGAGCGCAGCAGGCGCAGGGAGCGGACCACCTCGGAGCGGGTCTCGTGCGGCGCGATGACCGCGTCGACGTAGCCGCGCTCGGCCGCGATGTAGGGGTTGGCCAGGGTGGTCTCGTACTCGTCGATCAGCTCGGCACGCCGGGCCTCGACGTCGCCGCCCGCGGCCTCGACCGCGGCCAGCTCCTTGCGGTGGATGATGTTCGCCGCGCCCTGCGCGCCCATCACGGCGATCTGCGCACTCGGCCAGGCGATGTTCATGTCCGCGCCGAGGTGCTTGGAGGCCATCACGTCGTACGCGCCGCCGTAGGCCTTGCGGGTGATGATCGTGACCAGCGGGACGGTGGCCTCGGCGTAGGCGTAGATCAGCTTGGCGCCGCGGCGGATGATGCCGTTCCACTCCTGGTCGGTGCCCGGCAGGAAGCCCGGGACGTCGACGAAGGTGAGCACCGGGATGTTGAAGGCGTCGCAGAAGCGGACGAAGCGCGCGGCCTTCTCGGAGGCGTCGATGTCCAGGCAGCCGGCGAACTGCATCGGCTGGTTGGCGACGACGCCGACGGGGCGGCCCTCGACCCGGCCGAAGCCGACGATGATGTTCGGCGCGAACATCTCCTGGACCTCGAGGAAGTCCTCGTCGTCGACGATCGCCCGCACGACCTCGTGCATGTCGTAGGGCTGGTTCGGCGAGTCCGGGATGATCGTGTCGAGCGAGCGGTCCAGGTCGGAGACCTCGAGGTCGGCGACCTCGTCGTAGGACGGCAGCTCGTCGAGGTTGTTCTGCGGGAGGTAGGACAGCAGCGCCTTGACGTACTCGATGGCGTCCTCCTCGTCGGAGGCCATGTAGTGCGCGTTGCCGGACTTGGTGTTGTGGGTCCGGGCGCCGCCCAGGTCCTCCATGGTGACGTCCTCGCCGGTGACGGTCTTGATGACGTCGGGACCGGTGATGAACATGCCGGAGGTCTGGTCGACCATCACGGTGAAGTCGGTGACGGCGGGGGAGTAGACGTGCCCGCCGGCGCAGTTGCCCATGATCAGGCTGATCTGCGGGATCACGCCGGAGGCGTGCACGTTGCGCTTGAAGATCTCGCCGTACAGGCCCAGGGAGACGACACCCTCCTGGATGCGGGCGCCGGCGCCCTCGTTGATGCCGACCAGCGGCGCGCCGGTCTTGATCGCGAGGTCCATGATCTTGGTGATCTTCTCGCCGTACACCTCGCCGAGCGAGCCGCCGAAGACGGTGAAGTCCTGGGAGAAGGCGCAGACCTGGCGGCCGTTGACCGTGCCGTAGCCGATGACGACGCCGTCGCCGTACGGGCGGGTCTTCTCCAGGCCGAAGGCGGTGGAGCGGTGGCGGGCCAGCTCGTCGATCTCGACGAAGGAGCCCTCGTCGAAGAGCAGCGCGACGCGCTCGCGGGCGGTCAGGCGTCCCTTGGCGTGCTGCTTCTCGACGGCCTTGGCGGAGCCGGCGTGGACCGCCTCGTCGATGCGTCGCTCGAGGTCCGCCAGCTTGCCGGCCGTCGTGTGGATGTCCGGGGCCCCGGGGCCCGTGGGGACGTCGGTGCCTTCGCCGGGTTGTGCGCTCACTGGGTCTGCTCTCCTCGCTGGCGTCCGTGCAGGGTGTGGGCCAATGTAGTGCCCGTGACCCCCTCCCTGTCGGCGCGCCCACCACTGGACAGGACCCGGATCACTGCCGGGCCCCGGGAAGCCGGGCCCGACCTGGTCGTGGAGGTGGTCGAGGAGGCCACCTCCACCAACGCCGTCCTCGCCCAGCGGGCCCGCGACGGCGCGCCCGAGGGGCTGGTCGTGGTCGCGGAGCACCAGAGCGCCGGACGCGGGCGGCTGGACCGCAGCTGGGAGATGCCGGCCCGCTCCGGGCTGATCGTCTCGGTGCTGCTGCGCCCGACGGTGCCGACGCGGTGCTGGCCGTGGCTGCCGCTGCTCACCGGGTACGCCGTGGGGCGCACGCTGCGCGAGGCCGGGTTCCCCGCCGCCGGCGTGAAGTGGCCCAACGACGCGCTGATCCACGACCGCAAGGTCGCCGGCATCCTCGTCGAGGTCGTCGACACGCCCACCGGGATGGCCGCCGTCGTGGGGATCGGGCTCAACGTCGACCTCGCCGCCGACGAGCTCCCGGTCCCGACCGCGACCTCGTTGGCGCTCGAGGCGGGGGAGCGCGGGACACCCGACCGTGCCGAGCTGCTCGGTGAGCTGCTGGACACCCTGATGGAGACGTACGGGGCCTGGCAGCGCGACGGCGAGGAGGGTGCGCGGCGCCTGCGCGCGGCGTACCGCGACGCGTGCGTGACGCTGGGGCGCGACGTGCGCGTCGAGCTGCCCTCCGGCGCCGCGCTCCTGGGCCGCGCCACCGACATCGACGACTCCGGCCGGCTGATCGTCGAGGGACCCGACGGCCCCGTCGCCGTCGGCGCCGGTGACGTGATCCACGTCCGGCCCGCCTGAGTTCGGGCGCGCCCGCCGGTTGGCGAAGTCGTTCGACAACACGACCATGTCGGCAACGGGCTGGTCGCAGGTTGCCTGCATCGCCACGACGTTGCGCCACCTGTCGCGGGAACGAGCACGCCGGTTCCCAGTCGACCTGGCGGCCTGGGCCCGCGCTCGTGCAGACCGCACCCCCGCGGCAGTTCCGCGAGTCATCTCGGCAGCGTGCACTTCCTCGCTAAGAAGACCGACCAGCAGAGATCGTTGCGACGGACCTGATCCGACAGGACCAGCTCGCGGACCGGGTCGGGGAGCCGTTGACGCTGCCAGTCTCGCTCGATGCGGCCGGCGTCATGGTCGCCCGCGGAGTCGGCTAGGACAGCCTTGATGGCGTAGGCGGCGGCACCGAGGTCGTGCTCGGCCACGTGGCCAACGCAGGCGGCCTGACCGGCGGCATAAGCAGCGAATCGGGCGGCACCCGTCAAGGGGCGAGCCGCACCCATGGCATGACCTCCCGCGGCGCGCGCGTCCATCATGGCCATCTCACCGCGAGCCCACGCCCGACCGGCCTCGATGGCTCGCCGCGGACGGCTGTCCGCGGGGCTTTCCTCCTCGAACAGGTGCAGCACGTGCTCGGCGCACTCAGCAGCCCACAACGCGAGTAGCTGGTGATCGGCATCGGTCAGGCTGCCCCCTCGTCTGATCGTGACCATTCGGGGGTCTCGAACAGGGGGCAGAATCACAGGGCCAGCCTCTCAGCAGTCTCAAGGGCGAGCGGCCGAGTAGTGCGCGCGATCATCGGAAGATCAGGTGACTGACGGCGTCAACAGGGACACAACCAGTGAGTCCCGCCGTTGGTCGAGCGCTTCACGTGGGGCGAGCTCGTCGAGGCCCACGTCCGAGAAAGCTGAACCGAGCAGGGGTATGACCCCGCACGGCTGGCTGCTGGCGGGGTCCGGGGCGAGTGATCTAGACGTCGGGTGGGTGCGCGGTGACGAGACGGGTCTCCCCGTGGTCCTTCACGAGATGGAGCCCATGCGGTGAGCGCCAGAGGTACGTCACCGCGTCGGTCCTGTCGTAGATCCAACCGGTGTGGGTCTTGGCGCGATGGTGGCGCCGGCAGAGCGGAGCAAGGTTGCAGCTGCACGTCGGCCCGCCGTCACCGTGGGCGGTGACGTGGTCGGTGTCGCAGCGTCGGGCGGGTCGTTCGCACCACGGGAACGCGCACGCGCGCTGGGCCAGACGGGTCTGCTCGGCCAGCTTGTCCGGGATCGCGTAGGCGTCGGTGTGGTGGTGGGCGTCGAGGTCGAGGACCGGCGTGATGACCACCTGGGCGTCACCGGTGCACCACGCACGGACCTGCTCGGTCGACACGATGGACCGGGTCTCCTCGATGCGGGCGATGCCCACCTCGTCGCGGCTGATCGCGGCGTCGGAGAGGTGCACGTGGATCACCACCTGGCGCGGCTTCACCACGCTCGCGGCACCGTCACCGCCCTCGCCACGCAGGTCGAACGCGAGCTGGCGCCGGGCCAGCTCACCGGCCGCCACCGAGCGGCGTACGTCGAGCGACTCGGTGGACCCGAGCGCCGCGAGCTCCTCGGCCCCCTGACGGATCGCGGCGTCCAGATCCATCGCGTCGGCGAGGTCGAGCTCGCCGTCCACCCGCACGGTCCCGTCGTGGGTGGCCTCGTCGGTGTGCACGTCGAACCGGCGTCCGTCGGCCGCCTCCCGGCGCCGCCTCTCCGCACCCTCGGGGTCGAAGGCGACCCGGGCGTGGTCAACGAGCCGCTCGATGCCGGCCCAACCGACTCTTCCGACGCTCCCGGCGAGCTGGCGGTCCACGAAGTCCGCGCCGTCCGGCGGCAGGCTCACGGTGAGCTGCGCGAGCCGGCGCCCCTTCCAGACCGGGACCTCACCGGCACGCATCTGCTGCCAGGTCCGCGGCAACCGGTGCGCCAGCTCCAGCGCCGCACCCACCAACGCACGCGCGGCGTCAGTGGACATCCCGAGCGCGGCACCGAGCTCCATCGGCGCGAACTCCGCGACCAGCGGCGTGCCCTCACCACCCAGCGGCACCGCCACCTCGGCGAAGATCCATCCGGTGGTCGGTGTCTGCGGCGAGATCGACTCGGCCGGGTGCATCGCCGCCCAGGCCAGCGCGGCCTCCAGGACTCCGAACTCCGCCCGCTGCACCGCAGTCCGCTGCTCCTGCGCGAACGCCAGCACGGCGGCTGGGGAGCCGCAGTCGGGGAGCTCGGGGGAGGCCATGCCTCATCCTACTCGAACGTACGTTCGACAGAAAGAGGTTGTGGGAAGGCAAGGCAAGGACTTCCGGGCCCCGGGTATCGCCACCGCCGGGGTGTCTCGACGCTGGGTCGCGTCTCCTGGTGCGGAACGGCGAGCGCCACACGCGCCGGCTGGGCGTGCCACACGTCGGCATGGTCGAGCAGCGAGTGCCGGCGAGCTTTGCGCGCGCCCCGGGGTCCCGCTTTCCGCGAAGTGAGTCTCGGGTCACACGCCGGGGGCGGGGGATGGGATGATCTCGCCGTGCCCCTCAATCCGAAGCTCCTCAACGACGGCGAGGTCGTCGTGGTGTCGACGCGCACCCACGCCAAGGCGCTGCTCGTGCCGGTGCTCGCGCTGGTGGTGCTGCTCGCCCTCGGACTCGCGGTGCAGCTGCTCGTCGACCACGAGGTCGTGACCCTGGTCGCCTGGGTCGTGGTCGCGCTGGCGGCGGCGCGCTGGTTCCTCTGGCCGCTCCTGGAGTGGCTGACCGGCACCTACGCCTTCACCGACCGGCGGCTGATCACCCGCACCGGGGTGTTCGTGCGCCGCGGCCACGACATCCCGCTCTCGCGGATCAGCGACATCGAGATCGAGCTGCACCTCAGCGACCGGCTGCTCGGCTGCGGGACGCTCGTGATCAGCGACGCCAGCACCCACGGCCGGGTCGTCCTGCCCGACATCCCGCGCGTCGAGGACACCAAGCGTCGCGTCCACCAGCTGCTCCACGACCAGGCCACGGAGGCCACCTCCCGACATGAAGGAATCTGAGTCCCTCACCCAGGCCGCGAACCTCGAGCGCGCGATCCTGGGAGCGACCCCGACCTACACCGCCTCCGACGTGGCGGCCCAGACCGGCGTCACGGTCGACCAGGCCCGCCGGCTCTGGCGTGCCCTCGGCTTCCCCGAGACCGGGGGTGACATCGCCTTCACCCCGGCCGACACCGACGCCGTCTCCCAGATCTTCTCGATGGTGAAGACCGGGCTGATCGACTTCGACCTCGCGGTCACGGTCACCCGTGCGGTGGGCCAGACCATGTCGCGCCTCGCGGACTGGGAGACCACCGCGCTGCTGCACCGCGTCGAGGAGGTGATCGCCGAGGAGGACGACACCCCGCAGGGCCGCCTCGAGGCGGCCACTCGCATGTTCGAGGAGTTCTCCGGGCCCTTCGAGCAGCTGCTCATCTATGTCTGGCGCCGCCACCTCGCCGCGTCGGTCGCCCGGGTGGAGGCGCTCAGCGCCCGCGAGGAGGACCTGCACACCACCCAGCTGACCGTGGGCTTCGCCGACATCGTCAGCTTCACTGCGCTGTCCAACCAGCTCAGCGAGGACCGCATCGGCGACCTCGTGGAGCTCTTCGAGTCCCGTTGCGCCGACGTCGTCGCCAACCAGCGCGGCCGGGTGATCAAGAGCATCGGCGACTCCGTGCTGTTCGTGAACGACGATCCGATCGCCGCCTACGACACCGCCGCCGGGATCATCAACGTGATCGGCCGCGACCCGCGGATGCCCGACGTGCGCGTCGGACTGGCCAGTGGTCTGGTCGTCATGCGGCTCGGCGACGTCTTCGGCCCGCCGGTCAACATGGCCGCCCGGCTCACCGCCGTGGCCCGCCGCAACCGCATCATCATCGACGCGCGCACCGCGGAACTGCTGCCCGACGACCAGTTCGAGACCCGTCGGCTCCCCGCCCGGCCGGTGCGCGGCTTCGGCCTCGTGGAGCCCGTCTCGGTGCGCCGCAGCTGAGCCTCGGTCGCTGGTACGAAGTTGCCAGTGGCACTTTCTCCCAAATCCCGCGTGACGGACGACACGTCCTCCTACCGTGGGGCGGGTGTACGAGGTGCAGGACGTCCGGCTCGACCCGGAGAGCCGCCGGGTCTGGCGTGGTGAGACCGAGGTCGTCCTGTCGCGCAAGGAGTTCGAGCTGCTCGAGGCCCTCATCTCCCGGGCAGGGGAGATCGTGACCCGCGAGCGGCTCATGAACGACGTCTGGGACACGACGTTCTGGACCTCCTCGAAGACCATCGACGTCCACCTGGGCTGGGTGCGCCGCAAGCTCGGCGACGACAGCCGTGCCCCCCACCTGATCACCACCGTCCGCGGGCAGGGTCTGCGTTTCGAGACGGGCGCGCCGAGCCCGCGGGGGCCCGTCTCCTAGAGTTCAGGCCGTGTCCGAGCCCGCCCCCACCCTCGCCGTCATCGGCGGCGGCCAGCTCGCGCGGATGATGGCCCAGCCGGCCATCGCGCTGGGCCTGCCGCTGCGCCTGCTCGCGGAGGCGCCCGGCGTCTCCGCCGCGCAGGTCATCCCCGACCAGATCGTGGGGGACTACCGCGACCTGGACACCCTGCGCCGGGTGAGCGAGGGCTGCGCGGTGGTCACCTTCGACCACGAGCACGTGCCGACCGACCACCTCCACGCCCTCGAGGCCGACGGCATCGCGGTGCGTCCCGGCCCGGAGGCGCTGGTCCACGCCCAGGACAAGGGCGTCATGCGCGAGCGGCTCGCAGCCCTCGGCGTACCGTGCCCGCGCAACGCGATCGTCGCCGACGTCGCCGACGTCGAGGCGTTCGGCCTGCCGTGCGTCCTCAAGACCACCCGCGGCGGGTACGACGGCAAGGGCGTGTGGTTCGTGCGCTCCGCCGAGGACTGCGCCGAGCCGTTCGCGGCGGCGGCCGCGGCCGGCGTGCGCCTGCTCGCCGAGGAGCTCGTCGACTTCCGCCGCGAGCTGTCCGCGCTGGTGGCCCGCTCGCCCAGCGGCCAGGCGGCGGCGTACCCCGTCGTGGCCAGCACCCAGAAGGACGGCATCTGCCACGAGGTGATCGCCCCGGCGCCCGACCTCGACCCCGACCTGGCCGGGCACGCCCAGGAGATCGCACTGCGCATCGCCGGCGAGCTCGGCGTGACCGGCGTGCTGGCGGTGGAGCTCTTCGAGACCACCGACGGCCGGGTGCTGGTCAACGAGCTGGCGATGCGCCCGCACAACACCGGGCACTGGACCCAGGACGGCGCGGTGACCTCGCAGTTCGAGAACCACCTGCGCGCGGTGCTGGACCTGCCCCTCGGCTCGCCCGCCCCTCGCGCCCGCTGGACGGTGATGGTCAACATCCTCGGCGGCCCCGACGCCGAGGTCGGGCGGCTCTTCGACGGCTACCCGCACGCCCTGGCGCGCGACCCGCGCCTGCGGGTGCACCTGTACGGCAAGGACCTGCGCCCCGGGCGCAAGGTCGGCCACGTCAACGCCTACGGCGACGATCTCGAGGACTGCCTGGAGCGGGCGCGGCACGCCGCCGCCTGGTTCCGCGGCGACCTCGGCAACGAGAGCGAGTGACCCTGATGAGTGAGCAGCAGCAGCCGCGCGTCGGCATCGTGATGGGCTCCGACTCCGACTGGCCGGTCATGCAGGCCGCCGGCGAGGCGCTGGCCGAGTTCGACATCGCCTTCGAGGCCGACGTCGTCTCGGCGCACCGGATGCCCGAGGAGATGATCGACTACGGCAAGCAGGCCGCCGGTCGAGGGCTCTCGGTGATCGTCGCCGGCGCCGGGGGAGCGGCCCACCTGCCCGGCATGCTGGCCGCGGTCACCCCGCTGCCGGTGATCGGCGTGCCGGTGCCGCTGGCCCACCTCGACGGCATGGACTCGCTGCTCTCGATCGTGCAGATGCCCGCGGGCGTCCCTGTCGCGACCGTCGCCGTCGGCAACGCCCGCAACGCCGGGCTGCTGGCGGTGCGGATCCTGGCCGCGACCGACCCGGTGCTGCAACAGCGGATGGTCGACTTCCAGGCCGAGCTCAAGGCCGCCGCCCACCGCAAGGGCGAGGTCGTGCGCGGCGCCGCCGCCCCGCGACGCGCGGGCTTCTGAGACCGGCGCGATGAGCGGGCCGGCGCCCCCACCGGGCCGGTTCGTCGCGCTCGACGTCGCCCGCTGCCTGGCGCTGCTGGGCATGGTGGCGACCCACGTCGTCGCGCCCCGCGACCCCGACGGCACGCTGAGCGCTGCGCAGTGGCTGGCCGGCGGACGGGCCTCCGCGCTGTTCGCGGTGCTCGCCGGCGTCACGATCGCCCTGGCCACCGGCGGGCCCACGCCGTACGTCGGGCGCGAGCGGTGGGCGCGCTGCGCCTCGCTGGCCGTGCGGGCCCTGCTGGTGGCCGGCCTCGGCCTGCTGCTGGGTCTGCCCGACTCCGGGCTGGCGGTGATCCTCACCTACTACGGCGTGCTGTTCCTGCTCGGCCTGCCCTTCGTCGCCCTGCGCGCCCCCGCCCTGTTCGCGCTCGCGGCGCTGTGGGCGGTGGTGGCGCCCCTCGTGTCGCACCTGGTGCGCCCGCACCTGCCCGACCGCGGCTACGAGAGCCCGGACCCCTCCCAGCTCGCCGAGCCGGGCAGGCTGCTCGCCGAGCTGCTGTTTACCGGCTACTACCCGGCGTTCGCGTGGCTGGCGCTGCTGCTGCTCGGGATGGCGATCGGGCGCACCGACCTGAGGAGCCGCGCCGTCGGCGTCGCGCTGGCGGCCGGCGGCCTCGCGCTCGCGGTGGGGGCGACCCTGCTCTCGCGGGCGCTGACCGCCCGGGCCGACGTGGTCGAGGCGCTGCTGGACGGGCGCTGGGAGACCAGCGGCCCCGAGGTGCTCGACGCCGTCGCGACCGGGATGGGCGGCACCACCCCGACCGAGGGTGCCTGGCAGTGGCTGCTGGTGGTGGCGCCGCACAGTGCGACGCCGTTCGACCTGGCCCAGGCCGGCGGCAGCGCCGCCGCGGTGATCGGGCTGTGCCTGCTCGTCGTCGCCCTGCTCCCGGAGACCGCCACGATCGCGCTGCGGGTGCTCGCCGGGGCCGGCACGATGACGCTGAGCCTCTACGCCCTGCACATCGTGCTGCGCACCGAGGCGCTGTGGCCGCCGGACGAGGGGTCCTTCCACTGGCACGCGCTGGTGCTGCTCGGGATCGGTGCGGCGTACGTCGCGGCGGGCCGGCGCGGACCCCTGGAGCGGCTGGTGGGCCGCCTGTCCGCGCCGGCCGGCGAGCGGGTCAGGAGCCCGGGAGCGCCCCGACCAGCTGGTCGGGGGTGACCGGGATCTGACGCAGCGGGATCCCGACGGCGTGGCGCACGGCGTTGAGGACCGCCGCGGAGGTGCCGACGATCCCGATCTCGCCGATGCCACGCGAGCCCATCGGGGTGGCCAGCTGGTCGTCCTCCTCCAGCCAGTCCGCCCGCAGGTCCTGGACGTCGGCATGGGTGGCCACGTGGTAGGTCGCGAGGTCCTGGGTGACGAAGTGGCCGAACCGCGGGTCGCGCCACGACTCCTCGAGCAGCGCCGCGGAGAGCCCCATGACCAGGCCGCCGAGCAGCTGGGAGCGGGCGGTGCGCGGGTTGATCACCCGGCCGACCGAGTAGACGCCGTGCAGCCGGGGGACCCGCACCTCGCCGGTGAGCCGGTGCACCCGGGCCTCGGCGAACACCGCGCCGAAGGAGTGCATGGCGTGGGTCTGCGCGGCGCGGTGCTCCGCGGCGGACGCCGTCGTGCTCACGCCGGGGTCGGGGGAGGGCCCGTGGTCGGCGCGGAACTGCTGCGCGGCGGCGACGATCGCGGTGCCCCACGAGCTGGTCCCCGAGGAGCCGCCGGCGACGGTCGCGCTCGGCAGCGTCGTGTCGGCGATCTCCAGGTCGATCGTCGTCACCGGGCAGCCGAGCGCGTCGGCGGCGATCTGGGCCAGCACCGTGCGGGCACCGGTGCCGATGTCGACCGCGCCGATCGAGACCGCGTAGCACCCGTCGGGCAGCGCCGTGATCCGCGCCTGGTTCCCCGGCTGGCGCATCATCGGGTACGTCGCGGAGGCGACGCCGGTGCCGACCCACCACTCGCCGTCCAGGCGGGCCCCGGCCTCGGAGGGCCGCTCGCTCCAGCCGAACCCCTCGGCCCCGCGCTCGAGGCACTCCACCAGCCGCCGGTCGTTCCAGGGCAGCCCGGTCTCGGGGTCGGTCTCCGGCTCGTTGCGCAGCCGCAGCTCCACGGGGTCCACCCCGGCGGCGATCGCGAGGTCGTCCATCGCCACCTCGTGGGCGAACATGCCCGGCATCTCGCCGGGCGCGCGCATCCAGGACGGGACGGTGACGTCGAGGCGCGCGAGGCGGTGGGTGGTGCGCCGGTGCGGCGCGGCGTACATCATCCGGGTGGGGGTGGCGGTCTGCTCGGCGTACTCGCGGATCCGGGAGGTCTGCTCGAGCGCGTGGTGCTCGATCGCGGTCAGGACGCCGTCGGCGTGGGCGCCCAGGCGGATCTTGGAGATGGTGGCGGTGCGGTAGCCGGTCATCGCGAACATCTGCTGGCGGGTCACCGCGAGGCGTACCCAGCGTCCCGGCACCGCGCGGGCGGCCAGGGCCGCCGCGACCTCGTGGCTGTGCGGCTCGCCCTTGCTGCCGAACCCGCCCCCGACGTACGACGCCGTGACGCGCACCTGCTCCGGCTCGAGGCCGAGCAGCGGGGCGAGGGCCGTGGCCACGCCGTGCACGCCCTGGGTGGAGTCGTGCAGGGTCAGCACCGGGCCCTCCGCGTCGGGCTCCCAGCGCGCCACCACGGCGTGCGGCTCGAGCGGGTTGTTGGACTCGTAGGCGGTGCGGTAGGTCTCCTCGACCACCACCTCGGCGGCCGCGAGCGCCGCGTCGACGTCGCCCTCCTCGGTGTCGGTCGGGAGGTCGGGGTTGACCGACTCGGGGCGGTGCACGGCGTTGTCCTCGCGCAGCTCCGCCTCGTGAGGGCGCTCGGCGTAGGTGACGCCGACCAGCGCGGCCCCCTCCCGTGCTGCCTCGGAGGTCTCGGCGAGGACCAGCGCCACGATCTGGCCCCGGTAGCCGACCTCGGCGTCCTGGAGGATCACCAGCTCGGCGTTGTCGGACTCCTCCAGGCGCGGCGCGGTCGTGTGGTCGAGCACCGCCACCACCCCGGGGTGGGCGAGTGCCTGGGAGTGGTCGACGGCGGTCACCCGGCCGCGGGCGACCGTGCTGGTCACCAGCCAGGCGTGCAGCGCGTCGCTCGGGGCCTGCTCGATCGCATACCTCGCGCGTCCGGTGACCTTCTCCACCCCGTCGGCGCGCTCGAGGGAGCGGCCCATCTCCGAGGGCACGACGCGGACGGGGTCGACCTCGACCTGCGGGGTCTGCGGGCTCATCGGGGGCCTCCCTGGCGCAGCCGGTCGAGGACGAGCACGGTCGCGCCCTCCACCAGCGTGGTCTTGTAGGCGGTCTGGTCGTCGGTCTCGGCTGCCTCGAGCTCGACACGGACGGCGGCACGCACCGCCTCCTCGTCGGGGACCCGGCCGCGCAGCTCCTCCTCGGCGCGGGTGGCGCGCCACGGCTTGTGGGCGACGCCGCCCCACGCGATGCGGGCCTCGCGCACGGTGCCGTCCTCGGCGAGGTCCAGGGCGGCGGCGACGGAGACCAGCGCGAAGGCGTACGACGCGCGGTCGCGCGCCTTGTAATAGCCCGAGCGCCGGGCGCCGGGGGAGTCGGGCAGCTCCACGGCGGTGATCAGCTCCCCGTGGCGCAGCGTGGTGTCGTCCTGCGGGCGGTCCCCGGGCAGCCGGTGCAGGTCGGCCACGGGGACGCGACGCTCCCCGTCGGGGCCGAGGACCACGACGGTGGCGTCCACCGCGGCCAGCGCCACCGCGAGGTCGGAGGGGTGCACGGTGACGCACTCCTCGCTGGCCCCGAGCACCGCGTTGTAGCGGGCATGCCCGCCGCGCGCGGAGCACCCGGTGCCGGGCTCGCGCTTGTTGCACGGCGTGGTGACGTCCTGGAAGTACACGCAGCGGGTGCGCTGGAGCAGGTTGCCGCCGGTGGTGGCCTGGTTGCGGATCTGGCCCGACGCCCCGGACAGCAGGGCCCGGGCGACGACGGGGAACCGCTCGCGCACCCGCCGGTCCGCGGCGAGGTCGCTGTTGCGGACGTTGGCGCCGATCCGCAGCCCGGTGCCGAGCGGCCCGGGAAGGTCGCCGACCTCCTCGACGGCGTCCATCGGCAGCCGGCTGACGTCGACCAGGGTGCCGGGGCGGGCGACCCCGAGCTTGAGGTGGTCGACGAGGTTGGTGCCGCCGGCCAGGAAGCGGGCCTCCGGGTCGCCGCTCACCGCGGCCACGGCCGCGGCGGCGTCGTCGGGACGCAGGTAGGTCAGCTCCCTCATGCCTGGGCCTCCGCGCTCTCGCGGACCGCGGCGAGGATCCCGGCGTACGCGCCGCAGCGGCACAGGTTGCCGCTCATCCGCTCCCGGATCTCCTCGTCGCTGAGGGTCCGCGCCTCGACGTCCTCGCCGAGGTCGGGGGTCACGTGGCTCGGGCAGCCGCGCGCCGCCTCGTCGAGCGCGCCGACGGCCGAGCAGACCTGGCCGGGGGTGCAGTAGCCGCACTGGAGGCCGTCGTGGTCGAGGAAGGCCTGCTGCACCGGGTGCAGGGCGCCGTCCTCGCCGAGGCCCGCCGCCGTCACGATCTCGGCGCCGTCGTGGGCGACCGCGAGCGCGAGGCAGGTGAGGTGGCGCCGGCCGTCGAGCAGCACCGTGCAGGTGCCGCACTGGCCGTGGTCGCACCCCTTCTTGGGGGAGGTCACGTCGAGACGTTCGCGCAACGCGTCCAGCAGGGTCGTGCGGGTGTCCACGGTGACGGTGCGCCGTCGTCCGTCGACTGTCAGCGTGAGCTCGGCATCCATGGCGGCGCCGGTACCCGTCCGCCCGAGGGCCAACCCATCGCGGGCCGCCCAGTGAGGCCGGGGTCAGGCCGGGGTCAGGGCCGGCGCCACTCGATCGCCGGGCAGGTGTCCATCACCATCGGGACCCCGGCCTCGGTGGTGCGCTCGAAGGCGTCGAGGTCGATCACGCCGAGCTGGAACCACACGCCCCGGGCACCCACCTTGACCGCCTCGTCGGCGAACTGGCCGGCGGCCTCGGAGCGGCGGAACACGTCGACCACGTCGATCGGGAACGGGACGTCGACCAGGGAGGCGTACCCCTGCTCGCCCAGGACGGTCGGCGCACTGGGGTGGATGGGCACGATGCGCTTGCCGCGGGCCTGCAGCTGCGCCGCGATCTGGTACGCCGTGCGCGTGGTGTCGCCGGACAGGCCGACCACGGCCCAGGTGGTGCAGTCCTCGAGCAGGAAGCGGAGCGTCTCGCGGTCCTGCCAGGCCGGGGCGCCGGGCGGCTGGGGGCTCGTGGAGGTCATGGGCGTCACGATAGCCACGAGGACCCTCATCGCGGAGTCCCGCCGGGGCGCGGCCTGCGCAGATCGGAGGGTCTGCCCGACTAGGCTGGGCAGCGCATTCGGTCGAACCTGACCCTGTCGAGCCAGGCCGCCCGGCCCGGTTCCGGCGACCATCCTCAGGCAACCTCACCAGGAGCAGCACCTTGGCATCCATCGAAGCTGTCGGCGCCCGCGAGATCCTCGACTCGCGCGGCAACCCCACCGTCGAGGTCGAGGTCCTCCTCGACGACGGTGCGTTCGGCCGCGCTGCCGTCCCGAGCGGCGCCTCGACCGGCGCGTTCGAGGCCGTCGAGCTGCGCGACGGCGGGGACCGCTACCTCGGCAAGGGCGTGCTGAAGGCCGTCGACGCCGTGGTGCAGCAGATCGGTCCCGCGGTCGAGGGCCTCGACGCCGACGACCAGCGCCTCGTCGACCAGGCGATGCTCGACCTCGACGCGACGCCCAACAAGGGCGCCCTCGGCGCCAACGCGATCCTCGGCGTCTCGCTGGCCGTGGCCCGTGCGGCCTCGGAGTCCGCCGGCCTGCCGCTGTTCCGCTACGTCGGCGGCCCCAACGCCCACCTGCTCCCGGTCCCGATGATGAACATCCTCAACGGCGGTGCCCACGCGGACACCAACGTCGACATCCAGGAGTTCATGATCGCCCCGATCGGCCTGCCGACCTTCAGCGAGGCGCTGCGCTCCGGCGCGGAGGTCTACCACGCGCTCAAGTCGGTGCTGAAGAAGCGCGGCCTGGCCACCGGCGTCGGCGACGAGGGCGGCTTCGCCCCCGAGCTCGCCTCGAACCGCGCCGCGCTGGACCTGATCGCCGAGGCGATCGAGTCCACCGGCCTCAAGCTGGGCAGCGACATCGCCCTGGCGCTCGACGTCGCCGCCACCGAGTTCTGCGAGAACGGCCGCTACACCTTCGAGGGTGCGCAGAAGAGCGCCGAGGAGATGACGGCCTACTACGCCGACCTCGTCGCGGCGTACCCGATCGTCTCGATCGAGGACCCGCTGGACGAGGAGGACTGGGACGGCTGGAAGGCGATCACCGACCAGCTCGGCTCGAAGACCCAGCTGGTCGGCGACGACCTGTTCGTCACCAACGTCGAGCGCCTCCAGCGGGGCATCACCGGCGGCCAGGCCAACGCGCTGCTGGTGAAGGTCAACCAGATCGGCTCGCTGACCGAGACCCTCGACTCCGTCGAGCTCGCGCACCGCAACGGCTACCGCTCGATGATGAGCCACCGCTCGGGCGAGACCGAGGACACCACGATCGCCGACCTCGCCGTCGCGACCAACTGCGGCCAGATCAAGACCGGCGCCCCGGCGCGCTCGGAGCGGGTCGCGAAGTACAACCAGCTGCTGCGCATCGAGGAGCAGCTGGGCGACGCCGCGCGCTACGCCGGCGCCGGCGCCTTCCCGCGCTACCAGGGCTGAGCCCACCCGACCGACAGGAAAGCCACCCGTGGCCGACGATCGCCGACGCACCCGCAGGGGAGCCGCCACCGGCAGCTCCCGCGGGCGCACCGGACCCGGACGCACCGCGTCCGGGTCCGGGCGTGCCCGGACGCCGGGGCAGCCGGACCGGTCGGCGGCGGGTGGCTCCTCCGGCCCGCGCTCGCGGCTGACCGGGCGCACCGCGGTGCTGGTCCTGGTGCTCGCGGTGCTCGCGACCTCCTTCGCCTCCTCGCTGCGCGCCTACCTCGACCAGCGGACTCACCTGCAGGACCTCCAGGCCAAGATCGACGAGCGCCAGGCCGCCATCGACGACCTCGAGCGCGAGAAGCGGCGCTGGGAGGACCCGGCGTACGTCGAGCGGGAGGCGCGCGAGCGGCTGGGATACGTGAAGCCCGGCGAGATCCCCTACATCGTGCTCGACGAGCACGGCGACCCGGTGGAGCCCCAGTCGACCCTGGGCGACCCCGACCGCAGCGCCCCCACGACGCCGGAGGCCTGGTGGACCGGCGCCTGGGGCTCGGTCGAGGCCGCCGGCCACCCCCCGCGCAACGGCACCCCGCCGTCCGCGGAGATCGACGGCTCGCACGACGGCGAGCAGCCCCAGAAGGAGAACCCCCAGCAGTGATCGACCCCGCAGATCGCGACGCCATCGCCGAGCAGCTCGGCCGGGAGCCGCGCGGGATCCACGCGATCGGTCACCGGTGCCCGTGCGGCAACCCCGACGTGGTGACCACCGAGCCGCGGCTGCCCAACGGCACGCCGTTCCCGACCACCTTCTACCTCACCTGCCCGCGGGCGGCCTCGCGGATCGGCACCCTCGAGGGCTCCGGGGTGATGAAGGAGATGCAGGACCGCCTCGCGAGCGACCCCGAGCTGGCGGCGGCGTACCGCGCGGCGCACGAGCGCTACCTGGAGTTCCGCGCCACCTTGGGCACCGTGCCCGAGATCGAGGGCATCTCCGCCGGCGGGATGCCCGACCGCGTCAAGTGCCTGCACGTGCTCGCCGGGCAGTCGCTCGCGATGGGGCGCGGGGTGAACCCGCTCGGTGACGAGGTGCTCGACCGCCTCGGCGAGTGGTGGGCCGCCGGCCCGTGCGTCGGCGGCGGCTGCGCCACCGGGGCCAGCACCGACGCCGGCACCGATGCCGCCGCTGATGACTGAGCGCCTCCACGGCCGTCCGACCGCGGCGGTCGACTGCGGCACCAACACCATCAAGCTGCTGATCAGCGACGCGACCGGTCCGCTGGTCCGCGAGGTGCGGATGGTGCGCCTGGGCCAGGGCGTCGACGCCACCGGCCGGCTCTCCGACGAGGCTCTCGAGCGCGCCTGGGCGGCGCTCGACGAGTACGCCGCGCTGGTCGCCGCCCACGGCGTGCCGGTCGAGAACATCCGCTTCTGCGCCACCTCCGCGACCCGGGACTCCGCCAACGCCGACGTGTTCGCGGCCGGGGTGCGGGACCGGCTCGGGGTGGACCCGGAGGTCCTCACCGGTCCCGAGGAGGCCGCGCTGTCCTTCGCCGGGGCGGTCGGGGGACTGGCCACGCCGCCGGTCCCGCCGGTGCTGGTCGTCGACATCGGCGGCGGGTCGACCGAACTGATCCTCGGTGAGGAGCGCCCGCGCTACGGGCACTCGATGGACATCGGCTCGGTGCGCCAGCACGAGCGGCACCTGCGCTCGGACCCGCCCACGAGCGCGGAGATCACCGCATGCGTCGCCGACATCGAGGCGCACCTCGACGAGTGCCCGGTGCCGACGGGGGAGGCCGCCACCGTGGTCGGCGTCGCCGGGACCGTCATCACCATCGCCGCGGGCGTGCTCGGGCTGGAGCGCTACGACCGCGACGCGATCGACCAGGCGCGGCTCCCGGTCGCGGAGGTCCACGCGATGGTCGACCGGCTGGTGGCGATGAGCGTCGCCGAGCGGCTCGCGCTGCCGTGGATGCACCCGGGCCGTGCGGACGTCATCGACGCCGGCGCGCTGGTGCTCTCCTGCGTGCTGCGGCGCACCTCGGTGACCGAGCTCGTGGTCTCCGAGGCCGACATCCTCGACGGCATCGCGCGGTCGATCCTGCTTCGCTGAGCCCCGCGCGACACCTGGCGAGAGTTTGCGCCGGGGGCACGACGGGCACCGGTCGGCCATGACCGACCACACCCCGAGCAGTTCCGAGGAGCCTCTGGGTGCCCTGGTGCACCGGCTGACAGAGCAGGTTCCGCAACTCATCCGCAGCGAGCTGCGCCTCGCGCAGGCCGAGCTGACCGAGAAGGGCAAGCGGGCGGGGCTCGGCCTGGGAGCCTTCGGTGCGGCCGGTCTGATCGCGCTGTACGGGCTGGGCGCCCTGATCGCCGGCCTGATCCTCCTCCTGGCCCTGGTGCTCCCGGCCTGGGCGTCGGCGCTCATCGTCGCCGGCGTGCTCTTCGTGATCGCCGCGGTCGCGGCGGTCGTCGGGCGGCGTGAGGTCAAGCAGGCGACCCCCGCGGCCCCGGAGCGCGCCGTCGCCGGCGTCAAGCAGGACGTCGCCACGCTCAAGGGAGGCCACTCATGAGCGGCGACCGCCCCGTCCCCACCGGCCCGGACAGCCCCGGCGGCTCGGGCGCCACCGCGGCCGGCAGCTCCTCGAAGGACGCGCCGGCCTCGCCGGAGACCCCGGACGCGCTGGCCGCCGACGTCGCGCGCCAGCGCGAGGAGCTCGCCGTCACCGTCGAGGAGCTCCAGGCCCGCCTCGACGTCAAGACCCGGATGACGGGCGCGATGACCACCGCCGACGGGTCGCTGCGCCCCGAGCTCGTGGGCGCGCTCGTGGCCGGCGTGGTCGCGGTGGCCGGCCTGCTCGTGCTGCGCTGGCGCCGGTCGCGCTGACCCGTCGTCCCGGCCGGGACGACCCCCGACTGTCCGTTCCATGTCGACACACTCGAAGGAGATCCTTGATGCTGAAGAAGCTTTCCCTGCTGGTGGCAGGCGGCGCCGGTTACGTCCTCGGCGCCCGTGCGGGCCGTGAGCGCTACGAGCAGATCATGGCCCAGGCGCGGAAGGTGAGCGGGAACCCGCGGGTGCAGCAGGCCGCGCACCAGGCCCAGGACGTCGTCACGACCCAGGCGGCCGCTGCCGCCGATGTCGCGAAGGAGAAGGCCGAGGGGGCGGCGCACGCCGCGGCCGACAAGGTCCGCGGCCAGAGCAGCCCGAGCAGCCAGGCCAGCCCGAGCAGCGCGAACAGCCAGACCCCCACCCCGGGTCAGCCCTCGGTGCCGCCCGCGCCGTGAGCAGGGTGCGGACGGCGCCGGCCACGGGCGGTCGCCGGTGACCGAGGTGCTCCCGCACCCGGCCACCGGGCAGCCGTTCGCCTCCCCGGTCCCTCCCGGGACCGGCTGGCCCGGTGACCCCGCCACCGCCGAGACCCCGGCCGCGACCTCCGCGGCCGGGGTTCGTCGTCTTGCCACCGAGCTGCTCGACGGGGAGGCCGCGTCCACCGAGGCCGCCCTCGGCGAGCTCGACGCCCGGGTCAGCGTCTGCCGTGCCTGCCCGCGGCTGGTGCGGTGGCGCGAGGACGTCGCGGAGCACAAGCGCGCGTCGTACGCCGCGGAGCCGTACTGGGGGCGCCCGATCCCCGGCTGGGGTCCGGCGGACGCACGGATCATGATCGTCGGGCTGGCTCCGGCCGCCCAGGGCGGCAACCGGACCGGGCGGATCTTCACCGGCGACCGCTCGGGGGACTGGCTGTTCGCGAGCCTGCACCGGGTCGGCCTCGCGGCGCAGGCCACCAGCGTCGATGCCGCCGACGGCCAGGCGCTGCGCGACACCCGGATGGTGGCCACCGTGCGCTGTGCGCCCCCGCAGAACCGGCCGACCCCGCAGGAGCGGGCCACCTGCTCCTCGTGGCTCGACGCCGAGCTCGACCTCCTCGCCGGCACCGTGCGGGTCGCGGTGACCCTCGGGGCCGTCGGGTGGGCAGCGACGCTGAGCGCGTTCGGCGGCGCGGGGTGGGAGGTCCCGCGGCCACGGCCGCGCTTCGGGCACGGCGCCGAGGTGCTCTTGCCCGGCAGCGCCGAGCGGGGGCGCCACGACGTCCTGCTGCTCGGCAGCTACCACCCCAGCCAGCACAACACCTTCACCGGCAGGTTGACCGGGGCGATGCTCGACGAGGTGCTCGGCAGGGCGAAGCAGGAGGCTGCGACAATGCCGCGGTGAGCACTCCCACCCTGTACGCCGTCACCGTCCTGGGCCACGACCGCCCCGGCATCATCGCGGAGACCACCGGCCAGCTGGCCGGCCTGGGCCTCAACCTCGAGGACTCCACGATGACCCTGCTGCGCGGGCACTTCGCGATGATGCTGGTCTGCTCCGGCGGCGTCGAGGGCGCCGCGATCGAGTCGGCCCTCGCCCCGCTCACGACCGACGGCACGCTCACGGTGACCGTGCGCGAGGTCCCCGAGGAGACCGCCCCCGCGGCGGCGGGCACGTCGTGGGTGCTCACCGTGCACGGCGGCGACCGCCCCGGCATCGTCTCGGGCGTCGTCTCCGAGGTCGCCGCGCTGGGCGGCAACATCACCGACCTCAGCACGCGCCTGTCCGGCAGCCTCTACCTGCTCGTGGCGGAGTTCGACGTGCCGGCCGGCACCGACCTCGACGCCCTCGAGACCGCGATCCGTACGGCGGCGACCGCCCTCGGCGTCGGGGCCACCCTGCGTCCCGCGGAGGCCGACGAGCTGTGAGCGGCACCCCCACCCCGGCCGCGCCGAGCGAGCGGCTGGCGGCCTGGACCGAGGACGAGCTGGGTGTCGAGGGACGGGTCCTGGAGGTCGTGCGCGTGCCCGACCCGGTGCTGTCCACCCCCGGAGCCGAGGTCGACCCGACCGCGCCCGAGACCGTGCAGCTCGCCGCGGACCTGGTCGCGACGATGCGGGTCAGCCCCGGCTGCGTCGGCCTCGCCGCCCAGCAGGTCGGCGTGGCGGCCCGGGTCTTCTGCGTCGACGTCTCCGCGCACCCCAAGACCCGTGAGCACCACGGCACCTTCGTGCTGTGCAACGCCGAGGTCGTGGAGTCCAGCCGCAACGAGAAGGCCCGCGAGGGCTGCATGAGCGTCCCGGACTTCACCGGCGACGTGAAGCGCGCCTCGCGGCTGGTCGTGCGCGGCCAGCTGCCCGGCACCGGCGAGGAGGTCACGTTCTCGGCGAACGCCTTCGAGGCGCGCTGCCTGCAGCACGAGCTCGACCACTGCGCCGGGTTCGTGTTCCTCGATCGGGTCGCCGGCGCCCACGCCATCCACCCCCGCAAGACCTACCTGTAGTCCCGGAGGAGCGGTCGCCACCGGGCGGCCGCCCGCCTCGCCCCCGTATCCCAATCGGCAGAGGAAGCCGCCTTAAAAGCGGCGCAGTGTGGGTTCGAGTCCCACCGGGGGCACCAGGTTCCGCGGCGGGACAGCCGTTCCGACAGCCATCGGCCCGCCGTCAGCGCGTGCGCAGCCAGGGGGTCAGGGCCTGCTCGAGGTCCTCGGTGAGGGCGGCGGCGTACTCGGTGGTGAGGTGGCCGGTGTCGCGGTAGGGGATCGTGGAGCCGATCACGGCGGGGCACGAGCCGTCCCAGCACAGCCACGGCGTGGGGTCCACGACGGGGACCCGGTGCTCCTCGGCGGAGGCGACCGAGATGTCGGCCATCCGGGTGGCGTCCGAGGTGGGGCTGAGCAGGCAGTCGCCGAGGTGGGGCCGCCCGGTGCTGAGGCAGACCTCGGGGGACTCGTCGAGCTCGGGCACGTCGCGCAGCAGCACGGTGCGCCCGGCGATCGGGGCGAGGCGGTCGAACAGCTCGTCGAAGCCGTCGCGCACCAGTCGGTCGCGCTGCGCGGGGTCCTCGACCGGGGCGCCGTCGTCGAGCAGGCTCTCGGAGACGTTGGTGGCGACCACGACCAGGTCGGGCTCCAGCTCGGCGATCTGCTCGAGGGCCCACTCGCGGAAGGTCGTGCAGCCGGCGTACTCCGCCTCGGTGCCGACGGTGACCAGCGCGGCGGGGCAGCCGACCTTGACCAGGTAGTAGGTGCGCAGGTCGTGCTCGCGCGCGATCCGCTCGAAGGCGGGCACCCACATCCGCCCGTGGGAGTTGCCGAGCACGACCACGGTCTGCTCCGGGGTCTCGGTGGTGCCGCGCGGGCAGAGGAGGAGGCTGTCGGTCTCGTAGCTGCACCGGCCGAGCGAAGCCCGGTCCTCGCGGATGTCGATCAGGTCGGGGGTCAGGTCGCTGGGCACCGCCTGTGCCTCCCGGGCGGCGAGCACCGAGGCCTTCACCAGCGCGACGGTGGGGTCGAGGTCGTCGACCTCGCTCCCGAGCTCGGCCACCGTCACGGCGGGGTCGTCGCCGTGCTCACCGGTGCGCCACTCGGCATAGCTCTGGGCGCCGAACGCGCTGGCCGCGACCAGCCCGACCGAGACCGGGTAGAGCACGAGCGCGCGGTTGACCCGCAGGCTGCGCGCCCGCCGGAACGGCGTCTCGACGAGGCGGTAGGTCAGCGCGGACAGCACGAACGTGGCGGCCACCGCGGCCCCGACCTCCCAGGGGTCGAGGTCGCGGCCCAGGTGGCCGACGGGCAGCACCAGCAGCGGCCAGTGCCACAGGTAGAGGGAGTAGGACCAGTCGCCGACGACCCGCATCGGGCGCACGCCCAGCCAGCGGATCGGGAACGGCTCGCGGTCGTGTCCGCCCGCACCGGCGACCAGCACCAGCACCGCGCCGAGGACCGGCAGCAGGGCCGCGGTGCCCGGGAACGGCGAGGTCTCGTCGTAGCGCAGGCAGGCCGCCACGATGAACCCGAGCCCGGTGACGGAGAGCAGGCCGCGCGCGGTCGCGGGCATCCGGGCGGCGACCAGCGGCGCCAGTGGCACCGCGAGGGCGCCGATCCCGAGCTCCCAGGCCCGTGCCGGGGTGGAGAAGTACGCCGCGGTGGGGTCGACCTCGGTGCGCCACACGCCGTACGCGAAGGAGGCGGCGGTGAGCAGCGCGAGCACCACGACCACCACCCGCAGGGTGCGCTCGGCGACCGGGACCACGGCGCGCCGGGCGAGCCGGCGCGCGAGCAGCACGCAGCCGAGGAGCACCAGCGGCCAGACGAGGTAGAACTGCTCCTCGACCGCCAGCGACCAGTAGTGCTGGAGCGGAGAGGGCAGCTGGTCGCGCGCGAAGTAGTCGGTGCCGACGGCGGCGAAGCGGATGTTGGCGGCGAACAGCGTCGCCCAGACCGCGTCGCGCACCACCTCGAGGGCGTCGAGCGCGCTGAGCCACCAGGTCGAGGCGAGCAGCGTGACCAGCGTGACGAAGGTGGCCGCCGGCAGGATGCGCCGGGCGCGCCGGGCGTAGAAGCCGCGCAGCGAGACCTTCCCGTCGCGGGCGACCTCGCGCAGCAGCAGCTGGGTGATCAGGAAGCCCGAGATCACGAAGAAGACGTCGACGCCGACGAACCCGCCGGGCAGCTGGGCCAGCCCGGCGTGCCCGGCGATCACTGTCAGCACGGCGATGGCTCGCAGGCCCTGCACGTCCGCACGGAACGGCGAGCGCGCGCCGACCTCCGGGCGTGGCTGGGTCATCGGTCTCCTGGGTCTGGGGGCGCCGCGACATTACCAACGTGCGAGCCCAGGCCCGCGATCCGCGCGCCCGGGCGGGAACGTCTCACGCGTCCCGTGCGTTGCACACCACGAGGTCACTAGGCTGACCCCATGACCGTCAGGGCGGCGGTCATCAACGCAGGCCTCCAAGGAGAGACCCCGAATGCAGAGCAACAACCCGGTGTTCCGTCGGTCGGAGGAGTTCAACCGCCCCGGCGCGAACGCTTACGGCAACCAGACCTACGCAGACCCCTCGAGCTGGGGGACCGGAACGCCGGGCCAGGACGAGGGCTTCGGCTACGCGCCGGCCCCGACGTCGGCTGACCGGATGACGATCGACACCGTCGTGCAGAAGACCGGCATGTCGCTCGGCATGGTGGTCGTCTTCGCCGCCCTGACCTGGTGGCTCACCCCGGACGTCGCCGACGCCACGGCGGACCTCGGCCCGCTGTTTGCGGCAGTGGCGGTCGGCAGCCTCGGCGCCTTCGCGCTGTCGATGGTCAACTCCTTCAAGCGCGTCATCAGCCCCGCACTGGTGCTCGCCTTCTGTGCCCTCGAGGGCGTGGCCCTTGGCGGTCTGAGCAAGCTCTTCGACGCGCAGTTCGGCGGCGGCATCGTCACCCAGGCGGTCCTCGGCACCTTCGCGGCGTTCGCCGGCACACTGGCGGCGTACAAGGTCCTCAACATCAAGGTCGGCAACAAGTTCCGCACGTTCGTCACCGCTGCCGTCTTCGGCATGATCGGCCTGAGCGTGCTCGAGCTGGTGCTGGGCATGTTCGGCAACAGCTTCGGCATGTACGGCTTCGGCGGCATCGGCCTGCTGTTCGCCGTCGTCGGCCTGGTGCTCGGTGTGTTCATGCTGATCATGGACTTCGACTTCGTCGAGCAGGGCATCGCCAACGGCCTGCCGGCGCGTGAGTCGTGGCGTGCCGCGTTCGCGATGACCGTCAGCCTGGTCTGGATCTACACCAACCTGCTGCGCATCCTGGCGATCTTCAGCCAGGACTGAGCCTGCGCGCCTCGGCGCGGACGACGAGGGCCCCGGGAGCGATGCTCCCGGGGCCCTCGTGCGTCTGCGTCAGGAGCCGGCCGGCGTGGGCTCGCCGGACGCGGGGGCGTCCTCGGGCTCGGCGTGCTCGGGGCCCTCGCTGCTGGTTTGGGCGCGACGGCGGCGGTGGCGCATCTCCACCCACAGCCCGCGCATGCCGAGGCGGTGGCCGCCGACCTCGGTGCCGTCGAGCTCGGTGCCGGGGTTGTTGACCGCCTTCACGGCCGCCTTGCTGATCGGCATGATCGCCTCGCCGCGCATCGACTCGATGCGCTCCTCCTCGTCGGGGATGACGCCGACGGCGGCGAGGATCGAGGGCAGCAGGATCCCGGCCGCGGCGCGGTAGCCGTGGGCCGAGGGGTGGAACCGGTCCGGGCCGAAGAGCAGTGCCGGCGCGGCCGCGAACTCCGGGCCCAGGATCGAGCCCAGCGAGACGGTGCGCCCGCCCTCCTCGATCGCCGCGATCGTCTGGCCGGCGGCGAGACGTCGCGACCAGGCGCGCGCGATCTGCTTGAGCGGAGGAGCGATCGGCTTGATGGTGCCCAGGTCCGGGCAGGTGCCGACCACGACCTCGGTGCCGGCCTCGCGCAGGCGGCGTACCGCCTCCTGGAGGTGGCGCACCGACGCGGACGGCATCACGGTGTGGGTGACGTCGTTGCCGCCGATGAGGATCGCGGCGACGTCGGGCTGGATCGGCAGCGCCTTGTCGACCTGTTCGGCGAGGTCGGAGGACTTGGCCCCGATGACGGCCAGGTCGCGCAGGTAGACCCGGCGGTCGGCGTGCTCGGCGACGCCGCTGGCCAGCACCGCGCCGGGGGTGTCCTCGACCCGGTCCACGCCGTACCCGGCGGCGCTGGAGTCACCGAGGACGACCAGCTTGATCGCGGGTCCGGGGCGGCCGCGGCCGTACCAGCCGGTGGGGTCCGGGGGCGGGTCCTCGCTGATCGGGCCGATGGCCTTGCGCGCCAGCTTGGCCTCGGCGGTCAGCACGCCGTACAGCGTCCCGCCGAGCATGGTCAGGCCGCCACCGCCGTAGGCGGCAGCGGAGGCGAGCTTGCGTGCTGCGGCTGCCTTTCCCACGAGTCGAGTCTACGGAGGGTGACCGGTGAGTCGTGGGCAGGGTTTGCCCAACCTGCGGGTGGCCGCCCTAGATTGGCCGGATGCAGTACGTCGACTCTCTCCTGGACCTGATTGGCAACACCCCGCTGCTGCGCCTGCGCCGGACGCTGGACGGCCTCGCCGACCGTCCGGGACCGCTCGTGCTGGCCAAGGTGGAGTACCTCAACCCGGGCGGGTCGGTGAAGGACCGGATCGCCACCCGGATGATCGAGGCGGCCGAGGCCTCCGGGGCGCTCCAGCCGGGCGGCACCATCGTCGAGCCGACGTCCGGCAACACCGGCGTCGGGCTGGCGATGGCGGCCCAGGAGAAGGGCTACCACTGCATCTTCGTGTGCCCGGACAAGGTCAGCGAGGACAAGCGCAACGTGCTCAAGGCCTACGGCGCCGAGGTCGTGGTCTGCCCGACCGCGGTGGACCCCGAGCACCCGGACTCCTACTACAGCGTCTCCGACCGGCTGGCCTCCCAGCCCGGGGCGTGGAAGCCCGACCAGTACTCCAACCCGAACAACCCGCGCTCGCACTACGAGACCACCGGGCCGGAGATCTGGAAGCAGACCGACGGTCGCATCACGCACTTCGTGACCGGCATGGGCACCGGCGGCACGATCAGCGGCGTCGGTCGCTACCTCAAGGAGCAGAACCCCGAGATCCAGGTGATCGGCGCGGACCCGGAGGGCTCGGTCTACTCCGGCGGCTCCGGTCGCCCCTACCTCGTGGAGGGCGTCGGCGAGGACTTCTGGCCCGACACCTACGACCGCGGGGTCGCCGACCGGGTCATCGAGGTCTCCGACGCCGACTCCTTCGCCTTCACCCGCCGCCTGGCCCGCGAGGAGGCGCTGCTGGTCGGCGGCTCCTCCGGCATGGCCGCGTACGCCGCCGCGCAGCTGGCCCACGAGCTGGCCGAGCAGGGCAACGAGGACGCCGTGATCGTGGTGCTGCTGCCCGACTCCGGGCGCGGCTACCTCACCAAGATCTTCAACGACGAGTGGCTCGGCCAGTACGGCTTCCCGACCTCGGAGAAGCCGTCGGCCCAGTCGGTCGGCGACGTGCTGCGCGGCAAGGACGGCCGGCTGCCCGACCTGGTGCACACCCACCCCGGCGAGACCATCGCCGAGGCGGTGCAGATCCTCCAGGAGTACGGCGTCTCCCAGATGCCGGTCGTGCGCGCCGAGCCCCCGATCGTGGCCGCCGAGGTGGCCGGCTCGGTCTCCGAGCGCGACCTGCTCGAGGCGCTCTTCGCCGGGCACGCCCGCCTCACCGACCGCGTCGACGAGCACATGTCGGAGCCGCTGCCCACGATCGGCTCGACCGAGCCGGCCGAGGCCGCCGTACGCCTGCTGGAGGCCGGCGACGCCGTCCTGGTCCACGAGGACGGCAAGCCGATCGGCGTGGTCACCCGCCACGACCTGCTCACCTACCTCGCCCGGGGCTGACCCGGTCCGACGCGCCCCCGGGCCCGACGTCGGTCTGGCCCGGGACGGGTCCCCTCGACCCAGTGGGACGGCGGTCACACGCGACGGCGTACGCGTGCCATCATCGCCGGACCGGTAGCAGTTCTTCGAGGCTGAGGGGTCCCATGACGTCGTCGTCCACGCCGATCATCGAGGGGTGGTTCACCACCGGCGAGCAGCCGTCGCTGCTCGGATCGCGGTGCACCGCCTGCACCACCGTCTACTTCCCGCCCGTCCCGGGCAACGAGGGCTACTGCCGCAACCCCGCGTGCGACGGTGAGGTCTTCGAGACCGCCGAGCTGTCGAGGCGCGGGCGGATCTGGTCCTACACCGACGCGCAGTACCAGCCGCCGGCGCCGTACATCGCGCCGAGCGACCCGTTCGTCCCCTTCGCGCTCGCCGCGGTCGAGCTGCCCGAGGGGCTGACGGTCCTGGGCCAGGTGGCCGAGGGCTACGGCGTGGACGACCTCGCCGTGGGTGCCGAGGCCGAGCTGGTCGTCGAGACGCTGCACACCGACGAGACGGGCGCGCGCACCGTGTGGCGCTGGAAGCCGGTCACCGAGCTGGGCGAGGAGGCCGACCAGTGAGCACCGAGACCAACACCGTCACCGTCGCCGGGGTGGGCATGCACCCCTGGGGCAAGTGGGGCCGCAACTTCGTGACCTACGGCGTGCACGCCGCCCGCGCGGCGCTCGCCGACGCCGGCGTCCCGTGGACCGACGTCGACCTGGTCGTCGGCGGCGAGACCGTCCGCAACGGCTACGCCGGCTACGTCGCCGGCGCGACCTTCGCCCAGGCGCTCGGCTGGAACGGCGCCCGCGTCGCCACGTCGTACGCCGCGTGCGCGACGGGCGCCCAGGCGCTCGACACCGCCCGCACCCGGATCCTCGCCGGGCTCTGCGAGGTCGCGCTCGTCGTCGGCGCCGACACCACCCCGAAGGGGTTCCTCGCCCCCAACGCCGGCGAGCGCTGGGACGACCCCGACTGGCTGCGCTTCCGGCTCCTCGGGATGACCAACCCGGCGTACTTCGCGCTCTACGCGCGCCGGCGCATCGACCTCTACGGCGCGACGCCGGCCGACTTCGCGCAGGTCAAGGTCAAGAACGCCCGCCACGGCCTGGAGAACCCCTACGCCCGCTACCGCAAGGCGGTCAGCGTGGAGGACGTGCTGTCCAGCGCGGTCGTCTCCGACCCGCTGCACCTGCTCGACATCTGCGCGACCTCCGACGGCGCGGCCGCCGTGGTGCTGGTCAGCGCCGACTACGCGCGCCGCCACGGCCTCACCGACGGGGTGCACGTGCGGGCGGTCTCGACGGTGACGCCGACCTTCCCCCACACGGTCATGGACATGCCGAACCTGTCGACCGACTCCAGCGCGGCGACCGGCGAGGGTGAACGGACCTTCAAGGAGTCGATCGCCCACGCCGCCTACGAGGAGGCCGGGCTCGGCCCCGAGGACGTCGACGTCGCGGAGGTCTACGACCTCTCGACCGCCCTCGAGCTGGACTGGATGGAGGACCTCGGGCTGTGCAAGCGCGGCGAGGCCGAGCAGCTGCTGCGCGCGGGTGAGACCACCATCGGCGGCCGGATCCCGGTCAACCCCTCCGGCGGGCTCGCCTGCTTCGGCGAGGCGGTCCCGGCGCAGGCGCTGGCGCAGGTCTGCGAGCTCACCTGGCAGCTGCGCGGCCAGGCCGAGGGCCGCCAGGTCGAGGGCGCCCGGGTCGGCATCACCGCCAACCAGGGCCTCTTCGGCCACGGCTCCTCGGTGATCCTCAGCCGCTGACGGCGTGCCTCCCGCGGTCCGGTTGAGTCGAGACTTCTGACGGTCGAGTCGAGACCTTTCATGGCCGAGTCGAGAGTTCTGACGTCCGAATCGCGGATTGGCGCGCCATTGGCGCCGACTCGTGCCGCCATTGGGGCCGAGTCGCGCCGCCATTGGCGCCGACTCGCGGTCGTCCCCAGGTCTCAGCCGGGGCGGCGGCCCAGCAGCGCCGCGAGCCGGTCGGCCGCGGGCGCGGCGTCGTCGACCTGCTGCGAGGGTCCGAACGGCGTGCGGTCCGGCGGCAGCCGGAGCAGGAAGCGCCGGCTGGCCTCCAGTGCGCGCTCGGCGACCTCGTCGCTCACCTCGAGCGGGTGGCCGGTCGCGCGGGCCACGTCCCACCCGTGGGTGAGCGCCTCGATCGTGCGCAGCTCGGCGATCGCGGGCGCCGGCATCGGGCCGAGACCACTCGGGTAGCTGCCCGGACCGGCGACGGCCAGGGCCTCGCGCAGGGTGTCCCCGGCCGACTCGAGCACCTCCGCCAGGAGCACGTCGGGCAGCTCCTCGACCTCGGCGTAGACGGCCGCCAGGTCGTAGGGCACCCCGGACAACGAGGTGGTGAACGCCTGCTCGCCGTCGACGAGGTGGCGCACCACCGCCGCCACGTCCCAGCCCGGGCAGGGCGTCGCACGTGACCAGTCGGCGGGGTCGAGGCCGCGGGCCAGCGCGGCCACGCCACGGTGGACGTGCATCAGGTCCTCGAGGTCCATCTTCGGAGCATGGTCCGCGCCGACGGTCCCCGCAAGGGCCGCGGCGCGTCAGTCGATGTCGCCGTCGACATAGAGCCAGCGGCCGCCGCGCTGCTCGAAGCGCGAGCGCTCGTGCAGGCGTCCGGGACCGGCGGCGCTGTCCCAGCGGGCCTCGAACTCCACCCAGTCCTCGCCCGCGCCCAGGATCCGCAGCCCGGTCCAGCGGGTGCCGGGGTCGTGGGTGACGTCGGTGGGGCGGGTCCGCGGGTGCCAGGTGCGCCAGACGTACGCCGTGTCGCCGACGGCGTACGCCGCGTAGCGCGAGCGCATCAGTTCCCCGGCAGTGGCGGCCTGCGCGGCGCCCCGGTGCAGGCGCCCGCAGCAGGCGTCGTACGCGGCGCCGGATCCGCACGGGCACTCGGGTCGCAGCTCCATGCGGGAACCGTAACCGGCGCGACCCCCGCGGTGTGGGCCGCCGCAGTAGCGTGAGGAACGTGACTGCTGCCACTTCCACCCCCGCCCCGGGCGCCGCCACCGTCGGTGAGCTGCGCGCGTCGGGCCACGTGCACAAGCCGCTGCGCACCGAGATCCGCGACAACCTCCTGGCCCGCCTGCGGGCCGGCGAGGACCCGTGGCCGGGCCTGCACGGCCTCGACGACACCGTCATCCCGCAGCTCGAGCGCGCGCTGATCGCCGGCCACGACGTGGTCCTGCTCGGCGAGCGCGGCCAGGGCAAGACCCGGCTGCTGCGCACCATGGTCGGCCTGCTCGACGAGTGGACCCCCGTGATCGAGGGCTCCGAGCTCGCCGAGCACCCCTACGACCCGATCACCCACGCCTCCCAGCGTCGCGCCGCCGAGCTCGGCGACGACCTGCCGATCTCCTGGCGCCACCGCGACGAGCGCTACGCCGAGAAGCTCGCGACGCCCGACACCTCGGTCGCCGACCTGATCGGCGACGTCGACCCGATGAAGGTCGCCGAGGGGCGCACCCTGGGCGACCCGGAGACGATCCACTTCGGGCTGATCCCGCGCAGCCACCGCGGCATCGTCGCGATCAACGAGCTGCCGGACCTCGCCGAGCGGATCCAGGTCGCGATGCTCAACGTGATGGAGGAGCGCGACATCCAGATCCGCGGCTACGTGCTGCGCCTGCCGCTCGACGTCCTCGTCGTGGCCAGCGCCAACCCCGAGGACTACACCAACCGCGGGCGCATCATCACCCCGCTCAAGGACCGCTTCGGCGCCGAGATCCGCACCCACTACCCCCGCGAGCTGGACGCCGAGGTCGCCGTGGTGCGCCAGGAGGCCGATCTGGTCGCCGAGGTGCCCGACTACCTCGTGGAGATCCTGGCCCGCTTCACCCGCAACCTGCGCGACTCCAGCGCGGTCGACCAGCGCTCGGGCGTGAGCGCCCGCTTCGCGATCGCCGGAGCCGAGACGGTCGCTGCGTCCGCCCTGCACCGCGCCGCCTCGCAGGGCGAGGAGGACCCGGTCGCCCGTGTCGTCGACCTGGAGACGGCCGTGTCGGTGCTGGGCGGCAAGATCGAGTTCGAGAGCGGCGAGGAGGGGCGAGAGGACGAGGTGCTCACCCACCTGCTGCGCACCGCGACCGCCGAGACGGTGCGCCAGCACCTGCGCGGGCTCGACCTCGGGCTGCTCGTCGAGGCGATCGAGGCCGGCGCGATGATCACCACCGGCGAGCAGGTGACCGCCCGCGACTTCCTCACCGGGCTGCCCGTGCTCGGCGAGTCCGAGCTGTACGACGAGATCTGCGAGCGCCTCGGCGCCACCAGCGACGGGGCGCGTGCGAGCGCGATCGAGCTGGCCCTGGAGGGGCTCTACCTGGCCCGCAAGGTCGGCAAGGACACCGACGGCGCGGAGACCGTCTATGGCTGAGACCCGCGCGCACCCGGACCGGGAGGCACGATGAGCAGGGACCGCACCCGTTTCAAGCGCTACGACGGCGGCGACCCGCTCGCGCCGCCGGTCGACCTCGGCGAGGCCCTCGACGCCATCGGCGAGGACGTGATGGCCGGCTACAGCCCGGAGCGGGCGATGAGCGAGTTCCTGCGCCGCGGCGGGCAGGACCAGCGCGGCCTCGACGACCTCGCCCGCCAAGTGGCCCGCAAGCGCCAGGAGCTGCTCTCGCGCCACGACCTCGACGGCACCATGCGCGAGGTGCAGGAGCTGCTGGACAAGGCGGTGCTCGAGGAGCGCAAGCAGCTGGCGCGCGACGCGATGATGGACGACGCGGACCGCGCGGTGCGCGAGATGCAGCTGGCCAACCTGCCGCCGAGCCCGGCGGCCGCCGTCAGCGAGCTCTCGTCGTACGACTGGCAGAGCCGCGAGGCCCGCGAGGACTTCGAGAAGATCAAGGACCTGCTCGGACGCGAGCTGCTCGACCAGCGCTTCGCCGGCATGAAGCAGGCCCTGGAAGGGGCCACCGCGGAGGACCGGGCGGCCGTCGAGGAGATGCTCGGCGACCTCAACGACCTGCTCGAGAAGCGCCAGCAAGGGATCGACACCCCGCAGGACTTCGAGTCGTTCATGGACAAGCACGGCGACTTCTTCCCCGAGAACCCCCGCGACCTCGACGAGCTGCTCGACACCCTGGCCGAGCGCTCGGCGGCCGCCCAGCGGATGCTGAACTCGATGACCCCCGAGCAGCGCGAGGAGCTCATGGAGCTCTCCGCGCAGGCGTTCGGGTCCCCGCAGCTGATGGAGTCGCTGAACCGCCTCGACGCCAACCTGCAGTCGCTGCGGCCCGGCGAGGACTGGACCGGCTCGGAGCAGATGGGCGGGGAGGAGGGCCTCGGGCTCGGCGACGGCACCGGTGTCTTCCAGGACCTGGCGGAGCTCGACGGGCTGTCCGAGCAGCTCTCGCAGTCCTACGGCGGCGCGCGGATGGACGACCTGGACCTCGACGCGCTGGCCCGTCAGCTCGGCGAGCAGGCCGCGGTCGACGCGCGCACGCTCCAGCGCCTGGAGAAGGCGCTGCGCGAGCAGGGCACGATGCGCCGCGACTCCACCGGCCAGCTCCAGCTGACGCCCAAGGCGATGCGCCAGCTCGGCAAGGCGCTGCTGCGCGACGTCGCGCAGCGCCTGTCCGGGCGCCAGGGCCAGCGCGAGCTGCAGCAGGCCGGCGCCGCGGGGGAGCGCTCCGGGGCCACCCGCGAGTGGGCCTTCGGCGACACCGAGCCGTGGGACATCCCGCGCACCATCCTCAACAGCGTCCGCCGACGCGCCGCCGACGGCGGGTCCTCGCGGCTGCTGGAGATCGGCGACGTGGAGGTGCAGGAGACCGAGGCCCGCACCCAGGCCTGCGTCGCGCTGCTGGTCGACACCTCGTTCTCGATGGCGATGGACGGGCGCTGGGTGCCGATGAAGCGCACCGCGCTCGCGCTGCACACCCTGATCCGGTCCCGGTTCCGCGGCGACGACCTCCAGCTGATCGGCTTCGGCCGCCACGCCGAGGTGATGGAGATCGAGGAGCTCACCGGCCTCGACGCCATGTGGGACAAGGGCACCAACCTGCACCACGCGCTGCTGCTCGCCAACCGTCACTTCCGCAAGCACCCGAACGCCCAGCCGGTGCTGCTGATCGTCACCGACGGCGAGCCGACCTCCCACCTCGAGCCGGACGGCGAGGTGTTCTTCAGCTACCCGCCGCACCCGCTCACGGTCGCCTACGCGGTCCGCGAGCTCGACAACGCCCGGCGCCTGGGGGCGCAGACGACGTTCTTCCGCCTCGGCGAGGACCCCGGCCTCGCCCGGTTCGTGGACTCGATGGCGCAGCGGGCCGAGGGACGGGTGGTCGCACCCGAGCTCGACGACCTCGGCGCCGCGGTCGTGGGGTCCTACCTGGGCAGCCGGGCGCGCGGCGGTCGCTCGGGCGCCGACGCCCCGGCATGGGGTGGCCAGTTCGGGCGAGGTTTCTGGGTCGACTGAGCGCGGCCCTAGGATCACGCCGGTGGACGACCCCAGCCTGACCGTGCTCGTCCTGCTCGCCCTGGCTGCGGTGAGCGCCGGCTTCGTCGACGCCGTCGTGGGCGGCGGTGGGCTGATCCAGCTCCCGGCGATCCTGCTGGGCCTGCCCGGCGCCAGCCCCGTGCAGGTGCTGGCGACCAACAAGCTCGCGTCGTTCTGCGGCACCTCGGTGAGCGCCGCGACGTACTACCGCCGGGTGAAGCCGGACCCCCGCACCTTCGGGCCGCTGATGGCGCTGGCCTTCGTGGGCTCCGTGGGCGGGGCGTTCGTGGCCTCGCAGATCCCGAAGTCCGCCTTCGAGCCGATCGTGCTCGTCGTGCTCGTGGTGGTCGGCGCGTGGGTGCTCCTGCGCCCGTCGCTGGGGCAGGCGACCGCGCTGCGCTTCACCGGCCAGCGGCACCTGCGGGTGGCGATGCTGGTCGGGCTGGCCGTCGGGTTCTACGACGGCGCGATGGGGCCGGGCACGGGCAGCTTCTTCACGATCGCGCTGGTCGGGCTGATGGGCTACGGCTTCCTCGAGGCCTCGGCCAAGACCAAGCTCGCCAACTGGGCCACCAACCTGGCGGCGCTGTGCGTGTTCGTCCCCCAGGGCGCGGTGATGTGGAAGGTCGGGCTGGTGCTCGGCGCGGCCAACCTGGTCGGCGGCTACCTGGGCGCGCGCACCGCCGTGGCCCGCGGCGCGGGCTTCATCCGGGTGTTCTTCGTGATCGTCGTGGCGGCCTTCGCGATCCGCATCGGCGGCGGCCTGGTGGGGATCTGGTGAGCAGGCGATGACCGGCTACCTCACCATCGCCCGCGACGCGGAGGCCGAGATCGAGGTCAAGCGCTCGCGGTTCCTGTGCACCCTGGAGCGCGTCGAGGACGAGGCCGCGGCGCGTGCGGTGGTGGAGCGGCTGCGCCGCGCGCACTGGGACGCGCGGCACCACTGCTCCGCCTTCGTCCTCGGTCCGCCACCGGTCCCGGTCGAGCGCTCCAGTGACGACGGCGAGCCGGCGGGCACCGCGGGCGCCCCGATGCTGGAGGTGCTGCGGGGCTGGGAGGGCAGCGGGGTCAGCGACGTGGTCGCGGTGGTGACCCGCTGGTTCGGCGGCACCCTGCTCGGCGCCGGTGGGCTGGTGCGCGCCTACGGCGACGCGGTGCGCGCCGGGCTGGCCGCGAGCGGGACGGTGCGGCGCCTGCTGGTCCGCGAGCTGCTGGTGGAGGTCGGGCACGCCGACGCGGGCCGGGTCGAGACCGAGCTGCGGCACCGCGGGGTGGCCGTGCTGGACGCGACGTACGCCGCGGCGGTGACGCTGCGCCTCGGGGTCCGGCCCGAGGAGGAGGCCGCGCTGCACGCGCTGCTCGCCGAGCTGAGCGCCGGCACGGCTCTCGCGGTCCCTGCCGGAGAGAGCTGGGTCGACGTACCCTCGGGCTCATGAGCATCCCCGTCGACCTGGCCGACCTCGAGCGCACCCTCGCCGACTTCGGGCCGGGCTACCTGCTCACCACGACCGACGGTGTCGTCCGGGCGGTCAGCGCGGAGCCGCGGGTGGTCGACGGGGTCCTGGTGGTCTCCGACGCGGGGCGACGCACCAGCGCCAACATCGCCGCCAACCCCACGGTCACGCTGCTGTTCGCGCCGCGGGAGGAGCGCGGCTACTCGCTGCTCGTCGACGGCACCGCCACCGTCGACGGCGAGACGGCCCGGGTGACGCCGCGCTCGGCGGTCCTGCACCGCCCGCGTCGGTACGCCGACGGCGAGGGCGCCCCGCACGCCCCGCACGACGGCTGCGGGGCCGACTGCCGGTCGGTGGGATGAGCACCGGCGCGGGGACCGAGCCGCTGCGTCCGACCTGGGCGACGGCGTTCCTCGACCTCGCGCCCGGAGCCGCCGAGCGGGTGCTGCCGTTCTGGTGCGCCGTCACCGGCTACGCGCTGTCGCCGTGGCGAGGTGAGCGCGCGGAGTTCGCGACCCTGCTGCCCCCGGACGGTGCCGACGACCACCTCTGCGTGCAGCGCCTCGGCCGGCTGGACACCGCCGCGGCGCGTCTCCACCTCGACCTCACCGTCGCCGCGCCGGGGGAGGACGTCGGACCGGCGGCCGTCCGGGCGGTGGCGTTGGGCGCCCGGGTGCAGGCTCGCCCCGAGGACGACTTCGTCGTGCTGTCCTCGCCCGGCGGCTTCGTGTTCTGCCTGGTGCGCCACCCCGGGGCCCGGCCCGCCGTGCCGGCGACCTGGCCGGGCGGGCACCGCTCGGTGGTCGACCAGGTCTGCCTGGACGTCCCGCTGGACCTCTGGGACGCGGAGTCCGCGTTCTGGGCCGCGCTCACCGGGTGGGAGCTGCACGAGAGCGATCCGGAGTTCCGCCACCTGGTGCGTCCCGCGGGGTTCCCGCTCCGGTTGCTGCTCCAGCGCCTCGACGACCCGGCGCCCGCGGTGCGCGCGCACCTCGACCTGGCCACCGACGACCGGGCGGCGGAGGTGGCGCGCCACGAGGCCCTCGGCGCGCGGGTGCTCGCCACCCGTGAGCAGTGGACGGTGCTCGCCGACCCGGGCGCCACGGCGTACTGCATCACCGACCGCACGCCCGCCGACTCGTCCGAGGAGATCCGATGAGCAACCCCACCGACCCGGCGGAGCGGACCAGGCCGCCGATGTCCGCCGACGAGCGCACGATGCTGCGGGCCTTCCTCACCTTCCAGCGTCAGACGCTGCGGGCCAAGGCGAGCGGCCTGACCGCGGAGCAGGTGCGGGCCACGCTGTCGCCGTCCTCGCTCACCCTGGCGGGGCTGCTCAAGCACATGGCGTTCGTCGAGGACATGTGGTTCGGACAGGTGCTGCGCGGGGAGCCGCCGCAGCCGCCGTGGGACGCCGTCGACTGGGCGGCGGACCGGGACTGGGAGTTCCACACCGCGGCCGGGGACCCGCCCGGGGACGTGTTCGCGCTGTTCGACCGGGCCGTCGCCAGGACCGACGAGATCCTGGCCGCGGAGGCGGACCTGGACGCGGTCGCCGCGGTGGCGCGCCACGGCCGCCGGCCCAGCCTGCGCTGGATCCTGCTGCACATGATCGAGGAGTACGCCCGGCACGTCGGCCACGCGGACCTGATCCGCGAATCGATCGACGGCCGGACCGGCGTCTGAGGCTGCGGGCGTCGGCGTCCGGCTCACCGCGGCGGAAAATCAGGGTGCGGCGGCCGGCCGGGGCGCTAGCGTCGCCGCCATGGACCTCGCCACCGACGAGCGCACGATGCTGCTGGCCTTCCTCGCCTTCCAGCGCCAGACGCTGCGGGCGAAGGCCGGCGGGCTGACCGCCGAGCAGCTGCGCACCCCGCTGGCGCCGTCCTCGCTGACCCTGGCCGGGCTGCTCAAGCACATGGCCCTGGTCGAGGACGACTGGTTCGGCGAGGTGCTGCGCGGCCAGCCGCCGCGCGAGCCCTGGGCCTCGGTCGACTGGGAGGCGGACCGCGACTGGGAGTTCCACTCCGCGCTCGGCGACCCGCCCGGGGACCTGGTCGCGCTGTTCGACCGGGCCGTCGCCTCGTCCGACGAGATCCTGGCCGCGGAGCCGGACCTGGAGGTGCTCGCGGTGCGCGGGCGCCACGGCCGGCAACCCAGCCTGCGCTGGATCCTGCTGCACCTGATCGAGGAGTACGCCCGGCACAACGGGCACGCCGACCTGATCCGCGAGTCGCTGGACGGGCGCACCGGCACCTGAGCGGGGCGGCCCGCTCAGGTCCAGCGGCGTACCGCCCAGCGCTCCACGACGCCGAGCACCGCGTCGGAGAGCTTGCCGAGCATCGCCAGCAGCACGATGGCGAGCAGCAGGCGGTCGGTGCGGCCGTTGTTCTGCGACTCGGTGAGCAGGTAGCCCAGGCCCTGCGAGGACGCGATCAGCTCGGCGGCCACGAGGAAGAGCCACGACTGGGCGAGCGCGAGGCGGAGCCCGGAGAAGAGGGCGGGCACCACGGCCGGCAGTTGCACGGTGGCGAACAGCCGCAGCCGGCGCAGCCCGAACGCGCGGCCGGCCTCGACCAGGTGGCGGTCGACGTGGCGCAGCGCCAGCGAGACGGTGGTGAACACCGGGAAGGTCGCGCCGATCGCGATCAGGGTGATCTTGGAGTCCTCGCCGATCTTGAGCCACAGGATCAGCAGCGGCACCCAGGCCAGCGAGGGGACGGCGCGCAGGGCGCCGACGGTGGGGGCGAGCAGCAGGTCGGCGACCCGGGAGAGCCCGACGAGGGCGCCGAGCGCGGTCCCGATCGCGGCACCGACGGCGAAGCCGATCAGCACCCGCTGGGTCGAGATGTGGACGTGCTGCCACAGCAGGTCGCGCTCGATCAGCCCGCGGGCGGCCTCGAGGACCGCCCCGGGCGCCGGGAGCTGGACGGCGCTGAACACGCCGGCCGAGGTGACCAGCTGCCACAGCGCCAGCAGCGTGGCCGGGAGCAGCGCCCCGCCCAGCACCCGTACGACGGGTCGCTCGTGCCAGGCGCCCGCCGGCGGCGGGACCAGGCGCGGCTCGTCGTCCGCCGCGACCGCGACCCCCGTGCTGCTCGCCTGCGACATCAGCCGACCTTCGCGGCGTCGGCCTTCGCCGCCCAGGTGTCGTCGAGCAGGACCTCGAGGGCGTCGTCGATCTGGCTCTGCTCCTCCACGTCGCCGGTCTCCACGAACAGCGGGCCGACGGTCTTCAGGACGTCGAGCTGGGCCTGGCCGGGGACGTGGTCGAAGTCGAGGTTGGTTCGCTCGGTCAGCACCGTGCGCGCGACGTCCTCCTCGATGCCGGCCTCCTCGGCCAGGATCGTGACCGCCTCGTCGGGGTTCTCCTGCACCCATGCGCGTGCCTTGGCGTAGGCGTCGACGACCACCTGGGCCAGCTCCGGCTCGTCGTCGAGGAACTCCTCGGTGGCGTTGAGGAAGCCGTAGGTGTTGAAGTCGATGTTGCGGTAGATCAGCTCCGCGCCGCCGGTCTGGGCGTCGGCCATGATCGGGTCCAGCCCGGCCCACGCGTCGACCGCGCCGTTCTGGAGCGCGGTCGCGCCGTCGGCGTGCTGGAGGTTCTCGATGGAGACCTTCGAGCGGTCCACGCCCTCGGCGTCGAGGGCCTGGACGAGGAAGAAGTACGGGTCGGTGCCCTGGGTGGCCGCGACCTTCTTGCCCTCCAGCTGGGACAGCTCGGTGATCGGGGAGTCCGGACCGACGACGACCGCCGCCCACTCCGGCTGGGAGTAGATGTCGATCGTGCGGATCGGGGAGCCGTTGGCGCGGGCCAGCAGCGCCGCCGACCCGGCCGTCGAGCCGATGTCGATGGCGCCCGCGCGCAGCGACTCGTTGGCCTTGTTCGACCCGTCGGACTTCACCCAGGTGACGTCGACGTCGTCCTCGGCCAGCGCGTCCTCGAGCCAGCCCTGGTCCTTGATCACCAGGCTGAGCGGGTTGTACGTCGCGTAGTCGATCTCCAGCGAACGGGCCCCCTCGCCGGAGGCCTCGCCCTCGGCGCAGGCGGTGGCGCCGACGAGGACGGTGCTGGCGGCGGCGAGGGCCGCGACGGAGCGGCGCAGGTGGTACGTCATCGGGTGGTTCCTTCGGGTCGGGCACGGGCGTGCCGGGTGGGTCCGAGAGAGCGGGTGGCCGGTGGCCGGGGTGGAGGTCGGGAGGGTGCGAGGGGTGCCGGTGCGGTCAGTGCCGGTGCGCGTCGACGCCGAGGCTCTCCAGCAGCCGGCTGCGCAGCGCGGCGAGCTCGACGGAGCCGCGGTCGCGGGGACGGGCGCCGGGCACCGGGACCAGCTGGCTCACCGACGCGGCGGGGTCCTCGCCGGAGCGGCCGAGCACGACGATCCGGTCCGCGAGCTGGAGCGCCTCGTCCACGTCGTGGGTCACCAGCAGCACCGTCGTCGGGCTGCCGCGGTGCACCGCGAGCAGCAGGTCCTGCATCTTGAGCCGGGTGAGCGCGTCGAGGGCGCCGAACGGCTCGTCGAGCAGCAGCACGCCCGGCCGGCGGGCCAGCGCCCGGGCCAGCGAGGTGCGCTGGGCCATGCCGCCGGAGACCTCGCGCGGGCGCAGGTCCGCCTGGTCGGCGAGCCCGACGAGCTCGAGGAGCTCCTGGACCCGGGACGCGCCGGTGCGGCGCTCGGTGCCAGCGGGCAGGCCCAGCGCGACGTTGGCGCGCAGGGTGCGCCAGGGCAGCAGGCGCGGCTCCTGGAAGGCGACCGCGCAGCGCTCGTCGTACGCCCGGACGGGGGTGTCGTCGATGAGGACCCGCCCCGTGGTCGGGGTGTCCAGTCCGGCGGCGCCGCGCAGCAGCGTGGACTTGCCGCAGCCGCTGGGGCCGAGGAGGGCCACGACCTCGCCGGGGGCGAGGGCGAGGTCGATGTCGCGCAGGACGGCCCGGGCACGAGGGCCGGTGCCGAAGCTGCGCCCGACGGCGGCGAAGCGCAGGGGCAGGGCGTCGGCGCCGCCGGCGGCGGTCACCGAGGTGCTCGCCGCCGCGGGCGAGCGGCGGAGCGCGGGGCTGAGCAGGCTCATCGGACCTCACTGGAGGGGCATCGCTGGACAACTAGTCACTAAAACCTACTGGCTTAGTGTTGTTAGAGCCAGTGTGCCAGTCTCCGCCGTGTTCGGGCACCGCTGGGCGGGTTCCGGGTGATCGGCCCTGCCTGTCAGGGCGTCGGTCCCCCCGCTCAGGCGAACACGAGCTCCGCTCCGGGCGAGCCGCGGCGGGAGATCCAGGTCGACGCGGTGGTCGTGGCCAACACCGTCGCGGACCAGCGGGCAGAAGTCGGCCGCCTGGGGTGAGGGCCCGCGTGGGGCTGGTCGGGGGAGGGACTTCTGCCCGCCCGTCGACGGGTCGCTCAGGCGAAGCCGGGCAGGTGCTCGACCAGCAGCTCGCGGAACGGCGCCTCGCACTCCAGCTGGCACAGCATGCCGACGCCGCCGAGCCAGGTGCGGTGGATGAGGAGGTACTCCGGCGGCAGGTTCAGCTTGACCGCCAAGGTGTACGACGGGTCGCGGGGGTTGTTGATCCGCTGGAACTGCTCGCGCATCCACTCCCGCGAGAACCGGAAGGAGTCGACCTGGGCCGGCTCGACGAACGGCAGCAGGTAGTCCAGCAGCAGCTGCGGGTCGATGCGGATGTTGTCCTTGACGAAGCCCTCGGCGCGCAGCCCCTCCAGCAGCGCCTCGCCGTCCCCGTCGGCGGCGGTCCGGATCAGGCGCCCCATCGCCTCGGGGAAACGTCGCTCCGGGAGGCGGGCCACCGCGCCGTAGTCGAGCACGCCGAGGCGGCCCGGCGAGCCGTCCTCCTCGGGCAGCGGGCGGAAGTTGCCGGGGTGCGGGTCGGCGTGCAGCATTCCGGTGCGGGTGGGTCCGGCGACCAGGAACCGGGCGAAGAGGGTGCCGTAGTGGTCGCGCTCCTCCTGGGTGCCCTCGGCGATCACGCGCGCCAGCGAGCCGGGCCCCTCCATCCACTCGGTGATCAGCGTGGTGTCGCCGACCGCGACGACGGCCGGGACCACGATCTCGGGATCGTCGAGGAACGCGTCGTGGAACGCGGTCTGGGCGTCGGCCTCGAGGCGGTAGTCGAGCTCGTCGGCGGCCCGGGCCTGGAGCTCGGCGATCAGCGGCTTGATGTCCATGCCGGGCACGAGCGGCCCGAGGGTGCGCGCCATGCCCGCGAGCTGCTTGAGGTCGGAGCGCAGCGCCTCACCGGCGCCGGGGTACTGCACCTTGATCGCCACCTCGCGCCCGTCGTGCCAGCGCCCGCGGTGCACCTGGCCGATCGACGCGGCCGCGGCCGGGCCGCCCTCGAGGTGGACCAGCTGCTTCTTCCAGTCCGGGCCCAGGTCGCGGGCGAGTGCGTCGCGCACCTGCTGGGTGGGCATCGGGGGAGCGGCGTCCTGCAGGCGGGTGAGGCTCTCGCGGTACGGCGCCGCGACCTCCTCCGGGAGGGCGCCCTCCAGCACCGAGAGCGCTTGGCCGAACTTCATCGCCCCGCCCTTGAGCTCGCCCAGGGTGCGGAACAGCTGCTCGGCGGTGCGCTGCTGGATCTCCGACATCACGACCTCGCCCGGACGCCCCGCCATCCGCTTGCCGAGTCCGATCGCGCTGCGCCCGGCGTACCCGAGCGGGAGCGCGGCCAGCCGTGCGGTGCGAGCCGCAGCCTTCCGGGGCAGGTCGGTCATGCCCTCCAGTGTGCCCGGCCCCCGGTCGCCGCCGCGGCACCCGACGCCGAGTCGGCACGAATGGTGCGCCGAGTCGGCACGAATGGCGTCCCTACCGGCGCCGAGGGCGCACGGCGAGCAGCACGGCGGCGAGCAGCGCGAGCGTCCCGGCGCCGGCCAGGCCGAGAGCGGTGGGCAGCAGCGGGCCGAGGTTGCCCACGGCGGCCGGAAGGCGCGGGACGGGCTCGACGTGAACCGTGCCCCGAGTGGAGGGGTGGAGACCGCTGCAGGTGAGCTCGATCGATCCGGACGGTTGCGACGGGCTCAGCACGACCGTGCCCACCCAGTCGCCGGCACCGCCGTAGCGGCGGTAGCCGTCGTCGGTCGGAGCGGTCGGTACGACGTCGCCGGACGCGTCGCGCGCGAGACAAGTCGGGGTCCTCAACGTCGTGTCCGTCCAGAGCATCAGGGCGCGGTCCTCGTGGGCGACCACGTGCGGCCGGCCGTCCACCGGGACGGCGGACTCCTCCGCCCAGTAGGTGTAGCCGCCGAACTGGGTCACGACGAGGACCCCGAAGGTGCCGACCGCGGCCACGATCAGGGCGAGGCCGGAGATCCACCACCAGCGGGTCCGGCGCCCTCGGGCGCGGGGAGGCGGCGTGGACATGCCGAGCATCCTCGCACGCCCGGCGCCGGCCGGGAGCCCGCCACGAGCGCCGACTCGCGCAACCATGGGGGCCGAGTCGCGCAACCACAAGCGCCGACTCGGCGGAGGGTCAGGCGGTCTCGGGGAACCGCACACCGGTGTTGGAGTGGCAGCGGTAGCCGAACGGGTTCTTCGCGAGGTACTGCTGGTGGGCGTCCTCGGCGTAGTAGTACGGCGTCTCGGCGGCCGGGCGGATCTCGGTGGTGATCTCGCCGAGGCCGCGGCGGGCGAGCTCGGTGGCGTACACCCGGGTCAGCTCGCGGGCGGTCGCCTCCTGCTCGGGGGTGGTCCAGTAGATCGCCGAGCGGTACTGGGTGCCGACGTCGTTGCCCTGGCGCATGCCCTGGGTCGGGTCGTGGACCTCGAAGAACCGCTTCACCAGGTCGGCGTAGGAGACCTTCGAGGGGTCGAAGACCACGCGGACGGCCTCGGTGTGGTTGGTGCCCCCGCTGCACACCTCCTCGTACGACGGGTTCGGCGTGGTGCCGCCGGCGTACCCGACCGAGGTCGACCACACGCCCGGGATCTGCCAGTAGATCTCCTCGGCTCCCCAGAAGCAGCCGAGCCCGAAGACCGCGACCTCGAAGCCGGCCGGGGCCTCGTCGGTGACCAGCGGGGTGCCGAGGACGAGGTGCTTCTCGGCGAGGTGCCACGGACGCTCGGTGCGGCCGGGAAGCGTGGCGTCCGGGGCGACGAGCTGGCTCTTGGTGCGGGAGAAGAACACGGGGAACTCACTTCCTGGGGGTGGGGGCTGCCCAGTGTCCAACAGCAGCAGTGGCCGGATCGTTCCCGTCGGACCCCACCGCTAGCCTCGAGGCATGACCGAGCAGCGACACAGTGGCAAGTCCGGGTTCGAGACGCGTGCGGTCCACGCCGGTTATGAGCCCGACCCGACGACCGGCGCGGTGATCCCGCCCATCTACGCCACCAGCACCTACAAGCAGGACGGCGTGGGCGGCCTGCGCGGCGGCTACGAGTACAGCCGCTCGGCCAACCCGACCCGCACCGCCCTCGAGGGCGCGCTGGCGGCGCTGGAGGAGGGCGAGCGCGGCTTCGCCTTCGCCTCCGGCCTGGCCGCCGAGGACACCCTGGTGCGCGCCCTGTGCCGCCCCGGCGACCACGCGGTCATCCCCGACGACGCGTACGGCGGCACCTACCGCCTCTTCGACAAGGTCGAGAAGGCCTGGGGCCTGGAGCACAGCCCGGCGCCGGTCTCCGACGTCGACGCGGTGCGCGCCGCGATCCGCCCGGGCACGACCAAGCTGGTCTGGGTCGAGACACCGACCAACCCACTGCTCACCATCGGCGACATCGAGGCCCTCGCCGGGGTCGCCCACGAGGCCGGCGCCCTGCTCGTCGTCGACAACACCTTCGCCTCGCCCTACCTGCAGCAGCCGCTGACCCTCGGCGCCGACATCGTGGTCCACTCCACCACGAAGTACGTCGGGGGCCACTCCGACGTCGTCGGCGGCGCGCTGGTCGTGCGCGACCTCGAGGTCGCCGAGGCGATCGCCTTCCACCAGAACTCCATCGGCGCGGTCCCGGGCCCGTTCGACTCCTTCCTCACCCACCGCGGCCTGAAGACGCTCGCGGTGCGCATGGAGCGCCACTGCGACAACGCCGAGCAGGTCGTGCAGTTCCTGCTCGGCCACCCCGGCGTCACCGACGTGATCTACCCCGGCCTCGCCGAGCACCCCGGCCACGCGGTCGCCGAGCGCCAGATGCGCCGTTTCGGCGGCATGGTGTCGTTCCGCTGCGCCGGTGGCGAGGAGGCCGCGCTGCGCGCCTGCGAGCGCGCCGAGGTGTTCACCCTCGGGGAGTCCCTGGGCGGCGTGGAGTCGCTCATCGAGCACCCCGGGCGGATGACCCACGCCAGCGTCGCCGGCACCGACCTGGAGGTGCCCGCCGACCTGGTGCGCCTCAGCGTCGGCATCGAGACCATCGACGACCTGCTCGCCGACCTCGACCGGGCACTGGGGTGATCGGCACGAGGTTGGTCGGCGGGCCCATGCGGGCACTCGGGTCGTGACGCAGCGGGGTTCCACGGAGGCGGGAAGGATCGACGGGGTGGACGACGAGTACGACGCAGCGGCCGACGGGGGACGCCGGGGCCGGTTCCGGCTGCCGCTGGCCCGTCTGCGGCGCGGCGAGAGCGGCCGCGGGGGTGGCACGGACGTCGCCGTCGCGGTGCGCGCGGAGGACGAGGAGCGCTTCGGCGAGCGGCTGACCCAGCAGCTGGCCAGCCAGTGGGCGCTGATCCGCGCGGCCGACCGGCGCGCGGACCCCGAGCCCGCGCCCGTCACCTCCGGGCGCTCGAACTTCTCCCGCGCGCAGGTGCCGTGGGGCCTCGACCTCGCTGCGGCCTGGTCGTGGCGCCTGCTGGTGATCGCCGCCGCGACGTACGTCCTGCTGAACCTGCTGTGGCGATTCTCCGTGGTGACCGTCCCGCTGGCGATCGCGCTGCTGCTGGCCGCCCTGGCCAGCCCCGTCGTGCGGCTGATGCGCCGCATCGGGCTGCCCCGCGGGCTCGCCGCGCTCCTGGTGATGGTCACCGGGCTCGCCGTGCTCGGGCTGATGGTGACCTTCGTCAGCCAGCAGATCGCCGACCAGTACTCCCAGCTGGTCGACCAGGTCGTCCAGGGCCTGGGCAAGGTCCGGGTGTGGCTGCGCGACGGCCCGCTCAACGCCAGCGACTCGCAGATCAACAGCTACATCAAGCAGGCCCAGGACGCGATCACCGAGTGGTCGAAGAACGGCGGCGCGTTCAGCCAGGTCACCTCGCTGGGCACCGCGCTGACCCATGTCCTCACGGGCTTCTTCATCGTGGTCTTCTCCACCTACTTCTTCATGGCCGACGGCCCCCGCATCTGGGCGTTCTTCGTGCGCCTCGCGCCGCGTGCCGCCCGCGAGGCGGTGGACAGCTCGGGCCGGGTCGCCTGGGTCTCGCTCACCCAGTTCGTGCGCGCCACCGTCCTGGTGGCACTCGTGGACGCCATCGGCATCTCGGTCTGGGCGGCGGTGCTCGGCCTGCCGCTGGTGCTGGCCATCGGTCTGGTGGTCTTCATCGGCGCGTTCGTCCCGATGGTCGGCGCAACCGTTGCCGGCGCGGTGGCGGTGCTGGTCGCCCTGGTCGACCAGGGACTGTGGACGGCCGTGCTGATGCTGATCGGCGTGGTCGTGGTCCAGCAGGTCGAGGGTCACGTGCTCCAGCCGTTCCTGATGGGCCGCTTCGTGTCCGTGCACCCGCTCGGCGTGCTGGTCGCGATCGCCTGCGGCGTCGTGGTCGCGGGCGTCGCCGGTGCGCTGATCGCGGTGCCGATGGTCGCCGCCGTCAACGCGGTGGTCAACCACCTCGCCTCACGCAGCAACCCGGGGGATGATCCCGTCGACGCGCTGGAGCAGGACTACGCCGAGGCCGGCGAACGCCCGAGACCGGTCGGCGACGACGAGGCCGCCGTGGGCGACGCGCCGTCGTCGCCGGGCGTGCCCGATGCCGGGGATCCCCCGGGGCACGGCACCGAGGGGCGCGGCGCTCCCGAGCGCCCGACCCCCCAGACCGCGGGCGAGGACCGTCCGTGAGCACCCCCGAGGTGTCGCTGGACCACATCCGGGCCGCCCGCGAGCTGCTCGCGGGCGTGGCCATCCGCACCCCGATGGAGGAGTCGCGCTGGCTCTCCGCACTGGTGGACGGTCCCGTCCACCTCAAGTGCGAGAACCTCCAGCGCACCGGCTCGTTCAAGGCCCGCGGCGCCTACGTGCGCATCGCGCGGCTCACCGACGAGGAGCGGGCCCGCGGCGTGGTCGCGGCCTCGGCCGGCAACCACGCCCAGGGCGTGGCGCTGGCCGCGCAGATGCTCGGCACCCGGGCCACGGTGTTCATGCCCGAGGGGGCGCCGATCCCCAAGGAGCGCGCCACCCGTGGGTACGGCGCGGAGGTGCGCTTCGCGCCCGGCTACCTCGAGGACGTGCTCGCCACCGCGCTCGCGTTCAGCGAGGAGACCGGGGCGGTGCTGATCCACCCCTTCGACCACCCCGACGTGGTGGCCGGGCAGGGGACCGTCGGCCTGGAGATCATCGAGCAGGTGCCCGACGTCGAGACCGTGCTGGTGCCCACCGGCGGGGGAGGACTGCTGGCCGGCGTCGCGATCGCCATCAAGGCGCTGCGTCCGGAGGTCCGCGTGATCGGCGTGCAGGCGACCGGCGCCGCGGCGTACCCCGGGTCGTTGGCGGAGGGGGTGCCGCGCCGGCTCGGCTCGATGAAGACGATGGCCGACGGGATCGCGGTGGGGATGCCGGGGGAGATCACCTTCGCGGCCGTGCGCGACCACGTCGACGAGATCGTCACCGTCTCCGAGGACTCCATCTCCCGCGCGCTGCTCTCGCTCATCGAGCGCGCGAAGGTCGTGGTGGAGCCGGCCGGGGCCGCCGGTGTCGCGGCACTGCTGGACCGCCCGGAGGCCTACGGCACGCCCGCGGTCGCGGTGCTGTCCGGGGGCAACGTCGACCCGCTGCTCATCGGCAAGGTGATCCGCCACGGCATGGCGGCGGCCGGGCGCTACCTCAACCTGCACGTGCTGCTGCCGGACACGCCCGGCGGCCTGGCCGAGCTGCTGACCGAGATCGGGCGGGCCGGGGCCAACGTGCTCGAGGTGGTCCACGAGCGGCTCTCGCCGGACCTGCACCTCGACGAGGTCGAGGTCCACCTCCAGCTCGAGACGCGAGGAGCCCCGCACTCGCGCGAGCTCATGGAGCTGTTGCGGGTGCGGGGCTACCTGGTGCGCGGGGGCGAGGAGCGGGCCTGAGGTCAGCGCGCCCCTCGCGGGGTCACGCCTGGTACGGAACCGCGCTCAGCACGACGACCTTCATCTCCTTGCCGTTGGGCGCGGCGTAGGAGACGGTGTCGCCGGCGCGGGCGCCGTGGATGGCCGCGCCGAGCGGGGCCTGCGGGGAGTAGACCTTGAGGCCCTCGACGGTGTCCTCCATCTCGCGGGCACCGAGCAGGAAGGTCTCCGCCTCGTCGTCGTCGTCACCGACGAACTTGTAGGTCACGACCATGCCGGGCTCGACGACGCCGTCGTCGGGCGGGGTCTCGCCGACCTCGGCGCGGCGCAGCATGTCCTCGAGCTGGCGGATCCGCCCCTCGACGCGGCCCTGCTCCTCACGGGCCGCGTGGTAGCCGCCGTTCTCCTTGAGGTCGCCCTCGTCACGCGCCGAGCTGATCCGCTCGACGATCTCCTGACGGATGGGGCCCTTGAGGTTGGCAAGCTCGGCCTGCAGCTTGTCGTAGGCGTCCTGGGTCAGCCAGATGGTGTCCTGGCCGGGGGACTGCGTCATGGGTACTCCTGCTTGCTCGGGGTGCGGTCGTCCGCGCCTCTTGCGGGGGATCGGGACCGTCTCGCTCGGGCGGCCAGTGGGTGAGGCCGTACGCCGAGTCGCGCGGGCCTCTTCCTTCCTGGACGGCCCAGCGGGTCGGTCAGAAATTGCAGCCTAACAAGGACCGCGGACGAAAGCAGGTCGTCGCAGCCGCGAGCGCCGGCGAAACCGCAGGTGGGGGGCGTTTGGGGGCGCGCCGGTCAGTGGGACCGGTCCCGTCCGCCGCGAGTGGAGCGTCAGCCGGGACGGACCTGGCCGTCGGCGGTGCAGCCCGGGAACTCCACGGCGGTCGCGATCCGCTCGGTGCGGATGTCGACGACCAGGGTGGTGTCGCCGGGCTCGGCGGTGAAGGAGCGCTCGCCGACCGTGACGTGGTCGTCAGCGAACGCGCGCAGCAGGCACTCGACGTTCTCCGCGTCGTCGCGCACCCGCAGCTCGACGCGCACGCTCGTGGTGTGCTGGTCGACGACGGTGAAGGAGATCAGCTCGGAGTCGACGGCCGGTCGGGCGTGGCCGTTCATCGCCCACAGCACCCACGCGGCGGCGGTGGCCACCACGACGGCGACGAGGCCGCGCAGGAGCCAGCGCCGCCGGGGGGAGGGCGCGCCGTAGCGCTGGGCCAGGTCGGAGGCCTCGGATTCGGCGAGGCCCGACGGGCCGTCGGCGCGGGGGCCGGACGAGTGGTCGGACGAGGCAGGCCGGGTGCTCACCCCGCCATGGTCCCACCTCGGGCCGTCCGGCCTAAACTCGCGGGCATGTCCCAGCTCCCCACGCGGCCGCGCGCCGGCTACCGGCTCATGCACGTCCACGCCCACCCCGACGACGAGTCGAGCAAGGGTGCGGCGTCGACCGCGAAGTACGTCGCGGAGGGCGTCGACGTCCACGTCGTGACGTGCACCGGTGGGGAGCGCGGATCGATCCTCAACCCCAAGATGGACCGGCCCGAGATCGCCGCGAACATCACCGAGATCCGGCGCCAGGAGATGGAGCGCGCCCGCGACATCCTCGGGGTGCGCCAGGACTGGCTCGGCTTCGTCGACTCGGGCTGGCCCGAGGGCGACCCGAAGCCGCCGCTGCCCGAGGGGTGCTTCGCGCTGGTGCCGGTCGAGGAGGCCGCCGAGCCGCTGGTGCGCCTGATCCGGGAGTTCCGCCCGCACGTCGTCACGACGTACGACGAGCGCGGGGGCTACCCGCACCCCGACCACATCATGTGCCACCAGGTGAGCGTGCACGCCTTCGAGGCGGCCGGCGACCCGGAGCGCTACCCCGACGCAGGGGAGCCGTGGCAGCCGCAGAAGCTCTACTACCACCATGGCTGGAGCTGGGCGAAGACCAACGCCCTGCACGAGGCGATGCTCGCCCACGGCCTGGAGTCGCCGTACACCGAGCGGCTGGCGAACTGGACCCGCGAGCCCGAGTGGGACGCCCGGGTGACCACCCGGGTGCCGTGCGGGGAGTACTTCGGCGTGCGCGACCAGGCGCTGCTGGCGCACGCCACGCAGATCGACCCCGACAGCTTCTGGTTCGCGATCCCGCGCGAGCTGCAGCAGGAGGTCTGGCCCACCGAGGACTACGAGCTGGTCGTGAGCCACGTCCCCTCGCAGCTCCCGGAGGACGACCTGTTCGCCGGCATCCTCGACCCCTCCTGACAGACTGGTGGCATGGAGCTGTACACCGTCCTCATCGCCGAGGTCCTGCCCGTCCTGACCGAGCGCCTGGACGAGACCCCCAAGCCCGAGGACGTCAAGGCGGGCTGGGTCGGCTTCGGTGTGTTCCTGGGCCTCTGCGTCATGGTCGCGCTGCTCGGCTGGGCGATGAGCCGCCAGCTGAAGCGCACCGCGAAGAACCGTGAGGCGGGCGCCTTCGGTCCCTACCGCGGGCCGGTGCAGGACAATCGGATCCCCTCGAACGACGACGCGGACGCGCCGGTCCAGAGGGTCGACGCCTCGAACGACGCCGACGACGCGCAGCGCCCGCAGGCCTGACCGACCCCTCGCCGGTGAAGCCTGGCGAGACCCCTCAGGCCTCGGAGTGCCCTCAGGCCGGCGGCTGACCCTGCTCGGCCTGCTGCTGCGCGACCTGGCGGTGGACGTCCTCCATGTCCAGCCCGCGCACGGCCTCGATCACCTGGTCGAGTGCGGGAGCCGGCAGCGCGCCCGGCTGGGCGAAGACCAGCACGCCCTCCCGGAACGCCATCAGGGTCGGGATCGACTGGATCTGCGCCATCGCGGCGAGCTGCTGCTCGGTCTCGGTGTTGACCGAGCCGAAGGTGATGTCGGGGTTGGCCTCGGAGGCCGCCTCGTAGGTGGGCGCGAACTGCCGGCACGGTCCGCACCAGCTCGCCCAGAAGTCCACGAAGAGGATGTCGTCACCCTCGACGTGGGACACGAAGTTGTCACTGGTCAGCTCGATGGTGGCCATGCCTTCACGGTACGCGGGCGGTGGAGCCGCGTCGGCAGGTGGTGGTCCGGCCCGGGCCGCTCGCCCAGGTGCCAGGCGTACGCCACCGCCGTGTGAGGCTGGGGACGTGAGCGCGTCGAGGATCCTGGTGACCGGTGGTGTCCGGTCGGGCAAGTCCACCCATGCCGAGCGGCTGCTGCAGGCCCACCCCGAGGTCACCTACGTCGCGCCCGGGCAGGCCCCGGACCCGGCGGTGGACCCGGACTGGGCGGACCGGGTGGCCGCGCACCGTTCCCGGCGGCCCGCCGGCTGGCGCACCCTCGAGACCTCCGACCTCGCCGCGGCCCTGACCGGCGGGGGCCCGCTGCTCGTCGACTGTCTCGGGACCTGGCTGACCGCCGTCGTCGACGCGGCAGCGCTCTGGGAGGCGCCGGTCGACGACGTGCACGACCACGTCCTGGCCGCGCTGGACCCGGCCGTGGAGGCGCTGCGCGCTGCGAGCGGCCCGGTCGTGGTGGTGACCAACGAGGTCGGCCTCGGCGTGGTCCCCGCGCACCGCTCCGGACGGGTCTTCCGTGACCTGCTGGGCACCGTCAACCAGCGGGTCGCCGCCGCCTGCGACGAGGTGCACCTGGTGATCGCCGGACGGGTCCTGGTGCTCTGAGCGGCGTGCCCGGCTGAGCCCGTCGTACGACACCACGAGGGCCGACTCGGCACGCCACAAGAGCCGACTCGCGCAACCACACGGGCCGACTCGGGGAGGGGTCAGGTGCCGGCGAGGAGGCGGTCGCCGAGCTCGGAGCGCAGATAGAGCACGGAGCGGCCGTGCCGGGCGGAGGTGAGCAGGCCGGCGGCGCGCAGGGCCCGCAGGTGCTGGTTGACCGCGGTGGTCGTCACCCCGAGCCGTACGCCGAGCTCGGTCGAGGAGGCGGGGGAGTCGAGCATCCCCAGCAGCCGCGCCCGCGCCGCGCCGAGCAGCGCGACCAGGGCGTCCGGGCCGGCGACGTCCTCGGCCTCCCACAGGGTGCCGACGCCGCGCGCGGCGTACATGATCTGCGGCGCCTGCTCGGGGGTGATCGGCGTCGAGCCGCCGCGCGAGAACAGCGACGGCACCAGGGTGAGCCCCGCCCCGGTCGTGGTGCGCCGGTAGCCGCCGCGCGAGCTCGTGCTCACCTGCACCACGTTGCCGACCATCCGCACCCGCCCGCTCAAATCGGTGAACATCGCGGCCAGCCCGCGCTGGGCGATCACCCGCCCGCGGTAGGTCACGTCGGCCTCCAGGACGGTCCGCATCCGCGGCCACCACGGCTCGAAGCAGGCCTCCCAATAGGCCTCCAGTGCGCGCACCACCCGGGCCAGCACCCGGTCGGTGCGACCGCGCAGCGGCGCCGGGAGGGTGTCGCCGTGGACCTCGGCCAGCTTGGCCCGCACCACGACCGGTGGGAGCTCGGCGAGCGCGGCCATCTCCTCGCCGAACCGGGTCAACGGGCCCGTCGGGCGTGGGTGCAGGAAGTCCGGGGTCCAGAGCAGGTCGTTGGTGAGCGAGCGGAGCAGCTCGGTGTCGAGGTCGGCCCGGGCGGCCTCGGTGCGGCGCAGCCAGGGCAGGTGGTGGGGGTAGCGCCCCGGGTCGCGGAAGACCCGCACCGAGAGCGCGAGCTCGTTCAGCGGGGAGATCGCGAAACGGACCTCGCCGAGGTCCAGCCCGGCGAGCTCGTACTCGATCATGAAGTCAGACGCTACATCGTTGGCGGCGCCCACCGATGCCGTGGGAAAACTGCCGGGTGCTTCGGACCCTCCTCCCCGGCGACCCGGTCGCCCGTGCCCTCTCGATCGCGACGATGGCGGGCTCGCTGTCGATGGGGCTCTTCTACAGCGTCAGCGCGCTGTACTTCACCTTCGTGATCGGGCTCGAGGCCACCACCGTCGGCACCGGGCTCACCATCGCCGGCGCCACCGGGGTCCTGGGCTCCTTCCTCGGTGGCCGGCTCGCCGACCGGGTCGGGGCGGACCGGCTGCAGCAGGCAGCCACCGTGGTGCAGGGGGTCGCCCTGCTGGCCTACGTGCTCGCCGACGACGCGCTCACCTTCGTGCTCGTCGCCTGCGTCGCGGTCGGCGCGCGCAGCATGCAGGGCACGGCCAAGCAGACCCTGCTCGCGCGCTGGTTCACCGGCCCGGACCGGATCGAGGTCCGCGCGCGGCTGCGGGTGGTCACCAACGTGTTCATCGCGCTCGGCACCTCCGCCGCGGCGGTCGCGCTGCTGATCGGCACGGCGACGGCGTACCGCACGACGATGGTGCTGGTCGGGCTGCTCTCCCTGCTCGCGGTGGTGCCCCTCGGCGGCCTGCGCGCCCGGGTGCCCGGCCTGGCCGAGGCGTTGAGGCCCACCCGCGGACCGCGGGCCGACCTCTCCGCGCCGCAGGGCCGCTCGCCGCTGCGCGACCGCACCTACCTCGCCTCGACCGCGCTCAACTCCGTGGTCGCCATGCAGTTCGGCCTCCAGAACGTCGGGGTGCCGCTCTGGATCGCCCACCACACCGAGGCCCCGACGGTTATGGTGTCGGTGGTGCTGCTGCTCAACACCGTGCTGGTCGCGTCGCTGCAGGTGCGGGCCTCTCGCGGCACCCACGAGGTGCGCGCCGCGGGCCGGGCGGTACGACGCGGCGGGCTGCTGCTCGCCGTCGCGTGCCTGCTGCTGGCGGCGGCCGGCTCGGTCGGGGCGGTCGCGGCGGTCGTGCTGCTGCTGGTCGCGGAGACCGTCAGCACGGCGGCGGAGATCCTCGCCGAGGCGGGCGGCTGGGGCCTGGCCTTCGAGCTGGCCGACCCGCTCAGTGCCGGGGCCTACCAGGGCGTGAGCCAGATGGGCTACTCGATCGCCGGGATGCTGGCGCCGCTGGTGATCACGGCGACCGCCATCGAGCACGGCTGGCTCGGCTGGCTGGGCCTGGCGGCGATGTTCGCCGTCGCCGGGACGGGCGTCGCGGCCGTGGCCGCTCGGGCCGCCGTACGCCGCGGCGAGGCGCAGGTGCAGCTCGTCGCCTGAGCGCGCCCCAGGGTCGTGCGGCCTCAGCGCATGGCGTAGGTGGCCAGCGAGACGCTGATGTAGTGCGTGAAGAAGGCCAGCACCGTGAAGCCGTGGAAGACCTCGTGGAAGCCGAACCACTGCGGCGAGGGGTTCGGACGCTTGAGGCCGTAGACCACGCCGCCGAAGGTGTAGAGAGCGCCGCCGACCACGATCAGGGTGAAGATCGCGACCCCGATGCCCATGCCGAGCGCGGTGGCGCCGCTGAAGAAGCCGGGGATGAAGAAGATCGCCGCCCAGCCCAGCGCGATGTAGATCGGGACGTAGAGCCAGCGCGGCGCGTCGGTCCAGAAGATCCGGAACAGCACGCCGAGCACGGCGCCGGTCCACACCGTCGCGATCAGCGCGGTGCGCTGGGTGCCCTCCAGCAGCAGCAGCGCGAAGGGCGTGTAGGACCCGGCGATGAGCAGGAAGATGTTGGAGTGGTCGAAGCGGCGCAGGAACGCCCAGGTCCGCGGCGACCAGGTGCCGGTGTGGTAGATCGCCGAGACGGTGAAGAGCAGCAGGGCGGAGCCGGTGAACACGGCCGAGCCGATCTTGGTGGTCGCGTCGGGGGAGAGCGCCACCAGCACGATGCCCGCGACCAGGGTCAGCGGGGCCGTGGAGAGGTGGAGCCACCCGCGCAGCTTGGGCTTGACCTCGGCGATGGTGTCCTGGATCGAGTCGTGAATCGACTCCAGGCCGTGCCTCACCTCGTCGCGTGCATGCTGCATGGACCTGCTCATGCACCGACGGTACCCACCTGAGGGCCGGCGCGGACGAAAGGGCGGCGAACGTCACCTGACCCGAACCGATGGGCACGCCGTCATGGGGGTGACGGGCATCTCCCACTACGCTGAACGGCGTGGCTGACTGGAAACGGGGGCTGCGTCGGGTGCTCTACCCGGCCTACGAGGCCCGGTTGCTGCGGCGCATGCCGGACAACCTCCCCAAGCACGTCGGCGTCATGCTCGACGGCAACCGGCGCTGGGCGCGCTCGCTGGGGCACGACTCCGCCCACGGGCACCGCGTCGGCGCCGCGAACATCGAGCCGCTGCTCGGGTGGTGCGACGAGGTGGGCATCGAGGTGGTGACCTTGTGGCTGCTCTCGACCGACAACCTGAACCGCCCCGAGGACGAGCTCCGCCCGCTGCTGGGCATCATCGAGGACGTCGTGGACTCCCTGGCCGCCCAGCGCCGCTGGCGGGTGAACCCGGTGGGCGCGCTCGACCTGCTCCCGGCGGCGACCGCCGCCCGGCTCAAGGCCGCCGCGGACGCCACCCGCGACGTCGACGGCCTGCTGGTCAACATCGCGGTCGGGTACGGCGGGCGCCGCGAGATCGCCGACGCCGTGCGCTCCCTGCTGCTCGAGCACGCCGAGCGCGGCACCGACATGGCAGAGCTGGCGCAGGGCCTGACCGTGGAGGACATCGCCGCCCACCTCTACACCAAGGGCCAGCCGGACCCGGACCTGGTGATCCGCACCTCCGGGGAGCAGCGGATGAGCGGCTTCCTGCTGTGGCAGAGCGCCCGCTCGGAGTTCTACTTCTGCGAGGCCTACTGGCCCGACTTCCGCCGCGTCGACTTCCTGCGCGCCATCCGGGCCTACGCCCAGCGCGAGCGCCGCTTCGGCTCCTGAGGCCGCGCGCGCAGGTCCTCCTCCCCAGGCTCGGCACCGATTCCGGCGTGTCGCCACATCCGACCGCCCCGGCGGCGTACTTTTCGAGGCATCGGCGCGTGGGGAAGCGCGCCGTACCAGGAGGCCCGATCGTGACCAGTCACGACTGCATCGCACGGCGGTCGCCCCGCCCTGCGGACGGAGGCGGGCACTCCTGTCTTCGGGCACCCCGGTCCATCCGCGTGAGCTAGGACCGGGACGCCGAGTGCGTCGTGCCGGGCCGTGAGGGGGAACCGTGCCGACCCAGGCCCACCACCCGCAGCGCCCCGCTGAGACCGCCGCTGCCCGCACCACCTACGTCCTCGACACCAGCGTCCTGCTGGCCGACCCGGGGGCGATCCGCCGCTTCGCCGAGCACGAGGTGGTGCTCCCCGTCGTCGTGGTCACCGAGCTCGAGGGCAAGCGCCACCATCCCGAGCTGGGCTTCTTCGCCCGCGCCGCGCTGCGGATGCTCGACGAGCTGCGGGTCACCCACCGCCGCCTCGACCAGCCGATCCCGGTCGGGGACAGCGGCGGCACGCTGCGCGTCGAGCTCAACCACACCGACCCCGGGGCGCTCCCGTCCGGGTTCCGGCTCGGCGACAACGACACCCGGATCCTCGCGGTGGCGCGCAACCTCGCCGACGAGGGTCGTGAGGTGACCCTGGTGTCCAAGGACCTCCCGCTGCGGATCAAGGCCGCCGCGGTCGGCCTGGAGGCCCAGGAGTACCGCAGCGAGGCGATCAGCGAGTCCGACACCGGCTACACCGGCATGGCGGAGGTCGAGATCGACCCCGCCGCGCTCGACGAGCTGTACGACGACGGCACGCTCGAGCTCGCCGAGGCCCGCGACATGCCGTGCCACCAGGGCCTGGTGCTGGTCTCCGAGCGCGGTACGGCGCTGGGGCGCGTCGGCCCCGACAAGGCCGTGCACCTGGTGCGCGGGGACCGCGAGGCGTTCGGCGTCCACGGCCGCTCGGCCGAGCAGCGGATCGCGCTGGAGATGCTGCTGGACCCCGAGGTCGGCATCGTGTCCCTCGGGGGCCGGGCCGGCACCGGGAAGTCCGCGATGGCGCTGTGCGCCGGGCTGGAGGCGGTCCTCGAGCGCGGTCAGCACCAGAAGGTCGTCGTCTTCCGCCCGCTGTTCGCGGTCGGTGGGCAGGAGCTCGGCTACCTGCCGGGCTCGGAGAACGAGAAGATGTCGCCGTGGGGCCAGGCGGTCTTCGACACCCTGGGCGCGATCACCTCCAAGGAGGTGATCGAGGAGGTCCTGGCGCGGGGCATGCTCGAGGTGCTGCCGCTGACCCACATCCGCGGCCGCTCGCTGCACGACTCGTTCGTGATCGTCGACGAGGCGCAGTCGCTGGAGCGCAACGTGCTGCTCACCGTGCTCTCGCGGGTCGGCGCCAACTCCAAGGTGGTCCTCACCCACGACGTCGCCCAGCGCGACAACCTGCGGGTCGGGCGCCACGACGGCGTGGTGGCGGTCATCGACAAGCTCAAGGGCCACCCGCTCTTCGCCCACGTCACCCTCACCCGCTCCGAGCGCTCGCCGATCGCGGCGCTCGTCACGGAGATGCTGGAGGACGTCACGCTGTGAGGGCCGCCGTGAGTCGGTTGAGTCCGGCCTGAGATCCGGGCGCCGGGCCGGCAGTGGCCTGGACCGGCGCCCGGATCCACAGGTGTGACCTTTCCGGATCGTGGCACGCGCTGTGGTGCGTGGGACCGGTGTGGCTGAGGTGGCGAGCGGACTGTCTTTCACGCCACTTTGTCCCACCGATTGGGCCCGGCGGTTTGCCTGACGCACGTCAACGAAGCAAGGTGGGCCGCTGGCCACCGCTGTCTACCCGGAGCCGAAAACCCTGTGACTGAGCCCGTCAAGTCCGCCCCCAAGCACCGCGCCGCCCCCGCCCGACCGAGCACCGAGGTCCCCCGTCGGGCCCTGCGCGCGACGCTCCTCTACTCCACCCTCGCGGTCGCCGCCACCGGCGCGACCGTGGTCGGCGGCGTCCTGTCCAGCAATGGCGGCTCGAGCGCCGGGGGCAAGCTCGCCGCCACGTCCTTCAGCCAGGCCCTCGAGCCCGGCGTCGGGACCGATCCCGACACCGACACCCCGGCGGCCGCCGAGGCTCCCGAGACCGAGGCCGGCACCCCGACCGAGGCGGAGAGCGCTCCCGAGGCGCCCACCCGTCGTCCCGAGGTCTCCCGCTCCGACCGCCGCGAGGCGGCCGACCCGGCCAAGGAGGCCGTGCTGTCGGCGTCCGGCGGCGAGGCGATGACCCGCACCGAGGACCTCTCGGCGCAGGACCCGCGCACCATCGGTCGCTCCCTGCTCGGCGAGGCCGGCTTCTCCTCCGACCAGTGGGGCTGCCTGGACTCGCTGTGGACCCGCGAGTCGAACTGGACCGTCAACGCCGACAACCCGACCTCGTCGGCGTACGGCATCCCGCAGGCGCTGCCCGGCTCGAAGATGGCCAGCGCCGGCGCCGACTGGGCCACCAACCCGGTCACCCAGATCCGCTGGGGCCTGGGCTACATCGCGGACCGCTACGGCAGCCCCTGCGGCGCCTGGGCGCACAGCGAGTCCTACGGCTGGTACTGAGCCGCGGCACGCCCCGGCGCCGAGGCGCCGAGGGCCCGCCTCAGGGGTGGGTCATCGACTCCACGTCGAGCGCCTCGTCGAGCTGCGCCTCGGTGAGCTCCTCGCGTTCGAGGTGGCCCAGCGCGATCACGGTCTCGCGGATCGTGGCACCGTCGGCGAGCGCCTTCTTGGCGACCTTGGCGGCCGCCTCGTAGCCGATGTGCTTGTTCAGCGGGGTGACCACCGAGGGTGAGGACTCCGCGTAGGCGCGCATCCGCTCGGCGTTGGCGGTGATCCCCTCGACGGTGCGCTCGGCCAGCATCCGCGAGCAGGCGGCCAGCAGCCGCACGGACTCCAGCAGGTTGCGGGCGATGACCGGCATCGCGACATTGAGCTCGAAGCTCCCGCTCGCGCCGGCCACCGTCACCGTCGTGTCGTTGCCGATCACCTGGGCGCAGACCATCAGCGTGGCCTCGGGGAGCACCGGGTTGACCTTGCCCGGCATGATGCTCGACCCCGGCTGGAGGTCGGGGAGGTGGATCTCCGCGAGCCCGGTGGTGGGGCCGGACGCCATCCAGCGCAGGTCGTTGCAGATCTTGGTCAGCCCGACCGCGTAGGTCTTCAGCGCACCGCTGAGCTCGACCAGGGAGTCGCGCGTGCCCTGGGCCTCGAAGTGGTTGCGCGCCTCGGTGAACGGCTGGCCGGTGCGCTCCGCGAGGACCGCGATCACCCGCTCGGCGAAGCCGGCGGGGGTGTTGATGCCGGTGCCGACCGCCGTGCCGCCGAGTGGCAGCTCGCGGACGCGGGGGAGCACCGACTCCAGGCGCTCCGCGGCGTAGCGCACGGTGGCGGCGTACCCGCCGAACTCCTGGCCGAGCATCACCGGGGTGGCGTCCATGAGGTGCGTGCGCCCGGACTTCACCAGCCCGGCGAACTCCACGGCCTTGCGCTCCAGGGAGGAGCTGAGCGCGTCGAGCGCGGGGAACAGGTCCTCGATGACCGCCAGCGTCGCCGCCACGTGGATCGCGGTGGGGAAGGTGTCGTTGGAGGACTGGCTGGCGTTGACGTGGTCGTTGGGGTGCACCTCGGTGCCGGCGCGCGCGGCGAGGCTGGCGATCACCTCGTTGGCGTTCATGTTCGAGCTGGTGCCCGAGCCGGTCTGGAACACGTCGATGGGGAACGCGTCGTCGTGCTCGCCGGCGGCCACCGCGGTGGCGGCCTCGCCGATCGCGCGGGCGACGTCGGCGTCGAGCACGCCGAGCTCGGCGTTCGTGGTGGCGGCGGCGGCCTTGACCAGCCCGATCGCGCGGATCAGGCGCGGTTCGAGCGGGGTGCCGCTGATCGGGAAGTTCTCCACCGCCCGCTGGGTCTGTGCGCGCCACAGCGCGTCGCGGGGGACGAGGACGTCGCCCATGGAGTCGTGCTCGGTGCGGAACTCCTGCTGGTCCGCCTGGCTGCTGCCCCGTTCGCTGGTCACGCCTGGGACGGTACCCGGGCGACGTAGAGCCAATAGTGCTCCGCGCGGTCCTGCAGGACGACGTCCAGCGGCTGCGGGTCGACCGCGCCGAAGACCGCCCGCATGGCCTCCTCGAGCGCGGGCTCCTCGGAGGCCGACCAGATCGCCGCGGCCCCGCCCGGGCGCAGCAGCGTGCGCAGGCGGGTCAGGAACGGCGTCTCGTAGAGCCCGGCGTTGGCGTCGTGCACCAGGTAGCCCGGGCCGTTGTCGACGTCGAGCAGCACCAGGTCGTACGACGCGGGGCGCGCCTCCGCCAGGGCGACGGCGACGTCGGCGACCACCACCTGGAGGCGCTCGTCGGCGAGCACCGCGGGGCCGTGGGGGACGGTGCCGTCGCGCATCCAGTCGACGAGCGCCTGCTCGATCTCGACGACCACGCAGCGCCGGACCCGGCGGTCGGCCAGCACCCGGTGCGCGGTGAAGCCGAGCCCCAGGCCCCCGACGAGGACCTGCGCGGGCTCCTCCACGAGCGCCAGGCAGGCCGTCGCCAGCGCCTCCTCGGTGCTGGTCTCCTCGGTGTCCATGACGAAGACGCCGTTCGCGCGCAGCTCCCAGACGACCGGGCCGTTCTCCTCGCGCCGCTCGCGCAGCACCAGCTCGCCGCGCTCGGACTCGGCGCGGGCCTTCTCGACGTACTCCACAGGTCCATCCTCGGGGATGAGGATGACGGGCGCGGTCCTGGATACCCCACAGCGTTCCCGAAACCCTTTGTGGAGGTCCGATGAACGACAGTCCCAGCACCAAGGAGCGAGCCCAGGCTGCCGCCGGTACGGCGGTCGACGACGGCAAGCAGGTGGCCGGCACCGCCGCCGAGGAGGCACGTGCGGTGGCCTCGGAGGCCGCCGGTCAGGCGCGCCGGGTCCTCGACGACGCGGTCTCCCAGGCCAGCGAGCAGTCGAAGACCCAGCAGGCCCGCCTCGCCGAGACCCTGCGCGGACTGGCCGACGACCTGGGGAAGATGGCGGACGGCGGCGAGCCGGGTCTGGCCACGAGCGTCGCCAAGGAGGTCGCCGACCGCGCACGCAGCGCCGGCTCCTACCTGGAGGACCACGAGCCGAGCGAGCTGCTCGACGAGGCCCGCCGTTTCGCACGGCGCCGCCCGGGCGTGTTCCTGCTCGGGTCGCTCGCCGCCGGCGTCGTCGCCGGGCGGCTGCTGCGCGGTGCCGCCGACGGCATCGCCGCTGCCGAGGGCACCGGCGCGCCGGTGCCGCTCGAGGGCGGCGCGGCGGGCGAGGTGGGCTCGGCACCGACCGGGCGGCCCTACGTCGCGGGCGACCCGATGCTCGACGACGTCTCCGCGACCGACGACCCGCTGGTGCCCGGAGGTCCGGCGCAGTCGGGCGCGCCGCGGACCACCGCGATGGGCTCCGGCCCGGAGATGGGCTACGGCGAGCGCGGACCCGGTGAGCCGTCCGGCGAGCGGGGCGTGCAGTGAGCGGGCCCGTCCAACCGTCGGTCCCGCCGCCGGAGCACCCGCCCGGGTTCGCAGACCCGCTGGCGTCCGGCTCGGCCCCGGTCGACGCCGCACCACGGGGGGAGCGCAGCCTCGGTGACATCGTCAGCGACGTCACCAGCGACATCTCCACCCTGGTCAAGCAGGAGCTCGAGCTGGCCAAGACCGAGCTCAAGCAGGAGATGGCCCAGGCGGGGAAGGGCGCCGGCCTGCTCGGGGGCGCCGGCGTGGCCGGTCACCTGCTGCTGATCTGGGTGTCGGTCACCCTGACCGTCGTCCTGGACTCCTGGATGCCGCTGTGGGTCGCGGCGCTGATCGTGACCGTCCTGTGGGCGGTGGTCGCCGCCGTGCTCGCCGTGGTCGGTCGCAAGGCCCTGAAGGAGAGCAACCCCCAGCTGCCCACGACGCAGCGCACACTGAAGGAGGACGCCCAATGGGCAACCGCACAGAAGAGCTGAGCACCGACATCGCCGGCACCCGCCAGACGCTGGCCCAGGACCTCGACGAGCTCCAGGACCGGGTCAGCCCGTCGGCCGTCGTCGCGCGCCGCAAGGCAGCGGCACGCAACCGGGTCCTCGGCGTGCGGGACCGCGTCATGGGCACGGCGTCCCAGGCCCGCGAGAGCACCGGCGGCGCCGCCAGCGGCGCGAAGGACACCGTGCGTGACACGGCGTCCTCGGCCGCGGGCGCCGCGCAGGACCGCTACGAGGGCAGCCCGCTGGGCGCCGGGCTGGTCGCGTTCGGCCTCGGCATGGTGATCGCGGGGATGATCCCGGCCAGCCGGGCCGAGGCGAGCGCCGCGTCGTCCGCCCTCGACCAGGGCCGCCCGCTGCTCGATCAGGCCAAGTCGGTCGGTCAGGACGTTGCCTCGGGTGTGCAGGAGACCGCCACGGAGGCCGCACAGCAGGTGAAGGAGTCCGCGATGGGCTCCGCCGGCAGGGTCCAGGAGGAGGGCCGCTCGGCGGTCGGCGACGTCCAGTCGTCGGCCAAGAGCGAATGACGGGTACTGGCTACCGGTCAGCACGCGTACACGAGAAGGAGGCCCGATGACGGGCAAGGACGACACGAACGAGCAGAGCGAGGGACAGGTCTCCGAGGTCGCCTCGATGGACCCGGCGGAGGCGGACACCCCGATCTCCGACGACCAGGGCGTCGCCGGGAACCCGGAGGCCGAAGGGGCCATCGAGGATGGTCAGGACGCCGGTCCCAACGGCAAGCCGGGCGGGAACGTGGAGTCCAACCGCACCTGATCCGCACCGCGGATCACCGTGGGGGCACGCCTCTTCCAGAGGGGAGGCGTGCCCCCCGGCCGTTGTCGTGCAGACGGCGGTGGAGGGCTCAGGTCCGGTCGCTGAGCTGCGGGTCCCCAGCGCTCTGCGGACGGGGCCTGGCGGCGGGCGCCAGGAAGGCCGCCAGGAGCACCACGACCATGGGCGCCAGCAACGCGTTCCGGAGCCCGACGGCGTCTCCCAGCAGTCCGAGCGCGGGAGGGCCGACCAGGAAGGCCAGGTAGCCGACGCTGGACACCAGCGAGACGCGGGCCGCGGCGTTCGGGCCCGAGTCCGCGGCGGCCGAGAGTGCCAGCGGAAAGCCGAGAGAGGCGCCCAGGCCCCAGAAGACCACCGCCAGTCCGGCGACGAGCTGGTGGTCGACCACGGAGACCAGCAGCAGCCCGACAGCGGCACATGCCGCGCTCGCGGCCAGCACGCGGCTGCGGCCGAAGGCCTGGACCACACGGGCACCGCTGAACCGCCCGGCCATCATCGAGGCGGCGAAGACGGCGTAGACGACCGACCCGAGCGCCGCGTCGAAGCCGTGGCCGTCCACCATGATGAGCGGCAGCCAGTCGTTCGCGGTCCCCTCCGCCAAGGCGAGGGCCAGGACGAGGGCACCGATCAGGAGCAGGCGGGAGTCCTTCCACAGCGTGGGCCCGGCGGACGCGCCCGTGACCGCCTGGGCGGGCTGCCCGGCACCGCGTGGCGACTGCCCGGTCCGGGGCTCCAGCTCGCGGATGCTCGCCGCGAAGGCCAGCAGGGTCGCGGCTCCGATGATCAGCAGGTGCGCGACCACGGAGAAGTCCAGGGCGGTGAAGGCGATGCCGGCGACCGCCCCCACCAGCGTGCCGAGGCTGAAGAACCCGTGGAACAGAGGCAGGAACGGCTTCCCGACGATCCGCTCCACCTCGGCGCCCTCCACGTTCAGCGCCACCTCGCTGGACCCCATGCCCAACCCGAAGAACCCGAGCCCGGTCGCGACCAGGAGCGGTGACGCGGACCAGGCGCCCAGGCCGATCAGCGGCATGCTCACCACGACGCTGGCGGTGCCGGCGGCAACGACCCGCCGAGCTCCGAGACGCAGCACCAGCGGGCCGCTGGACAAGATGCCGATCATCGACCCCGCCGACAGGCCGAAGAGCACCCAGCCCATCTCTGCGGTCGAGGCGTCGAGCAGGTCCCGGATCGCCGGGGTGCGGGTCACCCAGGACGCGATCCCCAGTCCGGGGATGAAGAACAGGGCGTAGAGCGCGAACCTGCGCCGACGGACGCTGGACATGTGTCAGCCCTTCACGAGCGTACGAACGTGCGTGGGCACCGCCGTGGGTGTCGGCGACGCGATGGCGATGCCCACGGCTCGGCGCGTGCGCTACTGCGCGGAGCGCACCCGGATCCCCGAGATCGGCACCGTGGTGGTGCCGGCGGGGTCGGTGAAGAAGTCGTTGCCCTTGTCGTCGACGACGATGAAGGCCGGGAAGTCCTCGACCTCGATCTTCCAGACCGCCTCCATGCCGAGCTCGGGGTACTCGATGACCTCCTGGCTCTTGATGCAGTCCTGGGCCAGGCGCGCGGCCGGGCCGCCGATCGAGCCGAGGTAGAAGCCGCCGTGGGTGCCGCAGGCGTCGGTGACCTGCTTGGAACGGTTGCCCTTCGCCAGCATCACCATCGAGCCGCCGGCCGCCTGGAACTGCTCGACGTAGGAGTCCATCCGCCCGGCGGTGGTCGGGCCGAAGGAGCCGGAGGCCATGCCCTCGGGGGTCTTCGCGGGACCGGCGTAGTAGATCGGGTGGTTCTTGAGGTACTCCGGCATCTCCTCGCCGGCGTCCAGGCGCTCCTTGATCTTGGCGTGCGCGATGTCGCGGGCCACGACCAGCGGGCCGGTCAGCGACAGGCGGGTCTTGACCGGGTACTGCGAGAGCTGGGCGAGGATCTCGCTCATCGGGCGGTTCAGGTCGACCTGGACGACCTCGCCGCCGGCGATCTCCTCGGCCATGCCGGCGTCGGGCATGTACTGCGCCGGGTCGGTCTCGAGCTGCTCGAGGAAGACGCCGTCGGGGGTGATCTTGCCCAGCGCCTGGCGGTCCGCGGAGCAGGAGACCGCGATCGCGACCGGCAGCGAGGCGCCGTGGCGCGGCAGGCGGACGACGCGCACGTCGTGGCAGAAGTACTTGCCGCCGAACTGCGCGCCGATCCCGAAGGACTGGGTGAGCTTGAAGACCTGCTCCTCCAGCTCGAGGTCGCGGAAGCCGTGGGCGCTCATCGAGCCCTCGGTCGGCAGGTTGTCCAGGTAGTGCGCGGAGGCGTACTTGGCGGTCTTGAGCGCGAACTCCGCCGAGGTGCCGCCGATGACCACGGCGAGGTGGTACGGCGGGCAGGCCGCGGTCCCGAGCGAGCGGATCTTCTCGTCGAGGAACTTCAGCAGCCGATCCGGGTTGAGGATCGCCTTGGTCTCCTGGAACAGGAAGGACTTGTTGGCCGAGCCGCCGCCCTTGGCCATGAAGAGGAACTTGTACTCCGGCTTCCCCGAGGTCTGCGGGGTGGAGTAGATCTCGACCTGGGCCGGGAGGTTGGACCCGGTGTTCTTCTCCTCGTACGTCGTGAGCGGCGCGAGCTGGGAGTAGCGCAGGTTGAGCTTGGTGTAGGCGTCGTACACGCCGCGGCTGATCGCCTCGCCGTCGTCGGTGCCGGTGAGCACGCCCTCGGACTTCTTGCCCATCACGATCGCGGTGCCGGTGTCCTGGCACATCGGCAGCACGCCGCCGGCGGAGATGTTGACGTTCTTGAGCAGGTCGAGGGCGACGAAGCGGTCGTTGCCCGACGCCTCAGGGTCGTCGATGATCCGGCGCAGCTGCCGCAGGTGCGCGGGGCGCAGGTAGTGGCTGATGTCGTGCATCGCCTCGGTGGTGAGGCGCTGGATCGCCTCGGGGGAGACGCGCAGGAACGTCTCGCCGTCCGCCTCGAAGGTGCTGACCCCCTCGGTGGTGATCAGCCGGTAGGGCGTGTCGTCCTTGCCGGCGGGGAGGAGGTCGGAGTAGAGGAACTCAGGGCTGGCCACGAGCAGGGAGGATACCGCTTCGCGGGCCACGGCCCGGGCCGGGCGACGCACCCGGCCCGAGCGCGAGTAGCCTGCGTGACAGGCATCACTGCGAGGTGAGGCCGGGTCCGCATGCGCGGACCGACTCTCAAGGAGGTCCCACCGTGAAGTTCCGACCGGTCGTCGCGTCGCTCGCGACCTTGGCCACGATGACGGCGCTGGCTGCGTGCGCGCCGCCGTCCGACGACGACGACAACAAGGACGACGGTGGGTCCAGCGCCGCGACCGCCACCTCCGCGGAGGACCTCGGCGGGATGGAGGCGCTCGTCGAGGCCGCCCAGGAGGAGGGCGAGCTCAACGTCATCGCCGTGCCCCCGACGTGGGCCAACTACGGCGAGATCATCTCGACGTTCGAGAAGAAGTACGACATCAAGGTCAACTCCGCGCAGCCGGATGGCGACAGTCAGGACGAGATCAACGCCGCCGTGCAGCTCGCGGGCACCGACCGCGCGCCCGACGTCTTCGACCTCGCGCAGTCGGTGGCGCTGGCCAACACCGAGATGTTCGCCGAGTACCGGGTCGACACCTGGGACACCGTCCCCGAGGAGTTCAAGGCCGGCGACGGTACCTGGGTCAACGACTACGGCGGCTTCATGTCGATCGGGTACGACGCGAGCAAGGTGCCCGCCATCACCTCCTTGGACGACCTCCTCGAGCCGGAGTTCAAGGGCAAGGTCGCACTCAACGGAGACCCGACCGAGGCGGGCGCCGCGTTCAGCGGCGTGCTCATGGCCTCGGTCGCCAACGGCGGCTCCGCCGACGACATCGCGCCCGGCGTGGAGTTCTTCGCCGCGCTCAAGAAGGCCGGTAACTTCCTCCCGGTCGACCCCACACCGGCCACGATCGCCTCGGGCCAGACCCCTGTCGTCATCGACTGGGACTACCTCAACGCCGTCGAGTCGCAGAACCTCGACGACTGGGAGGTGTTCGTGCCCGAGGAGGCGCCGGTCGCCGGCTACTACTTCCAGGCGATCAACGCCGACGCCCCGCACCCCGCGGCGGCGCGCCTGTGGCAGGAGTTCCTCTACAGCGACGAGGGCCAGAACCTCTGGCTGGCCGGCGGCGCCCGGCCGGTGCGCGCCGAGGCGATGGCCGAGGCGGGCACGATCGACGCCGAGCTGTACGACGCACTGCCGCCCGTCACCGGTGACCCCGTGATCGCCACCAACGAGCAGACCGAGGAGATGGCGGCCTACCTCTCCGAGAACTGGGCGAAGGCCATCGGCTGAGGTGAGCGCTCTCGCGCCCACGGCGGCACCCGGGACGGCGAAGTCGTCGCGCCGGCCGGGCCCGCGCCTGCGCGTGGGCCCGGCCATCGGGCTGGTGCCGTTCCTGGCCTTCATCGGCGTCTTCCTGCTGGTGCCCACCGTGACCGTGGCGGTGGGCGCCTTCCAGGACGAGTCCGGTGCCTTCTCGACCGAGAAGGTGTCCGCGCTCTTCGAGGAGACCGCGCTTCGCGCGCTGCGTCAGAGCCTCCTGCTCTCGACGTTCTCGGCCGCGCTGGGCGCGGTGCTCGGCGCAGTGTTGGCCTACCTCATCCTGGCCGCGCCCCCGTCCAGCCTGGTACGCCGCCTGGCGACGGCCGTCTGCGGTGTCCTCGCCCAGTTCGGCGGGGTCACGCTCGCCTTCGCATGGATCGCCACGCTGGGCTTCGGTGGCCTGCTGACCGACCTGCTCGCCGACCTCTTCGGCCTCGACGCCACCGGCTCGGGCTGGCTCTACGAGCTGCCCGGCCTGGTGCTCGTCTACACCTACTTCCAGATCCCGCTGATGGTGATCGTCTTCCTCCCCGCGCTCGAGGGGCTGCGCCCGCAGTGGCGCGAGGCGGCGGTCGGGCTGGGGGCGAACACCTGGCAGTACTGGACCAAGGTCGCCGTACCGCTGCTGCGCCCGGCGTTCCTCGGCTCCGCGCTGCTGCTGTTCGCCAACGCGTTCGCCGCCTACGCCACAGCCGCCGCGCTGGTCAGCCAGGGCGCCCCGATCACTCCGCTGCTGATCCGCTCGGCGCTGAGCAGCGAGATCATCCTCGGGCAGGCCAACTTCGCCTACGCGCTCGCGCTGCAGATGGTCGTGGTCGTGGCGGTCGTGATGGGGCTGTACGCCTGGCTGCTGCGCCGTACCTCGCGGTGGCTGGGATGAGCGGCGCGCTGCCGGGCACCGGCACGGGGCGGCGGGTCTGGAACGTGACGCGGGGCCTGCTGCTGCTCTGCTTCGGTGTCTTCTTCGCCCTGCCGATGCTGGCCCTGCTGGACTTCAGCACGAAGGTCCCGGGCACCGAGGAGCGCACCGGAGAGGCCTGGTCGCAGCTGTTGCGCGACCCCGCGATGACCGACGCGATCACCACCTCGCTGCTGCTCGCCGGGCTGACGGTCGTCGGCATGCTCGTGCTGCTGGTGCCGACGATGGTGTGGGTGCGCCTGCGGGTGCCACGTGCCTCCCGGCTGGTGGAGTTCCTCTGCCTGCTGCCGCTGACCATCCCCGCCCTGGTCATCGTCGTGGGCATCAAGAACGTCTACGCCTGGGTGAACTACCTGATCGGCGACTCCGCGCTCACCTTGACCTTCCTCTACGTCGTGCTGGTGCTTCCCTATGCCTACCGGGCGCTGGACTCGGCGCTGTCCTCCATCGACACCACCACCCTGGCCGAGGCGGCGCGCTCGCTCGGCGCGAGCTGGTTCACGGTGATCGTGCGGGTGGTGCTGCCGAACATCTGGCCGGGCGTGGTCAACGCGGCGTTCATCTCCGTCGCCCTGGTGCTGGGCGAGTTCACCGTCGCCTCACTGCTGAACTACGACACCCTGCCGGTCGTCATCGTGCTCCTCGGCAAGAGCGACGCGCCGCTGTCGATGGCGGCGGCGCTCGGCTCCATCATTTTCGCAGCGCTCCTGCTGCTCGTCATGTCGGTGCTCGACCGCCGACGCTCCACCCGGAGGTGAGCATGACCCAACTGACCAGCCGTGCGCCGCAGCGCAGCCAGGACGGGCTCGCCGTCGAGCTGTCCGGGCTCCAGCGTCACTACGGCGAGGTGCGGGCCCTCGACGGGCTCGACCTGCGCATCGAGCCCGGGGAGCTGGTCGCGTTGCTGGGGCCGTCCGGGTGCGGCAAGACGACCGCGCTGCGGATCCTCGCGGGCCTCGAGGCCCAGGACGCGGGGACGGTGCTCGTCGGTGGCCGTGACATCTCGCGAGTGCCGGCCAGCAAGCGGGACATGGGGATGGTCTTCCAGGCCTACAGCCTCTTCCCGCACCTCACCGTCGCGCAGAACGTCGACTTCGGGCTCAAGCTGCGCGGCCGCTCGCGTCGCGACCGTCGCACTCGCGCCGGCGAGATGCTCGAGCTGGTGGGCCTCAGCGAGCACCACGACCGCTACGCCCACCAGCTCTCGGGCGGGCAGCAACAACGCGTCGCCCTGGCCCGGGCACTCGCCATCGAGCCTGCGGTCCTGCTGCTCGACGAGCCGCTGTCGGCATTGGACGCCAAGGTGCGGGTGCAGCTGCGCGAGGAGATCCGGCGGGTCCAGCTCGACGTCGGCACGACGACGCTCTTCGTGACCCACGACCAGGAGGAGGCGCTGGCGATCGCCGACCGGGTCGGCGTGATGAACGCCGGCCGGCTGGAGCAGATCGCCGCGCCGCCGCAGCTCTACGACGCCCCGGCGACGGCGTTCGTCGGCCAGTTCGTCGGCCTGTCCAATCGGCTGCCGGCCCAGGTCGAGGACGGTGTGGCGCGGGTGCTCGGCGCCGCGCTGCCGCTGCTCCCGGGCTCGACCGCCGGCGCCGGCGACGCGCTGGTCCGCCCCGAGTCGGTGCACGTCGAGGCCGCCGCGGACGGCGCCGACGGCGACGCGCACGTCGTGGCGATCTCGTTCCTCGGTGCCCTGTCCCGGGTCACCGTCACGACGCCCGACGGCACCACGCTCGTCGCGCAGCTGGCCAGCAGCCTGGCGGAGGGGCTCGTGCCCGGCCAGCGGGTCTCGCTGCGCCTGGCGCCGACGCCCGTCCTCGTGGTCAGCGGCTGAGCGCGCGCCTCGATAGGGTGAGCGCCATGGACGGAGACCCCCAGCAGCCGCGCCCGCCCGAGCTGCGGATATCCGACGCCGACCGGCATCGCCTGGCCGAGTTCCTCCGCGAGGCAGCGGGGGAGGGACGCCTGGAGGTCGACGAGCTCGAGGAGCGTCTCGAGGCCACCTACGCCGCGAAGGTCTACGCCGACCTGGTCCCGCTGGTCATCGACCTGCCCGGCGCCTCCTCTGTGGTGCCCACGACGTCGGGGCTCGCGGCGCCGGCCCCGGCCGGCCCCGGGACACCGTCCCCCGCGTCGTACGCCGGCCTGCCGCAGCCCTCGAGCAGCACCGCCGTGCTGGCCTCGCAGGAGCGCAAGGGCGCGTGGGTGCTCGGTCCCACGCACACGGCGTTCTCGGTGATGGGCGCCGTGGTGCTGGACCTGCGCGAGACCGTGTTCACGGTGCGCGAGGTCATCATCAACGCCAACACCGTCATGGGCTCGGTCGACATCTACGTCAACGCCCACACCCAGGTGGTGGTCGAGGGCTCCGGCGTGATGGGCGCCTTCGAGCAGGGCCGCGACAAGGTGGTCCCCGAGTTCGGGCCGTACTCGCCGATCGTGCGGGTGCGCGGCTTCGCGCTGATGGGCGCCGTGACGGTCACCCGCAAGCCGATGCCCGGCCAGAAACGCGGGTTCCTGGGCCGGGCATCGTCCTGACACTTCTCGGGGTCAGCCGTCCGTGGCGGTGTGCTCCAAGGTCGCCTGCTCGTTGTCCTCGACCTTGCGGTCGAGGGTGAGGTTCTCCCCGGTCTCGGGGTCGAACAGGTGCATCTGGTCGGTCTCGATCCAGAGCTCGGCCTCGTCGCCCTCCCGGATCCGGGAGGCGCCGTCGAGGGAGACGACCAGCTGGGTGCGCATCGCCTCGCCGTCCAGGTCCCGCTCGAGCTGGTCGAGCTGGGCCTGCACCTCCGGGGGAGCCTCGAAGGGGATGTAGGCGTAGGACTCGTTGCCGAGCCACTCCACGACGTCGACCTTCGCGCGGAACGTCGAGCCGTCGCCGGGCTTGCCCACCACGTCGGCGTCCTCGAAGTGCTCGGGACGGACACCGGCGATGAGCAGGCCGCGGCCCTGGACCCGCTCGGCCTTGGCCTGCGGGATGCGGACCTTGCCGAAGGGCAGGCTGACCTGGTCGCCCTCCACGGTCGCGGGCAGGAAGTTCATCGGCGGGGAGCCGATGAAGCCGGCGACGAAGAGGTTGTTGGGCTGGGTGTAGAGCTCCCGCGGCGTGGCCAGCTGCTGGAGCACGCCGCGCTTGAGCACCGCCACCCGGTCGCCCAGGGTCATCGCCTCGGTCTGGTCGTGGGTGACGTAGACGGTGGTGATCCCCAGGCGGCGCTGGAGGCGCGCGATCTCGGTGCGCATCTGCCCGCGCAGCTTGGCGTCGAGGTTGGACAGCGGCTCGTCGAAGAGGAACGCGTCGGCGTCCCGGACGATCGCGCGGCCCATCGCGACGCGCTGGCGCTGGCCTCCGGACAGGTTGCCCGGCTTGCGGTCGAGGTGCTCGTCGAGCTCCAGGGTGGCGGACGCGTCACGGACCTTGCGGTCCACCTCGTCGTCCTTCTCGCCGGCCAGGCGCAGCGGGAAGGCGATGTTCTCGTAGACGGTCAGGTGCGGGTAGAGCGCGTAGTTCTGGAAGACCATCGCAAGGTTGCGGTCGCGGGGAGCCAGGTCGTTGACCACGCGGTCGCCGATCCTCATCTCCCCGGAGGTGATGTCCTCCAGGCCGACGATCATCCGCAGCAGCGTCGACTTCCCGCAGCCCGACGGCCCGACGAGGATGATGAACTCGCCGTCCGCGACGTCGATCGAGACGTCGTTCACGGCGGGGAAACCGTCGCCGTACTTCTTGACGATGTTCTTCATGGAGATGGCGGCCATGGTGTTACCCCTTCACTGCGCCGGAGGTGAGGCCGGCCACGATCTTGCGCTGGAACAGCAGGACGATGATCACGATCGGGATGGTCGCGATGACGGCGGCGGCCGCGAGCAGCCCCGCCGGTCGCTGGAACGGGTCCGGCCCGACGAAGAAGGACAGCGCGGCCGGGATCGGTCGCGCGGCCTCGGTCGAGGTCAGCGTGATGCCGAAGACGAAGTCGTTCCAGGCGAAGAAGAAGGTCAGGATCGCCGCGGTGAACACGCCGGGCGCGGCCAGCGGCACGATGACCTTGCGGAACGCCTGCCACGACGTGGCGCCGTCCACCTGGGCCGCCTGCTCCATCTCCCACGGGATCTCGCGGAAGAAGGCCGAGAGCGTCCAGATCGCCAGCGGCAGCGTGAACGACATGTACGGGATGATCAGGCCGGGCCAGGTGTCGTAGAGCCCGAACTGGCGCCACAGGTCGAACAGCGGGCTGACCAGCGAGACCACCGGGAACATCGCGATCGCCAGTGCGGTGGAGAGCACGAAGCGCTTGCCCCGGAACTCCAGGCGGGCGATGGCGTACGCCGCGAGCGTGGCCAGCGCCACCGAGAGGATCGTGGCGATCAGGCTGATGCCGATCGAGTTGATGATCGAGCGCCGGAACTGCTCGTCCTCCCACACGGTCTGGTAGTTCTCCCAGCCGGTGAAGGAGTCGAGCGGGAGGAACCCGGGGTCGGTGCCGTTGGAGACCGCCTCCTGGCTCTTGAAGGACAGCGAGACGATCCAGGCGATCGGCAGCAGGCACCACACCATCACCAGCAGGACGCCGAGAGGCAGAGCGAGCTTGCGCATGTCAGGACTCCCCTCGGGCCTGGGCCAGGTCGACCCGGAACAGCTTGACGATGATGAAGGCGACCAGGAGCACCGAGAGGAACAGCAGCACGGCCAGGGCGGAGCCCATGCCGAGCTGGAACTGCTCGATGCTCTGGCGGTAGGTCAGGAACGAGATCGACTCGGTGCCTTGGGCGCCGGCGGTCATCACGAAGATGTTGTCGAAGATCCGGTAGGCGTCGAGGGCCCGGAAGAGCACCGCGACCATGATCGCGGCTCGCATGTTCGGGAGGATGACCTTGAACAGCCGCTGCCACCAGGTGGCCCCGTCGACCTTGGCGGCCTCGATCATGTCCTCGGAGACCTGCGCCAGTCCGGCGAGGAGCAGCAGCGACATGAACGGCGTGGTCTTCCAGATCTCCGAGACCATGATCGCGATCACCGCTGGGACCGTGTCCCCGAACCAGTTGAAGTCGGCGCTCACGAACGGCAACCAGCCGTTGATGAAGCCGTTCTGGTAGGTGAAGGCGAACTGCCAGGCGAAGCCCGAGACGACCGTGATGATGCCGTAGGGGATCAGGATCGAGGTGCGGATGATGCCGCGGGCGAAGATCACCCGGTGCATGATCATCGCGAACGCGAAGCCGATGACCAGCTCGAAGGCCACGGTCACCAGCATGTAGATGACCGTCATCCCGATGTCGCGCCAGAAGAGGCTGTCGGTCAGGGCGGTGACGTAGTTGTCGATCCCGATGAACTGGCGGTCCTCGGGAGCGGTGAGGGAGTAGTTGTAGAAGGAGAGCCACAGCGCTCGCAGGATCGGGAACGCCGTGACCACGAGCATCACGACCAGGGCGGGGGCGACCAGCTTCATGCCCAGCCGGTTCTCGGCACGGGTGCGGTCGCTCACCTCCTGGGGTTGGCGACCGGCCTGGGTGGCCGGGGTGGCGACGGTGGTGGTCACAACAGCGCCTTCCCTTCAAGGACGTTCTTGAGGAACTCGGCGGACTCCTTGGGCGTGGAGTCGCTGACCGACTCCGGGGAGTGCCACACGCTCTGCAACGCGCTGGAGATCGTGGCGTAGAAGGCGCTCTTGGGACGCGGACCGCCCTGGTCGACGCTCTCGCGGAAGAGCGTGAGCAGGTCCTTGGGATAGGCCTCGGCCAGCTCCGGCGCGTCGTACGCCGAGTTGGTCGCCGGCATCAGCCCGGCCTCGACGGCGAGCGCCACCTGGGCGTCGGTGTTCGTGACGCAGCGCGCGGCCTCGAGGGCGAAGTCGGGGTGCTTGGAGTAGGCGCCGACGGCGACGTCGATGCCGCCGACCGGGGGCTTCGAGGGCTCGTCGGGGAGGGTGCGCGGGTAGCGGGCCCAGCCGAGGTCCTTGTACTGCTCCTCGGTGATGCCGTTCTCGGGGCTCGGGGCGTAGTTCTTGTAGACGAACGTCCAGTTGACCATGAACTCGCCGGGCCCGGAGAACATCGCCGGCAGGCTGGTGCCCTCGTTGGAGACCGACAGGTCCGACTGGGCCGCGGAGGAGCTCGCGAGCTTCTCGATGACCGCGGCCGCCTCGCGCCCCGGCTCGGAGTCGATCTCGACCTTGGCGTCGATGCCGGCCTCGGTGTCGGAGACGATCACCCCGCCGGCACCCTGGATCAGCGCGTTGATCCACACGACGTAGGCCTCGTACTTGTTGCCCTGGACCCCGACCGTCGCGCCCGGGACCGAGGCGGCGGCGTCGATGATCTGGTCCCAGGTGACCGGCTTGCTCATGTCGAGCCCGGTCTCCTCGGCGAGCGACTTGCGGTACCAGAGCAGCTGGGTGTTGGCCCACATCGGCGAGGCGTAGACCTTGTCCTCCCAGCGCGCCGTCTCGGCGATGCCCTGGAGGGTGTCCTCGGTGATGGTGTCGTCGGGCATCTCGGCGAGCCACCCGGCGTTGGCGAACTCCGGGACGAAGACCGGGTCGAGGTTCATCAGGTCGGTCGTGTCGTCCTCCGCCGCGAGCCGGCGGGCCAGCTGCACCCGCTGGTCGGTCGCACCGGTCGGGAGGAGCTCGGTCTCGATGTCGTAGTCCTCGGTGCTGCACTGATCCGCGATGGCGTTCAGCGTGTCGACACCATCGGGGTTGAGGTACCAGGTCAGCACCGGCTTGCCGTCGTCGCTGGAGCACGAGGCGAGCAGCGTCGTGGCCAGCACGGCGGCGGCGGCCGCGGCGATGCCGCGCCGGACCCGCGAGCGAGCAGGGCCCGCCCGCCCTCGCCGTGTGCGGGATCGTGCTGAGGAATGCGTCATTGCCCCTCCCGGTCTGCGTGATCAGTGTCACACGTCTAGTCCCCAATGGCCCGTTTGTCCATAACCCCATCCGGGGTTGCAGGAAACCTGTGAGGGCGGGAGGACTGGGCCGGTCTGCCGTGTCGCGTGGGGCGGGACGGGCCGGTGGGGCCGGGTCGGGTCAGGCCGTGGCGCGGTCCGCGGTGCGCCGGATGGCGTCGGCGAGGGTCCGGTGCAGCTGGTGCGGCATGTCGTGGCCCATGCCGTCGATGAGCAGCAGCTCGGCGCCCGGGATCGCGGCGGCGGTGGCCCGCCCGCCGGAGACGTGGACCATCTTGTCCGCGAGGCCGTGGATCACCGTTGTCGGGACACGCAGGCCTCGCAGCCGGGATCCGCGGTTGGGCTGGGTGAGGACCGCGAGCATCTGGCGCAGCACGCCGGCGGGGTTCAGGCCGCGGTCCCAGGTCTCCTCCGCGCGGGCGCGCAGCGCCTCCTCGGACTCGGGGTACGCCGGGGAGCCGATCAGTCGCGCCATCCGCGCGCTGATCGCGACGTACTGGGCCTTGGTGGTGCCGCGCTTGGCGATCAGGCGGGGCAGTAGGCTGGGGTGCTGCCAGCCGACCGTCCGCTTGCCGGTCGTCGACATGATGCTGGTCATCGAGGCGACCCGCTCGGGTGCCTCCAGGGCGAGCGTCTGCACGATCATCCCGCCCATCGACACCCCGACCACGTGGGCACGCTCGATCCCGAGGTGCTCCAGCAATCCGGCGGCGTCGGCCGCGAGGTCGGACATCGAGTACGGCGCCCGCACCGGCGCGCCGCCGAAGGCGCGCACGATGGCGGCGCGCCCGACCTTGCCCGGCACGCGCGTCGAGCGGCCGGTGTCGCGGTTGTCGTAGCGCACGACGTAGAACCCGCGCTCGGCGAGCATCCGGCACAGCGGGGCCGGCCACCACCCCATCGGTCCGCCGAGGCCCATCACCAGCAGGAGCGGGTCCCCGTCGGGGTCGCCGAAGGTCTGGTAGCACAGCTCGATGCCGCGCCCGACGGGCGCGAAGAGCTCCTCGGACTCCGGGACGGGACGTTCGGTCGGCGTGGCGCTGCTCATGGTCGGTAGTCTCGCGCACCACTGGTGGGGCTGGTCCACACCTCCTGGCCGGACCGCCGGTGCGCCGGGACGCGGCGGGGTACCTTCCGCGTGTGACGACGACCACACTCGGCGCGTTCCTGCTGCCGGAGGGCTTTGCCCGCCTCGCCCCGCACGCGGTGCTGCGCGAGGGGAGCCTGCTGCTCGAGGCCACCCGCTACGCCCACAGCCGGGCAGGGGAGCGGCGCGCCCGCCGCGCCACGCCGTACGTCTCCCGGGTGGTGCCGCGCGACGCCGACCCGGTGGTCCTGGTGCCGGGCTTCCTCTGCGGCGACCTCTCGCTGCGTCCGCTGGGACGGGTGCTGCGCGAGCAGGGGCTGCGGACCTACCGCTCCCAGATCCGCGCCAACGTCGGCTGCACCCTCGACGCGGCGGCCGAGCTCGAGACGCGCCTGGAGTCGATCGCGCTGCGCCGCGGCAGCCGGGTGCAGCTCGTGGGCCACAGTCTCGGCGGCATGCTGGCGCGCGGGATCGCCGTACGCCGCCCGGACCTGGTGTCCAACATCGTCACGATGGGCAGCCCGATGCTCGCGCCGGCCGCCCACCACCCGTCGCTGACCGCGGCGGCCGAGGCCCTGGTGCGGCTCAGCCGGGCCGGGCTGGGCGGGGTGATGGCCGAGGAGTGCCTGGCGGGGGCGTGCGCGCGGCGCAGCTTCGAGGAGAGCCGGGAGCCGGTCCCCGCCGGGACCGGCTTCACCGCGATCTACAGCCGGCGCGACGGCGTCGTGGACTGGCGCGCCTGCGTGGACCCGCTGGCCCAGGCCGTCGAGGTGAGCGCGTCCCACCTGGGGATGGTGCTCGACCCGCGGGTCATCGCGCACGTCGTGGCGGCGGTCCGCCCGCGGGCCGTGCCCGCGGGACGGATCCCCGCCGACGTCTCAGTGCTCGAAGTCGATCGCGGAGAAAGCGCGTAGCTTCTCCAGGCGGTGCTCGGAGGTGATGGTGCGGATCGTGCCGCTGCGCGAGCGCATCACCAGCGACTGGGTGGTCGCCCCGCCGGCGCGGTAGCGCACGCCGCGCAGCAGCTCGCCGTCGGTGATGCCGGTGGCCACGAAGAAGCAGTCGTCGCCGGTCACCAGGTCGTCGGTGCCGAGCACGAAGTCGGGGTCCAGGTTGTGCCCGGCGTCGAGGGCGCGCTGGCGCTCCGCGTCGTCCTGGGGCCACAGGCGGGCCTGGATGACGCCGCCCATGCTCTTCATCGCGCAGGCGGCGATGATGCCCTCGGGGGTGCCGCCGATGCCGAGCAGCAGGTCGATGCCGGTCTCGGGGCGCGCGGCCATGATCGCGCCGGCGACGTCGCCGTCGGAGATGAACTTGATGCGGGCGCCGGCCTGGCGGATCTCCTCGGCCAGCTGGGCGTGGCGGGGGCGGTCGAGCAGGACGACGGTGATGTCCTCGGGCTGCGAGCCCTTCGCCTTGGCGACCCGGCGGATGTTCTCGGCCGCGGGCAGGCGGATGTCGACGACGTCGGCGGCCTCGGGGCCGGCGACGAGCTTCTCCATGTAGAAGACCGCCGAGGGGTCGTACATCGTGCCGCGCGGGGCCACGGCGAGCACGGCGACCGCGTTGCTCATGCCCTTCGCGGTCAGGGTGGTGCCGTCGATCGGGTCGACCGCGACGTCGCACTCGGGGCCGGTGCCGTCGCCGACGACCTCGCCGTTGTAGAGCATCGGGGCGTTGTCCTTCTCGCCCTCGCCGATCACCACGGTGCCGTTCATGCCGATCGTGGAGATCATCACGCGCATCGCGTTGACGGCCACTCCGTCGGCGCCGTTCTTGTCACCCCTTCCGACCCACCGGCCTGCGGCCATCGCGGCCGCCTCGGTGACGCGTACCAGCTCCAGGGCGAGGTTGCGGTCAGGGGACTGGGGGTCGACGCTCAGGCTGTCCGGCTCCGTCATGCCCGAACCCTATCGGTTAGGTCGGGTTCGCCGACGCGAGGTAGACCGACACCTCCGTCGCCTTCACCGTGAAGGTCGCGCGCGAGCCCGGGACCAGGTCGAGATCGGGCACCGCCCGGGTGGTCACGTCGGCAGCGAGCGCCCCGGCGCGCACGCGTACGACGCCGCCCGCGGGCTCCAGCTCGGTGATCGTCACCTCGAACACGTTGCGCGGGCTGCCGCCGGGGGCGTGGTCGAAGACCGAGACGGCCTCGGGGCGGAACACCGCGACCATCTCCTGGCCCGGCTCGGGCTGCGGGCCGACGACGCTGCCGTGGACGAGGCGGCCCTCGGGGGTGCGTACGCCGTCCTCCCAGCGCCCGGCGAGCAGGTTGAGGCCCGCGACCCGAGCCGCGAAGGCGCTGCGCGGGCGGGTGAGGACGTCGCCGGTGGGGCCGTCCTCGACCACCCGCCCCGCCTCGAGCACGACCACCCGGTCGGCGAGCAGCAGCGCGTCGAGGACGTCGTGGGTGACCAGCACGGTGCTGCGCCCGGCGAGCACGCGGCGCAGCACCTGGCGCAGCGCCGGTGCCACTGACACGTCGAGGGCGGCCATCGGCTCGTCGAGCAGCAGCAGGTCGGGGTCGGCGGCGAGCGCGCGCGCCACCGCCACCCGCTGGGCCTGCCCTCCGGACAGCGAGCCCGGCCGCCGGCCGGCCAGGTCCTCGACGCCGACCTCGGTGAGCCAGCGGCGTGCGGTCTCGCGGGCCTCGCGGCGACCGGCGCCCGCGCTGCGCGGGCCGAAGGCGACGTTGTCGAGGACATCGAGGTGGGGGAAGAGCAGCGGCTCCTGCGACAGCAGCGCGACCCGGCGCCGGTGCGGTGCCAGCCAGGCGTGCGGCCCGGAGACCTCGCGCCCGCCGAGGGTGACGGTGCCCCGGTCGGGTCGCAGCAGCCCGGCGATCGTGGCGAGCAGCGTCGACTTGCCGGCGCCGTTGGGCCCGAGCACGGCCAGGGTCTCGCCGGGGGCGAGGCGCAGGGCGAGCTCGACGTCGCGGTCCTCGAGGCGGACGTCGACCTCCAGCCCGTGGCGCGGGACCGGGGCGGGGGAGGTGCTCATCGCGGCGCCCGTCCCTGTCGCGTGGCGCCGATGACGACGACGGCCACCACGACCAGCAGCAGCGACAGCGCCACCGCGCCGTCCGGGTCGCTCTCGCGCAGCAGGTAGACCTCGAGCGGCAGGGTGCGGGTGACGCCCTCAAGGCTGCCGGCGAAGGTGATCGTCGCGCCGAACTCCCCGAGGGCGCGGGCGAACGCGAGTACCGCGCCGGAGACCAGGCCGGGCAGGGTCAGCGGGATCGTGACCCGGCGGAAGACCGTCGAGGGGGACGCGCCCAGCGAGGCGGCCACCACGTCGTACCGCTCACCGGCGGTGCGCAGCGAGCCCTCGAGGCTGAGCACCAGGAACGGCAGGGCCACGAAGGTCTGGGCCAGGACGACGGCGGCGGTGGAGAAGGCGACCCGGATGCCGAGCAGCTCCAGGCTCTCGCCGAGCAGGCCCTGGCGGCCGAAGGTGTAGAGCAGTGCGATGCCGCCGACGACGGGCGGCAGGACCAGAGGCACCAGCACCAGGGAGCGCAGCACCGACTGCCCGCGGAACGAGGTGCGGGCCAGGACCATCGCCATCGGTACGCCGAGCAGCACGCACAGCACGGTGCTGAGCGCGGACGTGCGCAGGCTGAGCCACAGCGCCTCCTGCGCCGACTCGCCGCTCACGAGCGCGGGGAAGTCGGTCCACGGCACCCGCAGCACCATCGCGACCAGCGGCAGCAGCACCAGGGTGACGCCCAGGGCGGCGGGGACGAGGAGCCAGCGGGGGAGGCCGACGGCGCGGACGCGGGTCAACGCCGGGCCTCAGCGCGGCGGGCCGAAGCCGGCCCGCTCCAGGATCCGTCGGCCGGTGTCGCCGAGCAGCAGGGCGACGAAGTCGGCGGCGAGCCGGTCCTGCGGGGCGTCCGCGACGACGGCGACCGGGTAGTCGTTGACGACCCGGTCGGCCTCGGGGACCTCGACCCCCTCGACCCGGTCGCCCGCCGCGAGGACGTCGGTGCGGTAGACCAACCCCGCGTCGGCCTCGCCCGAGGTGACCTTGCCCAGGACGTCGGTGACCGACTGCTCCTCGCTGTCCGGCGCGAGCCGGACGCCCGCGAGGTCGGCGAGCCGCTGGGCGGCCGCCCCGCAGGGCACCTGCGGCGCGCAGACCACGACCGTGAGGTCGTCGCGGGCGAGGTCGGCGAGCCCGGTGACGCCGGCGGGGTTGCCCGGCGGGACGGCGAGGCTCAGTGTGTTGGTCGCGAGGACGGCCGGTACGCCGTCGGTGAGGTCCTCGGCCACCAGTCGGTCCATCGTGACGGTGTCGGCGGTGGCGAGGACGTCGGCGCGTGCCCCCTGGGAGATCTGGGCCACGAGGTCGGAGGACCCGGCGTAGCTCACGGTGACGTGGACGTCGTCGTGGCCGGCCTCGAAGTCGCGGACGAGCTCGTCGAGGGGCGCCTGGAGCGACGCCGCGGCGTACACCGTGAGGGTGCGGGAGTCGTCCGCGCCGCACCCGGGGACGCCGGCGAGGAGCGCGAGGGCGGCGACCAGGCCTGCGATGCGGCGGGCGCGGGCGGGCATCACGGGCGTTCCACGACGACGTTGGTGGACTTCACCGACGCGATCGCGCGGGCGCCGGGGACCAGGCCCAGCTCCTCGGCGGCCTCGGTGCTCATCAGCGACACCAGCCGGTAGCGCCCGCAGATCATCTCCACCTGGGCCATCACGGTGTCCTTGACGACCCGGGTGACGATGCCGTCGAGCCGGTTGCGGGCGCTCACCGAGGAGGCCCGGGTGCGGTCGCGGTCGGGGTGGTCGGCCAGCGACTCGGCGAGGGCGGCGAGGTCGGGGCCGGCGACCACCGTGCGTCCCGACACCACGCTGGTGGGGACGCGGCCGGCCTCCGCCCAGCGGCGCATGGTGTCGTCGCTCACGCCCAGGAGGTCGGCGGCCTCCGCGATCCGGTAGCTGGTCACCGCGCCATGATGCCGCAGGTGCGGCGGTTTGTCGCTCGTTTATGCCGCAGATGCGGAAATGGGCGGTGGTGTCGGCGCTGGGGTGGCGCCGGAGCGCGTCCGGGCACCTGTGAGGATGGGCCCCGTGAGCGAGCAGGGCGGAACAGGGCAGGGCGGGACCGGGCGGGCCGGAGGCACCCGGCGCTACCAGACATCGATGGCCGGCATGGTCGGCGCGATGCTGGTGCTGCTGGTCGCGATCGGCGGCTTCATGCTGCTGCGCGGCGTCACCAGCGACGCCCCCGAGGTCGAGGTCGAGGCGGTCGACTACCTCGGTGCGGTCCGCGACCAGCAGCGCATCGACCGCCGGGTGGTCTACCCCCGGACCCTGCCGGACGGCTGGAAGGCCACCTCCATCGACTACGTGCCGGGTCGACGCCCCGCCTGGGGCATCGGCATGCTCACCGACGAGGGGACCTTCGCCGGCGTGCGCCAGCAGGACGAGGCCGTCGACGTGCTGCTCGACCAGTTCGTCGACGAGGAGACCACCACCCGCGAGTCGCTGACCGCGCCCGGCGCGATCGCCCGCGAGTGGGAGGGGTACGCCGACGAGGGCGGCGACACCGCGTTCGCCGCGGAGGTCGGCGGCGAGACCGTCCTGGTGTTCGGCTCCGCCGACGCGGAGGACCTGGCGACCCTGGTGGACCTGCTCACCTTCGCGCCCGTGGACGTCACCGACCCCGGCGCCGCGACCTGGAGCCCCGACGCGCCAAGCCCCTCGCCGCGCTGAGATCGACCTCGCACTGAGCCCCGCCGCCCGTCCGGGTGTGCGGGGCTCAGGCGTCCTCGGAGGCGAGGGCGGCGTCGAGGCGCTCGCGGGCGCCGTCGAGCCACTCCTGGCACCAGCGGGCCAGCTGCTCGCCGCGCTCCCACAGCGCCAGCGACTCCTCCAGCGTCGAGCCGCCCTGCTCGAGGCGGCGGACCACGTCGATCAGCTCCTCGCGGGCCTGCTCGTAGGAGGGGCGCTGCTCCGCGGCCCCGGTCTTGTCAGTCGTCGCGGCCATCGGGGTCCTCCGGGAGGTCGTCGGGGCGGGTGTCGGTGGTGGTGACGTGGATGCGGCCGTCGGCGACCCGCACGCTGAGGGCGTCGCCGGCGGAGACGCCGGCGACCGAGGTGACGACGTGGCCGTCGGCGTCCTGCAGGACGGCGTAGCCGCGGCGCAGGGTCTCCAGCGGGGACAGGGCCCGGGCCCGGGCCCGCTGGTGGCCGATGTCGTCGCTGGCCCGGTCGAGCAGGTGGGACAGGGTGCGGCGGGCGCGCTCGCGCAGCGCGACCACCTCGTCGCGGCGGGCGTCGAGGAGCGAGCGCGGGTCGGCCAGCGCCGGGCGCGAGCGCAGGGCGTCGAGGCCGGCCTGCTCGCGGGCGACCAGCGCCTGGACGCCGGCCCGCAGTCGGTCGCGGGCCCGCTCGATCGAGCGCAGCTCCTCCACGACGTCGGGGACCACCATCTTGGCCGCGTCGGTGGGGGTGGAGGCGCGGACGTCGGCGACGAGGTCGAGCAGCGGGGTGTCCGGCTCGTGGCCGATCGCGGACACCACCGGGGTGCGGACCTTGGCGACCGCGCGGATCAGCCCTTCGTCGGAGAACGGCAGCAGGTCCTCCACGGAGCCGCCGCCGCGGGCGATCACGATGACGTCGACGGCCGCGTCGCGGTCGAGGCGCTCGAGACCCTCGATCACCTCGGTGGTCGCGCGGGGGCCCTGCATCGCGGCGTACGCGACCTCGAAGCGGACCGCGGGCCAGCGGCGCCGGGCGTTCTCGAGCACGTCGCGCTCGGCGGCGCTGTTGGGCGCGGTCACGAGACCGACGCACCCGGGGAGGAACGGCAGGGGGCGCTTGAGCTCGGCGGCGAAGAGACCCTCGGCGGCCAGCAGCTGGCGGCGCCGCTCGAGGCGGGCCAGCAGCTCGCCGAGCCCGACCATCCGGATCTTGCGCGCCTGCAGCGACAGCGTGCCGCGGTTGGCGTAGTACGACGGCTTGGCGTGGATGACCACGCTGGCGCCCTCGACGAGCGGTGGGTTGAGGCCGTCGACGTAGGTGCGGGAGGCGGTCACGGTGATCGAGATGTCGGCGACCGTGTCGCGCAGGGTGAGGAAGACCGTGGCCATCCCGGGGCGCCGGTTGAGCTGGGCGACCTGGCCCTCGACCCAGACCGCACCGAGCCGGTCGACCCAGCCGGCGATCGCGTTGGCGATCTGCCGCACGGGCGCCGGGGACTCCAGCGAGGTTTCCAGGGCCATGGGCGCGAGATTAGGGGATGGCACCGACGTCCCTAGACTGACCTCATGACTACCCACGTGGGCATGCCGCCGGTCCTGAGCGCCGAGGAGGCCGACAAGGCCGTTCTCCTGGCGGCGCCGCGGGGCTACTGCGCCGGTGTGGACCGCGCGGTGGTCACCGTCGAGGAGGCCCTGGGGCTGTACGGCGCGCCGGTGTACGTGCGCAAGCAGATCGTCCACAACAAGCACGTCGTGTCCGACCTGGAGTCGCGCGGCGCGATCTTCGTGGAGGAGCTCGACGAGGTGCCGGCCGGCGCCACCGTGGTGTTCTCCGCCCACGGCGTCTCGCCGGCGGTGCACGCCCAGGCCTCGGAGCGCGGGCTCAAGACCATCGACGCGACCTGCCCGCTGGTGACGAAGGTCCACCACGAGGCCAAGCGGTTCGCCGCCGACGACTACGACATCCTGCTGATCGGCCACGCCGGTCACGAGGAGGTCGAGGGCACCGCCGGTGAGGCGCCCGAGCACATCCAGCTGGTCGAGGGCCCGCAGGACGTCGCAGGGATCACCGTGCGCGACCCGAAGCGGGTGGCGTGGCTGTCGCAGACGACGCTCTCGGTCGACGAGACCCTCGAGACCGTGGCCGCGATCCGCGAGCGCTTCCCCGACCTGCTCGACCCGCCCAGCGACGACATCTGCTACGCCACCCAGAACCGCCAGCTGGCGGTGAAGGAGATCGCGCCGCAGTCGGACCTGCTGATCGTGGTCGGCTCCGGCAACTCCTCCAACTCGGTGCGCCTGGTCGAGGTCGCCCTCGAGGCGGGTGCGCGGGCGTCGTACCGCGTGGACGACGCCTCGGAGATCGATGAGGCATGGCTCGAGGGCGTGCGCTCGGTCAGCGTGACCAGCGGCGCGAGCGTCCCCGAGGAGCTCGTGCAGGGCGTGCTGTCGTTCCTCGCCGAGCGCGGCTACCCCGAGGCGCGTGCGGTGCACAGCGCGGAGGAGTCGCTGATCTTCTCGCTCCCCAAGGAGCTGCGCCGCGACCTCAAGGCCGCCGCAGCAGCGAAGGGCTGATCCCTCGATGGCGCGCTACGTCGACCTGCACCCGGACAACCCGCAGAGCCGGCTGATCACCAAGATCGCCGACGCGATGCGCGACGACGACGCGCTGGTGGCCTACCCGACCGACTCCGGCTACGCGCTGGGCTGCCGGGTCGGCAACCGCGAGGGTCGTGACCGGATCCTGCGCATCCGCGGGCTCGACGAGCGCCACCACTTCACGCTCATGTGCAGCGACTTCTCCCAGCTCGGTCAGCTGGTGAAGATCGACAACTCGGCGTTCCGGGCGATCCGCGCGGCCACGCCGGGGCCCTACACGTTCATCCTGCCGGGCATGCCCGAGGTGCCGCGGCGCCTGCTGCACCCGAAGAAGAAGACCGTGGGCGTGCGGATCCCCGACCACGTGGTCGTGCAGGCGCTGCTGGCGGAGCTCGGCGAGCCGATCCTGTCCAGCACGCTGATCCTGCCCGGCGAGACCGAGCCGCGCACGATGGGCTGGGAGGTCAAGGAGGACCTCGACCACGACGTCGACATCGTCATCGAGGCGGGGGAGACCCCGGCTGAGCCGACGACCGTCGTGGACTTCTCCGACGGCCCGCCCGAGGTCATCCGCCGTGGGGCGGGCGACCCGTCGCGCTTCGAGGGCTGATCAGCGGCTTGCCCTGCACCTGGACCCGGTGCCGGATCGCGAGTACGCCGAGGGCGAGCGCGTAGCCCACGACCAGGGCGATGCTGTGCCCGGAGAGCCCGGCGACGACCGCCTGCACGAACCCGTCCTCGGGGTGCGCGATGGTCTCGCGGGTGGTGGTCGCCAGCATCGCGAAGACGCCGACCAGCAGCAGCGGCGGCAGCACGCCGACGGTGAAGAAGTCGCTCATCCGCACCAGCAGGGCGGCTGCGATGCAGGCGGAGATGAACACGACGTCGGTGAACCAGGCGATGCTCCCGCCGATGCGCAGGTCGAGGACGACGGCGCTGAGGGTGATCGCGACGGCGAGGGCGGCGACCTGCAGCCCGGGGTCGTTGCCCTGCTCCCACAGGGTTCGGGGTCGGCTCATGCGCACCTCCTCGATGCTGGCCTCGCGGCTACAGCGCCACCGTAGGGTCCTCGGCGTCGGAGTCGCCCGCGGCGCGCCGGGGGACGGCGCGCAGCTCCACGGTGCGCGGGCCCGGCAGCTCGTCGTCGGTGACCGAGAGGTCGGAGAAGCGCCGGGCCGCGACCAGCACCCGTGACTCCATCGAGGCGACGGTGGAGTTGTAGTGCCCGACCGCGGCGTTGAGCGAGCGCCCGACCGCGTCGAGGTGGCCGCTCATGGTGCCGAGGCGGGCGTGCAGCTCGCGGCCGAGCTGGTGGATCTCGCGGGCCTGCTCGGCGATCGCCTCGTGGGTCCAGCCCTGCGCGACCGTGCGCAGCAGCGCGATCAGCGTGGTCGGTGTCGCCAGCACGATCTGGCGGGCCGCGGCGTGCTCGAGCAGGGAGTTGTCGGTCTCGAGCGCGGCGGCGAGGAAGGACTCCGCCGGCACGAACAGCACCACGAACTCCGGGGTCTGGGGCAGCGAGCGCCAGTAGGCCTTGGCCGAGAGCGCGTCGACGTGGGTGCGCAGCTGGCGGGCGTGGCGCTGCAGGTGGGCCGTGCGCTCGTCGTCGTCACTGGCGCCGGTGGCGTCGAGGTAGGCGTCGAGGGGGACCTTGGCGTCGACCACGACTTGGCGCCCGCCGACGAGCTGGACGACGAGGTCGGGGCGCAGCGCGCCGTCCTCGAGGCGCACCTGCTCGGAGAAGTCGCACCGGTCGACCAGGCCGGCCAGCTCGACGGCGCGACGCAGGTGCATCTCGCCCCAGCGGCCCCGGACCTGGGGCTTGCGCAGCGCCGTGGACAGCGAGCGGGTCTCCTGGCGCAGGGTGTCGGTGGTGTGGCGCATGTCGTCGACCTGCTGGGCGAACTGCCCCTGCCACACCGCCCGGGCGTGCTCGAGGGCCTGCATCTGGTCGCTCAGCCGGTCCAGGCCCTGCATCACCTCGGCCTGGTCGACCATGCCCTGGCCCAGCGCCTCCATGTGGGCCGGGCGCGAGCGCGCCCACAGCACCCCGAGGAGCACGCCGAGACCCAGCCCGAGGACCAGCGCCACGGCCAGGGCGAGGGTGAACGTCAGCGTCTGCATGGCCCCAGCATGTCCGCCACCACCGACAATCCCGCGAGTCGGGGCCAATGGTCGCGCGAGTCGGCCCCAATGGTGCGCCGAGTCGGCGCCAATGGCGGCGTACGGCGGGCTCAGACGAGGTCGACGACGACCGGGGCGTGGTCGGAGGCGCCGGTCCCGGCCCGCTCCTCGCGGTCGATGAAGGCGTGGGTCACCCGCTTCGCCAGCGAGGGGGAGCCGAGCACGAAGTCGATGCGCAGGCCGCGGTTGCGCTCGAAGCGCTGGCGGAAGTAGTCCCAGTAGGTGTAGACCTCCGGGCCGGGCGTGTGCGGTCGTACGACGTCGACGTAGCCGTCGTCGATGAAGCGCTGGAACGCCGCGCGCTCGGGCGGGGTGACGTGCGTCGACCGCGCGAACTGCTTGATGTCGAAGACGTCCTCGTCCAGCGGGGCGATGTTCCAGTCGCCGACCAGCGCGGTGTCACCGTCGCGCCACTCCAGGGCCGCCTCGCGCAGCCGCGCCAGCCAGTCCAGCTTGTAGACGTAGTGCGGGTCGTCGGGCTTGCGGCCGTTGGGGACGTACAGGCTCCACACGCGTACGCCGCCGCACGTCGCGCCGATCGCGCGCGCCTCGGGCGCCACCGGGTCGCCGTACCCGGGCATCCCCTCGAAGCCGACCTGGACGTCCTCGAGCCCGACCCGGCTGATGATCGCCACGCCGTTCCACTGGCTGGTGCCGGCGGCGGCGACCTCGTAGCCGCGTGCCTGCAGGCCCATCAGGGGCAGCTGGTCGACCTTGGCCTTGGTCTCCTGCAGCGCCAGGACGTCGACGTCGTGGCGCTCGAGGAAGGCCTCGACGCGGTCGATGCGGGAGCGGAGGGAGTTGACGTTCCAGGTCGCGAGGCGCACTCGAGAAGCCTAAGCCGCTAGCCTTACGCCCCTGTCCTCGGACCACACGCACCACGACTCCAGGAGGTCCCGGGAATGGACGCACCGCTCAACGGCCAGGTCGCCGTCGTCACCGGCGGGAGCCGTGGGCTCGGCCGCGCCATCGCCCAGATGCTCGGGGAGGCCGGGGCGAGTATCGTCGTCGGGGCGCTCCCCGGCGACGGGGTCGAGCAGGCCGTCGCCGAGCTGCGCGCGCTCGGGATCCGGGCGGAGGGCCGCGACACCGACGTCGCCGACCTCGCCCAGGTCGAGGCGCTGCGCGACGCGGCGATCATGCTCGGCGGGCTGGACATCTGGGTCAACAACGCCGGCACCGGCAGCCCCTACGGTCCCACCCACCTCCTGGACCCCACCGACTTCGAGCGCGTCCTCGACGCCAACGTGCGCGGCGTCTTCCACGGCACCCGCACCGCGGTGCGCACGATGCTCGCGCAGGGCAGCGGCCAGGTCGTCAACGTGTGGGGCAAGGGTGCGACCAAGCCGGTGCCGCTGCAGAACGCGTACGCCGCGTCGAAGGCGTGGAACCGGATGTTCACCCGCGCCGTGCGCCAGGAGGTGGCCGGCACCGGCGTGCAGGTGCACGGCTTCGACCCCGGCCTGGTCCGCACCGAGATGCTGGGCCACGTGAGCGTCATGCCGGGCATGGAGAAGCGGGTGCGGGCGCTGCCGGTGGTCGTCGGCCTGTGGGGCCAGTCCCCGGAGGTGGCCGCCCGGCCGGTGCTGGAGCTGGTGACGGGGGAGCGGCGCGGCGACTACGCCGACCTCACCCCCCGCCGCGTCGTCGGGCGCGGAGTGCGCTCGCTGCTGCGCGGCGACGTACGCCGCAGCCGTCGGATGCCGTTGAACATCACCGTGCGTGGGGACTGAGTCACCGTGAACACACTTGCCGCCTGGGCGGTCCACGCCTACACCGCCACCGGGGTCGTCCTGGCCCTGCTGATGGTGCACCTGTCCTACGAGGGCGAGGTCACCGCGGTCCTGTGGCTCTTCCTCGTCGCGATGGTCATCGACGGCACCGACGGTTTCCTGGCCCGCCGCTTCCGGGTCAAGGAGGTGGTGCCCCAGCTCGACGGGGCGCTGCTGGACAACATCGTCGACTACCTCACCTACGCCTTCGCGCCGATGGCGCTGCTGTGGTCGACCGGCCGGCTCCCCGACGGGGTGGGCGGCGCCGTGGTGGCGGTCATCCCGCTCGTGGCGGCGAGCTATCAGTTCTGCCGCAGCGACGCCAAGACCGACGACCACTTCTTCCTCGGCTTCCCGTCGTACTGGAACATCGTGGCCTTCTACGTGCTGGTGCTCGACCTCGACGTCGCCACGACCTCCCTGCTCCTGATGGTGCTGGCGGTCCTGAGCTTCGTGCCGGTGAAGTACGTCTACCCCTCGCGCACCGCGACGCTGTGGGGGCTGAACATGACGCTGGCGACCGCGTGGCTCGTTGTGTTCGCACTGATCACCTGGCAGATGCCCGACCCGCCGGTCTCGCTGGTGCTGGTGTCGCTCATCTACCCGGCGGTCTACCTCGCGGAGAGCCTGTGGCTGACCGCGCGCCACGCCCGAGGCAGTGGCGGCGACGACGTGGCGGGTCTCGAGGACCTGCACGATTCGGACGGGGTCGGCGCACGCCCGTAGACTCGCGGCCCGTGGCTCTCACCATCGGAATCGTCGGTCTCCCCAACGCGGGCAAGTCCACCCTCTTCAACGCGCTCACCAAGAACGACGTCCTCGCGGCGAACTACCCGTTCGCGACGATCGAGCCCAACGTCGGCGTGGTGGGGGTGCCCGACGCGCGGCTGGCCAAGCTCGCCGAGATCTTCGGCTCCGAGAAGATCCTCCCGGCGACGGTGGAGTTCGTCGACATCGCCGGCATCGTGCGCGGCGCCTCGCAGGGCGAGGGCCTGGGCAACAAGTTCCTGGCCCACATCCGCGAGTCCTCGGCGATCTGCCAGGTCACCCGCGTCTTCCGCGACGACGACGTCACCCACGTCGACGGCGAGGTCAACCCGGGCAACGACATCTCCACGATCCAGACCGAGCTGATCCTGGCCGACCTGGAGACGGTCGAGAAGTCGATCACCCGCCTGGAGAAGGAGTCGCGCAAGGTCAAGGACCTGGTCGCGAACCTCGAGGCCGCCAAGGAGGCCAAGGAGGCGCTCGAGGCCGGTACGCCGATCATCGCCACCTCGATCGACCGCGAGCTGCTGCGCGAGCTGTCCCTGCTCACCGCCAAGCCCTTCATCTACGTCTTCAACTGCGACGCCGACGAGCTCGCTGATGAGGACCTCAAGGCGAAGATGCGCGAGCTCGTCGCGCCCGCCGAGGCGATCTTCCTGGACGCGAAGTTCGAGTCCGAGCTGATCGAGCTCGACGACGAGGAGGCCACCGAGTTCCTCGCCGAGGCCGGCGTCACCGAGCCCGGCCTGGAGGTGCTGGCCCGCGTCGGCTTCGACACCCTCGGCCTGCAGACCTACCTGACCGCCGGGCCCAAGGAGACGCGCGCCTGGACGATCAAGAAGGGCGCCACCGCGCCCGAGGCGGCGGGTGTCATCCACACCGACTTCCAGAAGGGCTTCATCAAGGCCGAGATCGTCTCCTTCGACGACCTCATCGCCGCGGGCACCATGGCCAAGGCCAAGGAGGCCGGCAAGGTCCGCATGGAGGGCAAGGACTACGTCATGGCCGACGGCGACGTGGTGGAGTTCCGCTTCAACGTCTAAGACCCAGGGCGGAGGCCTTCATGGCCGTACCCGCCGGAGGCGTAGACGTGCCGCAGGTGGTGCAGGCGGACCCTCGCGCGCCCGGGCCCGTGCAGGGTGCTGCGCCACCGGTGACCCGACAGCGATCGTGGAACCTGCTGGTGCAGGAGAAGGTGCCCGAGGAGATGCTGTCGCGGATCATGGCGATCGGCGGGTTCTTCTCCTTCGCGGCCACGCCCATCGGCCAGGTCGCCGTCGGCCCGCTCGCGGTCGCCTTCGGCGCCGGGAGCGTCCAGTGGGGGCGGTCCCGCGCCGCCGAGCTTGAGGCCGATCCGTCGATCGGTCTGACCTGGGGCCAGCTCAAGGCGCGGTTCGCCGTACGCCGGGCCTGACCCGACGCCCTGTCGTCCTCCACCCTGCGGTGGAGGATGAGGTCGCTTCGGACGCCCAGCGGTCGAGCCCCGCTCGTACGGCGTCGGGCGGGTGCGCCGTCGGCAGCGACCCTGCCGGAGCCGCCGCGGCGCGCCGTCGATACGCTCGCACAATGGTGCGTCGGCGCAGACTCGCAGACGTCAGACGGTTCATCGCGGCGGCGGAGGCAGCCTCGCCGGTCGAGGCTGTGGACCAGGTGGCGCGCGAGCTCGGCCTCGCGTTCGACGCTGCCGCGGTGTCGTTCCTCATCGCCGACCTGTCGGGGCGGGCGCTGGTGCGCCTGGCGCACGTGCCGCTCGCGCCGGGTCAGGGGGCCGGGCACGATCCCGCGCTGCTGCGCGAGCGCCGCGACGACGAGGAGTCCGCGACGGTGCTCCCGTTCGACGGGGGACCCGGGGAGCAGGCGGTGCGCACCCAGACGGTCCAGGTGCTCGAGCCCGGTGATGCGGGGGCAGACGGCGAGCTGGCGCACCTGTGGCGCGTGCTGGCCCCGGTGACCGAGCGCGGCGAGGCGATCGGGCTGCTCGAGATGCTCTTGCCGGATGAGCCGGATCGCGAGGTCGTCGCCGAGCTCGCCGAGCTGGCGCACCTCCTGGCGTTCGTGGTGATCGCCAACCGCCGGCACACGGACCTGTTCGACTGGGCGGAGCGCAGCCAGCAGTTCAGCCTCTCCGCAGAGATCCAGCAGCGGCTGCTTCCGGAGGCTCGCACGTGCGAGGCCGCCGCGTTCACCCTCGCCGGCTGGCTGGAGCCGGCCGCCGACATCGGGGGAGACACCTTCGACTACAGCCTGGCGCGGGACTGGCTGCACCTGTCGTTGACCGATGCCATGGGCCACGGCGTCGACGCTGCGCTGACGGCCAGCATGTGCCTCGGTGGACTGCGGGGTGCGCGCCGCCGGGGCATGTCGCTGATCGAGCAGGTGACGCTCACCAACAGCGCCTTGGCCGACCACGCCGCCAGTCGCGCCGGCGAGGACTTCGTCACCGGCCTGATCGGGCGCGTCGAGCTGCAGACCGGCCGCCTCGACCTCGTCAACGCTGGCCACGTGCCGCCGTACCTCCTGCGCGCGGGGGAGCTGACCCTGCTGGACTGCGACACCGACCTCCCGCTCGGGATGTTCGCGGAGAGCGGCTACGCCAGCACGCGGGTGAGCCTGGAGCCCGGGGACCGGATCGTCTTCGTGACCGACGGGATGCTCGAGCGCAACGCCGCAGACGTCGACCTCCCCGGCGCGATCCTGGGGACCGAGGACCTGCACCCGCGCGAGGTCGTCCGGGCGCTGGCCGACACCGCCCTCGCGGCCGCCGGGCACGCCCTGCAGGACGACGCCACCGTGCTCGTCCTGGACTGGCACGGCAGGCACGAGGGATCCAGGACGGCCGCCTCGGGCGCGGACCCGTCCCAGGCGAGCGACCCGCTTCCGTAGCCCAGCCCGGCGATTGAGGTGCTCCTCGCCGACCGGACCCCCGACCGGACCATTGCACCGTCAGGACCTTGCGCACCGCGGCGATGACCCGGCGTCTGGGACCGGGGCACGCGTGTGGTGTCGAGCCTCATCCGTTCTGGCAGGGTCTCGCGTGGGCCCCCGCCCGTCGCCCAGTGCGTGATGGAATCCCCGTGTGGGTGCTTGGGGGCCGGCCATCTTCTCTGACGACACGGCGTGCGACATCAGGTCCGACTACCGCGAGCTGCTCGAGGACGGTGTGGATGACGCCGAGGCCACACGGCGGGTCATCGCCGAGTACGAGTACCTGGACGTGGACCAGGCGCACGTCCTCTGGCTCGCTCTCGCTGCCGCGCAGTCGGCGCTCGGTCGTCTTGACGACGCGGTGAAGGCCCAGGCCCTCCGGGTCATTGACGACAACGTCGGGCTGGAGCTCTGGGCCGAGGTCGGGGAGCTGGCGGGCAGGAAGGCCGCTCTGGGCAAGCTCCGAGCGACCCTCACCGGCCCGCAGAAGCCTCCGACGAGGGTTCGTCGACCCTGGTCACACGTGACCGACCTCAGCCCGGGCGACGTCCTCGCCTACACCTTGCCGGACGGCAAACGCGCTCTCTTCCGGGTCGCCAGGCTCGACGCCCAACGCATCGGCACCGCGCCGATCCTGCGGCGACTGGACTGGCACAAGACGTCCCTGCCCGGCGGCCGGAAGCTGGCCCGGCTGAAGCCGCTCCCCGATGCGCGAGTGCTGGAAGGAAAGACTCGGACCTCCTTCCGGGTGGCCCGGCACCGCAAGAAGGACGAGGACTGGCCGGACGTGGGGTTCACGCTGGTCGGCCGGGTGGCGTCGCCACCCGAGGATGCGCGGTTCGAGACGCGCACGCACACGACCTGACGGGCGCTGCGGACCAGGCTGGACGGCGGCGCACGAGCGTGACGGGCCGCCGCGCGTGGTGCGCTGGCCACGCCCCGGGAAGTCGATGAGCTCCCTCTACCATCGGCGCATGCCGAGCGACCCCGTCCTGCCCGCTGCCGGGCAGCAGCTGCTGCCCCTGCTGAGCGGCGAGCCCGAGCCGGCGGAGGGTACTTCCTCCTCCTGCTGCGCCCCCACAGGGCGCGGGGGCGCAGCAGGAGGAGGGGCGGCGCACGAGCACCCCGAGGGCAGGCACCCGGCCGACGCGGTGCCGCTCGGCCCGCGCAGCGCACGGGGGCAGGTCCGCGTCCCCGCGGGCACCTTCGCGATGGGCGACGCGCACGGCGACGGCTACCCGGCCGACGGGGAGACGCCGGTGCACCGGGTCGAGCTCTCGGCGTACCTCATCGACGCCAAGGCGGTCACCAACGCGCAGTACGCCGCGTTCGTGAAGGCGACCGGCTACGTCACCGACGCCGAGCGTGACGGGGTGTCGGCGGTCTTCCACCTCGCGGTCGAGGCGGCGCGGGGCGACGTCCTCGGCCCCGCGGCCGGCACGCCGTGGTGGCTGGCGGTCCGCGGCGCCGACTGGCGCCACCCGGGCGGGCCGCGGTCGAGCGCCGCCGACCTGCCGAACCACCCGGTCGTGCACGTGAGCTGGCGCGACGCCCAGGCGTACTGCCGCTGGGCGGGCAAGCGGTTGCCCACCGAGGCGGAGTGGGAGCGCGCCGCCCGCGGCGGGCTCGACGGGGCACGCTACCCGTGGGGCGACGAGCTGCGGCCCAAGGGCCGGTGGCGCTGCAACATCTGGCAGGGCCGCTTCCCCGAGGTCAACACCCTCGAGGACGGCCACCTCACGACCGCGCCGGTCACGGCGTACCTCCCCAACGGCCTCGGCCTGCACAACACCGTCGGCAACGTGTGGGAGTGGTGCCAGGACGTCTTCCGCCCCACCGAGTACGCCGATCGCGTCGCCGCCGGCGGGCCGGTGCGCGACCCGCTGGCCGCCGAGGCGGTCGTCGATCCCGGCCAGGAGGGCGGCGTGCCGCGGGTGATGCGGGGCGGCTCCTACCTGTGCCACGACAGCTACTGCAACCGCTACCGGGTCGCCGCGCGCTCCGCCAACACCGCGGAGTCCTCGTCGGGCAACATCGGGTTCCGCTGCGCCAACGACATCGCCTGACGGGGTGGGTCCGCAGCCCCGGCGGCGTCCGGGGCGGCGCGGAGGAGAGAATGTCGCCGTGCCCCGCCCCATCACGCTGCTGGTCGAAGGTGCCTCCGACCAGGCCGCCGTCCTCGCCCTCGCCCCTCGCTTCGGTGTCGACCTCGACGCCGAGCAGATCACCGTCACCGTGATCGGCGGTGCCGGCAACTTCGGCCGCGCGATCGCCGAGGCGGCCGCGCTCGGCCACCGCGTCGGCGGGCTGTACGACGAGAGGGAGGAGCGGTTCGTCGCCGGGGCCCTCAACCGGCAGGAGGGCGAGGACCTCACCCGGCAGGGCTTCTTCGCCTGCCGTCCCGACCTCGAGCTCGAGCTCGTGCGTGCCGTCGGCGCGGCGGAGATGACCCCGCTGCTCGAGTCCGGTGGCGACCTCAAGACCTTCCGCAACTTCCAGGACCAGCCCGCCTACCGCGACCTCGAGGTCGTCGAGCAGCTGCGCCGCTACATCGCCGCGTCCGGGGCGAGGAAGGCCAAGTACGCCGCCCTCATGGCCGAGACGGTGTCCTTCGAGTCGGTGCCCGAGCCGCTCGAGGGACTGCTGGGCTGGATCTGGAGCGCCTGAGCCGAAGCGCTCAGGCGCCGGCGGCGGCGCGCACCCGGGCTGCCTCGCGCGCGGCCTCGGGGTTCGCCACGCCGGCCCGCGAGCCGGCCAGCTTGGCCCGGATGTGCTCGCCGACGGTGATGGGCGGGTACGCCGGCCCGGAGGATCCGTTCAGGCAGGTCGGCAGGGTCTCGATGACCGCGTCGATGTTGCCGTCGTGGAAGAACGCCGCGCTGCGCCGCCGCTCCACCCGGCCCTCGACGATGGGCGGCTTGACCCGGTGCAGCGTCGACATCCACCGGTCGTTGGTCCAGCGCGCCATCAGGTCGCCGAGGTTGATCAGCAGCGCCCCGTCGGCCGGCATCACGTCGTGCCAGCCGCCGTCGCGCCCGAGCACCTGCAGCCCGGCGACCTGGTCGGCCCACAGCACCGTGACGATGCCGTAGTCGGTGTGCTCGCCCATCCCCGTCAGGTCGCCGTCGAGCTCGACCTCGCCCGGCTCGAGGGCGTAGTTGTTCATCCGCAGCACGTCGAGGCTGTGGTCGGTGTGGCCGGCGAAGAACCCGACCGGCAGGCCGAGGGCGTCGGCGAAGAGCGTGGTGAGGGTGCGGGCGACCCGCCGGGCCTCGGCGAAGTACGCCGTCACCGCGTCGCGGAAGTGCGTCGCCTCGACCGGCCAGACGTTCTCCGGGTAGTCGGCCTCCGGCAGGTCCAGGCCCGGGTGGTCGGAGACCGCCGCCCCGACGTTGAAGGCCTCGAAGAAGTCGTGCATCCGGTTCGCCGGTGCGAGCCCGAGGCTGAGGCTGAGCGACTCGGTCCTGGGCGGCGCGTAGCCGCGGTTGACCTCCGGCGGGGTGCGGTAGCGGGCCTTCACCTCGGCGGGGAGGGCGAAGAACTCGTCCAGCGCGGCGGCGAAGGCGTCGGTCACCGCCGTCGGGACCCCGTGGCCGACGACCTGGACGAAGCCGACGCTGCGCGCCGCGTCGTCGAAGGCCGCCGCGGCCGCCGCGCGGTCCGTGGCGGGGCCGGCATGGACGTAGGGGGAGATGTCGACGGTGGGGACGTGGAACGGGACGCGCTCGGGGCTCATGGGCCGGACTCCTCGGGTGCGGGGCGGGGGGAGGGAGCGGGTGGGTTCGTGGGCCGGTGGGCCGGCGCCGGCCGTCACCGGCTCACCCGGCCGTCGCCGTCCGGCCGAAGCGGCTCAGCACCGCGGCCTCGATGAGCTGGGCCAGCAGGTAGAGCAGCAGTGCGGTGAGGGTGACGACCACGACGAGCGACCAGACCCGGGCGTTCTGCGAGCGCCCGGCCGCCGAGACCACGGCGTACCCGATGCCCTGGCCGGTGGCCAGCCACTCCGCCAGCAGGGCGCCGGTGAGCGACCCCGGCACGGCGATGCGGACCGAGGCGAACAGCGCCGGCAGTGCGGAGGGGAAGCCGACGCGCAGCAGGACGGTGGAGGGGGAGCCGCCGTAGACCAGCACCAGGTCCCGCATCTGCGGGGTGACGGAGCGCAGCCCGACGACGATGTTCACCAGGGCCGGGAAGAGCACGACGATCGCGCTCATGATGGCGACGATGGCGTAGCCGCGACCAACCATCAGGATCAGGATCGGGGCGAGCGCGATCAGCGGCACGGTCTGCAGCACCAGAGCCACGGGCATCACCGCCCCCTCGAGCATCCGGAAGCGCACGATCAGCGCGGCCAGCACGATCGCGGCCAGCATGCCTGCGGTGAAACCGATGCCGGCGTCGAGGAGGGTCTGCTGGAGCAGCGCCCAGATGTCCCCGCGCAGCTCGGCGGAGTCCTCCTCCCCGAAGAGGGTGGACCAGACCTCCGCGGGCGTCTTGCCGACGTACGGCGACACGTCCCAGATCCGCAGCGCGGCGACCCACAGCAGCACCACGATCGCCAGGACCAGGACCATCGTGGCGACCTGGCGCACCACCGAGCGCAACAGCGACCCGGCGCGACCGGACGCGGCCGACCCGGCGGCGGACAGGGCGCCTGGGTGCAGCGGGGCGCTCACGACGCGACTCCCTGGGACCAGGGCGTGAGCACCCGGCCGAGCAGCCCGAACAGCAGGTAGAAGCCCCCGGCGAGCAGGGCGCAGCCGATGCCGACCGCCCAGGCCTGCTCGACGTCGACGTTCTGCTGGGCGATCTTGAGGATCAGGGCGACGCCGTGCTGCACGCCGCCGACGTACTCGCCGAGGATCGCGCCGAGGAACGCCGCGGGGGCGCCGATCCGCAGGGCCGCGAGGACCGACGGCAGGGCGGCGACGAGCTGGACGGTGCGCAGCTGGCGCACCCGGCCGCCGCCGTAGACGCGGACCACGTCCAGGCTGGCGCGGTCCGCGGAGCGCAGGCCGAGGACGGTGCCCACGACGGTCGTGAAGAAGACCGACAGGGCCGCGAGCGCGGTGGCGGTGCCGGAGCGCTGTCCCTCGTCGGGGTTGCCGATGACGATGAAGAGCACCGGGGCGATCGCGACCAGCGGGATGCAGTAGCTGATCACCGCGACCTGCATCAGCACCGGCTCCGCGAACGGCACCAGCAGCACCAGCGAGGCGACGACCAGGCCGGCGAGGGTGCCGTAGGCGAAGCCGACCCCCGCCTCCTGCAGGGTCATCGCGAAGTGCAGGGAGTAGAACCCCCACCCGTCGTCGATCGCGGTGCGGAGCACGCCGTCGGGCGTGGGGACGCGGGCGTCGGCGAGGACGGTGAGCGCGGCCAGCCACCACAGCGCCACCAGCACCGCGATGCCGAGCGTGCCGGTGCCCAGGGAGCGCAGCAGACCGGAGGACGTCGCCATCTCACTCCTCCCCGAAGAGCAGCTCGGAGGCACGGTCGTGCAGTGCGTGGAACTCCGGCGTGCGCATCAGGTCCGGCGTGCGGGGCCGGGGCAGGTCGACGTCGATGACCTCCTTGACCCGGCCGGGCCGCGCGCTCATCACCGCGACCTTGTCGGAGAGGAAGATCGCCTCGGAGATGCCATGGGTGACCATCAGCGTGGTCGCCGGCTTCTCGGTCCAGATCCGCAGCAGCTCGACGTTCAGCCGCTGACGGGTCATGTCGTCGAGCGCCCCGAACGGCTCGTCGAGCAGCAGCACCGACGGCTTGACCACCAGGGCGCGGGCGATCGAGACCCGCTGGCGCATCCCGCCGGACAGCTGCGCCGGCTTCGCCTTCTCGAAGCCCTCCAGGCCGACCAGGCGGATCAGCTCGGCCACGAGCTCCTCGTCCGGTCGCCGGCCGGAGACCTCGAAGGGCAGCCGGATGTTGGAGATCACCGAGCGCCAGGGGAGCAGCGCGGAGTCCTGGAAGGCGATGCCGAGCCGGTGGTCGCGGCGAAGCTCCAAGGGGGTGCGGCCCTCGACGAGCGCCGAGCCGGAGGTCGGCTGCTCCAGGCCGGCGAGGATCCGCAGGATCGTGGACTTGCCGCACCCCGACGGCCCGAGCAACGTCAAGAAGCTGCCCTTGTCGGTCCACAGCGTGGCCTCCGACAGCGCGGCCACCTGGCGGCGACCGACGGTGAAGCTCTTGCTCAGCTGGTCGATCCGCAGCCCGGTGCCGGCGGAGGTCGCTGCCTCGCCGGCACCGGGGTGGGTCGACGTCACGGAGACGTCGGACATGGCGGGTCCTCTCAGGAGGGAAGCTCGGTCAGCTCGGGCTGCTCCTCGAGCAGCTCCTCGAGCAGCGAGAGGTCGAAGAGCTCCTCGGCCTCGATGGAGATGCCGGCGGCGTCGAGGGTCACGAGGACCTGCTCGATGAGCTCGTCGGAGATCGTGAACAGGCCGTTCTCCTCGACGTCGGGGGTGACGATCAGCTCGGTCTGCACCCGGGACTGCTCGAGCTCCTTGTCCATGTCGAGCTTGAGGTCCTTGCCGTACTCCTCGACCGCCAGCCGGGCACCCTCGGCGGGGTCTGCCAGCGCGTCCTGCCAGCCGCGGATCTCCGCCTCGAGGAACGCCTTCACCTTCTCGGGCTCCTCGGCGATCATCTGCTCGGTGGTGATCACCGACTCGGCGACGAACGGCAGGCCGTTGTCGGCGAAGGGGAGGTTGGTGACCTCCAGGCCCTGGGCCTGCACGGTGATCGACTCGTTGGTGATGTAGGCCAGGAAGCCGTCGATCTCACCGTCGACGAGGGGCGCAGGGTCGTACTCGACCGGGACCTTCTCCACGTCCTCGGGATCGATGCCGTTGACCTCCAGCAGGGCGTCGAAGAGGGTCTCGTTGCCGCCGGCCTGGACGCCGATCTTCTTGCCGACCAGGTCCTGCGGCGTCGCGATGTCGCCGCCGTCGGCGAGCGAGAGGATCGTGAAGGGGTTCTTCTGGAACTTCGTGCCGACGATCTTCAGCGGCGCGTCCTCCGCCGCGATGACCTGGGCGGCGGAGACGGCGTTGCTGAGCCCGAAGTCGGCGTCGCCGGTGGCGACCAGCGTCTCGATCGCCCCGGGGCCGGGGTCCATCGTGACCTTCGTGAAGCCGGCGTCCTCGTAGTGCCCCGCGGAGTCGGCGAAGAACTCGCCGGCGAACTCGGCGTTCTTGATCCAGGACAGCTGCAGGGTGATCGCGCCGTGCTCACCGCCGTCGCCGGACGGGGTGTCGGCCTCGCTGTCGTCGGACCCGCAGGCGGAGAGGGTGAGGGCCGCCGCGGCCAGGAGGGCTCCGGCGCGGGTGGCGCGCGATCGTGGGGTCATGAGGTGCTCCGTCTGTGAGGGCTCGAGCGACGCTCGAGCGGGTGCAGGTGGATGCCGTCCCGGCACGGCCGTTTCGTGTTGTCCCGGAACGTAGGAGCGGGGGGTTTCGGGGCCGGGCGGCGCAGGTTTCGGACTGGTTAAAACGCGCGTCGGTGCCGGCTCAGTACGGCGTCCGGGCGTCGTTGCCCAGCCAGGCCTCGAACGGCGCGAATCGCTCGCCGAGCGGCACCGCGGCGACCGTCATCGGCCAGGTGGCCCGGTCGGCGCCCAGCAGGTCGTAGATCGCCCGGTCGTCGAAGCCGCCGCGGGCGGCATCGTCGCGGTCGGCGGCGTACACGACCGCGTCCAGGCGGGACCACAGCGACGCCGAGACGCACATCGGGCAGGGCTCGCAGGAGGAGTAGAGCGTGCAGCCCTCGAGGGAGAAGTCGCCCAGCGCGGCGCACGCGCGGCGGATCGCGACCACCTCGGCGTGCGCCGTCGGGTCCAGGTCGGGGGTGACCCGGTTGATGCCCTCGGAGACGAGCTCGCCGTCGCGGACGACCAGCGCCCCGAACGGGCCGCCGCCGGCTGCGACGTTCGCGACGGCGAGCGCGACGGCCCGTTCGAGCCAGGTGTGGTCGGTCATGAGTCCTCCCGGACGGGTGCGACGGCAGCGGTGTCGTCAACAGTGCTGGAACGGGCGTTGCAGGCCAGGCGCCAGAGCCGGTCCCGGCTCATCGGCAGCTCGTGGGGGCGGACGCCGAGCGCGTCGCGGACCGCGTTGGCGACCGCCGGCGCGACCGGGTTGTACGGCGCCTCGCTCATCGACTTCGCGCCGTGCGGGCCGAGCACGTCGTAGGTGTCGGCGAGCAGCACCTCGGTGGGCGGCAGGTCCCCGATCTGCGGCACGCGGTAGTCGCGCAGCGTGCGGGTGAGGACCTCTCCGTCCTCGCCGAGGCGCACCTCCTCGTAGAGCGCGCTGCCGAGGCCCTGGGCGACGCCGCCCTCGACCTGGCCGCGCAGCTGCTCGGGGTTGATCACCACGCCGGCGTCGACGGCCTGCACCGAGCGCAGCACGCGCAGCTCCCCGGTGACCGGGTCGACGGCGACCCGCACCCCGTGGACGTTGAAGGCGACCGAGCGCGGGGACCCGTGGTGCTCGCCGCAACCGACCACGCGGCCGTCCGCAGCGTCCGTGGCATCCCTGGCGTCCTCCCCGGCGGCGAGGCGCCGCCGCAGGTCCCGCGCGGCGGCCAGCACCGCGCTGCCGGCGACGACCGAGCCGGTGGAGCCGTAGGCCCCGGTGTCGTACGCCGCGGCGTCGGTGTCGCCGGCGCGCAGTCGGACCCGGGTGGGGTCCAGGCCGAGCTCCTCGGCGACCAGCTGGACGTGGACGGTGGCGGTGCCGTTGCCGAACTCCGCCGACCCCACGCCGATCGTCACGGTGCCGTCGGGCTCCCGGGTGACGGTCGCGTCGGTGTGGTGCCCGCGCGGCGGGATGGTGGCGATCATCGCGGCGGCCATCCCCTCGCCGACCAGCCAGCCGGGCGGTGCCGGGTCGCCGTCGCCACGCGCGAGCGCCTCCTCGACCAGGTCGAGGCACTGGTCGAGCCCGTAGCTGCCGAAGACGAGGTCGGTGTCGGCCGGCCCGTTGACCACGAACTCGTCGCCGGGGCGCACGACGTTGCGGCGCCTGATCTCCGCGGGGGACAGCCCGACCTCCCGGGCGAGCTCGTCGAGAGCGGACTCGATCGCGAAGATCACCTGGCCCAGCCCGTAGCCGCGGAACGCGCCGGAGGGGACGTTGTGGGTGTAGACCGCCTCGGCGTCGACCCGCTTGTTGGCGCAGCGGTAGAGAGCGACCGACTCGTGGCAGCCGTGGAAGAGCACGCCGGGGGCGTGGTTGCCGTAGGCACCGGTGTCGCTGAGCACGTCGAGGCGCATCGCGGTGAGCACGCCGTCGGCGTCCGCGCCGAGCTCGGCCTCCACCCGCACCGGGTGCCGCCCCGGCGTGGCGGTGAGCTGCTCCTCGCGGGTGAGGTCGAGCTGGACCGGGCGGCCGGTGCGCAGCACCGCCAGGGCGACGACGTCCTCGACCAGCATCTCCTGCTTGCCGCCGAACCCGCCGCCCACCCGACCGGTCACCACGCGCACCCGCTCGGGGTCGAGACCGAGCACGTGCGCCAGCTCGTCGCGGACCAGGAACGGGACCTGGGTGCTGCTGCGCACCACCAGCCGGCCCTCCTCGTCCAGCCAGCCGCGGGCGCCGTGGGTCTCGAGCGCCGCGTGGTTGACCCGCGCGGTGCGCCAGGTGCCGTGCACCCGGTGCGCGGCCGCGGCCAGCCCGGCCGCGACGTCGCCCACCTCCCCGTGGGACTCGGCCACCACGTTGCGCCCGGGGTCGGCGATCCGCGCCTGCGCCGCCTGCTTCTCGCCGTGCACCAGCGGTGCGCCGGGGCGGCGGGCGGCCTCGGGGTCGTGCACCGAGGCCAGCACGTCGTACTCGACCTCGATCAGGGCGAGCGCGCGCTCGGCCACGGCGACGGAGTCGGCGACGACGGCCGCGACCCGCTGGCCGCGGAAGCGCACCACGTCGTCGAGGAGCCGGGTGTCGTCGGGGTCGTCGAGACGGCTGGCGTGCCGGGCGGTGGAGTAGAGCACGTCGGGGGCGTCGCGGTGGGTGAGCACGAGATGCACGCCGGGCAGCGCCTCGGCGCGGGCGGTGTCGATGCGGGTGATCCGCGCGTGCGGGTGCGGGCTGGGGAGCAGCTTGAGGTGCAGCACCCCGTCGAGCGGGAGGTCGAGGGTGTACTCCTCGCGGCCGGTGACGATCCGCGGGCCCGCCGGAGCCGCGACCGAGCAGCCGAAGCCGCGCGGCTGCGAGGCGTGGTCCTCGGTGCTGGCGTGGACGACGTTGGTGGTGCCGGCGAACGCGTCGCGGATCGAGCGGTAGCCCGTGCAACGGCACAGGTTGCCCTTGAAGGCCGCCTCCAGATCGACGCCGACGCCGCCGTGGCTGCCCCGATCGCAGATCGTGCCGTCGGGCGCGGCGAGCGCCGAGGCGGTGACGACGTACCCCGCGGTGCAGAAGCCGCACTGGAAGCCCTGGGCGTCGAGGAAGCGCTGCTGCACGGGGCTCGGCTCCTCCGGCGTGCCGAGCCCGGCCGCGGTGACCACCTCGTGGCCGACGGCGCGGACGGCGGGGTGCACGCAGGAGTGCACCGGGCGCCCGTCGACGAGCACCGAGCAGGCGCCGCAGTCGCCGGCGTCGCAGCCCTTCTTCACCGCGGTGCTGCCGAGCTCGCGCAGCCAGCTGCGCAGGCACTGGCCGGGGGCGGGGGCGGAGGTGACAGGGGTGCCGTCGAGGATCATGCGGCCAGCTCCCGGACGACCTCGCGGGCGAGGGTGGCGGTGACGTCGGCGCGCCAGTCCGCGGCGCCGTGGGCGTCGTCGTACCAGCAGTCCACCGCCGCGAGCCCCTCCTCGAGCCGGTCGGCGGCCAGCACCACGGGGCGGGTGGTGGCGGCGGTGAGCGTGACCCGGTCACCGACCCCCACCACGACCGCGGAGGAGCGCCCGTGCGGGGTGAGCGCGGCGCGGCGGAACGCGCTACGGGCTGCGCGCGGCCCCGGCGGGACGTCGACCGCGCGCAGCACCTCGCCGGGCGCCAGCGAGGTCCGTCGTACGCCGCGGACCAGGGCGGCCACGGGCTCCCGGCGTACGCCGCCGTCCGGCGTCCAGACCTCGGCGGTGCCGCCGAGCGCGGCGGTCAGCGAGATCATCGCGCCGGCCGGGAGCGCAAGCGCGATGTTGCCGCCGACGGTGGCGGCGTGCTGGATCTTGAACGACATCAGGAAGGCATCGGCCGCCGAGCGGACCAGCGGTGCCAGTGGGCCGAGCAGGGGCGAGGCGACCAGCTCGGCGACCGTGCAGGTCGCGGCGATGCGCAGGGTGCCGTCGTCGAGCTCCTCGATCGCCGGCCAGCCCAGGGCGGTGAGGTCGACCAGCCCGGTGGTCGCGGGCTGCGGCTCGGAGAAGAGCCAGGTCCCGCCGCCCAGCACGGTCTCGCCGGGGGCTAGACCGAGGCCGGCGCGGGTGGTCGGGCAGCGGTACGAGGTCACGTGGGTCAGGTCCATCTCAGGCCTCCAGCTCGCCGAGCAGGTCGTAGGTCCGGCTGATCGCGCTCACCCGGTCCCGGGCGGCGCTGCCGCACGCGGAGAGCACGGCGTCGGCGAGGACGCCGACGAGGCTCATCGCGGCGGCGTAGCTGTCGAAGGCCAGCCCGGTCTGCACCGGGCACTCCATCCACACGTCGACCCGGTCGACCAGCGGCAGGGCGGTCGCGTCGGCCACGAGGACGACCCGCGCGCCGGTGCCGGCGGCGGCGTCGAGGAACTCCGCGAAGCCCCGCGGACGCCGGCGGAACCCGAGAACGACGACGGCGTCGCCCGCGCCGAGGTCGACGAGCTCCTCGCCGATCACCTGGCCGGGCAGGGGCGCGAGCGCGACGCCGGCACGCGCCTGGACCAGCTGCTGGCGCAGGTGCAGGGCGACCGGGTGGCTGTTGCGCCACCCGACGACGAGCACCCGTCCGGCGGTGGCCAGGAGGTGCGCGGCCTCGGTGATGGCGGGCTGGTGCAGCACCCGGGTGATCGCGTCGCCCTCGGCGGCGGCGTGCACCGCAAGGTCGGGGGACCCGTCGACGCGGCGGGGCTCGCCGGCGCTGCGCAGCGCGCGCAGGTGCTCGCGCACCTCGTCGAAGTCGGCGAACCCGAGGCGGCGGAAGAGCCGGCTCATGGTGGCCTTGGAGACCCCGGCGAGGACCGCGAGCTCGGCGGCGCGGTAGGTCGCGAGGTCGTCGAGGTGGTCCAGCAGGGTCGTGGCCGCCTTGCGCTCCTGCGGGGTCAGCGTGGCGTGGCGGCGCGCGATCCGCTCATCGATCCTCATGCCGCGCCCCGCCCCGCGACGGTCCGGGCCACCTCGAGCACCGCCTGCTCGAGCGCGTCGATGCCGCGGGCGACGTCGACCTCGCGCACGGCCTCGTCCGGGTGGTGGCTGATGCCGTCGGCGCAGCGCACGAAGAGCATCGCGATGTCGCTCACCGCGGCCACCGCCATCGCGTCGTGGCCGGCCCGGCTCCACAGCCCCATCGGGTCGGCGTCCCCGGTGGCGGCGATCCCGGCGACCACGGCCTGCTGCAGCCACGGCGCGCACGGCGCGGCGGAGGCGTGGTGGGTCTCGACGGCCTCGAGGGCCAGGCCGCGCGCGGCGCAGGAGGCCTCGGCCTCGGCCAGGATCATCTCCCACATCGCGTCGCGGGCCGCGTCGGTGGCGGCGCGCAGGTCGAGGGTGAGGTCGACCCGGCCGGGCACCACGTTGACGGCGCCGGGGGAGACCTCGACCCGCCCGACGGTCGCGATGCACCCGTGGTCGCCGGTCGCCCGGGCCAGCCGCTCCACGGTGGTGACCACCTCGCTGGCGCCGACGAGCGCGTCGCGCCGTCGGGAGTACGGCGTCCCGCCCGCGTGCCGCGCCTCGCCGAGCACGGTGATCGCGAAGCGGCGCGCGCCGGCGATGGTGGTCACGTAGCCCAGCGAGGCGTCCGCGGCCTCCAGGTGCGGGCCCTGCTCGATGTGGGCCTCCAGGTAGCCGACCAGCTGCTCGGGTCGCCGGGCCGCCTCGCCGACCCGGGCCGGGTCGAGGCCGAAGTCGCGGAACGCCTCGCGCAGGGTGGTGCCGTCGCGGTCGCTCAGGTCCCACCAGGCCTCCTCCCAGGTGCCGGCGAACGCGCGGCTGCCGAGCAGCGCGGTGCCGAACCGGGCGCCCTCCTCGTCGCCGAACCCGACCACCTCGAGGGCGAAGGGCAGCTCGCGCTCACGCAGCCGCTCCACCACCGCGAGTGCCATCACCACGCCGAGCGGGCCGTCGTACCGCCCGGCGTCGGGGACCGTGTCGAGGTGCGAGCCGAGCAGGAGGGCGGGCAGCCCGGGCATCGTGCCCTCGCGGCGCCCGCACTGGTTGCCGGCGGCATCCTGCCAGGGGCGCAGCCCCGCCTGCTCCATCCAGCCGGCGACGAGGGCGTTGGCGCGGGCGTGCTCGGCGGTGAGGTGCATCCGCTCGATCGCGTCCGGGCGGCTGCTCAGCGCGGCCAGCTCGTCGCAGCGGGCCAGGGCAAGGGCGGCGGTGCTCATGCGTAGACCTCCCGCGCCGCGCCGACGCCGCCGCCGGGTGTCACCGCGACCCCTGCGCCGCGCAGCACCTGCTCGAGGGCGGCGAGGGTGGTGAGGACGGCGTCGCGGCGCGCGTTGACGCCCATCGTGCCGATCCGCCAGACCCGCCCGTGGAGCGGGCCGAAGGAGGTGCCGATCTCGATCCCGAAGTCCTCGAGCAGGGCCGCGCGGGTGCGGTCGTCGCCGACGCCGTCGGGGATCTCCACCGCGACCACGTTGTGCATCTTGTGCGCGAGGTCGCCGAAGACCCGCAGGCCCAGGCCCTGCACTCCCGCGAGCATCGCCCGCCCGTGCAGCGCGTGGCGCGCGACGGCGGCCTCCAGCCCCTCCTCGAGGAGCAGCCGGGCGCACTCGCGGGCGCCGTAGAGCATGGTCGTGGCCTCGGTGTGGTGGTTGAGCCGGCGCGGGCCCCAGTAGTCCATGACCTGCGCGAGGTCCAGGTAGTTGCTGGCGATCCGGGTGCCGCGGCCCTGCTCGCCGTCCTCCCGGATGCCGGCCTCGACGTGCCGGCGGCCCTCGATGACCGCGGCGGCGCGCGGCGAGATGGTGGTGGGTGCGCTGCCGGAGGGCCCGCCGAGGCACTTCTGCAGCCCGGCGGTGACCAGGTCGAGTCCCCACGCGTCGGTGGCGAGCTCGTTGCCGCCGAGGCTGGCGGTGGCGTCGCAGTAGAGCAGCACGTCGTGGCGTCGGCAGATCTCGCTGAGGTCGGCGAGCGGCTGGCACATCGTCGTGGAGGTGTCGCCCTGGACGACCGCGAGGACCCGGGGGCGGGTCGCGGCGACGGCCGCCTCGATCTGCTCGGCGGCGAACACCTCGCCCCAGGGCACCTCGAGGGTGTGCACCTCGGCGCCGCACCGCTCGGCGATCTCCACCAGCAGGTGGCCGAACCGGCCGAACACCGGCACCAGCACCCGGTCGCCCGGTTCGATCAGGCTGACCAGCGCCGCCTCGATCCCGGCGCGCGAGGTGCCGTCGACGAGCAGCGTGTGCTCGTTCTCCGTGCGGAAGACGGCGCGGTAGAGCGCCATCGTCTCGTTCATGTACGCCGTCATCGCGGGGTCGAACTGGCCGACCAGCTGCGCCGACATCGCCCGCAGCACGCGCGGGTCGGCGTTGATCGGGCCCGGGCCCATCAGCAGCCGCGGCGGCGGGTCGATCTGGCGGGTCGGGTCGGTCATGTCGGCGTCCTCTCGAGCATCCGGCCCCAGCGGGGGTCCGCGGTCGCGCGGCCCCGCACGAGGGTGGTGGTGACGCGGCCGGCGAGCGTGAGCCCGTCGTACGCCGTGATCGGGTTGCGGTGGGCCAGGTCCTCGGCGCGCACCGGCGTACGCCCGGTCGGGTCGTGGACCAGGAGGTCGGCGTCCGCGCCGGCCTCGATCCGGCCCTTGTGGGCGAGGCCGACGAGGTCGGCGGTGCCGGTCGACATCCAGCGCGCGACCCGGTCGATCCCGATGCCGCGGGCGGCGGCCTCGGCGGCGACGGCGGTGAACCCCACCTGGAGGCCGGACACGCCGCCCCACGCCTGCTGGAGGTCGCCGCCGCCCCGGCCCTTCTCCTCGGCGGTGGCCGGGGAGTGGTCGGAGACGACGACGTCGATGACGCCGTCGAGCAGGCCCTGCCACAGCTGCTCGCGGTTGGCGGCGTCGCGGATCGGCGGGCAGCACTTGAACTGCGGGGCCGCGTCGGGGATCGCGCCGGCCTCGAGGCACAGGTAGTGCGGGCAGGTCTCCACGCTGACCGGTACGCCGTCGGCTCGGGCATCGGCCAGCAGGTCCAGGGCCCGGGCGCTGGACAGGTGCAGCACGTGCACGCGCGCGCCGGTCACGCGCGCGACGTCGAGCACGCGGGTGATCGCCGCGGTCTCGGCCTCGTCGGGCCGGGAGAGCAGGAAGTCGGCGTAGGCCCGGCTCGGGCGCTGCGGCGCGGCCTCCAGCACGGCGGCGTCCTCCGCGTGGACGACCATCAGGCTGTCCAGCCGGGCGACCTCGGACATGGCGGCGGCGAACCCTGCCGGGTCCAGCGGCGGGAACTCCGGGACGCCGGAGGGGGAGAGGAAGCACTTGAAGCCCAGCACCCCCGCCTCGTGCAGCGCCTCGAGCTCGGCCACGGTGCCCGGCACGGCACCGCCCCAGAAGGCGACGTCGACGCAGAGCTGACCGCGGGCGGCGGCCTGCTTGGTGCGCAGCGCGGCCAGCGTCGTCGTGGGCGGCAGCGCGTTGAGCGGCATGTCGACGAGGGTGGTGACGCCCCCGGCGTGCGCGGCCCGGGTCGCGCTGGCGAACCCCTCCCAGTGCGTGCGACCGGGCTCGTTGACGTGGACGTGGGTGTCGACGACACCGGGCAGGACGTACGACGTGGCCGGCACCTCCAGCACCGGGCCGCCGGCGACCGGGTGGTCGAAGCCCTCGACCGCGCCGATCCGGCCCGCCTCGAGCAGGAGCGTGGCCGGCCGCAGCACCCCGTCGAGGAGCACCTGCCGGCCGCGCACGGCGGCGGGGCGCGCGTCGACCTCGCCGCTGCCCGGGTGGTCCGCGCTCATGCGAACCCGGCGATCGTCGCCCAGGCACGCGGCTCGCGCGGCTCGCCCTCGCGCTGCACGGTCGCCTCGATCAGCCCGTAGGGCCGGTCCGCGGCGAGGAAGACCTCGCCGGGGTTGTCCAGCCCGAAGGGGGCGAGGTCGACCAGGAAGTGGTGGTTGTTCGGGCACGAGAGCCGCACCTCGGCGATGCCCGGGAAGGCCTCCAGCACGGCCTTGCCCATCGCGAAGATGGTCTGCTGCAGCGCCAGCGAGTGCAGCCCGGCGAAGGTGGTCAGCATCAGCTCGCGCACGGCGGCGTACGTCGTGTCGAAGTCGTCGGGCAGCTCGGCGTAGCGCCACCAGGCGGTGACGTCGGTGGCCAGGATCCGGTCGTCGGTCTCCGCGAGCGTCGTGAACCGGTCGCGGGGGAAGCCGTGGAACTCCGAGCCGGTCGACTTCAGCACGGTGCAGTCGCGCAGCCCGCTCACCACGAAGACCTCCTCGCCGTCGCGCTGGACGACGCAGGTGCGGGTCTCGCCGCCGGTGCGGACGAAGGCGTGGTCGTGGCCGGCGCCGTCGACCGCGATCCGGTCCCAGGCGTGCTGCGCCGCCTCCCAACGGCCCCCGCTCACCCACGGGAAGCCGGTGGTGAAGTGCTCGGCCAGCCGCAGCAGGAGCTCCTCGGGTGCGCCGACGCCGTCGCGGGCGAAGGCGTAGATGGTGTTCTTCTGGGTGTCGGTCGCGACCACCTGGCTGTTGTCGCCGTCGGTGTGGCAGGCCGCGAAGTCGCCGCGCAGCTGGCTGGTGACGGTGAGGTCGGTGATCCGGTGGCGCGCGGTGTCGCGGTCGACGCGGACCAGGCGGCACTCCGCCTTGCCGTACTGGTTCTCGCCCAGGACCACCCGTCCGGTGGCCGCCGGGGCAACCGGGGCAGTCTCGTCGCCCGCCATCAGCTGCCCTTGTAGGTGGTGTAGGCGAACGGGCTCAGGAGGAGCGCCACGTGGTGGCGCGCCTCGCTGTCGTCGACGGCGATGTCGACGCGGATCACCGGGTGGAACTCGGTGCGCGTGGCGAAGGTGAGCGTGTGGTGGCCGCCGGCGACCTCGGTCGCGAAGCGGATCCGGCCGTCGGCGTCAGTGGTGGCGCGCTCCAGCTCGGTGCCGCCGGCGTCGGTGAGCACGACGTCGACGCCGGCCCGCGGGACGCCGCGCCCGGCGTCGAGCACGTGAGTGGACACGGTGGTCATCGCAGGATCCCCCTGAGCCGCAGTGCGGCGATCTCGGCGAGCTGGCCACGGGTGACCTCGAGCTCGGTGGTCGGGTCGTGGGTGAGCCGCTGGTCGAGCTGGGCGAGGATCTCCTCGCCGCTGCGGCCGGCCGCCCGGATCAGGAAGACGCGGCCGAAGCGCTGCTCGTACGCCGCGTTGCCGGCGGCGATCCGGGCCTGCAGCGCGGCCTCGGGCGACACCCCGGACTGCTCGCTGCGCGACATCGCCGCGCTGGTGCCGTCGCCGGCGTGCCGCTCGCCGATCCGGGGGTGGTCGGCGAGCGCCTGCTCGACCTCCGCCCCGGTCCAGCCCACGGCGAGCGCCTCGGCGCGTGCGAGGAGTGCGTCGGCGTCGGCGTAGGGCCGGCCGGCGACGAGCGCCTCGACCCACCGCGGGATCGCGGCGCAGGGCCGGAGGACGTCCGCGGCGCCGGCCGCGTCCATCGCGTTGAAGTCCTCGATCCGCACGTCTGCTCCTCCACTCGGGAGTGCTGACGCTAGGAAGGCTTCGTGACGCCCGATCGAAACATCGGTTTCATCGCGATGACGTCCGCGGCATGGATGTTTCGGTTCGCACTGCGGTGCCGGCTCGAGGCCGCCGCGCCGTCACGCCGGCTCCCGGGTCGGCTCCTGCGTGAGGTCGTGGGCGCGGCGCAGCAGGTCCCGGTCCCGGCCAGGGGCGGCGAGCAGGCACGCGCCGACCGGTAGCCCGCCGGCCACGGTGGGCAGCGACACCGCCGGGAGCCCGCCGATCCCGGCCAGGCAGGTGAGCCGCATCGTCGCGTCCCGCACCACGGCCAGGTCGTCGTCGAGCCGAGGCGCGACCGACGACGCCGAGGGGAGCAGCAGCACCCGGTCACCGACCAGCGCCCGGATCTCGGTCCGGGCCTGGGTCAGCACCACGCGGGCGCGGTCCGCCTGGGCGTCGGTGACGGAGCGGGCGTGCTCGAAGCGGCCGCGCACGTCCGGGCCGAGCACGGACAACCGGCCCTCCAACCACCCGCCGTGCGAGCGCCAGGCCTCCCACGCCTGCACGGTGCGGAACGCGTCGAGCCAGGTGTCGAGGCCGTCGATGGACCAGCGCTCCTCGGCCGCCTCGGCGGGCGCGACGGCGCGGACCGCCGCGGCGACCTCGGGCGAGGCCAGGTCCAGCAGGTCCGGCACCAGCACCACCTCGGCGTCGCCGCCCGGTTCGGGCGCGAGCGGCAGCAGCGCCTCGCCCACCCGTTCGAGCAGCGCCGCGGACCGGGTCAGCCAGCCGACGGTGTCGAAGGAGGGGGCGAGCGGGACCAGGCCGTCGACCGGCACCACGCCGTGGGTGGTGCGGATGCCGAACAGGCCCTGGTACGCCGCCGGCACCCGGATCGAGCCGCCGGTGTCGGTCCCGAGCCCGATCGTGGCGTGGCCCAGCGAGACGGCCGAGGCGGACCCGGAGCTGGAGCCGCCGGGGATGCGGCCCGGCGCGCGTGGGTTCGGCGGGGTGCCGGTGTGGTGGTTGGTGCCGGCCAGCGACCAGGCGAGCTCGTCGGTGCGCGCGATGCCGCGCACGTCGGCCCCGGCCGCGAGCAGCCGCGCGACCGCGTGGGCGTGGTGCTCGGCCGTCGGTGCCGATGCCAGCCAGGCCGGGTTGCCGGCACCGGTCGGCTGCCCCGCCACGGCGTACAGGTCCTTGACGGCGACGCTCTCGCCGGCGAGCGGACCGGCGTCCTCCTCGGTGCCGCGGGCGGCGACGAGCGGGTCGCCGACGACGCGCCAGATCCGGGTGTCCAGGGCCGGGGGCGGTACGGCGACGTGCGCCGCGGTCACCTGCCAGCCCGCGGCCCCGCGCGCCCACAGCTGGGTCTGCTGGCCTCGCCCGCCGCGCTCGAGCTCGGTCACCGCGACCACCAGGGCGTGGTCGTCGTCGACGGTCTGCACGTGGGTCTGCACGATCCGCCGCCGGGGCGTGCCACCGCGCCGTCCCCGGAAGGCGCTGATCGCGTCGTGCCCGACCAGCAGGCCGGCGGCGTCCCCGCGCAGGGTGGTTGGGCCGGGCGCGAAGAGCCGGTCGAGCGCGTCGAGGTCGTCCTCCATCAGCGCCCGCTCGTAGGCCCAGAACGCCTCGAGCAGTCCCTCCGGCGGGGTGCCGGGGGCGGGGGAGACGGAGGCGGTGTCCATGGCGCTCATGCGAAGTCGCTCTTCCGGATCTTGGCGTGGACGCCCTTCACCACGTCGACGACCTGGGAGATCTCGAAGTCGGTGGCGGCGCTGAGGTAGGCGTAGGCCAGCGAGCGGTCCATGCCGTAGGCGGCGGCGAGGAGGGCGATGGCGGCCCGCACGCAGTTCTGCACCGCGACGTCGAGGTCCTCGTCGAGGCCGGTCGGGACCAGGTGCTCCGCGGTCTCCGCGAGCGGCCCGGCCAGCTCGCCGAAGCGGCGTACGGCCTCCTCGCGGGGCACGACGTCGAGGCGCACGGTGGCCCGCAGCGGGGCCTCCATTGCGGTCAGGGACACCTCGCCGCCGCCCTGGGCGAAGTGCGGGTCCCCGACGTAGGCCAGGGCGCCCGGGACCTGGACCGGCAGGTAGAGCGTGGCCCCGACGGTGAGCAGGTTGATGTCGATGTTGCCGCCGTGCGGGCCCGGCGGCACCGAGTGCGGCCGGTCGGCGCCGGGCAGGGCGACCCCCATGACCCCGAGGAACGGGGCCAGCGGGAACGACACCCGTTCCTCGCCGCCCGGGCGCAGCGGCAGCTGCCCGTGGGTCCCGTCCTCGCTGACCGTGGCGAAGGCGGAGAAGGTGGCCCCGTCGAGGGGGTACTCACCGGGCAGCGCGCCGCGGCCGTGGCGGTTGGAGATGACGCCGTACGGCGCGCGGGGGAGGGTCTGCAGGACGGTCATCGCCAGCAGGTCGCCGGGCTCCGCGCCCGCGACCCGCACGGGCCGGCTGACCACGTGCGGGCCGTCGACGCCGAAGGTGCGGGGCAGGTCGCTGCGCGCGATCGCGACGGCGTCCTCGAGCACCTCGGTGACGCCGTGGTCGCCGAAGAACGCCACGGGGTCGCGCCCCTGGTCCTCCAGGATCCCCTCGTGGCTGACGGTGTCGAAGGTGACCTCGGTCCCCGGATCCACGGTCAGCGCCGGGGCGTCGGCGGCGCAGGGCAGCCGCCCCCAGAGCACGGTGTCGGGAGCCGCGGGCAGGTAGGTCGAGGACCGGATCGGGCCGGCACCGGACTGCAGGATCATCTGGCGGACCGTACGGAACGGTTGTTTCAGCCGCGTCTCGGCGACGTGGCCGGATCGGGTCGGCTCAGGCCGGCGGGTCCGCCGGGGAGGGCAGGTCGGCCAGGTCGGCCAGGGAGCGCGCGATCGCCACCTGCCGGGCGAGGAAGGCCGGCTCGTCGAGGCGCTTGCGGCGCATCCACGTGATCACCTCGGTGTTGCACTTGCTGGCGTTGCAGGAGGCGCAGGCCGGCACGACGTTGAGCAGCGTGTAGCGCCCGCCGCGCGAGATCGGCAGCATGCAGTCCTTCTGCAGCGCGGCGCCGTCGCCGCCGCAGTAGGCGCACCCGCCCCAGGCCTCCATCAGCGCGTGCCACTGCGCGTCGGTCAGGTCGTGCTCGACCTTCGCCATCCGGGTGCGACGCCGCTTGGCGTAGGTCGCGGAGCGGCGGCGTGGAGGCACGGCGGCAGCCTAGCGATCCGCCGGCGCACGTCGTACGGCCGCCATTGGCGCCGACTCGGGCCGCCATTGGCGCCGACTCGCGCAACCACAAGAGCCGACTCGGGCAACCATTGGCGCCGACTCGCGCAACCACAAGAGCCGACTCGCGGGAGGATGGGGGCGTGGTGGAGATGACGGCGGGGCTGCTGGCGGCGTACGACGAACAGCTGCGGACCGACTCGGAGGCCATCGGGGCGAGCGCCCGGGTGCGGCTGGGGCCGTTGCACCTGCTGGAGTTCCCGGAGCGGCGTGGCTTCGTCACCTACCGCGACCTCGGGGAGGGCGACGAGGAGGAGCTCCGCGCCCGACTGGCCGAGTGGGTGCCGCGGGTGCTCACCCACTTCCGCGAGCGAGGGGTGCGTCGCCTGGAGTGGAAGACCCGCGGGCACGACCGCGCGCCCGGCCTGCACGAGCTGCTCCTCGCGCACGGCTTCGAGCCGGGGGAGGAGGAGTCGGTGATGGTCGGCGAGGCCCGCCTGCTGGCCCTGGACCTGCCGCTGCCCGACGGCGTCTCCCTGCGCTCGGTGCATGCGGAGGACGACGTGCGCGCGGCCTGCGCGATGCTCGACGAGGCGTTCGGCGACCCGGTCTCCTCGGCGACCGCCGAGGCGCTGCTGGGTCGGCTCGCCAGCGGCGACGGCACCGAGCTGTGGGTCGCGGAGGCCGGCGGCGAGGTGGTCTGCGCGGGCCGCCTCGAGCCGGTCCCGGACAGCGACGTCGCCGGGCTGTGGGGCGGTGCGACGCTGGAGCATTGGCGCGGGCGCGGCATCTACCGCGCGCTCACCGCCGCGCGGGCCCGCTCCGCGCTGGCGCTCGGGCGCCCCCTGCTGCACAGCGACTCGACCGCCTTCTCGCGCCCGATCCTGGAGCGCTCCGGACTGGTGCGGGTCACCACCACCACGCCGTACGACGTGGTCCTCTGACCCGGGTCACCACGCGTCGCCCGGGCGGTCCTCGCAGGTCACCGGCGCGGTGAGGTCCAACCCGTCCGAGCCGGGCAGGCGCAGTGCCATCAGGGCGTCGTCGTCCTCCGCGCACCGCACGCGCACGCCGTCGCGCACGACGTACGCCGGCCCGCGCCAGCGTTCCCAGCCCAGCTGCTCGTAGAAGCCGTGCTCGCCGGTGGCGAGCATCGCGACCGGGTAGCGGCCCGGCAGCCGGTCCTGCAGCGCGGTCATCACCGCGCTCCCGAGACGCCGGCGCTGGCGCTCGGGTGCGACCGCGACCGCCTCCACGTAGCCCACGGCCCACGCCTCCGTGCCGATGAGCACGGTCCGGGGGACGACGCTGGCGTGCGCCACGACCTCGGAGCCCTCGCGCACCAGCGCGTGCAGGTCGCCGAAGGCGTGGGCGCCGTCGTGGTCGCCGAAGTCGTCGAACGCGCTGCGCCACAGCCGCCACAGGCTCGCGCGGGTGGCCGCGCCCAGGGCGTCGGAGGCGAGGATCTCGGGCGTCACGGCACCAGCATGGCTCCCCGGTCCACAGCCGCGTGCCCATCGCCGGGGCCAGCCACGGGGCCGGCGGCGGGCACGGGCGGTGACCCGTCCAGTGTTGCCCCGCGGGGCCCGCGATGGTGCAAGACTGCCGCTCGTGGGTGGGGAGGAGAGCGACGTCCTGCGCGCCGGGGCCGAGCGGCTGCGGCGCGCCGAGCGCGTCCTCGCCGAGACCAGCGAGCGGTTCCGCTCGCTGTTCGACTACAACCCCCACGCGGTGTTCTCGGTCGACCCCGAGGGCCGCTTCGACTCCGTCAACCCGGCCGCGGCCGCGGTCAGCGGGTACGCCGTGGAGCAGCTGCTCGGGCGCAGCTTCGGCGACCTGCTCGACGAGCCCCATCTCGAGCCGGTGCTCGAGCTGTTCCAGCGGGCGCTGGCGCGGGAGTCGGTGCAGTTCGAGACCGTCCTGCGCCGACCCGACGGCACCCCGGTCGAGCTGAGCGTCTCCGCGCTGCCGATCGTCGTGGACGACGTGGTCGAGGGCGTGTACGGCGTCGCCGAGGACGTCACCGCCCGCAACCGGCTCCAGCGCGAGCTGGCCCGCGCGCGGCGCAGCGCGGAGGAGGCCAACCAGGCCAAGTCGCTGTTCCTGGCCAACGTCAGCCACGAGATACGGACCCCGCTGACCAGCGTCATCGCCAGCGCCGAGCTGCTCGCCGATACCGGTCTGGAGCCCGACCAGCAGATGCTGGTCGGCAACCTGACGCGCAACGGCAAGCGGCTGCGCCGCCTGGTCGACGACCTCCTCGACTTCTCCCGGATCGAGGCCGGTGCGCTGCTGCTGGAGCGCCGCACGATGGACCTGCGGTCCGTCGTGGAGGGCTGCGTGGACCTGGCCCGTCCCGGCGGCGCCCGGCTGGGGTTCACCGTGCGCATCGACGAGGAGCTGCCGGACGCGCTCCTGGGCGACCCCGACCGGATCGCCCAGGTGCTCCACAACCTGCTGGGCAATGCGGTCAAGTTCACCCATCGGGGCGGGGTGGCCGTCGACGTCGAGGTCGCCGAGCGCAGCGCCGAGGGCGTCGTGAAGGTGCTGGTGCGGGTCTCCGACTCCGGGATCGGCATCGCGCGCGAGCACCAGGACCGGCTCTTCGAGACCTTCAGCCAGGCCGACCCCACCATCACCCGGCAGTACGGCGGGACCGGGCTCGGGCTGGCGCTGTGCCGCCAGCTGGTCAGCCTGATGGGCGGCACCATCTGGGTGCAGGCCGAGCCGGGGGAGGGGAGCACCTTCTCCTTCGTCCTCCCGCTCGCCGTGCCGTCCTGATCCGGACGCCGGCGCGCGCCGGCGTGCAAGGATCACCGCCGTGGAGCCACAGTCGAGCACCCCGACCCCGATCCGCACCGACGTCGTCGTCGTGGGCGCCGGCCTGGCCGGCCTCGCGGCCGCCGCCGAGGCCGCCGACGCCGGACGCCAGGTGGTGCTCCTCGACCAGGAGCCGGAGCAGTCGCTCGGCGGACAGGCCTGGTGGAGCTTCGGCGGGCTGTTCCTCGTCGACAGCCCCGAGCAGCGGCGGATGCGGGTGCGGGACTCCCGCGAGCTGGCCTGGCAGGACTGGCTCGGCAGCGCCCAGTTCGACCGCGAGGAGGACCGCTGGCCGCGCGCCTGGGCGGAGGCCTACGTCGACTTCGCGGCGGGGGAGAAGCGGTCCTGGCTGCGCCAGATGGGCCACCGGTTCTTTCCGGTCGTCGGCTGGGCCGAGCGCGGCGACGGCCGCGCCGAGGGCCACGGCAACTCGGTGCCGCGCTTCCACATCACCTGGGGCACCGGCCCGGGCCTGGTCGACCCGTTCGTACGACGGGTGCGCGAGCACGCCGACGCGGGGCGCATCCGGCTGCTGTTCCGCCACCGGGTGGACGGCCTGGTGGTCGAGGGCGGTGCCGCGGCCGGCGTCCACGGCGCGGTGCTGGAGCCCAGCGACGTCGAGCGCGGCCGGCCCAGCAGCCGGGTCGAGGCCGGCGGTTTCGAGGTGCGCGCCCAGGCCGTGGTCGTGACCAGCGGCGGCATCGGCGGCAACCACGACCTGGTCCGCAAGGCCTGGCCGGCCCGCCTCGGCACCCCGCCCGCGCGGATGGTCAGCGGCGTACCCGCCCACGTCGACGGGCGGATGCTGATGATCAGCCAGGACGCCGGCGCCACGGTGATCAACCCGGACCGGATGTGGCACTACGTCGAGGGCATCCGCAACTTCGCCCCGGTCTGGGACAACCACGGCATCCGGATCCTGCCCGGCCCCTCCTCGCTGTGGCTCGACGCCACCGGCAAGCGCCTGCCCGCGCCCTGCTACCCCGGCTTCGACACCCTCGGGACGCTGCGCCACCTGCGCACCACCGGCCACGACCACTCCTGGTTCGTGCTGACCCAGAAGATCATCGAGAAGGAGTTCGCGCTCTCCGGCTCCGAGCAGAACCCCGACCTCACCGGCAAGGACGTGCGGCTGCTGCTCACGCGGGTCCGCCCGGGCGCGCCCGGCCCGGTGGAGGCCTTCAAGCAGCACGGCGAGGACTTCGTGGTCGCCGACAGCCTCACCGAGCTGGTCGCCGGGATGAACAAGCTCGAGTCCGGCCCGGACGGCGCCGGACTGGTCGACGAGGCCGCGCTACGCACCTTGATGGAGCAGCGCGACCGCGAGATCGACAACCCCTACACCAAGGACGCCCAGATCACCGCCGTGCGCGGGTCGCGCAGCTACCTCGGCGACAAGCTGATCCGGGTGGCCACGCCGCACAAGATGCTGGACCCCAAGGCCGGCCCGCTGATCGCCGTACGCCTGCACGTGCTGTCGCGCAAGACCCTCGGCGGGCTCGAGACCGACCTCGGCGGACGCTGCCTGCGCAGCGACGGCACCCCCTTCCCCGGCCTGTACGCCGCGGGCGAGGTCAGCGGCTTCGGCGGCGGTGGGATGATGGGCTACAACGCGCTCGAGGGCACCTTCCTCGGCGGTTGTCTGTTCTCCGGACGGGCGGCCGGGCGCACCGCGGCGCTCGACGTCTGAGGCCCGCGGGGGCCGCACACGGCGGTCCGTGTGGCGCACATCTCAAATGCGACCCCCTCGTCGCCACCCCCTGAAAGCCCCGTGTACCGCGCCTTCTTGAATGGTCACGCGCGTGGCAGAACCCCTCGAACTGCCACGACTCTTCGAGGAGATAACGCTGTGTCCACTCAGGTCGACAAGTCCAATGCCGCTCCCACTGAGCAGGCAGGCGGCCCCGCCGCCTACGACGTGCTGCTCGTCGGTGGCGGCATCATGTCCGCGACGTTCGCGACGCTCATCAACCAGGTCGAGCCGACCTGGACGATCGGCATCGTGGAGCGGCTCGACGAGCTCGCTCAGGAGTCCTCCGGCCCGTGGAACAACGCCGGCACCGGTCACGCCGCGCTCTGCGAGCTGAACTACTCCCCGCAGCTGGCCGACGGCTCCGTGGACGTCAGCAAGGCGATCTCGGTCAACGAGCAGTTCCAGCTGACCCGTCAGCTGTGGGCCTTCCTCGTGGAGTCCGGCCAGATCCCCGACCCCACGTCGTTCGTGCATCCCACGCCGCACCTCAGCTTCGTCTGGGGCGCGGACAACGTCGACTACCTGCGCAAGCGCTACGAGTTGCTTGCCGACCAGCCGCTGTTCGCCGGCATGGAGTACACCGAGGACCCGGCGCTCATCGCCGAGTGGGCCCCGCTGCTCATGGCCGGCCGCACCGGTGACGAGCCGGTCGCCGCGACCCGCTCGCTGGCCGGCACCGACGTCGACTTCGGCTCCCTCACCCGTCAGCTCATCGGCGGGCTGCACGACCGCGGTGCCGCCGACCTGCTGACCGGTGTCGAGGTACGCCGCCTGGACCGCCACGACGGCGGCTGGCGGGTGCGCGGCAAGCGCCGCGACGGCTCGGGCTCCTTCGAGGCCACCGCCCGCTTCGTGTTCGTCGGCGCCGGCGGCCAGGCGCTCAACCTGCTCCAGCGCGCCGGCATCGAGGAGATCCGCGGCTTCGGCGGCTTCCCCGTCAGCGGCGAGTTCTGGCGCACGACCAACCCCGAGATCGTCGCCCGCCACCAGGCCAAGGTCTACGGCAAGGCCGCCGTCGGCGCCCCGCCGATGTCGGTGCCGCACCTCGACACCCGCGTCGTCGACGGCAAGCCCAGTCTGATGTTCGGCCCGTACGCCGGCTTCAGCGTCCGCTTCCTCAAGTTCGGCTCGCTCTTCGACCTGTTCCGCTCGGTGCGCCTGCACAACATCGTGCCCATGCTCCAGGCCGGCCTGCGCAACCTCAGCCTGGTCGTCTACCTGGTCCAGCAGGTGCTGGCCAGCAAGAAGACCCAGCTCACCGAGCTGCGCCACTTCTTCCCCGACGCCGAGGCCGGCGACTGGGAGAAGATCACCGCGGGCCAGCGCGTCCAGGTGATCAAGAAGGTGCCCGGCAAGGGCGGTGTCCTGCAGTTCGGCACCGAGGTCATCACCGCCGCCGACGGCTCCATCGCGGGCCTGCTCGGCGCGTCCCCGGGCGCCTCGACGGCCGTCCCGATCATGCTCGAGGTCATGGAGCGCTGCTTCCCCGACCGCATCGAGGACTGGCGCCCCGCGCTGGAGAAGATGATCCCGACCTACGGCACCGATCTGGGCACGAACCCCGAGGCCGCCCTCGAGGCCGTCGCGCACACCACCGAGGTGCTCGGTCTGGGCGAGGTCCCCGCGCCCCGCTGACCCGTCGCTCCGACACTGCCGGGACCCCCGTCGCGCCTCGCGCGGCGGGGGTCCTCGCATTCCCGGACCGCGGAGGCATCGTTCGATACCTTTTCGCCATGACGCGCACCGCACGCTCCGAGTTCGACCTGCACACCTCGGTCCGCCCCGCCGGGCCGGGGGCCTGGGCCGCGGACCTCGACGCCGGCTGGCAGGTCGGCGGAGGGCTCAACGGCGGCTACCTGCTCGCCACCGTCGGCACCGCGCTGCGCGCGGCGATGCCGGGCAAGCCGGACCCGATCGCGATCAGCGCGCACTACCTCTCCGCATCGGTCGCGGGACCGGCCACCGTCGAGGTCGACGTACGTCGTGACGGCGGCTCGCTCGCGACCGCCGCGGCTCGGCTGGCCCAGGACGGCGCGACCCGCATCGAGGCGCTCGCGACGTACGGGACGCTGGGCGGGAGCGGTGAGGATGGTGACGTCTGGACGACGGCGGTCGAGCCCGAGCTGCCGCCGCGCGAGGAGTGCGTGCCCAACTCGGTCGCGCCGGAGGAGCTGCGCCGCGTGGCCCCGCTGATGGACCGCTTCGACATGCTCTTCCACCCCGAGCAGATCGGCTGGGCCGTGGGCGCCCCGAGCGGCGCGGGCGTGATGAGCGCCTGGTTCCGGCTGCCCGAGCGCGAGCCCGATCCGCTGTCGCTGCTGCTCGCGGTCGACGCGCTGCCCCCAGTCACCTTCGACCTGGGACGCCCCGGCTGGGCGCCGACCATCGAGCTGAGCGCGCACCTGCGCGCCAGCCCGGCGCCGGGCTGGCTGAAGGTGCGGCACGCGACGCGCACCCTCGCCGGCGGCTTCTTCGAGGAGGACTGCGAGGTGTGGGACTCCGCCGGCCGGCTGGTCGCCCAGGCCCGCCAGCTCGCCCGGGCACCTCGCTCCTGAGGCGCGCCGGGCGGACCGGGGTCAGCCGGGCACCGGGTCGTGCAGCGCGGGCCCGGTGCGCAGCCACCACTGGGCGGCGTTCGCGACCTGCGCGTCGGGGTGGGTGGTGAGCGGCAGCACGTGGTCGGCGCCGGACATCCCGAGCGCGAACATCGCGGCGTAGCGCAGCTCGGCGTGCTCGGAGGCCAGGAACCCGGTCACGGTCTCGGCGTCCGCGTCGCTCAGCGGGTGGCGGTCGCGTCCCAGCTGGGTGAGGGCACGGCCCTGCACCCACGGGCGGCGCCGGTCCAGGGCGATGACCCGGACCCGGTCCCGGATCGCGGAGCAGTCCAGGCTCGAGAGCAGCGACCAGGCGCGGCTGGCGAGGAACTCGTCGGCTCCGCCCGCGAGCTCCAGCACGAGCGGGGCCAGCGCCCGCGAGTACGCACTGGCGCCGAGCAGGTTCGCGGCGTGACGCCGGCGCGCCTTGACCAGGTGGAACAGCGCCTCGCGCACGAGCCGGCGCAGCATCAGGTCGGGGTCGTCGCGCAGCGCGTGCGGCCCGGTGGACTGCGCGCGGTCGGCGATCCGGGACGCCAGCTGGCGCGCGGTCGCGGCCGGGACCAGCTCCCGGGTCGCCCGGCTCTGCTGGAGCCAGGCGCGCTTGCCCTCGTTGCGCAGTGAGGAGAGGACGACCTCGAAGGCCGGGTCCGGCAGGTGCGCGGCCAGCTCGAGGGCGTTGACGCCGTGCGGCGTCGCCTCCGCCCGGCGCAGGCCGTGGGTCGCCGCCCGGACCAGGACGTCGCGGTAGTCGTCGCTGAACTGCTGGCGGCGCGACTTGGCGGCGAGCACGCCCCAGGTCGCCGGGCCGAGCGTCGGGTGTCCGGAGGCGTGCAGCCGGATCAGCAGGTCGCTGGCCTGCGAGCCCGGCAGCTGGGCCAGCATCGTGACCGCGCCGCGGCCGACCTGCACGTGCGGGTCGGTGCAGTACTCGCCCAGCGCCCGCAGCATGTGGCGCTGGGAGTCGGCCTGGAGCAGCAGCATGGTCGCCGCCTCGTAGCGCGACACGTACGCCGACCCGACGGCCCGCGCCAGCTCGCCCAGCAGCGAGCGGCACACGGTCTGCCAGGTGCTCGGGTGCAGGTAGACCCGGTCGTACTGGGTGAGCTCGATCGCGAGCCCCAGCCACTGCGCCCCGCTGGCGCGGCCGGCGTCGAGGTCCTCGAAGACCCGGTCGAGGTCGGTGACCTCCTCGGGCCCGCCGACGCGGCGCGCCGGCTGCTCGACCCCGAAGGAGCGGGCCAGGCCGCGCGCGATCGCGAGGAAGGAGCCGGGCACGGCGCCGACCAGGGTCTCGTAGGCCCGCACGGTGCGCTCGGGCACCACGTGGAGGCCGGACTCCCACCGGCTGATCCGGGTGCGGTCGACATGGATCCCGTGCTCGGCCAGCGCGGTCACGAAGACGTCGCGGGAGCAGGTCTGCGGGTCGGCCGCGAGCCGCGAGGTGGCCAGGAGCCAGGCGATGCGTTGCGTCACACCGATCTCGGCCCGGTCGATCGGGTGCGGGTCCTCCGGCAGCCGTTGCGGGCGTCCGCGTCGTCGTCCTGTCGTCGTGCTGGCTGTGCTGTTGGTGGTGCCGGTTGTGCGTTCAGTGGTGCTCAGAGCGCCCACGTACCTTTCGTTCCCCGTTGCGCGCTGCCCACGAGCCGACCCCCCTGACCGGCTCGTAGCCGGACAGCGCCAGATGAACCTAGCCGCGTATTGATGCCACGACGGGTTCTTGCAACACGAATGGTCCCCTGCAACAAAGCCGAGACATGTCCTGGAAATCCCTAGTTTTCGACATAGCCCGGTCTCAGCAATGGGGGGATTGCGACCTAGTCGCAGCGACGGGCAGCGGCGGGTGCGGATGTTCCTGCCGTGACTGACGATCCGGAAGGAACCAAAGCAATGAACAGCAGCGGCATTAAGCGGGGACTGGCGGCAACCGCCGTCTCCGCCCTGGCGGTGGCGGGTCTCCCGCTCCTCGCCTCCTCGGCCTCGGCCAACACCATCGACCAGCAGTCCGCGAGCCTGGAGCTGGTCAGCCAGTTCTCTGGCGCGGCCTCGGTGAAGAACGACGGCACCGACTCCACGATCCGCCTGCAGGCTGTGGCCCCGGCGTCGATCCCCTCGGTGACGTTCCAGTACAAGATCGGCGCGACCTGGCAGGACATCGCCACCGTCTCGCGCAACGACGACGGCTCCTTCTCCCACGAGTGGGACCCGAGTGGCGCGATCGTCGGCGCGACCGTGGAGCTGCGCGTGACTGGCACGCCGACCAGCGGCCCGACCGCCGGTACCGCGCAGGTTGACGGCCCGGGCAGTGCCCCCGCCGACGCTTTCGTCGCGATCACCCCCGCCGGTGGCGCTGTCGCCACGGTCAACCTGACCGCGGGCTCCGCGCTCGGTGTCTTCCAGTCGCCGTACGGCACCGGCCAGAACGTGATCGTCAACGGCACCACGTCGCTGACCGGTGGCACCATCGACATCACCGGTGGAGCGGCGACCGTCGCGGCTCCGGTCACGGCCGCCGCCGGCGCCACCACGGGTTCCTTCCGCGGCGTCGTCGACATCACCGGCTACACCTACGGCGCGACCGACCAGCTCCTGCTGGGCGCGACCCCGACCGCCGCGGGCGGCAGCGACGACGTGGAGGCCTACACCCTCTACAAGCAGACCATCACCACCGTGACCGCCGCGGCCAACAAGACCAAGGTCGAGGACGGCCAGACCGCGACCGTCACGGTCACCGTCGCCGACCAGAACGGTGCCCCCATCGCGGGTGCCCGGGTCGCCAGCAGCGCCGGCGGCGCCGCCCAGATCACCGACGCGGCCGGCAAGGCCACCTTCGCCCAGGGCCCCAGCACGGCGTACTACTACGCCGACGCCACCGCCGCCACCGGCTACTCCGCCGGTGCGGGTGACCAGAAGTCCGGCGACGTCACCGTGTCGGAGTACGTCTCCGCGCCGAAGAGCCTCAAGGCCGTCTCGACCGACGGTGCCGCCTTCGACCGCGACGAGTACGCCGCGAGCGACATCACCGTCCAGGTGCAGGACCAGGAGGGCATCAACCGCGACGTCGCCGGCCAGAGCCTGAACTACTTCTGGACCGTCACGCCGTTCGACGCCACCAAGTCCGCGGTGCGCTTCCCGACCACCGGTGTCACCACCGAGGCGGCCGAGACCAACGGTCTCTACACCGTCGCGCTGCCCACCGGCGCCTCCGCCGTCTCGGGCACCTACACCCTCAACGCCGCGCTCGGCGCCGACGCCCTCGGCAACAACGCGATCGCCAGCACCGAGGTCCTCTCGGTCAAGGTCGGCCAGGCCAAGGTCACCTTCACCCCCGCGCAGGCCCAGAACGTCGCCGCCGGCAGCACCGTGACCGTGACCGGCAAGGTCGCGCTCGAGGACGGCACGGTTCTCCCGCGCCGCGCCGTCTCGGTCAGCTACGCCCAGGGCACCACCGGCTCGGACACGGTCAAGGACGCCGGCATCGTGCCCGCGACCGGCACCGCGCTCCTCGCCTCGCGCACGTTCACCACCGGCGCCGACGGCACCTTCGAGGTCAAGGTCAGCGACCCGGCCGAGACCCCGCAGGGCACCGAGCTGGGCGGCTCGCTCGACGCCGAGGCCACCGCGCTCGGCGTGCTGGCGTCCGACGTCTCCAACCTGGCGATCAACTTCACCAGCGCCGAGCCCGCCGCGGCCGCCGTGGTGAAGGTCGTCGCCGACACCACCACGGCCGTCGCCGACCCCGCCAACCGCGCGGGCACCCTCGTCACGGGCACCGCCTCCGTCGTCATCCCCGGCGTCGGCGGCGCGGCCGACACCCCGGTGGTCGGCCAGCAGGTCACCGTCACCCTCGACAAGGGTCACTTCGTCGCCTCGACCGCGCCGGGCGCGGCCGTTCCGGCCAAGACGACCATCGAGGCCGGCGACCTGGTCGGTGAGTACCTCAACATCGGTACGAGCCGCACGCTCGTGACCGACGCCACCGGCACCGTGTCGTTCAGCTACACCATCGGTCGCGACTCGGGCTTCGACGACGACGGCAAGGTCTCGGCCACCGTCACCGCCGCTGCTGGCACCAAGAGCGCCTCCAACGGTGTCGAGTTCACCTCGGCGAACCCGCTCAACGGCGGCAAGGTCGAGATCGTCATGTCGCCGGAGTCGGTGCAGCGCAACGCCGTTGCGCCCACCCTCGAGGGCGGGCGGGTCTACTTCGACCTGTTCACCACCGACCAGTTCGGCAACCGCGTCGGTGGCGAGACGGTGAACCTCAGCGAGACCGCTGAGAACTTCTCGCTCTCGTCCTCGTCCGCGACGTCCGACTTCGAGGCGGACGGCGACTTCTACGTGACCGGCGCTGCGGAGCTCGCTGCGGTCGTCACGGCGCTCTGGACCACCGAGACCACGACGTACTCCGGTACCGGCTCGGCGCTTGCGCCTGCCGGCACCAAGAACTTCACCGACACGGAGAACGTCGAGTTCTACGCGGTCGACTTCGCCGGCTCGACGTTCGAGATGACCTCCAGCGTGGATGGCCCGGTCGCGATCGGCACCTCGGTGACCGAGACCGTCAAGGTCGTCGACCAGGAGGGTCGCCCGGTCGCGGGTGCCCAGGTCGAGTTCAACCGCAACGGCGCGGGCGGCGACGCCACCGTCAACCGCACGACCAACGCCGCCGGTGTCGCGACGTACACCTTCTCGGTGACGGCTGCAGGCACGGTCAACGTGACCGCGCTGGTCACCTCCGGCATCCAGTCGGAGACCCTGACCGACACCATCGAGGTCGAGGCCGCCCCGGTCATCGTTGACCCGCCGAAGCCGCCGGTGAAGATCACCGCCAGCATCACCGGTGCCAACAACGGCAAGAAGGCCGACAAGCTGACCGTCAAGGCCAGCGACAAGGTCGCCGCCGGCGCGATCGTGAAGCTGTTCAAGATCAACGCCAAGGGCAAGCGGGTCCTCGTCGACACCGACGTGCTCAACGCCAACGGTGCGCGCGTCTTCAAGGTGGCCGACAAGAACAAGGCCAAGAAGACCAAGTACCGCGCGGTCATCGTCGGCTCCAAGGCCCACACCAAGGCCACGTCGAACACCAGGGCCGTTCGCTGACGCGAAGGTCTGACACGGGAGGGCCTCGCGGGATCTGATGATCTCGCGGGGCCCGACCCCGGGCGGGGGAGAGGTTCTCGATCCCCTCGCTGATCACTACCGGCCCTCAGGGCCGGTTCCACGGACGCGGTCCGGGTCATTCTCTGTTGCCGCTGCGCGAGATTGACCCGGACCGCCCCGTCACGCTAGGCCATCAACCCCTCGTTGAGGGGTTTTTGCGTTTTCGGGAGTGTTCGGATCGTGCCGGCGGCGACCCTCACCCCCGGTCGAACCACCCCCGGTCCATCGCGACCAGCCAGCGGCGCCCGGGGTGCTCGGTGAGGGTCCAGAGCTCGTCGCGGGCGGGCCACCAGGTGAGGTCCTCCGGCCCCATCGGTACGGCGAAGCGGTGGGCGCGCCAGGAGCCGGGTGCGCCGACGTACACCGTGCCGGGGGTCCACGGGCCCTGGGAGGCGGTCAGGTGGTGGCGCCCGCGGGCCACGGCGACCCCCTGGGAGCGGACCATGGTCGCGTCGTCGGCGACCAGCGCGCGGGCCACGCCGTCCGCCCCGGCCACCGGGTCCCCGGCGTCGTCGAGCAGGAAGCGGGCCAGGCGACGGGTCTGGCGCGCGGAGCCGTACTCGCCGACGAGCAGGTGCGGCGGCGCCGCCTCGCGGTCCAGGGAGAGGAAGGAGTGGCGCAGCCGCTCGCCGTCCCCGTCCACGCCGCCGCGCTGGGAGGACGCCAGCGGCAGCACGTAGCGGTGCCCGTGGGTCTCGAGGTCCCCGCGCGCTGAGGGCACCCGCAGGATGTCGCGGACGTCGAAGGTGTGAAACCCGCGCCGGGTGGCCGCGACGTGCAGCCGCGGGCCGTCCCAGACGATCCCGCCGGCGTGCACCGGCACCGGCTCCAGCCCGACGGGGGAGCCCGGGTCGCCGCCGGTCGCGCGGACCAGCAGGACGTGGCGGTAGCGCAGCGCGTCCAGGTCCACGAAGCTCACCCGGGCGCCGGCGCCCGCCTTGGAGTACCACGTCGTCACCAGCAGCCGCCGGCCCTCCACGGTGTCGACCGCGGGGTCGGCGGAGGACTCCGCGGACGAGGAGATGCCCTGCGGCCACCACGTGCGGTCGCGGCTGTCGGCCCGCTCCCACGCCAGCGCCCTCCGTACGGCGCGCCCCGGGGCCCACGAGCGGTGCAGGCGCCGGTCGAGGTCGTCCAGCACCCCGGCCAGACCCACCGCGCCGCCGAGCTCAGCGGCCAGCGCAGCGCGGGCCCCGAGGTCCTCCTCGCGACGGGTCAGGTGGACCGCACCGGGTCCTGCGGAGCTGCTCATGCAGCGACGGTAACCATCTGCCGCCCGCGCGCACCCGCCCCACTAGGCTCGGGGTCCGTGAGCACCGCTGAGCAGCCCGGGACCCGCAGGCAGGTCGTCGTCGCGGCGGCCATCGTCCGCGCCGGCCGCGTGCTGGCCACCCGGCGTACGACGCCGCCCGAGCTGGCCGGGCGCTGGGAGCTGCCCGGCGGCAAGGTGGAGCCGGGGGAGCAGCCGACCGCCGCCCTCGAGCGCGAGGTGGCCGAGGAGCTCGGCTGCGGCGTCGAGGTGACCGGCTGGCTGCCGGGCGCGGCGCCGATCGGGGACGCCCTGGAGCTGCGCGTCGCCACCGCCCGCCTGATCCGCGGGGAGCCGGAGCCGGGCGAGCACGACGCGGCCCGCTGGCTCGGCGCCGACGAGCTCGACCCGTCCCACCCCGACGCCGTCGACTGGCTCGAGCCGGACCGGCCCTTCCTTCCCGGCCTCGCCGCGGTGCTGCGCGCGATGCCCGCCCCCACCGGCCTGCGCGCGATCGTGTTCGAGGAGGACGACGCGCGCGCCATCGAGGCCCGCCTGCGCGCCGACGGCTACGACGCGGAGGTGATGCGCGAGCGCCTCGCCGGCGAGGACGACGACGAGGACCACCCCTGGGCCGTGGTCAGCGACGCGCCCGAGGTGGTGCTCGACGTGCTCGTGGACGCCCACGACGGGTGGCTGGACCGCGAGGACGACCCCGCGCCGCGCGCGAGCGCCGCGCCGCTCGACCTGCCGACCGCGCCGCGACGCCTCAAGCGCCCCTGAGGGTGGCGCCCCCTAGGATCGGGACATGACCGCAGACCTCCCGGCGCAGCGCCTGCTGCTCGTGCACGCCCACCCCGACGACGAGTCGATCGGCAACGGCGCGACGATGGCCAAGTACGTCGACGAGGGCCGCCACGTGACCCTGGTGACCTGCACCGCCGGCGAGATGGGCGAGATCCTGGTCCCCGAGCTCGAGCACCTCGGCGCGGACCGTGACGACACCCTCGGTGAGCACCGCCGCGGGGAGCTGGCCGACGCCATGCGCGCGCTCGGGGTCACCGACCACCGCTTCCTCGGCGGCTTCGGCCGCTTCCGCGACTCCGGGATGAAGTGGCACGAGCAGGGCCACGCCGTGCCCGCCGACGACATCCACGACAACGCCTTCTGGCGCGCCGACCTCACCGAGGCCGCCGACCTGCTGGTGGAGATCATCCGCGAGGTCCGCCCGCAGGTGCTCGTCACCTACGACCAGTTCGGCGGCTACGGCCACCCCGACCACATCCAGGCCCACCGCGTCGCGACGTACGCCGCCTCGCTCGCCGCCGTCCCCTCCTACCGCCTCGACCTCGGCGAGCCGTGGGACATCGCGAAGATCTACTGGGGCGCGATGTCGGAGAGCCGGATGCGCGAGGGCCTGCGCGCGCTGCGCGCGGCCGGCGACAACAGCTTCGAGGGGATGGACCCCGACGGCCCGCTGCCGCACTTCGTCACGCCCGACGAGCAGCTCGCGGCCCGCATCGACGCCACCGAGCAGGTGGAGCGCAAGATGGCCGCGCTGGCGGCCCACGCCACCCAGATCACCACCGACGGGCCGTTCTTCGCCCTGAGCAACAACGTCGGCCAGACCGCGTGGGGCGAGGAGTTCTACCGCATCGCCAAGGGCCAGCGCGGCGAGCTCGGGCCCGACGGCCTGGAGAGCGACCTCTTCGCCGGCCTGCCCGTCGACGACTGAGCGTGCGCCGCGTCCTCTCCGGCCTGCTCGCCGCGGCGCTGGTGCTCCTCGGCGCCGCCACCGCGGTCGCGGTCGTGGCCGTCCACGGCCTGTGGTGGGGCCTCGCGCTCGGCCTGGCCGCGACGCTCGCCACCGAGATCGCGCTGCCTCCGGGCTGGACCCGGCGGGTCGCCTGGGCCCTCGGCTGGGTCGCGATGGTCGGCTATCTGGCGACACCACGGGGTGAGGGTGATTACGTCATCGGGGGTGACGGGCCCGGGTATACCGTGCTCCTAGCAGCCGCGGGCGTGATGTTGAGCGCACTGGCGACCCTCCCGCGGCGCTCGACGATGCCCGGAACCCCTCCACCCCCTCCCTAAGATGTGGGCCGTGAGTGCATCGGATACCCCCGGACGTGAGAAGGCAGGCGGTCGCGTCGTCCTGCTCGTCGTCCTCGGACTGGTCCTGTTGGCCGCGCTGGCCTACGGCGCTCTGTACGTCCTGGCGGGTGACAAGGTCCCCCGCGGCACGACCGTCGCCGGCGTCGACATCGGTGGCCGCACCCAGGTCGAGGCGGAGCGGGTGCTCGACGACGAGCTCGCCGACCGCGTCCAGGGCGCGGTGAGCGTCAAGGTCGGCAATCGCGTCGAGAAGATCACCGCGGCGGACGCCGGCCTGTCGGTCGACGTCGAGGGCTCGGTCGCAGCCGCCGGCGGCGGCCGCAGCTGGGACCCCGCGCGACTGTGGGACTACTTCGTCGGCGGCAAGGACCTCGACGCGGTCGTCGAGGTCGACGACGCGCGGATGGACGCGCTGCTCACCGAGCTCGCCGAGAAGGTCGGTACGCCGCCGCGCGACGGCGACATCGTCTTCGAGGGCTCCGAGATCCGCGTCGTGGAGCCCCGCAACGGCCGCGCCATCGACCCCGACACCGCCCGCGAGGAGATCCTCGCCGCCTACCTGCGCGAGGAGCCGGTCGCCGAGCTGTCGGTCCGCGCCGCGCAGCCCGACATCGACGAGGCCGACGTGCAGCGGGCCCTCGACGAGTTCGCCAACCCGGCCGTGTCCGGGCCGGTGACCCTGGAGTTCCAGGGCTCCTCGATCGAGCTCAGCCCCGACGAGTTCGGCCCCGTGCTCGGCGTACGCCCCGAGAAGGGCGCGCTGGTGCCCGAGGTCGACGAGGCCGCCCTCACCGAGCTGGTCGACGAGAGCTTCGGCGACGAGGGTGCCGCCGTCGACGCGACGGTGCGCCTGGTCAACGGGCGCCCGCAGGTCGTCCCGGGCCGCAAGGGCGTGACCTACGACCCCGACGACGTCACCGGGGGCTTCGTGGACCTGGTGACCGCGCCGGAGGGCAAGCGGAGCATGGAGGTCGCCTCCACCGTCGACGAGCCGGACTTCGACGCCGCCGACGCCAAGGCGCTCGGGATCAAGGAGAAGGTCTCCTCGTTCACGACCTACTACCCGCCGGCGACCTACCGCGACGTCAACATCGGCCGCGCCGCCGAGCTCATCGACGGCACCGTGCTCAAGCCGGGGGAGACCTTCTCCCTCAACGACACCGTCGGCGAGCGCACGGTCGAGAACGGCTTCACCACCGGCACCATCATCAGCAACGGCATCTTCAAGGAGGACCTCGGCGGCGGGGTCTCCCAGATGGCGACGACGCTGTTCAACGCGATGTTCTTCGCCGGCCTCGAGGACGTCGAGCACAAGGCGCACTCGGTCTACATCGACCGCTACCCGGTCGGTCGCGAGGCCACGGTGGCCTGGGGCGCGGTGGACCTGCGCTTCCGCAACGACACCGACCACGGCGTCCTGATCGACGCCAAGGTCACGCCGAGCGCCGGGCGCTCGCAGGGGGTGGTCACGGTCTCGATGTGGTCCACCAAGACGTGGGACATCGAGACCACGACCAGCGACCGCTACGCCTTCACCTCGCCCGGCACCCAGACCCTGAGCGGCGACGACTGCCTGCCCAACACCGGGTACGGCGGGTTCGACGTGGACGTCAAGCGGATCTTCAAGCGCCCCGGCTCCGACGAGGTCGTGCGCACCGAGACCTTCACGACGACCTACATCCCGTCGGACACCATCATCTGCAAGCCCTGAGCCGGCCGGGCGGCCCGTCTGGACGGGCCGCGCGGCTCAGCCGGGTGCTGCTGGGGCCGGCCGGGTCCCGTCGGCGTCGCGTCAGCCGGCGAGCTGGCGCGCCGGTGCCACCGTGACCGGGATGCCGGGCTCGGTGGTCGCGACGCTGCCCGCGGAGTCACTGGTGCGCAGCACCACGACGTGGGCGCCGGGCCGGGCGGGGCGCCAGGGGTGCTCCCACTCGACGCCGTCGGAGGGACCGTTGTCGCCGGTGAGCGTGGTCTCCTCCCAGGTCAGGCCGCCGTCGGTGCTGACCTCGACGACGCTGATCGTGGCGCGCGGGGACCAGGCGCGGCCCTGGAGGACCGTGAGCTCCTGACACACCGCGGCGTCCACGTGAGCGAGCGTGCTGGTGGGCAGGGTCGCGCCCGTGACGGGCTGGGTGTGGTCGGAGAACATGCGGTAACCATACAAACAAAGTCTGCATAAGTGTGGTTGGTCCGCACCGTGACCCCGGCGTGTCACCGGCCCGGCGACGGACCGACGCCTGACCTGCATCGGTCGGCGCTCAGTCGGTGCCGAGGTAGCGCGCCACGTGGTGGGTGGCGAACCCGAGGCCGCGGTAGAGCGCCCGGGCCGCCACGTTGTCGGTCTCCACGTGCAGCCACGCCGTGCTCACGCCGCGCTCGGCGGCCACCTCGAGCAGGTCGTCCATCACCAGCCCGGCCAGGCCGCGACGCCGGTGCGGCTCCGCGACGTGCAGGGCGTGGAGGCCGACCCAGTCGCCGTCGATGCCGGCCCGGCCGCTGGCGAGCAGCTCCTCGCCGCGGCGTACCTCTGCCAGGACGCGAGGCCCGTCGACCTCGAGGGTGATTCGGGCGCCCTCCGGCAGGGACCCGCCGATCGCGCGGCGGGCGCGGCGCACCCGGGCCAGCGAGGCGAGCTCGAAGGCCGCCTCCCCGCCCGGGTAGGGCGTCCAGCCGTGGGCGAGGAACCACTCCTCGGTGGCGGAGCCGGCCTCCACCTGGACCAGCGGCCGGCGCTCGCGGGCGCGGTAGAAGGAGCGGACCTCCGCCTCTGCCTCCGACAGCGGCCGGTCCGGTTCGCCCATCGCCAGGCAGGAGTTGGCCCGCTTGAGCGGGCGTCCCACCGGTCGCGGCACCGAGCGCAGCACCCAGTCGCCGAGCGCGACCTGGTCCACGTCGGGCCACAGCGCGAGGGCGTGCCCCTCGGCCTCGCGGACGCCCACCCGGTGGCGCACGGACGGGCGGGGTGGGACCGGCTTGCCCGAGACGATGTCGGCCAGGGCGATCACCACCGGCTCGCCGTCCTCGGGCGCGATCGTGCACGTGCCCGCCTCCCAGGCGGTGCAGACCCCGAGCAGGTCGGTCATCGCCGGCCCGCCGGACGGCCCGGTCTCGCCGCGCAGCAGCCGGCGTACGACGACGCGCTGGCCGACCACGTGCGGCCCGAGCCGGTGCTGCCCGACCGGCTCCGCCGTCGCGGGCGAGGTCAATCGTCCGACATTTATGTTCGCATCGTGGGGTTCCGGCGCTCCGTGCACGACGGGATACTAGGCTCTCTCCATTCGCCCACACCCGTCCGCGCCCGTGGGGCGCAGACCCCTCAGGAGGATCCGGTGACGTACGTCATCTCCCAGCCGTGTGTCGACTTGAAGGACCGCGCGTGCGTCGACGAGTGCCCGGTCGACTGCATCTACGAGGGCAAGCGGATGCTGTACATCCACCCCGACGAGTGCGTCGACTGCGGTGCCTGTGAGCCGGTCTGCCCGGTCGAGGCGATCTTCTACGAGGACGACGTCCCGGAGGACCAGAAGGGCTTCTACGAGGCCAACGTGCAGTTCTTCGACGACCTCGGCTCGCCCGGCGGCGCCGCGAAGATGGGCGAGATCGACAAGGACCACCCGATGGTCGCCGCGCTCCCGCCGCAGGCCCAGGACCACTGATCCTTCCTCCGACTCCAGAACGGCGCTCGAGCTTGTCGCGCACCCGCGTCTCCAGCCTGCTGCCCGACTTCCCCTGGGACCACCTCACGGCCCATGCGGAGCGGGCGGGTCAGCACCCCGGCGGCATCGTCGACCTCTCGGTCGGCACGCCCGTCGACCCGACCCCCGAGGTCGCGCAGCGTGCGCTGTGCGCCGCGGCGGACTCGCCGGGCTACCCGGTGACCATCGGGCGGGCGGAGACGCGTCAGGCCGCGATCGACTGGCTCGAGCGCTGTCACGGCGTCCCGGCGCTGGGCCTGGACCAGGTCCTGCCGCTGATCGGCTCCAAGGAGCTGATCGCCTCCCTGCCCGGCCACCTCGGCCTGGGAGCAGGGGACCTGATCGTCCACCCCGAGCTGGCCTACCCGACCTACGAGGTCGGCACGGCGCTGTGCGGGGCGACGCCGATGGCGAGCGACTCGCTGACGGCGCTCGGCCCGCAGGTCCCGGCGCTGCTGTGGATCAACTCGCCGTCCAACCCCAGCGGCCGGGTCCTCGGCGTCGACCACCTGCGCAAGGTGGTCGAGTGGTGCCGCGAGCGCGGCACCATCCTGGTCTCCGACGAGTGCTACATCGAGTGCTCGTGGGAGGGGGAGAAGCCGGTCTCGGTGCTGCACCCCGACGTCTGCGGGGACTCCCACGAGGGCATCCTCGCGGTGCACTCGCTCTCCAAGCGCTCCAACCTGGCCGGCTACCGCTGCGCGTTCATCGCCGGTGACCGCGAGCTGGTCGGCGAGCTGCTCGCCGTACGCAAGAACCTCGGCCTGCAGATGCCCGAACCCCAGCAGGTCGCGATGAAGGCCGCGCTGGACGACGACGCCCACGCGCTCGAGCAGCACGCCCGGTACGCCGCGCGCCGCGGCGTCCTGCGCGCCGCCCTCGAGGAGGCCGGCTTCCGCGTCGACCACTCGGAGGCCTCGCTGTACCTCTGGTCCACCCGCGACGAGGACTGCTGGGACACCGTGTCCTGGCTCGCCGAGCGCGGCATCCTGGCCGCCCCCGGCGCCTTCTACGGCGCGGCTGGGCGCCAGCACGTGCGGGTGGCCTTCACCGCCACCGACGAGCGCATCGCCGCGGCCGTCGACCGGCTCGCCGCCGGCTGACCCAACGAGGGGAGCCTCCACAGACGACGAGCGGGCCCGGCCGATGGCCGGGCCCGCTCGTGGGGTGATCTGGTCGCGTCACTCGAAGACGTCGACGTGCACGTGGTCGCGGTGCTCGAGGATCTTGCGGTCCCCGATGTCGGACTGCGGCGTGTAGTGCCGCCAACCCTCGTCGGACTTCTCGGCCGTCCAGATCTTGGCGTCGAAGATGACCGTGCTGACGCCGAGGCGCTCGGCGTGGGCGACGAGGTAGTGGGCCATCGCCCAGCCGCGCAGCTTGTTCACCGGGTTGATGGGCCGGAAGAAGATGTCGACGGCGCGGCCCTCGTAGTGGGCGGAGCCCTCCATGTGGCCCGAGTTCACGCCGCGGGGCTCGAAGCCGCCGACCATCTGCGGGCCGAAGTGCCGCTCGAGGTCCCACAGCACCGCGCGGGCGCGCGGGACCAGGCCGATCGCGGTGAGGCGCGGGGACGCCTTGAGGAACTCCTTGTCGACGTTGCAGGTGAAGGAGCCGCGGGACGAGCCCAGCAGGGAGGCCGACAGCGTGCGCGCGTCGGCACGCAGCTTGGCCGGCGAACCCGGGAGGTCCGCGCGCTTCACCTTGCGGGCGGCGCCGGTGACCGGCGTCGCGCCCAGCTTCTTCACGCGGGAGAGCACGTCGTAATAGGCGTTGATGGCGTAGTTGCGGTCGCCGATCCGCTGCGCGGTGCCCCAGCCCTCGGATGCGGACTGGCGGAACAGGCCGCGGCCGTCGCCCTTGCCGACGCGGATGTTGCGCAGGCCCGACTGGTCGTAGGACGCGGCGAGCGCGTCGATGGCGGCACTGGTGGGCAGGCCGCGGCGCCGGGCGGCGGTGGCGATCAGCGAGGCGTTCTCGGCCTGCTCGGCGGTGAGCCGCACGCGTCGGCCGTCGGCGCGGGCGACGCACCGCCAGTGACCGGAGCGGTGCTGGCTCATCTTGGAGACCGCCGGCTTGTCGGTGGCGGACTGTGGCGTCGACTCGGTGGTGCCGACGGTGAGAGTGGTGGTCAGGAGGACCGAGGCCGCTCCTGCGAGGATGGCTGTTCCTGTCCGGGTGCGCATGTCTCCAGGCATGGGGTCGAGGCGGCGGATCGAGCCGCCGGGCACGAGACAGGCCCCACCTGCTGGGTGGAACCCGCCGGTGTGGTCAGGTCACGCGGAGGGATACGAACATCTCCGCGTCGTGGACCTCTCCCACGGTAGCGAGACGAAGGCCCCAGACCCCACAATCGCGGCCAACGTCACACGCATGCCGATCACGCCGACGGGGTTCCCCACGCGGCGTGCCCTCGCCTCAGCCGAACACGTCGACGTGCACGTGGTCGCGGTGCTCCAGGATGTCGCGGTCCCCGGCCCGGGCGGGCGGGTCGTAGTCGCGCCAGCCCTCGTCGGAGCGGCGCGCCTGCCAGATGCGGCCGTCGAAGATCACGGTCTGCACGTCGAGGCGGGCCGCCTGCGCGACGAGGTAGTGGGCGATCGCCCACCCGCGGACCTTGTTCTCCGGGCTGACCGGGCGCACGAAGATGTCGACGGCGCGCCCGTCGTAGTGCGTCGAGCCCTTCATGTGCCCGGTGCCGACGCCGCCGGGCTCGAACCCGCCGAGCGGCGGGTCGTCGAAGACGCTCAGCACCTCGAGGCGTACGGCGTCGGCGCGCGCGACCAGGCCGCTGGGACGCAGCCGGTCGGGCGCCTCGTCCACGTCGGCGTCGACGGTGCAGGTGAACGCCCCGCGGGAGTTGCCGGTGAGCGCCGAGGCGAGCACGCGGGCGTCGTCCTCGTGGTCGGCGTAGGCGTCGGGGAACGCGGAGCGCTGCACGGTCTGCGCGGCCACGGTGACCTCCAGCTCGCGGTAGTCCTCGACCTGCTCGAGCGCGTCGTAGAAGGCGTTGGTCGCGTAGACCGGGTCGAGCACCTGCTCCTCGGTACCCCAGCCCTGGGAGGGCCGCTGCTGGAAGAGCCCGAGGGAGTCGGCGTCGCCGTACTCGACGTTGACCAGGTCGGACTCCTGGTACGCCGTCGCGAGCGCGATCGTCGCCGCCCGCGCAGGCAGGCCGCGGCGGACGGCGAGGGCGGCGATCAGCGAGGCGTTCTCGGCCTGCTCGGTGCTGAGCTCGACGGTGGTGCCGTCCACGGTCGCCTCGCACCCGGGCGTGGAGGTGAACGGGTCGAGGTCGCGCACCGCGTCGACCGCGACCAGCGCCGCGGCCACGCCGACCGCGCCGACGCCGAGCAGGGCGAGGCCGCTCCGCCGGCGCCGGGGGGTGCGCCCCGGCGCCTCCGCCGAGGCGCTCATGTCCCTAGTTCGCGTGCAGCGCGGCGTTCAGCTCGACGCGCTCGCTCTTCCACGGCACGGCCTCGATCGCACCGGTGACCGAGTTGCGGCGGAACAGCACGTTGTTGACCCCCGAGAGCCCGAGCGCCTTGACCACGCGCGGCTTGCCCTCGGTCTCGAAGGCGTCGGAGACGGTCACCTTGGTGCCGGCCGTGACGTAGGTGCCGGCCTCCACGGCGCAGTCGTCGCCGAGCGAGATCCCGAGGCCGGAGTTGGCGCCGAGCAGGCAGCGCTCGCCGACCGAGATGACCTGGCTGCCGCCACCGGACAGGGTGCCCATGATCGAGGCGCCGCCGCCGACGTCGGAGCCGTCGCCGACCAGCACGCCGGCCGAGATGCGGCCCTCGACCATCGAGGCACCGAGGGTGCCGGCGTTGAAGTTGACGAAGCCCTCGTGCATGACGGTGGTGCCCTCGGCCAGGTGGGCGCCGAGGCGGACCCGGTCGGCGTCGGCGATGCGGACGCCGGTCGGCAGGACGTAGTCGACCATGCGGGGGAACTTGTCCACGCCGTACACCGCGACCTGCTGGCCGGCGGCGCGCAGCCGGGCGCGGGTGAGCTCGAAGCCCTGGACCGCGCACGGGCCCGCGGAGGTCCACACCACGTTGGTCAGCAGCCCGAAGATGCCGTCCAGCGAGATGGTGTGCGGGCGCACCAGGCGCGTCGAGAGCAGGTGCAGTCGCAGCCAGACGTCCTCGGTGGAGGCGGGCGCGGCCTGGAGGTCGTCGATCACGACGGTCCGCACCTCGGTGCGCACCCGGCGCACGTCGTCCTCGCCGACCGCCGCGACCAGCTCGGCCGGGGCGTCGCTGTCGTCGGGGGCACCGAGCGCGGGGGCGGGGAACCAGACGTCGAGGACGTTGCCGTCGGCGTCGAGGGTGGCGAGGCCATGGCCCCAGGCGGAGGTGGGAAGCGCGTCAGTCACGTTGCCGGATCCTACCCGCGCGGCCCCCACCGTTCCGGTCGTGTTCTAGCGTCTGGCCATGGCGACTCGCGTAGCACTGGCCCTGGGCTCCGGCGGCGCTCGCGGCTACGCCCACATCGGCGCGGTCCGCGCGATCGAGGAGCGCGACTGCGAGATCGTCTCGGTCGCGGGCACCTCGATGGGCGCGCTGGTCGGCGGACTGGCCAGCGCCGGGCGGGTCGAGGACTTCGCGAGCTGGGCGACCTCGTTGCAGCGCCGCGACGTGCTGCGGCTGCTGGACCCGAAGCTGACGTCCCCCGGCGTGTTCGCCGCGGACCGCCTCCTCGACGCCATCCGGGACATCTTCAGCGACGTGCAGATCGAGGACCTCGCGATCCCGTTCACGGCGGTGGCCACCGACCTCGCCTCACGGCGCGAGGTGTGGTTCCAGCGCGGGCCGCTGCGGGCCGCCGTCCGGGCCTCGATCGCGATCCCCGGGGTGTTCACGCCCGTGGTCATCAACGGTCGCGTGCTGGTCGACGGTGGGCTCACGAACCCGGTCCCGATCGACCCGACGGTGGGCGTGCCCTCCGACCTGACGGTCGCGGTGTCGCTGACCGGCCCGCGCCGACGGACCCGGGACCTCTCCGCGCCGGCCCAGGAGTCCGCGGCGCCCCAGCGCTTCGAGGAGTGGCGCAGCCGGCTGCGGCGCTCGGTGGCCGGGATCACCGGTCGTGAGGAGCCCGAGCAGGACGTGCCGGTCCAGCCGCTGCGCACCAGCTGGGGAACCGACGAGCTGCCCGCGGAGCTCACCATGCGCGACGTGACCGCCCAGTCCTTCGAGGCGATGCAGGGGATCGTGGCCCGATACCGGATGGCTGCGGTGCCCGCCGACGTCGTGGTCACCGTGCCGGTCGACGCCTGCCGCTCGCTGGACTTCCACCGCGCGGAGGAGCTGATCGCGCTGGGGCACCGCCTCACCAGCGACGCACTGGACGCCGCCGGGGTCCTCCCGCGCCGGCCCGACGGAGGCTCGCGACCACCCCGCTGAGGCCGGGCCCCGGCCCCGGGGCGATGTCGGCGTTCTCACTTTGCCGACGGTCCTCACCATGTGGGAAATGCGGCTCACCGTGAGCCGCATGAGCGTCCAGTTCCCCTACCCTGATGCCTGATGGCTTCGGGACGAATTGGTCCCATGGCCCTGCACAACCGCATCGTCCTCCCGGCGATGGACATGAACGTCTCCGAGCACGGCGAGATCGAGCAGGCCGAGATCGACCACTACGTGGCCCGCGCCGCCGGCGGCGCCAGCTGACCAAGGGCTTCTTGCCGATGGGCAAGGACGTCGTGGTGATCGGTGGGTCCCTGGTCGGCCTGGAGCTCGCCGAGTTCCTCGCCGAGCGCGGCCGCCGGGTGACGCTGCTGCACGAGCAGCAGCTCGGCCTGCCGCTGGCGATGCCGCGGCGCTGGACCGCGGTCCGCAACGCCACCGAGCACGGCGTGGAGATCCACCGCAACGTCTCGGTCACCCGCATCACCGAGTCCGGCGTCGAGTGGACCGAGGGGGAGCAGATCCACTTCGCTCCCGCCGACATGGTGGTCCACGCCGACGGCACCACCTCCGCGGCACCGCTCGCCGACGAGCTGCGCGAGGCCGGGTTCAGCGTCGACGTGGTCAGCGACGCCGGCGAGGTCAACTACATCCACGGCGCGATCCACTCCTCGTGGAAGGCGACCGTCGACCTCTGAGCCGACGGCTCCCACGCTCGCCCCCGTCCGGCCGTGCCGGGCGGGGCGAGCGCCGTCTCGCTGCCCGTTACTGCCCGGTGCGCCCGTCGATGCACTCGCGCAGCAGGTCGGCGTGCCCGACGTGACGGGCGTACTCCTCGAGCACGTGCACGATCACGTCGCGGACCTCGTTGAGCCCGGGCTCCGGGGTGCCAGGCGGGCCGAGGAGGCGGTCCCAGTCCTCCGCGACGTACGCCGCGTCCGCCTCGGCGCTCACCCGCCGCCAGGTCGCCCACGCCTCGGCGATCACCTCGGGGTCGGCGCTCCCGCCGTGCAGGTCGGCCTCGCGGTCCTCGGGGGTCTTGTAGAGCTGCGGGGTGTCCACGCCGCCGAGCACCCGCACCGACCAGTGGTGCTCCATCTGGGCGAGGTGGCGCAGCAGCCCGAGCAGCGACAGCGTCGAGGGCGGGACCGAGCGGCGTGCCATCTGCTCGGCGTCCAGGCCCTGGCACTTCAGCTCGAAGGTCAGCCGGTAGTTGCGCAGGTACTGCAGCACCGTCCCCTTCTCGCCGCGGGCGGGGGAGAGGTCGCGGGGGTCGTCGGCGGGGTCGAGCCACATGTCGCTCACCGCCCGATCCGACCAGCAGGACCGGTGCGGGTCAACCCTGTGGAGGGCCGAGCGCGCCTCCGGTCCGCGCGAGACAGGGTGGCGGGGTGTCGGTCCTCGAGTCCCTGGAGCGGCTCGGCGGCGCCGCGACCACCGGGCAGCTGGTGGCGCTCACCTCGCGGTCCGCGGTCGAGCGAGCGGTGGCCTCGGGCGACCTGGTCCGGCTGGCCCGCGGGCGGTGGGCCCTGCCCGGGGTGGACCTGGCGCGTCAGGCCGCGCACCGGCTGGCGGGGACGGTCTCCCACACCAGCGCCGCCCTGGCCCACGGCTGGGCGGTGAAGCGGGTGCCGGAGCGACCGCACGTGACGCTCCCGCGCAGCCGGCGCGCCCCGACCCGACCGGGCGCGGTCCTGCACTGGGCCGACCTGACCGAGCGCGACGGGCTCGTCACCACGCCGGAGCGGACCCTGGTGGACTGCCTGCGGACGCTGCCGTTCGACGAGGCACTGGCGGTGGCCGACTCCGCGCTACGAACCGGGTTCGGGACGGCCAACCTCGCCGAGCTGGCGGACGGGGTCCGTGGCGCGGGAGCCGCTCGGGTCCGAGCGGTGGCCGCCGCGGCCACGCCCCTGGCGGCCAACCCCTTCGAGTCGGTGCTGCGCGCCCTCGCGCTGGACGCGGGGCTCGGGGTGGAGCCCCAGGTCGAGATCCGCGAGCCCGAGCTGCTCGGCTGCGTCGACCTGGCCGATCGCGGGCGCCGGATCATCGCGGAGGCTGACTCCTTCGCCTGGCACGGCGGCCGGGACCAGCTGGCTCACGACTGCCGGCGCTACAACGGTTTCGCCGTCCACGGATGGCTGGTTCTCCGGTTCTCCTGGGAGGACGTGATGCTCGATCCCGCCGCGGTCCGGCAGGTGCTCGAGGCAGCCGCGCACGCGCGGGCAGAAGTGCGGTGCGGGTCCTGCGGGGCCGGCTGACGAGGGCACCCCGGGACGACTTCTGCCCGCCCGTCCACGAGTGACAACCGGTTGGCGCCGTCCGAGGGCCACGCGTACTCTGGGAGGCACAGGCGTTCGAGCCGTCATCAGCGGTGAGCCCCCGGAAGAACAGGTCCGTGGCACCACGTTCCACGCGGACCCCAGTAGAACCGGGCGGGCCGGCCCGTCACAGCCGACCAATGAGTGGTCTCGCCCTCGGGCGGGGCAAACGAGGTGGTACCGCGGCGTCCGTCGTCCTCGTGGCCGAAGCCCGAGCACGACGCAGACCCAGGAGAGCCCCCGATGACCTACCCCAAGGTCTCCACCGCCGGCAACGACGCCGTCCCGTCCAGCCCTCGATTCCCCGAGATCGAGAAGAAGGTGCTGGCCTACTGGGACGCCGACTCCACCTTCGTCGCCAGCGTCGAGGCGCGCGACCCCGGTCCGGACGGCGCCAACGAGTTCGTCTTCTACGACGGCCCGCCGTTCGCCAACGGCCTGCCGCACTACGGCCATCTGCTCACCGGCTACGTCAAGGACATCGTCCCGCGCTACCAGACGATGCGCGGCAAGCGCGTCGAGCGCCGCTTCGGCTGGGACACCCACGGCCTGCCCGCCGAGCTCGAGGCGATGCGCCTCAACGGCATCAAGACCACCGACGAGATCGTCGAGATGGGCATCGACAAGTTCAACGACGCCTGCCGCGCCTCGGTGCTGAAGTACTCCGGCGAGTGGCGCGACTACGTCACCCGCCAGGCCCGCTGGGTCGACTTCGACAACGACTACAAGACGCTCAACCCCTCCTACATGGAGAGCGTCATCTGGGCCTTCAAGACCCTGCACGACAAGGGCCTGGTCTACGAGGGCTTCCGGGTGCTGCCCTACTGCTGGAACGACGAGACGCCGCTGTCCAACCACGAGCTGCGCATGGACGACGACGTCTACCAGGACCGCCAGGACCCGGCCGTCACCGTCGGCTACACCCTCGAGACCACCGGTGCGGACCCGGTCCTCGACGGCGCGCACATCCTGATCTGGACCACGACCCCGTGGACGCTGCCCTCCAACCTCGCGGTGATGGTCGGCTCCGAGATCGACTACGTCGTGGTCGAGGCCCCGGTGCCCGGCACCGAGGAGACCGCGCGCTACGTGCTCGCCGAGGCGCGCCTCTCGGCGTACAAGCGCGAGCTGGCCGACGCCGACGGCGAGTTCAAGGTCCTGGGCCGGTACCGCGGCGCCGACCTGGTCGGGCGGCACTACACCCCGCCGTTCTCCTACTACCTCGGCCACGAGAACGCCTTCCGCGTCGTCGCCGCCGACGACGCCGTCACCACCACCGGCGGCACCGGCGTGGTGCACACCGCCGGCGCGTTCGGTGAGGTCGACAAGGAGGTCACCGACCGCGAGGGCATCGAGGCGGTCATGCCGGTCGGCAAGGACGGCCGCTTCACCCACCCCGTCGAGGAGTACGCCGGGGTCCTGGTCTTCGACGCCAACCTGCAGATCATCGACCACCTCAAGGCCGCCACCCGCGGCGAGGGCGAGCACGGCTCGGTCACCGAGGGCACCGTCCTGCTGCGCCGCGAGACCTACGACCACTCCTACCCGCACTGCTGGCGCTGCCGCGAGCCGCTGATCTACAAGGGCGTCTCGTCGTGGTTCGTCGAGGTGACCGCGTTCAAGGACCGGATGGTCGAGCTCAACCAGCAGATCCGCTGGGTGCCCGAGCACATCAAGGACGGCCAGTTCGGCAAGTGGCTGGAGAACGCCCGCGACTGGTCGATCACCCGCAACCGGTTCTGGGGCAGCCCGGTCCCGGTGTGGAAGAGCGACGACCCGGCGTACCCCCGCATCGACGTCTACGGCTCCTTCGAGGAGATCGAGCGCGACTTCGGGCGGATCCCGCGCGGTGAGGACGGCGAGCCCAACCTGCACCGCCCGTTCGTGGACGACCTGGTGCGCCCGAACCCCGACGACCCGACCGGGCGCTCGATGATGCGCCGCGTCACCGACGTCCTCGACGTGTGGTTCGACTCCGGGTCGATGTCGTTCGCCCAGAACCACTACCCCTTCGAGAACCGCGACTGGTTCGACGGCACCGCGGAGAAGCAGGGGCACTTCCCGGGCGACTTCATCGTGGAGTACATCGGCCAGACCCGCGGCTGGTTCTACACGCTGCACGTGCTGGCGACCGCGCTGTTCGACAAGCCGGCCTTCCGCTCCTGCATCAGCCACGGCATCGTGCTGGGCAGCGACGGCAACAAGATGAGCAAGTCGCTGCGCAACTACCCGGACGTCAGCGAGGTCTTCGACCGCGACGGCGCCGACGCGATGCGCTGGTTCCTGATGGCCAGCCCGATCCTGCGCGGCGGCAACCTGGTGGTCACCGAGCAGGGCATCCGCGACTCGGTGCGGCAGGTGATGATCCCGCTGTGGAACAGCTGGTACTTCTTCCAGCTCTACGCCAACGCGGCCAACGACGGCGCCGGCTACGAGGCGACCCGCTCGACCGGGTCCAGCGACCCGCTGGACCGCTACCTGCTGGCCAAGACGCGCCAGTACGTCGCGACGATGACCGAGCAGCTCGACGTCTACGCGATCGCGGACGCCTGCGAGACCACGCGCGGGTTCATCGACGTGCTCACCAACTGGTACATCCGGCGCTCGCGCGACCGGTTCTGGGAGGGCTCGACCGAGGCGTTCGACACCCTGGCGACGGTGCTCGAGGTCGTGACCCGCACGGTCGCGCCGCTGCTGCCGATGACCACCGAGGAGATCTGGCGCGGGCTCACCGGCGGCCGCTCGGTGCACCTCACCGACTGGCCCACGCCCGACGAGCTGCCGGCCGACGACACCCTCGTGGCCGCGATGGACCAGGTGCGTGAGGTCTGCTCCGCGGCCTCGGCGCTGCGCAAGGCCTCCGGGCTGCGCAACCGGCTCCCGCTGGCCTCGCTGACCGTGGTCGTCGAGGACGCCGCCGCGCTCGAGGGGTTCACCTCGATCGTCGCCGACGAGCTCAACGTCAAGCAGGTCCGCCTGCTCGACGCCGCCTCCGACGAGGCCTCGGCGTACGGCGTGGAGCAGAAGCTCACCGTCAACGCCCGCGCCGCGGGGCCGCGCCTGGGCAAGGACGTGCAGCGCGCGATCAAGGGCTCCAAGAGCGGTGACTGGGCGGTGGCCGAGGACGGCACCGTGACCGCCGGCGGGCTGGAGCTCGAGGAGGGCGAGTACACCCTGGAGACCGTCGCGGGCACCACCGGCGACGACACCGCGCTTGGCATGCTGGCCGGTGGCGGCTTCGTGGTGCTCGACACCGCGGTGACGCCGGACCTGGCCGCCGAGGGCCTGGCGCGCGACCTGGTGCGCGCGGTTCAGCAGGCCCGCCGCGACGCGGGCCTGGAGGTCTCCGACCGGATCGCGCTCACCATCGCCGGCTCGGTGGCCGTCCAGGAGGCCGCCCGCACCCACGAGGCCCTCGTGGCCGGGGAGACCCTCGCGACGTCGTACGACGTGGTGGAGGGGACCGACGGGGCCGCTCTCGAGGGCGGCACCACCGTGACTGTCGGTGACGGCGACCAGGCGACCCTGGTGGTCCGCAAGGCCTGACGCTCACGTCCTCGCCGAGTCGGTGCCAGTGGTGCGCCGAGTCGGGGCCAATGGCGAAGTTCTCCACAGGGAGCCCGCCATTGGCGCCGACTCGCGCAACCACAAGGGCCGACTCGCGCAACCACAAGGGCCGACTCGCGCAACCACAAGGGCCGACTCGCGAGGGGTCAGAGGTCGAGGCGGGTGACCAGCTTGTCCAGGTGGGCGAGTACGGCGTCCGGCGCGGCGTCGGGGACGCCCCAGATCAGCTCGGTGACGCCGGCCTCGGCCCAGGCGGCGAGGTCGGCGGGGTCGGGGCGGAAGGCGATCAGCACCCGGATGTCGGGCTGACCCGTGCGCCCGGCCTCGGCCCAGGCCTTCTTCAGCGCCTCGATGTGGCCGCTGATGTCGGTCTGCTGCGGGGTGGTCATCCACCCGTCGGCGTGCGCGGCGATCCAGCGGAACGTCTTCGGCCCGCCGCCGGCGCCGATCACCAGCGGCACCCGCCCGATCGGCTTGGGGTAGGCCCACGAGGGCCCGAAGGAGACGTGCTCGCCGGCGTAGGAGGCCTCCTCCTGGGTCCACAGCGCCCGCATCGCCTCGACGTACTCCTTCAGGACCGTGCGGCGCCGGGCCGGCGGGACGTGGTGGTCCTCGAGCTCGTCGGTGTTCCAGCCGAACCCCGCGCCGAGGGTGACCCGGCCGCCGGAGAGGTGGTCGAGGGTCGCGATCTGCTTGGCGAGCGTGATCGGGTCCGACTCGACCGGCAGCGCCACCGCGGTGGCCAGCCCGATCCGCTCGGTGACCGCCGCGACGGTGGCCAACGAGACCCACGGGTCCAGGGTGCGCGTGTAGCGGTCGTCGGGCAGCGTCTCGTCGCCCGTCCCGGGGTGGGCGGCGGTGCGGCGCACCGGGATGTGGGTGTGCTCGGGGACGTAGAGCGTGGCGAACCCGCGCTCCTCGGCGGCGCGACCCAGGGCGGCGGGCGTGATGCCGCGGTCGGAGGTGAACAGGACGATTCCGTGGCGCATGCCGCCACACTAGAACCTGTTCTATCCCTTCGGTAGCCTGTTCCGGACACCTGTCCGACGCCGTGCCGGCCGAGCGTCGTGGGCGGCTGGTTGACTTCAGCCATGAGCTCCTCCGTCCCCGACACCGCTTCTGGCACCGTCTCCGGCCCGCCGACCCTCGACCTGAGCGTCGACGCGGTCACCCTCACCGCCGCGCTGGTCGACATCGAGTCCGTGAGCCTCGACGAGCGCGCGATCGCCGACGCCGTCGAGGCCGCGCTCTCGCCGCTGCCCCACCTCCACGTCGTACGACGGGGCAACACGGTGGTCGCGCGCACCGAGCTCGGCCGCGGGGAGCGGGTGGTGATCGCGGGGCACCTCGACACCGTCCCGGTCAACGACAACCTGCCCAGCCGCCTCGTCGACGGCGTGCTGCACGGCCTGGGGACCTGCGACATGAAGGGCGGCGACGCGGTCATCCTCAAGCTCGCCCACGACCTCGCCGAGCCGGTGCGCGACGTGACCTACGTGCTCTACGAGGGCGAGGAGATCGCGTCCGAGCACAACGGGCTGGCCCACCTCGCCGCGAGCGACCCCGAGCTGCTGCGCGCGGACTTCGCGATCCTGATGGAGCCCTCGAACGCCGCGGTCGAGGCCGGCTGCCAGGGCACCCTGCGCGTCGAGGTCACCACCCGCGGCGAGCGGGCCCACTCCGCCCGCAGCTGGCGCGGGGTCAACGCCATCCACGCCGCCGGCGAGGTGCTCGACCGGCTGCGGTCCTACGAGGCGCGGCGCCCGGTGATCGACGGGCTGGAGTACCACGAGGGCCTCAATGCCGTCGGCATCCGCGGCGGCGTCGCCGGCAACGTGGTCCCCGACGAGTGCGTGGTGACCGTCAACTTCCGCTACGCCCCGGACCGCAGCGAGGAGGCGGCGCTCGCGTTCGTGCGCGAGGTCTTCGAGGGCTTCGAGCTGCGGGTCACCGACAGTGCCCCGGGCGCGCTGCCCGGCCTCGACCGCCCCGCCGCCCAGGCGTTCATCGCCGCGGTCGGCGGCGAGGTCGCGCCCAAGTTCGGCTGGACCGACGTCGCCCGGTTCACCGCCCTGGGCGTCCCGGCGGTCAACTACGGCCCGGGCGACCCGCTGTTCGCCCACAAGCAGGACGAGCACGTGCCGGTGGCCGACATCGAACGCTGCGAGACCCGGCTGCGGGCCTGGCTGGGAGGCGAGGCATGACCAAGCACAAGGGCCCGATCATCCAGCGCCGCCGCCAGATCGACGGCACCACCACCGACCAGCGCCTGCTCGACTCCCGCGGGCCCGCCGAGTGGGTGCACGCCGACCCGTGGCGGGTGCTGCGCATCCAGGCCGAGTTCGTGGAGGGCTTCGGTGCCCTGGCCGAGCTCGGGCCCGCGGTCGCCGTCTTCGGCTCCGCGCGGACCGCCCGCGAGGACCCGGCGTACGCCCTGGGCGAGAAGCTCGGGCGCGCCCTGGCCGAGGCCGACTTCGCCGTGGTCACCGGCGGCGGTCCCGGTGCGATGGAGGCGGCCAACAAGGGCTGCTGCGAGGCCGGCGGGCTCAGTGTCGGCCTCGGCATCGAGCTGCCCTTCGAGTCCGGGCTCAACGAGTGGGTCGACTCCGGGGTCAACTTCCGCTACTTCTTCGTGCGCAAGACGATGTTCGTGAAGTACACCCAGGGCTTCGTGGTGCTGCCCGGCGGCGTGGGCACCCTCGACGAGCTGTTCGAGGCGATGACCTTGGTGCAGACCCGCAAGGTCACCAGCTTCCCGATCGTCCTGATGGGCGTCGACTACTGGACCGGCCTGGTCGACTGGCTGCGCTCGACGGTGCTCGCCGAGGGCAAGATCGCCCCGTCCGACCTCGACATGCTCACCATCACCGACGACGTCGACGAGGCGGTCGCGCTGCTGCGGGCCGCGCGGGAGGTGCACCCGCAGTGATGTGGTTCTTCGCGATCCTGGTCGTCCTGGTGATGGGCGCCGTGGCGGTCGTCGCCTCCGGGCGCGGCACCCCGATGGCGGTCGAGCACGACGACCGGCCCGACGTGCTGGTGCCGGCCGAGGGTCCGGTGCGCGCCGAGGACCTGCGGCGGGTGCGCTTCTCGCTGGCCTTCCGTGGCTACCGGATGTCCGAGGTCGACGCCCTGCTGGACCGCCTCGCCGGCCAGCTGGACGAGCACCCCGCGGAGGAGACCGCCGAGCCTCCGGCCGAGGGCCCCGCCGCGCCGTACGACGGGCACTCACGGGCCACCCCGGGAGCGCCTGTGCCACCGTCGCCCGTGCCACGGACGCTGTCCACGGGGACCCCGTCCGATGGCGACGCGCAGACGCCGTAGGGCACACTGCCCCCCGTGTCCCCGATCGTCGTCTACGTCCTGACCGCCCTCGCGGCCGTCGTGGTGGTCCTGACCCGGCTCCGGCTGGGCCGCTCCCGATCGGCGGGCAAGCTCCAGGTGGGGCGCCGGCTGCTCGACGTGCACACCGGTGCGGGCGTGCTCGCCCTGGTGGTGTGGACGGTCTTCCTCGTCGCGGACGACGACACGGCGTTCGGCGGCTCCGTCGCAGGCATCATCGCGATCGGCCTGTGGTGGGTCGTCGCCCTCGCCGGCCTGTCGATCCTGCTGCGCTGGGTGCCGGCCCGCGGTCGGCACGCCGCGGCGGGCGCCGGGGACGGCTGGTCGCAGGGGCCGTGGCTCTCACTCCTGGCCCACCTCGGCATGGTGGTCGGTGTCGGCGTCTTCACCTGGGCCTACCTGACCAAGATCGTCTGAGGCCGGCGCCCGGCCCCGGTCCCGACCGCAGTCCCGACCCCGCGCTCAGCGCCCCTGGTAGACCGGCTTCTCCTTGGCCACGAACGCCGCCACCGCGGCGTGGTGGTCCTCGGTCGCACCGGTGAGGTTCATCAGCCGCCCCTCGAAGGCGAGGGAGTCGGGCAGGTCGTGGCCCGCGGAGTGGTCCACCGCGCGGCGGATCGAGGCGTAGGCCACGGTCGGCCCGGCCGCCAGGCGACGGGCCAGGCCCGCGACCTCGTCGGCGAGCGCCTCGGCGGGCACCACGCGGCTGGCGAGGCCGAGCTCGAGCGCCTCGGCGGCCCCCACGGTGCGCGGGAAGTAGAGCAGGTCCAGGGCGCGCGCCTTGCCGACCAGCTGGGGCAGGAAGTAGCTGGCGCCGGTGTCGCAGGAGAGCGCGACGTTGGCGAACGCCGTGTTGAAGCCGGCCGTCTCGGAGACGACCCGCAGGTCGCAGGCCATGGCGATGCTCGCGCCGGCCCCGGCGGCCACCCCGTTGACCGCGGCGATCACCGGCTTGGGCATCGTGGCGATGGCGGTGACGATCGGGTTGTAGTGCTCCTCGACGGTGCGGAAGAGCTCCTCGCTGCTGCCGCTGTGCAGGATCTCGATGTGCTCCTTGAGGTCCTGGCCGGTGCAGAAGGCGCGCCCCGTGCCGGTCAGCACCACGCACCGCGCCTCCGGGTCGGCGGCGACCTGCTGGAGGGTCTCGCGCAGGGCCACCTTGGTCGCGACGTCGAGGCTGTTCATGGCCTCGGGGCGGTGGAGGGTCACGGTCGCGACGCCGTCGGTGAGGTCGAGGAGGACTGTCGAGTCGGTCATCAGGGCAGTGTGCCCCACCCCCTTCGCCGAGCCGTGCCCCAACCATGCGACGTACCCGACCGGAACTCGGCGTACGCACTGGGCGGGGTGTGGCGCCAGTCACGCCGGGGATGGGGGATAATGGTCCAGCACGCGCGCCGTGGTCGCTCGATCCGGTGCAGGGACAACCGCAAGGAAGAGGTGCCGGATGGCGGCGATGAAGCCGCGGACGGGCGACGGTCCGCTGGAGGTCACCAAGGAGGGGCGAGGCATCGTGATGCGCGTTCCCCTCGAGGGCGGTGGCCGCCTCGTTGTCGAGCTCAACGCCGAGGAAGCCGGTGCGCTCGGCAATGCTCTCAAGGATGTCGTGGGCTGAGGTCGTTGACCACACCTGCACGGTCGTCCTCCGCTCGGACCACCACCGTCCTCCCCGCGCAGCCCTCGCCCCCGCAGTTCGCCCTCAGCGAGCAGCGGCCGAGTGCGGTGCGCGGGGTGGACGTGGTGGCCGTACCGGTCCTTCCGGCCGAGGGTGCCGGCAGCGTCCTGCTGGGCCCCGGGGGTGAGGAGCTCGCCGACCTGCTCGGCATCGACCTCCTCGCCGTCCTCGACGGGGAGCGCGCCACCGGTGCCGCCGGTGAGGTGACTGCGCTGCCGGTCGCCCCCGGTGGTCCAGACAACCCCGAGCTCCGCCTCGTGCTGCTCGTCGGGGTGGGCGCCGCTCGCCCCGCCGACCTGCGACGCGCGGGTGCGGAGCTGGCGCGCGCCGTACGCCGCCGCGAGGCGGTGGCCACGTCGATCCCTGCGGTCGCCGGGCCCGAGGGCCTCGAGGCGTTCGTCGTCGGCGCCATGCTCGGCTCGTTCGTCTTCCACTGGCGCTCGACCCCGCCCGAGGAGCCGCCCGTCGCCCGGGTGGTCCTGGCCGGGATCGCGGGTGCCGACGAGCCCGCCCTGCGCCGCGCGATCGCGATCGGCGGCGCGAGCTGGCGCTCGCGTGCGCTGGCGACGGTCCCCTCCAACCTCAAGAACCCCGCCTGGCTGGCCGAGCAGGCCGTCGCAGTGGCGGCCGAGGCCGGTCTCGACGTCACCGTCTGGGACGAGCAGCGCCTCGCAGCCGAGGGCTTCGGGGGCGTCATCGGGGTCGGTCAGGGCTCGGCCACGCCGCCGCGCCTGATCCGCCTCGACTACGAGCCCCGCAAGGCGGGCCGGCGTACGCCCACCGTCGTGCTGGTCGGCAAGGGGATCACCTTCGACACCGGTGGGCTGTCCATCAAGCCCGCCCAGGCCATGACGAACATGAAGCGCGACATGACCGGCGGCGCCGTGGTGATCTCCACGATGGCCGCCCTGCGCGACCTGGACTGCCCGGTCCGCGTGATCGGGCTGGTCCCCGCGGCCGAGAACGCCGTGTCGGGCACCTCGATGCGCCCCGGCGACGTGGTCCGCCACTACGGCGGGCGCACCAGCGAGGTCACCAACACCGACGCCGAGGGCCGGCTGGTCCTCGCCGACGCGCTGGCCTACGCCGTCGCGGAGCTGGACCCCGCGGTCGTCGTCGACGTCGCCACGCTCACCGGCGCGATGAAGGTCGCGCTGGGCCAGCACCTCGGCGGCTTCTTCGCCAACCACGACGTCCTCGCGGCCTCGATCGAGGCTGCCGGCCTGGCCTCGGGCGAGGAGCTGTGGCGCTTCCCGCTGGCGTCGGTCTACGAGGACAAGCTGTCCTCCAAGGTCGCCGACGCCGACAACGCCGCCGGGGGCCCGGGCGCGATCACCGCCGCCCTGTTCCTCCAGCACTTCGTCGGTGAGGTCCCGTGGGCCCACCTCGACGTGGCCTCCGTGGGCGACGCCCCGGAGGAGCGTCACGAGTGGACGACCGGCCCGACCGGCTTCGGCGCGCGAGCGCTGTTGCAGTGGCTGGGCGGGGAGTCACCGCTGGCGGGCATCGAGTGAAGGGCCTGACCGTGCGCTGGCCGCTGGGGAACGCCCCGGCCGGCGTCGGTCAGGACCTCGCCCACCACGTGGCGAGCAGCGGGCACGCCAGCTCCACCGGCCGGTCCGGGCTCCGCTTCAAGGTGTGGCGCACGGTGCCGGGGGAGTGGTTCGAGGCGGTCTACGTCTTCGTCTCCGTCGAGGCCCGAGCGGCCTTCCAGTCCCATCTCCTCGAGACCGTCGAGGACTCCGAGGTCTCCCGGATCGTCGGCAGCCCGCCGGTCCTGGTCGAGCCCTGCGAGGTCGTGGGGGTCGCCGAGGGCTGGGACGGGTTCGAGCCCTCAGCGCGCGGCTGACGGCGGGTCGTCGAGCAGCGTCTCCAGCGCGCGCTGGGCGCCGCGCAGGTAGCGCTCGACCACGGCCAGCTCCTCGGGGCTGAACTCCGCGTCGAGCTCGCGCATCTTGCCCAGCATCGGCTCGAGCTGGCCGCGCACCTCGACCCGTCCGCTCTGGGTCATGTGCACCTCGGTGCGCCGGCGGTCGCCGACGTGCGCCCGTCGTACGGCGTGCCCGCGGCCCACGAGCCGGTCGACGATGCCGGTGGCGGCCGGGGTGCTGACCTCCAACAGGCGCGCCAGCTCCGCAGGCCCGCGCACGCCGGTGGACAGATGGTCGAGCGCGAGCAGCTCGGTCTCGCTCAGACCGGCTCGCCGGGCGAGGTGATGACGCACCCGGCCGCTGAGCGCCATCAGGTCGCGCAGCGCGGGGATCGGGCCGGTCAGGTACGACTGTTCCCGCATTTGCTCACCTCCTTAGTATCTAAGTTAGCGAATCATCACGAAGGATGCAGGGGGAGCTCATGGAAGACGCCGACGCCCGCACCGGGCAGGCCCCGGGCGGCCGGCTGACCCGGCTGATCGCCGGGCGTCGTACCGCTTGGCTGGTGGCGCTGCTCCCGCTGCTGCTGGGGGTGCTGATGCTCGGCCTCGTCGGCGAGGGCGAGCGGACCCGCACCGACGTGGACGCGTTGCCGGCCGGTCAGGACAGCACCTACGCCACCGAGCTCCAAGAGCAGCTTCCCGACGAGGGCGCGAGCAGCGCCGTCGTCGTCTTCAGCGCCTCCGGCGGGGGAGAGCTGGACGCCGCGACGCTGAAGCAGCTGCGCGGGATCGCCTCGGACGTGAAGGCCGCTCCGGTCGGCCCCGACGGCCCGCTGCAGGTCTCCGAGGACGGCACCGCCGCGATCGCGATCGTGCCGGTCAAGGCCACCACGTCGGACGAGAACTCCGACGTCGTCATCGACCTGCGCGACCGCCTGGCCGAGCAGGTCCCCGACGGCGTGCAGGAGGAGGTCACCGGTCCGGCCGCCGTCCGCGCGGACCTCGCGGAGGTCTTCGCCGGCGCCGACGTACGCCTGCTGCTCGCGACCGTCGCCATCGTCGCGGTGCTGCTGGTGATCACCTACCGCAGCCCGGTGCTCTGGCTGGTGCCGATCATCGTGGTCGGCGTGGCCGACCGGGTCGCGGCGATCCTCGCCACCCAGGTCCTGGCCCGTCTCGACGTGGCGTGGGACGAGTCCACCGTGGGGATCTTGTCGGTGCTCGTCTTCGGCGCCGGCACCAACTACGCGCTGCTGCTGATCTCGCGCTACCGCGACGAGCTGCGGCGTCGCGAGTCCCGGCACGACGCGATGCGCATCGCGCTGGGCCGCACGGCGCCGGCCGTGCTCGCCAGCGCGACGACCGTCGTCCTCGGCGTGCTCACGCTGCTGCTCTCGCTCACCCCGACCACGCGTGGGCTCGGCCTGGCGACCGCGATCGGCATCGTCGTCGCCGTCTTCGCGGCCCTGGTCGTGCTGCCGGCGGCACTGGTGCTGTTCGGTCGGTGGATCTTCTGGCCGAAGGTGCCGCGCGTCGGCGAGCCGGCGCTGGTCGAGAGCACCACGTCCATCTGGGCGCGGATCGGTCGCCAGGTCGCGCGCCGTCCGGCGGCGTTCGTCGTCGGGTCGCTGGTCCTGCTGGCGCTCCTCGCCACCGGCGTGCTGGGCGTGCAGTCCGGGCTGGACACCGAGGACCAGTTCCTCGACGAGCCCGAGGCGATCACCGCGCTGCAGCGGGTCGGCGAGTCCTTCCCCGCGGGGCTGGTGGACCCGGCCCGCGTGGTCACCGCCGACGACGACCCCCAGGCGGTGCTGCGCACGATCTCCCAGACCGAGGGCGTCAGCGGCGCCCGGCTGACGGAGGAGGGCAACGGCGTCGCGCAGATCGAGGCGGTCCTGGCCGGCGACCCCGGATCCGCGGAGGTCCGTGACGGCATCGAGCGGCTGCGCGACCGGCTCGCGGACTTCGACGACACCCACGTCACCGGCACCGAGGCCCAGGCGCTCGACGAGAACACCGGTGCGGTGCGCGACCGCACGGTCATCCTGCCGCTGATCCTCGTGCTCGTCCTGGGAGCCCTGCTGGTGCTGCTGCGGGCCCCGGTGGCGGCGGTACTGCTGGTGCTGACCGTGCTGGCGACGTACGTCGCGGCGCTCGGCGCCTCCTGGTGGTTGTTCACCGGGCCGCTGGGCTTCGACGCACTCGACAACAGCACGCCGCTGCTGTCGTTCCTGTTCCTGGTGGCGCTCGGGGTGGACTACAACATCTTCCTCGTCACCCGCGCCCGGGAGGAGGCGCGCCGCCACGGCCCACGCCGAGGGATGCTGCGCGCGCTGACCGCGACCGGCGGCGTGATCACCAGCGCCGGCATCGTGCTCGCGGCTGTCTTCGCCGTCCTCGGCGTCCTGCCGCTGGTGGTCCTGGCGCAGATCGGCACCGTGATCTGCATCGGCGTCCTGCTGGACACGCTGCTGGTGCGCACCGTGCTGGTGCCCGCGCTCGCGCTGCTGCTGGGCGACCGCTTCTGGTGGCCGCGCCGCTTCCCCGACGAGGCGCCGGCGGGCGACCCGGAGGGGGCGCCGCAGGCCGCGCCGGCACGCTGAGCCCGGCGCGCGCCAGCGCCTGAGCAACGAGAGAGGCCCGCAGGTCCCGTCCGGGACCTGCGGGCCTCTTCGTCTCGTCCGGCGCCGCCACGAGCGCCGACTCGGCGAGGGGAGCGGGTCCCCTCAGTGGGTCTCGGGGTTCCACTCCTTCTTGGCGAGGAGCAGGCCGTCGCCGACGGGGAGGAGGAGGGAGACGAGCTCGTCGTGGGCGGCGATCTCGCGGCCGAGCTCGCGGATGGCGACGGTCTCCTCGTCGCGCTGCGAGGGGTCGGCGACGCGGTCGTGCCACAGGGCGTTGTCGAAGGCCACCACGCCGCCGGGGCGCAGCAGGCGCATCGCCTCGGCGAGGTAGGCGGAGTACTCCGTCTTGTCGCCGTCGCAGAAGACCAGGTCGTAGTGGCCGTCGGTCAGCCGGGGGAGCACGTCGAGCGCGGCACCGGCGATGGTGCGGGCACGGTTCGTGGGGATGCCAGCCTCGGTGAAGGACTGGCGCGCGAGGCGCTGGTGCTCGGTCTCGACGTCGACGGTGGTGAGCACCCCGTCGGCGCGCATGCCGCGCAGCAGCCACAGTCCGGAGACGCCGGTGCCGGTGCCGACCTCGACGACGGCGCGGGCCTCCAGGACGGAGGCGAGGAAGCGGAGCGCGGCACCGGCGCCCGACCCGATCGGGACGACACCGACCTGGGCGGCGCGGGCGCGCGCCGCGGCGAGGACCTCGTCCTCGGGCACGTAGGTCTCGGCGTGAGCCCAGCTCGTCGCCTGGACGGGCTTCGTCGGCGGGGTGGTGGTGATGTCGGCCTCCTGGGTACGGCGCCGGCCCGGACGCGGGCAGGTCGCGGACGTGCACGCTCACCGTACCGGGCCGGGCCGGAGGGGCCCCGGGAACACCGGCGCCGTGTCGTTCGTTGTCCGCCACGAGACCCGGCCCGGGTCTCGTGCCCCTACGGGCTGGTCCCCGATGCGATGCCGGTCAGGTTCCTTTCAGATTCCGTTCAGGCTCCACCACTAGCGTGAGGCAGGTCGGCCACCCAGTGCGGACGAGGTACGCGACCGAGTCGCGCGGCGAAGGAGCAGCGATGGACATCGACCAGGACCGCGACGTCGAGCGAGCCGGCGAGGTGCCCACCTGGGACGAGGTCGTCGAGCGCCACTCCGACCGCGTCTACCGCCTGGCCTACCGCCTCACCGGCGACCGCCACGACGCCGAGGACCTGACCCAGGAGGTCTTCGTCCGGGTCTTCCGGTCCCTCTCGAGCTACACCCCGGGCACCTTCGAGGGCTGGCTGCACCGCATCACCACCAACCTCTTCCTCGACCAGGCCCGCCGCAAGCAGCGGATCCGCTTCGACGCGCTCTCCGACGCCCGCGCCGACCGGCTCACCAGCAGCTCCCCGCCGCCCGAGGCGGCCTACACCGAGCAGCGCTTCGACGACGACGTCGAGGCTGCGCTCGCGACGCTGCCCCCGGGCTTCCGCGCCGCGGTCGTGCTCTGCGACGTCGAGGGCCTGGCCTACGAGGAGATCGCGGACATCCTGGGCGCCAAGCTCGGCACCGTCCGTTCGCGCATCCACCGCGGCCGCGCCATGCTGCGCACCGCGCTCGCGCACCGCGCGCCGACGGCCGGCCGGACCCGCTACTCGGGACCGACCACCGACCTCCCGGCGCCGGCCGAGCTCACCCCGGGATTGCTGGGACGGGGGCGGACGCGGTGATCGGTCACCTCGGGAACCGGGTCAGCGCGCTGCTCGACGGCCAGCTCAGCGAGGCCGAGGCCGAGCGCGCCTGGGCCCACGTGCACCAGTGCCACGGCTGCCGCGACCAGGTGGAGCGGGAGGGCTGGGTCAAGACCCGCCTCGCCGGCCTCGCCCTGGGTGCCTCCGAGGCCCCCGACGGGCTGAAGGGCTCCCTGCGCGGCGCCCCGCTCGGCGTGCCCCCGGGCGACGCGTACCTCGCGCTGGCCACGGCACCGTCCCGGCGCCCCCGTCGTACGACGCTCGTCGCGGTCGGCGGCGGCGCGCTCGGCGTCGCGGTCGTGGGGGTGCTGGCGCTCGGGACCGGCCCCGCCTCGGCTCCCCAGGTCGACAGGTCCCCGGCCCCCGCGTCGGTCACGAACGTCACCCCGTCGCCGGCGTACCCGGCCCCGCCCGGCCCGCTGCGCCGCTATCCCTGAGCACCGCTGAGCCGCTCGCGGTCGCCGACCGCGGTCCCGCGATTTCGCGGTGCGGGTGATGATGGCTGGGTGAACCCGCACGACGAGCCCACGCCTCGGCCCGCAGCCGGCGAGGGCGAGCCCACCCAGCCGATCCTCCCGTCGTCCCCGCCGCCGACGTGGACGCCGCCCGCGGGGCCGCCGCCGTCGGCGCCCCCGGCTCCGTGGACCGGGTACGGCACCCCTCCGTCGGCGCCGCTGCCCGTGGCCCCCGCTCCGCGTCGTCCCCGCCCCAGCGGCTGGCTGTGGCCGGCCGTGACCGTGCTGGCGCTCGCCGTCGGCGTGCTCGGCGGGTACGGCGGCGCCGTGCTCCACGACGAGCTGGCCGAGCGCGACCCGGGCACCGTGAGCGCCGGGCTCGCCGGGGTCGACCTCGTGGAGCTGCCGCCGCTCGACGGCGACGACGGCTCGGTCGCCGCGGTGGCCCAGGAGCTGTTGCCCAGCACCGTGCAGATCCTGGCGGAGCTGGAGGGTGAGGGCGGCGCCACCGGGTCCGGCTTCGTGCTGGACCGGCAGGGCCACATCGTCACCAACAACCACGTCGTCGCGGACGCCACCCGCGACGACGCGATCGAGATCGTCGACCAGGAGGGCAACCGCTACGCCGCCGAGATCGTCGGGCGCAGTCCGGTCTACGACCTCGCGGTGCTCTACTCCAAGGAGGCCGAGGGCCTCACCCCGGCCGCGCTGGGCGCCTCCCAGGCGCTGCGGGTCGGCGAGACGGTGGTCGCGATCGGCTCGCCCCTGGGGCTGAGCTCGACGGTCACCGCCGGCATCGTCAGCGCCCTCCAGCGCCCGGTCACCACGGGCGGGTCGGCCGACGACTCCTCCTACATCAACGCCGTCCAGACCGACGCCGCGATCAACCCCGGCAACTCCGGTGGACCGCTGGTCAACCTGCGCGGCCAGGTGGTCGGGGTCAACTCCGCGATCGCCACCACCGGCGGCACCCTGCTCGGCAGCGAGTCCGGCAACATCGGCGTCGGCTTCGCGATCCCGATCGAGCAGGTGCGGACCACCGCCGACCAGATCCTGCGCACCGGCAAGGCGCGCTACCCGGTGATCGGCGCGAAGGTCCAGACCGGTCGCCGTGAGGGCTCCGGCGCCGAGATCGACTCGGTCATGGCCGGCAGCCCGGCCGAGGACAGCGGTCTCGAGGCCGGTGACCTGGTCGTGGAGATCGACGGCGAGCGCGTCACCGACGGCATCGCCCTGATCGTGGCGATCCGCACCCACCAGCCCGGCGAGACCGTGGAGTTCACGGTCATGCGCGACGGCCGCGAGCGCCAGGTGGAGGTCCGCCTCGAGTCCGAGGTGGGCTGAGCCGGACGTCGCCGCCGCCGGCGGTCGAGGGCCCGGACCCGCTCAGGGACGGGGCTCCGGTCCCGGCTCCGGCTCGAGGAACGGGTGCTCGTCGACGAACGTCCGCGTCTCGGCGTACATCCGCTGGATGAACTCCTCGAGCTGGCTGTCCTCCACCCGCCACTGGCCGCGCCCGCCGATCTTGATGGCGGGCAGCTCGCCCCGACGCACGAGGGCGTAGACCTGCGCGCTCGAGGTGTTGAGCACCTCGGCCACGTCGGCGAGGGTGAGGAACCGGGGGGTGCCTGCCATGAGCACATCGTCGCACCAGGTCCGCCCCGACGGCGGGGTTCCCCCGACCCTGTGGAGGAGCAGGTGTCCGCGGAGCGTGCGCTGGGCATGATGGGCGCCGTGTCCAGAGCGCCACGCCAGGTGTCCCCGTCCGCCGTCCCGGTGGCGACGCGCAGCCGTCGCCCCGGGTGGCGCGACCCGCGCCTGTGGGCCGGGGTCGCGGTGGTCGCGGTGTCCGTGGTCGTGGGCTCGCGGGTGCTGGCCGCCGCGGACGACCGGGTACCGGTCTGGGCGGTGTCCGCCGACCTGGGTGCTGGTGCGGTGCTGACCGCGGACGACCTGGTCGTGCACGAGGTCGGCTTCGCCGACGGGGCCCACCTCGAGGGCTACTTCGGCGCCGACGAGGAGGTCCCCGCCGACCTGAGGCTGCTGCGCCCGGTGGGCGCCGGCGAGCTGCTGCCGCGCTCGGCGGTGGGGGCCGCGGACGAGACGAGCACCGTGCACGTCCCGGTGGCCGTCGACCAGGTGCCGCCGGCCGTCGGGCCCGGCTCGACCGTCGACGTCTACCTGGTCGCCGGTGCCGGGGCGGACCCGGCGACCACGGCCGCGGGGCCCGCCCTCGACGACGTGGCGGTGGTCGAGGCGCCGGCGCCCGACGACGCCTTCGCGGCCGGTGGCCGGCGCCAGCTCGTGCTGGCCGTCGACGAGACCGACGTGGCCGGGTTCTTCGACCGGCTCGGGCGCAGCGGCGACGCGGTCGTCACCGTCACCCTGGGCCGGTGAGCGTGCGCGCGCCGGTCGTCGTCCTCGTGGTCGCGGCCGGCGCGGCGTGGGAGCCGCGCGCGATGACGCTGCTCGGGGAGGCGCCCGGGGTGGTCGTGCTCAAGCGCTGCGTGGACGTCGACGACCTGCTCGCCGCCGCGTCGGCGGGGCAGGCCGACGTCGCCGTCGTCGGGCTGGACGCGCCGGGCCTCGACGGCCCCGCGGTGGAGCACCTGCGCGCCCACGCCGTCCGCACGGTCGCGGTCGTGCCGCGCACCACCACCGCGGACGCCGCGCGCCTGCACGCCGTACGCCTCGGGATCGCCTCCGCGATCGGTGAGGACGGCCTCGAGGAGCTCCCCGGTGCCGTGCTGGCCGCGGGGGAGCCGGGCCCGGCCCGGCCCGGCGAGGCCCAGGACGGCGCCGTGCCGGAGGACGCCGACGCCGGCGACCGTACGCCGCGGGACCCGGCGGCGCCGGGCCGTGTCGTCGCGGTCTGGGGGCCGGCCGGTGCCCCGGGGCGCTCCACGGTCGCGGTCGCCCTGGCCGCCGAGCTCGCCCGCCGCCAGCTGCGCACCGTGCTGGTCGACGCGGACCCGCAGGCCGCGAGCGTCGCCCAGCAGCTGGGCATCCTCGACGAGGTCTCCGGCCTGCTCGCCGCCGCCCGGCTCGCCTCGGCCGGGCAGCTCGCGGAGCGCTTCGACACCGTCCAGCGGGCCCTGGACCCCTATCTCTCCGTCGTCACCGGGCTGCCCCGGCCCGACCGCTGGATCGAGGTGCGGCCCGGGGCGCTCGAGGTCCTGCTCGACGTCGCCCGGGCGGCCGGGCAGGTGGTCGTCGACACCGGCCCGAGCCTGGAGGGCGACCCGCACGGTGACCTCGGGCCGCGGCCGGCCCGCCACCAGCTCACCCTCGGGGCACTGGGGGCCGCCGACGAGGTGGTCGTGGTCGGCACCGCGGACCCGGTCGGGCTGGCCCGGCTGGCCCGCGGCCTGGTGGAGCTGCGCGAGAGCGGCGTCACCGCCCCGCTGCGGGTGGTGGTCAACCGGATGCGCGGCACCCTGGGCTGGTCCGAGCGCGACGTGGGCGCGATGGTCTCGGGCTTCGTGCCGCTGGCCGGGCTGCACTTCCTTCCCGAGGACCGCGCCGCGACCGACCGGGCCCTGGTCACCGGGCGCACCGTCCCCGACGGCGGCGACTCCGCGCTGGCGCGAGGGATCGGCGTCCTCGCCGACGCCCTGCTCGGGGCGCCGGCGAGAGGCGTCAGGACGCGAAGAGCAGGTAGAGCCCGCCTGCGGTGAAGGCCACCATCGCGAACAGCAGCGGCAGCTGGCCGACCAGCTGGTGGCGCGGCGGAAGCAGCCGGATCGCCCGGTCGTGGGCGGCGACGACGCCGAGGAGGTGCCCGATCACCACCGCGACGACCTTGAGGTTGGCGATGAAGGTCGGGTGCTCGGCGAGGCCGTAGTTCACCTTCCAGTCACCGGTGCCGAAGAGGTTGCTGCCGTTGCTGAGCGGGTCGCTGGCCTGGATCAGCGTCAGCTGGCCCATCTCCACCAGGTAGGTGAAGTAGTGCGCGACGATGTAGCCGACCACGATCGGCACGATCGAGTGCGCGAACTGGTCGGGCAGCGCGCGGCGTACCGCCCACCGGGTGCGGGGGCCGCTGTGCGGGTCCACCCGGACCCCGGTGGCCATCGTGGCGAGCACGAAGATCGCCAGGACCAGCAGCACCAGCGCGAGCAGCCCGAAGGTGCCGATCCACTCGCCCAGCCAGGGTGTCGTGCGGATCGTCTCGTTGTTCTGGATGAACTTCAGCCAGTAGGTGCTCTCCCGGAAGGAGTCGTACGCCGTGCTGCCGAACAGCACCGACACGACGGCGACGAGCCCGGGACCGACCTCGACCGAGTCGAGGTTGGACAGCGGGGTGCGCACCAGCAGCCGGCCCTCGCGCACCGCCCAGATCGACAGCTTGCCCACCAGCGTGGAGTAGACCTCGAAGGGGTCGGCGCGCTCGTAGAACCGGTTGCCGAACAGCGCGCCGCCCACGAGCATCACCGCGACGTACACCGCGCACCACAGGCGCACCGGCCCGAGCTCGGTGGAGTAGACGTAGGCCAGCTCCAGCCACACGAACGCGAACAGCCCGACCGCGGCGGGCCAGTAGCCCAGCCGGGCGGGGTACTCCATCAGGCCGCGCTCGGGGTCGGAGCCGGTGAGCCTGGCGAGGAGCAGGTTGATGGTGCGGACCGGGCTGATCGCCTTCCAGACCGGACCGAGGAGGAACGAGGCGGGCACCAGGCCCACCCACCACCAGACGTAGAAGATCCCGAAGATGGGGTTGGTCAGCAGGTTCTGCCCGAACAGCGCCGCGGTGGCGGAGAAGAGGAACAGCGCCATGCCGAGGGTCCGGGCGGCGACGCGGAACGGCGTGGACAGCACGACCCGGCTCAGCAGCTCCGGGGCGGGTCGCCCGCTGGCGGGGCCGTCGAAGCGCGGCGTGCGCCACGCGACGGCGAGCACGGTGAAGGAGAGCACCAGCGCCGCGACCGCGCCGGCGATGGCCAGCTCCGGTGAGATCGGCAGGTCCTTCGCCCCGCCGATCCCATGCGCCAGTGTCAGCCCGTCTGCGGGCACCTCAGCGGATCTCGAGCAGGACGACCACGACGTCGGGGTCGTGGGTCTCCACCTCGATGCGGCCCGGCGACTCGTCGAGGTCGAGCGCGAGCGTGCTGATCCCCTTGTCGTAGGGCAGCGTCTGGCCGTCGCCGTCGGTGTGCACGTGCAGCTCGCCCGGCTTGTCCGCGTCCATCAGGAACTCGACGTCCTGGCCCTGGGCGAGCTGGACCCGCTCGCCGTTCGGGGTGACGGTGCCGTCCTGGATCGTGACCTCGATGACCTTCGGGTCCGCCGGGTCGGCGGGGTCGCTGTCGTCCTCGCCGCCGCAGGCGGCGAGGAACAGGCAGGTCGCGAGGACCGCAGGGATCGCGATCGAACGGCGCATGGGGGACACTTCCTCGTTGTCGTGGTGAGCGTGGTTCTCCGCGGGCGTGTGCACGTGTCGGACGGCTGCTGCGCCGACCCGGTCCCGACGTCTGCCAGAATCCCATGCGGAGCAAGCGGGGGTCCCGGTGGCCCGGTCGGCGAGGGAAGGGCGTGGCGATGGGCGAGCGACTGCGTCCGCGGGACCTGGCGCTGCTGGCCGAGGAGACCCCGTCGACCCCGATGCACAACGCGACCGTCGAGATCTTCGAGCCCGGCGAGAGCGGGTTCGACCACGAGTGCCTCCTGCGGCTGATCTCCGAGCGGATCTCCTTCGTGCCGCGCTACCGCCAGCGGCTCCAGACGGTGCCCGGGCGGCTGGCCAACCCGGTCTGGGTCGACGACCCGCACTTCGACCTGGAGTTCCACGTGCGGCGCTCGGCGCTGCCGCGTCCCGGCACCGGTGACCAGCTGCGCGAGCTGGTGGCGCGGATCGTGTCGCGCCCGCTGGACCGCAACCGCCCCCTGTGGGAGGTCTACTTCATCGAGGGCCTGGACGGCGGCCGGGTCGCGCTGCTCTACAAGTCCCACCAGGTGCTCGTCGACGGGGTGGAGACCGTCGAGCTCGGCCAGGTGCTGCTCGACACCACCCCCGAGCCCAAGGAGCTCGGCACCGACGTGTGGCGCCCGCGCCGGCGCCCCTCGCCGGCGTCGCTGGTGCTGGGCGCGCTGCGCGACAACGTCCGCGACCGCACCACGATCCTCGACACCGCCCGCAGCCGCGCCGGCGAGCTGTTGCGCAGCGCCGACGACTCGGCCCAGCGGGTGGCTCGCGTCGCCACCGGTCTCTCCGGCCGGCCGCCCGAGCGGGTCGGCCCGCTCGGCGGCGTGCTCTCGCAGCAGCGCCGCGTGGTCGGGGTGGTGCGCTCCCTGGAGGACCACCGCCGGGTGCGCGCCGTGCACGGCGGCACGGTGAACGACGTGGTGCTGGCCAGCGTCGCCGGTGGGCTGCGCACCTGGCTGATGAACCGTGCGGAGTCGCTCGCCGGCGTGCGGCGGGTGCGCGCGGTCGTCCCGGTCTCGGTCATCGACGAGGAGCTCGAGGCGACCTCGCTGGGCACGCAGATCGCCGCGCACGAGGTCGACCTCCCCGTGGGCGAGCCCAGCGCGGTGGTCCGCCTGCACCAGGTCTCCTACTCCTTCCGCGTGCACCACGAGACCGGCCGCGGCGTCGCGGCCGACCGGCTCGCGGGCATCGCCGGCTTCGCCCCCGCCACCTTCCACGCCATCGGCGCCCGGGTGGCGGGGGCCGAGCGGCGCCGCGGGTTCCACCTCACCGTGACCAACGTGCCGGGCCCGCAGGCCCCGCTGTACGCCGCGGGCGCGCGCATGGTCGCGACCTACCCCGTCCCGTCGCTGCTGCCCGGCCAGGCGGTGGCCGTCGGCGTCACGTCGTACGACGGGCAGGTGTACTACGGCATCACCGCCGACCGCGACCTGGTCCCCGACGCCGGTGTGCTCGCCCAGTCGATCGGCGAGGCCCTCGACGAGCTCGTCGAGACCACGACCGACGCGCGGCCGCAGGCCTCGCGCGGGCGGCGGCGCACCGAGAAGAGGAAGCCATGAGCACCCGCGTCTACGTCCCCACCACCCTCGAGCGGCTCGCGGCCCACGTGGCCGCGGGGGAGGTGCCGGCCGACGGCGAGCGGTTCGTCGCGCCCGACGAGAGCGAGGAGGGCGAGTACGCCGCCCTCACCGAGGCCGCGCTTGCCTCCGCGGAGCTGGGCGGCGAACGGCGCGTGGTGCTGGTCGCCGAGGTGGGCGACCCCGACGCGCCGGTGCCGCTCGCGGACCTGGTGGCCGTGCACGTGGATGTCGCCGCCGAGCCCGACCCGGACGAGGACCTCGCCTGGTTCGCCACCCAGGAGATCCCGCACCTGCTCGACGGCTCGGCGTTCTGAGCGAACCTGTCACCGGGCGGAGCCGGACCCGCGAAACCCTTGGAGTGCCCGGGGAGCGGTGAGAGAGTCGGCGGATGGACGCCCTCACGACGCCGCCCGCCCCGGTCAACGAGCCGATCCTGACCTACGCACCCGGCAGCTCGGAGCGCGCCGACCTGCTCGGGGAGGTCGAGCGCCTGGAGGCCCGCTGCGTCGACCTCCCGGCGCACATCGGCGGTGAAAGGGTGTCCGGCGGGGGCGCGGAGGTCCCGGTCGTGCAGCCGCACGACCACGCGCACGTGCTCGGCGTGCTGCGCACCAGCACCCACGACGACGCGCGTGCCGCGCTCGCCGCCGCCCGGGAGGCCGCGCCGGGCTGGCGCGCGCTGCCGGCCGACGAGCGGGCCGCGGTCCTGCTGCGCGCAGCCGACCTGCTGGCCGGCCCGTGGCGCCAGCGGCTCAACGCCGCCACGATGCTGGGCCAGTCCAAGACGGTGGCCCAGGCCGAGATCGACAGCGCCTGCGAGCTCATCGACTTCTGGCGCTTCAACGTCCACTACGCCGCGCAGATCCTCGCCGAGCAGCCGATCGCCAATAGCCCGGGGGTCTGGAACCGCACCGACCACCGCCCGCTCGAGGGCGTCGTCTACGCGATCACGCCGTTCAACTTCACCGCCATCGCCGGCAACCTGCCCACCGCCCCGGCCCTGATGGGCAACACCGTCATCTGGAAGCCCTCACCGACCCAGCAGCTCGCCGCGTCGCTGACCATGGAGCTGCTGGAGGAGGCCGGCCTGCCGCCCGGGGTGATCAACATGCTGCCCGGCGACGGGGTCGCGGTCTCCGAGGTGGTGCTCGGCGACCCGGACCTGGCCGGCATCCACTTCACCGGGTCCACGCCGACCTTCCAGCACCTGTGGCGCACCGTGGGGGAGAACATCGCCTCCTACCGCACCTACCCGCGCCTGGTCGGCGAGACCGGCGGCAAGGACTTCGTCGTCGCGCACCCCTCCGCGGACCCCGACGTGCTGCGGACCGCGCTGATCCGCGGCGCCTTCGAGTACCAGGGCCAGAAGTGCTCCGCCGCCTCGCGCGCGTACGTCGCCCGCTCGGTGTGGGAGCGGATGCGCGACGACCTGGTCGCCGAGGTGGAGGCGCTGGCGATGGGCGACGTCACCGACCTGGGCAACTTCATGGGCGCCGTCATCGACGAGCGGGCCTTCGCCAAGCACCGCGCCGCCCTCGAACGGGCCCGGTCCACCGACTCCCTGCGGGTGCTCGCCGGCGGGCAGTGCGACGACTCGGTCGGCTGGTTCGTGCGCCCGACGGTCGTCGAGGGCGGCGACCCGACCGACGAGATGTTCCGCACCGAGTACTTCGGCCCGATCCTGGCCGTGCACGTCTACGAGGACGCCGACTTCGAGCGGGTCGTGGCGCAGATGGAGTCGTTCGCGCCGTACGCCCTCACCGGCGCGGTGATCGCCCGGGACCGGGCCGCGATCGCCTGGGCCAACGAGCGGCTGCGCTTCGCGGCCGGCAACTTCTACGTCAACGACAAGCCCACCGGGGCGGTCGTCGGTCAGCAGCCCTTCGGCGGCGGCCGGGCATCGGGCACCAACGACAAGGCCGGTGCCGCGAGCAACCTGCAGCGCTGGACCTCGCCGCGCTCGATCAAGGAGACCTTCGTTGCCCCGACCGACCACCGCTACCCGCACATGGGCACCGACTGAGCCGGCCGGTCGCCGGGCTCAGGACACCCGGGAGAGGTACTCGCGCCCGACGGCGTTCTCCACGTCGAGCGCCTTGCGGAGCATGTCGGCGACGAGCTTCTCCACCTTGCCGGCGACCAGTGGGATGCGCACCCGGATGTCGAGCTCGACCTGCTCGGTCGTGACGCCGGCGGTCTCGGACAGGGTCGCGGTGCCGGTCATCTCGCCCGGCTTGCCGGGGATCGTGACCTCGACGTCGGCGTGCTCGGTCGTCGTCCAGGTCTCCACCTGCACGATCCGGATCGAGTCGCCGACGATCCGGGTCGCGAAGGACGGCAGGCCGGCGGCGGACTGCACCTGCTCGATGGTGACCCGGTGGCCGGCGTCGAGCTCCTCGACGGCCGCCGAGGAGCTGAGCACCCGGGCGCGGGCGCACACCTCCTCGCGGAAGGCGGGGTCGAGCAGCATCGCGTGCACGTCGGCCAGCGGCGCGTCGTAGCTCAGGGTGTGGCTGACACGGGTGCCCATGGGCTCCATCTCCTTCGGTGGCGCGGCCGCTGTGCACGGGGAGGGAGCCGTGCCCGCCCGCGCCGAGCGGGTCAGCGCGATCGTGCCATGCCTCGCAAGCCCGGTCGGCGCGGGCTACGGTGCCCAGATGAGCGAGCCGTTCGTGTCCTTCGGGGAGCAGGGCGCGCAGCTGACCTACGGCAGCTACCTGCACCTGCCGCAGCTGCTCGACGCCCAGCACCTCGAGTCCGACCCGCCGGCCCACGACGAGCTGCTGTTCATCACCGTCCACCAGGTCTACGAGCTGTGGTTCAAGCAGCTGCTGCACGAGCTCGGCGCGGCCCGCGACGCGATGAGCGAGGGAGGGCTGTGGTGGGCGCGGCACCTGCTGCGCCGCGTGCACGTCATCGAGCGGGTGCTGGTGCAGCAGGTCGACGTGCTGGAGACGATGACCCCGCAGGACTTCCTGGAGTTCCGCCAGCGCCTCGCCCCTGCCAGCGGCTTCCAGTCGGCGCAGTTCCGCGAGCTGGAGTTCCTCTCCGGCGCCCGGGACCCGAGCTACCTCGAACGCTTCCGCGGCCTGACCCCCGACGAGGAGGCCCGCCTCGCCCGGCGGCTCGCCGAGCCGACCCTGTGGGACGCCTTCCTCGACGTGCTGCGCGCCCGGGGCCTCGACGTCGCCACCGAGGACGCCGTCGCCGCCTCGCTGCGCACGGTGTACGGCGACCGCGCGGCGTACGCCGAGGCCTGGTCGCTGGCCGAGGCGCTCCTGGAGCACGACGAGCTGGCGGCCGCGTGGCGAGCACGCCACGTGGTGATGGTCGAGCGGATGATCGGCGCGCGCTCCGGGACCGGCGGCTCCAGCGGGGCCGGCTACCTGCGCGGGCGGGTCGGGCTGCAGTACTACCCGCCGCTGTGGGATCTGCGCTCCGCGCTGTGAGCCTCCCGCGGGTCGAGGTTGGCTGCGTCATACCCGCGGCCTAGGGTCAGGGGCGTGTCAATGTCGACGCAGGTGGTCCAGAAGTCCGAGCTGATCGAGCAGGCTGCGCAGGTCGCGCGCGGAAGCCGCGGGAGCGGAGGTCCGCCGCCCGACGAGATCGACGCGCTGCTGGCGAACTACTACCGCCACGTCACGCCCGAGGACGTGCTCGGCCGCGCGCCCGTGGACGTCTACGGCGCGCTCGCCAGCCACTACGAGCTGGCGCAGGCCCGCCCGCAGGGCACCGCCGCGGTCCGGGTGGTGACGCCGACGCTGGCTGGGGACGGCTGGTCGGCGGCCGGTCACTCGGTGGTCGAGGTGGTCGTCGACGACATGCCGTTCCTCGTGGACTCCCTCACCGTCGAGCTCTCGCGCCAGCAGCGCGAGGTGCACGTGGTGATCCACCCGCAGTTCGACGCGGTCCGCGACATCACCGGCGCCCTGGTCTCGCTCGACCCGGTGCGCGACGGCTCGCGCAGCCCGGCCGGGGAGGCCGTGCGCGAGTCCTGGATGCACATCGAGGTGAGCCGGGTCCCGGGCGGCGAGGACGCCGAGGAGGTCGTCGAGAAGGTCCAGGCGGTGCTGCGCGACGTGCGCGACGCCACCGAGGACTGGCCGCGCACCCGCGGCCGGATGCTGGAGATCGTGGGCGAGCTCGGCGCCGAGCCGCCCCTCGGCCTGGACCCCGAGGAGGTCCGCCAGAGCCGCGAGCTGCTGAGTTGGCTCGCCGACGACCACTTCACCTTCCTCGGCTACCGCGAGTACGAGCTGTGCCGCGAGGGCGGCCAGGACCGGCTGCGTGCCGTGCCCGGCACCGGGCTGGGGATCCTGCGCGCGGACCCGGACATGTCCGCGGAGGCGGGGGCGCTGCCGCCGCGCGTGCGGGCCAAGGCGCGCGAGAAGACGCTGCTGGTGCTGGCCAAGGCCAACTCGAGGGCCACCGTGCACCGCCCGGCGTACCTGGACTACGTCGGCGTGAAGGTCTTCGACGAGTCCGGTGAGGTCGTGGGGGAGCGCCGGTTCCTGGGCCTGCTGTCCAGCTCGGCGTACGCCGAGTCGCTGGTGCGCATCCCGCTGCTGCGCGAGCGCGCGGCGGCGGTCCTGCGGCGCAGCGGGTTCGACCCGCGCAGCTACGCCGGGCGGGCGCTGATGGACACCCTGGAGACCTATCCGCGCGACGAGCTGCTGCACACCAGCGTCGACGAGCTCGCGCCGCTGGCCGAGGCCGCGATGCACGCGCGGGAGCGGCGGGCGGTGCGGGTGCTCACCCGCACCGACACCTACGGCCGCTACGTCTCGGTGCTCGTCTACCTGCCGCGCGACCGCTACAACACCACCGTGCGCGAGCGGTTCGCGCGGATCCTGCTCGAGCGGCTCGGCGGGGTCTCCACCGAGTTCACCGTCGGCATCAACCAGTCCACGACCGCGCGCGTGCACTTCGTGGTGCATCTGCCCGAGGGCAGCGAGCCCCCGGAGGTCGACACCGCCGACCTCGAGCGCCGCATGGCCGAGGCGTCGAGGTCCTGGCGCGACGACTTCCTCGGCGCGGTCATCAGCGAGTACGGCGAGGAGACCGGCGCCCAGCTGGGCCGCCGCTTCGCCGACGCCTGGCCGGAGGGCTACAAGGAGGACTTCTCCCCGCGCAGCGCCGCGGTCGACGCCGCCCGCCTGGAGGCGATCGAGGGCGAGGAGGGCCTCGACCTCGCGCTGCACAAGACCCCCGACGCCGACCGGGGCGAGATGCGGCTCAAGCTCTACCGGGTCGGCCCGCCGCTGTCGCTCTCGCGCGTGCTGCCGATGCTGTCCTCGATGGGCGTCGAGGTCGTCGACGAGCGGCCCTACGAGCTGGAGGGCCACGAGCGGCGCTTCGTGGTCTACGACTTCGGGCTGCGCCACGACGGCGATATGCCCCCGCACGGCCACGAGCTGTTCCAGGACGCCGTCCGGGCCTCGTGGGAGGGCTTCAACGAGACCGACGGCTTCAACGCGCTGGTGCTCGGCGCCGGGCTGACCTGGCGCCAGGCCACCCTGCTGCGCGCCTACGCCCGCTACATGCGCCAGGGCGGCTCGCCGTTCGCGCTCTCCACGATCCAGCACGCGCTGGTCGCCAACACCGACATCACCCGGCTGCTGGTGCGCCTGTTCGAGGCCCGCTTCGACCCCGGCGCGGGCCTCGCCCCGGACTCCGAGGAGCGGGTCGCCGAGGTCGACGACCTCGAGCAGGAGATCACCTCGGCCCTCGACGCGGTCGTCAGCCTGGACCACGACCGGATCCTGCGCTCCTACCTGACCCACGTCCGCGCCACCCTGCGGACCAACTACTTCCGCCCGATCGGGGACGACCCGGCGCGCGGCCCACGTCCCTACATCTCCCTCAAGCTCGAGCCCGCGGCGATCCCGGAGCTGCCCGAGCCGCGCCCGTCGTACGAGATCTTCGTGTACTCCCCTCGGGTCGAGGGTGTGCACCTGCGCTTCGGCGCGGTCGCGCGCGGAGGGCTGCGCTGGTCGGACCGGCGCGACGACTTCCGCACCGAGGTGCTCGGGCTGGTCAAGGCGCAGATGGTGAAGAACACCGTGATCGTCCCGGTCGGGGCGAAGGGCGGGTTCTACGCCAAGCAGCTGCCGCCGCCCGGGGACCGCGAGGCCTGGCTGGCCGAGGGGAAGGCCTGCTACCGCACCTTCATCTGCGGGCTGCTCGACGTCACCGACAACCTCGTCGACGCCGAGACGGTGCCGCCGCCCCACGTCGTACGCCACGACGGGGACGACAGCTACCTGGTGGTGGCCGCCGACAAGGGCACCGCGACCTTCTCCGACCTCGCCAACGAGGTGGCGGCCGACTACGGGTTCTGGCTCGGTGACGCCTTCGCCTCCGGCGGGTCGGTGGGCTACGACCACAAGGCGATGGGCATCACCGCGCGCGGCGCGTGGGTCTCGGTGCAGCGCCACTTCCGCGAGCGCGGGATCGACTGCCAGCGCGAGGACTTCACCGCCGTCGGGATCGGCGACATGAGCGGCGACGTGTTCGGCAACGGCATGCTCTGCTCCGAGCACACCCGCCTGGTAGCGGCCTTCGACCACCGCGACATCTTCCTCGACCCGACGCCCGACGCCGCGACGTCGTACGCCGAGCGCCGGCGGCTCTTCGAGCTGCCGCGCAGCAGCTGGCAGGACTACGACCGCGACCTGATCTCCGAGGGCGGCGGCGTGGTGTCCCGCTCGGCGAAGAAGGTCGAGATCAGCCCGCAGGTCCGGGCCGCGCTCGGTCTCGGCGACGACGTGGAGACACTGACCCCGGCGGAGCTGATGCGCGCGATCCTGTGCGCGCCGGTCGACCTGCTGTGGAACGGCGGGATCGGCACCTACGTCAAGGGCTCCGGGGAGTCGCACGCCGACGCCGGGGACAAGTCCAACGACGCGATCCGCGTCGACGGGCGCGAGGTGCGTGCCGCCTGCGTGGGCGAGGGCGGCAACCTGGGGTTCACCCAGGCCGGGCGGGTGGAGTACGCCCGCGAGGGCGGCGCCGGCCACGGTGGGCGGATCAACACCGACTTCATCGACAACTCCGCGGGCGTGGACACCTCCGACCACGAGGTCAACCTCAAGGTCCTGCTGGACCGGGTCGTACGCCGCGGGGACCTCACCACCAAGCAGCGCAACACGCTGCTGGCCGACATGACCGACGAGGTCGCGGCGCTGGTGCTGCACGACAACGACGAGCAGAACCTGGCGCTGGCCAACGCCCTGCACCACGCGCCGTCGATGCTGCACGTCCACGAGGACTGGATCCGCCAGCTGGAGCGGCGCGGCGTGCTCAACCGGGCCCTCGAGGGGCTGCCGAGCCGACGCGAAGTGGCCGCGCGCCTGGACCGCGAGGAGGGGCTCAGCGCGCCCGAGCTCTCGGTGGTGATGGCCTGGACCAAGATCGTGCTGGCCGACGAGCTGCTGGCCACCGACCTGCCCGAGGACCCCTATCTGGCCCGCGAGCTGTCCAGCTACTTCCCGCGCGCGGTCCGGGAGGGCTTCGCCGAGGAGGTCGACGCCCACCCGCTGCGTCGCCAGATCATCGTGACCCAGGTGGTCAACGACCTGGTCAACGGCGCCGGGATCACCTACTGGCCGCGGCTGGCGGGGGAGACCACCGCCTCGGCGGCGGAGCTGACCCGGGCCAACTTCGTGGCCCGCGAGATGTTCGGCTCCCTGGAGCTGCGCCGCGAGATCGCCACCTACGACAACCGCATCGACGCCGCGGTGCAGACCCGGATGCGCCTGGAGATGCGCACCCTGGTGGAGCGCGCGTCGCGCTGGCTGGTCACCACCCGGCGCGGGCCGCTGGACAGCATCGAGACCGTGGAGCGCTACCGCGGGCCGGTGCAGGAGGTGCTCGCACGGCTGCCCGAGCTGATGGTGGGCCGCGAGCTGGCGGCGTACCGGTCCCGGCTGGAGCGGTTGGTCGACGACGGGGTCCCGGAGGACCTCGCCTCCCGGGTCGCGGTGCTCGCGCCGGCCTCGATGCTGCTCGGCGTGATCGAGGTCGCCGAGCGCGAGGGGCTGGACCCGGACGAGGTGGTGCGCGTGCACGTGACCCTGGGCGAGCGGCTCGGCCTGCCGGGGCTGGCGCACCGGATCGCCTCGCTGCCGCGCGCCGACCGCTGGCAGACGATGGCGCGCGCCGCGCTGCGCGAGGACCTGCACGCGGTGCACACCCAGCTCACCGCGCGGGTGCTGGCGACGTCCTCGCCCGAGGACTCCGCACCCGCCCGGGTCGCGGCCTGGGAGGAGGCGGACCCCGCCGGGATCACCCGGGCCGCGGAGACGCTGGGCGACATCTGCTCCGACGACCAGACCGACCTGGCGCGGGTGTCGGTGGGGCTGCGCGTGGTGCGGGGGCTGCTCGCAAGCGGCTGAGGCGGTCGCCCCCGTCCGCGGACGGGGGCGGCCTCACTAGGCTTCTCGGTCATGGGACGCACCATCGAGATCGCGACGCCGGCGAGTGCCGCCGAGGCCTACCTGACCGGTGAGGACGTGCCCGGACGCCCGGGCGTGCTGCTCTACGTCGACGCGATCGGGCTGCGTCCGCGGATCGCGGAGATGGCCGACCGGATCGCCTCGTGGGGCCACGTCGTGCTGGCGCCGCACGTGTTCCACCGCGAGGGCCGCGCAGCCGACCTCGCCCCGCACGCCGACCTGCGCGTGCCCGGCAACCGCGAGGCCTTCTTCGCCGAGGCGATGCCCCGGGTGCACCGGCTGACCCCCGCGCTGTCCGACGCCGACGCCCCGGCCTGGCTCGCGGCGCTGCGCGAGCACGCCAGCGGCCCGATCGGGGTCACCGGCTACTGCATGGGAGCGCGGCTCGCGGTGCGCACCGCGGGGCTGTTCCCCGACGAGGTGGCCGCGGTGGGCGGGTTCCACGGCGGCAGGCTGGTGACCGAGGACCCCGACAGCCCTCACCTCGCGCTCGCCCGGGCCCGCGCGGAGTTCGTCTTCGGCCACGCGGCGAACGACGCCGCGATGCCGCCCGAGGCCGTCTCCGCCCTGGGCGAGGCGCTCGACGCGGCCGGCCTGCGCTCCGTCAACGAGGTCTACCCCGCCCCGCACGGCTACACGATGTCGGATTCCTCGGCGTACGACGAGGCCGCCACCGAGCGGCACTTCGCCGCCTTGGAGGAGCTGTTCGGGCGGGTGCTGGGGGCGGGCGCCCGCTAGCTGTCACGCGGGGCGCGGGCGCCGGCGCAGCGGCTCAGGGCGCCTCCCACTGCGAGGTGCCGGTGGGCTCCTCGGGCGGCGGGGAGGTGGTGGCGACCTCCTGGGCCGGGTCGGACTCGGGGACCTCGTCGACGACGATCTCCGGGCCGTGGCCCTCGCGGCCCTCCTCGCGGTTCTCCTGCTCCTCGGGCTCGCGGTCCACGCGCTCGACGGCGTCGGCGACGGAGACGTCCTCCTGCGCGGGGACGCCCTCGAGGTCGACGGGCCGGTCGCTGCCGGTGTGGCCGGGTCGGTTGGTCTCGGGGTGCATGCCGTCCGGGTACCCGCACGAGCCATCGGCTCACCCCGCTCGGGCCGCCGCGGAGGTCGCCGGCGGCTGCACGCAACCGCGCGCCCGCACCCGCGGCCCGCGCCCCGAACGACCCGCCACGGTCTGGTCAGGCCGTTTGTGGCGAATGGGCCACGGGTACCGCGTCGCCATGGCCACCACTTCGAAGCTCCACTACACCGTCCCCGGGATGAGCGCGAAAGACGCCAAGCGCACCGTCGCTCTCCTCCAGGACCGCCTCCACGCCTGCAACGACCTGCACCTGACGTTGAAGCACGTGCACTGGAACGTCGTGGGCCCCCACTTCATCGCCGTGCACGAGATGATCGACCCGCAGGTCGAGGCCGTCCGTGGGTTCGCCGACGACCTCGCCGAGCGGATCGCGACCCTCGGCGGCTCGCCGATGGGCACGCCGGGCGCGATCGTCAAGGAGCGCTCGTGGGACGAGTACTCCATCGGGCGGGCGACCACCCAGGAGCACCTCGGCGCGCTCGACCTCGTCTACCAGGGCGTGATCGCCAGCTACCGCGAGGGCATCGGCGAGCTCGGCGAGCTCGACCCGATCACCGAGGACATCTTCATCAGCCAGACCGAGCAGCTGGAGCTGTTCCACTGGTTCATCCGCGCCCACCTCGAGGACAAGGGCGGCAACCTCTCCACCGCCGGCGCCGAGACCGAGGTCGCCGCAGCGAAGGCAGCCGCCGGCTCCTGACCCCGTCGTACGACGCGGCCGCGCACCACCTCCACGGGTGCGCGGCCGTCGCCGTGTCCGGGCCCGGACGGGCCGGTCGGCGCACACCGGGATCAGGCGTCGGCGGCCGCAGATCGAGCCGCCGCGGGCCGGGTGCCGACGGTGTACAGCGCGAGGCCGACCAGGATCCACGCGAGCAGGGTGAGGCCCGGGACCAGCCCGCCGGCGCCGCCGAAGTACGCCGAGGAGCGGACCAGCGCGCCCGCGGCACCCGGGGGCAGGACCTGGCCGAAGGCACCCAGCCCGGAGGGCAGCCAGGCGCCGGTGGTCGCGATCCCGGCGAGCGGGTTGCCCAGGAACATCATCGTCATCGCGCCGATCGTGAAGCCCTTGCCGCCGAGGAGCTGCTTGAGGCCGGCGAGCGGGAACGCGAGGGCGCCGATGCCCAGGGCCATGGAGCCCGCGACCGGCCAGAAGCCGGTCTCGATGCTGCCGAACCAGAAGCGCAGGACGGCGGCGACCAGGAGGCCGCCGAGCAGTGCGAATCCGGCCAGCCCGGCCAGCCGCCAGCGGGTGCTGCGCGGGAAGATCGCGCCGAAGGCGACGACGGGGACGATGCCGCCGAAGACCAGCGGGAAGGCGAGCCCGCCGATGCCGATACCGGTGGGGTCGGCCTCCGGGAGCGGCACGATGTCGGTGAGCGTCACCTCGGTCCCGGCCGTCTCGCCCACCGCGGTGGCGGTGGCGCCCAGCGTCGCGGAGATGGCGGGCGAGCCGGCGCTGGCGACGAGCGCCTCCAGGCCGTCGTCGGTGACCACGAACCCGCCCACGACCTCGCGGTCGCGCACGGCGTCCGCGAGGGCGTCGCGGGAGGCGAGCCGTTCCACGTCGTACGCGTCGGGGGCGGTGGCGGTCACGGCCTCCTCGAGCGCGGCGGTGGCGGAGGCCTCGCCGACGATGCCGATCGGCAGGTCGTGGGCCCCGCTCTTGAGCGAGGGGAGGATGAAGACCGCCAGCAGGAGCACCAGGATCGCGCCCAGCCCGGCGCTCATGCCGACGAGCCGTGCCAGGGGCGGCAGCGGACGGCGGCCGCCCGGCGCTGCGGCGGGGGCCTCGGTCGCGGGGGGAGGGGTCTGGGTCATCACGGTCCTTTTCCTTAAGCGGAGGAAGATCCTCCGCTTATGAGGAGGACTATGCTCCGCTTCGCCGGTGGGATCAACTCGGCGTGATCAGCTCGGCGCGGGACGCCGGCGAGGAGGGGTCGATGCGGGCGGATGCGGCGAGGCGGCGTGCGGCGATCGTGGAGGCCGGGCGCAACCTGTTCGCCGAGCGCGGCAGCGAAGTCGCCCTCGACACCGTGGCGGAGGCGGCCGGCGTCGGGATCGCGACGCTGTACCGCAACTTCGACTCGCGCGGTGCGCTCCTGGACGAGGTCGCGCTGGCGATCCTCGCCGACCTCGAGGCCGCGGCGGAGGAGGCCGTGACGGGTCTCGACACGGCGCCGGGCCCGGCGTGGGAGACCTGCCTGCGGCGCCTCGTCGACCTGGACCTCGGGGCGCTGACCGCCGCCCTGGCCGAGCACGTCGCCGACGCCCTGGCCCCGCCGGTGCGCGAGGCCCAGGACCGCACCCTCGCTCGGCTCGACGAGCTGCTCGCCGCCGTGCGGGAGCACCGCCTGGTGCGTCCCGACCTCACCGCCCTCGAGCTGGTGATCGCGGTGGGCACGATCACCCGGCCGCAGCCGGCGTCGGTGCTGCTGGTCGCGCCCGACCTCCAGGCGCGCCTGGTCTCGATCCTGCTCGCGGGCCTGCGTCCACAGGACCCGCCGCCGCGCTGACGCGACGGACCCGAGTCCGCGGCGCGGGTCCCTAGGCTGGCCCGATGAACCGGACGAACCGGACGAACCGGACGGGTGCCCTGCCGCAGGAGCCCGTCGGCCTGCGCGACGGGCCGGTCTACCTCGACCACAACGCCACCACGCCCGTGGACCCGCGGGTGACCGCGGCGGCGCTGCCGTACCTGATGCAGGACTTCGGCAACCCGTCCAGCTCGCACGCCCTCGGGCGCCGGCCGCACGAGGCCGTGGAGCAGGCCCGCGCCGACGTCGCGCGGCTCCTCGGGGCCGGCCCCGGCGACGTGGTGTTCACCGGGTCCGGCTCCGAGGCGAACCTGCTGGCGCTGCGCGGCAGCGTGCTGAGCCCGTCGGCTCCCCGCTCGCACGTCGTCACCCAGGCCACCGAGCACCCCGCGGTGCTGGCCACCTGCGCCGCACTCGCGCGCCACCACGGCACGCAGGTCACCGTGCTGCCCGTCGGCGCCGACGGCCTGGTGGAGGTGGACCTCCTCGAGGACCTGCTGGCGCGGCCCGCCTCCGCGGCGACGGCGGGGGAGCGGAGCGTGGTCTCGATGATGGCCGCGAACAACGAGACCGGCGCGCTCCAGCCGGTGCGGGAGCTCGCGGCCGTCGCCCGGCGCCACGGGGCCCTGGTCCACTGCGACGCGGCGCAGGCGGCGGGGAAGGTCGAGCTCGACGTCGAGGATCTCGGCGTCGACCTGCTCACCGTGGTCGGTCACAAGATGTACGCCCCGAAGGGGGTCGCGGCGCTCCACGTGCGTGCGGGCCTCGACCTCGAGCCGGTCGTCTACGGAGGCGGCCAGGAGGGCGGGCTGCGGGCGGGGACCGAGAACGTCGCCCTCGTCGTCGCGCTCGCCGCGGCGGCCCGGCTCGCCGCGGCCGACCTGGCCGAGGGCGTCCCGGAGCGGCTGGCGCTCCTCCGCGACCGGCTGCACCGCGGGCTCGAGCAGCTGCACCCCGGTGGCGTCGTGCTGAACGGGCCGGTGCGCGAGCGGCTGCCCAACACGCTCAACGTCAGCCTCGCCGGGGTGGTGGCCCACGACCTGCTCGCCGCGCTGCCCGGGGTCGCGGCCTCGACCGGCTCGGCCTGCCACAGCGGGCAGCACACCCCCTCGCCGGTGCTGACCGCGATGGGTGCCGACCGCGACCGCGCCCTCGGGGCGCTCCGGTTCTCAGTCGGTCGCTGGACCACGCCCGCGGACGTCGACCTCGCGCTGGAGGAGATCGCCCGGGCGGTGCGCTGAGCGGCGGCGCCCGGTGAACACCCAGACCCGCATCGCCACGAACCGCAGGACGGTCACCGCGAGGTTCGTCAGCGTCAGCACCGCGACCTCCACGCCCCCGTCGTCGATTCCGGCGGCGTGCAGCAGCCACAGCGACCCGCTGGTGGCCACGAGTCCGGCGCCGAAGACGGCGAGGCCTCGCAGCTGGTGGCGCACCGCTCCGTCGCGTCCGCGCACGCCGAAGGTGAGGCGCCGGTTCGCGGCGGTGTTCGCGACCGCGGTCAGGAGCAGCGCCACCAGGTTGGCCAGGAACGGCGAGACCGCGCCCCGCAGCAGCAGGAACAGCACCGCGTAGGCCAGCGTCGAGGCGGCCCCGACCAGCCCGAACATCACCAGCTGCATGCCGAGGCGACCGCCGCCGGCGCCCGCCGAGGCGCGGCCCAGCCGGGCCGCGACGTCGGAGACCGGGACCCGGCCCGACACCAGCGCGGTGCCCACGCGCACGATGCCGCGCAGGTCCTCGAGCGCGGTGCGCACGAGGTCGACCCGGCTGTCGGGGTCGTCGACCCAGTCGACCGGCACCTCGTGGATGCGCAGGCCGGCGCGCTCGGCGAGCACCAGCAGCTCGGTGTCGAAGAACCAGGCGTCGTCGTGCACCAGCGGCAGCAGCTCGCGGGCGATGTCGGCGCGGATCGCCTTGAACCCGCACTGGGCGTCGGAGAACCGCGCCCGCAGCGTGCCGCGCAGCAGCACGTTGTAGCAGCGCGAGATCAGCTCCCGCTTGGGTCCGCGCTCCACCCGCGAGGCGCGGTTCAGGCGCGTGCCGATCGCCAGGTCGGAGTGCCCGCTGATGAGCGGCGCCACCAGCGGGAGGAGCGCGTTGAGGTCGGTGGAGAGGTCGACGTCCATGTAGACCAGCACGGCGGCCTCGGAGGTGGACCAGACCTTCTTCAACGCCCGCCCGCGGCCATTCTCGGGTAGGTGCACGACCCGGAGGTCGTCGTACGCACGCGCCAGGCGGTGCGCGATCACGGCGGTGCCGTCGGTGCTGGCGTTGTCGGCGATCGTCACCCGCGCCGGCCAGGGGAGCGTCGCCAGGTGGGCACGCACCCGCTCGACCGAAGCGGCCAGGTCCCGCTCCTCGTTGTGGACCGGGATCACCACGTCGAGGGTCGCCGGGGCGGAGGTCGGCCCGAGGGCCGTGACGGTCGAGGACAGGGCGCTCATGCCGCACCTCCGAGCTCGCCGAGGTCGCTGGTCGGGCTGGTCAGGTCGTACACCGTGACGCCGTCGACGGTGGTCGGGGTGAAGGCCTGCTCCACCCACGCGGAGATCTCGCTGCTCGCCTGCGAGCCGCCCATCGAGGGGCCGAAGCCGTCCCCTCCGATGAAGTAGTGGATCTCGCCGTCCGCGACCAGCTGCTGGAACTCCGTGAGCGTCGGGCTCGGGTCGGAGCCGTTGAAACCGCCGATCGCCATCACCGGCTCCTCGGTGGCGAGCTGGTAGCCCGCCGCGCTGTTGGAGCCCACGGCGGCCGCGACCCAGGTGTGGTCCTCGGCGTCCTGCTCGAGCAGCGCGGTCAGCTCCTCGCCCGGCTCGCTGCCGTGCAGGAGACCTCCGGGGCCGCCGCCCTGCCCGGGCGCCTGGCCCGGCGACTGTCCTTGGCCCGGGGGCTGGCCGGGAAGCTGACCCTGGCCGGGCGGGGCGCCGAAGCCGCCGCCGGGAGCGCCACCCGGACCACCCGGGCCGCCGCCGGGACCTCCGCCCGGGCCACCACCGACGACGCTCGGGCCGGCAGTCGGCATGGACCCGACGTGCGGGGTGCTCGCGGTCTGCACGGCGTACGCCGCGGGGCCGGCCAGGGCGACGACCAGCGCGACCGCCACGGTGGCGAGGAGCGCGCGGCGCGGCAGCCAGGAGAGGGCGAGGAGTGCCGCCGCGGCCAGCAGGCCGACGACGAGGACCACCCAGCGCAGCCACGGCACGAACTCGGGGCTACGCCCGAGCAGCACGAAGGCGGTGAAGGCGGTCGTGGCGACGCTCAGCACGGCCACACCAGTGGCCGTCGCGGTGTGGCGGTGCTGCCAGACCAGGGCGGCGCCGATGCCGACGAGCGCGGCGATCGCCGGCGCGAGCGCGACGGTGTAGTAGGCGTGGAAGATGCCGGCCATCAGGCTGAAGGTCAGACCGGTGACCAGCAGCCAGCCGCCCCACAGGACCAGCGCGGCGCGGGTCAGGTCGGAGCGCGCCCGGCTGCGGGTGAACCACAGGCCGGCGACGAGCAGGATCAGCGCGGCGGGCAGCAGCCAGGCGATCTGGCCGCCGATCTCGCCGGAGAACATCCGGCCCAGGCCGGTCTCGCCCCACGAGGGGCCGCCGCCCCCTCCCGGACCACCCCCGCCCACGGCGCCGGTCTCGTTGCCGTTGAGGCGACCGAAGCCGTTGTAGCCCAGGGTCAGCTCGATGATCGAGTCGTGCTGGGAGCCGCCGATGTAGGGACGGCTGGCGGCCGGCCACAGCTCGACGATCGCGACCCACCAGCCGCCGGCCAGGACCATGGAGCCGAACGCGACCAGCAGGTGGCCGAGCCGCGTGGGCACGGTGGCCCGCCCGGCCATCAGGTAGACCAGCGCGAACGCCGGCAGGACCAGGAACGCCTGGAGCATCTTGGTCAGGAACGCCAGCCCGACCAGTGCCCCGGCCAGTGCGAGCCAGCGCACCGGGTGCCGCGCCGGGACGTCGGGGTTGCCCGGGTTGCCGGGGTCGTCGGCGGCACGGGGCTCCAGCGCGCGCAGCACGGCGTACGCCGAGGCGACGAGCAGCAGCACGAGCAGCGCGTCGGGGTTGTTGAAGCGGAACATCAGCGCGGCCACCGGCGTCAGCGCGAGGGCCGCGCCGGCGAGCAGTCCGGCGCCGCCGGACCCGGTGCAGCGGCGGACCGTCGCGCTCAGCAGCCACACCGACAGCACGCCGGCGATCGCCTGCGGCACCAGGATCGACCACGACGACAGCCCGAAGAGCCGCACCGCCAGGGCCATCGGCCACAGCGAGAGCGGGGTCTTGTCCACGGTGATGCTGTTCGCGGCGTCGGAGGAGCCGAAGAAGAAGGCCGTCCAGGACTCCGACCCGGCCTGCGCGGCGGCGGAGTAGAAGGTGTTGGCCCACCCGGAGGCGTCGAGACCCCACAGGTAGAGCACGGCGGTGGCGGTCAGCAGGGCAGCCAGCCCGAGGCGGTGGGTGCGGCCCGACCAGCGGGCGGGCGATGCCGCGGTGTCCGGCTGGCGGGGCTCGGGGAGCACGGTCGTGGCGGTCATGGCACCACCGTGCGGCGCGGCGTTGGGCCTGCTCCGTGCCCCGGCTGTGGGTCTGCTGTGAGGTGTGGACGCCGGGCTCGGGGTACCGGACGGGCGCCCGCGGGCCCCGCGGGCAGCTGCGAGGACCGATCGAGTCAGGGAGGGTCCGATGCCCCAGCAGGGCTGGAGCGCGAAGCGCGAGCGCCAGTACGAGCACGTCAAGGACGGCCTCACGGACCGCGGCCGCTCCGAGGAGCAGGCCGCCGAGATCGCGGCCCGCACGGTCAACAAGGAGCGGGCCCGCGCAGGGGAGTCCGAGCAGGCCAGCCGCACCTCGACCGAGGACATCTCCTCGGGACGCCGCGGCGGGCTGAGGTCGCACCGCGGCGCGGGCGGGCGCACCAAGGCGCAGCTGTACGCCGAGGCGCGCGCCCAGGGGATCGAGGGCCGCTCCACGATGAGCAAGGCCGAGCTGGAGCGCGCGGTCGGGCGATGAGCCGCGCGCCGCACCGGCGGCCGGGGTCACGGTGTGCCGGCCGGCGGGGCTGGGCACTGGCGCGCGTGTCCACCGCCCCCGAGCGTCCCGAGGTTCCCATGCACCTGCTCCGACCCGGCGAGGAGCTGGGCGACCTGCTCACGCCGTACGCCGACGTCGATCGCCGCCGCCCGGACCGGGCGTGGGTGATGGCCAACATGGTCGGCACCCTGAGCGGCTCGGCGGCCGTGGGCGGCAAGGTCGGGGAGCTGTCGGAGGGCCCGGACGCCCGGCTCTTCGTGGACATGCGCTCGCTGGCCGACGTGGTCCTCGTCGGCGCGGAGACGGTACGCCGGGAGGGCTACGGGCCGGTGCGGCTGCGCGAGCAGCTGGTCGAGGCCCGCCGGGACCAGGGGCGCCCGGACACCCCGGGCGTCGCGGTCGTCAGCCGCTCGCTGGAGCTTGACTGGGAGCGCCCGGTCTTCGCCGACGCCCCCGAGGGGCGCCGCACGATCGTGCTCACCTGCGAGGCCGCCGACCCCGCCCGGGTCGCCCGCGCCCGCGAGGTCGCCGACGTCGTGGTGGCGGGGGAGCAGACGGTCGACCCGGCACTCGCCGTCGCCGCCCTGACCGAGCGCGGCCACCGCGTGGTGCTCTGCGAGGGCGGTCCGCGCTGGCTCGGTGAGCTGGTCGCGCACGACCGCCTCGACGAGCTCTGCCTCACCGTCGCCCCGCTGCTCGGCGGCGACCTGCTGCCGGTGTCGATCGCCCCGCCGGACAGCCCGCTGCGCCGCTTCGCGCTGCGCCACGCGATCGCCGCGGACGACACGTTGTTCCTTCGCTACGAGAGGCCGACCGATGCCTGAGCAGGACCCGTTCTCCGCGATCATGTCCTCGATCGACACCCCGCTGATCGTGGTGACGACCGGCAACGAGACCGATGGCGTGCGCGAGTGGGGCGGCTGCCTGGTCGGGTTCCACGCGCAGTCCAGCATCGAGCCGGAGCGCTACTGCGTGTGGCTGTCCAAGGCCAACCACACCGCCCGGGTCGCGCAGCGCTCCACGCACCTCGCGCTGCACTTCCTCACCGCCGACGACCTCGCGCTGGCCGAGCGGTTCGGCACGCTGACCGGCGACCGCGACGACAAGTTCGCCGGGCTGCGCACCGAGACCGGGCCCGGCGGGCTGCCCGTGCTCCTCGACTGCCCGCACCGCGTCGTCGTACGCCGTACCAGCCTGCTCGACGAGGGCGGCGACCACCTGTGCCTCGCGACCGAGCCGGTCTCGGCGGCCAGCGGGGGCCGGTTCACCCCGCTCCGGCTCTCCGACGCCGACCACCTGACGCCGGGCCACGAGGCCGAGGAGCGGCACTCCCCGCCCACCGAGCGCGCCGCCGGCTGAGCACTGCTCTCCGGGGTCTCGACCGGCTCGAGCAACGGGCGGGGTCGACCGACGGGCGCGACCGGGCGCCCGCGGTCAGCCGAAGACGCGCGGGAGGTCGGTGGCGCGGCCGGTGAAGCGTGGGGTGCGCTTCTCGCGGAAGGCGGCCACGCCCTCCTTGCCGTCGCCGATCGAGGTCCAGAACATCGCCAGCGAGTCCGACAGGTGCGCCTCGAGCGGGTCGGCGGCGGCGCTGTTGCGGTACAGCAGCTGCTTGGCCAGCCCGAGCGCGACCGGGGAGCGGTCGACGACGAACGACCGGGCCAGCGCCTGGGCGGCGGGGAGCAGGTCGTCGGGCTCGTGCACCGAGCGGACCAGCCGGCCCGCGAGCGCCGCGTCGGCGTCCAGGATCTCGGCGGAGTAGACCCACTCCAGGGCCTGCTGGATGCCGACGATGCGCGGCAGGAACCAGCTCGAGCACGCCTCGGGCACGATGCCGAGCCGGCCGAAGACGAAGCCGATCCGCGCCCGGGTCGAGACCAGCCGCAGGTCCATCGCCAGGGTCATCGTGGCGCCGATGCCCACGGCGGCGCCGTTGATCGCGGCGATCACCGGCTTGGGCAGCGCGTGGATCGCCAGCGTGACGCGGCCGCCGGTGTCGCGCACCCCGTCGTGGTACGGCGCCTCGGTGAGGTGGGCGCGCAGGTCCGCCGGGGTGGGCTCGACGGTCTCGTCGAGGCCGAAGACGTTGCCCTCGGCGCCGAGGTCCATCCCGGCGCAGAACGCCCGGCCGGCTCCCGTGACGACGACGGCACGGACCGCGTCGTCGCGGGCGTCGACGAGGAAGAAGCGCTCCAGCTCGCGCGCCATCGTCAGGTCGAAGGCGTTGAGTGCGTCGGGGCGGTGCAGGGTCAAGGTGGCGACGCCGTGCTCGTCGAGCTCGCAGCGCAGCGTCTCGTAGTCGGCGCCCATCGGGCCGCCCGGGCTCATCCGGTCACCTGCTGGGGCAGGCCGGTCGGCGTGCACAGGTCCTTGCCGATGTCGTCGGTGCGGTCCTCGATGATCGCCTCGAACATCCGCTGCGAGCGCTCCTCGTCCCAGTTCACCGCGAGGTCGCGGATCGGGACGGTGCAGGTCATGCCGGCCGACCCCTCCACCCGGGTCATCGCCAGCGCCCAGCGGGCGGCGTCGATCGGGCCGGTGCCGTCGCCGAAGACGAAGAATCCGGGCACCGAGTGGGCCAGGCGCCAGTAGCGCACCGGGTTCAGGAAGGTCCACGGCGAGAGCACCTTGTCGCCGACCGCGGCGACCACCTCGCGCTGGTGGCGGACCCGGGTGATGTCGCCGTACTGAGGGTCGGTCTTGCGGGAGCGGGCGAAGCCGAGCGCGGTCTGGCCGTCGGCCTGCTGGCAGCCCTTGTCGATGTCGAGCTTGGCCTGCGGGTCCTTCATCGGAAAGGTCGGGCAGATCTCGATCCCGCCGACCGCGTCGACCACGCCGGCCAGGCCGCCCATGCCGATCTCGACGTACTCGTCGATGCGGATGCCGGTGGCGTTCTCGATGGTGCGCACCAGTCCGGGGGCGCCGTCGTAGGCGAAGGCGGCGTTGATTTTCGTGGTGCCGTGACCGGGGACCTCGACGATCGAGTCGCGAGGGATCGAGATCAGCACGTTCGGGCCGTCGCCGGTGTGCAGCAGCATGATCGTGTCGGTGCGCTGGCCGGCGCCGCCGCCGGTGCCGAGCTGGCGGCGCTCCTCCTCGGACAGGTCGTCGCGCGAGTCGCTGCCGACCATGAGGTACGTCGTGCCGGGCTGCTGCGGCGGGCGCTCGCCGTCGGGCTCCCACGGCACCGACTCGACCTCGGTCCAGGCGTAGATCGGCACCGCCACGAGGTAGACCACCCAGGCGAGGACCAGCAGGAGCAGGTAGCGCGGCCGGAAGCGCAGCCGCCGCCCGCGCGAGCCGGAGCGGGCCGGCGGTGCGGGGGCGGGCGCCGGTGCGGGCGGCCGCTCCGAGGTGCGTGCGCGGGAGCCGGACCGGGACCCGGTCTGGCCGCCGCCCGCGTCGGGGCGCGGCTGCACGGGCAGCACACGGGTCTCGTCGGGGCGGGGCTGCCGGGGGACCGGCCGGGTCGCGTCAGGGTCGGCGGAGGGGTCGTTGCCGCGCTGCGCGCCGTAGAGCCAGCCATACTCCGGGGTGCCCTCCCCGGAGCCGTCGTTCCGGGGACGGTCTGCCATGGCGCCGACGCTACCGTGCTCCTATGCCACCAGAAGCCGCGGACCGCACCCCGTCCTTCGCCCGCGTGTCGCTCGCCATGATGACCTCGGGTCGCGAGGCGAACCTGCTGGGCAACGTGCACGGCGGCGAGATCGTCAAGCTCGCCGACTCCACCGCGGGTGCGGTGGCGCAGCGGCACAGCGGCGGTCCCGCGGTGACCGCGGCGCTGGACTCCATGGCGTTCCTGCGTCCCGTGCACGTCGGAGACATCGTGCGGACCTTCGCCCAGGTGAACTGGGCGGGCAGCTCCTCGATGGAGATCGGCGTGCGCATCGAGACCCAGCCGTGGGACGACCCGTCGGTGGCGCCGCTGCACGTCGCCTCGGCGTACTTCGTCTTCGTCGCGATCGACGAGAACGGCCGCGCGCGGCGGGTGCCCGGGTTGCGCCCGGAGACGCCGGACGAGGTGCGCCGCCACCGGGAGGCGCAGATCCGCCGGGCGTCCCGCCTGGCGCGCAAGCGCGAGATCGACTCCGGCCGCGCGGGCGGTCCGCTGACCCCCTGAGTCGCGGACCGGCAGCACCCGGGCGTCGACCCGGGTGGGGGCCGACAGGGTGGTCCTTCGGCGCGTCGCGCCGGGCGGTGACTCCTGGGACTGGTGATACTGGACGGACGTCCTCGCCCCGGCGGGGACAGCACCACCGCTGATCCTTCCCCGTCAGTTCTCCACCTAGCTCATGAAAGGCATCTCGATGCCGCCCGTCACTTCCCCCGGGTCGCACGACGCCGCAGACGCAGCCAGCCGTGCCAGCACGCAGGAGCGTGCGTCGCGCGTGCGCTTCCGCCGTGCCGTCGCGCTGATGGTCATGACCCTGCTCGTGCCGGGGTCCGCGCAGCTGCTGCACGGCAACCGTCGCGTCGGCCTGATCGCCATCCGGGTGTGGCTCGGTTCGATCCTCGCCCTGGTGCTGATCGCGCTCGCCTCGCTGGTGCGCCACCAGGTCGCCTTCCAGCTGGCCTCCGACGCCAACTTCCTTCTGCTGCTGCGGCTGTTCCTGATGGCGGGCGCGGTGGGTTGGGCGGTGCTGTTCATGGACGCCTGGCGCATCGGGCAGCCGCTCACGCTCGGGCTGGTCCAGCGCCGCGCGGCGATCGGGGTCAACGGGTTCCTCTCGCTCGCGGTCGCGGGCGTGCTGCTCTTCGGCTCCCACCTGGTCGGCGTCCAGCGCGACCTGATGGTGACGATGTTCAACGCGACCGAGGTCAAGGGCGCCCACGACGGGCGCTTCAACATCGCGCTCTTCGGCGGCGACGCCGGCGCCGGGCGCTGGGGACTGCGCCCGGACTCGATCAACGTCGCCTCGGTCGACGCCAGCACCGGGCGCACCGTGCTGATCAGCCTGCCGCGCAACCTGCAGGACTTCCCGTTCGCGCCCGGGTCGGTGATGGACGAGCAGTTCCCCGAGGGCTTCGACTGCGACGGTTGCTACCTCAACGGCGTCAGCACCTGGGCCCAGGACAACCCCGAGCTCTTCGGCGACTCCGAGAACCCCGGCATCGACGCCACCCTGATGGCGATCGAGGGGGTCACCGGGCTGGAGATGAACTACTGGGCGATGGCCAACCTCGAGGGGTTCAAGGACCTCGTGGACGCGGTCGGCGGCATCACCCTCAACGTGCGCGAGCCGATCCCGGTCGGCGGCCTCGGCGACGACGTCACCGGCTACCTCGAGCCCGGCGTGCGCAAGCTCGACGGCTTCGAGACGCTCTGGTACGCCCGGGCCCGGGAGGGCTCGGACGACTACTCGCGCATGGCGAGGCAGAAGTGTGTGCTCAACGCGATGCTCGGCCAGGTCAGCCCGCAGACGGCGGTCACCAACTTCGGCTCCATCGCCGAGGCCTCCAGCGACATGGTCTCGACCAACCTGCCCGCCTCCCAGGTCGGGCGCTTCGTCGAGCTCGCGCTCAAGGCCAAGGGGCAGAAGATGTCGACGGTCTCCCTGGTGCCGCCGCTGATCAACACCGCCGACCCCGACATCGAGCTGATGCACCGCAAGGTCGCCGAGGCGATCGCCAAGGCCGAGGGCACCTTCAAGGCGCCGGAGAAGGCCGCGGTCAGCGCCGGCGGTACGACGGGGGGCTCCTCCGGTGCCGGGGCCGGCACCAGCTCGCCGGTGACCGGCGGCTCGCTCGGCTCGCTGTCGGAGGGCTACCTGGCCAACCAGGCCGACGACCTGGGCAGTGCCTGCTGATCCGGCGCACCTAGGGTGGGCGCCGTGAGCGCGTCCGAGCAGTCCCGCGTCCCCGCGCCCCCACGGGTGGTGGCGGTGGTCGTCACCTACAACCGGCTCGGCCTGCTCCAGCGGCTGCTCGAGCGTCTCGACACCGTGCCCGGCCTGGCCGAGGTGGTGGTGGTCGACAACGCCTCGAGCGACGGCACGGGGGAGTGGCTGGCCGCGCTGGACGACCGCGAGGCGCCCGACGAGCACCGCACGGTGCCGGTGCTCGCCCGCACCCTCGCACGCAACCGCGGCGGGGCCGGCGGCTTCCACGTCGGCCTGCTCGACGCGGTCGAGCGGGGCGCGGACCTGGTCTGGCTGATGGACGACGACGGCATCCCGGAGCCCGGGTGCCTGGAGGCGCTGCTGGCCCACACCGGCGAGCTCGACTTCTGGGGGCCGGCGGTGCTCGACGAGCAGGACCCCGACCGGCTCTGCTTCCCGATCCGGCTCCCGGGCGGCACCCGGGTGGTGCGCGCGATGTCGGAGGTGGAGGCCGCGGCCCGCGACGGCCTGATCGCCGACGTGGTGATCCCGTTCAACGGCGTGCTCGTCACCCGTGAGCTGGTGGAGCGGATCGGCTCGGTGCGCGAGGACTTCTTCATCTGGGGCGACGACGTGGAGTACCTGTGGCGCGCCCGCGCGGCCGGCGCCCGGATCGCCACGGTCACCGCCGCGCGGTTCCTGCACCCCGCCGCCGACGACCTCGGCACGCCGATGATGGGCGGGCGCACGACGTACAACCACAGCCCGAGCGACCTCAAGCACTACTGCATGGCCCGCAACAACCTGGTCAACCTGCGCGACTACCACGGCTGGCCGCACGCGCTGGCCTTCGTGGCCAAGACGCTGTGGTTCTACACCGTCACCCGGCCGCAGCCGGCGCGGCTGGCGCTGAGCGCCCGCGCCATGCTCGCGGGCCTGCGCGGCGACTTCACCGGCCACGAGAGGTACCTGGCGTGAGCGAGACCGTGGCCGTCGTGGTCGTCACCTACAACCGCGCCGACCTGCTGCGCGGCATGCTCGCCGGGCTGGCCGCGCTCGAGCGCGCCCCCGACGCGGTGGTGGTCGTGGACAACGCCAGCACCGACCACACCGCGCAGGTGCTGGCCGAGGCCGACCTGCCAGGTCTCCAGGTCGTGCGCAGCGAGGAGAACCTCGGCGGCGCCGGCGGCTTCCACCTCGGCGTGCGCACGGCGTACGAGCAGGGCTTCGACCGGGTCTGGCTGATGGACGACGACGTCGTCCCGGCCCCCGACTGCCTGACGGTGCTGATGGAGCTCGACGAGGACTGCCTGATGGCGGTGCGCGAGGACCGCCAGGGCCGGCTGTGCGAGAAGGCCGCGACCCGCTTCGACCTGTCCAACCCGCTGGCGATCAAGCCCAAGACGGGCATGGTGGAGACCGACTTCGGCACCCGCGCCGCGATGCCGCCGCTGGTGGAGCTGGAGAACGTCGCCTTCGAGGGCTTCATGGCCCGGCGCCGGGTGATCGACGCGATCGGCCTGCCCGACCCGTCGTACTTCATCTTCTACGACGACGTGGACTACGCCGTCCGGGCCCGCGCCGCCGGGTTCCGGATCTGGGCGGTGCGCGACGCGGTGCTCGTGCGCCAGCTCGACTTCGACCAGCAGCACGACCTGGCCGGGTGGAAGGGCTACTACATGTACCGCAACCTGTTCGTGGTCCACCTGCGTTACGGCACCAACCCCGCCGTCCGTCTCAAGCCGTGGCTGATCACCGCGATGGTGGTGCTGCTGAGCCCGCTTCGCGGGCGCCGCGCGGAGGCGCGCAACGTGATCCGGGCCATGAGGGCCGCCCGGGGCATGCGTGCCGTCCCGGCCCGAGCCCGGCCCGGTGGCTAGACTCACCCAGTTCGTCCCGCCCTGATCCTTCCCGTTCCAGGAGCAGCACCTTGTCCGTCACCCCCGACCTCGTCGTCGTCGGCTCCGGCTTCTTCGGCCTCACCATCGCCGAGCGCTGTGCCACCGAGCTCGACTTGAAGGTCCTCGTCCTCGAGCGCCGTCACCACATCGGTGGCAACGCCTACAGCGAGTTCGACGAGGAGACCGGGATCGAGGTGCACAAGTACGGCACCCACCTGTTCCACACCTCGAACAAGCGGGTGTGGGAGTACGTGAACCGGTTCACCGACTTCACCAACTACCAGCACCGGGTGTTCGCGAAGTTCCAGGGGCAGGTCTACTCCTTCCCGATGAACCTCGCGCTCATCAACCAGTTCTTCGGCAAGTCCCACACGCCCGACGAGGCGCGTGCGCTGATCGCCGAGCAGGCCAGCGAGATCGCCACCGAGGACGCGAAGAACCTCGAGGAGAAGGCGATCAGCCTGATCGGGCGCCCGCTCTACGAGGCGTTCGTCAAGGGCTACACCGCGAAGCAGTGGCAGACCGACCCCACCGAGCTGAGCGCGGACATCATCACCCGCCTCCCGGTGCGCTACACCTTCGACAACCGCTACTTCAACGACGACTTCGAGGGCCTGCCGGTCGACGGCTACACCGCGTGGCTGGAGCGGATGGCCGACCACCCCAACATCGAGGTCCGCCTCGACACCGACTTCTTCGACGTGGCCGAGGAGTACAAGGGCAAGGTCCCGATCGTCTACACCGGCCCGGTCGACGAGTACTTCGACAACTGCGAGGGCCGCCTCTCCTGGCGCACCATCGACCTCGAGGCCGAGACCGTCGACGTCGACGACTACCAGGGCACCGGCGTGGTCAACGCCAACGACCAGGAGGTCCCGTGGACCCGGGTGCTGGAGTTCAAGCACCTGCACCCCGAGCGCACCTACCTGCCCGGCAAGACGATCGTGGTCCACGAGTACAGCCGCTTCGCCGAGGAGGGCGACGAGCCGTACTACCCGGTGAACACCGCCGCGGACCGCGAGAAGCTGCTGAAGTACCGCGAGCTGGCCAAGAAGGAGCCGATGGTGCTGTTCGGCGGCCGCCTGGGGACCTACAAGTACCTCGACATGCACATGGCGATCGGGTCGGCGCTCTCGATGTTCGACAACCGCCTGCGCCCGCACTTCGTGGAGGGTGCACCCTTGAGCAGTGGCGGAGTTGATGAGTGACACCGAGCGCGCCGAGCGACGCCGGGACCGACGCGAGTCCCGGCGCCAGGAGCGTGTGAAGCAGCGCGAGCCGCGGTTCGTCGACGCGCCACTGGCGCCTCCCTCGGCCAACAGCGGCCTGCTCGAGGTGTTCCGACGCCGCTACCTGCTGAGCCTGCTGGTGCGCCGCGAGATCAGCGCGCGCTACCAGGGCTCGTTCCTCGGCCTGTTCTGGTCCTACATCCAGCCGGCCACCCGGCTGGCGATGTACTACTTCGTCATCAGCGTCATCCTGGACAAGGGGATCGAGAACTTCGCGATCCACCTGTTCGCGGGCTTGGTGATCGTGCACTACTTCACCGAGACCTTCGGCGCGGGCACGCACTCGATCGTGCGCAACAAGGCACTGGTCAGAAAGATGGCCGTGCCACGGGAGATGTTCCCCGTGGCCTCGATGCTGACCTCGGCCTACCACGTCATCCCCGGCATGGTGCTGCTCGTCTGCTTCTGCGTCGGCCTGGGCTGGCGCCCCGACCCCGTGGGCGTCGCCGCCGTGCTGCTGGGCTTCACGCTGGTGGCGATCTGGGGGACCGGGCTGGCGCTGCTGTTCAGCGCGGCCAACGTGTTCTTCCGCGACTTCAGCAACGTCGTGCAGACGCTGACGCAGTTCACGACGTTCAGCGTGCCGATGATCTACCCCTACTCCATGGTCTCGGAGCGCTTCGGCGAGTACGCCCAGTTCTACCTGTTCAACCCGATGGCCGAGGCCGTGCTGCTGTTCCAGCGCGGCTTCTGGGCCGGGACCACGAAGGACGTGGACGCCACGCTGGTCGAGCACTTCCCGAAGGACCTGTTCCTGATCGGCTTCGCCCACGTCGCGGTGGCCCTGGTCTTCCTCGTGTTCGCCCAGCGCGCCTTCACCCGGCTCGAGAACAAGATTCCGGAGCGCCTCTGATGACCGCCTCCATCGTCGCGGAGAACGTCACCAAGAAGTTCACCATCCGCTACCACCGCAGCATCAAGGAGATCACCATCGCGGCGGCTCGCCGCCAGCCGTTGAGCGAGTCGTTCAACGCGCTCGACAACGTCTCCTTCACCGTCGAGCAGGGCGAGTCGATCGGCCTGATGGGGCTCAACGGCTCCGGCAAGTCGACGCTGCTCAAGCTGGTCAACGGCATCATGCGCCCCGACCAGGGCAAGATGCTGACCCGCGGACGGATCTCCGGGCTGATCGCCACCGGTGCCGGTTTCCACCCCCAGCTCACCGGCCGCGAGAACCTCTACCTCAACGCCGCGATCCTGGGCATGAGCAAGGCCGAGACCGAGCGCAAGCTCGACTCGATCGTCGACTTCGCCGACCTCGGCAAGTTCCTCGACTCGCCGGTCGGCAACTACTCCTCGGGCATGTTCGCCCGGCTCGGCTTCGCGATCGCGATCCACGTCGACTCCGACATCTTCCTGGCCGACGAGGTCCTCGCGGTGGGCGACAAGCCCTTCCGCCAGAAGTGCCTGGAGAAGATGCAGGAGATCCGCGACAGCGGCCGCACCCTCTTCTACGTCAGCCACTCCGCCGCCTCGGTGCGCCGGATGTGCGACCGGGTGCTCGTGCTCGAGAACGGCAAGGTCGGCTTCGACGGCGACGTCGCGGCCGGCATCCGCTACCTCAAGTACGACGACGCCTCCGGCGAGGACCCGGCCGACTCCGAGCTCGAGGACGAGATGGGCGCCGACATCTAGGCCCAGCCCCACCCCTCCCTTCGCCGAGTCGGCTCTTGTGGCGCGGCGAGTCGGCCCTCGTGGTGTGCCGAGTCGGCGCTCGTGGCGACGTACGGCGGGGCGGGCCAGGCGCCGTCGGCGTCCTCCGCCTGCTCTGCCTCGCTCATGCCGGCCAGCATCCGGAGCTCGACAGGCCCCGGAAATGACTCCGGGCCCGTGGAAGACCACGGGCCCGGAGCACGACGGGGAACGGTCAGTCGACCTGCTCCTGCTGCTTCTGCTGCTCGGGCACCGCCGGGCGCCCGACCGACATGTCGGGGGAGAGGCGCGGGTAGAGCCGGCTGCCGATCTGCTTGCTGGCCGGGATCCGGGTGCCGACGCGGCGGCTGCCGGCCTTCACGATGTGGTCCCAGTTGTTCATGTACTGGCGCCACACGTTCTTGCCGGAGATGTTGATGGTGTTCTCGTCGCCGGCGTGCAGGGTGCCCTCGGACCAGTTGGCGGTGCCGGTGTGGACCCGGAACGCCGACTTGTCCTTCCCGTAGTGGCCCTGCACCAGGTAGAACTTGTTGTGCACGCGGACCTCGTACTCCTCGTCCTCGTCGAGGTTGAGGCGGCTGTCCCACAGCTTGATGCGCGGGTTGCGCTTCGTGGCGTCGGTGAGGAACTTGCGCAGCTCGGGGCCCGGGGCGCCGTAGACCATCGACAGGTAGCAGCCGCGGTCGGCGAGCTGCACGAGCTTGCGGGCGATGTTGAAGCCGCGCTTGTTGTACCAGGCGAACATCGCCACGTTGATGACGGTGCGGCCGTTGCGGCCGGCGCCGCCGGTCGCGCCGAAGCACTTGATCTTGTTGAGGTCGGCGATGACGGGGTCACCGCTGCTGCGCTTGGGGAAGAACCGCACGAAGTACGGGCCCACCCGCCAGGCGCGCAGGGACTCGCCGGGCACCGGGCGGTCGCGCGACATCTCCACGTGCACCTGCGCGAAGCGGGCGACCAGCTTGGGACGCCCCTTGATCGTGACCAGGTCGTTCCAGCCCTTCTCCGCACCACCGCGGTTGAGGTTGGAGGAGCTGACCATCACGACGTTCTTCGCGGCGCCGGTGTGGGTGAAGACGTAGAACTTGGAGTGGTTGTTCGCGATCTTCCCGCGACAGCTGGACTGGCAGTACTTCACGAAGCTGCGGTCCTTGCCCCAGCGGCGCAGCGTGCCGTCCTTGAAGGTGCCCTTCACCTTGGGCCGGTTGTCCTTGTTGAAGGCGTTGGCCAGGCGGCGCGACTGGGCGTTGTTGGCGTAGAAGCCGTCGAGGACCATCTGCACCTGCACCCCGCGCTTGTGGGCGCGCAGCAGGTGGTCGACGGAGTCGCGGGCATCCATCAGGTAGGTGGAGATGTAGATCCGCGATCCCTTGCGCGCGTTGGCGACCGCCGCGTCCACGTGGTTGACGATGCGCCACTTCTCGGCGTGGCCGGCGAGCGGGTCGTTGAAGACGCCGCCGCCCTTGGGCTGCCAGCCCTCGGCGTTGGCGGCCTGGGTCGAGGTGCCGACCAGCAGTGCCGGGACCATCACGAGAGCGGTGAGGACCGAGACGAGACGAGACGAGAGCTTCATGAAACCGTTATTCCTTGCTCGCCCCCCACGAGAGGGGCCTGAGGGTGTCGTTCCAGCGGTACGGAGCGCCGGGTCGGACCGGGCCTGTGGGGCGTTATCGACACTAACAGCCGAGCCCACTTCAGGGCGCCGCTTCGAGGGCCCACGCAGGGGTGACGGGTACCGCACCGGCAGGGCTCAGGCGCGGCGCAGCACCCGGCGGTAGGCCCGGTGGGCGGCGCCGACCGCGCGGTTGCGCTTCGCCGTCTGCACCACCATGTAGCGGACCGGCTTCTCGCGTGCCGTGCGGGCGACCTCCTCGGCGCGGCGCTGAGCCGCGAGGCGGCGGGCCATCTCGTCGAGGAGGCCGGCAATGGCGGCGACGCCTTCCGCAGCCAGGTCGGCGTCACTGGGCGTGGGGCCCGATGAGGGGGCCTCGGCCGGCGGCGGGACGAGCTCGTCGAGGTCGCCGACCACGTCGTACCCGAGGGTGCGCAGGTCGGCCACGATCTCGACCGAGCGCTGGCGCGCGAAGGCGTCGGCCTCCGCGTCGAGGACCAGGCGGGTGCCCGGGCGCCCGGCCAGGAGGCGGTGCGCCAGCACGTTCTTCGCCAGCTGCGGGTAGGGCCCCGGCAGTGGGACACGGTCGCCGAGCTCGGCGTTGACGCGGCGCAACAGCTCGGCCTGCTCCAGGCCCAGGGAGGAGTTGGAGCGCGACACGGTGGTGTCGAAGGCGGCCGGGTCGAGCCCGAGCAGCGTGGCGAACCGGGTCCACAGGGTGCCGGCGTCGGCACCGGCCGGCGGCACGGTCACGACGTGGACGCGCTCGGCGGGGACCGTGGCGCCCCAGCGGCGCAGCACGTCGGCGAAGTCCTGGACCTGCCAGAACCAGGTGCGGTGCGCGCGGTCGGCGCGCAGGTCGGCGAGGAAGCCCTCCATCGTCACCGTGGCGCGGTGCTTGATGTGCTCCTGCCACTCCGCCGGGACCTGGCGGACCAGGTCGCGCGCGGTGAGCACGATGTGGACCTCGCGGTCCCCGAACGACGCGACGGCGCGCTTGGCCTGCTCGGCGCTCGCAGAGGCGAACAGCTCGTGGGAGATCAGCGTGGTGCCGCCCCAGCCCTCGGCCTCGGCGACCAGCGCGGCCCAGCGGCCCGCGGCCTCGGGGGGCGCGGTCGGCGCGTCCGCGAGGTCCCGGACGTCGAGGGTGGCGAGGTAGTGGTCGTGGAAGCGGCGGCCCGGCAACAGCAGTCCCTGCTCCGCGGCGAGCGCGCGCTGGTCCCACAGGACGTTCTGGAGGAAGGTCGTGCCGGTCTTGGGGCTGCCGACGTGGAGGAAGACGGGCCCACCCTGCGGCGCGGCCGCACTGCTCTGACTCACGGCGTCACCGTAGCGGCGGAGCCTCCGGCCCCGGTGGCCCGGTCCGCGGAGGACGCCTGCGGTGCGGCCTGCGTCTCGGTGTCGGCATCGGCGTCGTGCTCGCTCCAGCGCGCGACGATGCGGCACACGGCCGGGTCCTCCTCGCGCATCTTCGCCATCCCGGGGCGCCCCGAGACCAGGTGGACCACGGTGCCGCCGGCGGCCTCGATCTCGGCCACCACGTCGGCGGGCTCGAGGTAGGTGCGGTGGTGCTCGCCGTACACGTGCGGGCGCTCGCGGTCCTCGGGGGTGCGGAACTCCAGGAACAGCCGGCCGCCGCGGCGCAGCGACATCGAGGCCAGCCGCCACAGGTTCTCGCGGCCGTGCGGCTCGAGGTCGTGGGGGAGGAAGCGCGCGTAGACGTCCGGGGGCACCGGCAGCCGGCTCAGCCGGGCGCCGTAGGCGAGCACGTCGCGGGTGTCGTAGAGGTTGAGCAGGTCCCAGCGGATCGGCAGGTCGCGGTTCTGCGCGATCCGTTGCCCGCTGCGCACCGCGCTGACGACGTAGTCGAGGGCGAAGACCTGGCGGCTGCGCTCGGCGGCGAAGAAGATCGCGTCGCGCCCGGTGCCGGCGCCGACGTCGACGATCGGGCGGGTGCTGCCGTGCTTGTTGGAGACCCAGCGCGCGAACGCGGAGGGGCGCTTGGGCACGGTGTGGCGCTGCTGGGAGTCGAAGGAGTCCCAGTGCTTGCGGTGGCTGACCAGGCCGCCGAACCAGCCGCCGAGGCGACGGGTCAGCGCCCGCGGCGTCTCGTAGCGGAACGACGGGTCGGGCACCCGCCACCCCTCGCCGTACGTCGCGGCGAGCAGCCGCTCGGGGTCGGCCGGCGCGGGCAGCTTGCGGCCCATCAGCTCGACGTTGTCGAGAGGCAGGATCGCCTCGCGCGGCATCGGGAACCCGGTGTCGGAGGGGATGTAGAGGCGGCCCTCGACCCAGTGCGCGGTGAAGACGTCGATGAAGCGGGAGGAGCCGTCGGTGAGGCGCAGCCGCACGTTGAGGCGCACCCCGGACCCGCGGCGCACCAGCCAGCCGGCCGCGCGCAGGGCGCGCTCGACGCGGTAGCCCTCACGGACCACGTCGACCGGGGCGGGGTGCTCGCTGAGGTAGGCGACGTCGATGTCGTTGTCGTGGCCGATCAGCCGGCCGTTGCGCACCGCGCCGAGCAGGGTGCCGTAGCAGATGAACGCCGGGACGCCGGCCTTCTCGCGCAGGTCGTCGAGCAGCCGGGCGGTGTGCTCCATCAGCTCGTCGATCACCGAGCCGGACTCCGCGGAGAGCGGGCGGATCAGCTGGCCCCACTTGTCCAGGATCAGGGCGTGGCCGTCCGCGTCGACGATCCGCACCTCGACGTCGTCGCGCCCGCCGAAGACGTGGCGCGCACGGCCGCGCTCGGCTCCGGTGAGGTGCTCGCGCAGCACGACCTCCGCGCGGCCGACCAGGTGGCGCTGGATGGCGTGGGGCCACGCGATCTCGCGGGTCCCGCGCGCGTCCTGGGCCGGGGTGAGGGACCAGACGTGGTCGCCGTTGACGACCACGTCGTACGTCGTGGCCGGGTCGAGGCCGGCCGGGAGCAGCAGGTGCTCCTCGCCGACGCCCATCGCGTCGGTGGCCTGGGCCTGCGGGGTGTCGGTGCTCATCGGCGCACCACGTCGCGGACCCGGCCGCGCACCAGCGCGGGGAGCCGGCGGGCCCTGTCGGTGCGGCGGCCCACGGCGAAGCGCACCGGGTGCGCCTCGAGCTCGGCGACGCGGGCGCGGGCCGCCTCGAGGTCGGCGCTGAGCCGGTCGTGGCGCGCCTGGAGGCGGCGCAGCTCGGTGCGGGTGGCCAGCCAGCGCTGGGAGACCTCGTTGAGCGCCTCGGCGGCGGTGTCGAGGATCTCCTCGGCCGGGACCTGCGAGGGCTGGCGGCCCGGGGCGAACACCGGCTCGAGGTCGGTGAGGTCGCCGACGAGGTGGACGCCGGAGGAGGCCACGGAGGCGATGTGGCGCGCGGCGACCTCGCGGATCCAGCCCTGCTGGTCCTCGGGGACCGCGACCCGCGACTCCAGGCTGCGTCGGTGCGCGAGCACGTCCTTGCCGAGCGCCTGCTTGAAGCCGGAGCGGTAGGCGGTGTAGCCCAGCCCGTCGCGGCGGGTGAGCGGGTTGACGCGCCGCATCACCTCGGCCGACTCCAGCCCGAGCGACTCGTTGGCGTCGCGCTCGCCCTGCGCGGCGAAGCGTGCGGGGTCGAAGCCGAGCACCTCGGCCATCCGCTGCCACAGGACGTCGGGGTCGGCGCCGGGGTGGGGGAGGGTGACCACGTGGGTGTGCTCGGGCCCGACCACGCCGGACCAGCGGGTGACGAGGTCGGTGAGGTCCTGCTGGGCCCAGAAGTGGCTGCCGGCGGCCGTCTCGCGGGTCTGCTCGGAGCCGAGCTGGGCCAAGAAGTCCTCCCAGGTCCACTCGCGGCGGTTCTGCAGGTACTCCTGCCAGGCCGCGGCGACGGTGCGGCCGAGGTCGCGGGCGGTGATGACCACCTCGACCTGCGCCGGGGCGACGTCGGCGACGATGCGGGCGATGGTCTCCTCGTCGGCCGCGCACAGCCACTCCATGGAGACGACCGAGCTGCCCGACCAGGCCGCCATCTCCTTGCGCAGCCGGTTCCAGGCGCCGCGGCGCTCCCGTCCGCCGCGGATGCCGCGCAGGTCGCGGACCGCGAGCACCTGGTCGCCCCAGGTCTTCCCGGGGAACAGCAGTCCGGCCTCCTGCGCGAGCTGCTCCTTGTTGGCCAGCAGGCGTCGCTGGACGTAGGAGGTGCCGCTCTTCGGCACGCCGATGTGGAGGTAGATCCGGTCACTCACCGGCATACCGTAACGGCCACCGGCCCCGTGATCGGAGACGCGGGGCCGTGACGTCCCACGCCGGTGGTACGCCGGTCGTGGCGGGGGTCACTGCCTCGTCAGCGGGGCAGCCACCTGCGCGCACGGCGTACGACGCGGCGCGCGCGGGCGCGAGGGGTGCGCCGGGCGCGGGCGTCGCGCTCGGTGGTGAGCTCGCGCACGTCGCGGATCATCTGCTCGATGGCAACCACCGCGGCGTCGAGCATCTCGGTGTCGGTGACGTCGTCGGGGTGCGGGCGCACCGGCTGCTCGGCGGGCGGGACGAGGTCGGCGAGGTCGCCGACGACCGGGTAACCGGCCTCCTGGATCGCGCGGACCATCCGCACCGAGCGGCGGCGCAGCCGTTCGGCGTCCTCCTCGCGCAGCCCGAAGCGCTCGCCGCGCTGCGGGCCGAGGACCTCGTGGCCGAAGTACTGGCGCACCCAGCGGTGCTGGACCGGGCGTTCCTGGAGCGGGCCGGTGAGGTGCGGCTTGAGCCGGTGCAGCAGGGCCGCCTGCACGGCGCCGAGGGACTGGTTGTCGAAGACCTGCTCGAGGTCGAAGCCGCGGTCGTCGATGCCGGTGACCTCGCACCAGCGCTGCCACAGCAGACCGCGCGGCGCGCCGGCCGGGGGCACGGTCACCACGTGGACCCGCTCGACGGGCACCGCGCGCGACCAGGCGCGCAGGATGGCGGGGACGTCCTGGCTGTTCCAGCTCCACGCGCCGGGCAGGTCGCGGGCGAAGGCACGGCGCATGAACTCGTCGAGGGAGTCGGTGGAGTCCATCTTCAGCGCCTCCTGCCACACGGCGGGGAACTGGCGCACGTAGTCGCGCGCGGTCAGGACGACGTGCACCTCGGCCGGGGCGAGGGCCTCGACGGCGGCACGCGCCTGCCGGGCGGTCGCCATCGAGAAGAACTCGTGGCTGACGACGCCGTCGCCCTGCCAGTCGGCCAGCTTGCGCACGATGCGGTCCCAGCTCTGGCCGTTCGCGCCGAGCGCGGTCGGCGAGGCCCCACGGACCACCTGCGAGGCGTGGTAGTGGTCCATGCGCCGGCGTCCGGGGTAGAGGAACCCCTGGGAGCGCAGCTGCTCACGGTTGTTCCACATCGTCGTCTGCAAGAACGTCGTCCCCGACTTGGGGACGCCGACGTGGAAGAACACCCGGCGTGCCATGTGCACGTCCTCCTACTGGATCGTCGCGTGGTTCGTCGCGGAGCAGAGAGGAGTCACCAGGACGCGGAGTACTTCTCCAGGGTCTCGCGCAGCTTCGCCTCGTCGCGCTGGGCCACGGGCACCAGCAGCTCCTCGACGATATCGGTGAGCTCGGCGACCCGGCGGTGCAGCCTGCGGGTCTCCTGGACCTCGGCCTCGAGCGCGTCGATGCGCGCGTTCAGCTCGGCGATGGCGCGCCCGCGGGTGAGGGCCTCGCGCACCCGGGCCAACGGGGCCGGGCGATCGGCCTGGTCGGTCGAGGGGTGGTGCGGAGCGTTCATCGGGGTCTCGCCTTCCGGTCTGCCTGGGCCGTCAGGTTACACGGGACCCGCGGGCGTCCCGAGCCACGGCGGCGCCCGCCGCGACGCTAGCCTTGGCCGGTCCGCCCGTCCGGGTGCGACCCGAGCACGAAGGGAACCCCATGATCGGAATGGTGCTGGCGGCCGGTTGGGGCCGTCGCCTGCGACCGCACACGGACGCGCTGCCGAAGGCGCTCGTCCCGGTCGACGGGGACACCACGATCCTCGACATCTCGCTGCGCAACCTCGCCGCGGTCGACCTGCGTGACGTGGTGGTCGTCGTCGGCTACTTCGCCGAGGCCGTCGAGGCCCGGCGCGTGGCGCTGGAGAAGAAGTACGGCGTGCGCCTGACGCTGGTGCACAACGACAAGGCCGAGATCTGGAACAACGCCTACTCCATGTGGGTCGCGCGCGAGCACATGAGCGACGGCGTGCTGATGGTCAACGGCGACACCGTGCACCCGGTCTCGGTCGAGCAGGCGATGCTCGAGGCCCGCGGTCCCGAGGTCCTGCTCGCGCTGGACACCGAGAAGGTGCTCGCCGAGGAGGAGATGAAGGTCCAGGTGGACGCCTCCGGCAACGTCACCCGCATCACCAAGCTGATGGACCCCGCCACGGCGTACGGCGAGTACATCGGCGCCAGCCTGATCGAGGGCTCCGCGGTGCCGCGGCTCGCCGACGCGCTCCAGGCGACCTTCGAGCGCGACCCGGACCTCTACTACGAGGACGGCTACCAGGAGATGGTCGACCGCGGCGACAAGGTGGCCACGGTGGCGATCCCCGCCGGGACCCAGTGGGTCGAGGTCGACAACGCCGCCGACCTCGCCCGGGCGCGGGAGATCGCGTGCCGCTACTAGCCCGGATGCTCGCCAGCCCGCTGTTCGTGGAGGTGCGTCGCGGCGCGGTCGACAACCTCGCGACCCTGCTGGAGGAGCGACGCATCTCCAACGGGGGCAGCGTGCTGGTGGTCGTGGGTGCCTCCCAGGGCGAGGCGATCTGGGCCCGGGTCGCACCGGGACTGCCCGACGCCACCCTGTTCACCGTGCCCGACGCGAGCCTGGCCTCGGCCGGGCTGCTGCAGGAGGCGCTGGGCGCCCGCGGCTACGACGCCGTGGTCGGCATCGGCGGCGGGCGCACCCTGGACGTGGCGAAGTACGCCGCGACCCGCGCCGCGGTGCCGATGGTCGCGGTCGCGACCAACCTGGCCCACGACGGGATCTGCTCCCCGGTGGCCTCCCTGGAGCACCCGCACGGCAAGGGCTCCTACGGCGTCGCGATGCCGCTGGGCGTCGTCGTCGACCTGGACTACGTCCGCGCCGCCCCGCCGCGCCTGGTGCGCGCCGGCATCGGCGACGCGCTCAGCAACCTCTCCGCGATCGCGGACTGGCAGCTGGCCAGCGTCCAGCGCGGCGAGCACATGGACGGCCTCTCGGTCGCCTTCGCCCGCTCCGCCGCCGAGGCGCTCCTGCACCACCCCGACGGCATCGAGAGCGACGAGTTCCTCGAGGTGCTCGCCGAGGCGCTGGTGCTCTCCGGCATGGCGATGTCGGTCGCCGGCACCTCACGCCCGTGCAGCGGAGCGTGCCACGAGATCATCCACGCCGTCGACGAGCTCTACCCCGGCACCGCCGACCACGGCGAGCTCGCCGGCCTCGGCGCCCTGTTCGCCACCCACCTGCGCGGCGACCAGACCCTCTTCGACCGGCTCGCCGCGTGCCTGGCGCGCCACGGGCTGCCGCGCACACCGGCCGACGTCGGACTGAGCACCGAGCAGTTCGCCCGCGCCGTCGAGCACGCGCCGCGCACCCGCCCGGACCGCTACACGATCCTCGAGCACCTCGCACTCGAGCCCGCACCGCTGCGCGCCTCCATCGAGGAGTACGCCGCGCGCCTGGCCTGAGCGCTCAGGCCTGCTCGCCCTGCTCGGCGAGCCCGGCCGGCCCGGCCGACGGGGTACCGGCGACCGCGGGCGCCGTGCCGGCGGCCTCGGCTGCCGCCGCGGCCTCGGCGTGCCGCTTGGCCATGAGCGTCTCGCGCAGTGCGATGCACTCGCGGACCAGGTCGGCGAGCTCGGATACCGCGGCCAGCACCGGCCGCTCCTCCTCCGCCCAACGCTCCGGGCTGGTGACGGGGGCGCCGCAGAAGTGGTCGTCCTCGACGACCTCGGTGCCGGGCGGCGTGGCGATCTCGGCGCTCCAGCGCTCCTGCAGGTCCAGCAGCCCGTCGCGGGCGGTCGCGGCGGCGTCGAGCATCTCGGCGCGCTCGGGGTGGGCGAGCGCGACGGGGGCGTCCGGCCCCGGCGGGTCGACCGGGAGGTCGCCGGGGCGCCCGACGATCCGTGCGCCGCTCTCGCCGATCGCGTCGCGCACCCGCTGGTTCCACCGGGCGGCCAGGGCGAGCCCGCGCTGGTTCAGCACGATCTTGCGCTCCACCGCGGCGCGCGGGCCGAGGGTGCGGCGCCCGAGCTGGGACTTCACCACCCCGTCGTACGTCGCGCGGTCCAGCGGGCCGAGCTCGATGTTGAGCAGCCGCAGCAGCTCCGCGGAGGCGTGCCCCAGCGAGGGGTTCACCGTGTGTGGCGGCAGCTTGGGCACCCGGTGGTCGATGCCGACCACCTTCGCGAAGCGCTTCCACAGCAGCATCGGGTCCGAACCCTTGGGCGGCATGGTGATCACGTGCAGGTTACGGGGGCCGACCAGGTCGCCCCAGACCTCCAGCATCCGCGGGACGCCCTGGGTGCGCTGGAACAGCCGCTGGGCCGGGGTCTCGGCCTCGGCCTCCGGGTCGAGGGCGTTCTCGACGGCCAGCACGAAGTTGCGCCACGGAACCGTGCTGCCGGCCCGCGCGCTGGTCTGCCACTGCGTCGGGATGCCCGAGCGGGCGTCGCGGACCGCGATGACCACGTGCACCTCCGCGTCGCCGAGCGAGGACATGATCGCCTCGGCCTGGGCCGGCTCGGCATAGCTGAGGAACTCCATCGACAGGATCGAGCCGCGGCCGCGGTGCGAGGTCATCTCCTCGGCCATCGCGTACCAGGGGGAGGGGTCGACCTCGACCGGCGCGGCGTCGGGACGCCGCGTGCGGTGCGCCTCCAGGATCGAGGCCACGGCGCGGTCCTGGTCGATCCAGCGCTCGCCGGGGAAGAGCCACCCGGCCTCCGCGAGCTGCTCGCGGTTGGCCTCGAGGATGCTCTGCAGGAACGTCGTCCCCGTCTTCATCGTCCCGACGTGGAGGTAGATGCGGGGCCGCGAGGGCGTCGACCTGTACCAACCCAGCCGGAACCGCATGGCCCGGAGATTATCAGCAGCGCTCGGAGAGGGTCCCCACATCCACGGGACGTGGGACCGCGCGGGATGCCGGTCGCGCCGTCGCCGCTGCTACCGTGGGGCGGTCCATCCAGACCCGTGCAAGGCAAAGGAACACAGCGTGACCAACGCCCCCGCAGACCACGAGGCGCGCACCGGGCAGGACGGCTTCCGCATCGTCCAACGCGTGCTCATGCGACCGGACCAGGAGCTCGACGTCCAGGCCCTCTACCTCGGTGGTGTGTCCGGCTTCGGCGGCGGGGAGTCCGAGACCCGCCAGTCGGGCAAGGACCACGAAGGGGACGACGACGAGTCCGCCGAGTCCTACGAGGCCGACCGCGGCATGACCGGCTTCGGCCGGGTCAACGCGGTGGGCCACGCCGTCGCCGAGCCCGCCAAGCGGCTCACCTTCGGCACCTACTTCAACGCGTTCCCCGCCAGCTACTGGCGCCGCTGGACCGACTTCGAGTCGGTGCGTCTCACGATGCGCGTGCGCGGACGCGGCTCGATCGTGGTCTACCGCTCGACCTCCAAGGGCCACGTGCTGCGCGCCCGCTCCATCAACGTCGACACCGACGTGACGGAGACCGTGGTCGCGGACCTCGAGCTCAAGCCGTTCATCGACGGCGGCTGGTACTGGTTCGACCTCGAGGCCGGTGACGAGGAGCTGGTGCTCGAGAGCGCCGACTGGGGCTTCGAGACCGAGCGGACCACGCCGGGCCGCCTCACCATCGGCATCACGACGTTCAACCGCCCGCAGTTCTGCGTCGACCAGCTGCTCAACCTCTCCACGGACCCGGCGGTCCTGGAGATCCTCGACGAGGTCATCGTCGTCGACCAGGGCACCCAGCAGGTCAAGGACAACAAGGACTTCGAGCGCGCCGCCGCCGCCCTGGGCTCCAAGCTGCGCATCATCGAGCAGGCCAACCTCGGCGGCTCCGGCGGCTTCTCCCGGGCGATGAACGAGGGCGTCGAGCGCGGCACCTCCGACTACGTCCTGCTCCTCGACGACGACGTCGTCTGCGAGCTCGAGGGCATCCTGCGCGCCGTGGCCTTCGCCGACCTGAACAAGACCCCGACCATCGTCGGCGGGCAGATGTTCAGCCTCTACGACCGCTCGGTGATGCACGCCTACGGTGAGACCCTCGCGGCCTGGAAGTGGTTCTGGGGCCCCGCGCCGGCGACGGTGCACGGCCACAACTTCGCCAAGCGCTCGCTGCGCTCCACCTCGTGGCTGCACCGCCGCGTCGACGTGGACTTCAACGGCTGGTGGATGTGCCTGATCCCGACCTCGGTGATCAAGGAGATCGGCCTCTCGATGCCGATGTTCATCAAGTGGGACGACGCCGAGTTCGGCGTGCGCGCCCGCGCGGCCGGCTTCCCGACCGTCACCATGCCCGGTGTCGCGGTCTGGCACGTGCCGTGGACCGAGAAGGACGACACCCTCGACTGGCAGGCCTACTTCCACGAGCGCAACCGCCTCGTGTCCGGCCTGCTGCACTCGCCGTACGAGCGCGGCGGCCGCCTGGTGATGGAGAGCTTCGAGAACCACGCCAAGCGGATGGTCTCGATGCAGTACGGCACCGGCGAGACCATCCTGCTGGCGCTCGAGGACGTCCTGGCCGGCCCGGAGCGGATGCACCGCGACATGACCTACCGGGTCAAGGAGATCCGCGAGATCCGCGCGCGCTACGGCGACGGCGTGGCCAAGCCGGGTCTCGACGAGTTCCCGGCGCCGCGACGCAAGAAGCCCCCGCGGCGCGGTCGCGCGGTCGTCTCGCCGACCACCACGGTCGGCAAGGTGAAGACCGCGGCGGTGGGCCTGCTGCGCCAGGTCCGCCCGGTGCGCGAGCTCGCCCACGAGCACCCGGAGACGATCATCCCGCACGTGGACCAGCGCTGGTGGCGCCTGGCCCAGCTCGACTCCGCGATCGTGTCGTCCGCGGACGGCATGACCGCGGCCTGGTACCGGCGCCAGCCCGCCGAGTTCCGCAGCCAGATGGTGCGCTCGGCCAAGCTGCACGCCCGGCTGCGCCAGGAGTGGCCGGCCCTCGCCGAGCGCTACCGCGAGGCGATGCCCGAGCTGACCTCCCCGGAGACCTGGAAGCAGACCTTCGAGGGCCTCGAGGACACCTTCCGCGACTGATCTCGCGGCCGCGAAGGCCCATCGCTACCCAGCACCACCGCAGACGCCCCGGCTCCGGCCGGGGCGTCTGCGCGTGTCGGAGACGTTCCTCACGCGAATTCCCATAAAGTTTATGCTCGTCGGCGTGGCGAGTGGAAATTACAACGTTGTAGTTACTCACGAACCCTTCCGTTGCTCCTGTGGCGCATGTGAAAGTTGGTGCGCAACGTGTGAACTTCCCCGCGCACTGGAGCAATCTGCATGCCTTCGAACAAGAGCCGTTACGTCACCGCCTGCCAGCAGCTGTTGGCGCTCGGTGCCGTGCTCGCCGTCCTGACCCCCGCCGCCCGCGTCGTGTCCCTCGACGTGGTCCACGACGACCCCACCGCGTCCCTCGGGGCAGGCGGTGCGGCGTACGACCGGGTGTCCGCGGAGGCCTCCCTCGTCCCGGCCGAGCCGGTCGAGGCGACGGTCGAGGAGTTCGCGCTGACCGCGCCGCGCGTGGCCGTCCACGGCCGTGCCGCAGTCCCGCGGCTCGCGGCCGAGGAGGCAGAGACGCCCGAGGGCGCCGCGGTGCTCACCAGCACGCCCCAGGACGTCGAGGGGTACGGCGCCGTCGGCGTCACCTGGTCGGCCGAGGCCGAGCTGGAGGAGTCCGACATCGAGCTCCAGGCCCGCACCCGCACGGACGGGCAGTGGTCGGAGTGGGCCCCGCTGGAGTACCACGACGAGCACGGTCCCGACGCCGGCAGCCCCGAGGCGGCCGGCGTGCGCCCCGGCACCGACGAGCTGCTCGTCGGCGAGGTCGAGCAGGTCCAGGTCCAGGCGGTGGCGCCCTCGGGCCAGCTGCCGCCCGACATGCGCCTCGCGGTCGTCGACCCGGGGGAGGCCACGGCCACCCGGACCGAGCGCGCCGCGATCGACCCGGTCGCCGACGCGGGTACCGAGCCGACTGCGCCCGCCGAGGACGCCGAGCCCGCTGAGACCCCGTCGCAGCCGGCCCCGACCTCGGGCGCCGACGCGCTCACGCTCCAGAAGTCCATCAGCGCGCCGCGGCCCACGATCTACTCGCGTGCCCAGTGGGGCGCCAACGAGAGCCTGCGCGACAAGGGCTCGCTGAGCTACGGCAAGGTCACCGCGGGCTTCGTGCACCACACGGTCAACGCGAACAGCTACACCAAGGAGCAGGTGCCCGGGATCATCCGCAGCATCTACGCCTACCACACCCAGTCGCGGGGCTGGTCCGACGTGGGCTACAACTTCCTCGTCGACCGCTTCGGTCGGATCTGGGAGGGCCGCGCGGGCGGTGTCGCCAAGGCCGTCGTCGGCGCCCACACCCTCGGCTACAACGAGTCCTCCTTCGCGATGTCGGCGATCGGCAACTTCGAGACCGCGCAGCCCAGCGCCGCGGTGGTCCAGGCCTACGGCTCGCTGTTCGGCTGGAAGCTCGGCCTCCACGGCGTCGCCGCCGGCTCGATGCGCCAGCAGGTCAACGGCCGCACCTTCGCGGCGATCAACGGGCACCGTGACGCGGGCTCGACCGCCTGCCCGGGCCGCTACCTCTACGCGAAGCTCGGGGCGATCCGCACCGCCGCCGTCGCCGCCCAGAAGAGCGCGCCGACCCCGACCCCCACGCCCACCCCGACCCCCACGCCGACCACGCCGCCGCTCACCCCGGCGACCGTGGACGCGAACCTCGCCGGCACCGCGGCCGACGACCTGGTCGTGCGCCGCGCCGGCGACGGCCGCCTCTTCGTGGTGCCGACCGGCGGGCTCACCCGCTTCCTGGCCCCGCGCGTGGTCACGCGCAACTTCGCCCGCTACACCGCGGTCGTGGCCTCGCCCGACCTCACCGGCGACGGGCGCCCGGACCTGCTGGTGCGGGCCGCCGACGGCCGCGCCGGCGTGCGTCCCGGCCTCGCCTCGGGCGGCTTCGCCAAGGTGGTCCGCTGGGGGCCGCTGTTCCGCGACCACGACCTGATCACCGCCGTCGGCGACCTCGACAACGACGGCCGCAACGACCTGGTCGGGCGCGTCCCGGGGGAGAAGCGGGTCACGATCGTGCGCGGCAACGGCAAGGGCGGCTTCGGCGCCCGGGTCGCGAAGGGCTGGTACTGGGACGAGTACGACCGCCTCGTCGGCACGGGCGACATCACCGGCGACGGCCGCCCCGACCTGCTCGCCCGCGACCGCGACGCGCGGATGTGGCTGCACCGCGGGACCGCCTCGGGCGGCTTCGCCAAGCGGGTCCCGGTCGCCGGGGCCTGGGGCGCCTACGACACGATCACCGGCTTCGGCGACTACAACCGCGACGGCCACCGCGACCTGTTCGTGCGTACGACGGGCAAGGGGCGCGGCTTCGTGCTCCCGGGCCGTGGCGACGGCACCTTCGGTCCGCGCCTGGGGATGGCCGACGAGGTCCGCGGCATCCGCGGCCTCACCAGCGGCGGCAACGTCCTGGGCAGCGCCGAACCGGACCTCCTCGGCCGCGTCGGCGACGACCTCGTGGTGGTCCAGCACGGCGGGACCGTCGAGCTGGAGCGGCCCATCGACACCGGCCAGGCCGCCGGCGGCGCCAACACGCTGCTCGTGGTGGGGGACTGGGACAAGGACGGCCACGTCGACGTGATCACCCGCACCCGGGGGACCGGCAAGGTCTTCCTGCGCCGCGGCGACGGCACCGGCCGCCTGGTGGCCACCAAGCGGCTGTCCACCTCCTTCGGCGGGGTCACCGAGCTGAGCGCGGTCGGCGACGTCAACCGCGACGGCTTCCCCGACCTCGTCGGCCGGGCCAAGGACGGCACGATGCGGGTCTACCCGGGCCGCGGGCTGGCCGGCTTCGGTCCCAGCGTGCCCGCCCCGGCGAGCCTGCTCGGGCGCCGCAGCAGCCTCGCAGGCTACGACTGGGTGCTCACCGAGCGCCAGGTCGACGGTGTCGGCGCCCCCGACACCGTCGCCCGGCTGAAGAAGAACGGACGCCTCTTCCTGCTCCCGTCCGGCACCGGCAAGCCGCGGTTCCTCGGGGAGGGGATGGGGGTCTACGACCTGGCGGGCTGAGCCCGCCCGGCCCTGGGTCAGTCCTGGTGCTCGATGCGCGGGAAGCGGGCCGTGGCACGCTCGGCGGCGTACGTCGCCTCGAGCTGCTCCGGGTCGGCGTGAGCGACCAGGACCAACGAGCCGTTCTTCGCGAACGGCTCGGTGACGGTGGCGATCCCCGGTGGGGAAGCCGGGTTCGCCTCCGAGAGGAGACGGCCGCCGTCGGTGACGAGTGCACCGGCGGCGGCCGTGCTCCACATCTGGGCCTGGCTGACCTGGCCGACCGAGTACGCCGTCGCCACGTCGCTCGGCTCCGCGGGGTCCAGCGGGATGAAGGAGTCCGGCTGGGACCAGATCTCCACCCCGACGTCGTGGACGTGCGGGGGCAGCGGGTCGCGGAACCGTACGCCGAGGGGCAGCAGCGAGCAGGCCAGCACGGGCAGCGACGCAGCGCGCGGCGCCCACTGCTCCAGGCCGTCGGGGCCGGTGACGACCGCGTCGGGGTCCTCGCTGTCGGTGATCGTGAGGCCGGCGCTCCATGCGGCGCCGAGGAAGACGGTGCCCAGCCAGTGCGTCGGCAGGTCGATGCGCAGCCGGTCGCCGCGCTCCAGGCCGTGCTCGTCGACCAGCAGGGAGGCGGCCTTGGCCACCCAGTTGGCGTAGGTCGTGACGGAGAGCTCCACCCGCTCCCCGGTGGCGTGGTCGTAGAAGGTCACCAGCGGGCGGCCGGCGTCGTGGCGAAGCAGCCCGCCGAGGACACTCGAGAACGTCATCGTCATGCCCCGAGACTAGGGACGGGCAGGGCACTGCGGTCGATAGGGTCGGGCCCATGCCAGCCATCGACCACTTCTGGGCCGTGATCCCGGCCGGCGGCGCCGGCACCCGGCTCTGGCCGCTCTCGCGGCAGTCCTCGCCCAAGTTCCTGCGCGACCTCACCGGGAGCGGGCGCACCCTGCTCCAGGAGACGCACGACCGGCTGGTCCCGCTGGCCGAGGACCGCTTCGTGGTGGTCACCGGCGCCGCGCACCGCGAGGCCGTGGCCGAGCAGCTCGACGACCTGGCCGAGACGGCGATCCTGGCCGAGCCCTCCGCGCGCGACTCGATGGCCGCCATCGGCCTGGCCGCGGCGCTCCTCGAGCGCACCGACCCCGACGCGGTGATGGGCTCCTTCGCCGCCGACCACGTCATCGACGACCCGGCCGTCTTCGCCGACGCGGTGCGCACCGCCGTCGACGTCGCCCGGGCCGGCTGGCTGGTCACCCTGGGGATCGAGCCGACCTTCCCGTCCGCCGCGTTCGGCTACATCCACGTCGGCGACCCGCTGGAGGCGCACCCCGGCGCCGCAGCGGTGCGCGAGTTCGTCGAGAAGCCGTCCGCGGAGGTCGCCCGGGGCTACCTCGACACGGGTTGCTACCGCTGGAATGCCGGCATGTTCGTGGTCCGCCCGACCGTGCTGCTCGACCTGCTCGCCGAGTGGCACCCCGACTTCGCGGCCCGGCTGCGCGAGCTCGCTGCGGACCTGTCGCGGCTGGAGGAGATCTGGCCCACGCTGCCGAAGATCGCCCTCGACCACGCCATCGCCGAGCCCGCGGCCGCGGCCGGCCGGGTCGCCACCGTGCCGGCCGCGTTCGGCTGGGACGACATCGGGGACTTCGACTCCCTCGCCACGCTGCTGGACCAGGCGCGCGAGCACGACGCCGTCGGCACCACGGTGCTGGGCGACGAGGACCTCGTGCACGTGGTGGAGAGCAGCGGGCTGGTGATCCCGCGCGGCGGCCGGATGGTGGCCGTCGTGGGCCTCGACGACATCGTCGTGGTGGACACCCCCGACGCGGTGCTGGTCACCACCCGCGCCCGGGCCCAGCAGGTCAAGCAGGTCGTCAGCGGCCTCAAGGACGCCGGGCGCGCCGACCTCACCTGAGCTCCCCGTCGTACGCCGAAGGGCCGGTCCCCGCACGGGGGACCGGCCCTTCGGTCTTGCTGCTGTCGCGTTGCCGCCTCGTCCCCGGGACGTCCCGGGGACGGCTCACATGGCGTTGGGCTCGGGGGAGTCCAGGTAGGGGTAGTCCTGGACGAAGGTCTCGAAGGCCTCGCCGCTGACGTCGGAGCAGTACTGCCACACGCCGACCTGCTTGGACGGGTCGGTCTCGCCGGCGCCGCCGACCGACCAGTGGGTGAAGGCCACGTGGGTGTCCTCGGGCCACTCGCCGCCGTGCTCCTTGTCGTCCTCCGCGGTCCACGGCACGGCCTTGAACTTGTTGCGCAGGTTGGTGGTGCCGGAGAACTTGTCGGCGATCGCGCGGATCTGGGAGACCGTCTCGTCGTCCTCGGCGGCGGTCTCGTCGTACCAGATGATGTTGTAGCCGTGCTCGGAGTTGTGGATCAGGGACTCGAGCTCGGGACGGTCCTCGGCGGTGTAGAACTTGCGGCCCATCGGGTCCGGCGCGAGGTTGGCCTCGTTCCAGTGCGGCCCGAAGGCCGGCGGGGACTCGGTGTAGGTGACCTGCTCGCCGCTGGGGCGGTGCTCGTTGCTGCCCTGCGCGGGCTTGGTGACGATGTCCTGGCACACCGAGGCGGGCGCGCCGATGTCGGCGAGCGCGGTGTCGGCGTACTGCGACTTCTCGCGGCTGTCGGCCACGATCGAGAACACCGGGTAGGCGAGGACGGCGAGGGCGACGACCACGCAGACCGCGACGATGGCGTAGCCACGGCGACGCTCGGCGCCCTTCTGCTTGCGACGGAGGTCGTCGATGACCGCCTGGCGGTCGGACTTGGCTGACTTCTTGGCCACGGGTGAGGCTTCCTCGCGGTCGGTGCGGACGGATGGGGCGCGAACGCCGTGGGCAGTCTACGGAGTGGAGGGGCGCAGACGGCGCAGACCGCGAGGTTCGTCGCTGCCGGATGTGACCGGCGCGTCCTCGAGGTCCCAGCCGAACGCGAACGCGAGCGCGGCCAGCACCGGGCCGGTGGCGTCGTCGCGCACGAGGACCGCGTCGTCCTCGATCCGGGCGCCGGCGGCCTCGCCGAGCACCTCGCGCAGGGCGGCGAGCATCTCGGGGGGCGCGACGGGGGAGCCGAAGGGCAGCCGGTCGGCCGGGTCGCCGCGCAGGGCGCGCACGACGGCCTCGCGGGCGCCGTACCCGAACAGGTCGCCGCCCTCGCGACGGACCAGCGCGACCGCGCCGGGACCGTCCTGGTCCGCGGGCAGCACCAGGTCCGCACGCCCGCGGACGACGGCGACGGGACGGGCGCCGAGCTTGCCCTGGGCCAGCTCGGCGAGCCCGGCGATCTCGTCGGCGACGGCGGGGGCGGTGACGGCGAGCGGGTTGCCGTGGGGGTCCAGGCGTCCCGCGAAGTCCTCGGCGACCCTCAATCCGGCGGCGCCGACCGCGATGTCGGTCTGCCCCTCGCGCCAGGCGCGACCGGCGGTGTCGGTCACGACCACGCCCACGTTGTGCCCGGAGCGGGCGCGCACCGCGGCCCGCAGCGCGCGGGCCGAGGCGTCCGGGTCGACCGGCAGCAGCACGATCGAGCCGAGCGCGACGTTCGAGGCGTCGATGCCGGCGGCGGCCATGGTCAGGCCGTGGTGGGTGCGCACGATGGTCGTGGGGCCGCGGCGGGCGACGACGCGCGCGGTCTCGCCGGCCAGCGCCTCGTCGCGGTCGCCGGTGCGGACCCGGCCCTCGGCCTTGCTGACCACCTTGCTGGTCACGACCAGGACGTCGCCGTCCGCCAGGTCGACCAGCGGGAGCAGCAGCGCGACCAGGTCGTCGCCCTCCCGCACCTCGGGCAGGCCGTCGGGCGCGAACGCCTCGACCCGGCCGCCGGGCAGCGTCACCGGACGAGCTCCACCGCGGCCGCCGCCATCGCGGCGGTGGCGTCCACGTCGCTCATCATCAGCGGCACGGCGTGGGCCGCGAGCCCCGCGGCACGCAGGGCGGGCACGGCGTCGGCGTCGCGCTCGTCGACCAGCCAGCCGTCGAGCACGCCGCCGGCCGAGCGGGCGCCGTAGTGCAGGCCGACCGCCTCGGCGCTGACCTCGACGCCGATCGCGGCGAGCATCTGGTCGGCCATGCCGCGGACGTGGCCGCCGCCGACGATGGGGGACAGGCCCACGACCGGGGCCGAGGTCGCGCGCAGCGTCTCGCGGACACCGGGGACGCCGAGGATCGTGCCGATGCTGACCACGGGGTTCGAGGGCGGGAGCACGACCAGGTCGGCGTCGCGGATCGCCTCGACCACGCCGGGGGCCGGCGTGCACCGGTCCATGCCGACATAGACCAGGTCGAGGGCCGGGACGCTGGCGCGCAGCCGGATCCAGTACTCCTGGAAGTGCAGCACGCTGCGGCCGCTGGGTGCCTCGGGATCCGCCACGACGACGTGGGTCTCGACCCGGTCGTCGGACATCGGCAGCAGGGTGACGCCGGGCTGCCAGCGCCGGCACAGTGCCTGGGTGACCTGGGAGAGCGGGAACCCGGCGTCCAGCATCTGGGTGCGCACCAGGTGGGTGGCGACGTCGCGGTCGCCGAGCCCGAACCAGGTCGGCTCCACGCCGTACGCCGCGAGGTCGTCCTTGACGCTCCAGGTCTCGTCGCGCCGGCCCCAGCCGCGCTCGAGGTCGATGCCGTCGCCGAGGGTGTACATCACCGTGTCCAGGTCGGGGCAGACCTTCAGTCCGTGGACCCAGATGTCGTCGGCGGTGTTGGCCACGACCGTGACCTCCGCCTCGGGGGAGACCCCGGGCAGGGCGCCGGTCGCGATGCCGTGGAGCAGGCCCTGGAGGAAGCGTGCGCCGCCCATGCCGCCGGACAGCACCGTGATCTTCTGCATGGGGCTACTCTGCCCGTTCCCCGACCCGTGTGGACCGGTGGGGGTCATACCAGATGAGCGCTTGACTTCCCGGGTACGACAGGCATGTAATTCCCTCAGTGTTAGTCACTGAACGGGACAGTGCACAACCGGGTCGAAAGGGCGACAGCCGTGAGAGAACTTTTTCTCCTCGAGAGCGACGCCGAGGATGCGGGATGGCAGGAGCGCGCGCTCTGCGCCCAGACCGATCCTGAGGCGTTCTTCCCTGAGAAGGGCGGCTCGACGAGGGAGGCCAAGAAGGTCTGCCTGACGTGCGAGGTCCGCCAGGACTGCCTGGAGTCGGCGCTCGAGAACGACGAGCGGTTCGGCATCTGGGGCGGGCTCTCCGAGCGGGAGCGCCGCAAGCTGAAGAAGCAGGCCGTCTGAGCGAGGCCTGCGGAATCAACGAGAGGGAGCCCCGGTCGTCCTCGGCCGGGGTCCTCTCGCATTTTCGCCTGCCCCTCCGCCCCGGGGCTAGGGTGGTGCGTCGTGTCTGGTCCCACCTCTGTCGTCGCCTTGCTCGTCAGCCACGACGGCGAACGTTGGCTACCGGCGGTCCTCCAGGGCCTCGCTGAGCAGACCCGACCGGCCGACCACGTGCTCGCCGTGGACACCGGGAGCAAGGACGAGAGCGTCGCGCTGCTCGAGGACGCCCCCGGCGTCGAGCGGGTGCTGCGCGCCCCCGCCACCACCTCCTTCCCGGCCGCCGTGCGCCTCGGCCTGGACGCCGTCGACGAGGCCGGCCCGGACCCCGAGTGGGTCTGGCTGCTGCACGACGACGCGAACCCCGACCCCGGCTGCCTGGCCGCGCTGCTGGAGGCCGCGGAGGCCGACCCCGGCGCCGACCTGCTCGGGCCCAAGCTGCGCGAGTGGCCCTCGCTGCGCCGCCTGCTCGAGCTCGGCGTGACGATCTCGGCCACCGGCCGGCGCGAGACCGGCCTGGAGCGCGGGGAGTACGACCAGGGCCAGCACGACCGGGTCCGCACGGTGCTGGCGGTCAACACCGCCGGGATGCTGGTGCGGCGCCGGGTGCTGGAGTCCCTCGGCGGCCTGGACGAGGCGCTCCCGCTGTTCGGCAACGACATCGACCTCGGCTGGCGGGCCGCGCAGGCCGGGCACCGCACGATCGTGGTGCCGCAGGCGGTGGTCTTCCACGCCGAGGCCGCCCACCGCGGGTTGCGCCGCACGCCGCTGACCGGGCGGCACACGCACTACCAGGAGCGCCGCGCCGCGCTGTTCACGCTGCTGGCCAACGCCCCGGCCCGCTCGCTGCCGTTCCGCACGGTGCGCTTGGCGCTCGGCACGCTGCTGCGGGTGCTCGGGTTCCTGCTGGTGCGCGCGGTCGGCGAGGCGCTCGACGAGCTCGCCGCCCTGATCTCGGTCTACGCCCACCCCGGCGAGGTGCGGGCCGCCCGGCGCCGCCGCCGCGAGCAGCGCGGGGGCCCGCCGGTCGACGTGCGCGAGCTGCTCGCGCCGCGCTGGCTGCCCTACCGCCACGGCCTGGACCTCCTGGGCGACCTGGTCTCGGCGATCACCCTCCAGGCCTCCGACGTCGCCGAGCGACGCCGTCTGGCGGCCGCCGAGGCCGACCCCTCCTCCTTCGCCGCCCGGCGGTCCACACCCGTCGACCCCGGCGACCCCGACACCCTCGAGGACGACTCCGGCCTGGTCGCCCGCTTCGTGACCAACCCGGTGGCCCTCGCGCTCGCGGCGTTCGTGCTGCTCGCGCTGATCGGCAGCCGCGCGGCCTTCGGCACGCTCGTCGGCGGCGGGCTCTCCCCGGCGCCGTCGGGGGCCGGCGAGTGGTGGCGGCTCCACCTGTCGGGCTGGCACGAGATCGGCTCCGGCACCGCGGTGCCCGCCCCGGCCTACGTCCTGCCGATGGCGCTGCTGGCCACCCTGCTGCTCGGCAGCGCCAAGGCGGCCGTGACGGCCGTGATGGTGCTCGCCGTTCCGGTCGCGCTGGCCGGGGCCTGGCGCTTCCTGCGGGTCGTCGGCCGCCTGGTCTCGCCCGCGGGCGCCTCGCGCTGGCTGGTGCTGCTCGGCGCCACGACGTACGCCCTGGTGCCGGTGACGAGCGGGGCCTGGGGCGACGGGCGCCTCGGCGTCGTCGTCTCCGCCGCCGTCCTGCCGTGGCTGGCCCACGCCGCGCTCGGCTTCGCCGACCCGGCCCCGCAGCGCCGCTGGCGTGCCGCCTGGCGCACCGGCGTGCTGCTCGCCCTGGTCTCCGCGTTCACCCCGGTGGCGTGGCTGGTCACCGTGGCCGTCGGGCTGGTCGTGCTGGGCGCGGCCGCGCTGGTGGTGCGCTCGGCGGTGCGAGACCGCTCGGTGTGGGGCCCGCCCGCCACCGCGGTCGGCCTGGTGCCGCTGCTGCTCTCCCCGTGGTGGGTCCCGGCGCTCCTGGAGTCCGCGGGCGAGGGCCTGCTGCTCGACGTCGGGCGCCTCCCGGGCGCGACGGTCGAGGGCATCGGGCTGATCGCCGGCCGCCTCGAGGGCATCGGCGCGCCGCTGTGGATCGGCCTGGTGCCCGCCGTGCTGGCGGTGCTGGCGCTGGTCCCGCGCGCCACCCGCGTGCCGGTCCTGGTGTGCTGGCTGGTCGCGGTCGTCGCGGCCGCCGTCGCCGCCGCGCTCGGCTCGGTGTCGCTCGACCTCGCCGCGGTCTCGGTGGCGCCCGGCGTGGGCTTCCTGCTGGTCCTGATCCAGGGCGCGTTCGTGGTCGCAGCCGTGATCGGCGCCCAGGGGCTGCTGGCCCGGCTGGGCGGCGCGACCGGGGAGCGCCCCGCCGCCCGCGCCGTGGTCGCGGTGCTGGCCGTCGCCGCCGCGGTCGTGCCGGTGACCGGCCTGGCCTGGTTCGTCGCCGGGGGCGAGGCCCACCTCGACGAGGACCCGGCCGGCGGGATCCCGGCGTACATGCTCCAGAGCGCCGAGACCGGTCCCGAGCACGGCATCCTCGTCGTGCGCGGCACGGTCGAGGACGGCCTGACCTACGAGGTGCGCCGCGGTGACGGCGTCACCCTCGGCGAGGACGAGATCCTCGACCTGAGCACCGAGGACGCCGGGCTGACCGACGCGGTGCGCGAGCTCGCCTCGAGCCCGACCCCCGAGCTCGTCACCGAGCTCGCCGACCGCGGGATCGAGTACGTCGTGCTGCCCGCTCCCGCCGACGGCGACGTGGCCGCGTCGCTGGACGCCACCGGCGGGCTGCTGGCCGCCAGCGCCGAGGACCGCACCACCCGGGCCTGGCAGATCGACCGCCCGCTCAGCCCCGACGCCGTGGACGGCCCCACCTCGTGGTGGCGGGTCGTGCTGCTGGTGGTGCAGGGCGTCGCCCTCGTGTGGGTGCTCGTGCTCTGCGCCCCGACGACCAACAGGAGGCGCACATGAGCCACAACCCCGCCGGCCGGCGTACCGCGACGCGACGCGGCCGCCTCGAGGCCACCGCCGTCCTCGCCGTCCTCGCGCCCGTGGTCACCGGGTCGCTGCTGCTCCTCGGCGGCACGGACGCGGCCACCACCGACCTCGGCGCCCCCGAGCAGACCACGCTGCGCAGCGCCACCCTGGGCTGCCCCGAGGGCCGCAAGGACGGCGACCGGGTGCTCGTGGCCACCGACGACGAGGCCTCGGGCGAGGTCCGCGTCGGCCGTGGCGCCGACGCCGTCTCCCTCGAGGTCGGTCCCGAGCAGGTCGCGGCGGCCTCCGCCCGCGGCCCGGTGACCGTGCGCGCCGAGGGCGACCTGGCCCCGGGCCTGGTCGCGGGCCGCATCGGCGGCTCGCCGCTCGGCGCGGCGCAGTGCACGAGCCCCAGCGCCGAGACCTGGTTCACCGGCGTGGGCGCCGGGCCGGAGCACTCCTCGGTCCTCGAGCTGGTGAATCCCGGCGGCGGCCGCGCGGTCGCCGACGTCTCGGTGCTCGGCTCCGACGGACCGGTCGACGCCGACCAGCTGCTCGGCGTCGTCGTGCCCGGCGGCGACCGGGTGCGCCTCGACCTCGCCGCCCTGCTGCCGCGCACCGACGACCTGGCCCTCCAGGTGGTGACCACGCGCGGCCGGGTCTCCGCCTCGGTTCTCGACGTGGTCGACCGGATCGGCTCCGGGCCCGCGATCCGCGACTGGCTGCCCGGTCAGGGCGAGCCGCAGCGTCGCACCACCCTGCTCGGCCTGGCCGACGGGCCGGGCGCCCGCACCCTCGTGATCGCCAACCCGGGGGAGAGCGAGGCCGTGACGCAGGTGCGGGTGGTGACCCCCGGGTCGACCTTCGCCCCGCGCGACCTCGACGACGTCCGGGTGCCGCCGCAGTCGGTGGTGCGGGTCTCGGTCGGGGCGCTGCTGGGATCCGACGCGGCCAAGGACGCCATCGGCCTCGAGCTCGACTCCTCCGCGCCCGTCACCGCCTCGCTGCGCCAGGCCGTCGACGGCGACCTGACCCACGCCGCGCCGCTGGAGCGCATCGAGGACTCCAGCGCGGTCCTGGTGCCGCGCGGGGCCACCCGGCTGGTCCTCGCCGACGCCGACGCGACCGGCAGCGTCCGCGTCGTCGCCCGCGACGACCGCGGCCGCGAGCTGGCCGACCGGACCGTGAAGGTCGAGCGCGGCCGCGGCGCGAGCGTGGGCCTGCCCGACACGGCGGCGTTCGTCAGCGTGACCCCGAGCGGCACCTCGGTGCGCGGCGCGGTGGTCGTCAGCGGCGACGGCACCGCGGTCGCCGGCTTCGCCCCGCTCGTGCGTGCCGGGCTGGTCCCCGACGTACGCCCCGGCCTGCCGGAGCAGGCCGGCGCTCAGTCCTCGGGGTCGTAGCGCGCGTCGACCTCGCCCGGCTCGATGCCGAGCAGGTCGGCGAGGTGCTCGACCACGAGAGTGAGCACCAGCGCCTCCAGGTCGTCGCGGCCCTCGCAGCGGTGCTCGATGGGGCGGCGGAACAGCACCAGCCGGCTCGGCGTGCTGCCGGTGCCGCGCACCAGCGCGGACAGCGGCACGCCGCCGTCGGCCCAGTCGTCCGGGACGGCGGGGGCGTCCTCCACGGCGTACTCGAGCAGGCCGAGGCGGTCCTGCCAACGCCGGTCCACCCCGGCCACCACGCTCAGCGCGATGGCGTCGAAGCGCTCACGCCGGGTGCGCAACGCCGGGCGTCCGGGAGTGGCGGGAAGCACACCGGGACCCCGCATCCCGCGGCCGCGCCGGTCGCGGCGCCGGGGCGGCCCGGACGTGTGTCCAAGAGTCCGCTCATCCACGCCGCGAGCCTAGCCCGATCGGACCGGCGCGACAGGTACGTTGACGCTCGTGAGTTCCAGCCGTCGTTGTTCGCGCACCGCCTGTGGTCGCTCGGCGGTCAACACCCTCACCTACGTCTACGCCGACCAGACAGCCGTGCTCGGGCCCCTCGCGACCTACGCCGAGCCGCACGCCTACGACCTGTGCGACGTGCACAGCGAGCGGCTGTCGGCGCCGCGTGGCTGGGAGGTGCTGCGCCTGGCACCGGACCCCGCAGCGCAGGGTCCCACCGAGGACGACCTGCTCGCCCTGGCCGACGCGGTCCGCGAGGCGGCGCGCCCGCTGCCGCCGCAGCGACCGGCCCCGGCGCAGGAGACCGGACGCGAGGTCGCCCGTCGCGGCCACCTCCGCGTCCTGAGCAACGACTGAGGCACTAGGGTCTGGCGCATGGCCGACACCCTCGACCCGCAGTCCGTGCACGCCATCTTCAAGGCGTACGACGTGCGGGGCACCGTGCCCGACCAGCTCGACGAGCGACTCGCCCGTGCGACGGGACAGGCCTTCGTGGACGTGGTGGGCGCGACCACGGTCGTGGTCGGCCACGACATGCGCCCCAGCTCCCCGGGCATGGCCGCCGCGTTCGCCGACGGCGCGTCCGCGGCCGGCGCGGACGTGGTGATGATCGGGCTGGCCTCCACCGACCAGCTCTACTTCGCCTCCGGCCACCTGGGCCACCCCGCCGTGATGTTCACCGCGAGCCACAACCCCGCGCAGTACAACGGCATCAAGATGTGCCGCGCCCACGCCCAGCCGATCGGCCTGGACACCGGGCTGGCGGAGATCCGCGACCGGGTGCTCGCCGGGGGCGAGCCGGCGCCGGGCACCGAGCCGGGCACCATCACCGAGCAGGACGTGCTCGCGGCGTACGCCGACCACCTCCACGCCCTGGCGCCCGTCGCCGGCCGGCGCCTCAAGGTCGTCGTCGACGCCGGCAACGGCATGGCCGGCCACACGGCCCCCGCGGTCTTCGCGGGCCTCGCCGGCCTCGTCGAGGTCGTGCCGATGTACTTCGAGCTCGACGGCACCTTCCCGAACCACGAGGCCAACCCGATCGAGGCGGAGAACCTGCGCGACCTGCAGGCCCGGGTGCTCGCCGAGGGCGCGGACATCGGGCTCGCCTTCGACGGCGACGCCGACCGCTGCTTCCTGGTCGACGAGTGCGGTGAGGCGGTCTCGCCGTCCACGCTGACCGCGCTGATCGCGGCCCGCGAGCTGGCCAAGGAGCCGGGCGCGACGGTGATCCACAACCTGATCACCAGCCGCTCGGTGCCCGAGATCGTCACCGAGCTCGGCGGCACGCCGGTGCGCACCCGCGTCGGGCACTCCTTCATCAAGGCCCGGATGGCCGAGACCGACGCGATCTTCGGCGGCGAGCACAGCGGCCACTTCTACTTCCGCGACTTCTGGCGCGCCGACTCCGGCATGCTCGCCGCGCTGCACACGCTGGCCGCGCTGGCCGAGACCGACCAGTCGCTGTCGAAGCTGCTCGCCGACTACGAGCGCTACCCGCTGAGCGGGGAGATCAACTCCACGGTCGCCGACCAGGTCGCGGTGATGGCCGCGCTGGAGGCGGAGTACGCCGTCCTCGACCAGGTCACCACCGACCGCCTCGACGGGCTCACCGTCACCCACCCCGACTGGGCGTTCAACGTCCGGCCGTCCAACACCGAGCCGCTGCTGCGCCTGAACGCCGAGGGCAAGGACCTCGCGACCATGGCCGCGGTGCGCGACGAGGTCCTCTCGAAGATCCGGAGCAACTGATGAGCACCTCCCTCGACCCCGCCCTGCTCGCGATCGTGGTCTGCCCCGGCTGCCACGGCGACCTGGAGCAGGTCACCACCGACGGCGAGACCGAGCTGGCCTGCCGTGGCGAGTGCGGCCTGGTCTACCCGGTCCGCGACGGCATCCCGGTGCTGCTCGTCGACGAAGCCCGCAAGCCCGCCTGAGCCCCGCGATGGCGACCTGGTTCGACGAGTCCCGCCTGGACGACGAGACCGCCCTGGGCGCCGCCGACCTGCGCCTGCGCACCCTCGCCGAGAGCGGCGCCCGGGTGCGCCGCGAGGCCGGGGACGCCGCGTCGGCGGTCGCCGAGGCGGTCGCGCGCAGCGCCGGGCAGTCGCGCCCGCGCGCGGTGATCGCCGCCGGGCCGGACTCGCGCCTGCTGCGCGCGGTGCTCGAGCCCTGGTGCCCGGTGCCGTTCGTGGCCTGGCCCGGGCCGGCGCTGCCGGGCTGGGCCGGGAGCCTGGACCTGGTCGTCGTGCTGTGCCCCGAGGGCTCCGACTCCGGCAGCGCCTCGGCGGTCGCCGAGGCGGTGCGACGCGGCTGCCAGGTCGTCGTCGCCACCCGCCCCGGCTCGATGGTCGCCGAGCACGCCGCCGGGCGCTGGAGCACGGTCCTGCCGACCACCACCAGCGACCAGCTGGCCACCGCGGTCGTCATGCTCACCTACCTCGACGGCGTCTCGCTCGGCCCGGCGACCGACGCCGAGCAGGTCGCCCGCGCCCTCGACGAGGTCGCCATCGCCTGCTCGCCGCACCGTGACCTCGCGGTCAACCCCGCCAAGATGCTCGCGATCGCGCTGGCCGACGCCATCCCGCTGGTGTGGGGCGGCTCGGTGCTCGCGGCGCGGGCCGCGCGCCGGGTCGCGGAGTCGGTCCGCCGCACGAGCGGGCGCACCGCGCTGGCCGGCGACGCCGAGCACCTGCTGCCGGTCATCGAGGCGGCGCGCCAGCGCGACGTCTTCGACGACCCGTTCGCCGAGGGCGCCGCCGAGGGCCGTCCGACCCTGCTGGTCCTCGACGACGGGACCGAGGAGCCGGCCGTGCTCGAGCAGCGCACCCGGCTGCTGGAGGCCGCGGAGGCCCGCGGCGTACGCGTGGAGACGCTGACGACCGAGGCGCCGAGCGAGGTCGCGCGCTACGCCTCGCTGTTGCTGAGCGGCACCTACGCCGCGGAGTACCTGCGGCTCGGCCTCGTCGAGGACTGAGCGAGGACTACCCGGGCGCGGCCCGGGTACCGACACGCGGTGCCTCAGCCGGTGATCCAGTCCCCGCCCGAGTCGCGGCGCGCGCCCGCCCGCGACCCGTGGTTCGACAACGCCAAGATGACCCTGGTGACCCTCGTGGTCGTCGGGCACGCCTGGGTGCTGCTGGAGCAGTCGCCGCTGCGCGACCACCTCTACGACTTCCTCTACGCCTGGCACGTGCCGGCGTTCGTGTTCGTGACCGGCTACCTGTCGCGCTCCTTCAACTGGGAGCGCCACCGGCTCTGGCAGCTGGTGCGCACGGTGGCGGTGCCGTACGTCGTGTTCGAGTGCGCGATCGCGCTGTTCCGCATCCACGTCGGCGGCGAGGAGATGGACAACCTCTTCCGCGACCCGCACTGGCCGATGTGGTACCTCGCCGCGCTCTTCTTCTGGCGGCTGCTGACCCCGGTCTTCGTCAACCTGCGCGGTGGGCTGGTGCTGGCCGTGGTGATCAGTCTCGCGGCGGGCAACTGGGCGGGGGACACCTTGGACGTCGCGCGGGTGCTCGGGTTGCTGCCGTTCTTCGTGATGGGCCTGAAGGCGACCCCGGAGCGCCTGGAGCTGCTGCGCCAGCGGTGGGTCCAGGTCGCCGGGGTGGTCGTCCTGGTCGCGATCCTGCTCGCCACCCGCTGGACCGACGAGTGGGCCAGCACCGAGTGGTTCTACTACCGCTCGCTCTACGACGAGGTCGCCGACACGACCCTGGAGGCGACGCTGACCCGGGCGCTGGTGCTGGTGGTCGGGACGCTCGGCGCGTGGGCGTTCTTCGCGCTGGTGCCCCGCAACGCCGGCTGGTTCACCCGGATGGGCGCCTGGACGCTGGTCGTCTACCTCTTCCACGGGTTCGCGGTGAAGGGCGCGCAGTACGCCGGCTGGGAGGTGGTGCCCTTCCCCGGCACCGCGTCCGCGATCGCGATCACCACCGTCGCGGCGGTCGGGGTGGCGCTGGTGCTGGCCTGGGGCCCGGTGGCCCGGCTGCTCCAGCACGCCGTCGACCCGTTCGCCTCGGCCACCCGCCAGCTCGACCGGGCCGTGGACGCGACGGCCGCGCGGCAGGAGGCCGACCAGATCGCCGCGGCGGTGCAGCAGGCGACCGAGCCCGTCGGCGCTACTGTTCGGCGCATGCACGCTGAGGACCCGACCCCGCGACGAACCCCGGACCTGCGACCGTGAGCGGCGGTCTCTTCGCGCTCCTCGACGACGTCGCGGTGCTGGCCCGGATGGCCGCCGCCTCCATCGATGACGTCGGAACGGCCGCGGGCCGCGCGACCATCAAGGCCGCCGGCGTGGTCGTCGACGACACCGCGGTCACGCCGCAGTACGTCCACGGGGTCGCCGCGGATCGGGAGCTGCCGATCATCAAGCGGATCGCGATCGGCTCGATCCGCAACAAGCTGGTCTTCATCCTCCCGGTGGCGCTGGTGCTCAGCCAGTTCCTGCCCTGGCTGCTGACCCCGATCCTGATGCTCGGCGGCACCTACCTGGCCTTCGAGGGCGCCGAGAAGGTCTGGGGCTGGGTACGCGGTCACGACCATCACGCCGCACCCGTCGCGGAGGTCGGCAAGGACGCCGAGGAGACGATGGTCTCCGGCGCGATCCGCACCGACCTGATCCTGTCGGCGGAGATCATGGTGATCTCGCTCAACGAGGTCGCCGACGAGTCCTTCTGGGCGCGTCTCGCGATCCTCGTCGTGGTCGCCGCGGCCATCACCGTCGTCGTGTACGGCGTGGTCGCGCTCATCGTGAAGATGGACGACGTGGGCCTCCACCTCGCGCAACGGCGCTCGGCCGTGGCCCAGTCCGTGGGGCGCGGGCTCGTGCGGGGGATGCCGAAGCTGCTCGCGGTGATCTCGGTCGTCGGCACCATCGCCATGCTCTGGGTCGGCGGGCACATCCTGCTCGTCGGTCTCGACGAGCTCGGCTGGCACCCGCCGTACGACCTGGTGCACCACCTCGAGGAGGCCGTCCACGACGCCGTGTCCGGCTTCGGCGGCGTCCTGGGCTGGCTGGTCAACACCGCGTGCTCCGCCGTCTTCGGCATCGTCGTCGGCGCGGTGGTCGTGGTGGTCGTCCACCTGCTGCCCTCGCGCAAGCCGAAGGCCGCGCACTGACCCGGACGCGCCGGCGTCGCGCCGTCCTGGTGGTCGCTGCGGTCGCCGCGCTGGTCCTCGCCGTCGGCGGCGCGGTCGGCGGGTGGCACCGGGTCGCCGAGGGGCGGGCCGAGGCCGTGAGCGTCGGCTGGGTCTCCGCGCCGCGGTGCGAGGGGGCCCGGGTCGAGCTCCAGCGCGACAGGGGCCTCGACTCCGGAGCGGGACCCGTGATCCTTGCGGAGCGCGGGATGCGCTGCACGTTGCGGGTGCGGGTCCGCAACGACGGGGAGGACACCGTCGCGCTGACCCACGCGGTCCTGCCGTTCATGGGGCGTGGGGGCGGAGCGGTGCTGAAGGTCGACCAGAGCCTCGAGCCGGACGTCTGGGTCACGCCGGGGGACAGCACGATCGACCTCGCGCGAGTGATCGATCGCGACCTCGGCCCGGGGGAGTCGCTCGACCTCGTCCTCCCGCTCGCGTTCCGCGACCGCGGCTGCTCGGGCGGCGCGCGAGGTTCCGGGACCGCCCGCTTCTACGGCTTCCCCCAGGTGGAGGTCCGCGCCCTCGGCCGCGCCTACGAGGTGGCCGCGGCAGAGGACCTCGTCCACACCCAGGTCGGTCCGGCCTCCGGCTGCCGCGAGATGAGGCGCTGACCACACCACCGCTGAGTACGCGTACCGATGCCCGGGCGCGTGGGCTGGTCGAGGATGAGGGCATGAAGAAGCCCCGTGCCCGTGCCCTCCCGATCCTCGGCGGCTTGGCCGTCCTCGCCGTCGGCGGGTTCGCCGCCTACCTCGCGATCAGCGGTACGCCGCTCATCGACGAGTGGCAGTGCGGCGACGGGGAGGCCCCGGTCCTGCGCGACGACGGGCCCGGCTCCTTCTGCGAGGAGGAGGGCAGCGAGCTGCCCGCCGGCACACACTGGGACCCGCTGGGCAACCGGCCGCTGACCTGCGAGGACCGCTGGGGCTGGGTGCAGGTGGTGCCGAGCGGCGCCGCGTCCGACGCGGACCCCGACTGCTTCCCCGACGACCGTGAGCTGCCCACGGGGTGGCAGCTCGCCGACACGGCCGCCTAGGGCCCAAGGGCCGGTGCCGCGGGGGTCGTCGGCCGGTGCGGGGCATTTCCTGAGCCGTTAGCGTCGGTCCATGGTGACCACGCTCAGCACCGAGGTCGACCCGGCCGTGCCCTCCGCCCTCGAGATCACGGTCGTCGTCGTCTCGCTGATCTCCCTGGTGCTCACCGTGGTCGCCGTGGTGGTGGCCGTCGTGCAGATGCGCCAGCGGCGCTGCTCCACCCTGACCGGTGTGCTGGTGATCGTCGCGGCGCTGCTGGTGCCGATCGTCGGCGCCGTGGTGGGCCTGCTGGTGCTCGTCGTCGGGCGCCGGACCAGCCCGCCCGCCGACGCGGGCTGACCGCTCAGCCCGTCGGCGCGGTCCACAGCCAGGCGTCGCCGACCAGCTCGCCGTCCGCGTGGCACAGTCGCTGAGCAGGTACGCCGCCCCGTCGAGCGTCGTCGCCGACTGCGCCCCGCGGATCAGCCCGAACGGCGCCGGAGTGATCGGGCGCCACGAGTCGCTCCGGCGGTCGTAGACGGCGCCGTCGCTGAACCACGGGCCGTCCGGGTCCATGCAGTCGGCGTCGGGCGGACACAGGTACTCCCACCCGCCGACCACCAGCATCTGGTCCGCGACCCCTACGACGACGGCGAAGTTGCGCGGAGCGAGCGGCGGGGCGGGCAGCCGCCGCCATGCCTTGCCGGTCTCCTCGACCTCACTCGCCGGACCCGGCTCGGCCTGGACCCCACAGCCGGAGCCGGCCAGGACCGCCGCTGCGGTCCCCAGCCCCACGAGTGCCCGCATCGCTCCCATGCCGCTCCGACGCGCCGCGCACCGGACGGGTTCCTCGCGGGTGGGGCGGCGGGGTGGACCGACGGTTCAGTCGTCGGGCGGGTGCGCGGTGGCGAGAGGCGTGGTGACGCGGTCCTTCACGAGGTGCAGCCGGTGGGGTGGTTGCCAGAGGTAGGTCGCGGCGTCGGTGGTGGGTACTCCGCACGGTGTGGGTCTTCGTCGGTCGACTCGTCGAGGTCCACGCAGGTGTACGGCCCCGCCGGCTGGGTGCCGACGGGGTCTGGGACGGTCGATCTACTGGTCGGGCGGGTGCGCGGTCACGAGGGCGGTGGTGCCGTGGTCCTTGATCAGGTGCAGCCCGTGGGGTGATCGCCAGAGGTACGCCGCGGCGTCGGTCTTGTCGTAGGTCCACGCGGTGTGGGTCTTGGCCCGATGGTGTCGCCGGCAGAGCGGGGCCAGGTTGCACGAGCACGTCGGGCCGCCGGTCGAGGTGGTGCCGTGGGCGGTGACGTGGTCGGTGTCGCAGCGGCGGGCGGCGCGTTCGCACCACGGGAACGCGCACACCTGCTGGGCGAGCTTGGTCTGCTCGGCGAGCCGGTCGGGGACCGCGTAGGCGTCGGCGTGGTGGTGGGCCTCGAGGTCGATGACCGGCTTGATCACCACCTGGGCCTCGGGGCTGCTGCACCACTGGCGGACCTGCTCGGTCGACACGATCGACCGGATCTCCTCGACCCGGGCGATGCCCGCCTCGTCGCGGCTGATCGCGGCGTGGGAGAGGTGGACGTGGATGACCACCTGGCGAGGCTTGACCACCGCGGCGGCGTCGTCACCGGCCTCTGCCAGGAGGTCAAAGGTGAGCTGGCGCCGGGCGAGCTCGCCGGCGGCCATGGAGCGCCGGACGTCCAGCGACTCCTCCGAGCCGAGTGCCGCGAGCTCGGCGGCTCCCTGCCGGATCGCGGCGTCGAGGTCGAGCGCGTCCGCGAGGTCGAGGGTGGCCTCGACCTGCACGGTCCCGTCGGAGTCGGCGGCCTCGGTGTGCACGTCGAAGCGGCGCCCGTCGGCTGCCTGACGGCGCTGCTTCTCCGCACCCTCGGGGTCGAAGGTGACCCGGGCGTGCTCGACCAGCCGGCCGATGGCCGCGAAGCCGATGCGGCCGATCACCGGCGCGAGCTGGCGGTCCACGAACTCCGCGCCCGCGAGCGGCAACGTGGTGGTCAGCTGCGCGACGCGGCGGGCCTTCCAGGCGGGGACCTCGCCGGCCTGCACGAGCGCCCAGGTCCGCTTCAACCGGTGGGCCAGCTCGAGGGCGTCCCCGATCAGCGCCTTCGCGGAGTCGGTCGAGAGTGCGAGCGCGGCGCTCAGCTCCATCGGCGCGAACTCCGCCACCAGCGGAGTGCCCTCATCCGCGAGCGGGACGGATACCTCGCCGAACACCAGCCCGGTGGTCGGGGTCGGGGACACTGGCTCCTCCGGGTGCATCGCCGCCCACACCAGGGCCGCCTCCAGGACGTCGACCTCCGCCCGCTGGGCCGCAGCCCGCCGGGCCTGCGCGAACGCCAGCACGGCGGCTGGGGTGTCGCAGTCGGGGAGATCTGGGGAGGCCATGCCCCATTCTACTCGAACGCATGTTCGAGGACAAGAGGTTCTCCACCGTCGTCCCAGCCGTCATGTCTCACGACATCGCCGGTTCGTGGCAGGACATCGGTGACACCGCCGGGGTGCGTGGCGATGACACTTCAGGCTCTCTGTCGTGGCGTCCGCGGCCCGCGGGCCTGTCGATCCTCGCGTCCGTCTCGCGATCGTCCAGTGCCCCGGGGATGCGCCATGAGGGCGCGATGACCACGTTCTGCGAAGAGCGCCAGATCCCGCGTAGGACGTTCTACGCGCCCCGTGTCCGGCCCCCGTGGGCAGGCCAGGAGTCGGTCGCCCACCACCTCCAGCCGGTAACCGTGCCCGCCGGCCTGGAGGGCGAGGTCCTCGTCTCACACACTCGACCCGCGCCCGGAGCCATCCACGTCCGCGACGGCCGGCCTCGCGACACCCGCCGAGAACGTCAAGGGCCCACCGATGCCGTAAGCCATCAACTGGCACGCATGTCCTGAGACATCACGTCCCGCCGTCTCGACAAGGCGGGCCGACCCGGGGACGCTGGGCGCCGTACGAGGTCTCGGGGCCTCACCCGGACGGGCCATAGTCGGTCAGGTGTTCGGCGAGGATTCCCCGCGGCGAGCGGGCGCGGCCTAGCCTGTCGAGACCCGCGCACCCCAACCTTTCAGGAGCACGCGATGGACTACAAGGTCGCCGACCTCAGCCTGGCCGACTTCGGCCGCACGGAGATCCAGCTCGCCGAGCACGAGATGCCGGGCCTGATGGCCATGCGCGAGCGCTACGGCGACGCCAAGCCGCTCCAGGGCGCGCGCATCGCGGGATCTCTGCACATGACCATCCAGACCGCGGTCCTCATCGAGACCCTCGTCGCCCTCGGCGCCGAGGTCCGCTGGGCCTCGTGCAACATCTTCTCGACCCAGGACCACGCGGCCGCCGCGATCGCGGTCGGCCCCGAGGGCACCCCCGAGGAGCCGCGCGGCGTCCCGGTCTTCGCCTGGAAGGGCGAGACCCTGGAGGAGTACTGGTGGTGCGCCCAGCAGATCCTGCAGTGGCCCGACAGCGCCGACGGTGAGCCCCGCTTCGCCAACATGATCCTCGACGACGGCGGCGACGCGAGTCTCTTCGTCCACCTCGGCGTCGAGGCGGAGAAGAAGGGCGAGGCGCCGGACCCGGCGACCGCCAGCAGCACCGAGGAGCGGATCATCTTCGAGGCGCTCCAGGCCTCGCTCGCCGAGAGCCCGGACCGGTGGACCCGCATCGCCGCCGAGCTCATGGGCGTCACCGAGGAGACCACCACCGGTGTGCTGCGCCTCTACGACATGATGCGCGCGGGCACGCTGCTCTTCCCGGCCATCAACGTCAACGACTCGGTCACCAAGTCGAAGTTCGACAACAAGTACGGCTGCCGCCACAGCCTCATCGACGGCCTCAACCGCGCCACCGACGTCCTCATCGGCGGCAAGGTCGCCGTGGTCTGCGGCTACGGGGACGTCGGCAAGGGCTGCGCGGAGTCGCTGCGCGGCCAGGGCGCCCGCGTCATCGTCACCGAGATCGACCCGATCTGCGCGCTGCAGGCGGCGATGGACGGCTACCAGGTCACCACCCTCGACGACGTCGTGGAGACCGCGGACATCGTCATCACCGCGACCGGCAACCGCGACGTGGTCTCCATCGACCAGATGCGCCGCATGAAGCAGAACGCGATCCTGGCCAACATCGGTCACTTCGACAACGAGATCGACATGGCCGGCCTGGAGTCCTACCCCGGCGTCGTGCGCAAGAACGTCAAGCCGCAGGTCGACCTGTGGACGTTCCCCGAGGGCGAGGGCAACGCGATCATCGTGCTCTCCGAGGGCCGCCTGATGAACCTCGGCAACGCGACCGGCCACCCGTCGTTCGTCATGTCGAACTCCTTCACCAACCAGGTGCTGGCCCAGATCGAGCTGTTCACCAAGCCCGAGGAGTACCCGGTCGGCGTCTACGTGCTGCCCAAGCACCTCGACGAGGAGGTCGCCCGTCTCCACCTCGGCGCCCTCGGCGTGAAGCTGACGACGCTGTCGGAGAAGCAGGCGGCGTACCTCGGCGTCTCGCAGTCCGGCCCGTTCAAGTCGGAGCAGTACCGCTACTGAGCGGTACGGATCGGGTCGCGTGAGCGGGTAGTGGCAGGATTGAGCGCATGAGCCAGTCCGCCGGGAGTGCTGCCCACGTGCCCAGCGACTACACCACCAAGGGCCGCGTCCTCGTCGTCGACGATGACGCGGCCCTGGCGGAGATGCTCACGATCGTGCTGCGCCAGGAGGGTTTCGACAGCCGCATGTGCACCCGCGGCGACCTCGCGCTGGCGGAGTTCCGCGACTACCGGCCCGACTTGGTGCTGCTCGACCTGATGCTGCCCGGCAAGGACGGCATCGACGTGTGCAAGGAGATCCGCGCCGAGTCCGGCGTGCCGATCGTGATGCTCACCGCGAAGAGCGACACCGTCGACGTGGTCGTCGGGCTGGAGTCCGGCGCCGACGACTACGTCGTCAAGCCGTTCAAGCCCAAGGAGCTGATCGCGCGGATCCGGGCGCGCGTACGCCGCCACGACAGCACCTCCGCCCACGAGTCGCTGACCATCGGCGACCTCGTCATCGACGTCGCCGGGCACGCGGTCACCCGCGACGGCCAGCAGCTCAACCTGACGCCGCTCGAGTTCGACCTCCTGGTCTGCCTGGCGCGCAAGCCGTGGCAGGTCTTCACCCGCGAGGTCCTGCTCGAGCAGGTCTGGGGCTACCGCCACGCCGCCGACACCCGTCTGGTCAACGTGCACGTGCAGCGCCTGCGCTCCAAGGTCGAGCACGATCCCGAGAACCCCGAGGTCGTCCTCACCGTGCGGGGCGTCGGGTACAAGGCCGGTCAGTAGCGGGCCCGGCGTGCTCCGGGTCCGAGCCCCTCGCACCGTCCCGGCCGGGATCCGCCGCGCGCTGACCTTCTGGCGCCGCTCGATCCAGGCCCGGGTGGTCGCCAGTACCCTCGCGCTCACCGCCGTCGCGGTCAGCGTCGTCGGGTGGGTGCTGCTCCAGCAGACCCGTGAGGGCCTGCTGGACAACCGCGTCGACGCGGTCGTCTCGGAGGTCGGCAACGAGATGCAGGAGGCGCGCAACCGCCTCGAGGCGGTGCCCGGCACCAACGCCGACGCGACCGCGCAGCAGGCCGAGCTGGTGGAGCCGATCATCGCCCGCGGGGTCGCGCGGGACTTCGACGTCGTGCTGGCCGGTCCGCTGGGGGAGAACACCGGCCGGATCTCCGACGGCGGCGCCCGTTCCTCACCGGGGCTGGACCGCTCCAGCGTGCCGGCCTCGCTGGAGGACCACTTCTCCGAGCGCGCCGCCACCGCCTGGACCTACACCACGATCCGCACCGTGGACGACGACGAGAACGTCGTCGCCGAGGAGCCCGGCATCGTGGTCGGCTCGCAGGTGACCCTCGTCGCCGACGGCGGCACCTACACGCTGTACTTCATCTTCCCGCTCGACGAGCAGCGCGAGACCCTCGGCCTGGTCACCCGCGCGCTGCTGACCGCCGCGGGGCTGCTGCTGGTCCTGGTCGCCGGGGTCACCTGGCTGGTCACCCGGCAGGTGGTGAGCCCGATCCGGATGGCCCGTGAGGTCGCGGAGCGGCTCGCCGCCGGTCGCCTGCAGGAGCGGCTGCGCGTGTCCGGGCAGGACGACCTGGCGCGACTGGCGACGTCGTTCAACCAGATGGCGAGCAACCTGCAGCGCCAGATCCGCCAGCTCGAGGAGCTCAGCCGGGTCCAGCAGCGCTTCGTCTCCGACGTGTCCCACGAGCTGCGCACGCCGCTGACGACCGTGCGGATGGCCGGCGACGTGCTGTACGACGCCCGCGACGACTTCGACCCGGTCACCCGGCGCGCCGCGGAGCTGCTGCAGAACGAGCTCGACCGCTTCGAGACGCTGCTGGTCGACCTGCTGGAGATCAGCAGGTTCGACGCCGGCGCCGCGGTGCTGGACGCCGACGACGTCAACCTCGTCGACATCGCGCACCGCGTCGTCGACGCGACCCGGCCGCTGGCGACCCAGCGCGACGTCCGCGTCGTGGTCCGCGCGCCGGACCACCCGTGCCTGGCCGAGGCCGACATCCGCCGCATCGAGCGGATCGTGCGCAACCTGGTCACCAACGCCATCGACCATGCCGACACCGCCGGGCGCGGCGACGAGATCGTGGTCGAGGTCGCCGGGGACGACCACGCCGCCGCGATCACGGTGCGTGACCACGGCGTCGGCCTCGCGCCGGGTGAGTCGGCGCTGGTGTTCAACCGCTTCTGGCGCGCCGACCCCGCCCGCGCCCGCAGCAGCGGCGGGACCGGGCTCGGCCTCTCCATCTCCCTCGAGGACGCCCACCTGCACGGCGGCTGGCTCCAGGCGTGGGGACGTCCGGGGGAGGGCGCCCAGTTCCGGCTCACGCTGCCGCGCCACATCGGCCAGACCCTCACCCGCAGCCCGCTCCCGCTGGTCCCCGTGGACGCCCGCCCCAGCACGGCGGTGTCGCGATGAGGGCCTGGGCCCGGCGTACGGCGGCACTGGTCGCGGCGCTCGCCGCCGTCGCCGCGAGCGGCGCGTGCGTGCAGATGCCCACCGACGGCCCGATCGTGCAGAGCGAGGAGGTCGGCACCGGCGCCGAGGGCGAGGGCTACACCTACGACCCGCTGCCCCCGCAGCCCGACGCGACGCCGTCGGAGATCGTGCGCGGGTTCCTCGACGCGATGATGGCCGCCCCGATCCAGGCCAACTCCGCGCGCCAGTTCCTGACCCAGGACGCCCGCGCGTCGTGGACGCCGGAGCGGGCCACCATCACCTACGTCGAGCGCGGCGCCCCGGTCGGCAACGGCTCCCGCCTCTCGGTCGACCTGCCCGCCGGCGGCGACGTGTACGACGCCCGCGGCGCCTGGCAGGGCGCGCTCGGCCCCGCCCGCCGGACCCTGGACTTCGAGGTGGTCAGCGAGAACGGCGAGTGGCGCATCGCCGAGGTCCCCGACGCGATGATCGTGTCCGAGCAGTTCTTCGAGCAGCGCTTCCGGCGCGTCGCGCTCTACTTCTTCGACCCCAGCGCGCGGATCCTGGTCCCCGAGCCGGTCTTCGTGCCCGGCGGGGACGAGCTCGCCACGACCCTCGTGGACGGTCTGCTCGCGGGCCCGGCGCCAGGGCTGAAGCAGGTGATGCGCAGCTTCGTGCCCGCGGGCCTCGACGCCGGGCTCTCCGTGCCGGTCGCCGACGGGGTCGCGGACATCGCGCTGGTCGGCGCCGCCGGCCGGCCCGCGCCCGAGTCGCTGACCCGGCTGGTCACCCAGCTGGCCTGGACGCTGCGCCAGGTCCCGGGGATCGAGGCGTTCCGGGTGCGCGTCGGCGACGTCCCGGTGCAGCTGCCGAACGGCGACACCGTCTTCTCCGTCGAGTCCGGTGCGGAGTTCGACCCGGCCGGCAACCGGCCCAGCGCCGCGGTGTTCGGGCTCCGAGGCGGCCGCCTGGTCTCCGGGCTGCCCGACGCGCTCGGCCCGGTCGCCGGCCCGTTCGGGGTCGCGGACTACGACCTGCGCAACGTCGCGGTGGACCTGGGTGCCAGCACCGTCGCAGGGGTCACCTCCGACGGGACCACGGTGCTCACCGCCCCGGTCAGCGACGCCGACGCCGGCGTCGACGACGGCGACGGCGACGACGACGCGGGTGAGACCCCCGACCCGCGCGCGTCGGTGCGCACGGTGGTCGCCGACGGCCAGGACCTGCTCGACCCGGTCTGGGACTTCGCGGGCCGGCTGTGGCTGGTCGACCGCACCGCCGACGGGGCACGGGTGCGCCAGGTGTCGGGCCAGCGGGTGCGCGAGGTCGTGGTCCCGGGGATCACCGGCGCCGAGGTCTCCTCCTTCCTGGTCTCCCGGGACTCCTCGCGCCTGGTCGCCGTCGTACGACGAGGCAACGCCGACGTGCTGGCGGTCAGCCGGGTGCTCCACGACGAGCAGGGCCTCCCGCTGCGCGGGACCCGCGCGCGGCTGATCCGGATGGACCCCGGCTCCTCGCCGCAGATCCGCGACCTGGCCTGGCAGAGCCCCACCAGCATCGCCGCCCTCACCCGGGTCGCCGGGCAGTTGTGGGAGGTCCGCACGGTCGCGGTGGACGGGGCGACCTCCAGCGTCGACAGCGTGGCGACCCTGGAGGGACGGGTCCTCAGCCTCGCCGGCTCGCCGGGGGTGGGTCCGGGGATGTTCGTGGTCACCGGGGACGGCGAGGCGGTCGACGTCTCCGGCACCCTCGCCCGTCCGCTCACCATCGACCCCGACGTCACCGACCTGGACTACGTGGGCTGAGCCCGGCGCACCCGTGGTCCACAGCGGGCCACGGGCCGGTTGCCCGGGCACCGCGCCCGGTGCTGGGCTGGGCCGGTGCGCGACGCGGTGGGCGACCTGCTGCTCGGCAGCGCCTGCGTCGGGTGCGCGCGTCCTGGGCGGCTGCTGTGCCCCGTGTGCCGTGCCCTGCTGCCGCGCGCCGCGCACCCCGCCTGGCCCTCCCCGGTCCCGGCCGGGCTGGTCACCCCCTGGGCGACCGGGCCCTACGAGCACCTGCTGCGCGCACTGGTGGTGGGCCACAAGGAGCGCCGGATGCTGGCCCTGGGGCGACCGCTCGCCCAGCTGCTCGCCGTCGCGGTGGCCGCGGCCGCGGCGGTCGGCCGGGACGGCCCCGGCCGTGCCGCCCCGCTGGTCCTCGTGCCGGTGCCGTCGCGACCCGCCAGTGTCCGCAGCCGCGGCCACGACCCGACGTACGCCATGACCGCCGGGGCGGCCGCCCTCCTCCGGCGCGAGGGGTACGCCGTGCGCGCGGCGCGGCTGCTGGTCTCGCGCCCCGGCGTGCTCGACCAGTCCGGTCTCGGCGCGGGAGAGCGGGCGGCGAACCTGGCCGGGTCGATGGCCTGCCCGAGCACCCGGCTGCGCCGCCTCGCCGGGCGCACGCCCACCGCCCGGGTCGTGGTCTGCGACGACGTGCTGACCACCGGGTCGAGCGCCCGCGAGGCCCAGCGGGCGCTCGAGGCAGTGGGCCTCGCTGTGTCGGGGGTGGCCGTCGTCGCGGCCACGCGACGCCGTTTTCCGGGCTCGCGGTGACCACGGACTGAGACCATCGCCCGGGAGGGACCCCCCTCCTTTCGTGGGGCCCGGCGACTGACTAACGTCTAGTCATGGAGTCCGCCCGGGTCCGTGGTTGCGTCGGCGGCACATCTGTGTGCCCCCGGCTAGCCGATGCCAGTCGCAGGCGAAACGGTCCACGTAAGTCCGTCCGCGAGGACGGACGATCACGGTGCGGCTTAGAAGTAAGCCCTGCCTCGGTCGCGTTCGTCAGATACGGCGCGTCCCGGGAGAAGGCCAGTAGTGGCAGAGAAGCTGCGAACGTCTCAGCAGGCGGTTGTGGGGACGAAAACCAGGTCGGCCGGGCGGACTCCACCCCTCCCCGACCCGTTCCGGGACCCGGGCCTCGGTCCGGGTGTCGGCCTGCTCGCAGGTGGGTCGGGACTCGAGAAGGCAGCCAACTGTGCAACGGGAGGTTCACATGGAAGTTGTGGTCACTGGACGCAACTGCGAGATCTCGGATCGGTTCCGGGAGCACTGCGAGGACAAGCTGGCCCGGCTGGAGAAGCACGACCACCGGATCATGCGGGTGCATGTGGAGGTGGACTGCGAGTCGAACCCTCGTCAGCAGGAGCAAGGCGTCCGCCTCGAGCTGACGGCGTTCTCCAAGGGCCCGGTCATCCGCGCCGAGGCCGCCGCCGCCGACAAGATGGCTGCGCTCGACCTGGCCGTGGACAAGATGGCCTCCCAGATGCGCAAGGCGGCCGACCGTCGCCGCGTGCACCGCGGAGCCAAGGCCCCCGTCTCCGTGGGCCAGGCGCTCGCGGCGATGCCCACCGTCGAGCCTGACGAGCCCGAGGACACCGACACCGCCACCGAGCGCAAGGTCGGCCCGATCACGGTCACCGGCGACGGGCCGCTCGTGGTCCGGGAGAAGACCCACCAGGCCGCTCCGATGACCCTCGACCAGGCGCTCTACGAGATGGAGCTCGTGGGCCACGACTTCTACCTGTTCGTCGACAAGGACAGCGACCGCCCGTCGGTCGTCTACCGGCGCCGCGGCTACGACTACGGCGTCATCGCCCTCGACGTCGAGGAGGGCTGAGCACTTCCTGCTCATGGCGGGGTGGCCCGATCGGGCCACCCCGCCTTGCGCGTCCATCCCCCGATTGGGCAGTTCTGGGGCAGTCAGGACGACCTCGGCCGTGGCATGATGCCGAAATGACGGGGACTGTGACGAAGACGATCATCGGCCAGGAGCCGGTGCGGGTGCTGGTGGTCGACGACCAAGAGCTGTTCCGCCGCGGGCTCACCATGCTCCTGGCGGTCGAGGCAGGCATCGAGGTCGTCGGCGAGGCGGGTGACGGGCTCGAGGGCACCGACCTCGCGGCCACGACCGCCCCCGACGTCGTGCTTCTCGACGTGCGGATGCCCAAGCGCTCCGGCATCGAGGCCTGCCAGGCGATCAAGGACGCCGTCCCGTCGGCCCGGATCATCATGCTCACCGTCTCCGACGAGGAGACCGACCTCTACGAGGCGGTCAAGAGCGGCGCCTCCGGCTACCTGCTCAAGGACTCCTCGATCGACGAGGTCGCCCAGGCGGTCCGCGTCGTCGCCGACGGGCAGTCGCTGATCAGCCCCTCGATGGCGGTCAAGCTGATCGACGAGTTCAAGCAGATGTCGCGCCCCGAGCGCGAGCAGGTCCCGGGCCCGCGGCTCACCGACCGCGAGCTCGAGGTGCTGCGCCTCGTGGCGAAGGGGATGAACAACCGCGAGATCGCCAAGGAGCTCTACATCTCCGAGAACACCGTGAAGAACCACGTGCGCAACATCTTGGAGAAGCTCCAGCTGCACTCGCGCATGGAGGCGGTCATGTACGCCGTCAAGGAGCGCCTGCTCGACCTGCCGTAGCCCTCGGGCTGCCCCGGTGTCGGACGCCGTGTCCGTGGGCTGTTCTAGCCTCGCGCCATGGAGTCGCTGAGCACCTCCCAGGCTCGTCGGGTCGCGCTCGCCGCCCAGGGCTTCCTCGACCCGGCGCACGCGGTGCCGACGATGCGCACCCTCAGCCGGGCGGTCGCGCGCACCGGCGTGCTCCAGGTGGACTCCGTCAACGTGCTTCAGCGCGCTCACCTGATGCCGGTCTACTCGCGCATCGGGCCCTACGACACGGCCCTGCTGACCCGCGCCGCCGAGCGCCGCCCGCGCCGGCTGGTGGAGTACTGGGCGCACGTGCAGGCGCTGATGCCCGTCGAGCTGTGGCCGCACATGCAGCACCGGATGGCGCACTACCGCGAGCTGCGCGGCAAGTGGGGCTTCAGCGCGGACCACTCCCTGGAGGACGCCGTACGACGTGAGGTCACCGCCCGCGGCCCGTCCACCGCCCGCGAGATCGACGCCGTCCTCGGCAGCGGTGCGGCCCGCACCCGCGAGCACTGGGGCTGGAACTGGTCGGAGACGCGCAAGGTCCTCGACCACCTCTACATGAGCGGCCAGCTGGCCGTGGCGGGGCGCAACGCGGCGTTCGAGGTGCGCTACGACCTGCCCGAGCGCGTCCTCCCGCCGCACGTCCTCGCGGCGCCGGTCCCCGATCCCGCCGAGGCCGCCCGCGAGCTGGTGCGCCGCGCGGCGCGCTCGCACGGCGTGGCGACGCTGGCGTGCCTGCGCGACTACTACCGGATGCCGCTCGCCGAGACGCGCACCGCGGTCGCCGAGCTGGTCGAGGACGGCGAGCTGCTGCCCGTGCAGGTGGAGGGCTGGGGGCGCCCGGCGTACCTCCACCGCGACGCGCGGGTGCCGCGCCGGGTCGGGGCGCGGGCGCTGCTGAGCCCGTTCGACCCGCTCGTGTGGGAGCGCGAGCGCACCGAGCGGCTCTTCGGGTTCCGCTACCGCATCGAGATCTACGTGCCGGCCGAGCAGCGGGTGCACGGCTACTACGTGCTGCCCTTCCTGCTGGGGGAGCGGATCGTGGCCCGTGTCGACCTCAAGGCGGAGCGGCGCATCGGCCGGCTGCTGGTCCAGGCCGCCCACGCCGAGCCCGGCGCGCCGGCCGATGCGGCGCACGAGCTGGCCGCCGAGCTCGCCACGATGGCCGGGTGGCTGGGGCTGGACGCGGAGGACCCGGTGGTGGTCGCTCCGCGTGGCGACCTCGCCCCGCAGCTGGCCGCCGCCGTGCGCGAGATGGGCGGGTCGCCGCCACCAGTCCGCCGGATTGGTTAGGGACGCTCACCTCGGCTGGGTAGAGTGGCGCAGCGCGCCGTCACCACCTCCAAGGAGCTACCCACTCGTGCCTGCCATCCTCGATCGCCTCCTCCGTCTCGGTGAGGGCAAGATCCTCCGTCAGCTCGAGGCGGTCGCCAAGGCGGTCAATGCCATCGAGGACGACTTCGTGGCGATGAGCGACGCCGAGCTCCGCGCGATGACCGACGAGTTCCGCAAGCGGCTCGCCGACGGCGAGGACCTCGACGACCTGATGCCCGAGGCCTTCGCCACCGTGCGCGAGGCCTCCAAGCGGGTCACCGGCATGCGCCCCTTCGACGTGCAGATCATGGGCGGCGCCGCACTCCACCTCGGCAACATCGCCGAGATGAAGACCGGTGAGGGCAAGACCCTCGTCGCGACCCTCCCGTCGTACCTCAACGCGCTCGAGGGCAAGGGCGTCCACGTCGTCACGGTCAACGACTACCTGGCGAAGTACCAGTCCGAGCAGATGGGGCGCATCCACCACTTCCTCGGCCTCACCGTCGGCGTGATCCTGCCGGAGATGCGCCCGGCGCAGCGCCGCGAGGCCTACGCCTGCGACATCACCTACGCCACCAACAACGAGCTCGGCTTCGACTACCTGCGCGACAACATGGCCGGGTCGATCGAGGAGTGCGTCCAGCGCGGGCACAACTTCGCCGTCGTCGACGAGGTCGACTCCATCCTGATCGACGAGGCGCGGACCCCGCTGATCATCAGCGGCCCGACCCAGGACGAGGTCAAGTGGTACGGCGAGTTCGCGCGCATCGCGCGCAAGCTCGACAAGGACGTCGACTACGAGGTCGACGAGAAGAAGCGCACCATCTCGGTGCTCGGCCCCGGCATCACCAAGGTCGAGGACCACCTCGGCATCGAGAACCTCTACGAGTCGGTCAACACCCCGCTCATCTCCTTCCTGAACAACTCCATCAAGGCCAAGGAGCTGTTCCGCAAGGACAAGGAGTACGTCGTCATGAACGGCGAGGTGCTCATCGTCGATGAGCACACCGGCCGCATCCTGTCCGGGCGCCGCTACAACGACGGCCTGCACCAGGCGATCGAGGCCAAGGAGTCGGTGCAGGTCCGCGAGGAGTACCAGACCCTCGCCACCGTGACGCTGCAGAACTACTTCCGCCTCTACGACAAGCTCTCCGGCATGACCGGCACGGCCATGACCGAGGCCAGCGAGTTCGACAAGACCTACAAGCTCGGCGTGGTCCCGATCCCGACCAACAAGCCGATGCAGCGCATCGACCAGCCCGACCTCGTCTACCGCACGGAGAAGGCGAAGTACGAGGCGGTCGCCGACGACATCGCCGAGCGGCACAAGAACGGTCAGCCGGTGCTGATCGGCACCGTGTCGGTGGAGAAGTCCGAGCTGCTCAGCGACCTGCTGCGCACGCGCGGCATCCCGCACAACGTCCTCAACGCCAAGGTGCACGCCGACGAGGCCAAGATCGTCGCGATGGCCGGTCACCGCGGCGCGGTCACCGTCGCCACCAACATGGCCGGTCGAGGCACCGACATCATGCTCGGTGGCGCGGTGGAGTTCCTCGCCGACCAGGAGCTGCGCAAGCAGGGCCTGGAGCCGTCGGGGGAGAGCACCGAGGCCTACGAGGCCGCCTGGCCGGCGATGGTCGAGCAGATCCGCGCCCAGGTCGAGGCCGAGCACGACGAGGTGAAGGCGCTCGGCGGCCTCTACGTCGTGGGCACCGAGCGGCACGAGTCGCGCCGCATCGACAACCAGCTGCGCGGTCGCTCCGGCCGTCAGGGCGACCCGGGCGAGTCCCGCTTCTACCTGTCCCTCGAGGACGAGCTCATGCGGCTCTTCAAGTCCGAGTGGGTCGACCGGGTGCTGCAGATGCTCAAGATCCCCGACGACGTCCCGATCGAGAACAAGCGGGTCACCAACGCGATCGCCAACGCCCAGGGCCAGGTCGAGTCGCAGAACTTCGAGTCCCGCAAGAACGTCCTCAAGTACGACGACGTCATGGACCGCCAGCGCAAGGTCATCTACGCCGAGCGCCGCGAGGTGCTCGAGGGTGCCGACCTGCGCGAGCAGATCCGCGGCTTCCTCGACGACGTGGTCACCGGCGTCGTCACCGGTGCGACCCAGGACTTCGCCGAGGAGTGGGACCTCGAGCAGCTGTGGACCGACCTGGAGCAGATCTGGCCGGTCTCGCTCACCCGCGAGGAGGTGCTGGCCGACGTCGGCGGCGACCAGGGCGCGCTCACCCGCGAGGAGCTCATCGCGGCGCTCAAGGCCGACGCGCACGCGGCGTACGACGCCCGCGAGGCGCAGGTCGGCGAGGACGTCATGCGCGAGCTCGAGCGGCGCGTGCTCCTCTCGGTGCTCGATCGCAAGTGGCGCGAGCACCTCTACGAGATGGACTACCTGCGCGAGGGCATCTACCTGCGCGCCTACTCCCAGCGCGACCCGCTCGTGGAGTACCAGCGCGAGGGCTTCGACATGTTCGCGGCCATGATGGACGGCATCAAGGAGGAGGCCGTCGGCTTCCTGTTCAACCTCGAGGTCACCGTCGAGGAGGAGCCCGACGACGCCGTCGCCGAGGAGCCCGAGGTCGTGGAGCCGATGCGCCAGCCGGTGCCCGTCGAGGCCGCCCCCGGCCAGCAGGCCCCGCAGATCAAGGCCAAGGGCCTCGACCAGCCGCGCCAGCCCAGCCAGCTGACCTACTCGGCTCCCTCGGAGGACGGCGAGGCGGAGGTCCGCGCGGAGGCCGCCGACGACGAGTACGCCGGTGTCGGGCGCAACGCCGCCTGCCCGTGCGGCTCGGGCAAGAAGTTCAAGCAGTGCCACGGCCGCCCCGGCGGCCCCACGGGCCTCACCGCCCGGATCAGCTGAGCACCTAGGGGCTGGGCACGAGACGCACGGCGCGGGACCGACCACCTGGTCGGTCCCGCGCCGTTTCTCGTGACGGGGGCCCGGACGGCGGACGGCGGTCCGGGGTCACGCGAAGTCGAGGGCGGTGCACAGCCAGCGGGCGCCCGCCTCGTGACGGGGCCGGCGCAGCTCGAAGCGGGCGGCGACCGCGCGGGAGCGCTCGCCGTAGCGCACGTGGATGCCGGCCTCCACGACCGTGCGCTCCACGAAGCAGGCGTGCACGCTGAGCACCCGCGGGCGCACCGGCTGCACCCTCGCCGTACCGGGCTCGTGACCACCGGCCCGCGCGACCAGCAGCGCGCGCCGCTCGAGGTCGGCGTACACCGAGCGGGTGGTCCAGCGCAGCAGCTGGGTGGCGGGGCGGTCGCCGCCGACGATCTCCACGGCCGCCTGGGCGAAGCGGTGCGACCACTGCTCGACCTCGCGGCGCCAGCGCAGGTCGATCGGGATCACCTCGGCGCCGGGCGGCGTGTGGTGGGCCGCCGCGACGGCCGGCGGCTCGCTGTGCGGCACCAGGTCCAGGGCCAGGGTGCCCTGCATGCTGCCGACCGGGGCCTCGCGCGGACCGCCGAGCGCCCGGACGGCCAGGACGGTGTCGTGGCGGACCACCTCGCGCGGCGGGCGCTCCTGCGGGGGCTGGGACAGCGACGGGTGGGAGGACGGGTAGGACATGGGCTTCTCCTTCGCAGGTTTCGCGGTGTTCGGGGGTCGGGTCAGCGCGGCATCCGCAGCCGCTGACCGGGATGGATGACGTCGGGGTCGGGGCCGATGCGGTCCCGGTTGAGCTCGTGCAGGCGTCGTACGTGGGCCTCGACGGCGGGGGAGTCGCTCGGGGCGCGCTGGGCCACGAGGTCGGCGCGGGCAAGCGACCAGAGGCTGTCGCCGGGAGCCACGACCACCGTGTGCGCCGTCATGGCGGGCACCGGGGCATCGGGCCCCTGTCGCTCACCGATCCCGGCGATCCCGCCGATCCCGCCGGTCGCCCGGTCCGGCAGCGGCAGGCCGGCGAGCACCCCGGCGCCGGAGGCCGGGACGGGGTCGGGCACGCTCGCGGCCGCCGTGCCCGCCAGCCCGCCGACCACGGCGACGCCGCAGGCAGCCAGGACGGCGCGCCGGGCGAACCCCGGGACCCAGGCGAACCGGACCCCCGCGAGCGCCTCCAGGGCGACCAGGGAGACGAGCAGCCAGCCCCATGCAGCGCACGCCAGCACCACGAGGGAACAGCCGCCGACCAGCACCTCCTCGAAGCCGCCGCCGGTGCCGCGCAGCAGCGCGACCGCGTCGAGGGCGTCCGCGGCGAGGACCCGGTGGGCGAGGCCCGCGAGCGCGGTGGTCGCCGACCAGAGGAGGAGGCACCGAGCGACCGGGGGGTGAGGACGGTGCATCGCGAGCCTCCCGACGTGTGCGTTTGCTTCCGTTTGCGTCACACAACGCCGGTTCGCCTCGCTCGTCAACGGCGCCTCCCCAGGGCTGGGGACGGCCGCGCCGGCTTCGTCGGCGTGTGACGTGGACCACGTCTGGGGGTTGACAGTCACCGGGGCGCGGAGAAGGGTGCGGCGCACCACACATCGGCCGTACCTCACGGCACCCGGGGGAGAGGTCCCGGTGCGTCGCTGACCATGCGGCCCCTTGCAGCAGGGAGTCGGCTCGTGGCCACAGGAACCACCGTCAGCATCCTTCCGTGCGGCGCGATGACCGCCGACCTCACCTGGCTCCTGCTGGCGCCGGGACGGGCGATCCGCACCCGCCAGAACAAGCACCTGCCGGCCGAGTGGACCGACGTCCCCAGCCACTGCGTGCTGGTGGACACCCCGGAGGGCAAGCTGCTGTGGGACACCAGCTGTCCGCGCGACTGGGAGGAGCGCTGGGAGCCGACCGGGCTGCAGGACTTCTTCCCCTACGACAAGGTCTCCGAGGACGAGTACCTCGACTCCCGCCTGGGCCAGCTCGGCCTCACCCCCGGTGACATCGACTTCGTGGTCTTCTCCCACCTGCACTTCGACCACGCCGGCAACGCCCAGCTGTTCAAGGAGACCGACGCCCGGCTGGTGTGCAGCGACGTCGAGAAGGAGTTCGCCTTCGGATTCGAGGGCCCCTTCACCGGCGCGCACCTCAAGGCCGACTACGAGGACCTGGAGTTCGAGACCGTCTCCGGCGACGTGGAGTTCCTGCCCGGGGTGAGCCTCATCCAGACCCCCGGGCACACGCCCGGAAGCATGTCGCTGCGCGTCGACCTCCCGGAGAGCGGCACCATGATCTTCACCGCCGACGCCATCTACATGGGCGACAGCTTCGGCCCGCCCTCGGTGCCGGCGGCCATCGTGAACAACCTCGAGCAGTGGTACGCCTCGGTGGAGAAGCTGCGCGGGATCGCCGCGGAGTCCGATGCGACGATGGTCTTCGGCCACGACCCCGACCAGATCAAGCAGGTGCGGGTGGCGCCGACCGGGAGCTACCGGTGAACGCCCCGGACCCGGTGACCGAGAACGTCGCCGAGCACGCCGGGGAGCTGCGCGAGGAGACGATCTTCACCTGGGGCGCGCCGCCCCTGAAGTTCGGCGCCGGCGCGATCGACGAGATCGGCTTCGAGATGTCGCAGCACGGCGTGCGCCGGGTGCTGATCATCACCGACGCGACCGTCAACGCGACCGGGATCCCGGCGCGCATCGCCGACTCCCTCGCCGCGCACCGGATCTCCTCGGAGATCTTCGACGGGGTCCACGTGGAGCCGACCGACGACAGCATGGACAAGGCGGCCGGCTACGCCCGCGAGCAGGGTCCCTGGGACGGCTTCGTCGCCGTCGGCGGCGGGTCGGCCATCGACACCGCCAAGGCGGTCAACCTGATGACCACCGACGGCGGCGAGCTGATGGACTACCTCAACAAGCCGATCGGGCGGGCGGCCGCGCCGCGCGGGCAGCTCAAGCCGCTCATCGCGGTGCCGACCACCGCGGGCACCGGCTCGGAGAGCACCGCGATGTGCGTGCTCGACGTGCTGTCGATGAAGGTCAAGACCGGCATCAGCCACTGGCGGCTGCGCCCCACCCTCGCGGTGATCGACCCGCTCGTGACCCTCACGCTGCCCCCGGAGGTCACCGCGGCGGCCGGGATGGACATCGTGTGCCACGCGGTGGAGTCCTACACCGCGCGCTGGTATCAGACCTTCGACCGCAAGGCTCCTGAGGAGCGGGTCACCTACTGCGGGGCCAACCCGATCTCCGACCTGTGGTGCGAGCGCTCGATGACGCTCCTCGCGGAGTCCTTCCGCACCGCCGTGCGCGACGGGGACGACCTCCAGGCCCGCTCGAACATGATGATGGCGGCGACCTTCGCGGGCATGGGCTTCGGCAACTCCGGTGTGCACGTGCCCCACGCCAACGCCTACCCGATCGCGGGGATGGTCAAGGACTACCGGCCCGCCGGCTACCCGCACGACGAGCCGATGGTGCCGCACGGGCAGTCGGTCTCGCTCACCGCGCCGGAGGCGTTCCGGTTCAGCTTCGAGAGCGCGCCCGACCGGCACCTGCGGGCGGCCTCGCTGCTCGACCCCGGCCACGACCGTCTCGACGACGCCACCGAGCAGCTCCCGGCGGTGCTCACCAGCCTGATGCGCGACATCGGCATCCCCAACGGCATCGGCGGCGTCGGCTACACCGAGGACGACATCCCCGACCTGGTCCCCGGCACGATGAAGCAGCAGCGGCTGCTGGCGACCTGCCCACGCCCGGTGACCGAGGACGACATCGCCGGGATCTTCGCCCGCTCGATCGAGAACTGGTAGCCCGCCCGTGCCGACCTACGACTACCGCTGCGCCGAGGGGCACCGCTACGAGCGGCTGGTGCCGATCCGCGACCGCGACCTCTCCTCCTGCCCGGCGTGCGGCGCGGCCGGGACCAGGCTGCCCGCCGCGGCGGCGATCGGCGGCGTCGCCAGCGCCGGGCTCTCCCGCGAGCAGATGCCGCAGACCTGGAAGGGCACCGGCGGGGCGAACCCCGAGTACGTCCGCCACCTGCGCCGGCAGTGGGACGGGCGCCAGCGCCTGGAGGAGAAGTACCCCGAGCTGGCCGGCGACCGCCGTCCGGTGGTGGCCCACGAGGGGCGCTACCACGACGCGCCGCTGCGGGCCGGCGACGTACCCGCTCCCGCGGCGCCGGCGTCCCCGGCCGAGGACTGAGCGTGGCGAGCCAGGCCGGCCCGGCGGTGCGGCCCTGCCTGATCGGCGGCGATGCCGTGGCCACGGCGGGGTCGTTCGACGTGCTGGACCCCTCCACCGGCGGGCTGCTCGCCCGGGTCGCCCGCGGCGGGGCGGCCGAGATCGACCAGGCGGTCGCGGCGGCGCGGGCGGCCTCGCGCGGCTGGCGCGAGCGCAGCGCGGAGGCGCGGGCGGCGGTCCTGCGGCGCACCGGGGCGCTGATCCGGCGCGACCTCGACGACCTCGCGGACCTGGAGAGCCACGACACCGGCAAGCCGCTGGCCCAGGCCCGGGCCGACGCGGGCGTGGCGGCGCGCTACTTCGAGTACTACGCCTCGGTGGTGGAGGCGTTCTTCGGCCACACGCTGCCGGACCTGGACGGCTACCTCGCCTGGACCCGCCACGAGCCGTACGGCGTGACCGGCCACATCATCCCGTGGAACTACCCCCTCCAGATCGGCGCCCGCACCATGGCCCCCGCGCTGGCCGTCGGCAACTGCCTGGTCGTCAAGCCGGCCGAGGAGGCGCCGCTGAGCGTGCTGCGGATGGGCGAGCTCGCCCTGGAGGCGGGCCTGCCGCCGGGCGTGCTCAACCTGGTGCCCGGCCTGGGCGCCGAGGCCGGTGCCGCGCTCGCGGCCCACCCCGGGATCGACCACCTGTCCTTCATCGGGTCGGTGCCGGTGGGCGCCGAGGTGGCCGCGGCGGCGGCCCGCAACATCGTGCCGGCCTCCCTTGAGCTCGGCGGCAAGTCGCCGCACGTCGTCCTCCCCGACGCCGACCTCGACCTGGTCGTGCCGACCGTGGTCCGGGCGCTGCTGCAGAACGCCGGGCAGACCTGCTCGGCGGGCTCGCGGCTGCTGGTCCACGCCGAGGTGCACGAGGAGCTGATGGGGCGCCTGGACGCCGCGCTGTCCTCGGTGCGCATCGGCCCCGGCCCGCAGGACCTCGACCTGGGCCCGCTGATCTCCGCGCGTCAGCTCGCCCGGGTCAGCGCCATGGTCGAGACCGAGTCCGGCACCGCTGCGCCCCGGATCGGCGGGCCCGGCCGGGTGCCGACGCCCCCGGAGGGCTTCTACTTCCCGCCGACCGTCTTCGACCGGGTGGACCCGGGCGCCGAGATCGCGCGCGAGGAGGTGTTCGGCCCGGTGCTGGCCACCTCGGTCTTCAAGGACACCGCCGAGGCGATCGCCCTGGCCAACGGGACGGCGTACGGGCTGATCGCGGCGGTGTGGACCCGCGACCTCGACACCGCCCACCACCTGGCCACCGAGCTGCGGGCCGGGCAGGTCTACGTCAACTCCTACGGCGCGGGCGGCGGCGTCGAGCTGCCCTTCGGTGGGTTCGCGAAGTCGGGCTATGGCCGGGAGAAGGGCTTCGAGGCGCTCGCGGAGATGTGCCAGACCAAGACGGTGGTGGTGCGGGTCCCGCCGCGCGGCGAGGTCCCCGGGCAGGTGGCGCGATGAGTGCGGCCGCCGAGCGGCCCTGGCTCGCGCTCTACCACGAGGGCACCCCGGCCGGGATCGTTCCCGAGCACGACACGATGCTGGGCGCGTTCCGGGCCACGGCAGGACGGCGTACCGACGAGGTCGCGATCCGCTACTTCGACGCGGCGCTGAGCTTCCGCGACCTCGACGAGCGCTCGGACGCGCTCGCCGCGGCGCTCGTCGCTCGGGGTTTCGAGCCCGGGGACCGGCTGGCGGTCTACCTGCAGAACGACCCGGCGCTCGCGGTCGCCTACCTGGCGGCCTGGAAGGCGGGCGGCGCCGCGGTGGCGGTCAACCCGATGAACAGGCACGCCGAGCTGGCCTACCTGCTGGAGGACTCCGGTGCGGCGGCGCTGCTGTGCCTGGAGGAGCTCTACGAGGACGTCGCCGCGCAGGTGCTCTCCGAGCACGACCTGGGCGTGCGCACCGTGATCACCTGCTCCCCGCTGGAGGACCAGAGCCGGGACGACCCGCGGGTCCTCGGTGCGCGGGCGACCCGGCGTCCCGAGGGCACCCTCGACCTGCGCAGCCTGCTGGCCGAGCACGCCGGCGGGGCGCCGACGGTGCCCGCCCCGGGACGGGACGACGTCGCGGTCCTGACCTACACCTCCGGCACGACCGGGTGGCCCAAGGGCGCGATGAACACCCAGGCCAACCTCGCCTTCAACGCCCAGACCTACCGCGACTGGGTCGACCTCGGCACCGACGACGTGGTCCTCGGGGTGGCGCCGCTGTTCCACATCACCGGGATGGTCGGGCACCTGTGCGTGGCGCTGCTGACCGGCTGCCCGCTGGTGCTCACCCACCGCTTCGAGCCGCAGGTGGTCCTGGACGCGATCCGCGAGCACCGCCCGACCTTCACCGTCGGCGCGATCACGGTCTTCATCGCGCTCGGCGGCGCCGAGGGATCCACCCGCGAGGACTGGTCCTCGCTGCGGGCGGTCTACTCCGGCGGGGCGCCGATCGCGCCGGCGGTCACGGACCGGTTCGAGGAGCAGACCGGGCTCTACATCCACAACATCTACGGCCTGACCGAGACCACGAGCCCGTCGCACGCCGTCCCGCTCGGACGCCGGGCGCCGGTCGACCCGGCCTCGGGGGCGCTCTCGGTGGGCGTCCCGGTCTTCGACACCGTCGTACGCATCCTGGCCCCGGACGGCAGCGAGGCGCCGGTGGGGGAGACCGGCGAGATCGCGACCTCCGGGCCCGGCGTGGTGCCCGGCTACTGGCGGCGTCCCGACGCCACCGCCGAGTCGTTGCCCGGGGGCGAGCTGCGCACCGGCGACGTGGGGTTCATGGACGCCGAGGGGTGGTTCTACCTCGTCGACCGGCTCAAGGACATGATCAACGCGGCCGGCTACAAGGTCTGGCCGCGCGAGGTCGAGGACGTGCTCTACGGTCACCCCGACGTGCGCGAGGTCGCGGTCGTCGGCGTCCCCGACGAGTACCGCGGCGAGAGCGTCAAGGCCTTCGTCGCCCTGCGCCCGGGCGCGAGGCTGGAGGCCGACGAGCTGGTCGCCTGGGCGCGCGAGCGGATGGCGGCCTATAAGTACCCGCGCTCGGTGGAGTTCCTCGAGGAGCTGCCGAAGACGACGACCGGCAAGATCCTGCGTCGCAGCCTCCGCGACACCACCCGCTGACCCTGCTCACCCTCGCACGCCGACCCGGCGAAGAGGGGTGGGAGGTCAGCCGGCCCCGAGAAGGGCGAGCACGAGCGCGAGGACCGGTACCACCCACAGCAGCATCAGTCCCACCAGCTCACCGGACCCCTCGTGGGGGCCGGAGTCGGAGCGCTCGAGCGCGGGGGACGTCATGTGGATCTCCTGGGTTCTCGGGATCGGCTGGCAGGTCCTGGCCCACGTGCGGCCGACCTGCCGGTGCCCGACCGGCCCCGCCCGCTAACCCCCCGTGGGCCGTGCGGCCGCGCGAGGTCCCACTCGTTTGCCTCCTCCCGCGCCGGGGGAGGAGCGGTCCATGGCCTGGGAGGACGAGCTCTTCGCGGTGCTCGACGACCTCGAGCAGCAGGCCGGGGCGCTCTACGACGCCGAGCGGGCGCCCGAGGTGGCGGACCGGGCGCGCGCGGAGTACCGCTCGGTCACCCTCGCCGGCCGGCTGATGGCCTCCCTCGGCCACGACGTCGTGCTGGAGGTCGCGGGCGCCGGCCCGGTGGCCGGCCGCCTCGCGCGGGTGACGCCGACCTGGTGCCTGCTGACCGCGGCCGGCCAGGACCGGGTGGTGCTGCTCGGAGCGGTCCGGGCGGTCGAGGGGCTCTCGGAGCGAGCGGTGCCGGAGGTGGCCTGGTCGCCGCTGGCCCGGCTCGGGCTCGCCTCGGCGCTGCGTCGGCTCGCCGAGGCGGGGGAGCGCTGCGTGGTGGTGACGCGCGGCGCCACGTCGTACGACGGCAGGCTGGGGCGCGTCGGTGCCGACTTCGTGGAGATCGAGACCGGCGCCGCGCGGCGGGTGCTGCTGCTGGCCTTCGACGCGATCGCGGTGGTGCAGTCGCGCGCGGAGGCCTGAGCCACCGCGCGCGCTCGCCTCAGGTCGCGTCGGCGTCGTACGGCGGGAGCTCGCCGGGGGCGAGCGGGCGCAGGCCCCGGCGCTTCGGGGCAGCCGGCGCCGGGTCCTCCATCGCCTCGATGATGTGCTTGCGCACGATCGTGCGCGGGTCGAGGTCGGTCAGCTCGAGGTCGGCGTACTCCGGCCCGAGCTCCTCGCGCAGCTCGTCGCGCGCAGCGTTGGCGAAGGTCCGGGCCTTGCGCAGCATCCGGCCGGCCTGCTTGGCGAGCATCGGCAGCCGTTCGGGGCCGACCACGATGATCGCGACGAAGGCGATGACCGCCGCCTCGCCCAGGCCGATGCCGAACACGGGCTCAGAACTTGCTGGTCGGGGTGAGCCCCAGCTGGAGTCCCGCGAGACCGCGGCCGCGGCCGGCGAGGCGCTCGGCCACGTTGGTCAGGGCCTGCGCGGCGGGAGCGGTCGGGTTGCTCTCGACGATCGGCTTGCCGCTGTCCCCGCCCTCGCGCAGGGACATGTCGAGCGGGATCCGGCCCAGCAGCGGCACGTCGGCGCCGACGCGCTGCGAGAGCGTCGCAGCCACCCGCTCGCCACCGCCGGAGCCGAAGACCTCCAGACGGTGGTCCTTGCCCTCCTCGGCGCAGTGCGGGCAGGGCAGGTAGCTCATGTTCTCCACGACGCCGACCACGCGCTGGTGCATCATCGAGGCCATCGTCCCGGCGCGCTCGGCGACCTCGGCGGCCGCCTCCTGCGGGGTCGTGACCACGACGACCTCGGTGCTGGGCAGGTGCTGGCCCAGGGAGATCGCGATGTCGCCGGTGCCCGGGGGCAGGTCGAGGAGCAGGACGTCGAGGTCGCCCCAGTAGACGTCGGCGAGCATCTGCACGAGCGCCCGGTCGAGCATCGGGCCGCGCCAGGCGACGACCTGGTCGCGGCGCGGCTTCAGCATGCCGATCGAGATGACGGAGACGCCGCTCGGCGTCGGGACGGGCATGATCAGGTCCTCGACCTGGGTGGGGCGGGCGTCGGCGACGCCGAGCATCGCCGGCACCGAGTGGCCGTAGATGTCGGCGTCGACCAGGCCGACCTTGAGGCCGAGGCCGGCCATCGCGATCGCGAGGTTGACCGTGACAGAGGACTTGCCGACACCGCCCTTGCCGCTGGCGATCGCGAAGACCTTGGTCAGCGAGCCGGGCTGGGCGAAGGGGATCTCGCGCTGGGCCTTGCCGTCGGCGAGCACGGTGCGCAGGTTCGCGCGCTGGTCGTCGCTCATCACGCCGAGCTCGAGGTCGACTCCGGAGATGCCGGGCACCCGGGTGACGGCGGCGGTGACGTCGCGCTCGATGGTGCTCTTCAGCGGACAGCCCGCGACGGTCAGCAGGACCTTGACGTCCACCTTGCCGGTGTCGTCGACCGTGACCGCGTCGACCATGCCGAGGTCGGTGATGGGCCGCTTGATCTCGGGGTCGTTGACCGTGGCGAGCGCGGCGCGGACCTGCTCCAGCAGAGAGGTGCTCATGATGCCCGATTCTAGGTGGTGGGCGGCTGTGCACCGTCATTGGTGCGCCGCGCGGAACCGGGCCCGGCACCGCGGCCGTCGGGGCGGGCCTCGTCGCGGTCCCCGCTGCGGTCGTCGAGCTCGTGGAGCAGGGCACGCAGCTCCGAGCGCAGGTAGTCACGGGTGACGACCTCGCTGACCCCCATCCGCAGCGACGCGACCTCCCGGGCGAGGAACTCCATGTCGGCGTGGGCGCGGGCGTCGGCCTGACGGTCCTGCTCGGCGATCACCCGGTCGCGGGCCTCCTGGCGGTTCTGCGCCAGCAGGATGAGCGGTGCGGCGTACGACGCCTGCAGGCTCAGGATCAGGGTGAGGAAGATGTAGGGGTAGTTGTCCCACTTCCACTCGTCCGGGGCCAGCCAGTTCCACACGATCCAGACCGTGACGAAGACCGTCATCCAGATCAGGAACCGCGCGGTGCCCATGAAGCGGGCGAACTGCTCGGCGAAGACCCCGAACGTGTCGGAGTCGTACGACGGGCGCCGCACCAGGGTGCGCTTGGTGTCGCGCGGCGTGTCGAGACGGGCGCGGGAGCCTCGGGACTCAGCCACGGCGCACCGCCTGGTCGCGCCAGCCCTCGGGGAGCATGTGGTCGAGCAGGTCGTCGACGGTCACCGCGCCGAGCAGGTGGCCGTTCTCGTCGACGACCGGCGCCGCCACGAGGTTGTACGTCGCGAGGTGCGCGGCGACCTCGTCGATGGTGGCTGCGGGGCGCAGGTTCGCCATGGAGTCGTCGAGCACGCCGGCGACCAGGGTGGAGGGCGGCTCGCGCAGCAGCCGCTGGATGTGGGCGACGCCCAGCAGCCGGCCGGTGGGGGTCTCCAGGGGCTGACGGCACACGTAGACCAGCGCGGCAAGGGCCGGGGTCAGGTCGGGGTTGCGCACGTGGGCGAGGGCATCGGCGACGGTCGCGTCCGGGCCGAGGATCACCGGCTCCGGCGTCATCATCGCGCCGGCGGTGTTCTCCAGGTAGGACATCAGCCGGCGCACGTCCTTCGCCTCCTCCGGCTCCATCAGCTCCAGGAGCGCGGAGGCGGTCTCGGGGGGCAGCTCGGCGATCAGGTCGGCGGCGTCGTCGGCCGACATCTCCTCGAGGACGTCGGCGGCCCGCTCGTCCTCGAGGCGGCTGAGGATCTCGACCTGGTCCTCCTCCGGCAGCTCCTCCAGGACGTCGGCGAGCCGCTCGTCGTCGAGCGCGGCCACGACCGCGGCGCGCCGCTCGGCGGGGAGCGCGTGGATGGTGTTGGCGGCGTCGGCTGCGCGCATCTCGTTGAGGGCGTGCAGCAGGTGGGTGGCGCCCTGGGTGTCGTCGCGGCGGGTCAGGCCCTCGAGGTCGCGCCAGTCCACGACGTAGGTCTGCCCGCGCCGGCGCAGCCCCTTGGCGGGGCCCTGCACGGCGACCCGGCTGAGCACCCAGTCGCGGTTGCGGGCCTGCTCCATCGCCACGTCGTACACCGTGCCGACGACGCCGGTGGGGACCACCCGCACCTCGCGGTCCAGCATCTGCCCGATCACGAGGGTCTCGGTGGAGCGCTGCTCGAAGCGGCGCATGTTGAGCAGGCCGGTCGTGTAGACCTGCCCGGCGTCGATGTTGGTGACCCGGGTCATCGGGACGAAGATCCGGCGCCGGCCGAAGACCTCGGCGACCATGCCCAGCACGCGCGGCTGGCTGGCCTCCGAGCGGATCGCCACCACCAGGTCGCGGACCTTGCCGACCTGGTCGCCCCGCGGGTCGAAGATCGGGAGGCCGACCAGACGTGCCGCGTAGACGCGGGAGGGGGCGGTGCTCACGAGGCCTCAGGTTACCGGTCCGCCCCCTCGTCATGCGGCTGCCGGGTCCGGCCCGGTCGCCCTGGGTGGGCCCTGGGTGGGCCCTGAGTGGACCTGGTGTGGACGTGGCGCGGACGTGGCGCGGACGTGGCGCGGACGTGGCGCGGGCCACGTAGAGTGGTGCCCCGCTGCCGGGGGCTCGGGAGGAAGTGCAGGCATGTCAGGACGCAGACGAGGGACCACGCCGGGGCGCGGGGCCCGCTCCGCGAGCACGGCGGTCGTCGTCCTGGTCGTGGCGAGCATCTGCCTGGGGGTGCTGGTGTGGGCCGGCAGCCGCGGCTCCGCCCCGGAGGCGTACGTCGCGCACGTCTCGCCCGCCGTCCAGAGGACCCCCACGCCGACCGTCTCGAGCCCGCCCGAGCGGCAGCGGATCGTGCCGGGGGTGACCTTCGTGCGGGCCCCCGACCCGGCCAAGCGGGCCCGGGCGCGCGAGCTGCGCCGCCTCGCGGAGCTCGCGGCGCTGCAGGACCAGCCGTTCACGTTCCGGGTGAGCTCGTTCAACATCCTCGGGCACGGCCACACCACCGTTCGGGGCAACAAGCCCCACTACGCCGACGGTCCCCAGCGGATGCGCTGGGCGATCGACATCTTGAACGGCGCCGGCGTCACGGTGGCCGGGCTCCAGGAGTACGAGGTCCCGCAGCACCAGGTGCTGACCTCGAGCCCGGGCTGGGAGGTCTTCCCCGGCCTCCAGCTCGGCAACCCGGCGCTGGCCAACTCGATCGTGTGGCGCAGCGAGGTCTGGGAGCTCGTCGAGGGCCACACCATCGACATCCCGTACTTCCACGGCCAGCCGAAGCCGATGCCGTACGCCCTGCTGCGCCACCGGGAGAGCGGGCGCGAGGTCTGGTTCGCCAACTTCCACAACCCCGCCAGCACCCGCGGCCCGGCCGGGCACCTGCGCGCCGAGGCCACCCGCCGCGAGACCGACCTGGCCGCCCGCCTCACCGCGGGCGGTACGCCGCTGGTCCTGACCGGCGACATGAACGACAAGCGGGACTTCTTCTGCACGATGACCCGCGGCGCCCCGATGCGCGCGGCCAACGGCGGCTCCACCGGCCCCGAGTGCGTGCTCCCGCCGGACCCGCGGATCGACTGGATCATGGGCTCGCTGGACATCACCTTCAGCGACTACGCCGCCGACCGGGGTGGTCTGGTCCCGCGCACCACCGACCACCCCTTCGTGCACGCCACCGCCACGGTGGGCTGAGCCCGACCGGTTCGTCGGTGGGTGGCTGGGTGCCTGCGGCCCCCACGCGATAGTCCGCCACACAGGTGTCGGGAATCGACCTCGACACGACACCTGTGTGGCGGACTATCGGCCACCCGCACCACCCCCGTCAGACAGAGGCGGTACGGGTCAACCGGGTCTAGCGGGCTGCGACGAAGACGTTGAAGGCCTGGTTGGCGTTGAACCGGCTGCCCGGGATCGCGGGCAGCCGCAGCAGGGCGTTGGCCAGGTTGGCGACCATGCCGGTGCGGATCGGCTGGGTGCGGGCGCCGTACCCGACCTGCTTGTTGCCGGGGGAGACGTAGCCGGGGTTGATCGAGTACAGCTCGGCGCCGGGGACCACGTTGCTGCCCCAGACCAGCAGCGGCACCTTGTAGTGCACGGGCCGCAGCGGCTTCCCGGGCTTGCGCTGGGCGCCGGAGTCGGAGGTCACGACCACGACCGTGCCGGTGCGCAGGCGCTCGTCGGCGGCGATGGTGTCCAGGATCGTGCCGATGCTGCGGTCGACCCGGGTCAGCGCGGCCTGGTACTGCTTGCCGTGCCAGCCGTGCGCGCGGCCGGCGGTGGCGACCGAGCCGAGGTGGGCGACGGTGTACTCCGGGGCGTCGCCGGCCAGCATCGCAGCCAGGGCACGGCCCAGCGCCGCGTCGTCGGGGTGCCGCTGGACGAGGTCGATCTTCGCGCGGCCGTTGTCGACGCCGTACGGGTCGGCGCCGCCGTTCGCGGCGTCCCAGCTGCGCGCGATCAGCGCGGTGCGGGGATGGGTCGAGAGCAGGGCGGTGCGCAGCCCGAAGTTGTGGACCAGGTCGAAGGTGCTGGAGACGTAGCGCCCGGAGGCGGCCTGGACGGTGGTGCCGGTGTCGCGGTTCCAGATCACGCCGTGGCCCTCCTGCTGCGCCTTCACCCGGCGCCCGGTCACCATGCTGACCAGGTTCGGCAGCCCGGTGATCCGCTCGACGGCGGTGCGGGCGTTGAAGGTGAAGGCGCCCTCGCGCTGCATGCGCTGCAGGTGCGGGGCAGCTGCGCCGGCCTTGCGCAGCCCGCGCGAGGTCAGCCCCTCGACGTCGATGACGACGACCCGCTCGACCGGGTTCTCCTGCACCGCCGGGGCGGGGAGGTTGACCAGCGCGGAGATCAGCGGGTGGTCGCTGGCCTTGCGGACCAGCGCGTCCTGGAGCACCCGGTAGCCGGTGAACGGCGCGTCGGGGGTGCCCAGCACCCAGTCGATGCGCGGCGACGGCGGGAGCGTGCAGACGCCGTCCACGTTGCTGCCGCCGTTGGCGGCGACCATGCCGGTGCCGGCGGTGAAGGGGCAGAAGAAGTTGGGCTTGTCGTTCATGTCGCCGGTGACCACGACGGGGATCTCCGGGGACTGCGCCCGCAGGTCGTTGACGAGCTTGATCATCAGGCGCACGGCGCGGTCGCGCAGGTGCTGGGCGGGCCCGCGGGTGCTGGCCGGGTTGTGGGTGTTGAAGACGTACATCAGCTGCCCGGTCTCGACGTGGCGCAGCAGCACCAGCGGGCGCGGCAGCATCTGCCCGCCGAAGTAGGGCAGGTTCACGTGGGTGCCGGAGACCAGGCTCCAGCGGTCCTTGCGCCACGCGATGGTGTTGTTGATCTGCGCGTTGGTGCCGCTCGCGGCCGGGAACATGCTCCAGGTGGAGCCGCGCAGCGCCGCGAAGCGGTTGTACTGCGGGCGCTCGAACTCCTGGAAGCCGACGACCTCGGCGCCCTCCGCCTCGATCGCCTGGACCGCCCAGGTCATCCGGGGCCCGCTCGGGTCGAAGTGGGGCTTGTTGCCCTTCGGGGTGGTGTGGCCGTGGCCCAGCACGTTGAAGGTGGCGACGCGCGACACGGTGGCGGCCGCGGGCTGCTCGGTGAGCCGGGCCCGCTTGGCACTCGCCTCCCCGGCGCCGGCGAGGGTCAGCCCGGTGGCCACGAGGAGCAGGGCCAGGGCGGCGAGCGCGGGGCGCAGCGCAGGTCGGTACACGGTGTCGAACGGGTTCATCTGGCCTGCCTCTGCCACGGGGTGTCAGGTGGGTGCGCAGGCCGCGGGAGGGCGTCCGGTGGGGCCTGCGGGACCAGTGTGACGAGTGTGAACATCGGCGCGCCAGCCGAACGGATGAACTACAAGGGTGTAGTTTCCGCCGCCACGCTCAGCGGAGCGGTGTGAGGTCGATCATGTCGCCCGAAACTACCCGCCGGTACGCTCCGCGGTGGTACGCCGTACCAGCCAAGCCATCGTCCGGCCCGCCTCGCGGGCGGGGCCACTGCGGAGGAGTGTGACCATGGGTCGCCTGTGCGAGACCGAGGGACTGACCGAGGACCAGAGCGAGATCCTGAAGGCGGTCCGCACCTTCGTGGAGGAGAAGATCCTCCCGGTGGCGACCGAGCTGGAGCACGCCGACGAGTACCCCACCGAGATCGTCGAGGGCCTCAAGGAGCTCGGCATCTTCGGGCTGATGATCCCCGAGGAGTACGACGGGCTCGGCGAGTCGCTGCTGACCTACGCCCTGTGCGTGGAGGAGATCGCGCGCGGCTGGATGAGCGTCTCGGGCGTCATCAACACCCACTTCATCGTGGCCTACCTGCTGATGAAGCACGGCACCGAGGAGCAGAAGCGGAAGTACCTGCCGAAGATGGCGACCGGCGAGATCCGCGGCGCCTTCTCGATGTCGGAGCCCGCGCTCGGCTCGGACGTGGCCGCGATCAAGACCAAGGCCACCCGCACCGACGACGGCTACGAGATCACCGGCCAGAAGATGTGGCTGACCAACGGCGGCTCCTCCACGCTGGTCGCGGTGCTGGTCAAGACCGACGAGGGTGCCGACTCGGTCTACAAGAACATGACCACCTTCCTGGTCGAGAAGACTCCCGGGTTCGGCGAGGTCGCGCAGGGCGTCACGGTGCCCGGCAAGATCGACAAGATGGGCTACAAGGGCATCGACACCACCGAGATGGTGTTCGAGGGCCACCGGATCTCCGCGGAGCAGATCCTCGGCGGCGAGCCGGGCAAGGGCTTCTACCAGATGATGGACGGCGTCGAGGTCGGCCGCGTCAACGTCGCGGCCCGCGCCTGCGGCATCGCCAACCGCGCCTTCGAGCTGGGCGTGGCCTACGCCCAGCAGCGCGAGACCTTCGGCAAGCCGATCGCCGAGCACCAGGCGATCCTGTTCCGCCTCGCGGAGATGGCGACCAAGGTCGAGACCGCCCACGCGATGATGGTCCGCGCGGCCCGCAAGAAGGACTCCGGGCAGCGCAACGACGTCGAGGCCGGGATGGCCAAGATGCTGGCCAGCGAGTACTGCAACGAGGTGGTCGAGGCGTCGTTCCGCATCCACGGCGGCTACGGCTACTCCAAGGAGTACGAGATCGAGCGGCTCTACCGCGAGGCGGCGTTCATGCTGATCGGCGAGGGCACCTCCGACATCCAGAAGATGATCATCGGGCGCAGCGTGCTCAAGGACTACAAGCTCAAGGCCTGACCCCGGCCGGCACCGGCAGCGGCCCCGGCGTCGACGATCAAACCCGTCGACGCCGGGGCCGCTTGCTGCGAGGCTGGAACGGTCCGAGCCGTTCGGCCCGGACCGGACCGCGACACCGGGAGGCCCCCATGACCGGAGCCAACGACGACCTCAAGGCGGCCATGCGCGACGCGCTGGACCGCAAGCACGCCAACGATCGCGGCGTCCCGAAGGGCTCTCCGCCCAAGGAGAAGGCCCACGGCCCCGAGGTGGTGGGCGGAGGCCCGAAGATGCACCGCCGCAAGGCCGGGGGCGGCGGCAGCTGAGCCCTCGCGGCGCGCGCCCGGCCGGGGAGCCCCGGCCGGGCGTGAGCCGCCGCACAACGCGCTGCGCACCCGGGTCACGAGCGGGCAGGATGGGCGGACCCGCCCCCGCGACAGAAGGAGCCCCCGTGCAGTTCGGACGCAGCTACGAGGAGTTCGAGGTCGGTGCGACCTACAAGCACTGGCCCGGCAAGACGGTCACCGAGTACGACGACCACCTCTTCAGCCTGCTCACCATGAACCACCACCCGCTGCACATCGACGAGAACTACGCGGTCGAGACGACCCAGTTCGGCAAGAACGTCGTGGTGGGCAACTACATCTACTCGATCCTGCTCGGCATGAGCGTCGCCGACGTCTCCGGCAAGGCGATCGCCAACCTCGAGGTCGAGTCGCTGCGCCACGTCGCCCCCACCTTCCACGGCGACACGATCTACGGCGAGACGACGGTGCTCGACAAGTTCGAGTCGAAGTCGAAGGACGACCGCGGCGTGGTCTACGTCGAGACCATCGGCTACAAGGCCGACGGCACCGTCGTGTGCATCTTCCGCCGCAAGGTCATGGTCCCCAAGCAGAGCTACCTCGACGCCCGCGGCGGCGAGCAGCCGGGCCGCCCGACGCCGGTGCCGGACAAGAACTGGCCGGGTCCGGCCGCAGGCTGACCCGCAGGTCGAGCCTCGGGCCGACCCGGGACGTGTGATGCGCTGGCCGCGACCGCTCAGGTCGCGGCCAGCAGCATGCCGGCCAGGGCGAGCTCGATCGCGGCGCCGTGGATGTCGCCGGTGACCCCGCCCAGGCGGCGCAGCGCCCGGTGCGCGAGCGCGGCGACGACCAGCAGGCCGACCAGGGCGCACAGCACGCCGCGCCACCAGGACAGCCCGGTGAGCGCCGCGGCCCCGGCCAGCAGCGCGGCGAGCACGGCCCAGACCGCGAGCGGGACGCCCGGGTGCAGGCGGCCGGCGTACGACGCGGTGAGGCTGTCGGGGCGCGCCGGCGGGAGCCCCCGGCTGCACAGCAGCGCCGGCGCGGCCCGCGAGACGCACACCAGCACCCCGGCGAGCAGGGGTCCCCACTGCCACAGCGCCAGGGAGGCGAAGGACGCCGCCTGCACCCCGAGGGTCAGTGCGAGCGCCGCGGCGCCGGCGGGGCCGGTGTTGCCGCGCTTCATGACCGCCAGCGCGCGCTCGCGGTCGTAGGAGCTGGTGAGCGCGTCGGCGGTGTCGGCGAGGCCGTCGAGATGGAAGGCCCGGCTGCCCAGCGCGAGGGCGGCGGTGGCCGCGACCCCGAGCGCCAGCGGGGCGAGCCCCAGCTCGCGGCCGCCGAGCAGCACCGCCGCGACCAGCAGGCCGAGTGGGAGGACAGCGACCGGGGCCAGCAGCAGCCCGGTGAGGGCGACGCGCTGGTCCACGACGCGGGGCGGCGCCACGGGCACCGCGGTCAGGGTGCCGACCGCGAAGCGCACCGCGTCGACGAGCCCGCCCGGCGCCGGACGGGGCGACCCGCCGCTCAGGGCATGACCTCGCTGAGCAGCGCGACGTCGCGCAGCACCAGCGTCGCGGAGCGGAGCACCGGGAGCGCGAGCAGCGCGCCGCTGCCCTCGCCCAGGCGCATGTCGAGGTCGAGCACCGGCACCAGGCCGAGCTTGTCGAGGGCGACCGCCTGCGCGGGCTCGGTGGAGCGGTGCCCGGCCAGGAACCAGGCGGCCGCGCCCGGCGCCAGCCGGTCGGCCATCACCGCGGCGGCGACGGAGATGACGCCGTCGAGCAGCACCGGGACCCCGGCGCGGGCCGCGGCGGCCAGGAAGCCGGCCTGGGCGGCGATGTCGGCGCTCCCGAGGGCGGTGAGGGTCTCGATCGGGTCCTCGGCGCGCGCGCCGGTGCGGTCCAGCGCCCGCTGGATCACGGCGGTCTTGCGGCCCAGCCCGGCGTCGTCGACGCCGGTGCCGCGGCCGGTGACCTCGGCGGCGTCCAGCCCGAACGAGGCGGCGAGCAGCGCGGTGGCCACGGTGGTGTTGCCGATGCCCATGTCACCGGCGACGAGCAGCTGGGCGCCGGCGGCGACCTCCTCGGCGGCGACGGCCGCGCCGACCCCGAGGGCGGCGCGGGTCTCGGAGGAGCTGAGCGCGTCCTCGAGGTGGATCGCGCCGCTGCCGGCGCGGATCTTGCGGGCGGAGACGGCGGCGGGGAGGTCGTCGAGGTCCGTGGCGACGCCGAGGTCCAGCACGCGCAGCGCGACGTCGTGCTGGGCGGCCAGCACCGAGATGACCGCGCGCCCGGAGGCCATGGTGCGCACCATCGAGCCGGTCACCTCGGCCGGGTAGGCCGACACGCCGTGCTGGGCCACGCCGTGGTCGCCGGCGAAGACGACCGCGCGCACCCGGCTCAGCGGCTCCGGCGGGACCTGGCCCTGCGCGGCCGCCAGCCAGGTCGCCAGCTCTCCCAGCCGGCCGAGCGCTCCCGCCGGGGTGGCGAGATCGGCAAGGCGGCGCTCGGCGAGCTCGCGGTGCTCGGCGGAGGGGGGATGAACGGCAGGCACGTGGTGCTCCTCAAGCGGGGGACGTCGGCGGACGACTGGGTCCCTGAGGCTATCGGGGCCCGCGCGCGACGCCGGTCCGGCCCTTGACCGCGGGCGCGCCGGTCAGCACCGTAGTGCCATGTCCGTGCCCGGCTGCCCGCGCTGCACCACCCCGGTGGCGCGTGACGGCGCCGGTGTGTGGAGCTGTCCCGAGCACGGCCCGGTCGCGCCGCTGTGGCGCGCCCCCGAGGCGTCGTACGACGCGTTCGCCGAGCACCTGGTGCGCGCCGGAGAGTTCCCGACGTACCTGCCCTGGCCGCTGAGCCCCGGGTGGTCGGTGACCGACGTCGCGGCCGCGGGGGAGGAGGGCGCGGTGCGCGCGACCATGACCGGTTGCTCGGGCACCAGCGACGCCGACGGCCCGGTCGACGTGCTGGTGGTGACCGAGGAGGCGGGCGTGGGCCTCGGCGCCCGCGTGGCGGGCACCCGCCACGCCGACCCGGGGCCCGGGCTCGGGGACGGCCCGCCGCTCGCCACGGTGCGCGTCGAGGGCCAGGGCGTCCGGCTGTGGACGGTGTCCACCAGCACCGAGCCGGGGGAGTGGGACCGCAGCGTCCTGGCCGGCGAGGCGGGCGGGCGCTGGCTGTGGGTGGTGCTGCGGCCGGCGTCGGCGATCCTGCTCCTGCGCGGCGAGTGGATCCTGCGCGACGTGTCGGGCCTGGGGGCCCCGCTGGTCGATCTTCCCTACGGCGGGCCGCACCCGCTGTGGTGATGCCGCATATCACAGTGTGATCAGGGCTCTCGGAATCGGTCCGGGCCGCGGGACGCGCCTAGAGTCCTGCCGTGCGTATCGACCTCCACACCCACTCGCGGGTGAGCGATGGCACCCAGACCCCGGCCGAGCTGGTCGCCGCGGCCCGCGCCGCCGGCCTCGACGTGCTGGCCCTCACCGACCACGACACCGCCGCCGGCTGGGACGAGGCCGCCGATGCGGCCCGCCGGGTCGGGATCGAGCTGGTCCGCGGCATGGAGATCAGCACCACCCACCACGGCCACGGCGTGCACCTGCTCGCCTACCTGCCCGATCCCACCTACCCGCCGCTCGCCGCGGAGCTGGACGCCGTGCTGGCCGGCCGCCGCGACCGGGTGCCCGAGATGCTGACCCGGCTGCGCGGCCTGGGCATCGAGATCGACGCCGACGACGTGGCCCGTGCCGCCCACGGCACCGCCGCCACCGGCCGCCCGCACGTCGCCGACGCGCTGGTCACGCTGGGCGTCGTGGCCGACCGCACCGAGGCCTTCGACCGGTTCCTGGCCTGGGGCCGTCCCGCCCACGTCGAGCGGTACGCCGCCGGGCTCGTCGACGTCCTGGGCCACGTGCGCGCCGCGGGCGGGGTCAGCGTCATCGCCCACCCGTGGGGGCGCAGCCGGCGCCGCTTCCCCGACCACGGCGACCTCGTCGAGCTGAAGGCCCACGGGCTGGCCGGCATCGAGGTCGACCACCAGGACCACGACGCCCCGACCCGGGCGGAGCTGCGGGCCCTGGCCCACCAGCTCGACCTGGTCGTGACCGGCTCCAGCGACCACCACGGCGCCGGGAAGCTCGACCACGAGCTCGGCGTCAACACGACCTCCCCCGAGCAGTACGCCAGGCTCCTGGACCTGGCGGCCATCGCGTCCGCGCGCAGCGGACGCCCGACTCCTGAAGTGGTACGCCCGTGAGCTCTGTCCTCGACACGGTCCTGGTCGTCGAGGTCTTCGTGACCCTGTTCGTGATCATGGACCCGGTCGGCACGATCCCGATCTTCCTGTCGCTCACCAGCGGCCGCGCGGAGGGGTACGCACGCAAGGCGGCCCTCACCGCGGTCGTGGTGTCGTTCTTCGTGATCGTGGCGTTCGCGCTGTTCGGCCAGCAGATCCTGTCCTACCTGCACATCTCCTTGCCGGCCCTCCAGGCGGCCGGCGGCCTGCTGCTCCTGCTGATCGCCCTGGAGCTGTTGACCGGCAACGAGAAGGAACCGACCTCCACGACCGGCAACGTCGCGATCGTGCCGCTGGCGACCCCGCTGCTGGCCGGCCCCGGCGCGATCGTGGCGGTGATGCTCTTCGTGGAGCGCGTCGACGACGCCGCGAGCTTCACCGCGGTCGCGATCGGCGTCGTGGCCGTCCACCTGATGCTCTGGGCGGCGATGCGCTTCTCGCTGCCGATCCTCCGCCTGATCCGGGAGTCCGGCGTCCTGCTGGTCACCCGGATCGCCGGCCTGCTGCTCTCCGCCATCGCGGTGCAGCTGGTCGCCGACGCGGTCCGCGCGTTCATCGCCGGCGAGGGCTGAGCGGGCCGACCACCCGGCAGCCCGGTAGCCCCGGCAGCGCGGCCCGCTACCGCCGCCCGACCGACTGGAGGCGCTGGAGCACCCGGCTGGGCACGACGCGCGCGACGGCCGTGATCGCCTTGTACTGCAGGCTCGGCACCGAGTAGACGCGGCCGCGGGCGTGGTCGGCGAGCGCGGCGGCCACCAGCTCGTCGGCGTCGAGCCAGAGGAAGCCCGGGGCGGAGTCGCGCCCGACGTCCATCCGGGCGTGGAACTCGGTGCGGGTGAACCCCGGGCACAGGGCGGTGACGGTCACGCCGCGGTCGCGGTACTCCTCCGCGGCCCACTCGCTGAAGCTGTTCACCCAGGCCTTCGCGGCCGAGTAGGTGCCGCGCGGCAGGAACGCGGCGACGCTCGAGACGTTGATGACGCCGCCGTGGCCGCGCTCGACCATCGGCCCGAGCGCGGCGTGGGTCAGGCGCATCACGGCGGTGACGAGCACGCCGAGCATCGCGGTCTCGGTGTCCACGTCGTTGTCGAGGAAGCGGCCCTTGAGCCCGAAGCCGGCGTTGTTGACCAGCAGGTCGACCGGGCGCGCGGGGTCGCGCAGCCGCTCCTCGACCACCCGCAGCCGGTCGCGGTCGGCCAGGTCGGCGACCAGCACCTCCACCTCCACGCCGTACGCCGCGCGCAGGCCGGCGGCCACCTCCTCGAGGCGCGCCTCGTCGCGTGCGACCAGCACCAGGTCGTGGCCGGCACGGGCCAGCTGCGTGGCGAAGGAGCGCCCGATGCCGGCCGTCGGGCCGGTCACGAGGGCGGTGCGGCGCCCCGGCGCGGGGGCGGTCGAGGAGGAGGGGACGGGGCCGGGAGCGGCGTCGTGGCTGGACATGCACAAGTCTTACCCCAGCCTCCCGTGTCGCGACCCGCCGTTCCGGCATGATGACGACCGATGACCACCACACTCGCGATCGCCAACCAGAAGGGCGGCGTCGCCAAGACCACGTCGGTCGCCTCGCTCGGTGCCGCGCTCGCCGAGCTGGGCCACTCCGTGCTGCTCGTGGACCTCGACCCGCAGGCGTGCCTGACGTTCTCGCTGGGCATCGACCCCGAGGACCTGGGGCTCTCGGTCCACCACGTGCTCACCCAGGGCCTGGACCCGCTCGAGGTCATCGTGACCACCGAGGACGGCGTGGACCTGCTGCCGGCCACCATCGAGCTGGCCCGCGCCGAGGCCGAGCTGCTCACCCGCACCGGCCGCGAGCAGGTGCTCGCCGCCGTGCTGAGCGACCTCGACGAGGCGCTCGCCGGCACCGAGGACGGTGGCTACGACTGGGTGCTGCTCGACTGCCCGCCCTCGCTGGGCGTGCTCACCGTCGCCGCGCTGACCGCCGCCGACGGCGTGCTGGTGCCGCTGCAGTGCGAGACGCTGTCGCACCGCGGGGTCGGGCAGCTGCTCGACACCGTCCACGACGTGCGCCGCTTCACCAACCGCGGCCTCGAGGTGTGGGGCGTCCTGCCCACGCTGTACGACGCGCGCACCCAGCACGCCCGCACCGTGCTGGACACGATCTCCCAGACCTACGACCTCGAGGTCGTCGAGCCGCCGATCCCCAAGACCATCAGGTTCGCCGAGGCCCCCGCCGTCGGGCGCTCGATCCTGAGCACCAGCCGCAGCAGCAAGGGCGCGGCGGCGTACCGCGCGGCCGCCGAGAGCCTCCTGCGGCGCGCGGAGCGACCTCGTCCCACCCCGGACCCGCCGCGGAAGGCCGGGCGCACGACGGCCCGCTCCTCCCGGAAGCCGTCCTGACGTGGGCAGCCACCGCGCCCCGGTGCGCCCGCGCTACGGCCGGATCTCCGCGCTGGGCGCCGCGCTCGTCGTGACCCTCGTGGCCGTCCTGGGCGGCACCGGCGTCCTGCCCGGCGGCGACGGCTCGGTGCCGGTCGCCCGCGACGCCGCGGCCGTCACCGCGCAGCAGCTGTCCGCCGATCCCGCCGAGCCGGATGCCGCCACGGACCCCGAGGAGGGGGCCGCCGGCGACGCGGACGACGACACCGCCGACACCGACACCGCCGACACCGGCGCGGCCGCGCAGCGGGGCCGCTCGGGACGCGGGGCGCAGCAGCTCGTCCCCGTGGACGCGGCGGCCTACGCCGCCGGCCTGTCGTTCGACACCTCCCTGCCGCCGGGCTCGGGGCAAGGGCGCCGGGTGGTCTACAGCGAGAGCCGCCAGCGGGTCTGGCTGGTCGACGGCAGGCGGGTCGAGCACACCTACCTGGTCTCGGGCACCGTCCACGACAACCTGGAGCCCGGGACCTACGAGGTCTACTCGCGCTCCGAGGACGCCGTGGGCATCGAGGACTCCGGCACCATGAAGTGGTTCGTGCGCTTCACCCGCGGCCCCTCGGGTGCCGCGATCGGCTTCCACGACATCCCGGTCAAGGACGGCGTGCCGCTCCAGGGCGTCGACGAGCTCGGGACCCCGACCTCGCACGGGTGCATCCGCCAGCGGCGCTCCGACGCCCGCCGGCTGTGGGACTTCGCGCCGCTCGGCACCACCGTCGTCGTCACTCGCTGACACCATCCCTCCGGGGAGGCGGTGGCACCCCGCGTCGTACGCCTGAGCGGGCCCGGAGATGCCAAACGGCCCGGGCCTCGACGTGCGAGGCCCGGGCCGGTGCGGGTGGTGCCGATCAGGCGTCGGCGGGGGCGTCCTGCGACGCGGAGCCGCTGCCGCCCTCGGCGCCCGAGGCACCGGTGGAGCGGCGACGACGACGGCGACGGTTGCGGCTCGCGCCGCCCTCGCCCTCGCCGGACGTGCCCTCGGCGGGCGCGCTGCCGGACGCGGCCGGCGCGTCGGCGGTGTCGGACGCGGTGGCCCCGTCGGCGACGGACTCACCGCTGCGGGTCCGGGTGCGGTTGCGGTTCCGGTTGCGGGGCGGACGCTCGGCGTCGCGCTCCTGGCGCGGCGCGCGCTCCTTGCGCTCGACCGGGGCCGGGGGCACGATGCGGCCCTTGACGCCCGGCGGGACGCCCATGTCGTGCAGGAAGTGCTCGGAGGTGGAGTAGGTCTCCAGCGGCGAGTCGAAGGGCAGGTCCAGCGCCTTGTTGATCATCTTCCAGCGGTGCAGGTCCGCCCAGTCGACGAAGGTGACCGCGATGCCCGAGGCGCCCGCGCGGCCGGTGCGGCCGATGCGGTGGACGTAGGTCTTGTCGTCCTCGGGGCAGGTGTAGTTGATGACGTGGGAGACGCCGCGGACGTCGATGCCGCGCGCGGCGACGTCGGTGGCCACGAGGACCTGGATCTTGTCCTCGCGGAACTTCGTCATCGCCTTCTCCCGGGCGACCTGGGCCATGTCGCCGTGCAGCGGGCTGGCCTTGAAGCCGCGCTCGGTGAGGTCGTCGGCCACCCGCTGCGCCTGGCGCTTGGTGCGGGTGAACACCACGATCTTCTCGACGTCCTCGGCCTGGAGGATCCGGCCGATCATCTCGGTCTTGTCCAGGTCGTGGGCCTGGTAGATGAACTGCGCCGTCGTGGGGACGGTGGCGTTCTCGTAGGAGGACTCCGCGCGGATGTTCATCGGGTGGCGCATGTGGGTGCGCGCCAGCGCGACGATCGCCGAGGGCATGGTCGCGGAGAAGAGCATCGTCTGGCGGGTCTCGGGGGTCATCGACAGCAGGCGCTCGACGTCGGGCAGGAAGCCCAGGTCCAGCATCTCGTCGGCCTCGTCGAGCACCAGCGCGTGCACGTGGGAGAGGTCCAGGGCCTTGCGGTTCGCCAGGTCGATCAGGCGACCGGGGGTGCCGACGACGATGTCGACGCCGGCCTCGAGGGCCTCGAGCTGGGTGTCGTAGCCGACGCCGCCGTAGACGGTCAGCACGCGCAGCCCGATGTCCTTGCTGGCCAGGTGCAGATCGCTGGAGACCTGGAGCGCGAGCTCACGGGTCGGGGCGACGATCAGCGCCTGCGGCTTGCCCTGCGGCAGGTCGGCGTACGCCGGGTCGCTGGGTGCGATGCTGCGCTGCATCACGGGGATGCCGAAGGCCAGCGTCTTGCCGGTGCCGGTGCGGGCCTGGCCGATCAGGTCGGTGCCCATCAGGGCGACCGAGAGGGTCATCTCCTGGATGGCGAAGGGAGTGGTGATGCCGGCGCGCTCGAGGGCGTCGCAGATCCCGGGGAGGACCCCGAGCTCGCGGAAGGTGGTGGTCAGTGTCTCGTCTCTTTCTGAGAGGTTCAGCCGTCAGACCGAAGTGGGATCGGTGCGGCGGACCTCATCGAGAAGAGCGGGTAACCCCTGACGACGGCGTCAGCCGCGCACATGCAGGCGGCGCCCGGATCCTTCGGCACTGCAGGAGCGGTGGGGAAGGGGACGCCACGGGACTTTCGCCGGCAGTCTATCGGTAGGGTCGGAGCATGACTGCATCCTCGCCCGGACCGGACGGCCCGCTCGCGCTGGAGGACCCGGCGTACCGCGAGGCAGTGGTCGACCTGCTGGGTGCGGTGGCGTACGGCGAGATCAGCGCGTTCGAGCGTCTCGCCGAGGACGCACGGCTGGCTCCGAGCCTGGAGGACAAGGTCGCGATCGCGACGATGGCGGCCGGCGAGTTCGGCAAGGTGCGGCTGCTGCACCAGCGCCTCGAGGAGCTCGGCGCGGACCCGTTCGTGGCGATGGCGCCGTTCCGGAGCCCGATCGACTCCTTCCACGAGCACACCGCGCCGTCGGACTGGTACGAGGGCCTGATCAAGGCCTACGTCGGCGACGGGCTGGCCGACGACTTCTACCGCGAGGTCGCGGCGTACCTCGACGTGGAGACCCGCGACCTGATCGTGAGCTCGCTGGAGGAGACCGCCCACTCGGCGTTCGTCGTGGACCGGGTGCGCGCGGCGATCGCCCGCGACCCGCGCCTCGGCGGCCGGCTCGCCCTGTGGGGGCGCCGGCTGGTGGGGGAGGCGCTGATCCAGGCCCAGCGGGTCGCGGCGGAGCGGGACTCGCTCTCCGCGCTGCTGGCCGGTGGCACCGACCGGCCCGGGCTCGACCTGGCCGCGATCGGGCGGATGTTCGCGCGGCTCACCGAGCGGCACGCCGAGCGGATGGACAGCCTCGGCCTCGCGAGCTGAGCCACCGCGCCGACGACCCAGCGCCGACGACCCAGCGCCGACGACCTCAGCGCCGGCGACGGCGCGCGACGGTCAGGGCCGCGGCGGCGCCGACGAGCAGCAGCGCGCCGGCGACCTGCCAGCCGTGGCGCCACCAGTCCAGTCCCGGCGTGGTCGGCGCCCAGATGTGGGTGTAGGCGGCGTTGCCCAGGGCCACGCCGCCCACACCGCACAGGATCGAGAGCCACAGCGGCACCGCGTCCACCTCGACGGGGTCGCGGAGCTCGCCGTGGTCCCGCGAGGTCAGCAGCGTGCCGAGCAGGCCGATGGCGGTGCCACCGACCAGAGCCCAGAGGATGTCGCTGACGAGCATCGCGGGAGGGTGTTCGTGCTCAGCCCCGGAAGCCGACCTGGCCGACGACGCTGGAGCCGACCTCGACGTAGGCCACCTTCGAGGCGGGGATGATGACGGTGCGGCCCTTGACGTCGGTCAGGGTGAAGACGGAGTCCGCCGCCACGGCCTGGGCCAGCAGCTCCTGGACGTGGTCGCCGGTGACGTCGGTGTCCACGACGAGCTCGCGGGGCGCGTGCTGCACGCCGATCTTGACCTCCACGGGTCCTCCTTCTGATGAACTCTTGATGGGTTCTGCTTCGGATGGTGCGGGAGCGGGGGTGGGAGCGGCGCCGAGGGGTTCGCCCAGCGGGACCGCGCCCGGTGCGGGTCAGTCCGTGCGGGGGTAGCCGCGGATGCCGCGCCAGGCCAGCCCGGCCACGAGCGCCGCGGCGTCGGGACGGGAGATGCCACCGGCCTCCGCGAGCCAGAACCGCGCGGAGACCTGCGCCATTCCGACCAGGGAGACCGCGAGCAGGCGGGCGGCCGGCTGGGGCAGGTCGGTGTCCTCGGTGATGACCTCGGCGATCATCGCCGCGCACTCGGTGGTGACGCGCTCGGTGTGCTCGCGCACCGCCGGCTCGCTGGTGAGGTCGGACTCGAAGACCAGCTTGAACGCGCCGGACTCGCTGGCGACGTAGTCGTAGAAGGCGTCGATCGCGGCGGCGACGCGCACCTTGTTGTCCTGGCTCGCGGCCAGGGCCTGGCGGCAGTTGTCGATGATCGTGTCGCACGAGGCGTCGAGCAGCGCGAGGTAGAGGTCCAGCTTGCCCGGGAAGTGCTGGTAGAGCACCGGCTTGGAGACCCCGGCCCGCTCGGCGATGTCGTCCATCGCGGCGGCGTGGTAGCCCTGCGCCACGAAGACCTCGAGGGCCGCCCCGAGGAGCTGGGCGCGTCGCTCGCGGCGCGGCATGCGCGCACCCCGTGGGCGGCTGCCGTCGACGTCGTACTGCCCTGCGCCCACCTGTGCTCCTCAGCGAGTCCGATCTCGTGCGTCGTCGCCAGACCCTACCGGCCCGTAGCCCGGGTCCGGATGACGGGACGCCGTGCGGGGCCGCTCAGGGGGACGGGGGAACATGGTGGTGTCGTGCGGCGTTGTGCCGTGGACGGTCGCGGCCACCGGCCGCCGTCGTCGCCGACTACCGAGACGAACCCTGCAAGGAGCATGTCGTGTCCTTTACTCCCCTGGTGGAGCCGGCGGACGAGCTGAGCATCGATGAGGTGCGTCGCTACAGCCGCCACCTGATCATCCCCGACGTCGGCATGACCGGGCAGAAGCGGCTCAAGAACGCCAAGGTGCTGGTCATCGGCGCCGGCGGCCTGGGCAGCCCCGCGCTGCTCTACCTGGCCGCGGCCGGTGTCGGCACGATCGGCATCGCCGAGTTCGACGAGGTCGACGAGTCCAACCTGCAGCGCCAGATCATCCACGGCCAGAGCGACATCGGTCGCCCCAAGGCGGAGTCGGCGCGCGACTCGATCCGCGAGGCCAACCCCTACGTCAACGTCGTGGTGCACAACGAGCGCCTCGACAACGACAACGTGCTCGGCATCTTCGAGGGCTACGACCTCATCGTCGACGGCACCGACAACTTCGCGACCCGCTACATGGTCAACGACGCGGCGTACTTCTTGAAGATCCCCTACGTCTGGGGCTCGATCTACCGCTTCGACGGCCAGGCGTCGGTCTTCTGGCCGCACGCGGTCGACGAGAAGGGCGAGTCGGTCGACGCGCCGTGCTACCGCTGCCTCTACCCCGAGCCGCCGCCGCCGGGCATGGTCCCCTCGTGCGCCGAGGGCGGTGTCCTCGGTGTCCTGTGCGCCTCCATCGGCTCGATCCAGGTCAACGAGGCGATCAAGCTGCTCACCGGCATCGGTGACCCGATCGTCGGCAAGCTGATGATCTACGACGCCCTCGAGATGGAGTACCGCAAGCTGCGTGTCCGCAAGGACCCCAACTGCGCGCTGTGCGGCGAGAACGCCACCGTCACCGGGCTCATCGACTACGAGAGCTTCTGCGGCGCGATCTCCGACGAGGCCGCCGACGCCGCGGCCGGGTCGACGATCTCGGTGGTCCAGCTCGAGCAGATGCTCAAGGAGCGCGAGGAGGGCACGCGGGACTTCGTCCTCGTCGACGTCCGCGAGCCCAACGAGTACGAGATCAACAAGATCCCCGGCTCGGTGCTGATCCCCAAGGGCGAGTTCCTCAACGGCTCGGCGCTGGAGAAGCTGCCCTCGGACAAGCAGATCGTGATGCACTGCAAGAGCGGTGTGCGCTCGGCCGAGACCCTGGCCATCGTCAAGGGTGCCGGCTTCGCCGACGCCGTGCACGTCGGTGGCGGCGTGGTCGCCTGGGTCAACCAGATCGACCCCAGCCAGCCGGCGTACTGAGTCACGCCTCGCAGGTCCGCCTGCTCCTCGCACTGCCCCGTCCGGTCCGCCGGGCGGGGCAGTGTCGCGTCCGGGGGTCGGCGCGGGGAGGGGGCGGGCCGGACGGTGGTGCGCGCGTAACCCGTCGGCGCCGGGTGCGTTGGACCTCTCGTTGGGCCACGCGACGCCCGACGACGAGGAGCTCCCATGGCGAGCACGCCGATCTGCCCCCGCACCGCACGCCGGGCCCCGTCCGGAGCGTCCGTGGTGGCGGCCCTGGTGCTCGTCGGGGCACTGGTGGTCGCACTGCTCCTCCTGCCCGCCCCCGCCGGTGCGGCCCCGTCGCGGGCCTGGGCGCCGGCCGACACCGCCCGGATCACCCCGGGGGTGCAGATGTACACCGCGGGCGGGCAGTGCACGGGCAACTTCGTCTTCACCGACGCGGCGTCCCGCGTCTACGTCGGGTACGCCGCGCACTGCGCCGGCACCGGCGGTGCGACCGACACCGACGGCTGCGCCGCGGGCTCGCTGCCGCTCGGCACCCGGGTGGGCTTCCACGAGGGCGGCAGCCTGCTCGGCGAGGGCACGCGGGTCGGCGGGGGCCGGCTGGCGTACTCCTCGTGGCTGACCATGGCGCGGCGGGGGACCACCGACGCGGCCACCTGCGCTGCCAACGACTTCGCCCTGGTGCGCGTGGACGTCGCCGACGTGGCGGCAGTGAACCCCTCGGTCCCGTTCTGGGGCGGGCCGACCGGCATCGACACCGACGGGCTGCGCGCCGGCGAGCGGGTCTGGTCCTACGGCAGCTCGAGCCTGCGCGGCGGGCTCACCGTGCTCTCCCCGAAGGCCGGCATCGCCCTCGGCGACGACCCCGCCACCGGCGGGTGGTCGCACCCCGTCTACACCCTGACCCCCGGGATCCCGGGGGACTCCGGCTCGGCGTTCCTCAGCGCCGACGGCCGGGCGGTCGGCAGCCTCTCGACGCTGGGGCTGCTCCCGCTGCCGCTGTCGAACAACCTCGGTGACCTGCGCCGCGAGCTCACCTTCGCCCAGCGCCACTCCGGCATCGAGGGGCTGCGCCTGGTGCCGGGCATCGAGCCGTTCCGCCGGCTCCTCTGACTCGCCGGGGGGCGAGGACGGCGCTCCGGGCCGGCACGGGCCCGGAGCGCCGGTCCAGATCGACGCCCCGGCACCGGCTTGCTCGCGCCGGCGTGGCTACCGTCGGGGACGTGCGCCATCCCGAGGACTACGTCGAGGCCGTGCTCTCCCTGGTCGAGCAGGTGCCACCGGGCCGGGCCACGACGTACGGCGAGATCGCGGCGGTGGTGGGCCGCTTCGGCCCCCGCCGGGTCGGTGCGGTGATGGCCGAGCACGGTGGCGCCGTGCCGTGGTGGCGGGTGGTCCGCGCCGACGGCACGTTGCCCCCGGACCTGGCCGCGCGTGCCCGTGAGCACCACCGGGAGGAGGGCACGCCGTGCCGGGCCTCGGGCGCCGTCGACCTGCGCGCCGCCCGGGCGGACCTTGACCCCGCGAGGCGCGGGAAGTAGGTCCCGCCGGCTGTACACCTCCGCCTCTGTCTGCACCGACGCCGCGAGGCGCACCGTGGAGTCACCAGAGAACGACAGGCCCGAGGGAACAGGAGGAGCAGCCATGACGAACATCCGCACCACGCACCGAGGTGAGCACCACGGCAGCGTCTCGCTGCCGGACCCGGACCTCGTCCACCCGGAGCTGGCGCCGGAGACGCCCCGCGCCCGTGCGGCCCGCTACGTCGGCGCCGTGCTCCGCATCAGCCTCGGCTGGGTCTTCCTCTGGGCCTTCCTCGACAAGCTGTTCGGCCTCGGCTTCGCCACCGAGCGGGGCTCCTCCTGGCTCAACGGTGGCAGCCCGACGGAGGGCTTCCTCTCCTTCGGCACCTCCGGCCCGTTCGCCGACACCTTCCAGAGCCTTGCCGGGCACACGCTCGTCGACGTGGTGTTCATGGTCGGGCTGGCAGGCATCGGGCTGGCCCTGGTGCTGGGCATCGGCGTCCGCATCGCCGCCGTCTCGGGCGCCGTGATGCTGGTGTTCATGTGGGCCGCCGCGCTGTGGCCGGAGAACAACCCGTTCATGGACGACCACCTCGTCTACGCCGGCCTGCTCGTCATGCTGGCCCTGCTCGACAGCGGACGCACCCTCGGCCTCGGAGCCCTCTGGGCCCGGCTTCCCCTGGTGCAGCGCCACCGCTGGCTGATCTGAGCAGCACCGCCAGGCCACGAGGCCCCCGGGAGAGCTCCCGGGGGCCTCTCGCCGCGCCCGGACCGCCAGCTGCTGGGGGTCGGCGCTCCGGCAGGTGGGCCCGGGTGCGTCAGCGGAACCGGCCGGCGTACGCCGCCGCGCGGCGCAGGTCCGCGACCCGGCGCTCCCAGGTGACCCCGACCGCGCTGAGCAGGGCGCCGGCCGCGGCGATGAGGAGCCACTGCGGGGTCGCGGCGGCCCAGGGCGCCAGCTCGCGCAGCACCAGCAGCAGGCCGACGGCGGCGCCCACGGCGACCGGGGCGTGCCAGCGCAGCCGCACCCCGCCGAGGAGCAGCGTGAGGGCCGGGCGAGCGCCAGCAGCCCGAGGGCCAGCAGCACCACGAGGCTCACCACGTGCAGCGGCACGCCGGCGAGGTCGCCGAGCGCCAGCACCAGCAGCCCGCCGGCGAGCGGGAGGACCGCCGGGCCCGGCCGCCGCTCCTCGGCGCTCAGGAGACCGGCCAGGACCACCAGGACCAGGAGCGGCGCGGCGGCCAGCGCCGCGCTCGGCAGGCCCACGACGACCGCGGCCGCCAGCACCGCCAGGCCGGCCGCGGTCCACGTCGTACCGGCGCGGCGGAGGCCGTACGCCGCGGCCGCGATCCCCGGGACGAGCAGGGCTGCGACGAGCGGCCAGCGCGCCTCGACCACGAGGGCCACGGTGGCGGCGCCCGCGAGGGCGAGGACCAGGGCAGCCGGGGCGAGCACCGCGCGACGGCGCCGGCCCGGGTACGCCGCGAGCAGGCCGAGCCCCAGCGCGGCGACGGAGGGAGGTCGAGGGCGCCGCGGACCAGCCCGGCGACCAGGAGGGAGGCCCAGGCCGGGAGCGCCGCCAGCGCCGCGGCGAGCGCCAGCGGGCGCAGCCCGGTGCGCCGGGCACCGGCGCTGATCGCCGAGTCGGCTCGTGTGACGCGTCGAGTCGGCGCTCGTGGCGCGTCGAGTCGGCGCTCGTGGCGCAGGGGGCGCGCCCGAGGTACGGACCGGATCGGCGGACCGGTGAGTAACCACCAGACTGGGCGACGTGCTGTACCGAGCCCTCCACTCGATCGTCCCGCCCCTCGCCCGCGCGGTCTGGCGCCCGACGGTCCGGGGGCTGGAGAACGTCCCGCGGACCGGTCCGGTGATCCTGGCCAGCAACCACCTCAGCTTCGTCGACTCGGTGGTGATCCCGGTGGTCGTGCCGCGCACCGTGGTGTTCCTGGCCAAGTCCGACTACTTCACCGGCACCGGCGTCTCGGGCGCGATCAGCCGTGCCTGGTTCGAGGGGCTCGGCATGCTCCCGGTCGACCGCGACGACTCCCGTGCCGCGATCGCCAGCCTGGACACCGCGCTGGAGGTGCTCGGGCGCGGCGAGGCGTTCGGCATCTACCCCGAGGGCACGCGCTCGCGGGACGGGCGGCTCTACCGGGGACGCACCGGCGTCGCGCACCTCGCGCTCACCGCCGGCTGCCCGATCGTCCCGGTCGGCCTGGTGGGCACCGAGCGGGTCCAGCCGGTCGGGGCGCGCCTGCCCCGGATCGTGCCGATCACCGTGGAGTTCGGGCGCCCGATCGAGGTGGGCGACCGCTTCGAGGGGATGCCCCTGGGCAAGGCTCGGCGCGAGCTCACCGACGAGGTCATGGCCGAGGTGCAGAAGCTGAGCGGTCAGGAGTGCGCCGGGGTCTACAACGAGCGGACGCCCGAGATCTGATCCGTACGCCGCCCGTCGGTCGAGCAGCCGCCCCGGTGGTCGAGCTTGTCGGGACCACAGTGGAGAAGCTCTTCTTCTCGAACGTGCGTTCGAATAGAATGAGGCATGGCCGACTCCGAGCTCTCCGACTGCGACTCCCCAGCCGCCGTGCTGGCGCGTTCGCGCAGGAGCAGCGGGCTGCGGTGCAGCGGGCGGAGTTCGGGGTCCTGGAGGCCGCGCTGGCCTGGGCGGCGATGCACCCGGCCGAGTCGATCTCGGTGCCGCGCTCGGGATGTCCACTGACGCCGCGCGTGCGTTGGTGGGTGCGGCGCTGGAGCTGGCGCACCGGTTGCCGCGGACCTGGCAGCAGATGCGTGCCGGTGAGGTCCCGGTCTGGAAGGGTCGCCGGGGCGCGCAGCTCACCGTGAGCCTGCCGCCGGACGGCGCGGACTTCGTGGACCGCCAGCTCGCCGGGAGCGTCGGAAGAGTCGGTTGGGCCGGCATCGAGCGGCTCGTTGACCACGCCCGGGCGGTCTTCGATCCCGACGGTGCGGAGAAGCAGCGCCGCGCAGGAGCCGACGGACGCCGCTTCGACGTGCACACCCGCGAGGCCACCCACGACGGCACCATCCGGGTGGAGGGCGAGCTCGACCTCGCCGATGCCCTCGACCTGGACACCGCGATCCGCCAGGGCGCAGAAGAGCTCGCCGCGCTCGGGTCGACGGAGTCGATGGACGTGCGCCGCTCGATGGCGGCCGGTGAGCTCGCCCGACGCCAGCTCGCCTTTGACCTGCGTGCTGAAGCGGGCGACGACGGCGGTCAAGATGCCGCCTCGGTGGTGAAGCCGCGGCAGGTCGTCATCCACGTCCACCTCTCGGGTGCCGCGATCAGTCGCGACGAGGCCGGGATCGCCCGCGTCGAGGAGACCCGGTTGATCGTGTCGACCGAGCAGGTCCGCGCGTGGTGCACCGGCGACGCCGAGGTGGTGATCAAGCCGGTCATTGACCTCGAGGACCACCACCCGACCGACGCCTACGCGATACCCGACAAGCTCACCGAGCAGACCCGTCTGACCCAGCAGGTGTGCGCACTCCCGTGGTGTGAACGACCGGCCCGCAGGTGCGACACCGACCACGTCATCACCCACGGCACCGGTGGCCCGACCTGCAGTTGCAACCTTGCGCCGCTCTGTCGGCGACATCACCGAGCGAAGACCCACACCCCGTGGACCTACGACAGGACCGACGCGACGACCTACCTCTGGCGATCCCCGCACGGGCTGCACCTGATCAAGGACCGCGGCGAGACACGCCTCGTCACCGCGCACCCGCCCGACCAGTAGATCGATCGCCCCGGCCCCCGTCGGTAGCCAGGCGTACGGGGTCCCACCCCTGCGTGGGTCTCGACAAGCTCGACCAACGGCGCGCTCGCTCGACCACGATGCCCTCGAATGGTGCGCGCCGGAGGGTCAGCGCCGGAACCAACGACGTCGGGCGCCCCCGCCGCGCGCGGGCGGCGTACGCAGCGCCTCGAGCTGGGGGTCGTAGCAGACGAGTCCGTGCTCGCCGGCCACCCGCGCGGCGTACGCGGACGCCTCCTCGGCGGCGCTCCACACCAGCGAGAAGTGGATCGCGTCGCCGGAGGCGTTGTTGACGAGGGGGCCGTCCGCCCAGGGGGAGTCCTCGCCGGCGTCCTCGGTGATGTCCGGCCAGCGCTGCAACAGGGCGTGGACGTAGGCGCGGATCGCGGCGGTCGGCTCCGCGGCGGTGTCTTCCTCCGCTCGCTCCATCAGCCGGACGAAGACGGCCCTCGCTGCCTCGTCGGACACCGGGGCGTCGCCCTCCCACACGATGAGGTCATAGCTCATGGCCATGACCTTGGCACGGCAGCGGGCGCGAGGGGCGCAGGAACGGGACAGCGGTGCTGCGCAGCCGTCGGATGACTGCGCAGCACCGCTGTCCGGTGCGAGCAGTCAGTGGGCTGCGACCACGGCGGCGCGCTCGCGGGCGAGCTCGGCGAGGCGGGCGAGCGCCTTGGGGAAGATCTCCTCGGGCGGGGTGACCAGGCCGGCGCCGACCTGGCCCACGCCCGCGACCTTGCCGGCCATGCCGGTGTTGATCTGCGGCAGGATGCCGGTGCGGCACACGCGGGTCACGTCGATGCCGGTCGGGGTGCCCTGGAAGTCCAGGACGGGCACCGACCAGCGCGGGTTCTCCGCGAGTGCGATCTCGTGCATGCGGCGGGTGGTGGCCAGCGCGTCGGGCACGGTGCCGCCGACGAGGCGCACGATCGCGGGGGCGGTCGCCATCGCGAAGCCACCGATGCCGGCGGTCTCGGTGATGGCCGAGTCGCCGATGTCGGGGTTGGCGTCGTCCGGGCCGTAGTCGCCGAGGAAGAGCCCGTCGGCGAGCTGGGCGGGCCCGGTGAACCACTCATCGCCCGTGCCGGCGGTCTGGATGCCGAAGTCGGTGCCGTTGCGCGCCATCGCCACGACCATCGTCGAGCCCTCGATGCCGCGGGCCGCGTCGAGCGCCAGCTTGCAGGCGGGCATCGCGAGGTTGAGGAAGAAGTGGTCGTTGCCGCCGATGAACCGCAGGCCCTCGGCGACGTCGTTCGGCGACAGCCCGCCGCGCTCGCTCTCCAGCACCATCGCCGGGGCGAGGTCGCGCAGCATCATCAGGGTGCCGGCGCGGTTGCGGTTGTGGGCCTCGTCGCCCATCTGGAGCATCTGGGTGAGGATGCCGGTCACGTCGACCGGTCCGGCGGAGTCGCGCACCGCGCGCACCGAGCCCTGCAGCAGCGGGCCGAGCACGTCGCGCATCCAGCGCAGCCGCTCCAGGACGTCGGGGGAGTAGGCGCCGTAGCGCAGCACCTTGCCCAGGCCCTCGTTGAGCGAGCAGTGGGTACGCCGCCCGGTCTCGAGGTCCTCCAGCACGAACATCCACATGCTCGGGGTGACCACGCCGGCCATCGGACCGACGGTGTCGCGGTGGTGGCAGGGCTCCAGCGAGACCGAGGAGCCGGACTCGAAGAGCGCGGCGGCGTCCTCGGGGTCCTCGACCAGGCCCTCGAAGGCCGCGCCGCCGAGCAGCGCGCCGCGCAGCGGCCCGGACGCGCGGTCCCAGGTGATCGGCGGGCCGGCGTGGAGGAACTGCCCGGGCTCCAGGCCGAGGGCCTCGGAGGCGGGGACGACGTCGACGAGGCGCGCCGTCACCCCGTGGTACGCCGCGACCGCGCGGGCGTTGGCGTCCCGGCGCAGCGGGTCGGCCGCGACGGCGGCGAGGTCGGCCTCGGTGCCGGACAGCGGCGGGCGCCAGTCGACGCGCGCGACGTCGACGGCCTGGTTGGCGACGGCGTCGGCGAGCAGGTCCGCGCCGACGTTGACGACCGACGAGACGGGGGTGGTGGTGCTCATGCGCGGGCCTCCAGCAGCTCGAGGGCGCGACGGGTCGCGCCGGCGTTGGACAGGTGGACCTCGGCGCCGGCCTCGGCCAGCAGCCGCACCTGCCGCTCCAGGTCCTGGGGGTCGGCCGCGGTGCCGACCACCGTGACCACGACGGGGGCGGCGACGGCGGCGAGGGCGGGCGCCAGCGAGGCGGCCGGGTCGTCCTCGGCCCCGTGGCCGAGCACGACGTCGAGCAGCACCACGCCGGTGCGGGGGTCCGCACCCACCCGGGCCAGCTGCTCCAGGCGCAGGGTCGGGTCGATCATCGGGTGCGCGCGGCCGGTGGTGAGCTCGTCGTCGCCGAAGTCGACGACCGCGTGGGTCTCCTCGCCCAGCGCGGCGGGCGCGCTGGTGACCTCGCCGAGCGCCTCGGCGGCGATCAGCCGGGCCTCGCTGGCCAGCGTGCCGCCGGCGAAGAGGCCGCGCAGCAGCGGGCCGGTGGCGGCGGGGGCGGAGCCCCATACCGGCCACTCCGGGACGGGTACGCCGAGCCGGGTGAGCACCCGCTCCGCGGCGGCGGTGAGGTCGGGCTGCCCGGCGCCGAGGAGCGCCAGCTCCACGGGGGTGCCGAGCGAGGCGGCGTACTCCTCGAGCTCGGCGGCCACGGAGGCGGCCGGGGGCTTGGAGACCACGACGGCCAGCTCGACCTCGGGGTCGGCGTCGAGGCGGCGCAGACCCTCACGGGTGGCGAGGGCGCCGACCTCCGCGGACAGGTCGCGGCCGCCGACGCCGAGCGCCGAGGTCACGCCGACGCCCGCGTGGTCGAGGAGCGAGAGCAGCTGCTGGCACCCGGTGCCCGAGGCGGCGACCAGGCCCACCGGGCCGGGGCCGACCACGTTGGCGAACCCGAGCCCGACGCCGCCGAGGACGGCGGTGCCGCAGTCGGGGCCCATCACCAGCAGGCCCCGCTCGGCGGCGACCCGCTTGAGGGCGACCTCGTGCTCGACGGGGACGTTGTCGCTGAAGACCATCACGTCGCGTCCGGCGTCGAGGGCGTCCATCGCCTCGACCAGCGCGTGCTGACCCGGCACCGAGACCAGCGCGACCGCGCCCTCCTCGGCGTCGCGCAGGGCTGCGGCGGTGGTGCGGTGGGGCGCGACCTCGGCGGTGCCCTCGGAGCGCCGCCCGGCGGCGCGCAGCGCCTCGTCGACCGCGGCGAGCGCGCCGGCCAGGGCGTCCTCGCCGTCGACGCGCACGGCGACCACCATGTCGTTGGGCCCGGCCGCGTCCGGCACGGCGAACCCCATCGAGGTCAGGACCTCGACGTTGAGCGGGGTGGCCATCGCGACCTGCGCGGCCTGGACCCCGGGGGTGCCCTGGACGCTGCGGCTCACCTGGAGCAGGGCGACGGAGTCGGCGTACGCACCCGAGCGCAGCTCGACGTGGGACGTGCCGGTGCCGGGACCGGTCTGGGGACTGACGGCTGTGCTCATGCAGCGACCTCCGCCCGGATGCCGAGGGCGGTCAGCGCGCGCCGGGCGCCGCGCAGCAGACCGAGGCCGGAGGTGTGGCCGATGGAAGCGAGGGTGGCGGCGGCGGCGGGCTCCCCGGGGGTGCCGAGGGCGCGCAGCCAGGCCGCGAACTCCGGGAGCACCTCGCCGCGCACGGCGCAGTCGAGGAGGGTCGCGGAGAGCAGGGTGGTGCGGTGCGCCAGTGCGCGGACCGCGTCGTCGACCTCGGGGGTGGCGACGCCGGCCGCGCGGTGGGCGGCCAGCCAGCCGCACAGCACGTCGTCGCCGTACGGCGTGAGGCCGTCGCCGACGCCGACCATCGCGGCGACCTCCTCGCGCGAGAGCCGCGCGGGACCGGCGGGCGTCGCGGCGAGCGCGGCACGACCCGAGAGCCGGGGGACCCGGACGTCGAGCAGGCGCCCGATGCGCAGCGCCACGTCGTCGAGGTGCAGCACCCCGTCACGCACGGCGGCGCGCCCGGCGGGCGGGACGACGTCGCCGGCCACCCGCAGCGCGCACGGCACGGCCGCCGCGCTCGCGGAGACGACGCCGATGCAGCGGCCGCCGATCTCGACGTAGACCGCCTGGGAGCCGCGGTGCACCACCGGGACCGGGCCGTCGGGGGCGGCCGCGAGGGTGTCGCGGACCCGCGTCGGCGCGCTCGCCGCAATCACGGCGCTGGCCGTGGCGGGCGTGGGGGAGGGGGACACGTCCTCGACGCTAGTGGCGGGCCCGGTGAGGCAGAATGTGAGGATCTGCCAAGGATCGGCCTAGGGGAGTGCACATCTTGATAGACCACCACCGGGAGGACAGCGCGATCGCGGCGCTCGCCCGCGTCGACGCGCTCCACGCCGCGCTGACCCAGATCGTGCTCGAGGGCGGCGACCTCGGGGGCATCGCCGCGGAGGTGGCCCGGGTGCTGGGCGTCGGGGTGCTGGTGACCTCCAGCGACGGCCGCGAGCGGGCGGGCGCGATGGCCGAGGACCAACGGGCGCTGCTCGTCGCCGAGGACCTCGTCGACGGCACCGGTCGGTTGCGGGTGGAGCGGATCGGCACCTCGGGATCGCCGGCCGGCGCCGGTGAGGTGCGGTCGCTGCGGGTCGCCGCGAGCGGCGTCGACCTGGCCCGCCTGGTGTGCCTGCGCCCCGACGCGCCCATCGACTCCGACGACATCCACGCCCTCGAGCGGGCCGCGGCGGTGGCGGCGCTGCTGATCACCCGTGAGCAGGCGGTGACCGCTGTCGAGAACAAGTACCAGGGCGACTTCCTGCGCGACCTGTTCCTGCGCCGCGCGGGCGATGAGGACTACGTGGCGGAGCACGCCGAGACCTTCGGGTGGGAGCTGCGCCGGCCGGTGGTCGTGGTGGTCGCGGAGATCGATCCGCTCGGCCCGGACGAGCCGCCGGTGTCGCGCGCCAGCCAGCGCTCGTGGCAGGAGCGCTTCGCCGCGGCCTGGAGCCAGGTGACCCGCAGCCTCGACCCCGGCATCCCGTGCGTCGACTTCACCTCCGAGGTGGTGGCGCTGCTGCCCGTGGAGCTCGGGCCGGCCACGACGTCGGAGGGCCACCCCGGCGAGGACGTCGTACGCCGCACCATCACCGCGGTGACCGGTGACCGCGGCGGCGGGCGCCGCCCGTTCTCCGTGGGCGTCAGCCGGGTGGCCGCGGGCGTCGACGCGCTGCCGGAGGCCTACGCACAGGCGCGGCGCGCGGTCGAGATCGGCCACCGGGTGCACGGCGGTGCGTCGACCACCTTCTTCGACCAGCTGGGCCTGCACCGCCTGATCGCCCTCGTGCCCGACCCCGCGGAGCTGCACGCCTTCACCCGTGACGTCCTGGGGCCGCTGTCCCACGCGACGCCGGAGGCCGCCGACCTGCGCGAGACCCTCCAGGTGCTCATCGACACCAACTTCAACGTGGCCGAGGCCGCGCGCACGCAGTTCTTCCACTACAACACGATGCGCTACCGGGTCTCCAAGCTCGAGCGGCTGCTCGGTCCGTTGTCGGCCGACCCGCACCTGCGCCTCGACGTCGCGGTCGCCCTCCGGGTGCTGGAGATCACGACCTGATCACGGCCTGATCCCGGGCCGGGCACGGTGCTGCCCGGTCCAGACCACGCCCAGATTCCGCTGCGTGCGTGGGCAGGCGCGCCGCCCAACCTTTGCCAGCGAAAGTGAACTCCGTTGGGCGAGTGTCGCCGTCGATGGTGTGTCCTGCACCTCACTACGTTGGCAGTCCTCGGGGCCCGTGCCGCCACGAAGAGAAGAGGACAGCCGATGTCGATGTTCAAGTGGGATCTCGTCGATCCCGCGCCCGGCGAGGCCGTAGCACCGCACCAGCGCCTCGCCTGGGGCAAGACGGTGGGCCTCGGAGCCCAGCACGTCGTCGCGATGTTCGGGGCGACCTTCGTCTTCCCGATCATCATGGGCCTGAACGCCAACCTGGCGATCATGATGAGCGGCATCGCGACGATCTGCTTCCTGCTCATCGTGAAGGGCAAGGTCCCCAGCTATCTCGGCACGTCCGCGGCGTTCGTCGGCGGCGCGGCCGCGATCTACGCCCAGCAGGGCGGACCCGCTGATGTCACCGGTGCGATCCTGGTCGCCGGCGTCGTGCTGGCCCTGGTCGGCCTGGTGATCCACTACTTCGGCGCCCGGGTGGTCAACGCCGTGCTGCCGCCGGTGGTCACCGGCGCCGTGGTGCTGCTGATCGGCTTCAACCTGGCGCCCGTCGCCACCGGGGTCTACATGCCCGCCGACCCGTGGGTCGCCATCATCACGATGACCGCGGTCATCGTGATGGCCGTCGGCCTGCGCGGCTTCGTCGGCCGCATCGCGATCTTCCTGGGCCTGCTCGTCGGCTACCTGCTCTCGTGGGTCTTCGACCTGCTGAGCGTGCCCGGCGTCGACGGCGACCGCGTGGACTGGAGCGGCGTCAAGGACGCGGCCTGGTTCGGATTCCCCAAGGAGACCGCCGAGGGCCTGGTCGGCAACCAGAACGAGCTGGGCAACCTGAGCGCCGTCGGCTGGCACCTGCCGAACTTCGAGCTCTCCTTCGTCCTGCTGGTGCTGCCCGCCGTCATCGCCCTGGTCGCCGAGAACGTCGGCCACGTCAAGGCCGTCGCCGAGATGACCAAGACCGACCTCGACCCCATGGTCGGGCGTGCCGTGGCCGCGGACGGTGTCGGCACCGTCATCGCCACCAGCGTCGGCGGCTCGCCGACCACGACGTACGCCGAGAACATCGGCGTCATGGCCGCCACCCGGGTCTACTCCACGGCCGCCTACTTCGTGGCCGCGATCGTGGCCATCACCCTCGGCCTGGTGCCCAAGTTCGGCGCGATCATCAACGCGACCCCGCCGGCCGTCCTGGGCGGCATCACCCTGGTCCTGTACGGCATGATCGGCCTGCTCGGCGCGAAGATCTGGCGCGAGAACAACGTCGACTTCGCCAAGCCGCTCAACCTGGTCCCGATCGGCGCCGGCATCATCCTGGGCATCGTCCCGGAGAGCACGCTGCGCTTCAGCGACGACTTCGCGCTGACCGGCATCGCCCTCGGCACGGTCGTCGTGGTCGCCGGGTACCACCTCGCCCGGATGGTCGCCCCGCCGGAGCACCGGGTGCCCGACGTGGCGCCCGCCCACCCCGTCCCCCCGGTCCCGGGCCAGCCCATCGAGGCGCCCCAGGACCAGCACACGCACAAGGGAGCCCACGCCGAGTGAAGCCTGCACCGTTCGCGTACCACCGACCGACGACCCTCGCCGAGGCCCTGGAGACCCTCGCCGGCGAGAGCTACGCGAAGGTACTCGCGGGCGGACAGAGCCTGGTGCCGCTGCTCTCGATGCGCATCGCGGCACCCCAGGCGCTGGTCGACATCAACGCGCTCCCCGGCCTCGACACCATCGAGGTGTCCGAGGCCGGGGTCCGTGTCGGCGCCCTGGTGCGCCACGCCGACCTGCTCGCCGACCCCGACGTACGACGGGTGCAGCCACTGGTCCCCGCGGCCCTGGCGCACGTCGCACACCCGACGATCCGCAACCGCGGCACCACCGTCGGGTCGATCGTGCACGCCGACGCCGCCGCCGAGATGCCCGTCGTGCTGAGCCTGCTCGGCGGCTCGGTGGAGGCCGCCTCCAGCACCGGCACCCGCACGATCCCGGCCGACGAGCTGTTCCTCGGCCCCCTGGAGTCCGCGCTGCGGCCCGACGAGATCGCGACCTCGGCGTTCTTCCCCGCGCTGCCCGCCGGGGCCGGGGTCGCCTTCGAGGAGATCTCGCGGCGCCAGGGCGACTACGCCCTGGCCGGCGTCGCCGTGGTCGTCCACGGCGACAGCGTGCGCGCGGGCTTCGTGTCGGTGAGCGACGTCCCCACGGTCGTCGACCTCACCGGCGTCCCTGACGACGGGCTGGGCGAGGCCGCACTGGCGCACCTCGACCCCGCCGACGACATCCATGCCACCGCCGACTACCGCGCACAGCTGGTGCGCACCCTGGTCCGGCGCGTGGTCACCAAGGCTCGGGAGGCTGCGGCATGAGCGAGGAACTGCACCGGATCAGGTTGAGCGTCAACGGGGTCACCCGGGAGGCGGAGGTGCCGGCGCGCCGGCTGCTCTCCGACGCGCTGCGCCACGACCTGGGCCTCACCGGCACCCACGTGGGCTGCGAGCACGGCGTCTGCGGGGCGTGCACCGTCCTGGTCGACGGGCGCCCGGTGCGGGCCTGCCTGATGTTCGCGGTCTCCGCCGTCGACACCGAGATCACCACCGTCGAGGGGCTGACCCGCGAGGACGGCTCGCTCGGGCCGGTCCAGCAGGCGTTCGCCGAGTGCCACGGCCTGCAGTGCGGCTTCTGCACCCCGGGCTTCCTCACCACCGTCACCGCCTGCCTGCGCGAGAACCCCGACCCCAGCCACGAGGAGGCCCGCGAGATGGTCGCGGGCAACCTGTGCCGCTGCACCGGCTACCAGAACATCGTCAAGGCGGTCGAGCGGGCCGCCGAGATCGCGCGCGCCGAGGAGACCCCGTCCGAGGCCCGCCCGGAGGAGGTGTCCCGGTGACCACCAAGCTGATGGGCCAGAAGGTCCAGCGGACCGAGGACCAGCGCTTCCTGCGCGGCCAGGGCCGCTACGTCGACGACGTGCACGCCGACCCCTCGACGCTGCACGCCGCGGTGCTGCGCAGCCCGCACGCCCACGCCCGGATCGTCGACATCGACATGTCCGACGTCCTCGACGTCGAGGGCGTCCACCTGGTCTGGACCCACGAGGACCTCGGCTCGCTGTCCCCGGAGCTGGCCGAGCCGCTCCCGCTGCTGATCCCGCACCCCGACCTCACCCAGGGCCGCACCCAGTACGCCCTGGCGCGCGAGGAGGTGAACTACGTCGGCGAGGCGGTCGCCTTCGTCGTCGCCGAGGACCGCTACATCGCCGAGGACGCACTGGACCGGATCAAGGTGACCTGGGAGGTGCTGCCGGCGGTCGTCGGCATCGAGGCCTCCCGCGCCGCCGAGCACCTGGTCCACGAGGACGTGCCCGACAACGTCGGCGCGCGCAGCGAGCAGAACACCGGCGACGTCGAGGCGGCGCTCGCCCGGGCCCCGCACCGCCTCCAGCTCGAGCTCGACATCGAGCGCAGCGCCTGCACCCCGCTCGAGGGACGCGGCACCGTCGCGCGCTGGGACGCCGACACCAACCGGCTCCAGGTGTGGACCTCCACCCAGACCTCCACCGGCGTGCGCGCCGCCATCGCGGTCAAGCTCGGCCTCGACCTGGGCCAGGTCGACGTGATCACCCCCGACGTCGGCGGCGGCTTCGGCGTCAAGGTGATGCACCCCTGGCCCGAGGAGCTCCTCGTCCCGGCCGCGGCCCGCCTGCTCGGGCGCACCGTGAAGTTCACCGAGGACCGACGCGAGCACTTCATCTCCTCCGCGCACGAGCGCGGCCAGGTGCAGCACATCGACGTCGGCTTCGACGACGAGGGCCGCATCGTCGGCCTGGACGTGATGTTCTGGCACGACCACGGCGCCTACACGCCGTACGGCCTGATCGTCCCGATCATCACCTCGACCCAGCTGCTCGGGCCCTACAAGCCCGAGGTCTACCGGGTCGTCTTCGAGTCGATCTACACCAACACCGTCATCGTCACGCCGTACCGCGGCGCGGGCCGCCCGCAGGGCTGCTTCGCCATGGAGCGCACGATGGACAAGATCGCGGCGTACCTGGGCAAGGACCGCACCGAGGTGCGCGCCGCCAACTTCATCCAGCCCGACGAGTTCCCCTTCGACCAGGGCCTGATCTTCCAGGACGGCCGGGAGCTGGAGTACGACTCCGGCGACTACCCCGCCTCGCTGGAGAAGCTGAAGAAGCTGATCGGCTGGGAGGAGTTCCCCGCGCTGCGCGAGGAGCTCGCCGCCCAGGGCCGCACCGTCGGGATCGGCCTGGCCTGCTACGTCGAGGGCACCGGCGTCGGCCCCTACGAGGGCGCGCACGTGCACATCGAGACCAGCGGCAAGGTCAAGGTCGCCACCGGCCTGACCACCCAGGGCCAGGGGCACGCCACCGTCTTCGCCCAGCTCGTCGCCGACGAGCTCGGGGTGCGCTTCGAGGACGTCGAGGTGGTCACCGGCGACACCCGTCGGATGCCGTACGCCGTGGGCACCTTCGCCTCGCGCGCCGCGGTGATGAGCGGCTCGGCGATCCACCTGGCCGCGAAGCGGGCCAAGGAGAAGGCGCTGCGGATCGCCTCCGACGCCCTCGAGGTCGACGAGGCCGACCTGGAGATCGTCGAGGGGGTCGTGCGGGTCAAGGGCTCGCCGGAGAGCCGGCTGGACCTGGGCACCATCGCGGTGCTGTCCAACCCGCTGCGCTACGCCTTCGACGAGGCGTCCAAGGCCGCCACCCAGTTCGCGGTCGGGGACCCCGGCAAGCCGCCGGTCGCCGAGGACGACGAGCCCGGCCTGGAGGGCAAGGACTTCTACAGCCCCCAGCGCGCGACGTTCGCCTCCGGCATGCACGCCGCGATCGTGGAGACCGACCCGGACACCGCCGAGGTCACGATCTTGAAGTACGCCGTGGTCCACGACTGCGGCCACCTGATCAACCCGATGATCGTCGAGGGCCAGATCCACGGCGGCGTGGCACAGGGGATCGGGGGAGCGCTCTACGAGCGGATGGCCTACGACCCGTCCGGGCAGCTGCTCAATGCCTCCTTCATGGACTTCCTGATGCCCTACGTCACCGAGATCCCCGACGGCATCGACATCGACCACCTCGAGACGCCGAGCCCGCTCAACCCGCTCGGCATCAAGGGCGCGGGCGAGGCCGGGGTCATCCCGGTCAGCGCGGTCGTGGCGGCCGCGATCGAGGACGCCGAGGGCTTCCCGATCACCGCCATGCCCATCTCGCCCTCCGACCTCCACACCCTGCGTCAGGAGCACACCTCGTGAAGATCGCCGGTTCCAACATCATCGCCGCACCCGTGGAGCGGGTCTGGGACTCCCTGCTCGACCCGGCCGTCCTGGTCGCCACCATCCCGGGCTGCGAGCGGCTCGTCGCCACCGGCGAGAACGCCTACGACATGACCGTGACCGCCGGCGTCGGCGCGATCAAGGGCACCTACACCGGCACCTGCCGGCTCTCCGACCTCGACCAGCACCAGTCGCTGACCATGCACCTGCGCGGAAGCGGCGCCCCCGGCACCGTCGACGCGGCCGTCGCGGTCCGCTTCACCGCGACCGACGGCGGCACCGAGGTCGCCTACGAGGCCGACGCCACCGTCGGCGGCATGGTCGGGGGCGTGGGGCAGCGGATGCTGACCAGCGTCTCGAAGCGGATGGCCGCGGAGTTCTTCGGCAACGTCGAGAAGGCGATCACCTCCGGCCTGCCGACCGCGACTCCGGCCGCCGCGCCTGCCGCCCCGGGTGCGCCGGTCGCCGCCGAGCCGGGCGCCCCCGCGGCGACGGCCCCCGCCGCCCAGCCCGGCGTCTTCACCGCCCCCGCCAAGGCCGGGGCGGCGGCCGGGTCCTCGGAGGAGTTCCTGCGCGGCATCGGCGTCGGCGCCGGCCTGGTGCTCGTCGGCGTGCTCGCCGGGGCGCTGCTCGGGCGTCGCCGGTGACCGACCTGGGCGTGGACTCGCCGGCCCGCGACATGCTCGCCGCGCTGCGTGCGCGCAGCATCTCCGCCCGCGAGCTGCTCGAGCTCCACCTGGCCCGGATCGAGGAGCGCAACCCCGAGATCAACGCGATCGTCTCCCTCGACGCCGAGCGCGCCCGCGCCTCGGCCGCCGAGGCCGACCAGGCGCTGGCTCGCGGCGAGGAGGTCGGCCCGCTGCACGGCCTGCCGTTCGCGGTGAAGGACACCCACGCGGTGGGCGGCTGGCGCACGACGTACGGCTCCCGGCTCTTCGCCGACCACGTCCCGGACGCCGACGAGCTGATCGTCGAGCGGGTACGCCGTGCCGGCGTGGTGCTGCTGGGCAAGACCAACGTGCCGGAGTTCGCCGCCGGCTCGCACACCTTCAACCGGGTCTTCGGCGTCACCCGCAACCCGCACGACCCCGGCCGCTCCGCCGGCGGGTCGAGCGGGGGAGCCGCGGCGGCGCTGGCCTCCGGGATGGTGCCGCTCGCCGACGGCTCCGACATGGGCGGCTCGCTGCGCAACCCCGCGTCGTTCTGCGGGGTCGTGGGGCTGCGGCCCAGCACCGGGCGGGTCCCGGAGTGGCCGCTGTACAACCAGTGGGAGTCCACCTCGACCGGCGGGCCGATGGCGCGCGACGTGCGCGACCTGGCGCTGCTGCTCGGGGTGCTCGCCGGGCCCGACCCGCGCGCGCCGCTGGCGCTGCGCGAGCCCGGATCGGTCTTCGCCGAGCCGCTCGCGGGCAGCCTCCAGGGGCTGCGGGTGGCGCTCTCGGTGGACCTGGGCGGCGCCTTCGAGGTTGACCACGAGGTGGCCCGCGTGGTGCGCGAGTCCGCCGCGGTGTGGACCGCCGGCGGGGCGCACGTCGAGGACGCCCACCCCGACCTGCGCGAGGCCGACGACACCTTCCGCACCCTGCGCGCGTGGCACTTCCAGGCCAAGCTCGGCCCGCTGCACGCCGCGCACCCCGGGGAGCTCAAGGAGTCGCTGGCCGCGAACATCGAGGCCGGCGCGCCCCTGACCGGCGCCGACGTGGCCCGCGCCTACACCCAGCGCACCACGCTCGCCGAGCGGATGCGCGTCTTCTTCGAGCACCACGACGTGCTGGTGCTGCCGGTCTCCCAGGTGCCGCCGTTCCCGGTGGACCAGGAGTACCCGGCCGACATCAACGGTCGGGCCCAGGAGACCTACCTGGACTGGATGCGCTCGGCGTACTTCATCACCGTCACCGGCTGCCCGGCCATCTCCCTGCCCGCCGGCCGCACGGCCGAGGGCCTGCCGGTCGGCATCCAGGTGGTCGCCCCGCACGGTGGGGAGCGCCGCCTGCTCGAGATCGCCGCCGCCTTCGAGGACCGCCAGCGCGGCTGACCTCCCCCCCCCGGCGAGATAGTCCGCCACACCACTGTCGCGTGTCGCTCGATTCGCGACAGTGGTGTGGCGGACTATTCGGCGTTCGGGCACCGCTCCGCCCCGTGGCAACATCTGCCCGAGAAATCCCGATCCGTCGGCAACTTCCGACATGGCTCGAGTGGTACGCCGCGGGATTGAATCGAGCCATGCCCGACGCGACGACCCCAGCGCAGCGCCGGATCCGGATCGGCATCGACACCGGTGGCACGTTCACCGATGTCGTGGCCCTCGACGAGGATTCCGGCGACCTGGTCACCACCAAGACCCCGTCCACCCCCAGCAACCCGGCCGACGGCTTCATGGCCGGCATCGAGAAGGTCCTCGGCCTGCTCGGCCTGCCCCAGGGCCAGGGCGACGCCATCGCCGCGGTCAGCCACGGCACCACCGTCGCCACGAACCAGCTGCTCGAGGGCAAGGTGGACCGGCTCGGGTTCATCACCAACACCGGCTACGAGGCGATGCTCGAGATCGCCCGCCAGTCCGTGCCCGACGGCTACGGCAACTCCTACTTCTGGGTCAAGCCCGACCGGATCGTGCCCCGGGACCTGGTCCAGGGCGTCGAGGGCCGCCTCGACTTCACCGGCGAGGAGGTGCGCCCCTTCGACGAGGAGGGTGCGCGCCGCGTGGCCCGCTGGTTCCGCGACCGCGGCATCAACACCCTCGGCGTGTGCTTCCTGCACGCCTACGCCAACCCCGACCACGAGGAGCGCATGCGCCGCGTGCTCGCCGAGGAGCACCCCGACGCGGTGGTCTCGGTCAGCAGCGAGGTGCTGCGCGAGTACCGCGAGTACGAGCGCGCGATGACCACCCTGGTCGACGCCGCCGTCAAGCCGCGGCTCTCGGCGTACGTCACCAACATCGCCCAGCGGCTGAACTCCTACGCCGGCGAGCGCCCGGTGCCGTTCTACGTGATGAAGTCCAACGGCGGCGTGCTCTCCGCGGCCGAGGTCGTGCACCAGCCGATCACCACCGTGCTCTCCGGTCCCGCGGCCGGCGCGCTCGGCGCCGCGCTGATCGCCCAGGTCGCCGGCTTCGACAAGGTGCTCACCAGCGACGGCGGCGGCACCTCCACCGACGTCTCGGTCGTCATCGACGGCGAGCCGACGCTCACCACCGAGGGCTCGGTCGGCGCGTTCCCCTCCAAGATCCCGATGATCGACGTGGTCACCGTGGGTGCCGGCGGCGGCTCGATCGCCTGGCTCTCCCCGGAGGGCACCCTCAAGGTCGGCCCGCACTCGGCCGGCGCCGACCCGGGCCCGCTGTGCTACGGCAAGGGCGGCACCGAGGTGACCATCACCGACGCCCACGTGTTCCTGGGGCGCATCCCCCCGCACCTGCTCGGCGGGGAGATCCCGCTGGACGTCGAGGCCGCCCGCGCCGGCATCGAGAGCCTCGCGAAGGAGCTCGGGCTCACCCCGGAGGCCTGCGCCAGCGGCATCCTCGAGATCTCCGCGTGGAACCAGGCCAACGCGCTGCGCCAGGTCACCGTCAAGCGCGGCCTCGACGTCCGCGACTTCGCCCTGGTCACCTTCGGCGGCTCCGGCTCGCTGCTGCTGTGCCGGCTGATGGACGTGCTCGGCATCCCGACCGTCCTGGTGCCGCCGAACCCGGGCAACGTCTCGGCGTTCGGCCTGCTCACCGTGGACGTGAAGAACGACTACGTGCAGACCCACGTGCGCCTCGCCGAGGCGCTCGACCCGGCCACCGTCACCGGCGTGTACGACGAGCTCAGCGGCCAGGCCGCCGTGGCGCTCGAGGGCGAGGGCTTCGGCCCGGAGGTGCGCTCCTTCGTGCGCACCGCCGACCTGCGCTACTTCGGCCAGGCCTTCGAGGTGCGCGTCCCGGTCCCCGAGGGCGACCTCGACGACGCTGCGCTCCAGCAGGTCGCCGACGCCTTCCACGCCGAGCACCGTGCGCTCTACGGCTACGACTTCTCCACCGACCCCAGCCAGCAGGTGGAGTGGGTCAACCTGCGGGTCTCGGGCATCGGCCCGATCAAGCGCCCGGAGATCCCGCGCCACGAGCTCGGCGACGGCGCCCCCGGCACCGAGAAGGGCCGCCGCGGGGTCTGCTTCGACGCCGAGGCCGGCCACGTCGACACCCCGGTGCTCTGGCGCCCCGACCTGGTCCCCGGCACCGTCGTGCAGGGTCCGGCGATCATCGAGGAGTTCGGCTCCACCGTGCCGCTGCACCCGGGCTTCTCGGCCCGCGTCGACGAGCACCTCAACATCATCGTCACGAGGGAGAGCAACTGATGTGCACCTGCAACGTCGGCGTGACCGCCACGCCTGACGCGCCCGTGCCGAACGAGGGCGGGAGCCGTCGCGCGCCCACCCAGTTCCCCTTCGGCCCGCTCACCGCCGACGCCGGCGCCAGCGCCGACCCGGTCCTCGTCGAGATCGTCCAGGGCTCCCTGGCCGCGGTCGAGATGGAGGTCGAGACGGCCATCGGGCGCACCTCGCGCAGCCCGATGATCCGCGACGCCCACGACTTCCGCGCCGGCATCCACGACCGCCGACTGCGCAAGCTGACCGGCCGCTCCTACTCCGCGCTCGTGCACCCGGTCGCCCGGGACTTCCCGATCGAGGAGATGCGCGAGGGCGACGTCTTCTTCCACAACGACGTCTACCTCTCCGAGGGCGGCATCGGCCACCTGCCCGACCTCTGCGTCACCGTCCCGGTCTTCGCCGGGCCGGAGGGCGAGCGGCGCGTGGTCGCGTTCGTGCAGGCGTTCGGCCACCACGACGACATCGGCGGCGCGGTCCCCGGCTCGATGCCAAGCGCCGCGACCAGCGTCTTCGAGGAGGGCCTCGCCGTCCCGCCGATCCGGCTGTGGGACGCCGGCGTGCCCAACCGGGCCGCGCTCAGCATCATGACCCGCAACTCCCGGATGCCCGACTCGCTGGCCGCCGACCTGGACGCCGAGTGCTCGGCGTGCCTGATGGGGGCGCGCCGGCTCGGCGAGCTCTTCGACCGCTACGGCATCGAGACCGTCGAGTCCTGCTTCGACGCGATCATCGAGCGGACCACCGCGACGTACCGCCGCGAGATCCTCTCCAAGATCCCGGTCGGGTCGTGGGTGTGGGAGGACTACGCCGAGCACGACGGCGTCGAGGAGCCGCAGCTGCACACCCAGCGGATCACGCTGACGCGCACCGCGGCCGACGACCCCGAGGGCGAGCGGCTGATCATCGACTTCGACGGCACCGGTCCGCAGGCCAAGGGCCCGATCAACCACTGCGGCGACTACAGCGACGGCGTCTTCCTCAAGAAGTGGCTCGCGCCGATCCTGCGCAACCTCGCCGACACCCCCGAGCGGATGGCCGAGCTCGACGTCAACGAGGGCATCGTGCCGCTCATCGAGATGCGCTTCCCGCCGCCGGGCACGCTGCTGACGCCGGTCTTCCCGGCGCCGACCAACGCGCGCACCTTCGTGATCCTGCGGCTGCTGGGCGTGCTGGCCGGCGTGGTCGCCAAGGCGGTCGACGGCAAGATGCCGGCCGACCAGGAGACGATCCGCTACACCGGCGTGTACGGCGACGACCTCGACGGCCGCCCGTACCTGATGCGCGAGGTGCTCGGCGGCGGCTCGGGTGGTCGCTACTACGCCGACGGCGAGGACACCATCCACGTCGTCCCGGACAGCCGCAACCTGCCCAGCGAGTTCACCGAGGCGCGCTTCCCGTTCCGGGTCGAGGCGCTGACGCTGGCCACGGACTCCGGCGGCGCCGGCAAGTTCCGCGGCGGTCTGGGCTATGAGAAGCACATCCGGATGCTCAAGGACGCGCACTTCATGTCCATCGCGGACCGCTCGATCCTGGCCTGCTGGGGCGTGAAGGGCGGCAAGGCGGGGCGGCCCTTCGAGGTCGTCATCGACCCGGGCGGCCCCCACGAGCGCGAGGTCGACGCCCTCGCCGACGCCGAGGAGATCAAGGCCGGCGAGGTGGTCCGGATCCGGACGACCGGCGGTGGCGGCTGGGGCGACCCGCTCGAGCGCGACCCCGAGCTCGTGGTGCGCGACGTGGTGTGGCGCAAGGTCTCCGAGCACGCCGCGCTCGGCGACTACGGCGTGGTGCTCACCGGCTCGGTCGAGGACGACACGTTGTCCTACGACGCCGAGGCCACCGCCGCCGAGCGGGCCTCGCGGGCCGCACAGCAGGGCGCGGAGGAGCCGTTCTTCGACCGGGGCCCGGGCTACGCCCACCTCGCCGAGGGCGCGGCGTTCGCCGCGGTCGACCTGGTCTGAGGACGGGGAGGACGATGACGCGCGTCGCGGTCCTCGGAGGGCACGGCAAGACCGGACGGTCGGTCGTGGCCGCCCTCGAGGGCCGCGGCGCCGTCGGCGTGCCGCTGGGGCGGGCCGACTGGCCCGACCTGGCCGGCGCGCTGCGCGGCTGCGCGGCGGCGTACCTCGTCGCGCCCAACCTGCACCCCGACGAGCCGGCGTACGTCGCGGCCGCGCTCGACGCGGCCCGGGCGGCGGGTGTGCACCGGATCGGCTACCACTCCGTCGCCTCGCCGTACGCGCCGTCGCTGCCGCACCACGTCGGCAAGGCGGTGGCCGAGGACCTGGTGCGCCGCTCCGGGCTGGACTGGACGATCCTCCAGCCGGGCGCCTACCTGCAGAACCTCGACCTCGCCGACCCGGCCCGGCCGGTGCGCCTGGCCTACCGCTCCGACGCGCCGTTCGGCTTCGCCGACCTGCACGAGGTGGGGGAGGCGGTCGCCACCGTGCTGCTGGAGCCAGGCCACGAGGGGGCGACCTACGAGCTGGCCACGCGGCGCACCAGCGTCGCCGAGCTGGCCGCGGAGGCCGGCGTCGGTGTCGAGGTGGTGGACCCGCAGGAGTGGGCCGCCACCGACGGCGCCGCGCTGGGCGAGCGCGAGCGGGAGTGGCTGCTGGCGATGTTCGCCTACTACGACCGCCACGGCCTCCCGGTCGGGACCGTGCCGCTCTCGGCGCTGCTGGGGCGCGACGCGGAGGCCGCGCGGCGCGCATGATGGCGCGATGAGCCCTCGCCCCCTGAGCGTCATCACCGGCGGCACCCGCGGCATCGGCGCGGCCACCGCGCTGCGTCTCGCCGCCGACGGCCACGACCTGGTGCTCGGCTTCCGCGAGGACACCGAGGCCGCCGAGGAGTGCCGCCTGGCGGTGGAGGACGCGGGGGCGCGCTGCCAGCTGGTGCGCGTGGACGTGACCGAGCCCGGCGGGATCGAGCGGCTCTTCGCCCACGCCGCCGAGCACGGCACGGTCACCGGGGTGGTCAACTGCGCCGGCGCGACGTTCCGGCTCGCGACGCTCGCCGAGACGCCCGTCCACGTGATCCACGACAGCGTCGCGCTCAACCTCAGCGCGGCGCTGCTGTGCGCACGGGCCGCGGTCCACGCCATGGGCACGACGTACGGCGGGCGCGGCGGGGTGCTGGTCAACCTGAGCTCGGCGGCCGCGACCCTGGGCGCGCCGGGGGAGTACGTCCACTACGCCGCCGCCAAGGCCGGCGTCGACGCGCTCACCGTCGGGCTCGCCCAGGAGGTGGCCGCCGACGGGGTCCGGGTGGTGGCGGTCGCGCCCGGCATCATCCGCACCGGCATCCACGCTGCCGCCGGCGACGCCGGGCGTGCCGAGCGCGTCGGTGCCCAGGTGCCGCTCGGCCGGGCCGGGGACCCCGCGGAGGTCGCTGACGCGATCGCCTGGCTGATGAGCCCCGAGGCGTCCTACGTCACCGGCACCACGCTGCGCGTGGGCGGCGGGCGCTGAGCGGGTGGTCCGGCTCACCGCCGCTGCGTAGCCTCGTGGTGTGAGCACCGCACCCAGCACCAACCTCCTCGACGACCGCTACGCCCGCGAGCTGCCCGAGCTGGTGCTGGAGTGGTCCGCCCAGGAGGCCACCGAGCCCCGGCTGCTGGTGCTCGACGACGACCTCGCCCGCGACCTCGGGCTGGACCCGGAGTGGCTGCGCACCGAGGAGGGGACCCGCTTCCTGACCGGCGCCGCGCTGCCCGACGGCGTCCGGCCGGTGGCGCAGGCCTACGCCGGGCACCAGTTCGGCGGCTACTCCCCGCGGCTGGGCGACGGCCGCGCGCTGCTGCTCGGCGAGCTGCGCGACTCCGCCGGCCGACGGCGCGACCTGCACCTCAAGGGCTCGGGTCGTACGCCGTTCGCGCGCGGCGGCGACGGCCTCGCCGCCGTCGGCCCGATGCTGCGCGAGCACGTCGTGAGCACCGCCCTGCACGCGCTCGGGGTGCCCACCACGCGAGCGCTCGCCGTGGTGGCGACAGGCGCCGCGGTGCAGCGCGAGACGGTGCTGCCCGGCGCGGTGCTGGCCCGGGTCGCCGCCAGCCACCTGCGGGTCGGGACCTTCCAGTACGCCCGCGCCACCGATGACGTCGAGCTGCTGCGGCGCCTCGCCGACCACGCGATCGAGCGCCACCACCCGGCGGCGCGCGAGGCCGAGCAGCCCTACCTCGCCCTGCTGGAGTCGGTCGCCGTCGCGCAGGCCGAGCTGGTCGCGCACTGGATGATGATCGGCTTCGTCCACGGCGTGCTGAACACCGACAACGTGACGATCTCGGGGGAGAGCATCGACTTCGGCCCGTGCGCGTTCCTCGACGCCTACGACCCGGCGACGGTCTTCAGCTCCATCGACACAGGCGGCCGCTACGCCTTCGGCAACCAGCCGGCCGTGACCCAGTGGAACCTGGCGCGCTTCGCCGAGACGCTGCTGCCGCTGCTCGACGACGACCAGGAGCGCGCCGTCGGGATCGCGACCGAGGCGCTCGGCGTCTTCGGCACCTCCTACGTCGCCGCCTGGGCGCGCGGGATGCGGGGCAAGCTGGGGCTCGCCGGTCCCGACGCTGGCCCCGACGCGGGCCCCGACGCGGGTGGCGCGCTGGACGACGAGGCGGTCATCGACCTCGGCCAGGCGCTGCTGGAGCTGCTGCACAGCGGCCACGTCGACTTCACCGGCGCGTTCCGGGCGCTGGGGCAGGCCGCTCGCGGCGACCGGGAGGCGTTCCGCGAGCTGGTCCTCGACCTGCCCGCCGCGGACGCGTGGCTGGAGCGGTGGCTGGAGCTGGGTCCCGACGCCGACGCGATGGACCGGGTCAACCCCGTCTACATCCCCCGCAACCACCTCGTCGAGGAGGCCCTCGACGCCGCGACCGCCGGCGACCTCGACCCGCTGCACCGCCTCGTGGACGCGGTCTCGCGGCCCTTCGACGTACGCCCCGGCCTGGAGCGGTACGCCGCCCCCGCCCCCGAGGGGTTCGGGGACACCTTCCAGACGTTCTGCGGGACCTGAGGGCGCGCACCACCTACGGCTCGATCAGCCCCGCCCGGATCGCGTAGCGGGTCAGCTGGGTGCGGTCGCGCATGCCGAGCTTGGCGAGGATGTTGGCGCGGTGGCGCTCGACGGTGCGGGGGCTGATCACCAGCGCCTCGGCGATCTCGCGGGAGGAGGAGCCCTCGGCGATCAGCTTCAGCACCTGGTCCTCGCGCTCGGTGAGCACCGTCTCGGGCACCCGCTCGCCGCGGCGCAGCCGCCCGAGGTAGTCGCGCACCAGCGTCCCCATCGCACCGGGATAGACGAACGCCTCGCCGCGCATGGCCGCGCGGACCGCACCGACCAGGTCCTCGTCGGCGACCGACTTCAGCACGTAGCCGCTGGCGCCCAGACGCAGCGACTCGAAGAAGTACTGCTCGTTGTCGTGCATCGACAGCATCAGCACCCGCGGCGGCTCGCGGCGCCGGGCGATCTCGCGCGCCGCCTGGAGCCCGGTGCTGCGCGGCATCGCGATGTCGAGGACCACCAGGTCGACCTCGGTGGTGCGCAGCAGCCGCACCGCCTCCTCGCCGTCCCCGGCCTCCGCCACCACCGTGAGGTCGGGCTCCTGCTCCAGGATCAGGCGTACGCCGCGGCGCACCAGCGCGTGGTCGTCGGCCAGCAGGATCCGGGTCACGGCCGCACCGTCCCCGCCGCGTGCCCCACCGGCACCACCAGCCTGACCAGCGTGCCCGCCCCCGCGCCGCCCTCGACCGAGAGGGTGCCGCCGACCAGCAGCGCGCGCTCCCGCATGCCGCTCACCCCGGCGCCCGCGCGGATCGACCCCGGGCCGTCGCGCCCGTCGTCGCACACCTCCAGCACCACCGACTCGCCCAGCCGGGTCAGCGAGACCTCGACGTGCTGCGCGCCCGAGTGCCGGGCGGCGTTGGTCAGCGCCTCCTGCGCGACCCGGTAGACGACCAGCTCCACGTCGGGCCCCAAGGGCGGCAGCCCGGGCGCGACCGAGCGTCGCACCAGCGCGGTGCCGTGCGCCTCGAACTCGCTGCACAGCGCGGCCAGCGCGCTGGCCAGCCCCAGGTCGTCGAGCACCCCGGGGCGCAGCTGCCGCGCCACCCGTCGTACGTCGTCGAGCGCGGCGCGGGTGCTGTCGCGCACCAGCTGCAGCTCGGGGATCAGATCCGCGGGCGCGTGCTGCTGGACCTGCTTGAGCCCCAGCAGCACCACGGTCAGGCTCTGGCCGACCTGGTCGTGCAGCTCCTGGGCGATGCGGCGCCGCTCCGCCTCCTGGGCGGCCAGCGCCCGGGCGCTGCTGGCGCGCTGCTCGGCCTCGAGCCGGTCCAGCATCGCGTTGGCGCCGTGCACCAGCTGGGCGCCCGCGCCCTCGCCCGGGTCGTCGAGGCGGTCGCCGGGGCGCATCCGCTCGACCCGGGCCATCTGGCGCACCACCCGGTCGACCGGGGCGAGGGAGGCGCGCAGCAGCAGCCCGTCGAGCACCAGCACGACGCCGAGGCCGAGCAGGACGGCCACCGCCTCGGCCCGCGCCACCTCCGGCGACACCCGGGCGGGGGAGAGGAGCAGGACCAGCGTGGCCGCGGCGAGCACCGCGCCGTTGACCAGGCAGACCTGCCAGAGCAGCGGCATCCTCGCGAGCAGTCTCGGGGAGCGCACGCCGACAGCGTGGCCCACGCCCGCGCCGCTGTCACCCCTCATCGCGGCCGGCGCTCGCGGAGGCCACGCGGACCACCCATGCGGACAGCCCTGCGGGTAGCCCGCGAATGGCCCGCGAATGGCCCGCGAATGGGTGGCAGCCACCATTCCGCCGCGGCCCGCCGGGTCCGAGGATCGGGACGTCGGCCGCACTGGCGATCAGCAGCGCACGGCGGGACGGACCGGGCCCCCGGTCCGCCTCCCCCCGGACCGCACTGATCGCCCGGGGGGCCGACGCCAACCGGCCCCGGCAATCCGGGCGAGTCTCCCCGTTCCTGCGGACAGGACGGTGGGCGGTCCGCCAGTCTGACGACCGGCGCGAGTCTCTTTCCGGCGCGCCGTCCCCCCGCCCCCCAGAGAAAGAGCTCCCCGTGACCACTTCACGTGCGCTGGTCGGCCTGACCGGCCTCGCGCTGGCGGCCTCGATGGCCGCCGTCCCCTCACCTGCGACGGCGCTCCCGCCGTCCGGTCCCACCGCCGCGGACCCCCGCGGCTCCAGCGAGGGCCGTGGCCCCGACACCGCCAGGCGGGTCGACCCGGTCGAGCGGGCCGAGGTCGCCCGCGCGGCGGCCGCAGCCCCGGTCGCCGGCGACCCGCTGGAGATGCCGACGTCGTACCCCTTCCAGCCGCGGCTGCGCCTCTACCGCGACAACCCCGACGACGCCGCGCACACCGCGGCGCTGCTGGGCCACCCCGACCTGGCGCCGCGCCTGACGGAGCTGATGAAGGTCAGCGACCGGATCTCGGTGCAGGTGGTCGGCCAGTCCACCGAGGGCCGCGACCTCTACCTGGTCACCCTCACCGCACCCGAGCGGCCCGAGGACACCGCCCAGCAGACGGCCTGGCGCGAGCGGATCAAGAACGACCCGGACGCGGCGGCCACCGACCGGGAGCTGCTCGCCCAGTACAAGACGCCGATCTGGATCAGCAACAACATCCACGGCAACGAGTGGGAGGGCACCGACGGCGCGCTGCGCTACATCGAGCACCTCGCCACCGCGCCGCTCTCCGAGGTGGGCGGGATCCTGCGCAACAACCGGATCTACTTCTCCCCGTCGCTCAACCCGGACGGGCGCACCAACGCGACCCGGGCCACCGCCCTCGGCCTGGACCCCAACCGCGACATGATCACCAACACCACGCCGGAGACCCGCTCCTTCATCCGCACGGCGCAGGCGATCCAGCCGATCTACGCCGCGGACTTCCACGGCTACACCAGCGTGCTCCAGCTCGAGCCGTGCGGCCCGCCGCACGGCTCGAACTACGAGTACGACCTCTACATCCCGCACAACTACGCGCTGTCGCTGGCCGTGGAGGAGAAGGTCGTCGACGCCGCCATCCCCGGCAACACCTACTACAACGTCGAGACCGGGCAGGTGGTCGCGGAGAACACCGGCCCCGAGACCGCACACGTCAAGATCCCCTACCGCGACACCCCGGACGGCTGGGACGACTTCCCGCCGATCTTCACCGCGCAGTACGCCGCGTTCTACGGCGCCGCCAGTGCGACCGTCGAGCTCCCGCTCACCCGCGGTGCCGCGGGCGGGCGGCAGACGCCGGAGCGCGCCGCGGTCAACGTGGCCGTCGCCCAGGAGACCATGGAGGGGATCGTGGAGTACCTCGACGACTCCACCCACGCCCGGGAGATGCTGCTCAACCAGATCGAGACCTTCCGGCGCGGGGTCGCCGGCGAGCCCAAGACCACGCTGACCGAGGCCGGGGTGGACGCCGTGCCCGGGCCCGACCAGTGGAAGGAGCTGTGGGACGTCGTCGACGACCAGGAGCCGGTGACCCTGCCGCGCGCCTACGTGATCCCGAGGGGCGAGGGCCAGCGCTCGGCCAGTGACGCCTCCCGGCTGGTGCGCCAGCTGCTGCTGCACGACATCGAGGTCGCCACGCTCGACGCTGCGGTGAGCGTCGGCGGCACGACGTACCCGGCCGGCTCGTGGGTGGTCGACATGCACCAGCCGCTGCGCGGCCTGGCCAACTCGCTGCTCGACCTCGGGGACGACATCTCCCCGAAGGTGCCCTCGATGTACGACATCTCCGCGTGGAGCTGGTCCTACCTGTGGGGCGCCACGGTCGACAAGGTCGGCCTGACCACCGACGCCCCGCTCGGCGCGACGACGCCGATCGACGCCCCGGCGCCGCAGGCCTCCGTGCCCGACGAGGCGGAGCACCTCAGCCTCGAGCTCGCCGGCGTCGCCGACTTCCAGGCGCTCAACGCGCTCCTGGAGGAGGGTGTGGCGGTGTCCATGCTCGAGGACGGCGCCGCGATCGTCGGTCCCGAGGGGTACGACGAGGCGGCCGCCGCCGCACAGGAGCACGACGTCGCCTTCGAGGCGGCCACCGCGGAGCAGCTCGACGCGCTCGACGACGAGGGCACCCGGGGCCTGCAGGACCTGACGATCGCCTACGTCGGCACCCAGGACGACCGGCTCTCGCTCACCGAGCTCGGGTTCGACGACCTCCTCCAGGTGACCGCGGCCTCGCTGGAGACCGCGCCCGCCCAGCTCGACGACGTCGACGCGCTGTGGATCGGCGCCGGGTTCAACCCGGCGGCCGGCTCGGCGGCCCGCACCCGGGTCCAGGCCTTCGTCGACGGCGGCGGGGCCCTCGTGGGTCGCAGCACCGCTGCGTTCGCCGCCGCGCAGTCCTTCGGGCTGCTCACCGGCACCGCGGTGTCCGGCAACCGTTCGGGCAACGGCATCGTCGCCGTGGACACCCCCGCGGACTCGCTGCTCGCGGCGCACCCGCAGGACACCTCGTTCATCTACCCCGCCGCGTGGTTCACGGGGCTGGGCGAGGGCGTGAAGGTCGAGCAGCGCTATGCCGCGGACCCGCTGCTGGCGGGCCACTGGCGCCAGTCCCCGGACGGCGCGAGCGGTCCGGTGCTCGACGGTCCGGCCAGCGCCGCGGGGCAGGCCTCGGTGGTCTCCGCCGAGGCGGCCTCGGGTGCTCGCACGGTGGTCTTCGGCACCTCGGTGTTCTTCCGCAACCACCCCAAGGGCGGGCTGAGCCAGGCGGCCACCGCGCTGTTCTGGGCGGCTCCGGCCGGCACCGGGGTCTCCGCCCCGGGCGAGGCCGGTGTCACGGTCACGCAGGTCGCGAAGGCGACCTACCCGCGGGCCGCGAGCGTCAAGGTGAGCACCACCGGCGCCGACGGCCCGCTGGACGGCACCGTCGAGCTGCTGGTCGACGGACGGGTCGCCGCCACCGGCACCACCTCCGGCGGCACGGCGTCGCTGCGGCTGCCCGGGCTGCGTCCCGGCGCCACCTCGGTGCTCGCGCGGTTCACCCCGAGCGACACGGCGTACGGCGTGGCCACCAGCGCGCCGGCCACGGTCCGGGTCGCCAAGGCCCCGTCGCGGACCACGCTGCGGGTCAAGCGGGTCGGTGCGCCGGCTCGCGGGCGGGTCGCGGCCACGGTCACCTTCGCGGTGCCGCGGCTGCCGTCCGTGGGCACCATCGTCCTGAGCGACCGGGGCAAGGTCGTCCGCACCCTGCGGCTGACCGCGGCCGACCAGGGCACCCGCACGGTGCGCCTGGCGCTCGGCACCGGTCGCCACGTCCTGCAGGCGCGGTTCGCCGGCACGGCCCTGGTGCGGGCCAGCTCGGCGCGGAGGACGTTCACGCTGCGCTGAGCACCGACGACCGGAGCAGGGGAGGGCCGGCATCCCGCACGGGGTGCCGGCCCTTCCGCGTCCCCCGGGCCGGGCCGGCTCGACCGGTCCCGAGATTGGGTGGTGGCCGCCATTCTCGCCAGACCGGACGGTCGCGAAGACTCGTGGCGTCGGTCGGCGCTCGTCGGTCCGGGAGGCGGAGCTGTCGGGGAGGTGGGACGTGCTGTCGCAGCTCGCGTCCGGCCCCCGGCCGGGGACCGATGGAGCCCGCTGACCTCGACCTGGTGGTGCTCCTCGGCTCGGGTGCCCTTCTCGCAGCGGTCGCAGCGGTCCGGGTCTCCACCCGCGCCGGGCTGCCCAGCCTGCTGGTCTACCTCGCGATCGGGCTGGCGATGGGCGAGGCGGGGCTCGGGCTCGGCTTCGAGGACGCCGAGCTGGTGCAGGTGCTCGGCAACGTCGCGCTGGCGGTGATCCTCGCGGAGGGCGGGCTCACCACGCGGTGGGCGACGGTGCGCCCGGTGGCGCCGCTCGCGGCGGTCCTCTCCACCGCCGGCGTGCTGGTGAGCGTGGCGGTCACCACCGGCCTGGTCCACTGGGCCCTCGACGTCGACCTGCGCACCGCGATCGTGCTGGGGGCGGTGGCCTCCTCCACCGACGCGGCGGCGGTCTTCTCAGTGCTGCGCCAGATGACGGTGCGGGGCCGGCTGCGCGCGGTCGTGGAGGCGGAGTCGGGCTTCAACGACCCCCCGGTGATCGTGCTGGTCACCGTGGTCACCTCCGACGCCTGGGACGAGGCGGGCGTGCTCGGCATCGCCGCCCGGATCGGCTACCAGCTCCTCGCCGGGGTGGTGCTCGGCGCGCTGGTGGCCCGCGCCGGGGTCTGGCTGCTCGCCCGCAGCGCGCTGCCGGCCACCGGGCTCTACCCGCTGGCCACGATCGCGATCGCCTTCGTCGCCTTCGCGGTCTCCGGGCTGCTCGGGGCCAGCCCGATCATGGCGATCTACGTCGCCGCGGTGGTGCTCGGCAACGCGCGGCTGCCGCACCGCGGCGCCACCGAGAGCTTCGCGGAGGGCCTGGCCTGGCTGGCCCAGATCGGGCTGTTCATCATGCTCGGCCTGCTGGCCAGCCCGGGCCGGCTGCTCGAGGCGCTGCCGACCGCGCTGGTGGTCGGGGGCGCCCTCACCCTGGTGGCGCGACCCCTGTCGGTGCTGGTGTGCGCGACGCCCTTCCGGGTGCCTCTCGCCGACCAGGTCTTCATCAGCTGGGCCGGGTTGCGCGGCGCGGTGCCGATCGTGCTCGCCACCATCCCGATGAGCGTCGGGCTGCCCGGCGCCGAGCGGATCTTCGACGTCGTCTTCCTGCTGGTCGTGCTGTTCACCCTGCTCCAGGGCCCGACGCTGCCGTGGGTCGCCCGCCGCACCGGTGCCGCCCTCGACGTCGGCGCCCGCGACGTGGCCATCGACTCCGCGCCGCTCGACGAGCTCGACGCCACGCTGCTGCAGTTCGCGGTGCCGCCGAGCTCGCGGCTGGCCGGCGTGGAGGTCGCCGAGCTGCGCCTGCCACGCGAGGCGGCGGTGGCGCTGGTGCTCCGCGAGGGAGCGCTGTTCGCACCGCACGGCGCGACGGTGCTGCGTGCCGGGGACCAGGTGCTCGTGGCGGCGCCACGGGAGGCGAGCGCCGCGATCGAGCGGCGGCTGCGCCAGGTCAGCCGGGAGGGCCGGCTCGCGGGCTGGTACGCCGCCCTGCCGCGCCGCCCCGGCGTACGACCCGGCGAGGGGTGAGCCCGCGCCGGCGTACCGGCACGTTGGCAACACCTGCCAGCGGACCGGCGATCCCTTGGCCCAAGTTGCCCTGCTCCGGCGTGGGCGGCGTCACTAGGTTCGTCACATGAGGGTCCTGCTTGCACTGGGCGGAAACGCCATGGCCAACGCGGACGGACGCGTACATCCCGACGACCAGATCGGCGCGGCGAAGCTCGCCGCCGGCTCGATCGCCACCTTGGTGGCGTCCGGGGTCGACGTCGTGGTCACCCACGGCAACGGCCCCCAGGTCGGCAACCTGCTGGTCAAGAACGAGCTCGCCGCCCCCGTGGTCCCGCCCGTCCCGCTCGACTGGTGCGGGGCGCAGACCCAGGCGACGCTGGGCTTCGTCCTGCTCAACGCCCTGGACGCCGCGCTCGCCCGCACCGGCGAGGCGCGCCGCGCCGCCGCCCTGGTGACCCGCACGCGGGTCTCCGCGAGCGACCCGGGCTTCTTGAACCCCGCGAAGCCGATCGGTCGCTACCTGCCGGCCGAGGAGGCGCGCGTGCTCGTCGAGCACGGCGAGACCTGGGAGGACCGCGGCCCGAAGGGCTGGCGACGCGTGGTCGCCTCGCCGGAGCCGTTGGAGATCGTCGACGCCCCGGCCATCACCGCGCTCGTCGACGCCGGCTTCGTCGTGGTCGCCGCCGGCGGCGGGGGCATCCCCGTGGTCGCCGACCCCGACGGCACCCTGCGCGGCGTCGAGGCGGTCATCGACAAGGACCTCGCCGCGGCGCTGCTCGCGGGCCATGTCGACGCGGACGTCATGGTCGTGGCCACCGACGTGCCCGCCGCGGTCCTGCACTACGGCACGCCCGAGGAGGAGCCGCTCGGCGAGGTCACCGTGACCCGCATGCGCGAGCTCGCCGCGGAGGGCCACTTCGGCAGCGGCTCGATGGGGCCGAAGGTCGACGCGGCCTGCCGCTTCGTCGAGCGCGGCGGCCAGCGCTCGGTCATCACCCGCCTCGACCTGATCACCGAGGCGGTCACCGGCTCCGGCGTCGGCACCGTCGTCGTGCCCGGCTGAGCCCGCCCCGTACTCCCACCACCGCACCGCCCCTACCGGAAGGAAGTCCATTGCCCGACGCCATCGAAGTACGCAAGGTCCCGATCCACTCCGTCGCCGACGCCTCGGAGCTCGCGAAGCTCATCGACGAGGGCGTGATGAAGGCCGACCGCGTCATCGCGATCATCGGCAAGACCGAGGGCAACGGCGGGGTCAACGACTACACCCGGATCATCGCCGACCGGGCGTTCCGCGAGGTGCTCGTCGACAAGGGCGCGCCGGCCGACCAGGTCAAGCAGGTCCCGATCGTGTGGTCCGGCGGCACCGACGGTGTCATCAGCCCCCACGCGACGATCTTCGCGACCACCGACGTGCCCGCGGACGACCCCTCGCGCGAGGAGCAGCGCCTGACCGTCGGCTTCGCGATGAGCGAGCAGCTGCTGCCCGAGGAGATCGGCCGCACGCCGATGATCAGCAAGGTCGCCGACGCGGTGAAGGTGGCCATGGAGCGCGCCGGCATCACCGACCCCGCCGACGTGCACTACGTGCAGACCAAGACCCCGCTGCTCACCATCCACACCATCCGCGACGCCAAGTCGCGCGGCAAGACGGTGTGGACCGAGCACACCCACGAGTCGATGGACCTCTCCAACGGCGTCACGGCCCTGGGCATCGCGGTGGCGCTCGGCGAGATCGAGATGCCGACCGACGCGGACGTCATGCACAACCGCGAGCTGTACTCCGCGGTCGCCTCGTGCTCCTCGGGCGTCGAGCTCGACCAGGCCCAGGTGGTCGTGGTCGGCAACGCGACGGGCGTCGGCGGGCGCTACCGCATCGGCCACTCGGTGATGAACGACGCCCTGGACGCCGACGGCATCTGGAACGCGATCAAGGACGCCGGCCTCGACCTCCCCGAGCGCCCGCACCACAGCGACCTCGGCGACAAGCTGGTCAACGTGTTCCTCAAGTGCGAGGCCTCCCAGGACGGCACCGTGCGTGGTCGCCGCAACGCGATGCTCGACGACTCCGACGTGCACTGGCACCGCCAGATCAAGTCCTGCGTCGGCGGCGTCACCGCGGCCGTGACCGGCGACCCGGCCGTGTTCGTCTCGGTCTCCGCCGCCCACCAGGGCCCCGAGGGCGGCGGCCCCGTCGCCGCCATCGTCGACCTGGGCTGACCGACCCGCAGCACCGCACCACCGCATCACCGCAGCACCGCCCAGGGCCCGATCGCACTCCCGCGGTCGGGCCCTGGCCATGCTCGCCGAGTCGGCCCGAAGGGTGCGCCGAGTCGGCCCGAATGGTGCGGCGAGTCGGCTTGAATGGCGCGTCGAGTCGGCCCGAATGGTGCGCCGAGTCGGCGCTCGTGGTGCGCCCGTCTGGGAGGATCGGCCGCGTGGCCGAGACCCCCGCCCGCCGTCCGGCCCTCGAGGCATCGATGTCCGCGCGCGAGCTGCGCCGCTGGTACTGGTCGAAGGACGAGCTCGCCGCGTTCGCCCGCGGGCTCGGGGTGAGGGCGACCGGGTCGAAGGCCGCGATCACCGGCCGGCTCGCGGCCGCGCTGGACGGCCTCCCACCGCCGCCGGAGCCGCCGGCCCGCCGTACGACGGGTGCGCAGCTGACCGGCGCCCTCACGGAGGACACGCTCGTCCCGCCCGGCCAGCGCTGCAGCCAGGTCCTGCGCGCGTGGTTCACCGAGCGCCCTCGGCCCGACGTTCCGCTTCGACGCGCCGATGCGCGACCACCTCGCCGCCGCCGACGGCACCACCACCCTCGGCGACGCCGTCGGTGTGTGGCACGCCACCCGCGGACGCGGGGCCGAGGAGATCGGCCCGCAGTTCGAGCTCAACCGGTTCACCCGGCGCTGGCACGAGGAGAACCCGGGCGGCTCGCGCGAGCAGCTGGCGCGGGCCTGGGTGGCCTACCGCGACACGCCGCTCGAGGAGCGCGGCCGGTCCTGAGCCCGCCGGCGCACGCGCACCCCACCGGTCCCGAGGCGGACCGCTAGGAGCGCCACATCCACTCCATCTCCGCGACCGTGGCGTCGTACGCCGCGACGCCCGCGAGGTCGCGCACCACCCGCAGCGACAGGTCGATCCCCGCGGAGACGCCCGCGGAGGTCCACAGCCGCTCGTCGCTGCGCACGAACCGCGGCCCGCGCTCGACGCGCACGGTCGGGTCGATCCCCGCCAGCTCGTCGTACGTCGTGTGGTGCGTCGTCGCGGGACGTCCGCGCAGCAGCCCCGCGGCGGCGAGCACCATCGAACCGGTGCACACCGACATCAGCAGCTCCACCTCGGCCGCGCGCTCGCGCAGCCAGGCCAGCAGCTGCTCGTCGCCGAGCAGCTTCCGCGAGCCGGCCCCGCCGGGCAGCACCAGCAGGTCGGTGGGCGGGCAGTCCTGCAGGGAGTGGCGGGGCACGACGGTGAAGCCGCCCCGGCCGCTCACCGGCCGGCCGTCGACGGAGACCGGCACGACCTCGAAGGCGGCCGGGTCGGTGAGCTCACCGGCGACGTTGAACACCTCGTAGGGCCCCGCGTAGTCCAGGACCTCCATGTCGTCGAAGGCGAGGATCGCCACGGTGCGCGTCTGGGTCACCCGTACATCGTGGCAGTCCGCGGCCGTCCGCGGCTCAGGACTCGAGCCACTCCCGGATCGCGGGACCGTGCTGGTCCAGGGTCGGGGGAGCGGTGTGTGCCGCGCGCCCGCCGGAGAACGGGTTGTCGTCGAAGCGGATCGGGGAGCCGGGGAGCTCGACGGTGCCCTGCGTGGCGTGCTCGACGGAGAGCAGCAGCCCCTGCGAGCGGGTCTGCTCCCAGGCGTAGACGTCGTCGAGGGAGCGGACCTTGCCCGACGGGATGCCGGCGTCGGAGAGCAGCGCCAGCCAGTGCTCGGCGGGCTTGGCGGCGAACAGCCCCTCGAGCACGGCGATGAGCTCGTCGCGGTGCGCGACGCGCTGCGGGTTGGTCGCGAAGCGCTCCTCGGCGGCGTCCAGCCCGAGCGCCGTGCACAGCGCGCGCCACAGGCCCTCGGAGCCGCAGGCGATCTGGATCGGCGCGCTCGCGGTGGCGAACATGCCGTAGGGCGCGATCGAGGGGTGGTGGTCGCCGGCCAGGCCGGGCACCTCCTTGGCCACCGTCCAGCGGGTGCCCTGGAAGGCGTGCACGCCGACCATGCCGGCCAACAGCGAGGTCCGCACGACCCGACCCGCGCCGGTGCGCTCGCGCTCGTGGAGCGCGGCGAGCACGCCGTACGCGCCGTTCATGCCGGCCAGCAGGTCCGCGATCGGCACGCCGACCTTGGTGGGCGCGGCGGTGCCGGTGAGCGACATCAGCCCGCCCTCGCCCTGCGCGATCTGGTCGTAGCCGGCCCGCTTGGCCTCCGGGCCGTCGTGGCCGAATCCGGTGATGGAGAGGACGACGAGGCGCGGGTTGAGCTCGTGCAGCCGCTCGACGGAGAACCCGAGGCGGTCCAGCACACCGACGCGGAAGTTCTCCATCAGCACGTCGGCGCGCTCGACGAGCCGGGCGAGGACGTCGCGGTCGGCCTCGTCCTTGAGGTCCAGGACGATCGACTCCTTGTTGCGGTTCGCCGACATGAAGTACGTCGACTCCTGCTCGCCGGGCTCGCCGACGAAGGGCGGGCCCCACGACCGGGTGTCGTCGCCGGTGGGGGACTCCACCTTGATCACGCGGGCCCCCATGTCGCCGAGCATCATCGCGGCGTGCGGGCCGGCGAGAGCGCGGGTGAGGTCGAGGACGAGCAGGTCGCTGAGGGGTCCGTCGGTCATGCCCGCACCCTGTCATCGCCGCGACAGGCCCGGAACGGCAACACTCGACAGGACTGTCGGTCCCGGATGGTCGAATGGAGGCATGCGAGCGCCGACCACCTACCGCCTGGTGCGGCAGCCGGCGGCGCCCACCGTCCCGACCCTCGACGAGCACCAGCAGCGCGTCGTGGACCACCCGGGCGGGCCGCTGCTGGTCCTCGCCGGCCCGGGCACCGGCAAGACCACCACGCTGGTCGAGGCGATCGTGGACCGCATCGAGGAGCGCGGGGCGCGTCCCGAGGGCGTCCTGGCGCTGACCTTCTCGCGCAAGGCCGCCGAGCAGCTGCGCGACCGGGTCACCGCGCGGCTGGGCCGCACCACCGCCACCACCCTCAGCTCCACCTTCCACTCCTTCGCCTACGGCCTGATCCGCGCCTACGCCCCGGCCGAGCTCTACGAGGCGCCGCTGCGCCTGCTCAGCGCCCCGGAGCAGGACGTCGTGCTCCGCGAGCTGCTCACCGACAGCCCCGAGTCGGTGCGCTGGCCCGACTCGCTCGCGCGCGCCCTCGGCACCCGCGGCTTCGCCCGGGAGGTCCACGCGGTCCTCGCCCGCGCCCGGGAGAAGGGCCTCGACGGCACCGAGCTGAGCGCGCTCGGGCGCGAGCACGACCTGCCCGAGCTGGTCGCCGCCGGCCTCTTCCTGGACCAGTACCTCACCAACCTCGACGCCCAGGGCGCCACCGACTACGCCGACCTGATCCGGCGGGCCACGATCGAGGCGGAGGTGCACCGTGAGGAGTTGCGGGCCCGCTTCTCCCACATCTTCGTCGACGAGTACCAGGACACCGACCCCGGCCAGGTCGCGCTGCTGCGCGCGATCGCCGGCGACGGGCGCAACCTCACCGTCGTCGGTGACCCGCACCAGTCGATCTACGCCTTCCGCGGGGCCGAGGTCCGCGGCATCCTCGACTTCCCGACCGCCTTCCCGCGCCGTGACGGTCGCCCGGCCGACGTGGTCTCGCTGCGCACCACCCGCCGCTTCGGCCCCCGACTGCTGCTCGCGTCCCAACGCGTCGCACGGCGCCTGGCGCTGCCCGGCAGCATCGACGCCGAGGCCCGCGAGGCGTTCCTCAACCCGCGCAGCGAGGGCGCCGCCCACGGCCCCGGCAAGGTGCTGGTGCGCACCTTCGACACCGAGCGCGCCGAGGCCGAGCACCTCGCCGACCTGCTGCGCCGCGCCCACCTCGAGGACGGCATCGGCTGGGACGAGATGGCCGTGCTGGTCCGCTCCGGGCGCACCTCGATCCCGCCGCTGCGCCGCGCGCTCGGCGCCGCGGGCGTCCCGGTCGAGGTCGCCAGCGACGAGGTGCCGCTGGTGCGCGACCCCGCCGTGCTCCCGCTGATCGACGCGATGCGGGTGGTGATCGGCCTGGGCCAGGAGCAGCTGGACCCGACCGAACCGGCTCCCGACCCCAGCCTCGACCCCGGCCTCGACCCCGGTCTCGACACCGCGGACGATCCCGACGGCGACGACCGCCCCGAGCCGCAGCCCGAACCCGGCGAGCCGGCCGGTCGGGGCGCGCGCCCTGACCCCGCCGACCAGCGCGAGGCGGTCGACGCCGGGCGCGCGGAGTCGCTGCTGCTCAGCCCCCTGGGCGGCATGGACGCCGGCGAGCTGCGCCGCCTCGCGCGCCAGCTCCGGGTGCGCGAGAAGGCCCGCGCCGGAGAGGCCGGGGAGTCGCCTCGGTCCTCGCGCGAGCTGGTCCGGCTCAGCGTGGTCGACCCCTCCTTCCTCGACGGGGTCGAGGGCCCCGAGGCGGCCCGGGCCCGCGCGCTGGCGGGGCTGCTCGCCGGGGCTCGCTCCGACCTGGTCGCGGGCGCGTCGGCGGAGGAGGTGCTGTGGACGCTGTGGTCCGGCACCGGCTGGCCCGCACGGCTGCGCCGCGCCGCGGAGGCCGGTGGGCCCGGTGCCCGGCGCGCACACCGCGACCTCGACACGATCTGCGCCCTCTTCGAGCTCGCCGCCCGAGCGGAGGAGCAGCGCGACCACGTCGGGGTCCGCAACTTCCTGGCGATGCTGGTCGCCCAGCAGATCCCGGCCGAGACCCTCGCCGACCGCGGTGCCCGGGGCGCCGCGGTCCGGCTGCTGACCGCCCACCGCTCCAAGGGCCTGGAATGGCGCCTGGTGGTGCTCGCCCACGTGCAGGAGGAGGTCTGGCCCGACCTGCGCCGCCGCGCCACCCTGCTCCAGGCCGACCGGATCGGCACCGACACCATCGTGCCCCCGGTCTCGGTGCGCGAGCTGCTGATGGAGGAGCGCCGGCTCTTCTACGTCGCCTGCACCCGCGCCCGCCAGCGCCTCGTGGTCACCGCCGTGGCCTCGCCCGACGACGAGGGCGAGCAGCCGTCGCGCTTCCTCGAGGAGCTCGGGGTCAACGTCGAGAAGGTCACCGGCCGGCCCGCGCGCCCGCTGTCGATGGACGGGCTGGTGGCCGAGCTGCGCCGCACCCTGGCCGACCCCGAGACCCCGGAGCCGCTGCGCGCGGCGGCGGCGACCCGGCTGGCCAGGCTGGCGCGCGAGACGGTGGGCGACCGGCTCCTGGTGCCCCAGGCCGACCCGTCCTCGTGGTGGGGCACCCGCGCCCCGACCCGCTGCGCCGAGCCGATCCGCGACCCCGAGCGCCCGGTGCCGGTCTCCGCCAGCGTGCTGGAGTCGATGCTGGTCTGCCCGATGCAGTGGTTCCTGGAGCGCGAGGCCGGCGGCATCGCCCGCTCGCACCAGTCCGCCAACCTCGGCCAGATCGTGCACGCCCTGGCCCAGCGGGTCGCCGACGGCGAGATCCCCGCCGGGCCCGACGACGCCGACCTGCTGATGGCCCACGTCGAGGAGGTCTGGGGGCGCCTGGAGTTCCGCACCCCGTGGTCGCGGGACCGCGAGCACGCCCGGGTGCGCGCCGCTCTCGCGCGGTTCCTGCGCTGGCACCACGACAACCCCCGTCGCCTGCTCACCACCGAGCAGCACTTCTCGACCGTCGTGGAGCTCGGCGACGGCGAGCAGGTCCGGCTCACCGGCTACGCCGACCGCCTCGAGCTCGACGCCGCGGGCCGCGTGGTCGTGGTCGACCTCAAGACCGGTCGCACCAAGCCGTCGAACAAGTCGGTGCAGCGCAACGTCCAGCTCGGCCTCTACCAGTACGCCGTGGACGCCGGCGCGGTCGACGGGGTGCTCGAGGAGCACGCGGGGCCGGTCGCGGAGGGCCCGCGGGCCGGCGGCGCCGAGCTGGTCCAGCTCGGCATGCTCGACGACACGGCGTACGCCTCGGTCCAGCCGCAGGACCCCCAGCCCGACGAGAGCGTCGCCCGCGAGGAGCTGCGCGGCCACCTCGGCCGGGTCGCCTCGCTGCTGCGCGAGGAGAGCTTCCCGGCGGTCGCCGGCCAGCACTGCCGCGACTGCGCCTTCGTCCCCCTGTGTCCCATCAAGAGCGCCGGAGCGGTGATCAGCCAGTGACGACCCCCCAGCCGCCCCTCGACGACCTGCTCGACACCGACGTCCCGCTCCTCGGCGTCCCCACCACCGACACCCAGCCGCCGGCCGGTGCGAGCGGTCCCGCGGCGTTGCGGATCGAGACCCCGCAGGACCTCCAGGAGGTCATGAAGACCCCCTACGCACCCAGCGAGCAGCAGTGGCGCGCGATCTCCGCACCCCTGGCACCCGCTGTCGTCATCGCCGGCGCCGGCTCCGGCAAGACCACGCTGATGGCGGCCCGGGTGGTCTACCTCGTCGCCACCGGGCAGGTGCGCCCCGAGGAGGTCCTCGGCCTCACCTTCACCACCAAGGCCGCCAGCGAGCTGCGCCAGCGCATCCGCGCCGCGCTGCGCACCGCCGGCGTGCTCGAGGACCCCGACGACCGTCGCCGGCCCGAGGCCGACGAGGTCGAGGAGGTCCTGGAGCCGACCGTGCTCACCTACAACGCCTACGCCGCCCAGCTGCTCACCGAGCACGGCCTGCGCATCGGTCACGAGCCGGACACCCGGGTGATCACCGACGCCGCGCGCTACCAGCTCGGCGCCCGGGTCGTGGACCGCTACACCGGCTCGGTCACCCAGCTCACCGACCACCCCGAGACCGCCATCCAGAACCTCCTGGCCCTGGACGGCGCGATGAGCGAGCACCTGGTCGGCCCCGACGACGTGCGCCGCGTCGACGCCGAGGCCCGGCGCGGCTTCGAGACCGCGCTCGCAGAGGAGCGCGCGGGCAAGGACCGCACGACCTACCGCGAGCCGGTCGAGAAGGCGATCTCGGCGATCGACCGGCGCGGCGAGCTGCTCGGCCTGGTCGCCGGCTACCGCCGCCTCAAGCGCGAGCTCGGCCTGATGGACTTCTCCGACCAGATCGAGCTCGGTGCCCGCCTGGCCAGCGAGCAGCCCGACGTGGGCGCGGTGGAGCGGGGCAAGTACAAGGTCGTGCTCCTCGACGAGTACCAGGACACCTCGGTCGCCCAGGCCACGATGCTGTCGCGGCTCTTCTCCGGCCCCACCGCCTCCTCCGGGCGCGGGCACGCGGTCACCGCGGTCGGCGACCCCAACCAGGCGATCTACGGCTGGCGCGGTGCCTCGGTCTCGAACATCCTCAACTTCGCCGACACCTTCCCGGCCGACGGCGGCGAGGTCCCCACCTACCCGCTGACGGTCAACCGGCGCTCCGATGCGCGGATCCTCGAGGTCGCCAACCGGCTCGCGGCGCCGCTGTACGAGAAGTACGACCAGGTGGATCCGCTCGAGGCCAAGCCCGGCGCGGAGGCCGGCACCGTCACCGCGCGGGTGCACGCCACGCACGCCGACGAGCTCGACGCCCTGGTGGAGGGGGTGCGCGCGGCCCACACCGGGGCCTGGTCCGACATCGGCGTGCTCACCCGCGACAACGCCCACGCCGAGGACGTCTTCGACGCGCTCACCGGTGCCGGGATCCCGGTGGAGATCGTCGGCCTCTCCGGCCTGCTGCGTCTGCCCGAGGTCGCCGAGGTCGTCGCGGTGCTGCACCTGATGAACGACGTCACGGCCAACGCGGCGCTGCTCACCCTGCTCAGCGGCCCGCGCTGGGCGGTCGGCCCGCGCGACCTGCGCCTGCTCGCCCGACGCGCCGAGGACCTCACCGGCGGCCGGGTGCGCGGCGCGGAGCCCGCGACGCTCGCCGACCACCTGGTGGCGATCACCGACGGCGTCGACCCCGCCGAGATCCCCTGCCTCGACGACGCGCTCGCCGATCCGGGGGAGCCGGGGGAGTACCCCTACAGCCCGGAGGCGCGCGAGCGGTTCGCGTTGCTCGCCTCCGAGCTGCGGATGCTGCGCAGCCACGTCGGGGACCCGCTGCTCGACATCGTGCGCCGCATCATCGACACCACCGGCGCCGACATCGAGCTCGCCTCCGCGGTCAGCGACGCGGCCGCGGCCCGACGCGACAACCTCGACCTGTTCGTCAAGGCGGTGGCCGACTTCGAGGCCGTCGACGGCGACGTCTCGCTGGCGGCGCTGCTGGCCTACCTGACCGCCGAGGACGACCAGGGCAACGGCCTTGACGTGGCCACCCCCACCGAGGCCGACTCGGTCAAGCTGCTGACGGTGCACCGCTCCAAGGGCCTGGAGTGGGACGCCGTCTTCCTGGTCGGCGTCTGCGAGAGCCGGTTCCCCTCAGGTCGCTCGCGGACCCTGTGGACCTCCTCGCCGTCCATTCTTCCGGCGCCGCTGCGCGGCGACGCCGCCGACCTGCCCCAGCTCGAGGGCTTCGACAAGGCCGCTCTCGCGGCCTACCGCGACGCCACCCGCGCCCACGACGCGGAGGAGGAGCTGCGACTGGGCTACGTCGCCTTCACCCGTGCCGCGCACACCCTGGCTGTCTCCTCCTACTGCTGGTCCACGCGCGCCACGCCGTTCGGGCCGTCGGCCTACCAGGAGGTGGTCCGCGAGCAGCTCGAGGCGTGGGGCGAGCCCGTCGAGGACTGGCTGGACAAGCCGGCCAAGGGCGACCCGAACCCCTACGACGAGGTGGACCCCTCGCGCCCCTGGCCGGTGACCGAGGGCGGCATGGAGGCCGCGCTGCGCCTCGAGGCGGCCCGGCGGCTGCGTGCCGCGGACCCCGACGCCCCCGACGTCGACCTCGACATGATCGAGGCCGCGGTGGTGGCGGAGTGGGACGCCGAGCTGGAGCGGCTGCTCACCGAGGCACGGCGCGACCGCGCGACCGAGATCGAGGTCGAGCTGCCCAGCAGTCTCTCGGCGACGGCCGCCGCGCGGCTGCGCGACGAACCCGAGGAGTTCGCCCGCGACCTGGCCCGCCCGATGCCGCGCCGTCCGTCCGCGGCGGCCCGGTTCGGCACCCGCTTCCACGCCTGGGTGGAGGCCCGCTTCGGCCAGCAGGACCTCTTCGACTACGACGACCTGCCCGGCCGCGCCGACGCGGGCATCGACGACGACTCCGACCTCAAGGAGCTCATCACCCGCTTCGAGCACGGCCCGTTCGGCACCCGGGTCCCGCACCAGGTCGAGGCGCCCTTCGCGCTGGTCCTCGACGGGCAGGTGGTGCGCGGGCGCATCGACGCCGTCTACACCGAGACCGCGCCCGACGGCGGCGCCGGCTACCTGCTGGTGGACTGGAAGACCAGCCGCCACCAGGACTCCGAGCCGCTCCAGCTGGCGATCTACCGCCTCGCCTACGCCGAGCTGAACGGCGTACCCCTGGACCGGGTGCGGGCGGCGTTCTTCTACGTCCGCACCGGCGAGCTCGTCGAGCCCGGGCACCTGCCGGGGCGCGAGGAGCTGGAGGAGCTGTTCAGGCCCTGACCGGGGCCGGGTGCTCGGCCAGCCAGCGGGTCACGGCACGCGCGGCGACACGGCCGGCCCGGTTGGCGCCGATCGTGCTGGCCGAGGGGCCGTAGCCGACCAGCTGCACCCGCGGGTCGCGCACGGCCGTGGTCCCGGCCTCGTCGAGCTGGATCCCGCCCTGCTCGCTGCGCAGGCGCAGCGGGGCGAGGTGGGTGAGCACGGGACGGAACCCCGTGGCCCACAAGATCACGTCCACGGCCGCGAACGACCCATCGCTCCAGCGCACGCCGTCCGGCTCGATGCGCTCGAACATCGGGCGGCGCCGGTAGGCGCCCAGCCGCTCCGCCTCGCGCTCCTGGGGGCGCAGCGCGAGCCCGGTCACGCTGACCACGCTGCGCGGCGGCAGGCCGCGGCGCACCCGGTCGGCCACCATCGCCACCGCCTCGCGTCCCCGGTCCGGGCTGAAGTCGTCGGTGCGCCACACCGGCGGCCGGCGCGTCACCCACACGGTCCGGGTCAGCGGCGCCAGCTCGCCGAGCAGCTGCACCGCCGAGGCCCCGCCGCCGACCACCAGCACGGTGCGGCCGCGGAACGCCTCGGCGCCCCGGTAGTCGTGGGTGTGCAGCTGCTCGCCGAGGAAGGTCGCCGCGCCCGGGTAGGTGGGGACGAACGGGCGGGTCCAGGTCCCGGTCGCGCTCACCAAGGTCCGGGTGCGCCAGGCGCCCTCCGGCGCCTCGACCTCGAGGAGGCCGGCGGGGTCCGCGTCGAGCGGGCGCACCTGCCGCACCTGCACCGGACGTACGACGGGGAGGTCGTGGGCAGCCTCGTAGCGGGCGAAGTACGCCGGGACCGCGACGTTCGCCCGCTCGTCGGACTCCGGCAGCGCCTCGGCGTCGGGGAGCGCGGCGACCCCGTGGACGTCGCGCATCGTCAGGGAGTCCCAGCGGTGCTGCCAGGCGCCGCCGGGCGCGGCATCGGCGTCGAGCACGACGTGGGCGACCCCGAGTCGCGTGAGGTGGTACGACGCGGACAGCCCCGCCTGGCCGGCGCCGACCACCACGGCGTCCCACACCTGCCCCGTCGGGTCCGTGTCGCGCATGCCACTCATGTCCACCCAACGCCCCCGACCCGGCTGGGGCTTCCCGGCCCCGGAATGACATCCTCGGGGGGTGAGCTCCCCGCGTCGTGTCAGTGCCTTCCACCTCGTGCTCGCCCTGATCTGCCTCCTCCCCGCCGGCTGGGGTGCGTTGTGGGCGTTCAGCGGTGACGAGGGCGGCCAGGCCCTGGGCTTCGCGCTGCTCGGCTTCTTCGGTGCCGGTGCTTTCGTGCTCGCCAAGCGGGCCTTCGCCGACAGCTGAGCGCCGAGTCGGCGCTCGTGGTGCGCCGAGTCGGTGCTTGTGGTGCGCCGAGTCGGTGCTTGTGGTGCGCCGAGTCGGCGCTCATGGCGCGGATCACGGGGCAGCGCGCAGGCGACTGCGCGCCACCCCCCTCGCGTACTCAGCCGGCGGTGCCGGACAGCTCGTTCGGCGTCTGCGGCAGCGCGTGGGTCGCCACCACCTCGAGGGTCCCCAGGTCGACGACGTGGAGCTCCTGGCCGGCCGGCTCGGTGACGTAGGCCCGGTCGCCGGCGACGAACAGCGTCGGGCGCGGCTCCTGCCAGTCCGTCGGCTCGCGCCACGGCTGGGTCACCGGCACGGACCGGCGCACCTGGGCGCCGCGCACGTCGATCACGTGCAGCGCCCCGTCGGTGCCCAGGACGAGCCCGTCGCCGCCGGGCGTGCGCCCGAGGGAGCGGAAGGAGTAGCTCGCCGGCAGGTCCACCAGGCGCAGGCTCGCGTCGCGGGTGTCGACCACGCTCACCCGAGTGGGGCGCTCGAGCTCCGCCTCGGGGTCGCTCTTGTAGTCGCCGAGCACGTACGCCGAGCGCTCGTGGCCGGCCTGGTTGCCGATCCGGCCGTAGCGGTCCGGGCTGTCCACCTTGCGGATCCGGTCCTGCTCGACCAGCAGGACGCCGTCCTCGCACCCGAGCACGGCCACCTCGCCGGCGAAGGTCTCCCCGTGGATCCCGGGGCAGTCCCGGCTCTCGGTGAGCACCGCGCCCGACGCGTCGACCACCCGGACGCCGTCGCGTGAGCGCTCGTCGCCGACGGTGTGCAGCACGGTGCGCGCGTCCAGCTCGACCGCGAGGCCGTGGTGGGCACGCGGGACCGCCCCGGACCGGAGCCGCGGGCGCCGGTCGTCCAGGTCGCCGCGGTCCTCGAGATCCAGGGTCTGGTAGCGCCCGGTGCCGTCGTCGAAGAGCGTGACGCCGCCCGCGTGCGGCACGACGTGACCGGGCGCCTCCGCCTCCACCGTGTACGTCGTGAGCCGCGGCGTACCGGCGTAGGAGTGGCCGTGGTCGCCGTGCGCCTCGGTCCAGCTGCCGAGGTCGAGCGCGGTGAAGCCGCCGGGGCCGGACACGAAGAGGTGGCGGCCGTCACCGGCCGGGCTGAGGCGGGTGAAGCCGTCGACCGGCTCGTCGGCGAGCACCTCGCCGTCCTCGGCGTCGACGACCAGGATCCCGCCGTCGTAGGTGAGAGCGAGCCGCGGCTGCGGGCCCGCGGCCTCGACGGGCTCCTGCGGGGACCGGGGGTCGGGCCGGGCGTCGGGCCGGGCGGAGGAGCTCAGGGGGCGTGGCCGCGGTGCCGCACGCGGTCGTCGCGAGCATGGCGAGGGCCAGGACGAGGGGGAGACGGCGGGAGGTGGCAGGGCGCGACGAGACGCGCCGAGAAAGGCGATTCATGAGAACGATTCTCAATGAGAATGAGAATCATTGTCAATCGCGCGCGTCCTCGCGGCTGGTCGCGGCTCCCGGGGCTAGCCTCGTCGCGTGCCGCAGTCCCACGAACGTCCCCACGAGAAGCTCAGCGCCCATCCCCACGACCGCGCCGGCGTCCACCGCGCGGACGACGTCTGGCTCGCGGAGCGCTGGAGCGACCCGTCCTCCCGCGCACTCGTGGTCTCCGGCACCCGGATCCGCCCCCGGGGCGGCGACGTGGGCTGGGTGCCCACGGCCGAGGCGCCCGACGGGCTGCGGGTGCTCCTCGGGGAGCAGGACGGCCGAGCCTGGTTCGCGGTCGTCGTCGAGGCCGAGCGCTCCCGCGAGGAGGACGGCTGGGTCCCGCTGCGCGGGCTGCTGCCGCACCTCGCCGACGACGCGATGACCGGTGTCCCGCTGGTCTTCCACGCGCTCGGGCTGGCCGAGTGGCTCTTCGTGACCCGGTTCTGCCCGCGCTGCGGCGGGTCCCTGAGCCCCCGCAAGGCCGGCCACGAGCTGGTGTGCGAGGACTGCGGCCGTTCGCAGTTCCCCCGCACCGACCCCGCGGTGATCATGCTGGTCACCGCCGGCGAGCCGGGGAGCGAGGAGGAGCGCTGCCTGCTCGGGCGCCAGTCGGTGTGGCCGGAGGGGCGGTTCTCGACCCTGGCCGGCTTCTGCGAGCCGGGGGAGACCCTCGAGGACGCCGTACGTCGTGAGGTCGCCGAGGAGGCGGGGATCCGCATCGGCGAGGTGAGCTACTTCGGCAGCCAGCCGTGGCCGTTCCCGGCGAGCCTGATGGTGGGCTTCGTCGCCCGCGCCGAGACCACGGGCATCACCGTGGACCTCGACGAGATCGAGGAGGCGCACTGGTTCACCCGCGAGCAGATGCGCGCCGGCGCCGCCGACGGCACCCTGGTGCTCCCCGGCGGGGTCTCGATCAGCCGCTCCCTGATCGAGCACTGGTACGGCGAGCCGCTGCCCGGCCACTGGTGAGGCCGGGCGCGGGCCCGTCGTCGGTGCTCAGGCCAGGGAGGCGATCTTCTCCTTGACCTGGGCCAGCGAGGGGTTGGTCTGGGCGGTGCCGTCGCTGTACACGAGCGTCGGCACGGTCTGGTTGCCGCCGTTGGCCTGCTCGACGATCAGCGCGGCGTCGGGGACCTGCTCGATGTCGACCACGTCATAGCTGATGCCCTCGCGGTCGAGCTGGCTCTTGAGACGGTGGCAGTAGCCGCACCAGGGAGTGGTGTACATCGTGAAGGAGCTCATCTGGGACTGTCGCCTCCGACGTCTAGGGTTCGAGGTACAGCTCGATCCAACCACCTCGATCCAGGAGATGCTCGCCCCGATGTCCGCAGTGGACCCCGACCAGCTGCTCGCCGCCCTCGACCCGGAGCAGCGACGCGTCGCGGAGGCCCTCCGGGGCCCGGTCCGGGTGCTGGCCGGTGCCGGCACCGGCAAGACCCGGGCGATCACCCACCGCATCGCGTACGGCGTGGCCAGCGGGGTCTACGCCCCCTCGGAGGTCCTCGCGGTGACCTTCACGACCCGTGCGGCCGGCGAGATGCGCCAGCGGCTGCGCGCCCTCGGTGCCGGGCCGGTGCAGGCCCGCACCTTCCACTCCGCGGCGCTGCGCCAGCTGCGCTACTTCTGGCCCCGGGCCTACGGCACCGAGCTGCCCACGCTCATCGAGTCGAAGATGGGGCTGCTGGCCGGGGCCGCCCGCCGCCAGCGCATCCAGACCGACCAGGCGCTGCTGCGCGACCTCGCCTCGGAGATCGAGTGGGCCAAGGTCAGCAACGTCCACCCCGACGACTACGCCAAGGTGGCGGCCCGGCGCGGCCGCTCGGTGACCGGGCAGGACCACGAGACCGTCGGGCGGGTCTTCGGCAGCTACGAGGAGGTCAAGCGCGGCCAGGGGCGCATGGACATGGAGGACGTCCTGCTCCTGACCGCCGGCCTGCTCGCCGAGGACGAGCGGGTCGCCGCCCAGGTGCGCCAGCAGTACAAGTGGTTCGTCGTCGACGAGTTCCAGGACGTCTCGCCGCTCCAGTCGGCGCTGCTCGACCTGTGGCTCGGCGGGCGCAACGAGATCTGCGTGGTCGGCGATCCGGCGCAGACCGTCTACAGCTTCGCCGGCGCCAACGCCGACTACCTGCGCGAGTTCCCGCGCAAGCACACCGGCACCACCTCGATCGAGCTGGTGCGCAACTATCGCTCCAGCCCCGAGATCGTCGCCGCCGCCAACTCCCTGCTCGCCGGTTCCGGCAGCGAGGGCGTCTCGCTGCGCGCGCAGCGGCCTGCCGGTCCTGCGGTCACCTACACCCAGCACCCCGACGAGGTCGCCGAGGCGGAGGCGGTCGCCGCCCAGGTGCTGCGCCTGCGCGACGCCGGGCGCTCGCTGGCCGAGGTCGCGATCCTGTTCCGCATCAACGCCCAGTCCGAGACCTTCGAGGAGGCGCTGGCGGCCCGGGGGATCCCGTACGTCGTGCGCGGCGCCGCCCGCTTCTTCGACCGCCCCGAGATCCGCGAGGCCGTGACCCGCATCCGCGGCGCCGCCCGCTCCGGGGAGGGCAGCGAGCCCGCCGAGACCGTGCGAGCGATCCTCGCCGGCATGGGGTGGACCCCCGAGGCGCCGACGGCGCGCGGGCAGACCCGGGACCGCTGGGAGTCCTGGCAGGCGCTGGTCGACCAGGCCGCCGAGTTCGCCGCCGCGGGCGGCGGGCTCGACGCGTTCGTCGACGACCTCGACCGGCGCGCGGCCGAGCAGCACGCCCCGGTCGCGGCCGGCGTCACGCTCGCCACCTTCCACGCGGCCAAGGGCCTGGAGTGGGACTCGGTGTTCCTGTGCGGCCTGCAGGACGGCACCATGCCGATCACCTACGCCGAGACCCCCGCCGAGATCGAGGAGGAGCGCCGGCTGCTGTACGTCGGCATGACCCGGGCGCGCATCGACCTGGCCGTCTCCTGGGCCCAGGCGCGCAACCCGGGCGGTCGCGGCAGCCGCAAGCCGTCGCGGTTCCTCGACCCGCTGCTCCCCGACAGCGCGCGTGCGCCGGAGCCGCGGCTGCGCCGCAGCAAGGTCGCGAGCTGCCGCGAGTGCGGCAAGCCGCTGATGACCGGCCTGGAGAAGAAGCGCGGGCGCTGCGAGGACTGCCCGGCCTCCTACGACGAGGCGCTGTTCGAGCGGTTGCGCGAGTGGCGCAAGGACCGCGCCGCCGAGGAGAGCGTGCCGGCGTTCGTCATCTTCACCGACGCCACGCTCCAGCTGATCGCGGAGCAGAAGCCGCGCACGCCGCAGGCCCTGCTCAAGATCGGCGGCATCGGCCAGTCCAAGCTCGACCGGTTCGGCGAGGACGTCCTCGCACTCGTCGAGTGAGCCCGCGAAAGCGCCGGTGCGTGGCATTCGAGCCCGCTGAGGCGAACTGGCAGGATCTTTTCGCGAAATAGTCATTAAATCGTTTGCCCATGACACGAGACCCGCGATAACTTCTCAGAACTACTGACGCGCACCACGGCCCTGACACCGCCGGCGCCCGATGCCTTGAAGGAGGTGGCCCAGATGGACAGCACCAAGATCACGATGACGACGGCCCAGTCGGCCCTGCCGTACGCCGGTGACGTCGTCACGTCCCGCTGCGCCCACGCCTTCCGCGCGCCGGTCGCCGTTCCTGCCGTCCGGGGCACCGCTGTGTCCGCTTCCGTGCGCGAGCGCTCCGAGCTCGCCGGTGGCAAGGCCATCGGTCACGCGACGGGCGACGCCTGGGGCAACCCGAACCGTCGCATCGACGGCGCCTTCCCGGGGACACGTGCCTGGAGACCACCGAGCTGCTGAGACATCAGCAACCGGCACCTCCAGGCCGCGGATCCCCACACCGGGATCCGCGGCCTTTTCGTTTGTCGCGAGAGGCCACCCCACGCCACACCCTGCACCCGCGATCACTGAACGAAGGAGGTGAAACATGACCATCAGCGTCCTCGACCGCCCCGCCGGGGCGCCGACCCTCGGCCTGCTCCACGACCAGGCGAGCCGCGTCGACGAGGCGAGCCTCCCGTGCCGGGTCCGGAACCCCGAGCTCTGGTTCGCCGAGTCACCCAGCGACGTGGAGTCCGCCAAGGCGCTCTGCCAGGAGTGCCCGGTACGGATGACCTGCCTCGACGGGGCCCTCGACCGCCGGGAGCCCTGGGGCGTCTGGGGCGGAGAGCTGTTCCTGCACGGAGTGGTGATCCCCCGCAAGCGCCCCCGCGGCCGGCCCCGGAAGGACGGCTCCGTCCCCGGCAGCGCCTGAGCCAGACCCGCCGTACGACCCCGGTGCCAGTGAGCACCAGCCAGCAGCACCGTCCACCCGTCCAGCCCGACAGAAGAGACCGCCATGTTCCTCCTGCACGAGAACATCGCCCGGGTGCAGATGTGCGCCCGGCGAGGAGAGGCCCAGCAGCGTCGCCGCGGCCATGAGCTCGCCCGTGCGCACCGATTCACCCGCCGTGCGGAGGTGGCCGCGCAGCAGGCGCGCACCGCCCTCGCCCGCGCGCTGTGACCGCCCCGAGACCAGGAAGCACCGGACACCGATGAACCCGACCACGAACCCCGCCTCGCACTCCGCGAGCACCCCCGACCCCGCCGGCGTGAACCCTCACGCCGTCACCGACTTCGACCGGAGCACCGAGATGAATCTGATGCACGAGAACCTGGCACGCGTCCAAATGTCCGCGCGCCTGGGAGAGGCGCAAGAACGTCGCCGCGGCTACCAGCTGTCGCGTGCGGTCCGGCTCGGCCGCAAGGCCGAGCAGGCAGCACAGCAGGCGCGCCTCGCCCTCGCGCGGGCCCTGTGAGAACGCGGTCGGCGTCACCCGACGGTGGCGCCGGCCCGGCACCCTGATCGCGGGTGCGATGCAGGACCGGCTGGGCAGGACTCCCGCGTCCTGCCCAGCCGTTCCGCGTCCGGCCGCGCCCGCCCGCCGCGGGGAGGTCGTAGCCTCGGGGAGATGAGGACCTGCGACCTGTGCGGACGTCGCGAGGAGGACGAGCCCGACCCGGTGGTCCGGCTCTCCTGGACCACGGCGGTGGAGAACGGCGAGCCCCGCACCTTCTGCGCCGACTGCTCGCGCGAGCACCTGCGCGCGATGGAGGGCCGGCTGGACAGCGTCTGGTGGTGAGCGGCGCTCAGTCCGCCCCAGCGGAGATGAACGTCCCCCAGGCGCAGCCGCACGCCGGGTGACGCGACCAGCTCTCCCGGGTCACGACGAGGTCCTCGCCGATGCGGACCGTTGCCGACCAGGTCGACGGGGTGCGCCCCTCGGCCCACAGCCGCAGGTCGCCGGCCGCCCAGCTGACCGCGAGCGCGTGGCGCACCGGGTCGCGCGGCGGGGGCTGCTGGCGCGCCGCCTGCTCGACCAGCACCGGCCAGCGCGGGTCACGGGTGCTGGCATGGGCGTCGATGCAGCGCACGCACGCCGAGGCGCCGGGCACCACGAACGGCCCGACCACGGTGCCGGCGTGGTCGTGGGCGACCACCAGGTGGGGGACCCCGGTCCGGGTCGCCTCGTCGAGGTCGCCGCGGGCCAGCACGCCGTCGCGGACCACGAGCACGCAGACCGGCGAGGTGCCGGAGCCCTCCTCCCCGTCCGGGTGGGCCGGGAGGGGCGCCCCGGGGGCCGCCACGCCGAGCCCGGCGCGGCGCAGCACCGCGCCGATCGCGGCGGCCGCCTCCTCGCGGGCATCGACCACGACGGTGCAGGCGCGTCGCCGCTCACGGCGTACGGCGTCGGCCGCGGCGTCCTCGAGCAGGCCGGCGGCGTCGAGGCGCACCAGCGCGGCGCGCGCCGCAGGGGAGTCCGGGGACTCCGCGGACGGGGCCCGGCCCTCGCGGAGCCGCGCGAGGAGGTCGCGCACGTCCGGGGCGTCGGGCAGGACGACGGCGGGGGACAGGCCCACCTGCAGGTGGTGGCGGTCCCGGCGCAGCAGCGGGACGCCGGTGGGCAGACGGGGCGGGGCGGGCATGGGCCGAGCCTCACACGCGCGGGCGCCGTGTCGCCGGTGCTCTCCACAGCGCCCGCAACGACCGCGGCGGCGCCTCCCCGTCGGGAGACGCCGCCGTCACAGCTCCGTGGCTGGGTGCGCTGGGGTCAGCTCACGCCTTGCCGAGGATGCGGTTGAGGTTGGTCGAGCACACGGGGCACGTGGCCTTCGCCATGCGGGTGCCCTTGTCGTTGACCTTGACCTCGCCCTCGGCCTCGCGCTTCTCCTTGCACTTCACGCAGTAGAACTCGCCGCTCCAGGTCTCCGCCATGAGGGCCTCCTTGCCTAGTCTCACTCGGTCGTCACAGCGGGCCTGTGGGACGACCCGCCGGGGTCCGCGGCTCGGCGCGGGACCGAGTCGACCCTACGGCACGCCCATGAGGGTGCGCAGCAGCGCGGCAGGCGACGGCGCGCCGTAGATTGCGGCCATGTCTGTGCCTTCTCACCTGCGGGTGGACCGCCCGTTCCCCGGTGTCGCCCTGCTGACCCTGGACAACCCCGACCAGCGCAACGCGATGTCGGCGCCGATGACCGCGTCGTGGGTGGCGGCGGTCGACGAGCTCGCCGCCGACCGCGAGCTCCGGGCCGTGGTGGTCACCGGTGCCGGTTCGGCGTTCTGCTCCGGCGGCGACACCGCGTGGATCGCGGGGGAGCCGGACGCGACGGTCGATGAGCTGCGCACGCGGATGCTGGCCTTCTACCGCTCCTGGCTCACGATCCGCCGCCTGGAGGTGCCGACGATCGCGGCGCTCAACGGTCCCGCGGTCGGCGCCGGCCTGTGCCTCGCCCTCGCCTGCGACCTGCGCTACGCCGTCGCCGGTGCCCGGCTGGGCGTCCCGTTCGTGAGGCTGGGGATGCACCCGGGGATGGCCGGCACCCACCTGCTGCCCGAGGTGGTCGGCGCCGCCCACGCCCGCGACCTGATGCTGACCGGGCGGATGGTGGACACCGACGAGGCCCTGCGGATGGGGCTGGTCTCCGCCGTCCACGACCCCGAGACGTTCCTGGACGAGGTGCTCGCGACCGCGCGCACGATCGCCGCCACCGCCCCCATCGCGAGCCGGCTCACGAAGCTCGCGCTCGCCGACGGCGGCCACGCCGACCTGGAGGCCGCCTTGCAGTGGGAGGCGATGGCGCAGCCGATCACCTTGGCCACCGAGGACCTCCAGGAGGGGATCCGCGCCAAGGACGAGCGCCGGGCACCGGTGTTCCGGGGACGCTGACCGGTCCGCCCGGACACCCACAACCTGTGGAGAACGCTGTGGACAATTGGGGAGGAATCCGGGCGGGCGCCCGCCGTACCCCTCGCTGACCAGCGACGACGTTCGTGCACCGGATGTGGAGGAAATAGGGTGGGCCCTGTGAATGATCTCGGGAGCGAGACCTACGACGGCGGACCGGTGGCCGCGCTGCGGCGCATCGCGTTCCTGCTCGAGCGGGGCCGCGAGGACACCTACAAGGTCAAGGCGTTCCGCAACGCCGCCGCGACGATCCTGCCGATGAGCGAGGAGGAGGTACGCCGCGCCGTCGACGAGGGCACCCTCGCCTCGCTGCCCGGCATCGGGGCGAGCTCCTCGAAGGTGATCGCGGCGGCGGTCCGCGGCGAGCTGCCCGAGCGGCTCGCCCGCGCCGAGGCCGAGCACGGTGGCGACCTCACCGAGGGCGGGCACGAGCTGCACGGCCAGCTGCGCGGGGACCTGCACTCCCACTCCGACTGGTCCGACGGCGGCTCGCCGATCGAGGAGATGGCGTTCACCGCGATCGAGCTGGGCCGCGAGTACCAGGTGCTCACCGACCACTCGCCGCGGCTGAAGATCGCCCACGGGCTGAGCGCGGAGCGGCTGGCCCGCCAGCTCGACGTGGTCGACGCCGTCAACCAGCACCTCGGCGGCGCCGGGTTCACCCTCCTCAAGGGCATCGAGGTCGACATCCTCGACGACGGCTCGCTGGACCAGAGCGAGGAGATGCTGGCCCGCCTCGACGTGCGGGTGGCGAGCGTGCACTCCAAGCTGGCGATGGAGCGCGACGCGATGACCCGGCGGATGGTGGCCGCGGTGGCCCAGCCGTGGACCAACGTGCTCGGCCACTGCACCGGACGGCTGGTCACCGGCGGCCGGGGGACCCGCGGGCAGTCGCAGTTCGACGCGAAGGCGGTCTTCGAGGCCTGCGCGGAGCACGGCGTCGCGGTCGAGATCAACTCCCGCCCCGAGCGGCGCGACCCGCCGACCGCGCTCCTGGAGCTGGCTCGCGACACCGGCTGCCTGTTCTCCATCGACAGCGACGCCCACGCCCCGGGCCAGCTCGACTTCCTCTGGTACGGCGCGGAGCGCGCCGCGGCGGCCCGCATCGAGCCGGACCGGATCGTCAACACCTGGCCGAAGGAGCGCCTGCTGGAGTGGGCGAACGGCTAAGGTCCCGCCATGGGGAGGCCCGAGGTGGAGGTGCGTCGCTCGTCGCGGCGTCGTCGCACCGTGTCGGCCTACCGCGACGGCGAGCGGATCGTCGTGCTGGTCCCCGCCTCGCTGAGCCGTGCCGAGGAGGCCGACTGGGTCGAGCGGATGGTCGCCCGCCTGGAGCGCTCCGAGCAGCGCCGACGCCCCAACGACGACGAGCTGGTCCAGCGCGCCCGCGGCCTCAACGACCGCTACCTCGGCGGCATCGCCGTGCCGGGATCGGTGCGATGGGTGGACAACCAGCAGTCGCGGTGGGGCTCGTGCACACCCGGCGACCGCTCGATCCGGCTCTCCGTGCGGCTGCAGGGGATGCCGGCGTGGGTGATCGACTACGTGCTGGTCCACGAGCTCGCCCACCTGATCGAGCCCAGCCACAACGAGAAGTTCTGGAGCTGGGTGGACCGCTTCCCGCAGGCGGAGCGGGCGAAGGGCTACCTGCTGGGCTGGTCCGCGGCCACCGACGTCGGTCCGCCCGAGGTCGACTGAGCCACCGGCAGCGGTGTGGCGAGGGCGTGCTCGACGAGGTCGGCCAGCTCGGGGTCCGGCAGCGCGTCGACCGGCCACCAGCGCAGGTCCAACGACTCCTCGCTGATCGTGTGGACCGCGTCCGCAGGCGCGACCGCGACGAAGCGGACGTCGAGGTGGTGCACCGGCCCGCCGGGCGCGTCGGCGCGGCCGCAGAACGGGACCACGTGCTCGTCGAGGTGCACCGGCGCGGCCGTCAGCACCAGCCCGTCCAGTCCGGACTCCTCCGATGCCTCGCGCAGCGCGGCCCCGCCCAGCGTCGCGTCCGTGTCCTCGCAGTGCCCGCCGAGCTGGAACCAGCGCCGGGCCTTGGCATGCAGGGTCAGCAGCACCCGGGACCGGTCCGCGCTCAGCACCAGCGTCGAGGCGGTGAGGTGGTCGGGCCGGCACTCACGGCGTACGCCGTCGGGGTGGGCGCGCAGGTGCTCGACGTAGCGCACGCGCAGCGCCTCCTGCGCGGGACTCGGTGCCGCCCAGGCGTCGAGGACCGCCAGGGCGTCGGCGTGCAGGCTCACGTGGCGGAGGGATCCGACCCGGAGCCGGTGTCCTCGCCGTCGGTCCCCGGGCCGTCCAGCAGCTTGCGCAGCTCGGCGTCGAAGTCGGTCTCGCTGAGCTCGGCCGGGGCGGTGGCGTCCTCACGGAACCCGAGGGGGTCGTCGAGGTCGGCGGCGGTGGGCAGCAGGTCGGGGTGCATCCACACGCCGTCGCGGGCCTCGATGCCCTGCCGGGAGCGCAGCGAGCCCCACAGCGTGGAGGCGTCGCGCAGGCGGCGCGGGCGCATCTCGAGCCCGACGAGCGCGGCGAAGGTGTCCTCCGCCGGACCGCCCGCGGCCCGGCGGCGCCGGAACGCCTCCTGGAGCTTGCCGGCGGTGGGCATCCGGGTGGTGGTGGCCTGGGCGACGACCTCGTCGACCCAGCCCTCGACCAGCGCGAGCACCACCTCGAGGCGGCTCAGCGCCGCCTCCTGGCGCGGCGACTTGGGCATGTCGAACAGGCCGCCCTGGAGCAGCTCCTGCATGGCCTCGGGGTTGCTCGGGTCGACGCCGCGCAACTGCTCCTCGAGGCGGGACTGGATCTGCTCGGCGTCGATCTCGATGCCGCCGGCGTAGTCGCGGACCGCGGCGATGACGTGCTCGCGCAGCCACGGCACGTGAGCGAAGAGGCGCTGGTGGGCGGCCTCGCGCAGCGAGAGGTAGAGCAGGACGTCGTCGGCGCCCACGTCGAGGCCCTCGGCGAAGGCGGCGACGTTGGTCGGCAGCAGCGCGGCCCGGCCGGCCGGGGCCAGCGGGACGCCGATGTCGGAGACGGAGAGCACCTCACCGGCGAGGGCACCCAGCGCGGAGCCGACCTGCTGGGCCAGCATCGCGCCGATGGCCTTGCCCATCATCCCCAGGATCGGGCCGGCCTGCGCCTTGGCCTCCTCCGGGAGGGCGCTGCCCATCGCCTGCACCGAGGAGGCGGCGATCGGCTCGATCAGCACCTTCCACACGTCGGCGGTCGCGAGGATCCACTCCGCGCGGCTCCAGGCCGCGGTGGTCTGGACCCCCGAGGGGAACGACGTGGTCTCGTCGAGCCAGTGGTCGGCCAGGCGCAGGGAGTCGGCCACGGCGTCCTTCTGGCGCTGCGTGATCGAGGGGTCGGAGCCCTGGGCCGCGCTCTTGCGCGCGACGTCGAGGGCCACGTCCCAGTTCAGCGGCCCGTCGTAGGGCTGCATCATCGCCTGGATCTGGCCGAAGAGCTGGTTCAGGTCGGGCATGCCGCCCTGGCCGGGGGTCATCCCGGGGAAGGGGAACCCGCCCGGGCCGCCCAGCCCGCCGGCCCCACCGAGGCCGCCCAGGCCTCCGAAGAGGTGCTCGAAAGGAGTGCCCTTGAAGGGGTTCTGGCCCTCGTCGGGCCCGTCGGAGGACGGGTTGCCGGGGTCGTTGCTCATGGCCCCACGGTACTTCGCCGGGCAACCGTTCTACGCTCGCGGTCATGTCCCGATCTCCTGCGCGCCCCGTCGTACGCCTGGTCGCCCTCCGCGAGGATCCCCTCGACGTCGAGGAGGTGCTGGCCGCGCTCGACGACGACGCGGCCGGTGGCCTGACGCTCTTCGTCGGCCGGGTGCGCGACCACGACGGCGGCAAGGGGGTCACCGGGCTGGAGTACTCCGCCCACCCGAGCGCCCTGGACCGGCTCACGGAGGTGTGCGAGCGGGTCGCGAGCGACTACGACGTGCACGGCGTGGCCGCGGTCCACCGCACCGGCACGCTGGCGATCGGGGACGCCGCCGTGGTCATCGCCACCACCGCCGCGCACCGCGGCGAGGCGTTCGAGGCCTCCCGGGCACTGATCGACACCCTCAAGGCGGAGGTGCCGATCTGGAAGCACCAGCGCTTCGGCGACGGCACCGAGGAGTGGGTCGGGGCTCCCTGAGCGAGCCTCCCGCCGCGCCGGCGCCGCCCGCCGTAGCCTTCACGGCGTGGAGATCCTGCTCTGGCTCGTGCCCGCCGCGGTCGCGACCACCGTCGCCGCCTGCTGGGTGGGCTGGGCCGGTCGGGAGCGCTCCGTCGAGGTCGACCGCGAGGTGCTCGCGCAGCGTCTCGCCAAGGCCATGCAGAAGGACGTCCCGGTGCGCTACGCCGCGCGTACGCCGGAGCGCGACCGCAGCACCGGCATCGCCGTGCGCCCCTCCCGCGATCCGCGCGGAGCGGGCTCCTCGCGACGCCGCGCCTCCTGACCGCGGCGCGCGTCGCACCGCGGGCACGAGGTCCGCGCGCGCGAGTTGGCCCCGGATGAGAGACTTCGGGCCATGAAGCAGCGTCTTGTCGCCGCCGTCGTGGCGGTGCCGTTGCTGCTTGCCCTGTTCGCGGCCGCCGCGTTCGCCCCGTTGCCGTTCGCGACGTACGGCCCCGGCCTGACCGTGAACGTGCTGGCGAAGGAGGACGGCAAGGAGATCGTGCAGGTCTCCGGGCACCGCTCGTTCCACGACGACGGCGAGCTGCGGATGACCACCGTCTACGTCTCGCTGCCCGGCGCGGACAAGGGCCTGCTGGAGCTGATCGGCACCTGGCTGGACCCGGACCGCGCGGTCTACCCCTACGACGCCGTCTACGAGAAGGACGAGACCGTCGAGGAGAGCCGGATCTCCGGCGCCATCGACATGGTCACCTCCCAGGACGTCGCGGTCGCGGTGGCGCTGGAGGAGCTCGACTACGAGGTCGAGCCCGCGGTGATGGCGGCCTACGTCGCCCCCGACTCGCCCGCCGACGGCCGGATCAAGGTCAAGGACCTCTTCGTCTCCGTCAACGGCACCAAGGTCGCCACGCCCGAGGAGCTGGTCGCGGCCGTGCGCGCCACCCCCCGCGGCGAGGACGTCCGCCTGAGGATCCTGCGCAACGGCAAGCCGCAGACCATCGAGCTGACCCCGGAGCTCGTGGACGGCGAGCCCCGCATCGGGGTCTCCGCCGGCACCGGGTTCCGCTTCCCGTTCCAGGTCTCGGTGGACGTGGACCCCGACATCGGCGGGCCGAGCGCGGGGCTGATGTTCGCGCTGGGCATCTACGACACCCTCACTCCCGGGTCAATGACCGGCGGACGCGACGTGGCCGGCAGCGGCACCATCGCGCGCGACGGCACCGTCGGCCCGATCGGCGGCATCCAGCAGAAGATCGCCGCGGCGCGTCGCGACGGCGCCGAGCTCTTCCTGGTGCCGTCCGACAACTGCGCCGAGGCGCTGGGCGCCGAGAACGGCGACATGCGCCTGGCCCGGGCGACCACGATGCACGAGGCACGCCTGGCCGTCGAGGAGTGGGCGGCCGACCCCGACGCCGACCTCCCGAGCTGTGAAGGCTGAGTTGATCCGCACCATGAGCGAACCGCACGACCACGATGCTGCCTCCGAGGAGATGCCGGGGGAGGCGCCCGACCTCACCGGGCTCGGCGACCTCGACGTCGACCCCGCGCTGGCCGCGGCCGTCCTCGAGATCGAGCACCACGTCGCCGAGGGCGGATGGGACCAGCCGGCGCGGCTCTACGCCCTCGTCGACACCGCCGAGCTGGTGCGCCGCGAGCCCGCGCTGGCCTCGCTGATGGGGCTGGACGCCGCCTCGGCAGAGGGCTCCCTCACGCCGGTGGAGCAGGACCAGCTGCGCCCCGACCAGCTGCTCGAGCAGGTCCTCGAGGCGATCACCTGGCCGCCGGAGGTCACCGGCTGCGCCGCGGTGGTCGAGCGCCTCGTGCTCCCGCCCGACGCCGACGGCGAGGTCCCCGAGGACCCCGAGGCCGCCGAGCTGTACGCCCGCGAGCACCCGGACCGCCAGGAGGTCCGCATGGTCGCCGGCGCGACCCGCGCCGGCGCGACGTACTGCGCCCTGCGCCTGCGCGCCCACGACGAGGACACCTCCGTCGTCGGCGGCGCGGACCTGGTGCCTGCCCTGGTGGCCATGCTGGCCGCCACCTTGACCGATGACCCCGACGAGACCGACGAGGCCAGTGAATGACCCGATCGACGCCGTACCCCACGGCAGCAGCACAGAGCGCCCGTGACCGGGCACCCGAAGCACCCGAGGTGAGGCAGTGAGCGACCTCTTCGACTCCGACCCCCGGGCGAGCAAGCAGCCGCCCTCCCGCAGCTCGGGACGGTCCCGAGCACTCGTCATCACCGGCGTCGTGCTGGTCGTGGCCTTCTTCGGCCTGACCACCTTCGCCGGCATCTACACCGACCGGCTCTGGTACCGCGACGGCGGCTACGGCGGGGTCTTCACCACGCTGTTCTGGACCCGCGCGGTGCTGTTCCTCGTCTTCGGCCTCGTGATGGCCCTCGTGGTGGGGCTCAACATCTACCTGGCCTACCGCTATCGCCCGCTGTTCCACCCGCGCTCCTCCGAGCAGGCCGGGCTGGACCGCTACCGCGACGCGATCGCGCCGATCCGGACCTGGCTGCTGATCGGCGTCTCCGTGGTGCTCGGCCTGTTCGCCGGCACCTCGGCACTGGGGGAGTGGCGCAACTACCTGCTGTGGCGCAACGGCAAGGAGTTCGGCAGCGACGACGCGCAGTTCGGCAAGGACATCGGCTTCTACGTCTTCGACCTGCCGTTCTGGCACTTCCTGGTCGACTTCACGATGGCGGTCACGATCATCGCGCTGATCGCCGCGGCGCTGGTGCACTACCTGTACGGCGGCATCCGCCTGCAGAGCGCCGGCGACCGGCTCTCCGGCGCCGCACAGGTGCAGCTCTCGGTGCTGCTGGGCCTGTTCGTGCTCGCGAAGGCCGTCGACTACTGGCTGGACCGCTTCGACCTGGTCCACCAGGGCGGCGGGCTGATCACCGGAATGACCTACACCGACGAGAACGCGGTGCTGCCGGCGAAGAACATCCTGATGGGCATCGCCGTCATCTGCGCGGTGCTGTTCTTCCTCAACGTCTGGCGCCGCACCTGGACGCTGCCCTCGGTGGGCATCGCCCTGCTGGCGCTCTCCGCGGTCCTGCTCGGCGCGATCTGGCCGGGCATCGTCCAGCAGTTCCAGGTCAAGCCCTCCGAGGCCGACAAGGAGAACGAGTACGTCGCGCGCAACATCGCGGCGACGCGCGCGGCCTTCGACCTCGACGAGATCGAGGAGGTCGACTACGCCTCGACCACCACGACCGGCGACGCGGACGTCGACAAGGCGCGCACCCTGCGTGCGCAGGCGTCCTCGGTGCCGCTGGTCGACCCGAAGCTGGTGCGCCAGACCTTCGAGCAGAACCAGCAGGGCCGCGTCTACTACTCGGTGGCCGACGTCCTCGACGTGGACCGCTACCGCATCGGCGGCCGGGACCGGGCGCTCGTGCTCGGCGCCCGCGAGCTCGACCAGAGCGGCCTGAACGCCGGTGACCGCAACTGGTCCAACCTGCACACCGTCTACACCCACGGCAACGGCATCATCGCCGCCTACGCCAACCAGCGCGGCGCCGACGACAACTCCGAGGGCACCGACATCCAGTGGGCGGAGGGCAACCAGACCAACTCCGACGGCAGCCGCCAGGACGCGCTGAGCAAGGCGGTCGGCGGCTACGAGAGCCGGATCTACTTCGGCGAGCAGAGCCCGTCGTACTCGGTGGTCGGCAAGGAGAGCGACGACTCCCCGAGCGTCGAGCTCGGCCTCGCCGGCGCGACCGAGGACGAGGAGCAGACCACGACGTACGACGGCGACGGCGGCGTGCCGATCGGCTCGACGTTCCGTCAGCTGCTCTACGCGATCAAGTTCGGCGAGCCGAACTTCCTGCTGTCCGGTCGTGTCCACGGCGGCAGCGAGATCCTCTACAACCGCACGCCGCGCGAGCGGGTCGAGAAGGTCGCCCCGTGGCTGACCATCGACGACGACTCCTACCCGGCGATCGTGGACGGCAAGATCGTGTGGATCGTGGACGGCTACACCACGACCGACCGTTACCCGTTCTCCGAGCGTGAGTCCTTCGAGGACATGACCGACGACTCGCTGCAGGAGCAGGCCGGCCTGCAGACGCTGCCGACCGACGAGATCAACTACATGCGCAACGCGGTCAAGGCGACCGTCGACGCCTACGACGGCACCGTCACGCTCTACGCGTGGGACGAGGAGGACCCGATCCTCCAGACCTGGCGCAGCGCCTTCCCCGACACGGTGAAGGACCGCTCGGAGATCTCCGATGAGCTGATGGAGCACCTGCGCTACCCCGAGGACCTGTTCAAGGTCCAGCGCTACCACTACGCCCGCTACCACGTCACCGACGCCGGCGACTGGTACCAGGGCAACGACCGCTGGGCGGTCCCGCGCGACCCGAACAGCACCAACGACCTGCAGCCGCCGTACCGCCTGTTCAACGAGGGCGCGGACGCCGGCGAGGGTGCCAACGGCGACCAGGACTGGTCCCTGACCTCGGTCTTCGTGCCCTACGGCAAGGAGAACCTGGCCTCGTTCGTCACCGTGAACTCCGATGCGACGTCGGAGGACTACGGCAAGATGACGGTGCTGCAGCTGCAGGACCAGAACACCAAGGGTCCGGGCCTGATCGCCAACGAGTTCAGCAACGACGACGCCGTGCGTGAGGCGCTGCTGCCCTACAACAACAGCCAGTCGCAGCCGACGTACGGCAACCTGCTGACGGTGCCGGTCGCTGACGGCCTGATGTACATCGAGCCGGTGTACGCCGTCCGCTCGGCGTCCACGGGCGGCTACCCGATCCTGCGCTTCGTGCTGGTGTCCTACGGCGACAGCGTCGGCGTGGGCGAGACCCTCACCGAGGCGATCGCCGACACCCTCGGCGTCGAGATCGGGCCCGGCGGCGGTGGCGCCGGCGGGAACGGCGGTGCCGGTGGCCAGGGTGGCAACAACCAGGGCGGCGGCAACCAGGGCGAGCCCGGCGGTCCCGCGCTGAGCGTCAACGAGCGCATCGCCCGTCTCCTCGGCCAGGCCGACGCGGCGTTCACGGAGGCCGACCGGGCCCTCGCGGACGGCGACCTCGCCGGCTACCAGGAGTCCGTGGACCGGGCCCAGGAGCTCATCGCCAGCGCGGTCCGTCTCGCCGACCAGCGCGACAGCGCCGAGGATCCGGACGCCACGGACGAGCCCACCACCGAGACCGAGGGGGGCGAGGACCAGGGCTGATCCCGATTTGGTCTTTCCCCGCGGACGTCGTAACGTTCTGTTCACCGACGCGGGGTGGAGCAGCTCGGTAGCTCGCTGGGCTCATAACCCAGAGGTCGCAGGTTCAAATCCTGCCCCCGCTACAAGAAGGTGGCCCCCGACCTGCGGAAACGCAGATCGGGGGCCACTGTGCGTTTTGAACCGATTCCACTTATGTCGCGGATTGGGTCCCAGAAACCCCCCGTCGCATCGGTTCGCAATGGGGCTCGGGGTGGTCGCTCAGGCTCGCATCATCGATCGCTACGACCCCTCGACGGGCGCGTTTTCCAACCCGTTGGCGCACGGCGCGCGCCCCGCCCCGCACCCTTGACCCGGGCTGTACAGTTTTCTGTACTGAGGAGGTGGGATGGTGAAGACGCTGAGCTACACCGAGTCCCGAGCACGCTATGCCCAGGTGCTCGATGACGTGGTCAACGACCGAGAGGAAGTTGTGATCACACGAGCGGGTCATCCGTCGGTGGTGATCGTCTCGTTGGAGGACTTCGAGTCCCTGCGAGAAACCGCCTACCTGATGCGATCGCCTGCCAACGCTCGTCGCCTGCTCGACGCCATGGAGCGTCTGGAGGCCGATGCAGGGGAGAGCCACGACCTCCTCGACGCCGACTGAGGATGCGACTGGTCTGGGACGCCAATGCCTGGGAGGACTACCTGTGGTGGCAGACCCAGGACCGCAAGGTGCTGAAGCGCATCAACCTGCTCATCCAGGACGTCGTGCGCAACGGCAACGAAGGCATCGGCAAGCCCGAGCCGCTCAAGCATGACTTCGCCGGCTACTGGTCACGGCGGATCACCGACGAACACCGGCTGGTCTACAAGGTCACCAACACTGAAATCCGCATCGCCGCCTGCCGCTACCACTACGGCCGCTGACCCACCACAACCGCCCGTCAGACTTCCGTGGCTGACGCGTCGGGACCCGACCGCCGTCCCAGGCCCAGCCGGCGGACTTTCCAAGGGTGCGGTGAGGCGCCGGCCCGGTGTCGCGTGCGACCCGTCAACACGACCGCGAACCCGAGCCGCACCAACACCCAAAGCTCTCGAACCCCGCGGGTGATGATTGTTAGACCCAGACGATGCTCGCCCCACGCAGGTGTGTCGTCCGCACCGGCGAACGGCAGCGGGGGAGCGGCGACGCGCCAGCAAACGCCTGATCCGAAGTGCACGCTCATGCTTGTTGAGCGCGCTATGCGCTCCAGAGGTCGGACCCCTCGATTGCGGGCAATCGCCAGCCCGGCCAGCCGTACGGCCTCGCAGGTCCATCCGGTGGCAAGACGAGAACGTCGTGGAACCCACAGCGGGTTCCACGACACTCACCGCGACTCTCTGCGACGTTCGGGAGCGGAGGTCTGGTCGGTATCGAATCAGTTGCCAGCGGGGCCAGTGGAGCGGTTGTTGTCATGCTCGTGATGCTCGATGTCGCCCTCCGGCTCCTTGGCCAGCAGGAACGAGCCGACTGCCCAGACGATGGCTCCGATGAGGCCGACGTAGACGCCCATCTCGGTGTCGTAACCGGACCTCCGCTCGGCGTTCCCGGGGACCTCGAGGAGGTAGGACAGAGCCAAGCCGGTGGCGGCGATTCCAGCCGCCATCGAAGTCAAGGACAGGCCCCGGTGCTGACGCCGGGTCGCCCGCTTTGCGGCGTAGAGCAGCGCAGCGGCCAGGCCGACGCCGAGGTACGCCGTGAACGGGATGACGGTGTCGGTCTCATAGCCGCTGAAGCCCTTGTCGTCGGCCTGGACCCACTCAAGGAAAGTGGCGATCAGAAATACGACCACACCTGCCGTGGCGACGTAGGCGCCCATTGGGTTGGCACGGTGCGTTTCGTCATGACGGTTGTTGCCGGTTCGGCTTTCGTAGTTGCTCATGGAGAAGGAGGTACCCGTCTTGTTGAACAAGATGTCGCAGACACGATGACGTGCGGGCAACGCTTCGGCGACTTGGCGAACTGCTGGTCGTGCCACTCAACCCGTCTGCTGGACCTCGGCGGTGACAGAAAGGTGCCCTCCAGCATCGCCGTTCTACTGAGTGGAGGCCCATGCGGTCGAGCGGTGGCTCGCAGACTTGGCCGCGGGTCCATGACAAGGAGTTGTAGGGCCACCCCTACGCGTCAGGTGAGTGCGATCGGGCAGGTCCGAATCGTGACTGCGGAGGGGGACTACTTCGTGGGTATCACGATGGAAGTGGCCGGTGATTTTTGGATCTTGGCCAGTCCGAGTCCTGCGCGAGTCGGCGGACTCGTGCCGCGATGTCGTCGCGAACCAACCGCATGCGGTCTGCACCGTCGATGCCTCGTTCCGAGGGCTCGTCGGTCTCCCAGACCTCGAACCGGGTGCCGTCGACGGGTTCGACTTTGGCCTCGCGTCCCAGGATGACGACGAGGTCTGCTGCGCCGACCAGGGCGGGGGTGACGGGCTTCGGCTTGCGTCCGGTGATGTCGACGCCGATTTCGTGCAGGGTCGCCACCGATAGCTCGTTGAGGTTCGAGCCCGGGTGGGTGCCGGCGGAGTCGACGTGGACGCGGTCGCCGGCCAGCTGCCGCATGAGACCGGCGGCCATCTGCGACTTCCCTCCGTTCTTCACGCAGACGAACAGGACGCTCGGCTTGTCGGCCACGGTCGCGCTCCTCGTCCTCGTCAGGCCTGGTCGAGGACCGACGCCGGGAGGTCGATGTCGGGGACGAGCTCGACCAGGAGGTCGCGGACCCGTGCGTCAATGTCGGCGATGATGGCCCGCACGGTGGCTTCGTCCTGGCCGCCGGGGTCGGCGACGGGCCAGTCGATGTACTTCACGCCGGGGACGTAGGGGCACTCTTCGCCGCAGCCGAGGGTGATGGCCATGGTGCTGGTCGCGATGGTGTCGCGGGTGAGGAGCTTGGGCTGCTCACCGGAGGTGTCGAGGCCGAGCTTCTCGAGGACCTCGGCGACTTCGGCGTGGATGTGCTCGCCGGGCTGGGTGCCGGCGGAGAGTGCGCGGACGCGGCAGCCGGCGTAGTGCTCGGTCAGGACTCGGCTGATGACGGAGCGGCCGCCGTTGCGGATGCAGGCGAACACGACTTGTGGAACGTCGGGCTGACCGGCCGCAGTTTCGGGGCTGGTGGTGAGGTCGGTCTCGGTCATTGGGGCGCTCCTGAGGGGTCGGTCGAGGAGGGGCGGGTGTCGGGCTGGGTGGTGGCGCGGTCGGGGAAGAACTTGCGAGCCCAGAGGCTGACGTAGACGAGGCCGACGAGGACGGGGACCTCGATGAGCGGGCCGACGACGCCGGCGAGTGCTTGGCCGGAGGCGACGCCGAAGACGCCGATGGCCACGGCGATGGCGAGCTCGAAGTTGTTGCCGGCGGCGGTGAAGGAGACGGCGGTCGCGCGTTGGTAGTCGAACCCCAGCGCCCTGGTCAGCAGCATGGAGCCGCCCCACATGAGGGCGAAGTAGACCAACAGCGGTACGGCGATGCGGACGACGTCGAGAGGCTGGTTGGTGATGGTGTCGCCCTGGAGCGCGAAGAGCAGGACGATGGTGAACAGCAGCCCGTAGAGCGCCCAGGGTCCGATGCGGGGCAGCAGGGTGGTCTCGTACCACTCGCGGCCCTTGGCGCGTTCGCCGAGGGTGCGGGTGAGGAACCCGGCGGCGAGCGGGATGCCGAGGAAGACGAGCACGGACTTGGCGATGCCCCACATGGAGACGTCGAGGTCGGTCTGGTCGAGGCCGAGCCATCCGGGCAGGACCTGGAGGTAGAAGTAGCCGAGGACGGCGAAGGCCAGGATCTGAAAGACCGCGTTGATGGCCACCAGGATGGCGGCGGCCTCTCTGTCGCCGCATGCGAGGTCGTTCCAGATCAGCACCATGGCGATGCACCGGGCGAGGCCGACGATGATGAGGCCGGTGCGGTACTCCGGCAGGTCCGGGAGCAGCAGCCAGGCCAGCGCGAACATCAGTGCTGGGCCGAGGACCCAGTTCAGGACGATCGAGGTCGCCAGGAGGCGGCGGTCGCCGGTGACGTGGCCGAGCTCGTTGTAGCGGACCTTGGCGAGGACCGGGTACATCATCACGAGCAGGCCGATGGCGATGGGCAGGGAGACCGAGCCGATCTCCACCTTCGCGAGGGCGTCGTCGAGGCCGTCGACGAGCCGGCCGAGCAGGAGGCCGGCGACCATGGCCACGCCGATCCAGGCCGGGAGGAACCGGTCCAGGGTCGAGAGCCGCTGGAGTACTGGAGTGTCGGCGCCGGCGGCAGGCGTCTCGCGGACGGCGTCGCTCATGCCGAAGCCCCCGCCATCTCGTTGGCGTTCGCGGTGTTGCCGGTGGCGAACAGGGCTCCAAGCGCGGCCATGACCTCGGGTCGGGCGATGTAGTAGACCCAGGTGCCGCGCTTCTCGCGGTTCAGCAGCCCGGCCTCGTGGAGGACCTTGAGGTGGTGGCTGATGGTCGGCTGGGACAGGTCGAAGTGCGGCAGCAGGTCGCACACGCATGCCTCACCGCCCTCGTGGGACAGGACCAGCGAGAGCAGCCTCAACCGAGCTGGGTCGGCCATGGCCTTGAGCATCGCGACCACGCCGGCGGCCTGCTCGGCGCTGATGGGCTCGCGAGCCAACGGGACGCAGCACGCCAGCCCGTCGGCCGTGAGGGGTGCGCAGTCACTCTGCAAAGACTTCGACATGCGTGAATGTTGACATACGTCGATACTTCCCGCCACATTGACACTCATCAACATCGACACTCGTCCATGCCTCGCACCCAGGGTGGGGTGCTGCTACTCGACTGGAGCTGTCATGCACACGAACACGGGTCCCACGTTGGCCGCGACGCACGCTGAGCTCGTCGGGGAGTTCGCCGGCGTCTTCTCCTCGCAAACGGTCGAGCAGATCTTGGAGGACAGCTATGCGCGGTTGCTCCCGGCGAGCATCGAGGGGTTCCTGCCGTTGCTGGCTGAGCGCTTCGCACGTGAGCGGCTCCGGGCAGCCTCCCGGGCCATGCCCGGGCGCGAGGCGCTGCGCCCGTTGGTGCTGTTCGTGTGCACAGCCAACTCCGGGCGCTCGCAGATGGCCGCAGCGTTGCTCGCGCAGCGCTCAGCTGGTGCGGTGGAGGTCGCTTCGGCCGGGACCCGACCCGGTGACCACGTCCAGGACGAGGTCACCACTGTCCTTGCCGAGGTGGGGGTGTCCACGTCCGAGCTGTTCCCCAAGCCGCTGACCGATGAGGTCGTCTCCGGTGCGGACGTGGTCGTGACCATGGGCTGCGGTGACTCGTGCCCGGTGCTGCCTGGGCGGCGCTACGTCGACTGGGACGTCGCCGACCCCGTCGGCGCCGACCTCGACGTCGTTCGGCGGGTGCGAGACGACATCGACGCGCACATTGCTTCGCTTCTCGACGAGCTTCTGCCTGACCGTGGTGCCAAGGCTGCCTCAGCGCAGCTCTGAGATGGCGCCCGGCTCCGCGTCGACGTCCTGCTGAGCCGGGCGGTTCTTGGGGGTGGCGCCGGCCATCAGGGCGGCGGCGACGCCGGCTACGGCTGCGAGGACCAGGAACGCGTCGGCGTAGGAGCCCAGCGCCTGGGCAAGTGTGGCCCCGACGAAGGGGGCGATGGCAGCGGCGGCGAGCGCTGGTGCGGTGAGGATGCCGTTCACGGTGCCGTACGCGGTCGGGCCCCATCGGTCGGTGACGGCGGTGGCCTGAATGAGTGTGTAGATGCCGCGGGCGAGTCCGAGGACCATCCCGAGCACGATGAGCGCGGCAGTGGACGTCGGCGCCAGGGCCAGCGCGGCGGTCGCTACCGCGAGGGCAGCCAGCACGACGACGCCGCGGACGGTGACCGAGGTAGCGGCCGCGAATCGGGCGTAGCCGAGGCGTCCGGCGACTTGCCCTACGCCGCCGAGGCCGAGGGCGACGGCGGCGAGGTTCCGGCTCAGGCCTTGCTCGACCAGCATGGGCACGAGGTTGATGACGACCGCGAAGACGGCCAGTGCGGTGAGGGCGTTCGCTGCCACCAGCAGCACGAACGGCCGACTGCGGACGGCTGCGGCGGCCTGTGCCGTCGAAGGTCCGACGGGTGGGGTCGGCGTCCCCTCGCCCCCAGCATGGTCGGTCGTGCGCCACGGGTGGTCGAGTCCCCACCAGTGCAAGGGGATCGTGATGAGGGCCAGGCCGGCCAGGAGGATGAGGTAGGCGCCGCGCCAGCCGACGAGGTCCTCGAGGAGTGAGGCGAGTGGGGCGAACACGGTGCTGGCCAGGCCGGCGACGAGCGTCAGGGTGGTGAGGGCACGTACCCGTTGCGTTCCGCCCCAGTGGGTCAGGGCGGCGAACGCGGGCGGGTAGAGCGTGCCCATGGCGACCCCGACGAGCGCCCATCCGAGGTAGAACAGGGCGAGGTTCGGGGCCAGCGCCACGCTGGCAACCCCCGGGATGGCGACGAGTGACGCGGCGGTCATCACTCGGCGTGGGCCGAACGCGTCGATGTGCCGACCGACCCAGATCCCGACGCCGCCGGAGAGGATCTGGGACAGGGAGAACGCGCCGGTGATCGCGACGCTCGACCAGCCGGTGTCGGTGGCGATGGAGGACTGGACAGCAGCGAACGCGTAGTAGAGGACACCCCAGGACACGATCTGCACGGTGCTCAGCACCGCCACCACGTGCCGCAGCCCGGCGGCGTCGAGTGTGTCGCCGCCGCCGGGCTGCGGGCGGGTGTGGGTCACCCGCAGGAGCTGCCCGCGGCGCTGGCAGCGCCGGCACTGGCGCCGAGGGTGATCAGGTGCGGCTCTACAGCGGCGGGCCCGCAGCAGCCGCCGCCACTCGCTGCGCCGAGGTCGGCGAGGTCGTCGGGATCGTCGAATGCGCCGGCGCCGTTGCAGACGCCGGTCTCAGGCAGGACGAGGTCGACCCGGTCGGCGGCTACGAGGTCACCGTCGAGCGCGGCGACAACGGAACGGACCTGCTCGTAGCCGGTCATGGCCAAGAACGACGGCGCGCGGCCGTAGGACTTCATCCCGACCAGGAAGAGACCCTGCTCGGGCTGGGTGAGCTCGCGGTGCCCGTGCGGAGCCACGTCCCCGCAGCTGTGGTGGTCGGGGTGGATCTGGTCGGCAAGCACCCGCGGGGCCTCGAGGGCGGGGTCGAGGTCGAGGCGGACCTCGGAGAGGAAGCCGAAGTCGGGCCGGAACCCGGTGACGACGATGATCTCGTCGACGTCGGACACGCTCTGCCCGTCGAGCGAGGTGATGCTCAGGCGACCGTCCGGCTGGGCGGTCACCGACGCGGTGCGGAACTGGGTGAGGTTGGTGACGATGCCGCTGGTGGCGGCGGCCTTGGCGTCCTGGCCGAGCTTGCCGCGCTGCTCGAGCTGGTCGTTGTCGCCGCCTCCGAACGCGTCGCCTACGGACGGGCGGCGCAGCAGCCACGACACCTGAGTGCCGGCGCCGGCGCCGGCGTCGGTCTTCGCGAGCTTGGCCAGGCCGACGAGGACTCCCTGGGCGGAGGCTCCCTTGCCGGCGACGGCGACGTGCTTGCCGGCGTAGCGTGCGGCGATGGCCGGGTCAGAGAAGTCGGGGATGCCGTAGGTGATGCGGTTGGCGTTCTCGGTCTCGCCGAGGGCGGGGTAGCCGTCGGCGCCGAGCGGATTCGGGCGCGTCCAGGTGCCGGAAGCGTCCACGACTGCGCTGGCAAGGAGCCGCTCGCGACCTCGGGACGTTTCGACGTGGATGGCGAACGGGTCACTCTCGCGCCCGGAGTCGACCAGCAGGTCCCGGCCAGCGCGACCGACACCAACGACCCGCGAGTCATAGCGGACCTGCCCGCCGGTGGTGCCGGCCAGGAGCTCGGCGAGCGGCTGCAGGTAGCCGTCCCGCCATTCACCCCCGGTGGGGTAGGCGGCGTCGTCCGGGGCAGTCCAGGTCCCGGACGCGTCCAGCAGGCGCCGCGCGGCGGAGTCCACAAGCTCGGACCACGAGGAGAACAGGCGCACATGGGCCCACTCGCCAACGGCCGCGCCGGCGTGAGGCCCGGCTTCAAGGACGACGAAGTCCATCCCCCGCTCGGCGGCGTTGGCGGCGGCGGCCAGCCCGATGGGGCCGGTGCCGATGATGACCACGGGGTGCTGCATCACTAACTCCTCAGTTCTTGGGCACTTCATCGACTGCAGTCGATGGACTCGATGTGAGGGACTGTATCGACGGAAGTCGATGGAAGCAAGGTACTCTTCGAGCATGACGTCGTCATCGGTCACCGACACGCAGTCAGCCCCGAAGTCCGCCGCGGCGCAGCCCACCGGGACTTTGCCGGGCAGGCCCGTGCTGCCGCTGCTGGACGCGGGCGAGCGACGCGAGACGCCCGGTTTGGGCAAGGCCGAGGCGGAGAGCTACGCCGAGTGGTTCGCTGTTCTGGCGGACCCCACACGGGTGCGACTCCTCCACACGGTCTCGACGTCACCGGCCGGCGCGATGCGCATCGGCGACCTCGCCGCAGCCCTCGGAGTCAGCCAGTCCACCTGTTCGCACCACGTGGAGCTGCTGAAGAAGGTCGGCTTCGTGGTCGTCGACAAGGTCGGCACCGCGAGCATGGTCTCGGTCAACGCCGCCTGCTGCACCGGACTCCCGCACGCCGCTGACGTCATCATGGGCACGCTCTCCTCGCCCCCGTGCTGCCCGGACGACCTGCCGGCCGACGTCACCACCCGCCTGGTGACCGAGGCCGACATGCCGGCCGTCCTCGCCATCTACGATGAGGGCCTCGCGACCCGCAACGCCACCTTCGAGACGACCCTTCCCACCGCCCAGCAACTACGCGACCGCTGGCTGCCCGACCTGGCCTGGGTCGCTGAGCTGAACGGCGAGGTCGTCGGATGGACCGCCATCACCCCGGTCTCGGCCCGTGACTGCTACGCCGGCGTCGGGGAGAGCTCGGTCTACGTCGCGCCCGCCGCCCGCGGCCGGGGTGTCGGCAAGGCGCTCCTGTACACCCAGGTCATGGAGGCCGACCGGGCCGAGCTCTGGACGCTGCAGACCTCGATCTTCCCCGAGAACCGCGCCAGCATCGCCCTGCACCACTCCGCCGGCTACCGCACCCTCGCCGTGCGCACCCGCATCGCCCAGCTCGACGGCGTCTGGCGCGACACTGTCCTGCTCGAGCGCCGCAGCGAGATCAACTGAGCACGCGGATGTCCGCCGACCGCGCCAGCTCCGGTGACGGGAAGGTCCGAGAAGTCGCGGTTGCCGTCGTCGGCGGTGGGCAGGCCGGACTGGCGGTCGGCTTCTACCTGCGCCGGGCCGGACTGCTACCCGGCGAGGACTTCGTCATCCTCGATGCCGCCGACCGACCGGGTGGGGCCTGGCCGCAGATGTGGGACGGGCTGCGGCTGTTCTCGCCCTCGACGTACTCCTCGTTGCCGGGCTGGATGATGCCGCCGTGGGATGACGCGTCCTGCGGGTTCCCGCCCCGCGACCACGTCGTCGACTACCTCACCCGCTACGAGCAGCGCTACGAGCTCGCCGTCGAGCGCCCGCGGCGAGTGCTGTCCGTCGAGAGGTCGAGCCACGGCCCCCATGAGCGCGAGCCGTTGCTGGTGCGCACCAGCCATGGCGATCTCACCGCCAGGATCGTCGTGTCGGCCACCGGCACCTGGACTCAACCTTTCTGGCCGGCCTACCCCGGCGCGCAGGGCTTCGCGGGCCGGCAGCTGCACGCCTCGCAGTACCGGCGGCCCGAGGACTTCGCCGGGCAGCGGGTCGTGGTGGTCGGTGGTGGCAACTCCGGCGCCCAGATTCTCGCGGAGGTCTCGACGGTCGCCGATACCACCTGGGTGACCACCCGGCCGCCGCGGTTCCTTCCCGACGACGTTGACGGCCGGGTCCTGTTCACCACCGCCACCCGACGCGTCCAAGCGCAGCTCGAGGGCCGCGACCACCCCGGCGTCGGCGGCCTCGGCGACATCGTGGTGGTGCCGAGCGTCCGCGAGGCACGCGAGCGCGGGGCCCTCGAGGCGCTGCCCATGTTCAGCCGGCTCGACGCCACTGGCATCGTGTGGGCCGACGACACGAGGCGCGACTCGGACGCCATCATCTGGTGCACCGGATTCCGGCCGGCTTTGCGACACCTGAGCCCACTCCATCTGAGCACCGTGGACGGGCACCCGCGCACGGGTGGACCAGCTGACACGCGGGCGACCGACGAGCCCCGGCTGCACCTGGTCGGGTACGGCGACTGGACCGGCGCAGCGTCCGCCACCCTCATGGGGGCCGGCCGAACCGCCCGCGACACCACCCGTGTCGTCGTTCAACAACTGGACGACGAGCAGGGGTCTGAGGCCATCAACGACTGATGGCGACGAAGGGGAGCGCGCTGGACGACGACTTCCAGCTGGGCGTGATCGTCGGCTCGCTCACCGCGTCCCTGGCTGGCCTGACACTGCTCTCCGCCCGAGCGCGGGCTGCGGGCGGGTCGTGGCTGACCAGTCTCGAGCCGGCGGTTGACGTCGACGGTGCGTCCTCCGCCCCAGGCCGGCTGTGGCCTGGTTGATCTCAGCTCGAGGGGGCGGTGACCTGCCGGGTCACCTGGTCTCCCGAGCGAGGAGGCCGATGAACTCGTCTGCCATCTCGAGCTGTCGGACCAGCTTGTGGCGTCGGTCAGCGGCTTCTGCCTGGACCGAGGCCAGACGGTCCCGTGCCTCGACCCGGACGGTGTCAGAGGTGGCGGGGTCTCGCAGCGCCTCGATGTCGTCGAGGACGGCCTTCATCTCGTCCAGGGTGAAGCCGAGCGGCTTCATGCGGCGGATGACCAAGATCTTCTCGACGTCGTCCTCGGTATAGAGCCGGAACCCGCCCTCGGTGCGACCCGAGGGTGCGAGCAGGCCCACCTCCTCCCAGTGCCGCAGGCTGCGCAGTGACAGCTCGGTCCGGGCGGCGACCTCGCCGATGTGCATGACGCCCGACGATGGCGGTCCGGCCTCGCGGCCCGCGTCCGACAACTCCACCCTGCTGGTCACCGTGGCCCCTCACGTCGCGTCAACTTCAACTTCAACTTCAACTCTACCCTTCCGTAAGGGTAGAGTTGTGTTTCAATCTTCCGCTGGCGATGGCGCCAGCACCCGGTCGCATTGTCTCGCACTCACAGCAGGTGCGGCGCACCGCGGCCGACGACCGCCACCCTTCACGCTCGATCGGAGCACCTTGCCTTGACCACGTCCGCGCCCGCCGTCGCGCAGCCCGTACCCGACAACAGTGTCAGGACAGCGCTGCGTTCGCCGAAGCTACTGCGCACCGAGGTCCTCGCCGGCCTCGTTGTCGCGCTCGCGCTCATCCCCGAGGCGATCTCGTTCTCGATCATCGCAGGCGTCGACCCGCAGGTCGGGCTGTTCGCGTCCTTCACCATGGCCGTCGCCATCTCGTTCCTCGGCGGGCGGCCAGCGATGATCTCGGCCGCTACCGGCGCCATCGCGTTGGTCATCGCTCCCGTCATGCGGGAGCACGGCCTGGACTACCTGATCGCCACCGTCCTGCTCGGCGGCCTCATCCAGATCGTGCTCGGCCTCGGCGGCTTCGGCAAGCTCATGCGGTTCATCCCGCGCTCGGTCATGGTCGGGTTCGTCAACGCCCTGGCCATCCTCATCTTCATGGCCCAGGTGCCCTACATGGTCGACGTGCCCTGGCTGGTCTACCCGATGATCGCCATCGGCATCGCGGTGATGGTCGGCCTCCCGCGGGTCACCAAGGTGATCCCGGCTCCGCTGGTCGCCATCATCGCGCTGACCGGGTTCACCGTCCTGGCAGCCGTCACCGTCCCCGACGTGGGGGACGAGGGCGAGCTGCCCAGCTCGCTGCCGAGCCTGTTCGTCCCCGATGTGCCGTTCAACCTCGACACGCTCCAGATCATCGCCCCCTACGCGGTGGCGATGGCGCTGGTCGGGCTGCTGGAGTCGCTGATGACCGCCAAGCTCGTCGACGACATCACCGACACCCACTCCGACAAGACCCGGGAGTCGTGGGGCCAGGGCGCCGCGAACGTCATCACCGGGTTCTTCGGCGGCATGGGCGGCTGCGCCATGATCGGTCAGACGATGATCAACGTGAAGGCCTCCGGGGCCCGCACCCGCATCTCGACCTTCCTGGCCGGGGTGTTCCTGCTCATCCTGGTCGTCGGCTTCGGCGACGTCGTCGCCATCATCCCGATGGCCGCGCTGGTCGCGGTCATGATCATGGTCTCGGTCGGAACCTTCGACTGGCACTCCATCCAACCCGCCACCCTGCGCCGGATGCCGAAGTCGGAGACCATCGTCATGGTCGCCACCGTCGCGGTCACCGTCGCCACCCACAACCTCGCCATCGGCGTCGTCGTGGGCGTCCTGGTCGCCATGACTCTGTTCGCCCGCCGCGTTGCCCACCTCACCGAGACCCGCCGCGAGCTCGTCGAGGACCGCGAGGGGAACGCCACGGCCGTGTACCGCGTCACCGGCGAGCTCTTCTTCGCCTCCTCCAACGACCTGTACACCCAGTTCGAGTATGCCGAGGACCCCGACCAGGTCGTCATCGACCTCACCGACTCGCACGTCTGGGACGCCTCCACCGTCGCCTCACTCGACGCCATCACCACCAAGTACGCCCGCAAGGCCAAGACCGTCACCATCATCGGCCTCAACCCCTCCAGCGCCGACCGCCACGAACGACTCACCGGACAGCTCGCCACTCACTGAGACCGTCCGCTGCTGCGCTGTCCGACCGTCCGCGTCTCGGCAGGACCGCGGGGATCGCGGCATGACCGAGCGGGTAGCCCTCGGTTCCCGTCGGGGCGGAGGAGGGCAGGGATCCTGCGGCGGCAAACTCAATAGCTTGATCTCGGGACGGTCTCCCGCGCTGCGAGGTCGGCTCTTCTGGGGGACTCGAGATCGATTTGAGTCGTGCCGCACTTATGTCCCGTAAACGCCAGCACAGGCAGCCCTACCGGAACAAGAGGGAGCAGAAGGATCGGCCGGGCTGAACGCAACTTTCCGGGGCCGGTTCGCCGAGTCGGCCCTTGTGGTGCGCCGAGTCGGCACTTGTGGCGCGTTGGTTCCGTCTGCTGGACCCGTGCCTGACGGAGCCGGGTGCGCCGGGTGCGCCGGGCAGTCGGCCGGGCCCGGCTCAGTCCTGGTTCTGTGGCGGCAGCGCGGCGACCATCGGGTGGTCCTGGCCGCTCACGTCGGTGTTCGAGGCGCCGCCGGGGGAGCCGATCTCGGCGAAGAACCCCACGTTGGCCTCGTAGTAGCCCTTCCACTCCTCCGGGGTGTCGTCCTCGTAGAAGATCGCCTCCGCAGGACAGACCGGCTCGCAGGCGCCACAGTCGACGCACTCGTCGGGCTGGATGTAGAGCATCCGCTTGCCCTCGTAGATGCAGTCGACCGGGCACTCGTCTACGCACGAGCGGTCCTTGAGGTCCACGCAGGGCTGCGCGATCACGTAGGTCATCGGTTCTCCTCCTCCACGGTCCACACGTCCGGGCCGTCGATCAGTGCTTGCAGGTCACCGGGCTCCCCGGCCGTCGAGAGCTGCACGCGGGCCTGGTCGTCGTACGTCGGGCGCTCGACCTGGCGGAAGATGCCGATGGGGGACTGGTGGAGGTAGCCGGAGTCGGTGAGCCGGCTGATCGCGAACGCCCTGGTGGGGTCGGGGTGGTGCGCGTCGTGCACGAGGATGTCCTCGGCTGCCACGCCGGCCACCTCCGCGACCCGCACGCCGCCGCCGGCGTCTCGGACCAGGCACTTGTGCCCGAGCCCGTCCTCCTGTGCGGCTCCGAACCGGATCTGCTCGCCGTGGACCAGCGGGATGATGGCGTCGGCCTTGGTGTCGGGGTTCTTGATCGCGTCGAACGCGCCGTCGTTGAAGATCGGGCAGTTCTGGTAGATCTCGACCAGCGAGGTGCCGCGGTGCGCGGCGGCCGCGGAGAGCACCGAGGTGAGGTGCTTGCGGTCGGAGTCGATGGTGCGGGCCACGAAGGACGCCTCGGCGCCCAGGGCCAGCGAGACCGGGTTGAAGGGGTGGTCGACCGAGCCCATCGGGGTGGACTTGGTGACCTTGCCGGTCTCCGAGGTGGGGGAGTACTGGCCCTTGGTCAGGCCGTAGATTCGGTTGTTGAACAGCAGGATCGTCATGTTCACGTTGCGGCGCAGGGCGTGGATCAGGTGGTTGCCGCCGATGGACAGCGCGTCGCCGTCACCGGTGACGACCCACACCGAGAGGTCCTCGCGGGCGGTGGCGATGCCGGTGGCGATGGAGGGGGCTCGGCCGTGGATCGAGTGCATGCCGTAGGTGTCGAGGTAGTACGGGAACCGGCTGGAGCAGCCGATGCCGGAGACGAACACGATGTTCTCGCGGCGCAGCCCGAGGCCGGGGAGGAACCCCTGGACGGCCTTGAGCACGGCGTAGTCGCCGCAGCCGGGGCACCAGCGGACCTCCTGGTCGGAGGTGAAGTCCTTCCCGGTCTGGCTCTCGCCCTCGCCCAGGGTCGGGACGAGCGCGGTCCCCAGCACCGGGTCGGGCAGGTCGGTGACGGTCGCAGGCGTGGTCATCGCAGGGCCTCCTCGGCCTCGTGGTCAGCGGTGGGAGCGACGCCGAGGGCGGCGAGCGACGCCAGCAGGATGTCCTCCATCTCCTCGGCGCCGAACGGCATCCCGCGCACGTTGGTGCGCGACTCGGCGTCGACGAGGAACTCCGCGCGTAGCAGCATCGCCAGCTGCCCGAGGTTCATCTCGGGCACCACGACCTTGTCGTAGCGCTTGAGGATCTCCCCGAGGTTGCGGGGGAAGGGGTTGATGTGGCGCAGGTGCACCTGCGCGACGTCCAGGCCGCGCCGGCGCACGCGGCGTACACCGGCTCCGATCGGGCCGTAGGTCGAGCCCCACCCGATCACCAGCAGCCGGGCCTCGCCGGCCGGGTCGTCGACCTCCAGGTCAGGGATGGACCGGGCGATCCCGTCCACCTTGGCCTGGCGGGTGCGGACCATGAAGTCGTGGTTGGCCGGGTCGTAGGAGATGTTGCCGTGCCCGTCGCCCTTCTCGATCCCGCCGATGCGGTGCTCGAGGCCGGCAGTGCCGGGCGGCGCCCACGGACGGGCAAGCGTCCCGGGATCGCGCAGGTAGGGCCAGAAGTCGGCCGTCTCCTCCCCGTCCTTGCCCACGCTCGTGTGGTTGGTGCCGGTGGCGAAGCCGGCCTCGATCCTGGGCAGCGACGCCACGTCGGGCAGCGCCCACGGCTCGGAGCCGTTGGCCAGGTAGCCGTCGGAGAGCAGCACCACCGGGGTGCGGTAGGTGACCGCGATCCGCGCGGCCTCGATCGCGGCGTCGAAGCAGTCCGCGGGCGCCTGAGCCGCGATCACCGGGAGCGGGGCCTCGCCGTTGCGGCCGAACATCACCTGGAGCAGGTCGGCCTGCTCGGTCTTGGTCGGCAGGCCCGTGGACGGCCCACCGCGTTGCACGTCCACGACCACCAGCGGCAGCTCCAGCATGACCGCGAGCCCCATGGCCTCGGCCTTGAGCGCGACGCCCGGCCCTGACGTGCTGGTCACGCCGAGGTGGCCGGCGTACGCGGCGCCGATGGCCGCGCCGATGCCGGCGATCTCGTCCTCGGCCTGGAACGTGGTGACGCCGAACGCCTTGTGCTTGCTCAGCTCGTGCAGGATGTCGGACGCCGGCGTGATCGGGTAGGCGCCGAGGAAGACCGGCAGCTCGCTGAGCCTCCCAGCCGCGACCAGGCCGTAGGAGAGCGCCAGGTTGCCGGTGATGTTGCGGTAGCGCCCGGCGGCGGCCTCGGCGGGCTTGACCTCGTAGCGCACGGCGAACGACTCGGTGGTCTCGCCGAAGTGGTAGCCGGCCTTGAAGGCGGCCAGGTTGGCGTCGCGGATCTCGGGCTTCTTGGCGAACTTGGTCGAGACGTAGTCGATCGTCCCCTCGACCGGGCGGCCATACATCCACGACAGCAGCCCGAGGGAGTACATGTTCTTGGAGCGGGCAGCGTCCTTGCGGGAGAGCCCGAACTCCTTGACCGCCTCGACGGTCATCCCCGTGAGGTCGAGCGCGTGCACCTGGAAGTCGGTCAGCGAGCCGTCCTCGACGGGGTCGGTCGTGTAGCCGGCCTTGGTCAGGTTGCGCGCGGTGAAGTCGTGGGTGTCCAGGACGATCACCGCACCCGGCTTGAGGTCGGCGACATTGGCCTTCAAGGCGGCCGGGTTCATCGCGACCAGGACGTCGGGGTGGTCACCCGGGGTGAGGATGTCGCGGCTGGCGAAGTGCAGCTGGAACGACGAGACTCCCGGGATGGTGCCCTGGGGCGCCCGGATCTCCGCGGGGAAGCTGGGCAACGTCGACAGGTCGTTGCCGAACGCCGCCGTCTCCTGGGTGAACCGGTCCCCGGTCAGCTGCATGCCGTCGCCGGAGTCGCCGGCGAACCGGATGATCACGCGTTCGAGCTGCTGGACCGGCTTCTCGGGTGCGTCTGTCATGGTGCTCCGATGGTCGAGGGGAGTGCGACGGAGGGACGCATATTAGTGATAATCAATCCTACGGAATAACCCGCGTTCGTCAAGGGCTCGAGTGTGCGTGACGCGGCCCGCCAATGGTTCCCAATCATGCCTATGATTGCTATGATCCAAGTCGAGTGATGGCCGTCGTCCCCGATGGTCCGCCCGAAGGTGAGGAGACCTGATGACAGTCGAGAAGCGGACCGCGAGCACCTACATCAGCTCGACCTGGATGGACGGCGCCTCGGGGGAGTCCTTCCTGTCCGTGAGCCCGTCGACTGAGGCACCCCTGGGGGAGACCGTGACCAGCTCGGTCGAGCAGGTCGACGAGGCGGTCGCGGCGGCGAAGGCGGCCTTCCACCCCTCCTCGCAGTGGCGCTCCTGGACCCCGCAGATGCGGGCTGATGCGATCAACAGGTTCGCCGACATCCTCGAGCGCGAGACCGAGCCCCTCTCGCGGCTCATCGCCTCCGAGGTCGGCACCCCGGTCGCCGCGTGCCGGGCGATGCAGGTCGGCGGCCCCATCGACGTGCTGCGCTGGTACGCCACCATGGCGCTCAAGGGCCCGCGCGGTGGCTACGAGCAGGCGCTCCCGCACTACGACAAGCCGGTCGCCTCGGGCAGCCTCCTGCACTACGAGCCCGTCGGCGTGGTCGCGGCGCTCCCGGCGTACAACTACCCCCTCAACCTCCTGGTCTGGAAGCTCGGCGGTGCTCTCGCCTCCGGCTGCACGACCGTCGTGCTCCCCTCGCCGCAGGGCCTGTGGAGCACGCTGCGGATCTTCGAGCTCCTCGACGAGGCCGGCTTCCCGCCCGGTGTGGTCAACCTGGTCACCGGGGGCCCCGAGATCGGCATCCACCTGACCGGCCACCGCGACGTCGACCTGGTCTCCTTCACCGGCTCCGACGCGGTCGGCGCCATGGTGATGTCCCAAGGAGCGCTCGGGTCGCTGAGCAAGGCGGTCCTCGAGCTCGGGGGCAAGAGCCCCAACATCGTCCTCCCCAGCGCCGACCTGCCCGCCACCGTCGGCGCCTCGATCCTGCGGTTCGCCCGCAACGCCGGCCAGGGCTGCGCGGCCTGGAGCCGGATCCTGGTCCCCGAGGAGAGGGTGGACGAGTTCTGCCGGCTCGCCGAGGACTTCATCGCCGGGGTCAAGGTCGGTGACCCGATGGAGGAGGACAGCGTCGTGGGCCCGGTGATCTCCGCGGCCCACCGGGACAAGGTCGAGGGGTGGATCGCCGAGCTGATGGATCGCGGCGCCAGCTGGGGTGCCGGCGGCGGCCGTCCCGAGGGCCTGGACCAGGGACACTTCATGCGCCCCGGGCTGCTCCGCGACGTGCACCCCGACGACCCGCTGGCCGACACCGAGTTCTTCGCCCCGGTCGGCATGATCTTCGGTTACCGGGACGTCGACCACGCCATCGAGCTCGCCAACAACACCCGCTACGGCTTGGCCGGCAACGTCTTCGGCCCGCTCGACGAGGCGATCCAGGTCGCCCGCAGGATCCGGGCCGGCACGGTCACCGTCAACGGCGGCTCCGGCATGCGGCCCGACGCGCCCTGGGGCGGTCCCGGTCGCAGCGGCGTCGGTCGCGAGCTGGGCGAGGACGGCTACGCCGAGTTCTTCGAGGTCAAGCACATCCAGTACGCCCTCGCCGGCATCACCCGCCCGCCGGGCACCTGAGCCGACCCGACAGCACCCGAACAGAAGTGGAGAGCACCATGGGACGTTTCGACGGCAAGACCGCCATCGTCACCGGCGGCGCCCGGGGCCAGGGGCGCTCGCACGCGCTGCGTCTGGCCAGCGAGGGGGCGAACGTCGCGATCCTCGACATCGCCGGCCAGATCGACTCGGTCGCCTACCCGATGTCGAGCACCGATGACCTCGCCTCGACCGAGCGCGAGCTCAAGGAGCTCGGGGCGGAGGTCCTCGCGATCCAGTGCGACGTGCGAGACCAGGAGGCCGTGAAGGCCGCGGTGGCCGCGACCGAGGAGCGGTTCGGCGCCATCGACATCGTCCTCGCCAATGCCGGCATCATGGCCAGCTACGGCAGGAACAAGCACGACATCGCCGCGTGGCACGACTCGGTGAGCACGATGCTCAGCGGCGTCTACTACCTGCTGCACGCGGTGACCCCGGGGATGATCGAGCGGGGTCGGGGCGGCGCCATCTGCATCACCGGCTCCACGTCGAGCTACATCGGCGTCGCCTACAAGGAGGAGATGCTGAACCCGGGCCAGATGGGCTACGGCGCGGCCAAGACCGGCGTGCTGTCGCTGATGCGCAACTTCGCGATGGTGCTCGGCAAGCACGGCGTACGCGTCAACACCGTCATCCCGGCCGGCGTCAGCACGAAGATGATCGACAACGAGTTCTTCACCGCGGACCTCGCCGGTGACGCCCCCGGTGGGTGGATGGCCAACGTGATGGAGCGCGGGCCGGTCGAGCCCGAGGAGATCACCAACGCGGTGACCTGGCTGTGCTCGGACGAGGCGCGCTTCGTCACCGGCCAGACGCTCGCCGTCGACATGGGCACCCTCCTGCTCTGACCGGTCGGCCGTACGGCGTCGCCACGTCGTACGGCGTCCGGGTGTGAAGTGTCGGCTGACGGGCCTGTCGCCGAGTGACCCAGGCGGAGCCGCCCGGCAGGGGCGGGCCGACCAGAAAGCGAGACGATCGTGGAGTTCGGAATCCTGATGGGCGACCAGCCCGTCTCAACCCCGCCCGAGGAGCATCTGGACCTGATGCTGCGCAAGGTCGAGGCGGCCCAGAAGGCGGGCTTCACCTACATCACCATCGGCCAGCACTACCTGTACGACGGGTTTCGCTGGCTGCAGCCGGTCCCGATGCTCGCGCGGCTCGCCGCCGAGCTCGACGATCACGTGAAGATCGGCACCACCGTGCTGGTCGGCCCGCTGCACCACCCCGTCCAGCTGGCCGAGGACCTGGCGACCCTGGACATCATCACCCGGGGCAAGCTGGTGGTCGGGATCGGCACCGGCTACCTGCCGCATGAGTACGAGGTCTTCGACAAGCCCTTCAAGCAGCGCTACTCGCTGCTCGAGGAGCTGATCGAGGTGATGACGAAGCTGTGGACCCAGGACCGGGTCACCCACCACGGCAAGTTCTTCGACATCGAGGACCGCCCCACCCACCTGCACCCGATCCAGAAGCCGCGTCCGCCGATCTGGCTCGGTGCGATGAAGGAGATGGGCGTCCGCCGCGCCGCGCGTCACGGCGACGTCTGGACGATCACGCCGCAGCAGACCATCGAGCAGGTCGAGCAGCTGGTCGGCGCCTACCTCGATGAGCGGGCCACCTACGACCTGCCGCTGACGAAGTTCCCGCTGCGCCGCGAGCTGCACCTGGGCGCCGACCCGGAGGACGCGCTGCACAAGTTCGCGGACGTCGCCCGGGTCAAGTACGTCTCGTACGCCGACCAGGGAATGCAGCTGCTCGACAAGGAGCGCGTGGAGCGCGAGTTCCTCGACAACGTCAAGGACCACGTGCTGCTCGGCACTGGAGAGCAGGTGCGGGGCCAGATCCGCGACATCGCCTCCAGGCTCCCGGTCGGCCCGCTCCTGGTCCGACCGCACTGGCCGGGGATGGACGCCGAGCAGACGGCCGCCTACCTCGAGCAGGTCGGTCGCGAGGTCGTCGCGCCGCTCCAGGACCTGGAGAGCATTGGCTTCGAGGAGCTGGCGGCGAAGCAGCCCGCGTGAGGTCCTGCCTTTCAGAGCATTGCTGAGGGCCGTCCCGGTGTGACCGGGCGGCCCTCCTCTCACGCGGCCGCTCAGGTCGGCCGGCACACTGCTGGCGGTTCGGAGAGCATGAGGGCTGGCGCGAGACCCAACCGAGACTGCGTGGCGAAGACCTCTGCCTGCCCCGCGCGTCCCTCTCGGGCCCAGCGTCTCGTCGCGCGCCTCGCAAGGGGCGGAAGGCCCCCGGACTCCGACGGCCGCACGGTTGGGGGTGGGACCGCGGTGAACGACTGACGCCTAAACGGATTGACGCAGTCCGTTTAGCACCCCTAGCGTGGCAGGGGTCACATCGTCGACCGCTGGGAGTGCCCATGGTCCTGCTGGAGCTGCCCGAGTCGGAGGTCGTCGAGACCTTCATGGAGCGTGGTTGGACCGACGGGCTTCCGGTGGTGCCACCGACGCCGCCGCGCGTCGAGGCGATGCTCGCGACCGCGGGGCTCGCGCCGGACGACGTCGTGGGCGGGATCCCGCGCCGCGGCCGGGTGCTCACCGCCGAGCTGGCCGCGGTCAACGCCGTGATGGCCGGCTGCAAGCCGGAGTACTTCCCGATCGCGGTCACCGCGATGGGTGCGGCGCTCGACCCGGTCGTCAACGCCAACGCGACTTTCACCAGCACCGGTGGCGCGGCCACCTGCATCGTCGTCAGCGGCGCGATGGCCACCGAGATCGGGATGAACGCCGGCCACAACGCGCTCGGCCCCGGCAACCGGGCCAACATCACGATCGGGCGTGCCGTGCGGCTCATGGCGCGCAACGTCTTCGGCGCCGCCAGCGGCGACATGGACGCCTCCTCGCTCGGCAACGCCGCGAAGCTCAGCCTTTGCTTCGCCGAGCTCGACCCGCCGGAGCCGTGGCAGCCGCTGCGTACCCGTCTCGGGTTCGACGACGCCGACACCACGGTCACGGTGATGGCCACCGAGGCCTCCCGGCAGATCGCCAACCACCTCTCGGAGGACCCGGAGGACCTGGTGCGGACGTTCGCCTCCGTCATCCGCGTGCCGGGGTCGTTCCCCGTCGGCAAGGGTGGTCAAGGCGTCCTGGTGGTCGGGCCGGAGCACTCGCTGGCGCTGCGCAACGCGGGCCTGACCCAGGCCGAGGTCGCCGAGCGCGTCGTCCGCGCCAGCCGCATCCACCCTGACGAGCTCGTCGCCAACGGCGTACCGCTCGAGGTCGACAGTGCCCACGACATGACGCCGGGGGAGGACGGGCTGCTGCCGTCGATCGTCTCGCCCGACGACCTCGTCCTCGTCACCGCCGGCGGCGGGGGACCGGGCTGGTCGGCCTACATGCCCGGATTCGCGCCCGCCATCCACAGCCGGGCCGTCACCCGGCGCGTCCGCACCGCCGCCGACGAGGTGCCCGACTGCGGGCCGGACGCCTGCGAGGTCGACTTCTCGCGCCTCGGTTCCAGCCTCACGACGCCCGCCCGTTGACCACCCGCCCGAGGAGCCCACGATGAGCGCAGAAGCGACGATCCAGGTCCACGTCCCCACCCTCCCCGAGTCCGAGGTCGAGCAGGTCCCGATGGCGCCGCGTACGGCAGCCGAGGGCGCGCTGCGACTCGGGTTGATCGACAACGGCAAGCCCCGGGCCCGCGAGCTGCTGCAGATGCTCGCCGAGGAACTCGGGACCCGGCTGCCGATCGCCTCCGTCGAGCTGATCAGCAAGCCTTCGGCCGCCAACCCGATCTCCGACGAGGAGGCGGTCGGGCTCGCCTCGCGCGTCGACCTGGCGGTCGCCGGGCTCGGCGACTGCGGCGCCTGCACGGCCTGCTCGGTGCACGACGCCCTGCTGATGGAGCGCCATGGCGTGCCGGCGACGGTGCTGATCACCGACGTCTTCGTGTCCACCGTCGCCCGGTTCTCTGCCGTGCTGGGCACGCCGGGCTACCACAGCCTGGTCGTGCCGCACCCGGTCGCGGTGAAACCGGCCGAGACGCTGCGCCGGCTCGCGGCGGGCGTGGCCGACGCCGCGGTCACCCAGCTGGGCGCACCCTCGCCGGCGTACGCCGGATGACCGCTGCCGACCGAGCACCCGGCCGCCCGGCCGCGCGGCGGCCCCGCGCCGACGGGGTGCGCAACCGGGCACGGGTCGCGGAGGCGGCGTACGTGGTCTTCGCGGAGCGGGGCCTCGACGCCACGGTCGCGCAGGTGGCCGAGCGCGCCGGGGTGGGGAGCGCGACGGTCTTCCGTCACTTCCCCACGAAGGCCGACCTGCTCGACGAGGTCGCGCGGCGGTGGCTGGAGGACTGGGCCGGCTACATGGAGCGCCGGCTCGGGACGGGACCCGACAGCGATGGGCAAGCGGGTTTCGCTGACCTGCTCCCAGCGCTCTTCGACCGGCTGCGTCGGGACCGGTTCACCCTCGACGTGCTGCGCGCTGCGGCGCGGCATCCCGAGGTCGAGCGGGCCCGCCGGCAGACCGAGCGCCTCTTCACCACTGCGCTGCAGCGCGCCGTCGCGGAGGGGCAGGTGCGCCCCGACATCACGTACGCCGACCTGACCGTCCTCGTGCTGGGCGCGGCGGGCCAGCTCGCCGACTTCGAGGACTTCGACCCGGCGCGGTGGCGTCGGCACGCGGACCTCGTCTGGGCCGCGATCCGGGCCTGAGCCGCAGCCCCTCAGCCCTCGACCGGCCGCTTCAGCATGAGCCCGGCCCGGTGGGCGATGTGCACGACCTCGTCACGCTGGTTGTAGCCGCGGTGCTCGAAGGTGACGATCCCGGAGTCGGTGCGGCTCTTGGACTCGCGCTTGCCGAGGATGGTGGTCTCGGCGCGCAGGGTGTCGCCGTGGAAGACCGGGTTCGGGAAGTCGAACTTCGTGTAGCCCAGGTTGCCGAGCGTGGTGCCCATCGTGAGGTCGTAGACGATCATCCCGCCGATGAGGCCTGCGGTGTAGAGGCTGTTCATCAGCCGCTGGCCGTGGGGGTGGTGGTGCTTCATGTACTCCGCGTCCAGGTGGAGCGGGGCGGGGTTCATGGTGATCGAGGTGAACAGCACGTTGTCCATCTCGGTGACGGTGCGCGACCAGGGGTGCGTGAACTCCTGGCCCTCCTCGAACTCTTCGAACCACATGCCGGGCATGGGGTGCTCCTCTCTGCGGTGGTGCCGGCGTCGCCGGACGATGGGACTGTCACTGGGGATCGGGACTGGGAGCGGGATCAGGTCGGGGCAGGTGCGGTGCGGGCCGGGCCGGGTGCATCTCGATGAGCAGCAGCATGCCGAGCGCGCTCACGGCGAAGCAGAGGCCGAAGCCGGGCACGAGGCTCCCGGTGAGGTCGGCGAGCGCCCCCATCAGGAAGGGGCCCGCCGCACCGGCGGTGAAGGAGAAGAGCATCGCCATCGAGCTCAGCCGGGTCGCGTCCTGTGGTGACGTCGCCTCGTCCTGCAACGTCACCAGGGCCAGGCTGCTCGCCCCGCCGATGCCGAATCCGGCCAGCAGCAGGCCGGGCAGGGCCAGGCCCGCGGGCGAGAGCGCCAGCAGGCCGGTGCCCACGGTCGAGGTCACCATTGCTACGGCGAAGACCCCGCGCCGACCGCGGATCCGGTCGGTCAGGGCGGTCAGGCCCAGGATCGAGATCAGCTGCACGCTCTGGAAGAGCACCAGGTAGAGCGCGGCGGTGTGGGCCGAGATCCCGTGGTCGATGAAGAGGCTGGGCAGCCACGCGATCACGCCGAAGCCCAGGAACATCGGTACGACGTAGACCGCGGTGACGAACCATGCGCGGCGTTCCCGCAGCGGCAGCGAGACCCGCTCCACCGGCCCCGTCCGCTCCGGCATCCCCGCGCCCGCGCCTCGTACCGCCGCCAGCGCCACCACCAGGAGCAGCGCCGCCGCGCCCCACAGAGCCAGGGCCACCCGCCACCCACCCAGGTGGTCGGTGATCGGCTGCGCCGTGCCCGCGGCCAGCCCGACGCCCAGCGCCATCGAGGTCGAGTAGACGCCGGTCGCCAGGCCCCGCAGACGCGGAAGGTAGTGGGCGATGAAGGCCGGCACCAGCGTCGAGACCGCGCCCAACGCCCCGCCGATCAGCGCGGCCGAGAGCACCAGCGGCGCCGCGGAGTCGATCCACAGGCGCGAGAGCTCGGCGACCCCCAGGAACGACAGCAGCGCGATCGACGACCGGTCCGCGCCCAGCCGGGTGGTCAGGGCGTGCCCGAGCGGGGCGCACGCCGCCATCGCCAGGATCGGCACCGACGTCAGGAGGCTGGCAGCGGTCTTGGTCAGCGACAGGTCGTCGCTGATCGCCGGCACCAGAGGAGGGGTCACGCCGAAGACGGCGCGCACGTTGACGCCGATCATCACCACCAGCGCCAGGGCCAGCCAGGTCGAGAGCCCACGCCTCGGGGCGCCGTCGGGCGCCAGCGACACCGTGGCCAGCGCGGGCTCAGAGGTCATGGAGCGCCTCAGGCCAACGCGCCGACCGGGCTGCCGACGGCCGTGCGCGCCGCGAGGAGCTCCTTGGCCAGGTCGACCCCGAGCCACGCGGTCAGCAGGCCGTCGCGGCTCCAGGTTGCCCGGAGCAGGGAGCCGTCCTCAGCCCTGTCGAGCGCCAGCACGTCGTCGGGCAGGTGCGCCCCGACGTACTGGAGCTTGCGGCCGAACTGGTCGGACCAGAAGTAGGGGACGGGGTCGTGGACGGGGCCCTGCTCCCAGTCGAGCAGGCTGGTCGCGGCGGCGGTGGCCACCATGCTGGCCTCGTCCCAGTGCTCGGCGAGCCGGTGCGAGCCGGTGTGCTCCGACCAGCGCTGCGCCACGTCGCCCAGGGCGACGACGCCGGGCACGTTGGTGCGGCAGCGGGTGTCGGTGAGGACGCCGCGGTCGAGCGCCACCCCCGAGCCCGCCAGCCAGGCCAGGTCGGGGCGTACGCCGATGCCGGTCACGACCACGTCGGCGGGCAGCACGGTGCCGTCGTCGAGGTGGACGCCGTCGGGCTCCACCGAGGTGACGCCGGTGGAGGTCCGCAGGTCGATGCCCGTCCACCAGCCGCGGGTGGTGGCGCCGACCTCGTCACCCAGCACGCCGGACAGCGGCTCGGCGCCGAACTCCACGCAGGTGACCCGGCAGCCGGCGGCGCGGGCGGCGGTGGCCACCTCGGCGCCGATCCAGCTCGCGCCGACCACCACCACGTGGGCGCCGGGGACCAGCTGCTTGCGCAGCTCCAAGGCGTCGTCGAGGGTGCGGAGCGTCGTCTGCGGGCCCTCGCCGGGCAGCCGCGACGGCGTCGCGCCGGTCGCGACGGCGAGCGCGTCGTACTCGACCTCGCCGGCGGTGGTCTCCAGCCGGCGGCGGTCGGTGTCGAGCGCGACCGCGGTCACACCGAGGCGCAGGTCGACGGCGAGCTTCTCGGTGTCGAAGGGCAGGGGGGACGCGTCGCGCTCCCCGGCCAGCACGGCCTTGGAGAGCGGCGGCCTGTCGTACGGCGGGACGTGCTCGGCGCTGAGCACCGTCAGCGTCCCGGTGAACTTCTTGCGCCGCAGGGTCGCGCACAGCCTGGCGGCCGCCAGCCCGCCGCCCACCACGACCACCCGGCCGTTCTCGAGGTCGAGGGCATGGCTGGCCCGGGCGGCGGTCACGTCGCGGTCTTGGTGTAGTGCTCCGCGAAGAGCGGGGTGTCGCCCAGCATCCGCTCGCCGGGGGTGAAGGTGACCGGGATGGTGTGGAAGCCCGCGTTGGTGCCCTGGTCGGGGTAGGCCACGACGTTGTCCATGTCGACGACGTAGTCGCCCATCCGGCCGAGCACCTGGCGGATCATCTCCCGGGCCATCGCCTTGCCCAGGTGGGAACCGGCGCAGCGGTGGATGCCGAGACCGAACGCGACGTGCCGGTTGGGCCAGCGGGTGATGTCGACGGTGTCGGGGTTCTCGAACTGCTCGGGGTCCCGGTTCGCCGATCCCCACGAGAGCAGCGCCCGGTCGCCCTTGCGGACGGGGCAGCCCTGGAACTCGGTGTCCTCCATGATCGTGCGGGCGAGCGCCTGGGTGGGGGAGAAGACCCGGAGGAACTCCTCCACGGCGATGTCGACCATCGACGGGTCGTCGATCAGCCGCTTGCGCTCCTCGGGGTTCTGGTAGAGCCAGACCAGCGACTGGGTGACCAGCGAGGCGGTGGTGCCGACCCCGCCGGAGATGACCAACTCGAGGATCGAGTAGACCTCGTCGTCGTCCATCCGACGACCGTCCACCTCGGAGTTGATGAAGTGGGTGGTCGCGTCGTCGCTGGGGTTCTCGCGGCGGTGGGCGATGTGTTCGCGGACCGTCTTGCTCACCCACGGCACCGCGACCTCGGCGGCGTGCTGGTACTCCGGGGAGCCGGGCGTCGCAGAGACCAGCGTGTGCATCGCGTCGACGTAGTTCTTGTACTCCGAGGGATCCAGGCCGAGCCAGTCGATGGTCACGGCGGCCGGCACCCCGGCGACGATCGCGAGGTCGGCCTCGCCCTGCTCGATGATGGTGTCGATGAACCCGGTCACGTAGTGGCGGACCACCTCGTCGAGGTTCTCCACCGCGGCGGGGGCGGTGACCTTGTTGACCGCCTTGCGGTAGGGGCGGAACTCCGGCGGGTCGAGCTCGATCGGGATGTGGAAGGCAGTGGGGGCCTTGGGGATGGTCACCGAGAGGCCGGGCCCGCCGAACTCGTCGTGCCGGCCGGAGGAGAAGAGGTCGTCGTTGCGGGACGCCTCGAAGACCGACTTGTAGTCTGCGAGCACCCAGTAGCCGCCGTGGGCCTCGGTCCACGCGACCGGAGCCTCCTCACGCAGCCGACGGTAGACACCCACGTGGTCCTCGGCATGGTCCGCAGAGTGGTGGTCGAAGTGGATGACGGGGCAGCGGGGCTGGTCGGACATCGGGATCCATCCTCCTTGGGGGCCAAGGGGTTCCTTGGGTGAGCAGGATCATGATAATAGTTATACCCAGCACGGAGTCAAGGGAGTCCCACCCGCAGCAGGGTGGGCACCGGGATTCCCCCGCAGGCACCTTGGTGCGACCCCAGTCAGGAGGACCCCATTCCATGAGAGTTGCCGCCGACCTCGAGAAGTGTCAGGGCCACGGCCTTTGCCGGATGTCCGCGCCGGACGTGTACGACGTCACGGTCGACGAGGGGCAGGTGATCGTGAAGTTCGACGGCGAGATTCCTGAGGAGCTGGAGGACGGCGCCGCCCTCGGCGTCGACTCGTGCCCGGAGATCGCCCTGAGCATCGAGGAGTGACCGCGGGACGTCGCAGGGGCGACTCCCGCGACGACCCGACGTGGGCTCGTCCCCGTTCCCCGTCCGTGCGTGCCGCGGCCGGGGAACGGGGGACCGGCCTGCTGGCGTTCCTGCTCCTTGGTACGGCGATCGTCGTACCGACCCTGCTCGGGGTGCTCTCGGTCGAGATCACCACCGATCTCGGCCTCAGTGACTCCGCACTCGGTGCGGTGGTCTCCGCGTTCTGGGCGGTGACCGCCCTCGCCGCCCCGGTGGCCGGCCGATGGGTGGATGGGCGCGGGTGGCCGCTCGGTGCCTGGCTCGGCCCCGTGGTCAGCGCGCTCTGCCTGGCTGCCTGCGTCCTCCTCGTCGACTCCTGGCTGGCGCTCCTCCTGGTCGCTGCGCTCGGCGGCGTGGGGTACGGCATCTGCTCGCCGACCACCAACCTGCTGGTGATGGCCGCGGTCCCGGCCCGTCGTCAGGCGACGGTGCTCGGGCTCAAGCAGACCGCCCCGCCGCTGCTGATGGCCGCGGCGGGCGCGACCCTGCCGGCGGTGGCGCACCTGCACGGCTGGCGTACGGCGATGGCGATCTCGCTGGTGCTGCCGGCCTCGGTGCTCGCGCTGGTCGCCCGCCGGGTCGCCGGTGCTCCGCGGGTCGGGCACCGCGGCGACGCCTCGCGGGTGGAGCTCTCGCCGGCGGAGCGGGCCAGTGTCCGACGGGCCCTGGTGCCGATGGTCGTCGCTGCCGGCCTCGGCACCTTCTCGGTCGCGACGCTCACCGGTTTCGCGGTGCTCACCTTGGTCTCAGCGGGTCTCGGGCCGGTGGCGGCCGCGGGGGTGGTCTCCGGGGGCAGCCTGGCCGCAGTCGTGGCCAGGGTCGCGGCCGGCAGGTTCCTGGACGGCAGGCCGTCCTCCGACGTGACGCCGCTGCTCGCGGTCATGGGCCTCGCGGGGCTGGCGTTGCTGCTCGTGTCCGCGGGCGTCTTCGGTCTCGAGAGGTCGGCCGGGAGCGGCTGGCAGGCACTGGTCGTGGCGGGGGTGGTGCTGGCGCTGGTGGCGGCCTGGACCTGGCCGGCCCTGCTGCTGATCGCCGTCGTACGAAGCAGCAGTGCGGGGCCGGGGGCGGCCAGCGGGCTGCTCCAGCTGGGCAGCGGCCTGGGATCGGCGGTGGGTCCCGCGGCCTTCGGCGTGCTCTCGGACGCCGGAGGCCGCGGGTGGGCCTGGTCGGTGATGGGGTTCCTCACCGTCCTGGCCATGGTGCTGGTGCGGCGACCTACTTCGTGAACGCTCCGGCGTCCACCGTCAGGGTGGTGCCGGTGACGTAGCGGCCGTCGTCGCTGGTCAGGTAGAGGATCGCGTTGGTGATGTCGTCGCACTCCACCCACGGCACGGCCAGGGAGTTCAGGCCCACCATCCCGGGGGCGGCCGCCTCCTCGGTGGCCTCCTCGCCCTCGCCCACGAACATCGAGTACGTGCCCGGGTTCTTCACCATGATGGTGGCCACGTTGGTCGGGTGGATCGTGTTGACCCGGACGTTGTACGGCGCGAGCTCGTTGGACATGGTGCGCATGAGGCCGACGATGCCGTGCTTGGCGCTCACGTAGTGCGCCACGTGCTGGATGCCCTTGAGTCCGCCGATCGAGCTGGTGAAGACCATCGAGCCGCCCTCGCCCTGCTCGATCAGGGTGGGGATGGCGACCTTGGCGGTGTGGAAGACGCCGGTGAGGTTGACGTCGATCATGTCCTTCCACATCTCGGAGGTCAGCTCCCACGACTTCCCGTAGGTGGCGATCCCGGCGTTCGCCAGCACGATGTCGATGCGGCCGAGCTCCTGGACGCCCTCGTCGAACGCCTGCTGGAGCGCGTCGAGATCGCGGACGTCGGCGGTGCGCGCGACGATCCGCTGGCCGGTGGCCTCCACCGCCTTGACCGTCTGCTCCAGCTCGTCGGAGGTCGCGAGCGGGTAGAAGGGGGTCACGGTGTCGATCTCGGCGCAGATGTCGACGGCGATGATGTCCGCCCCCTGCTCCGCCATGCGGATCGCGTGATTGCGTCCCTGTCCCCGAGCGGCGCCCGTGATGAATGCGACCTTGCCTGCGAGGCGACCTGCCATGGTGAGCTCCATTTCCTGCGCATGATTGGACTCAATATGATCGTCGTCACATCCGCCGGCGTCAAGGGCATGTCACGGCGGGAAAATCGATGAGGCGCACTCGTTGTGATCAACGCCATACCTACGTATGGTGCCAATGGTTCACATCATTTATGGGAGGCGCCTCAATGTCGATCACCGAAGCCGTGGCCGGGCCGCCGGACATCCTGTCCTCCGAGTACCTCACCGACCCCTATCCCTTGCAGCGGGTCCTGCGCGACCACCACCCGGTGCTCTTTCACGAGGCGACGCAGAGCTACCTGATCAGCCGGTTCGAGGACGTGGCAGGGGCCTTCCGCAGTCCGCAGTTCTCCAGCCGCAACTACGAGTGGCAGCTCGAGCCCCTGCACGGCCGCACCATCCTGCAGATGGAGGGCACGGAGCACTCGCGGCACCGGGCGCTGCTCAACCCGTTCTTCCGCGGCAAGGGCCTGGAGAGGTTCATGCCGGTGATCCGTGAGAACGCCATGGGCTTGATCCAGGAGGTGGTCGCCTCGGCGGGCTCCGACTTGATGGACCCGCTCGCACGGACCGGCCGGGCCGACATCGTCCAGGACTTCTCCACCTGGTTCCCGATCAACGTCATGGTCGACATGCTGGGCCTGCCGAAGAGCGACCACGACCGGTTCCACCGGTGGTACGAGTCGATCATGGCCAGCCTCAACAACCTCGCGGGCGACCCCGAGGTGACTGCCGCCGCGGAGGCCACCCGGCACGAGCTGCGCGACTACATGTTGCCGATCATCAAGGAGCGCCGCTCCGGCGACGGGGAGGACCTGCTCTCCCGTCTGTGCCGCGCCGAGGTGGACGGGCAGCAGATGAGCGACGAGGAGATCAAGGCGTTCGTCAGCCTCCTCCTGGTCGCCGGGGGCGAGACCACCGACAAGGCCGTGACGAGCATGGTCCGCAATCTGATGGACAACCCCGACCAGCTCGAGGCGGTCCGTCGGGACCGGTCGCTGGTCGACAATGCCATCGCCGAGACGCTGCGGCACTCGGGGCCGGTGCACATGATCATGCGCCAGACCGAGGAGGACGTGGAGCTGCACGGCGTCACGATCCCGGCCGGCTCGACCTGCATCATGATGCTCGCGGCGGCGAACCGTGACGAGCGGCAGTTCGCCGACCCGGACAGGTTCGACATCTTCCGGGAGGACCTGGACGTCGCCAAGGCCTTCAGTGGGGCGGCGAACCACGTCCAGTTCATCCTCGGCCGGCACTTCTGCGTCGGCTCGCAGCTGGCCCAGACCGAGATGCGGATCGCGCTCAACCTGGTGCTCGACCGGATGGAGAACCTTCGTTACGCCGAGGGCTTCGTCCCGCACGAGGCCGGCCTGTACTCGCGTGGCATCCCGGAGCTGCTCGTCGAGTTCGACCCCGTGTCGGAGGCCTAGTCGCAGGCGTCCGAGGCGGGGGACGAGGGGTGACACTCCACGACACTACGTGATAATAGTGATCACGAATCTTGGTGTCGCAGGGCACCCGAGCGCAGGAGGAAGCATGGACTTCGCCGTGGACGAGACCCACGAGGCCATCCGAGACGCCGTGCGAGCCATGTGCTCGAAGTTCGGCGACGACTACTGGATGGAGAAGGACGAGAAGCACGAGTTCCCCTGGGACTTCTACCAGGCGGTGGCGGATGCCGGCTGGCTCGGCCTGAGCATCCCGGAGGAGTACGGCGGCGGCGGGCTCGGGGTCACCGAGGCGGCCATCGTCGAGCGCGAGATCTCGGCCTCGGGGGCCGGGATGGCGGGCTGCTCCGCCGTCCACATCGGCATCTTCGGGTTCGAGCCGCTGATCCGGCATGGCAGCGAGGAACTCAAGCGGCGGTTCCTTCCTCGCGCCGCCGCGGGCGACCTGCACGTCTCCTTCGCCGTCACCGAGCCGGACGCCGGCACCGACACGCTCAACCTCCAGACCTCGGCCCGCAAGGTCGACGGCGGCTGGCTGGTGTCGGGCAAGAAGGTGTGGATCACCAAGGCCCAGGAGGCCGAGCGGATGTTCCTGCTCGTCCGCACCTCCCCGCGCGAGGGCAAGGCGCACCGCGGCCTGACCCTCATGTTCGCCACCCTCGACCCCGAGACGGTGACCATCCGCGAGATCCCCAAGCTGGGACGCAATGCGGTCGACACCAACGAGCTCTTCATCGACGACCTCTTCGTCGCCGACGAGGACGTCATCGGCGAGGTCGGCGAGGGGTTCAAGGTCATCCTCGGTGGGTTGAACGCCGAGCGGGTGATCTCCGCCAACGCCGCGCTCGGCCTGGGGGAGGCCGCCCTGCGTCGGGCGGTCGCCTACGCCAACGAGAGAGTCGTCTTCGGCCGCCCGATCGGCAAGAACCAGCTGATCGCCGGCCAGCTCGCCGACGCGCGGATCCGCCTCGACGCGGCCACCGCCATCTGCGACAAGGCCGCCTGGATGGTCGACAACGACATCCCCTGCGGCCGCGAGGCCAACGAGGCGAAGTTCCTCGCCAGCGAGGCGGGCTTCAACGCCGCCGACGTCGCGATCAACGTGCACGGGGGCTACGGCTACGCCCGGGAGTACCACGTCGAGCGCTACTTCCGAGAGTCCCGGCTCAACAGGATCGCGCCGATCAGCCAGGAGATGGTCCTCAACTACGTCGCCGAGCACGTGCTCGGCCTGCCGCGCAGCTACTGAGGGGTGGACGTGGAGACTGCGCTCCTCCGGCGGCTCGAGGTCGAGTCCGCCGCGGCCAACCTGATGTACCGCTACCAGGCCCTGGTCGACGCCAAGGACGTCGAGGCCCTGGGGGAGTTGGCCACCGACGACATCGAGCTGTCTCGGGCCCAGGGCGACGCCCGCGGACGTGAGGCGTTCAAGGACCTCTACCGGGCCTTCGCCGCCTCCGACGTCGACGTCGCCCAGCACATGGTCACCAACCTCCTGGTCACGCCCCTCGGTGGGGAGCGTTACCAGGTGGACGCGACCTTCTGGGTGATCACCACCCACGAGGCCGGCGGCGCCCGGCAGATCTGGGGCAGGTACCGCAACGACATCGTCGAGGTCGGCGGTGAGTGGCGGCTGGCGGCCAAGAGGATCCGGGTCGCGCGGGTCGCGCTCGTGCCCGAGGAGTCCCTGCTGCCCCGCGACCACAGCTCCTTCGGTCCGCTCCCGGACTGATCCCCGCAGGTTCGTTCGCATGGAGGAGAAGAATGCCGATGGCGATGAGCACCGAGGACCGGCTGCGCCGGATCGAGGACAAGCTGGCCATCCAGGACCTCGCGCACCTCTACGGGTTCGTGATGGACGAGCGCGACCTGGACGGGTTGGACAGCCTGTTCACCCCGGACGCGCACCTGGGATCCGCAGACGGCGTCCTCAGTGCCGACGGCGTGGAGGCGATCGCCAGGACGTACCGGGCCAGGTATGACGCACTGGGCGCCACCCACCACTTCATCCACTCCGCGCTGACCCGCTTCGACGACTCCGACCCGGACGTGGCGCGGGGCCTGGTCAGCGGGCACGCCGAGGTGGTCCGCGAGGGCGAGGTGATGTGGGTGGCGCTGCGCTACCACGACATCTACCGGCGCACCGGGGACGGCTGGCGGATCGCCGAGCGGGTGATGGGCTACATGTACTACCTGCCGGTCAGCGAGTACGTCGAGGCGATGAAGACCGACGACCGCAGCCTCGTCTACGGCGACGCCCGCCCTGCCGACTGGCCGTCGGTGCTGCACGGGCACGACCTGGACTGGCTCCGCGCGTTCTACGCCGGGGGTCGGGGCGCGCAGGAGGGCGCGTCATGACGGCCCGTGTGGCGAGCGCGGGGAGCGAGGACGTCGTCGACGTCGTCGTCCTGGGCAGCGGGTGCGCCGGCATGGTCTCGGCGCTGAGCGCCGCGGACCACGGCGCGTCGGTCGCCCTGCTGGAGAAGGCCGACGTGCTCGGCGGCACGACCGCGCTCTCCAGCGGCGTGGCCTGGCTGCCGGCCAACCGCTACCAGGCCGAGCACGGCGTCGAGGACTCGCCCGACGAGGGTCGGGAGTACTTGGCGGCGCTCTCCCACGGGTTGGTCCGGCCGGAGATGGCCGACGCCTTCGTCGACACCGTCAAGGACATGCTGGACTGGGTCGAGGAGCGCACCCCGCTGCGGATGCGGCTGGTCGAGGGTTATCCCGACTACCACCCCGAGCACCCGGGTGGGAAGCCCGGCGGTGGTCGCTCCGCGGAGCCCGAGCTCTTCTCCTTCCACGAGCTGGGGGAGTGGGCCGACCGGTTCCTCGGGTCTCGCCGCTCCATGTATGTCGGGGAGACCCCGGTCGGCGGCGGCACCGGCTTCCTCGACCCGGAGGAGGAGGCCAGGCGGACCGAGGAGGCCCTCGAGGGCCTGGGCCGGGGCATGCTCGGCGCCCTGCTCAAGGGGTTGCTCGACCACCAAGTGGTGGTCCGCGCCGGATGTGGGGCCGTCCGGCTGCTCACCGAGGACGGCAGGGTCGTCGGCGTCGAGCTCGCTGACGGCCGACAGGTACTGGCCCGCCGGGGCGTCGTGCTGGCCACCGGTGGCTTCGAGCGCGACCCCGATCTCGTCCGCGCCTTCCTGCGTGGACCGGTGCAGAGCCCGCCCGGAGCTCCGTCCAACACCGGCGACGGTCTGCGGATGGCGATGCGGGTGGGTGCCCAGCTGGGCGTGATGCGCGAGGCCTGGTGGGCGCCGGTGGTGACGCTCCCAGGCGTCGAGGGGGAGCAGTACGCCAACCACGGCGTGCAGCTGCTCCAGCGCGAGCGGACCCTGCCGCGGACGATCATGGTCAACGCGGATGGTCGCAGGTTCACCAACGAGGCGGCCAACTACAACGCGCTCGGCGCGGCGTTCCACGTCTTCCACCCGACCCGGTTCGAGTACGAGAACCAGCCCGCGTGGGTGGTCTTCGACCAGGGCTACGTCGAGATGTACGGCGGCTACGGCGTGCCCGCCGGTGCCGAGATGCCCGGTTGGATGACCCGCGCGGACACCGTGGCCGAGCTGGCCGAGGCGATCGGGGTCCCGGTGGGCGAGCTGACCGCCACGGTCCGGCGGTGGAACGAGCTCTGCGCGCAGGGCCGGGACGACGACCATGGCCGCGGGAGCTCGGCGTACGACGGGTGGTGCGGCGACCGCCGCCACTACCCGGGGACCGCCGCCACCCTCGGCCCGCTGGACCGCGCCCCGTTCTACGCGGCGTCCGTGCACGCCAGCTCCCTGGGCACCAAGGGCGGCCCGCTGACCACCCCCGACTGCGAGGTCCTCGACGTGGACGGGGACCCGATCCCCGGCCTCTACGCCGTGGGCAACGCGATGGCCGCCCCCACCGGGATGGTCTACGGCGGCGCCGGCGGGACCCTCGGCCCGGCGATGGTCTTCGGCTACCGCTGCGGCAAGGCGGTCGCCTCGGCCTGACACCTCTCGGCAGGCACGTCCGTGCCCCCATGGGCCGGGCGAACCTGCGGCAGGGCCTTGTCCGGCCGGATGTGACGTGGAACACTCCCCAAATCATGATTACCGATATCAGTGATTGGAGCCGGGCCGATGACGATGGCGGACGAGAGGGTGTTGCCCGACCTGGACGCGCTGGCGGGTGGCTGGCTCGGCCGGCTTCAGGGCGCCCTGCGCGAGGGCGCGGTCGACGCGAGCGGTGAGCTGTTCCACGACGACGCCTGGTGGCGCGACCTGCTGGCCCTCACCTGGGACCTGCGGACCGCGCACGGGCACGCCGCGCTGGCCGAGCGGATCTCCGACGGACCGCGGGTGGGTGAGGTCTCGCTCGCGCTCGCCGGCCCCGCGACCCTGGTCGAGGCCGGCCGGGAGCCGTGGGTGCAGGCGATGTTCGAGCTCTCCACCCCCGTCGCCCGTGGGCGGGGAGTGCTGCGCCTGGTCGAGCGGGACGGGGTATGGAAGGCGTGGACGCTGCTGACCGCGATGGACGCGCTCGTCGACCACGAGGAGCTGACCGGCGTGCGCCGCCCGATGGGTGGCGCGCAGGGCGCCGACAGGACGGCCCGCAGCTGGTCGGAGGCGCGCAGGCGGCAGGAGGAGTTCGAGGACGGCGAGCCCGCCGTGCTGGTCGTCGGGGCCGGCCATGGCGGGCTCGGGCTGGCGGCGAGGCTGGGCTGCCTCGGGGTGCCGACGCTGGTGGTCGACCGCAACCCGCGGATCGGCGATGGCTGGCGCAACCGCTACGACTCGCTGGTGCTGCACGACCCGGTCTGGTACGACCACCTGCCCTACCTTCCGTTCCCGCCGAGCTGGCCGGTCTACACGCCGAAGGACAAGCTGGCCGACTGGCTGGAGTCCTACGCCCGGACCATGGAGCTCAACGTCTGGACCGGCACCGAGCTGGTCGAGAGCGCGCACGAGGGCGAGCGGGGCTGGAGGGTCACGCTGCGCCGCGCGGACGGGAGCACTCGCACCGTCCGCCCTCGGCACCTGGTGCTGGCCACCGGGGTCAGCGGCACCGAGCCGAACATGCCGGCCCTGCCTGGGGCCGAGGAGTTCGCCGGCCTGGCGGTCCACTCCAAGGACTTCCCCCGCGGCGCGGACTTCGCCGGGAAGAGGGCCGTGGTGGTCGGCAGCTGCAACAGCGGCCACGACCTGGCCCAGGAGCTCTTCGAGAAGGGCGCTGCGGTCACCATGGTCCAGCGCTCGCCCACCTACGTGGTGAGCGTCGCCGGTTCCGGGCTGGCCATGGCCGGGATGTACGACGAGTCCGGGCCGCCGACCGACGTCGCGGACCTGCTCGGTGCCTCGTTCCCCTTCAGCTGCGCTCCGGAGATGCACCAGGCGACGACCGCCGCGATGGCCGAGCACGACAAGGAGATGCTGGAGGGCCTGGCGAGGGTCGGCTTCCAGACCTCCTCGGGCATCAACGGCACCGGTGCGCTGCAGCTCTTCCTGCAGCGTGGCGGCGGCTACTACATCAACGTCGGCTGCTCCGAGCTGATCGCGGAGGGCCGGATCGCGGTCCGCTCCGGGACCGGGGTGGGTCGCTTCACTCCCACCGGCCTGGAGCTGGAGGACGGCAGCACGCTCGACGCGGACGTCGTCGTCTTCGCGACCGGCTACCAGGGGATGCTCCAGACCGCCCGCCGGCTCCTCGGCGACGACGTCGCCGACCGGTGCGGTCCCGTGTGGGGGCTGGACGAGGAGGGCGAGCTCCAGGGCGTGTGGCGCCAGTCCGGCCACGACGGCCTGTGGTTCATGGGCGGCAATCTCGCGATGGCGCGCTTCTACGGCAAGTTCCTCGCGCTCCAGCTCAAGGCGATGGAAGAGGGGCTGCTCGAGCCCCGCACACTCTCGGAAGGCGGGACGGCATGAGCGACACGACCACCAGCCCGGAGCCCTCGGTGTCCGCAGGGGGAACCGGTCCGCTTGCGGGGAAGGTCGCGCTGATCACCGGCGCGGCCCGCGGCCAGGGGCGCAGCCACGCGCTGCGACTGGCTCGCGACGGCGCCGCGATCATCGCCGTGGACCTCTGCGAGCACATCGGGAGTCTGGAAGGGTTCTACGACCTGGCCACGCCCGAGGACCTCGAGGAGACCGTGCGCCAGGTCCGGGCGGCGGGAGGCCGGATCCACGCCGCGCGGGTGGACGTCCGCGACATCGACGCGCTGACCGCTGCGGTCGACGCAGGGGTGGAGGAGCTCGGCAACGTCAGCATCGTGGTCGCCAACGCCGGCATCTTCACCTTCGGTGAGGCGACCCATGAGGTGAGCGCCGACGCGTGGCGCGAGCTGATGGACGTCAACGTGACCGGGGTGTGGCACACCTACAAGGCGGCGGCGCCGCACCTGCTGGCGGCGGGCGACGGCGGCTCGGTGATCATCATCGCCTCGCTGGCGGGGTTCAAGGGGTTGGCCAACGTGGCGGCGTACACCACCACCAAGCACGCCATCGTCGGGCTGATGAAGGTCCTGGCCAACGAGCTGGGCCCGCACGGGATCCGGGTGAACACGATCCACCCCAACTCGATCGACACCGACATGGTGAAGAACTCCCGCACCTACCGGTTGTTCCGGCCCGACCTCGACGAGCCGAGGGCGGAGGACGCCGAGGCGGCCTTCGCCGGGCTGAACCCGATGGGCAAGGCCTGGATCGAGCCCGAGCACGTCTCGAACGCGGTGGCGTGGCTCGCCGGACCCGAGTCGTACTACGTGTCCGGCGGGCAGATCCCGGTCGACGGGGGCGCGTCCGTGCAGTGAGCCGAGCCCCGTCAAGGGGCAGGACGGGCGACGGCCCGGCACGGCGCGTCCTGGACGTGGCCGGGCCGGGCCATTGCCCTTGACGTGATGCAAACCATATATATAGTTCTCAGCAATATGGCGCCTGTCGCCATGTCCCCGAGCCGAGGAGAACCCCATGTCCGACCGCACCGCCGTCGAAGACCTCGCCAACCGTTACTCCCTCGCCTACGACACCGCAGACCTCGCGACGCTCGAGTCGGTCTTCACCGAGGACGCGACCTTCTCGATGGTGATCGCGGGCGGCGACAAGATCTCCTTCGGTCCCCGTGACGCGATCATGAAGCTGATGGGCGACTCGCTCTCCTCGCAGAAGGACCAGCGTCGCCACGTCAACAGCAACCTGATCGTCGAGGGCACCGAGGACGGGGTCACCCGGACCAAGCACTACCTCACCCTGATGGGCACCGAGAACGGCGAGATCAAGCTGCTCTCCGCCGGCGTCTACTCCTCCGAGATCGTCGAGGAGGGCGGGTCCTTGCGCTTCCGGGTCCTCCACCTCGACCTCGACAAGGCCTACTGAGTCCGTCCAGCCGACCCCATCCCCGAGGACCACGCACATGAACCAAGGACTCATCCCCGCCAAGTGGGCGCGCCTGACGCCCAACGGACAGGCGATCTTCGACGCGGCCGACGAGCGGCGGGTCACCTGGCGTGACTTCGACGAGCTGGTCCGGCGGATGGCCAACGGGCTGCTTGCTCTCGGCCTGACCAAGGGCGACAAGGTCGCCATGCTGTCGCGCAACTGCGTGGAGTTCCAGGCGCTCTACTTCGCGGCCGGTCGGGTCGGCCTGGTGACCCAGCCGCTCAACTGGCGGCTCGCCACACCGGCGCTGGTCCAGGTGGTCAAGGACGCCGGCCCGAGGATCCTCATCACCCAGGGTGAGTTCTCCGACGTGGCCAAGGAGGTGGAGCGCGAGGTCGACCTGGTCGCCGCTCTTTCCTTCGGCCCCGGGTCGGACGGCAGCCTGGACGAGCTGATCGCCGGGTCGTCCGACCTGGAGCCCGTGCAGAGTGCCCACGTGTCGGAGGACGACCCGTTCTTCCTGCTCTACACCGGCGGCACGACGGGTGACTCGAAGGGCGCGCTGCACACCCATCGAAGCGCTGCGGCCGGCATGCTCAACCAGACGGTGGCCGAGCGGATCGTCTCGACGGACGTCTACATGCTGACCGGGCAGATGTACCACATCCCGATCGTGCTGGCGATGAACTACCTGAAGCACGGCTGCCCGCTCGTGCTGATGAACTTCGCTCCCAAGCTCGCCCTCGACCTGATCGAGAACGAGAAGGTCTCGGCGTTCCTCGGTGTCACCACGATGCTCAACTGGATGATGGCCGAGCCCGGCTTCGCCCAGTATGACCTCTCCAGCCTGCGCAACATCCAGTACGGCGGCGGTCCGATGCCGTCCAACATCGTGCGCCAGGCGCTCGACTCCTTCCCGTGCACGCTGATCCAGGGCTACGGGCAGACCGAGGGCACCACGATGACCTTCCTCTCCCAGGAGGACCACCTCGACGCCGTCAACGGCATCCACCCCGAGCGGCTCAAGTCGTGCGGGCGTGAGGGATTCGTGACCAGCGTCCGGGTGGTCGACCTCGACGGGCGCGACGTCCCCAAGGACGGACGCACCCCCGGCCAGATCGTCGTGAAGAGCCCGGCCAACATGGTCGGCTACCTCAACCGGTCGGACCTGACCGCGCAGACCTTGCGGGACGGGTGGATGTGGACGGGCGACGTGGCCACGTGGGACGAGGACAGCTACGTCTTCATCGTCGACCGGGCCAAGGACATGATCATCTCCGGCGGAGAGAACATCTACTCCGTGCAGGTCGAGGAGGCCATCGCCACCCATCCGGCCGTCCTGGAGTGCGCTGTCATCGGTGTGCCCGACGAGGAGTGGGGCGAGACCGTCAAGGGCTTCGTCGTGCTCAAGCCGGGCATGGAGGCCAGCGAGCAGGAGATCATCGAGCAGGCCAGGAAGCACCTGGCCAGCTACCAGAAGCCGCGATCGGTCGACTTCGTGGTCGAGCTGCCCAAGGCGCCGACCGGGAAGATCCTCAAGCGTGAGCTGCGCAAGCCGTTCTGGGAGGACCAGGAGCGGAATGTCTGACGCTGGCTACGAGGACCGGGTCGGCCGCGAGTTCCCCGGGGGCGAGTACACCCTCGCTCCCTGGCGGGTCTGGCTGACCGCGGACGTCCTGTTCGACGACCCGTGGGACGAGGTGCCGCACCCGGTGCTCGCCTGGATGGCCGGTGTCGCTGGGTCGGGGCTGTCCTGGGACGACCTGTTCGCGTGGTTCGACGCGACCGCGGAGGACGGCCCGATGTTCGGCGAGCACCACACCACCCTGCACCGCCCGCTGGAGGCCGGGGTGACCTACCAGGTCTCCGGCCGGGTGGTGTCGGTCGTACGCAAGGTCGGGAAGCGGGCTGGGACGATGGACGTCGTCGGCTACGAGCTCGACCTGCACCTGGCCGGCGCGGACGGCAGGGAGCACGTCGCCCGTTGCTACAACTCGATCGTCTTCCCGCGGAGGCCCGCATGAGCACGGCAGCAGACGTTGGTCCGGGCACCACGATCCCGTCCCTCGAGCTGGACGTCGATCCGGAGAAGATGAAGGTGATGACGGCGCTGCTCGCCGACCCCAATCCGATCCACTTCGACACCCGTGCGCTGGCCGCGCTCGGCATGGACGAGCGGCCGGTCAACCAGGGCCCGCTCAACATGGGCTACCTGCAGACGATGCTCGCCCGTTGGGCCGGCGGCCGGGACCGGCTGCTCGAGTTCCGGGTCCGCTTCCAGGGCAACGTCCTGGCCGGTGACCGGGTGCGTGCGCAGGGCCAGGTCATCGAGGTGCGGGAGACCGAGCGCGGCCGGGTGGCCACCTGCGAGATCAGCCTGGAGGTCGTCGGCGGTGCCGTCGCGCTCTCCGGGACCGCCGACGTGCTCCTGGAGGAGACCGCATGACGCTCACGCACGAACCGTCCGAGGGGCGCCTCGGGTTCCAGCTCGCCTACGGCGACACCGACACCGTCGGCATCGCCTACTTCGACATCTACTACCGGTGGATGGAGCGCTGCTACTCGACCTGGCTCTACTCCCTGGGGATCCGCAGCGGCCAGATGGGCGACGACCTCGGGGTGGTCACGGTCGGGATGAGCTCGGGCTGCCGGTACGTCGACACCGTCGAGGTGTTCGACGAGATCGTCTGCCAGGCGGTGGCCGACAGGATCGGCACGACCTCCTACGCCGTGGGCTTCGAGTTCACCCGGGGCGATCACCTGGTCACCAAGGGCCAGATGACCTTCGCGGTCCGGCAGGCCGACGACTTCAGCAAGGCGCCGATCCCCGACCGGTTGCTCAAGGCGCTGGGCGAGCTGCCGAAGCCGCGGTTCGAGGTCCAGGTGTGAGCAAGGCGCAGGCGCCGGACCTCGGTGCCTCGGTGCAGAACCTGCTCGACCGCGAGCAGCTGCGCGACCTGGTGGTGCGCTACGCGCTCGCCGTGGACGACCACGACCTCGACCTGCTGCGCACGATGTTCCACCCCGACGCGGTCTTCGACCGCGACGGGCACCTGGCGCACGGGTGGGCGGAGATCGGGGAGACGCTGGGCGCCTCGATGGCCGGGTTCCGGCGGATGCTGCACACCCCGCACGCGGCGGTCGTGCAGCTCACCGGGCCGGACGCTGCGTCCGGCGCCTCGAGCGGGCATGCCGAGCTGGTGACGCGTCGCGGCGTGCTGGTCGCGGCGTACCGCTACGCGGACGAGTTCGCTCGCCTCGACGGGCGTTGGGTGTTCACCCGGCGCGCCGTTCGCTTCCTCTATGCCACCTCAGCGCTCGAGTACGCCGCCACCCTGCCGGAGCCGGACCGGGTGCGGTTCCCGGGGGAGGAGCCGAGGGAGTCCCAGGTCCGACCAAATGATGCGCACGGATATTGACACAATCCTGATAATGATATTCACTCCTCCCAACCGTGTGACGCAGACCACGAATCGAGGTCAGGAGTGAAGACGTGTCGGACATCGAAGAGCAGACCCCCGTGCTCGTGGTCGGAGCCGGCCTGTCGGGCCTCTCCACCGCGCTGACCTGCGCCCTCAACGGGCGTCCGGCGATCGTGCTGGAGGCGGCCGAGCTGGTCGGCGGCGCCGCCGCCTACTCCGGCGGCCAGGTCTGGTGCGGCGACAACCACGTGGCCCGCCGCGAGGGCATCGACGGTGACTCCAAGGAGCTGACCGAGACCTACATCCGCGACGTCGCCTCCCACCTGGCGCCCGAGGTCCTCGACGAGCAGGCCCTGCTGCGCTGGATCGACGTGTCGCCGCAGGCCATGCAGTACTTCGAGGACCACGCCGCGATCCGGTGGACGGTGATCCCCGGCCTCGCCGACTACCACAACGAGGCCAAGGGCGCGCTGCCCCAGGGGCGCTACCTCACCAACGAGGTGGTCGACGGGAGCGTGCTCGGCGAGTGGCGCGACAAGCTCCGCTACAGCCCCTACTTCCCGGTGGGTCGCACCTACCGCGAGCTGCTGGAGAAGGGGCGCCGGGCGACGTACGTCGACGAGTCCGGCGAGGAGCGGTCGGCCACCAAGCAGTCCCACGCGGGCCTCCCCGCCTTCGGCCTCTCCGACGGCACCGAGTTCGAGAAGGTCGCCGGGTCCGACCCGCTCACCTACGGCACCGGCGTGGTCGCGGGCTTCCTGGCCCGGGCGGCCGCCCACGAGCTGGTCGACATCCGCACCGAGCACCGGGTCGTCGAGCTGCTCACCGAGGACGGCGCCGTCGTCGGCGTGCGGGCGGACACCCCCGACGGCACGGCCGAGCTTCGCGGCCCCGTGGTGCTGGCCACCAGCACCTACGACTGGGACCCCGAGCTGGTCCACGAGATCCTCGGGCTCACCGAGGAGGACTGGGGCTCGGTCGCCCCGGAGTCCCTGCGTGGCGACGGGATCAGGCTGGCCCGCCAGGTCGGCGCACAGATCGCCAGGATCCCGGCCAACGCCACGCCGATCCTGCCCGGGTGGCGCTCGCAGGTCGGCACCGGCTTCGGCTACGGACCGGAGTACGCGATGCCGCACTCGATGATCGTCGACCGGCACGGCAACCGCTACTGCAACGACTCCTACTGGGTCGACATCTGCCGGCGCACGCTCGACCCGGACGACAAGCACCTGCCGTTCTTCCTGGTCTGGGACGACCAGCACCGGGTCAAGTACGGCCTGGCCGCCACGCCGCCCGGCGGGGAGTACCCCGAGGGCTGGGTGCAGTCGGCCGACACCCTCGAGGAGCTGGGCGACCTGCTGGGCATCGACGGCGAGCAGCTCGCCCGGACCGCAGAGCGGTTCAGCGAGTTCGCCGAGCGGGGCGAGGACCCCGACTGGGGTCGCGGAACGGTCGACTACGTCAACAAGTTCGCCGGGGACCCCGACAACGCGCCCAGTCCTGTCCTCGGACCGATCATCCGGGCGCCGTTCCACGGCATCCGGCTCCGCTTCGTCGGCACGGGGATCGGCACCTCGGGTGTCCGGATCGACGGGGACGGACACGTCCTGGACGAGGGCGGGAAGCCGGTGCCCGGCCTCCATGCCGCGGGCTCGGTGGCGGCACTCACCACCACCGGGACCGCCTACAACTCGGGGATCGCGCTCGGGCGCGGACTGACGCTGGCCTACCTGGTCGGTCACGAGCTGTCCGGCGATCCGGTCGCCTGACACGCCTGACACACCGGTCCGTCGCGTGGCGACGGGACCGGCACCCAACAACAGCTGGAGGTACGAGATGGGGAGTGGAGCGCTGAGGCGCAAGACCCTGGTGGCCGGAGTGGCCATGGCAACGGTGCTCGGCACCGCTGCCTGCGGCAGCGGCGGCGACAGCGCCGGTGACGGCGGTGACAACACCATCAAGATCGCGCAGGTGCAGGACCAGACGGGGCCGGTCGCCTACGCGGGCCTGGGCGCCTCGGAGGGTGCCGAGCTGGCGATCGAGGAGATCGAGGAGCAGGGATTCCTCGGCGACGACGTGAAGATCGAGCTGGAGAAGTACGACACCGCCGGCGAGATCGAGCGCGCCTCGAGCGAGATGAACAAGGCGATGGCCGACCGGGACGTCGACGCCGTCCTCGGCCCGGTCTCCACCCAGCAGGCCGCCACCGTGGCCCCGCTGGTGGGTCGCAGCAAGGTGCCGACGGTCTTCACCCAGGCCGGCGGCGAGGGAGTGGTGGTCAACGACTACACCTTCCGCGTCACCCCGCCGATGGAGTCCTACTACGCCTCGGTGATGGACTTCTTGGAGGAGGAGGGCGTCAAGACCGCCTCCGTCCTCTACAACGCCACGTTCCCGACCTTCGCGCTGCTCGGCGAGGACGACGTGCCGGCGATGGCCGAGGAGCGCGGCATCGAGATCGTGCAGTCGCTCGCGGTCCAGATGACCACGCAGGACTTCTCCGGTCAGGCACAGCAGATCGCCAAGGAGGGCGCCGACGCAGTGGTCATGCTGCTCATCGCCCCGCAGTCGGTGACCGCGCTGGGTCAGCTCAAGGACGCCGGCTACGACGGCCAGATCGTGGCCACGTCGGTGCAGGCGGCCGGCAACATCGAGGCCGCCGGGGACAACGCCAACGGACTGGTCTACCCGGTGCCGTTCTCCGTGGCGATGGAGGACAAGGAGTCCGACGCGTTCACCAAGGCGTTCCAGAAGAAGTTCGGCAAGGAGCCCGACCCGTACGCCGCAGACGGCTACGACGCCGTGTGGTGGATCGCCCGTGCGATCGAGGCCTCCGGCGACTCCTCGCGTGAAGGCATCCGCAAGGGTCTCGAGCAGATTGCGGGCGACGGCTTCACGGGCGCCATGGGTGACCTGGCCTTCGACGGCAACGATGCCCGGATCGACGGCGTCCTGGTGCGCTGGCAGAACGGCAAGGAGACGCTCGTCGAGTGACTGCGGCCGTCCCGGGGTGCGGCCGCAGTCACGACCGGCGCGCCGCACCCCGCGAGGCTCGCTCCGCTCGCCCGCACAAACCGAGAGGAACCCACGTGCAAGACCTGCTGAACGCGGCGACGCTGGGCTCGATCTACCTGCTGTTCGCCCTCGGGATGGCCCTGGTCTGGGGGACCATCGGCATCCTCAACTTCGCCCACGGTGCCACCTTCATGTTCTCGGCCTTCATCGGCCACATGGTCTCCAAGGAGACCGAGCTGCCCTTTCTGGGAGTCATCGGCATCTCCGTGCTCGTCGGGGCGGTGATCTCCTCGCTCACCCAGCTGCTGGCCTTCCAGCCGATCCTCAAGCGGTCCAAGAGCCAGCACGCGGCCGAGATGCGGATCCTGATCGGCGGCATCGGGGTCGCCGCGATCCCGCTCGCCCTCGCGCAGCGGGAGACCCGCTCGAGCCCGTTCGGGTTCAACAGCAGCTACAAGTCCGAGGTCTTCGAGGTCCTCGGTCTCCGGCTCACCACCACGTCCGCGATCATCATCGTCGCCGGACTGGCGATCGGGGTCGGCCTCACCGTCTGGCTCCGCAGGTCGCGCCAGGGCCTGGCCCTGCGCGCCATCGGCGTCGACGCCGAGACCAGCGCCGGGATGGGCGTCAACCGCCCGCTCCTGGCCTTCACCACGATGGCGGTCGCCGGCGGTCTCGCCGGTCTCGCCGGCGCGCTGCTCACCTTCCACCTCGGGGCCATCGCCCCGGAGACCGGTGACCAGCTGGTCATCAAGGCGTTCGCGATCATCGTGCTCGGTGGCCTCGGCTCGATGCTCGGCACGGTCATCGGCGCCTACGTGCTGGCCGGCGCCGAGACCTTCGTCCTGGTGATGAACTGGGGCACCTGGGTCGACGCGGTCTCCTTCGGGCTCATCTTCCTGATCCTGCTCGCACGCCCGCAGGGGCTCCTCGGCCGCAAGGAGGTGCGACGTACATGAGCGACTGGTACTACATGAACGTCGTCCTGATCCAGACGACACTGACCACGCTGCTGCTCGCGCTCAGCATCCAGGTGCCGCTGCGCTTCGGGGTCTTCTCCTTCGCCGGTGTCGGCGCCTTCGGCGTCGGCGGCTACGGCGCCGCGATGGCGATGGTCCACCTCGAGTGGTCCACCTGGCCGGCCGTCCTGGCCGGGACCCTGGCCGCCGGCGCGGCGGTCTTCGTGCTCGGCCTGGTCGTCCAGCAGCTCAGTGGCCTCTACATGGGCATGGCGACGATCGCGTTCACGCTGATCGTCTCCGTGGTCGCGGTCAACGGTGGTGACGCCACCGGCGGCGCCGGCGGGCTCTACGGGGCGCTCGGCGAGATCACCATGACCCACATCGTGCTCGTCGTGCTCGCGGTCGTCGCGCTCCTGCAGTGGACCGAGATGAAGGGCCTGGGCCGGCGGATCGACACGGTGCGCGAGGACCCGGAGCTGGCCAACGCGCTCGGCATCAACATCGCCGGCTACCGCCAGATGTCGTTCCTCGTCTCTGGGCTGATCGGTGGACTGGCGGGCGCGCTGACCACCCTGCTCCGTTCGACCATCACCCCGGCCGAGGTCAACTTCCACCTCGTCATCGTGGCCCTGACCGCGATCGTCGTCGGCGGCTCCCGCTCCTGGATCGGGGCCCTGATCGGCGCCGTCATCTTCGTCTGGCTGCCCACGGTCCTCTCGTTCGTCGAGGAGTGGGAGAAGGTCGCCTACGGCTTCATCGTCGCCGCGGCCGCGATCTACCTGCCCACCGGCGTGCTCGGGGTCGCGAAGGACTCCTGGCACCGGTTCCGCACCCGAGAAGAGCGGGCCCGCGTCGCGGCCGCCCTGCAAGAGACGAGCTGAGGCAGATGACCGACACCACCACGGTGCGCCGGAGGACGGCGCTGCTCGAGGTCCAAGACGTCGCGGTGCACTTCGGCGGCGTCAAGGCCGTCGACGGGATCACCCTGGAGATGCGTCCGGGCCAGATCTACGGGGTCCTCGGCCCCAACGGCTCCGGCAAGTCCACCCTGCTCGGGGCGATGACCCGGCTGACCCCGCTCACCCGGGGCCGGTTCGTCCTCGACGGCAAGGACTACACCAGGCGTCCGGCGCGGACGGTCCACCACATGGGGATCGCCCGCACGTTCCAGACCGTGCGGCTGCTCGAGGACCGTTCGGTCCGCGACAACATCCTGCTCGGCCAGGACACCCTCCCCAAGCAGCAGCGCAAGGAGGCCGGGGCCCGGGTCGAGGAGGTGATGGAGCGCGTGGGCGTCCGTGAGGTCGCCCAGCTGCGTCCCGACGAGCTCTCCTACGGCATGCAGCGCCGGGTCGAGTTCGCCCGCGCGATCATCGGCCGGCCACGGCTGCTCCTGCTCGACGAGCCGACCGCCGGCATGAACAGCGCCGAGCGGGCCGAGATCGGGGTGCTGATGAAGCAGCTGCTCGAGGAGGGCATCACCCAGTTCATCGTGGAGCACGACGTGCAGATGATGGTCGACACCTGCGACTACCTGTTCGCGATGAACTTCGGAAAGCTGATCGCCCAGGGAACGCCGCAGGAGGTCGTGCGTCACCCGGACGTCCAGGAGGCCTACTTGGGGAAGGGGGCCGGCCGCGATGCTTGAGGTGACCGACCTGCACGTCAACTACGGCCCGGTGCGGGCCGTCCACGGGGTCTCCTTCGCGGCGCAGCCGGGGAGGATCACCCTCGTCCTCGGGGCCAACGGGGCCGGCAAGACCACGAGCCTGCGGGCCGTGGCCGGCTTCCACAGGCCCGCGTCCGGGACCGTGACCCTCGACGGGCAGTCCCTGGTGGGCACCCCGGCGCACAAGGTCGTCCGCAAGGGGATGACGCTGGTCCCGGAGGGGCGCAAGATCTTCTTCCCGCTCACCGTCGAGGAGAACCTCCGGATCGGTGCGTACGTCGCGCCACGCGGCGGCATCGAGAAGAGCATCGAGGAGGTCTACGCCCAGTTCCCGATCCTCGGTGAGCGGCGCAGCTCCCAGGCGGGTCTGCTCAGCGGTGGTGAGCAGCAGATGCTCGCCTTCGGCCGGGCGCTGATGTCCAAGCCCCGGATGATGCTGATGGACGAGCCCTCGATGGGGCTCGCGCCCACGATGGTGGAGCAGGTCCTCAGCAGCGTGCGGCGGATGGCGGATGACGGGATCGGCATCCTCATGGTCGAGCAGAACGCCGACGCCGGGCTGCGGATCGCCGACGACGTCGTGGTGGTCAACCGCGGCGAGACGGTGTGGACCGGCCCGGCCTCGGAGGCCAGGGGCAACAAGGCGATCGTGCACGCGATGCTCGGCGAGGCGGCCCTGGATGACGCCTGACCCGCGATCGGCACCGGGTGGGCGGCCGGGGGAGAGAGACATCGAGGACCTCGCCGCCGCCCGGCTCGGGGTCGCCGAACAGCGGCAGCTGTGGGAGGCGCAGACCGAGTGCGTCCTCACCTTCCTCCAGGACGGGCTTCCGACCGGGGTCGTGATGAGCTTCCAGGTCGACGAGGCGGGCCACTTCTGGTTCGCCACCGTCGAGGGGCGGCGCCAGGTGCGCGGGGTCGACTCCGACCCCAGGGTCGCGGTCGTGGTGTCGAGCACCGGCACCGACCTGCCCGGACGCCGGATGGTCGCGCTGCGCGGCGAGGCGGTGGTGCACCGCGACCGCGAGGTGGTGATGGGCCGGGTGCGCAGGCTGGCCCCCAGGCTGGCGCCGGCCGACCCCGACGCCTTCGTCAGGCTGCTGGACAGCCCGAACCGAGTGGTGATCGAGGTGGTGCCGACCCGGGTCACCGCCTCGCACGACTCCACCCGCCTCGCGGGCGACGGCCGGGGCGGAGCGGCGGCGTCATGACCGCGGCGAGCCTGGACCGCGCAACCGCGACGGTGCCCAGCATCGGGGACTGGCTGGCCGAGGTGGCCGCCGACCCCGCGAGGCAGGGCGCCGAGATCCTCGTCGAGTCCGAGCGGCTCGACGCGCGACGCCTCGACCGGGACGCATCCTGCGTCGCCGCCGGGCTCCTGGCCCTCGGGCTCGCGCCCGGGGACCGGGTCGCCGTGCTGACTCCCGCGAGCGGCGCGTCGCTGCAGGCGTGGTTCGGGATCGCCCGGGCCGGCCTGGTCGAGGTGCCGCTCAACCCCGCGTCAGGGTCGGTGGTCGTCGCCCACTGCCTGGCCCAGTCGCGGGCTCGTGTGGTCATCTGCGCGCCCGACCTGGTGCCGTTGCTCGCCGAGGCGCTTCCCGGGTCCTCGGTGGAGCACCTCGTGCTGCTGGCCGGTGAGCAGGGGGAGCACCTCGATGGGTTGCCCGAGGGGCTGCGCACCACCCCGTTCGCCGAGGTGCTCGCCGCCGATGCCGTGGCCCTGCCGCCCGTCGAGCCCGACCAGACCGCGGTCATCCTCTACACCTCCGGCACCACGGGGCCGCCGAAGGGCGTGCGGCTCTCGCACCGCGCCAACGTCAACCTCGCCCGGCACACGGTGGAGCTGATGGGCTACACCGCGGAGGACCGCCTCTACAGCGTCTTCCCGCTCTACCACTCCAACGCCCGCTACTGCTCGGTGATGGCCGGTCTCGAGGCCGGCGCCCGGGTGCTGCTGCACCGCCGGTTCACCGCCTCGCGGTTCTGGGACATCTGCCGCGAGCACGGGATCACCGCATTCAACTACCAGGGGGCCATGGTCAGCATCCTGCACAAGCAGCCGGCCCGTCCCGACGACCGGGACAACCCCGTCCGGGTCGCGTTCGGTGCGCCCTGCCCGGCGGAGATCTTTGCCGCCTTCGAGGAGCGCTTCGACCTACGCCTGACCGAGATCTACGGCAGCACCGAGGTCTCCCTCGTCTGCGAGATGCCGCCCGAGCGGCGGCGGATCGGCACCGCTGGGCAGGAGTCCCCGCTCTACCAGGTCGCCGTGGTCGACGAGCTGGACCGACCGGTGCCGCCCGGCACTCCCGGGGAGGTCGTGGCCCGGCCGAAGAACCCCGGCTGGATGTTCGACGGCTACGACCACAACGCCGAAGCGAGTGTCGAGGCGTGGCGCAACCTGTGGTTCCACACCGGCGACCGCGGCGTCCTGGATGCCGACGGCTACCTGACGTTCCTGGACCGGATGAAGGACACCGTCCGGCGTCGTGGCGAGAACATCTCGACCTGGGAGGTCGAACGGGTCCTTGCCGACCATCCCGACGTGGCCCAGGTCGCGGCGTACGGGGTCGACTCCGACCTCTCCGAGGAGGAGGTGATGGTCGCGGTGGTCCCGGCTCCGGGTACCACTCCCTCCCCGGCCTCCCTGGTCGAGCACTGTCGGGGGCGGCTCACCGCCTTCGCGGTGCCGAGGTTCATCCGCACCGTCGACGCGCTGCCGCTCACCCCGAGCCAGCGCGTGGAGAAGTACAAGCTGCGTGCCGAGGGCGTCACCCCGGACACCTACGACCGGGAGATCCCATGACCCTGTCCCGCCCCAGCGAGCCGTCCAGCACCCTGCCGAGCCACCTCCAGGGCTATGAGCGGTTCCGACTGGACTCGCTGGACTCCGGCGTGCTCCTGGTGACCATGTCCCGGCCGGAGAAGCTGAACGCGATGGACCAGCAGTGGTTCGCCGAGCTCACCACGCTGATGCAGAGCGTGGGCAAGGACCAGGACACCCACCGCGCCGTCGTGCTGACGGGGGAGGGGCGGGCGTTCTCCGCGGGCGGGGACATCGACATGTTCCACGCGCTCGACGGCGACGTGCAGCTGGTCCGGCCGCACCTGATGCGGGTCTACCAGGCGTTCCACGCGGTCGAGAAGTGCTCGGTCCCGGTGATCGGGGCGGTCAACGGGATCGCGTTCGGCGGAGGCGCCGAGCTCACCTTGGCCTGCGACGTCGCGTTCGCCGCGGAGTCCGCGCAGTTCTCCTTCAAGGAGGCGACGGTGGGGCTGCAGCCGGGCTACGGCATCGTCCGCGGCCCGGACGTGATCGGCCGCTCGTGGACCCGCTACCTCGCCCTGAGCGGCCGGACCGTGGACGCGGCCAAGGCGCTGGAGATCGGGATCGTGCAGGAGGTGCACGCCGACGACCGGCTCCTCGCCGCCGCGCTCGAGCTCGCCCAGGAGATGGCGGGGCACTCCGCCCTCGCCGTCCAGGTCGGCAAGGCGTTCCTCAACCGGGGGACCGAGGTCGGTTACCCCGAGTCGGTGGAGGCGATCGCGCTGCTCTTCGGCACGTCCGAGCACCGGCAGGCGGTCGACGCGTTCCGCGCCCGCCGCGGCTGACGCCCGCGTCCGTGGGGCACCATGCGTTGCGGGCGGCCGGGATCCGAGGCTATATTGCTGATCATCAACACCATCATTAGGTGGTGAGAAGGAGGTTCCGGTGGGCAGCATCGAGGTGGCCGAGCGCCGCGACGTCGTGTGGATCACGATCAATGCGCCGGAGAGGCGCAACGCCTACGACCTGGACATGGCGCGCGCCATGATCACCGCGGTCGAGGACGCGGCCGAGGCGAACGCGGTGGTGATCACCGGCGCCGGGGGCAGCTTCTGCGCGGGCGGGGCCCTCACCCAGCTGGGCGAGCCGGACCCGGCGCAGCTGCGGCGCCTCTTCACGACCTCGCTCAGGCTGCTCGACGCGATCCGCGCCTGTCCCCGCCCGGTGATCGCGGCGGTCGACGGTGCCGCGGCCGGCGGCGGCAACGAGCTGGTCGTGGCGTGCGACTTCGCGATCGCCACCGAGCGCTCGACCTTCGGTCAGACCGGTCCCAAGGTCGGCTCCGCCCCGGTCCTGGGCGCCACCAACCTGATGGCCGTGCAGATCGGTGAGCGGCGAGCGAAGGAGATGGCGCTGATGTGCCGGCGTTACTCCGCCGCACAGGCCCACGACTGGGGCCTGGTCAACGAGGTCGTCCCGGACGACGGGCTGGACGCCGCGGTCGAGCGGTGGCTCGACGAGATCGACGCCCTCAGCCCGCGCTACCTCGAGATCGCCAAGACCAGCTCCAACCAGTGGTGGAACCAGTCCAAGGACAACATGGCGGCCAACCTCGGTGCGTTGGTCCAGGCGATCGGCAGCGAGGACATGCTCGAGGGAGCCCGCGCCTTCCTCGCCAAGCGCAAGCCCGACTTCCGCGGCGCCCGGCGCGCCGACAACTCCTGACGAGGGATGGATCCGTGACCTTCCGCCACTACCGCGACCTGAAGCCGACCTTCACCGACCGGAGCCAGTGGGCCCTGCCCACGGTGCTGCGTCACCACGCCGCCGAGCGCCCCGACGCAGTCTGGCTCGACGCCCCGGAGGAGGACGCCACCTGGACCTACGCCGAGATGCTGGCCTCTGCCGAGCGCGTCGGCCGCAACCTCCTCACCCAGGGCGCCGGAGTGGGCGACCGGGTCGTCCTGGTCGCGGCGAACTCCTCCCGGTTCGTGCGGACCTGGATCGGCACCGCGGTTGCGGGGCTGGTCGAGGTGCCGATCAACACGGCGTACGAGCACGACTTCCTGGCCCACCAGGTGCGCACCGTCGAGGCGCGGCTCGCGGTGATCGATGACGTCTTCGCAGAGCGGTTCGTCGCGATCAAGGAGGCCGCCCAGGACATCACCAAGTTCTGGGTGATCGACACCGGCCAGCAGGACAAGGCGATCCAGGTGCTCCGCGAGGCCGGCTGGGAGGCCGCCCCCTGGGACGAGCTCGAGGCAGGACTGCCCGACGGCACCAGCGTCGAGCTGCCCGACGTCCAGCCCCAGGACCTCGCCTCCGTGCTCTTCACCTCCGGCACCACCGGCCCGTCCAAGGGTGTGGCGATGCCGCACGCGCAGATGTACTTCTTCGCCGACGAGTGCGTCTCCCTGGTCCGGCTCACCGCCGACGACGCCTGGATGACGGTGACCCCGCTGTTCCACGGGAACGCCCAGTTCATGGCGGCCTACCCGACCCTGGTGGCGGGGGCCCGGTGCGTGATCCGCAGCCGGTTCTCCGCCAGCCGGTGGATCGACCAGGTCCGCGAGTCGCGGGTGACGGTCACCAACTTCATCGGCGTGATGATGGACTTCATCTGGAAGCAGGACCGCCGCGAGGACGACGCCGACAACCCGCTCCGGGTCGTCTTCGCCGCGCCCACGGCCGCCACCCTGGTGCAGCCGATGAGGGAGCGCTACGGGATCGAGGCATTCGTCGAGGTCTTCGGCCTCACCGAGACCTCGGCGCCGATCATCTCGCCGTACGGCGAGGACCGCCCCGCGGGCGCCGCCGGCCTGGCGGCCGACGAGTGGTTCGACGTCGCGCTCGTCGACCCGGCGACCGACGAGGAGGTCGGCGTCGGCGAGATCGGCGAGCTGGTGATCCGGCCGAAGGTGCCGTTCATCTGCTCGATGGGCTACTACAACGCCCCGGAGAAGACGGTCGAGGCGTGGCGCAACCTGTGGTACCACACGGGGGACGCGCTGCGCCGCGACGAGGAAGGCTGGTTCTACTTCGTCGACCGCTTCAAGGACGCGCTGCGCCGACGAGGGGAGAACATCTCCTCCTACGAGATCGAGACCTCGATCCTCTCCCATCCGGCAGTCGTCGAGACCGCGGTGATCGCCGTCCCCGCCTCCACCGAGGCCGGCGAGGACGAGGTGATGGCCTACGTGATCACCCAGGACGAGGTCACCCCCGAGCAGCTGTGGGAGCACTGCGACGGCCGGATCCCGTCGTTCGCCGTGCCCCGCTACCTGAGGTTCGTCGACGACCTCCCCAAGACGCCCTCGCAGCGGGTGCAGAAGGCCAAGCTGCGCGAGCTGGGTGTCACCCCCGACACTCACGACCGCACCCCCGACAACCGCTGAGCCACCCCAGGAGTCTTCGCGTGCACCCCTACCGCTCGATCCTCTTCGTCCCGGCGCACAAGCCGGACTGGGCTCGTAAGGCGCTGTCCTCCGGCGCCGACTGCCTCGTCATCGACCTCGAGGACTCGGTCCCGGCCGACCTCAAGGAGAGTGCCCGCAAGACCGCGCGGGACACCCTCGCCGAGCTGCGCGCGCAGTCTCCCGACGTGGGGCTCTTCGTGCGGCCCAACGCGCTCGACACCCGCATGGCGGGCGCCGACCTGGAGGCCGTGGTCTGCCCCGAGCTGACCGGGCTCTTCACCCCGAAGATCCGCAACGCCACCGACGTGGTCCGGTGGGAGACGCTGATCGACTGGTTCGAGGCGCGCAACGACGCCGAGGGGCTGGAGATGATGGTGCCGGTGGAGATGGTCGACGCGATCACCAACGCCGTCGAGATCGCCGGCGCCTCGCCTCGTGTGGGCGCGATGATCGGCCCGACGTCGGCGCACGCCGACATCGCCCGGGCCGTCGGATACCGGCAGTCGCGTGAGGGGAGCGAGACGCTCTACCTGCGCAGCCGGATCCTGCTGGCCTGCCGGCAGTACGGGCTGCACGCGCTCACCGGCCTGTGGGAGGACCTCGGCGACCTCGAGGGGCTGCGCGAGTTCGCCGACTACGGCCTGCAGTTGGGCTTCCGCGGGCAGATCCTGATTCACCCCTCGCACGTCCCGGTCGTCCACGAGGTCTACACCCCCTCCGACGAGGAGATGGGCTACCACGAGGAGCTCGTCGCCACCGTGGAGAAGGCCGTCGCCGAGGGACACGGGGCGGTCCGTTTCCGCGGCACCCATGTCGACATCGCCCACATGGAGAAGGCGAAGGACTGGCTGGCGCACGCCCGCAAGGTGCGCGGCGAGGGCTGACGCCGGTCCGCTGCCCGGCGCAGCGCGGCGGGGCGGGGCCCGCTCCGCGACGATGGGCGCCATGGACGCGTTCACGGTCAGGGCAGGCACCGTCGACGAGGCGTTGCGGGTGGAGGCGGGCATCCCCGAGTTCGGTGGCGCACGGTCGCCCGAGCAGTACGCCCAGCGCCTGGCCGGCACGCCGCACCTCGTCCTGGTGGCGGAGTCGGGCGGGGAGCTCGTGGGCTACAAAGTGGGGTACGAGGAGCGCCCGGAGATCTTCTACTCGTGGCTCGGCGGTGTCGTGCCTGCGTGGCGACGTCGCGGGGTGGCGGCCGCGCTCCGGGTCGCCCAGGAGCAGTGGGCCCGGGACCGGGGCTACCGGTCGGTGGAGGTCAAGACGATGAACCGCTTCCCGGCCATGCTCCATCTCCTCGTCGCGGCGGGCTACCGGGTCGTTGGCGTCGAGGGCAGGGACGAGGCGGCCAAGATCCGGTTCGCGCGACCGCTGGCGGACAGGATCGGCGAGGGCTGAGCCCTACCAGCCGGAGGTGCCCGGTGCCCCCTTGAACGGGCCGGTCACCCGGCTGGTGATCCAGCCGCCGTAGAAGTCGCCCTCCTGGGCGACGACCACCTCGCCGTCGACGGTGCAGCGGTCCATCCGCCCGGGGTAGAAGGCCACGTGGTCGGCGAGCGCCTCGAAGCCCGATCACCACGTGCTCGTCCGACGGCGCCACGCGGGGCGGCCGGGGGTAGTCCCACACCGACTCGGTGGCGGGTCGCTCGTCGTCCACCCGTCCATCCTCGCTCGGGGCCGGTGGACGGCTACACCTTCAGCTGGTCGACGGTCCGGGTGATGCTCTCGCCGTCATTCTCGAGGAACACGATCTGCCCGAACTCCAGCTCGGACCAGTCACCGGTCTCCTCGGTCAGCGGCTCGGAGGCGACGATGGCGGACGTCGCCTGGTCATCACCGCACTCCTCGAAGCCGTAGGCACCCTTATCGGTTTGCAGGTGGCGGCCCGTCAGCATGTACATCGGCTCCAGCAGCATGCCGAGGGCGAAGTCGTCCGTGCCGGGCTCGGCCTTCCGCAGCTCGCGCCAGTCACCGGCGGGATCGGTCTCGCCCCGATGCCCGGTCCCGGTGTTGATCCCGATGATCCGGTGGGGGGAGACCAGGGCCATCTTCAGCTTGGTCAGCTCGGGGATGTCGAGCTTCTGCCGCGCCTGCGCGATCAGCCGCACCACTTCCTCGACGGCGCGCTTCACGTCCTCGTCGCTGTCGCTCTCCATCAGGGAGAGCAGGAGCACGGAGAGGAACTCGGTGTCCGTGGTGCCGGTCATCTGCTCCAGGTACTCGTCCTTGCAGTGCTGCAGCAGCTCGCGCTGAAGGATCTGCCAGCTCGGGACGTCACCGTTCTGCGCGATGGCCCACGGGGCCCCGCGGAAGATGAAGGGGTGGCAGTTCTCGTCGGCCAGCACGACGTGCGCGTCGTAGTCCGCCGCGCGCACGTGGGCCAGCATGGTGCTGGTGCGCAGGCCCGGGACGACGCCGTGGACGTTGTCGTCGTAGAAGGCGGCCATGGGGCGGCGGTAGACGAAGGGCTGGTCGGGCTCGCACAGGTGCTCGCTCCACGCCGCGAACCCCCACCCGGCCAGCTGCAGCTGGGGGTGGCGCTCGGGGTCGAGGGTCTGGTTGAGGAGGCTGTTCTCCGGGGTGAGCAGCAGGCTCTTCAACGGGACCTCCGGCCCGATGTAGGCGAGGACTCGGCACATGGGGTTCCTTCCCTGGCGGGTCGTGGGGAGCGGTGGACGGCGCAGGGTGAGTGCCCGTCGGGGCCCGGTGCCATGCGGCGGTGCGTGCTCACGCGGCGCTACGACGCGACGCTGGCACGTACGCGACGCGACCCGGGGGCCGCCCGATCTTTCGGACGACCCCCGGGTCGCGTGGAAGAGCCTCGTCGGCTCAGGCGTACTGGATCAGCTTGGTCTCCAGGAAGGCGCTGAGGCCCTCGACGTTGCCCTCGCGGCCGAGGCCGGACTGCTTGTAGCCGCCGAAGGGCTGCACGACGCACATGCCCCAGGTGTTGACCGAGATCTGGCCGGTGCGCACCTGACGGGCGATCTTCTCGGCGAGCTCGACGTCGGAGGCGTAGACGGCGCCCGAGAGGCCGTAGTCGGAGTCGTTGGCGATCTGGATGGCCTCCTCGATCGTGTCGAAGGGGATCACGCAGACCACCGGACCGAAGATCTCCTCCTGGGCGATCCGCATGTCGTTGCGGACGTCGGCGAAGATCGTCGGCGGGACGTACCAGCCCTTCTCCAGGTCCTTCGGCCGCTCACCGCCGGTGACCAGACGGGCGCCCTCCTCGAGGCCCAGCTGGATGTAGCCCTCGACCCGCTCACGCTGGCGCTCGGCGGCCAGCGGGCCGATCACGGTGTCGGGCTCGCGCGGGTCGCCGACCTTGACGCCCTCGAAGATCCCCTTGAGCGCCTCGACGACCTCGTCCTGGCGGTGCCGGGGCACCACGATCCGGGTGATCGCGGCGCAGACCTGGCCGGAGCTGCCGATGCCGGCGAAGGCCAGCGTGGGCAGCACCTGGTCGAGCGGGATGTCGTCGGCGATGATGCCGGCCGACTTGCCGCCCAGCTCCAAGGTGACCCGAGCGATCCGCTCGCCGGCGAGACTCATGATCCGGCGACCGGCGGCGGTGCTGCCGGTGAACGAGATCTTGTCCACGTCCCGGTGCTTGACCAGGTGCTCGCCGACCTCGCGGCCACCGGGCAGCAGGCTGATCACGCCCTCGGGAAGACCGGCTGCCTCGAGCGCCTCGGCCAGGATCATCGTGCTGACCGGCCCCTCCGGGGCCGGCTTGAGCACCACGGTGCAGCCGGCGGCCAGCGCCGGACCGATCTTCAGCGACGCGGTGGCGACCGGGCCGTTCCACGGGATGATCACCGCAGCCACGCCGATCGGCTCCCGGACGAGCTTGCCGTGGCCGTCGGCCCAGGTGCGCTCCTCCTCGAACTCGAAGCGCTCGTGCAGCGTGGAGGCGTCGCCCCACATCTTGATCGCGTTGCCGTGGAAGGCCTCGCTGACCGCGGCAGGGGCACCGATCTCGGCGGTGAACGCCTCGATCATCTCGGGCAGGCGGTTCTCGACCTCCTTGCCGACCCGGGCCAGGACCTCGGCCCGCTCGGCGGCGCTCATCCGCGGCCACGGGCCCTCGTCGAACGCCCTGCGCGCAGCCGCGACGGCCCTGTCGATGTCGGCCTCGCTCGCCTCCGGGACGGTGGCGATGACCTCCTCGGTGATCGGGGAGATGACGTCGATCTTGTGATCGGTGGCGGGCTCGACCCACTTCCCGCCGATGAAGAGCTTGTCGAAGCTCCTGATGGTGCCAGTGCTCATGGGACTTCCTCGATCTCTGTCTCGGGCGGCACGACCGCGCCGCCCATGGCCTCGACCAGCCGGACGGGATCGAAGAACTCGGTGAGCTCGATGATCTTCCCGTTCGTCACGGTCACCTTGGTGATGTAGGTGTTGCGGTACGCCGCCCCCGTGGCGCGCATGGTGGCGTCCGAGGTGTACTCGGCGACGTAGTCACCGGGCGCCTCGGTCGCCCGGATCACGTAGCCCGAGAAGTTGAGCGCGCCGACCATCTCCGGCAGCGCGGCGTAGTAGTCCCCGATCGCCTCGCGTCCCGCGACCTCGCGCGGGATCCCCAGGGGTGCGTAGGGGAGCAGCAGCCGTCCCTCGTCGTGGAAGAGCGGGGCCACTCGGTCGACGGCCAGCGAGCCCACGGCGTCCAGGTAGGCGGTGATCACCCGCTTGTCGGCCTCTCCGGTGCTGGAGGCGGTCATACCGCGAACCCCTCCATCTCGGGCGTGGTCAGGGGGCTGATCACCCGGCTGGCGATCCGCCAGCCCTGGTCGGTGCGCACGTAGGTGTCCTCGTTGAGGGCGATCGCCTTGAACGTCGCCCCGGCCACGGTCTCGCCCTCGGAGAAGACGTAGTTGGTGCCCTGCGCGTGGTCGGCGTCGACGAGGTCCACGACATGGTTGGTGAGGATGTGGAACTGCCGTGCGATCGACCGGGCGTCGTTCTCGAAGAACTCGCGGATCTCCTCGAGTCCCTCGTACCGGGCCAGACCCACCGCCGTGGCGTCCCACACCGCGTCCTCGGCGAACGCCGAGAGCGCCACCGCCGGCTCGAACGTGTCGAGGCCGAGGGCGTAGGTGTGGGTCGCCCGGACGATGTCGAGCACGTCCTGAGAGCTCATCCGCGCCTCAGTCGTCATAGACGATGACGCCGCGGACGTTCTTGCCGTCGCGCAGGTCCTGGAACGCCTGGTTGATCTCCTCGAGCCTGTACTCCTTGGTGATCAGCTCGTCGAGCTTGTGCTCCCCGCGGCGGTAGAGGTCCGCGATCAGGGGGATGTCGTTCTGCGCGTTGGTGGTGCCGTAGAGGGTGCCCTGGATCCGCTTGCCGGACATCGCGAACGTGTAGAGGTCGAGCTGGATGTCGCGCTGGCTGACCGGTGCCGCGGAGGTGACCACGATGGTGCCGCCGCGGTGGGTCATCTCCTGGGCGGGCTGCAGGAACTCCGGGGTGAGCACGCCGACGGTGATGATCACGACGTCCGCGCCCTGGCCGTTGGTCAGGTGCGCGACGATCTCCTTCGCCTCGTCCAGGCCGGCCGCGGTGTGGGTGGCGCCCAGCTGCTTGGCCAGGTCCCGCTTGTGCTCGGTCGGCTCGACGGCGACGAGGTTCTTCGCGCCCTTCTGACGGGCGCCCTGGACGGCGTTCATGCCGACGCCGCCGGTGCCGATGACCACGACGGTGTCGCCGAGCTCCACCTCGCCGGCGCGGACTGCGGAACCCCAGCCGGTGGGCACGCCGCAGCCGATCAGCGCCGCGCTCTTCAGCGGGATGTCCTTGTCGATCTTGACCAGGGCGTTGGTCGGCACCGTGACGTACGGCGCGAACGTGCCGAGGTAGGACATCGCGCCGACACCCTGGCCGTTGACGTGGATCCGGTGGGTGCCGTCGGGCGAGGTGCCGGCCAGGACGCCTGCGCCCAGGTCGCACATGTTGGCGCGGCCGCTCACGCACATCGAGCAGCGGCCACAGCTGGGCAGGAAGGAGAGCACCACGTGGTCGCCGACCTCGAGGTGGTCGACTCCCTCGCCGATCTCGGTGACCACGCCGGCGCCCTCGTGGCCGCCGAGGATGGGCGCCCAGTCCAGCGGGATGTCGCCCGTGTCCAGGTGGTCGTCGCTGTGACAGATGCCCGAGGCGGCCAGCTTGACGGTCGCCTCACCGTGCTTGGGCGGGTCCAGCTCGATCTCCTCCACCGACCACCCCGAGTTGGTGCCGGGCTCCCACAGCAGTGCGCCTTGGATCTTCATGAATGACATCCCCTGTCCCGAATATGACAACCGATCCAGTCGATTGATGTTTATGATCTTGACCACGGTCGGGGGAAAATGCAAGGGGCGTCCCCCACGTGGGGGAGCGGGGGTCGGTGGCAGTCGTGGGCGTCAGGAGGCCGCGAGCGCTGCGAGTGCCGACGTGCCCTCCCGGAGCAGGTCGGTGACGTCACGGGAGGGGTCGTCGAGCCACGTCTCGTACGCCGTGAGCGCCAGGGCGAGGCCCACGTGGCCGAGCAGTCGGGGCTCCAGTGCGTCGTTCTCGACGTCGAGCTGCGCCGCGGCGTACTCGGCGATCACCCGGCGCCACTCGGCGTAGCGAAGTGCGGAGTGCGCTTGGAGTGCGGGGGTGCGGAGGATGAGTCGCATCCGCTCCGCGTGCGGGGGTGAGGCGTCCACGGGGAACCGGTTGAACTCGACGATGGCTCGAGCCGTGGCCGCGTAGACCCCGAGGCCCTCGGGGGTGGCGCGGAGCAGCTCGCGGAATCCCTCGAGGGTGAGGTCGAACCGACCCCAGGGGATGTCGTTCTTGGACTGGTAGTAGCGAAAGAGAGTGCGCCGGCCGACCCCGACCGCCTCCGCGATCGCGTCCAGGGTGGTCGCCTCGAAGCCGCGCTCCTTGAAGAGCGCGAACGCCGCCTGCTCGATCGCGGCGTGGCTCGTGGCCTCGGGTCGTGCCATGACTGCCTCCTGGTGGCGCGGCGCAATCTATGGGTTCCATTATGACCATGAGTGCACTTATGGTGGGACGCACGTCACACCTACGGGAAGAGAGGAACACACCATGACCCCCCAGGCCAGCACCGACACCGCCGACACCACCACCGCCGCCCCGGCCCGGACCGAGGAGCCGCTGACTGCCGAGAGCCTGATCGAAGAGGTCTCGATCGACGGCATGTGCGGCGTCTACTGATGCTCGACGAGCCCTGGACCCTGTCACCCGCCGTGGCGCTGCGACCGGAGCCGTTCGGCGCGCTCGCCTACCACTTCGGCAACCGCAAGCTCACGTTCCTCAAGCGCCCCGAGCTGGTGGCAGTGGTCCGGGCGCTCGCCGACCAGCCCGACGTCCGCTCGGCGCTGGTCGCTGCCGGCGTCCCCGAGGCCCAGCACCCGGCGTACGCCGCGGCGCTCGAGGGGCTCGCCCGCACCGACATGATCCGCCCCCGCGAAGGAGTGGCCGCGTGACCATCGCCCCCGAACGACCCCTGAACGGCACGCTCGTCGAGCAGTTCGAGCTCGGCCTCGACGCTCCGATCTGCCTGACCTGGGAGCTCACCTACGCCTGCAACCTGGAGTGCGCCCACTGCCTGTCCAGCAGCGGCCGCCGCGACCCCCGCGAGCTCACCACCGAGCAGTGCGAGGCGGTCATCGATGAGCTGCAGCGGATGCAGGTCTTCTACGTCAACATCGGCGGCGGCGAGCCGACGATCCGCCCGGACTTCTGGCACCTGCTCCAGTACGCCGTGGACCACCAGGTGGGCGTCAAGTTCTCCACCAACGGGGTCCGGCTCACCCCCGAGCGGGCCGCGTTCCTCGCCTCGCCGGCCTGCAACGGCTATGTCGACGTGCAGATCTCCCTGGACGGGGCGACCGCCGAGGTCAACGACTACGTCCGCGGCCCCGGCTCCTACGACACTGCGCTCACTGCGCTGCAGAACCTCCAGGACGCGGGCTTCTCCGACGCCAAGATCAGTGTCGTCTGCACCCGGCAGAACATCGGCCAGCTCGATGAGTTCAAGGCGCTGGCCGACCGCTTCGGCGCCACCCTGCGCCTCACCCGGCTGCGCCCCTCCGGCCGCGGTGCCGACGTCTGGGACGAGCTCCACCCGCTGCCCGAGCAGCAGCGCGAGCTCTACGACTGGCTGATGGCCCACGGCGAGGGCGTCCTGACCGGCGACTCGTTCTTCCACCTCGCCGCCTTCGGCGAGGCGCTCCCCGGCCTGAACCTGTGCGGCGCCGGCCGGGTGGTCTGCCTGATCGACCCGATCGGCGACGTGTACGCCTGCCCGTTCGCCATCCACGACAACTTCCTGGCCGGCAACCTGCTCGGCGAGGGTGGCTTCAAGAAGGTCTGGCAGGAGTCGGCCCTCTTCACCGAGCTGCGCTCGCCGCAGACCGGTGGCGCCTGCTCCTCCTGCACGTTCTTCGACGCCTGCCGCGGGGGCTGCATGGCGGCGAAGTTCTTCACAGGCCTGCCGCTCGACGGTCCCGACCCCGAGTGCGTGCAGGGGTACGGCGAGGCGGCGCTCGCGGGGGAGCGCACGGTCCCGGCCGCGAGCCAGGACCACTCGAAGGCCGCACCCACCCGCAACCAGCCGGTGATGCTCACCCTCTCCCGCCGCCCGGACGTGCTCCAGGCGCCGACCGCGCCCCCGACCTCGGCCTGTGCCGAGAGTCCACTCGCGGGCTTCGTCCCTCCTCCGAACTAAAAGGACATCCTCATGAGCGCGATCGAGAAGCCGGAATGGCTGAAGAACCCCTGGAAGCAGAACCCCTGGTTCGAGTCCGTCGCGGTCGCCCAGGAGCGGGCCCGCAAGCGGCTGCCCGCCCCGGTGTACGGCGCCCTGGTCGCGGGCTCCGAGCGCGGCCAGACCGTCGGTGACAACCAGGCGGCCTTCGCCGAGATCGGCCTGGCGCCGCACGTCGCCGGACAGCAGGCGGAGCGGTCGATGGCGACCGAGGTGCTCGGCCACCAGATCTCACTGCCCGTGCTGCTCAGCCCCACCGGCGTCCAGGCGGTCCACCCCGACGGCGAGGTCGCGGTGGCCCGCGCGGCCGCCTCGCGGGGCACGCTGATGGGACTGTCCAACTTCGCCTCCAAGTCGGTCGAGGAGGTCACCGCCACCGGCGCGACCACGTTCTTCCAGATGTACTGGACCGGGAACCGTGACGTCGTCGTCCAGCGGATGCGGCGCGCCCACGACGCCGGCGCGGTCGGCCTGATCGCCACCCTGGACTGGTCCTTCTCCATGGGCCGCGACTGGGGCAGCCCCGAGATCCCGGAGAAGGTCGACCTCGCCACCATGGTGCGGATGGCCCCGAAGGTGGTCACCAAGCCACGCTGGCTCTGGCAGTTCGGCCGCACCGGCCAGATCCCCGACCTGACCGCCCCCAACCTCACCCCGCCCGGCGGGGAGGCGCCCACCTTCTTCGGTGCCTACTACGAGTGGATGACCACTCCTCCGCCGTCCTGGGACGACGTCGCCTGGATGCGCGAGCAGTGGAGCCAGATCAGCGGTGGCAAGCCGTTCGTGCTCAAGGGTGTCTGCCGGATCGACGACGCCCTGCGGGCCCGCGACGCCGGTGCCGCCGCCATCTCGGTCTCGAACCACGGTGGCAACAACCTCGACGGCACCCCGGCCACCATCCGCCTGGTCAAGCCGATCGCCGACGCGGTCGGCTCGGACCTCGAGGTGGTGATGGACGGCGGTATCCGTCGTGGTTCGGACGTGGTCAAGGCGGTCGCCCTCGGCGCTCGCGCCGTGATGATCGGTCGCGCCTACCTGTGGGGCCTCGCGGCCAACGGTGAGCAGGGCGTGGGCAACGTGCTCGACGTCCTCCGCTCCGGTATCGACTCGGCGCTGATGGGCCTCGGAGTCTCCTCCATCCAAGAGGTCACCCCCGAGCACCTGCTCGTGCCCGAGGGCTTCCACCGGTCCGCGGGCGGGACCCGCCCCGCCGGCGTGGCGGGCGCGCGGCACGCCTCCGAGGCCTGAGGCGTGGGGGCCGTGACGGACGGGTTGGCCGCGGCCACCTCGCGCGAGACCATCGGTGCGCGCGTGGTGCTGGTGCCGGTGGGCTCCACGGAGCAGCACGGCCCCCACCTGCCGTTGGAGACCGACACCCTGATCGCCACCGCCGTCGCCGAGGCCGTCGCCCGCCGGCTCGGCGGGCCCAGGGAGGGGGTCTGGGTCGCCCCGGCGCTGTCCTACGGCTCCAGCGGGGAGCACCAGTCCTTCCCGGGCACGGCCTCGATCGGCACCGAGGCGCTGCGGTTCGTCCTCGTCGAGCTGGTCCGGTCGCTGCGCACCTGGGTGGACCGGGTGGTCCTGGTCAACGCCCACGGCGGCAACCTGGTCGCCGTGCGTGGAGCGGTCGAGCAGCTGGTCGGCGAGGGTCACGACGTGCAGTGGGTGGCCTGCGCCACCGAGGAGGTCGACCTGCACGCGGGTCGCACGGAGACCTCCCTGCTGCTGCACCTCGCCCCCCACCTGGTCCGGCTGGAGATGGCCGAGGCAGGCGACTGCCGGGCGCTGTCGGAGATCTTGCCGACCCTCGTGCGCGGCGGGGTCGCCGCCGTCTCGGCCAACGGGGTGCTGGGCGACCCGGCCGGCGCCAGCGGCGACGAGGGACGGGCCGTCCTGGAGTCGATGGTCTCCGCCATCACCGGCCGACTGGCCGCGGTCGTCGCGTGACCCGGACGGCGCTGGTCACCGGGGCCGCCCGCGGCATCGGGGCGGCCACCGTCGACCGGCTGGTCGCCGACGGCTACCGGGTGATGGCGCTGGACTCCTGCGAGGGACCACCGAAGGCCACGTCCGACGACCTCGATGCGGTCATGGCCCGGCACGGCGACCGGGTGCTCGGCCGGGTGGTCGACGTCCGTGACCGGGTCGGGCTGGCGGGCGCCGTCGCCGACGCGGTGCGGGAGTGGGGCCACCTCGACGTGGCCGTCGCTGCGGCCGGGGTCGTGCACGGGGGAGAGGCGCTCTGGGAGACCCCTGACCCGGTGCTCCAGGACCTGTGGGACGTCGTCGCCCGGGGGGTCTGGAACACCGCCGCGGCGGCCGTCCCGGCGATGCTGGCCGGGCCGGACCCGAGCCGCTGCCGGTTCGTGGCCGTGGCCTCGGCCGCGGGCACGCACGGCCTGTTCCACCTCGCCGCCTACGGCGCCGCCAAGCACGCGGTGGTCGGGATGGTGAAGGGGCTGGCCGCCGACCTGGTCGGCACCGGCGTCACCGCCTCCGCGGTGTCGCCCGGATCGACCGACACCGAGATGCTGCGCAGGACCGCGAACCTCTACGACGTCCCCGTCGAGGAGCTGGCGCGCCGCCAGCTGATCCGTCGCGTCATCGACCCGTCCGAGGTCGCCGCGGCGATCGCGTTCTGCGCCTCCCCGGCAGGTGGCGTGGTCAACGGCACGGTGCTGCACGCCGACGGCGGGTTCGAGGGATGACGGTCACGGAGCAGGCGCGGGCGGGCCGATCGGGGCTGCCGACCGGGTTCACCGTCGAGCTCGACGCCGGCGTGTTCCGGCTCGACTCCGGCAGGCTTCTGGTGGGCGGCTCCCCGCTGACCGCGATGCGGTTCTCCGCGGCCGCGCACGCGCTGCTCTCCGGGAGCCGTCTGGTGGTCGCGGACCCGACGTCCGCTGAGCTCGCGGAGCGCCTGGTGGCCAGCAACCTGGCGCAACCGGTGCTGCCCGACGCGGGCCCCTCCCGCGGGGACCTGGCTCCCGAGGACCTCACCGTCGTCGTGCCGGTCCGCGACCGGCCTGCCCAGCTGGACCGCTGTCTGTCCGCGCTGCACCCGCTGCGGGTGCTCGTGGTCGACGACGCCTCGCGCGACCCGATCGCGGTCGCCGCCGTCGCCGAGCGGCACGGCGCCCGGGTGGTCGCGTTGTCGACCAACCTCGGACCGGCGGGTGCCCGCAACGCCGGCCTCGCCCAGGTCACCACCCAGGCGGTCGCCTTCGTCGACTCCGACGTCGAGGCGGACGCCGCGGCGCTGCTCGAGCTGGGACGGCACCTCGCCGACCCGGCGGTCGCGCTGGTCGGGCCGAGGGTCGCGGGCCACGTGCGACGCGACCGACCGCGCTGGTTCGAGCGGTACGACGCGGCGGCCTCGTCGTTGAGCCTCGGTCGCAAGCCCTACGCCGTACGTCCGGGTGCCGGCGTGGCCTGGCTCCCCAGCGCGTGCCTGGTCGGACGGACCGCGCTCCTGGGCACCGGCTTCGAGACCGAGCTGCGGGTGGGGGAGGACGTCGACCTCGTCTGGCGACTGGTCGCGGCCGGTCACCGGGTCCGCTACGAGCCGGCGGTCACCGTGCGCCACGACGTCCGGCCGACCGTCAAGGACTGGTTGGGCCGCAAGGTGCTCTACGGCTCCGGCGGAGCACTGCTGGCCCGCAGGCACGGCGGGCACGTGGCGCCCGCGGTGCTGTCGCCGGCCCTCGCGGCGGCGGGCGCGACCCTCCTGCTGCGCCGCCGGTGGTCGCTCCTGGTGGCGGGCGCGGCGCTGGTGCACGCCGGCGCCGCGGTGGCGAGGGTGCTGCCCGGCGACGTGCCCGCGGTCGACCGGGCGAAGGTGGCGGCGGTCCTGGCCGCCCGCGGACTCGGGTGGGCCGTCCGGCAGGAGTCGTCGCTGCTGCTGCGGCACTGGTGGCCCGCGACGGTCCTCGCGCTGCCCGTGCCGGCGGTACGACGGGCAGTGGCGACCGCGCTCGTGGTGGACACCGTGGTGGCGCTGACCGACACCCTCGACGACGACCTCGACCTGCCCGCCCTCGTGCTGGGGCGGCGCCTCGACGACGGCGCCTACGGGCTCGGCTTGTGGCTCGGGGCGTTCAGGGCGCGGTCGCTCGCGGCGTTGCGGCCGCGACGCCCGGTCGGACGCTGACGCTCAGCCCCCGGCGGATGCCGCGCGCCGCGCGAGGGAGTCGACGACGAGATCCATCCCGGCGGCCGCCCCCGGCAGGACGTGGGGGAAGGTGAAGAACCCGTGCATCTGACCGGGGACCACGTGCTCCTCGACCGGGACCCCGGCGTCGCGGAGCTTCTCGGCGTACGCCGCACCCTCCGAGCGGAGGACGTCGTGCTCGGCGAGCACGACCAGGGCAGGGGCCACGTGGGCGACGTCGCCGAGCAGGGGCGCGGCGGCGGGATCCTTGCGGTCCTGCTCGTCGGGGACGTAGTGGTCCCAGAACCCCACCATGGCGTCCCGACCGAGCATCAGCTCGTTGGCGGGGTCGCGGTAGGAGTCGGTCTCGAAGTCGGCGGCGGTGACGGGGTAGATCAGCACCTGGAAGTCGACGGCCGGCGTCCCGTCCCGACCGCTCTGCTGGGCGAGCACCGCGGCCAGGTTGCCGCCGGCGGAGTCCCCGGCGACGACCAGCTCGCCGGGCGCAGCGAGCTCCTCGCGCCGGGAGTCCACCCAGGCGAGCGCGGCCCGGGCGTCCTCGAGCGCGGTCGGGAAGCGGTGCTCGGGAGCCTTGCGGTACTCCACCAGGACGACGGTCCGTCCGGTGCGGCTGGCCAGCTGGCGGCAGAGCGTGTCGAAGCCGCTGAGGGTGCCGACCACCCACCCTCCGCCGTGGAGGTAGACGATGACGCCGGTGGCAGCCTCGGGCCGGAAGACTCGGGCGGGGACGGTGCCGCCCTCGACCTCGATCGCGACGTCCTCGACCGACGGCAGTGCCGGTCCCGGGCCGTAGAGCGCCGAGAGCCCGGCGCTCATCTCCCGCGCCTCCTGCGGTGTCATCTCGTGGAGCGCGGGGCCGCCCGCCTTCGCGGACTCGGTCAGGAACGCCGTGGTGGCTTCGTCCAGTGCCATGGCATGGCCTCGCATCCTCGATGGCGCCGAAAGTGATCCAGGTCACGGGCAGGCTAATCATCGACAGGGATTGATGTCTAGACGCCGAGGGTCTGGTAGATCCCTATGCACCATGCCTATGGTCCAGGTCACTTGTCCGCGTTCATCCCGCACGAGGAGGAACCATGACCTCTCGGTCAGTTGACTCGGCAGCTGAGCTCGACGTGCTTGTGGTGGGCGCCGGATTCTCCGGCCTCCACCTGCTCCACCGGCTGCGCGGGGACGGATACTCCGTCCGCGTCCTCGAGAGCGCCCCCGAGGTCGGCGGCACCTGGTACTGGAACCGCTACCCCGGTGCGCGGTGCGACGTCGAGAGCGTCGACTACTCCTACAGCTGGGACGGCGATCTCCAGCAGGAGTGGGAGTGGACGGAGAAGTACCCAGCCCAGCGCGACATCCTCGCCTACCTCTCGCACGTGGCCGACCGGTTCGACCTGCGCAAGGACGTCGAGCTCGAGACCACGGTCACCGGCGCGACCTGGGACGAGAGCACCTCCCGCTGGTCGGTCCGGACCGAGGACGGGCGAGCGTACGCCGCCCAGTTCCTGGTGATGGCCGTCGGCTGCCTCTCGGTGCCGAAGGAGGTCGATCTGCCCGGCCTCGAGCACTTCGGCGGTCAGGTCCTGCGCACCTGGAACTGGCCCGAGGACGCCGAGCTGGCCGGGCATGACGTGTGCGTGATCGGCACCGGCTCCACCGGCGCCCAGGTCGTCCCCGCGCTCGCCGAGGTGGTGGCGCGGCTGACCGTCGTCCAGCGCACCCCCAACTTCGTCATACCCACCCGGAACCGGCCGCTGGCCGAGGGTGAGCTCGAGGCGGTCAAGGCCGAGTACCCGGAGCGGCGCCGGCGCAACGCCGGCCATTCGGCCGGCGTCTTCCGCTCCGACAACCCCAAGAACGCGATGGAGGTCGACGCCGCCGAGCGGCAGGCGACCTTCCAGGAGCGCTGGGAAGGTGGCGGCATCAACTTCCTGGGCTCCTTCGCCGACCTGATGTTCGACCAGGCGGCCAACGACGCGATCTGCTCCTTCGTCCGGGAGAAGATCGGGGAGATCGTCGAGGACCAGAAGGTCGCCGAGCTGCTCAAGCCGGACTCCTACCCCCTGGGGGCGAAGCGACCGGTCGTTGCCACCGACTACTACGAGACGTTCAACCGACCGAACGTCAGCCTGGTCGACGTGCGCGAGAACCCGCTGGAGGCGTTCACCGAGTCCGGTCTCGCCCTGGCCAACGGTGAGCAGCACGACTTCGACACCCTGGTCCTGGCGACCGGCTTCGACGCGTTCACCGGCGCCTTCACCAAGATGGAGATCCGTGGACGGGACGGGGTGCTGCTCCGCGACGTCTGGCAGGAGGAGGGTCCGAAGACCTTCCTCGGCCTCTCCTCGGCCGGGTTCCCGAACATGCTGATGCCGGCCAACGCGGGCAGCCCGTCGGTCCTCTCCAACATGGTCACCTCGATCGAGCAGCACGTCTCCTGGATCGCCGACCTGCTCGCCGAGATGCGCGCGCGGGGGCTGCGGACCGTCGAGGCGGAGCCGCAGGCCCAGGAGAAGTGGGTCGAGCACGTCGAGGAGGTCGCCCACATGACGCTGTGGCCCAACGGTGACTCGGGCTCGTGGTACCGCGGCGCCAACATCGCCGGCAAGCCCCAGCTCTTCATGCCGTACGCCGCGGGGGTCGTCGAGTACGGCAAAGCCCTGGAGAAGTCCGCGAAGAGCGGCTACGAGGGCTTCGTCCTGGCCTGACTCCCCCCAGCCGTCCCCGACCCATCAGGAGGATCACCATGTTCCACATGCTCGTCACCTACCAGCAGCCTGCGGACCGCGACGCGTTCCTGGAGCACTACCGCACCTCGCACGCCGTGAAGGCGCGGCAGATGCCCGGGCTGCGCAGCTACACCTGGGGGGTCGTGGACCCCCTCGACGGCAGCGCGTCCGACACCTACCTCGTCGCCCAACTCTCCTTCGACGACAAGGACGCGCTGCTGGCGGCCATGGGGTCGCCCGAGGGGCAGGCCGCGAGCGCCGACATGGCCGAGCTGCCGCACAACGGCTTCGCCATGCACACCTACGCGGACGCCTGAGCCCGCGCGGCCGGCGTCAGGCGCCGGTCCAGCGCGGCTCGCGCTTCTCCACGAAGGCGGCCGCGCCTTCCTTGGCGTCGGCAGAGTGGCGGATCGGGTCGACGTACTCGTGCTGCCGGTCGAACATCTCCTCCAGCTCCCAATCCTGGGAGCGGACCAGCACCTGCTTGGAGGCGGACAGGGCCAGCGGGGCGTTCGCAGCGACCTCGTCGGCGAGCGCGAGCGCCACGTCGAGGGCGGTGCCGGGCTCGGCGAGCCGGTTGACCAGGTGCACCTCGGCGGCGTCGGTGGCCGGCCACATGGCGCCGGTCAGGACCAGCTCCATCGCCAGGTGGTAGGGGATCCGCCGCTGCAGACGAAGCAGACCGCCGGCGGCGGCAGTCAGGCCGCGCTTCACCTCGGGCAGGCCGAACCTGGCCGCGGTCGAGGCCACGACCAGGTCGCAGGCGAGGACGATCTCGAACCCGCCGGCCAGGGCGTAGCCCTCGACCGCGGCGATGAGCGGCTTGGCCGGGGGCCTCTGCACCAGGCCGGCGAAGCCGCGACCCTCGACCACCGGACGCTCGCCCCGGGCGAATCCCTTGAGGTCCATCCCGGCGCAGAACGTCTGGTTGGCGCCGGTGATGACGCCGACGCTCAGGTCCGGGCGGCTGTCGAGCAGGTCCAGCGCGTCCGCGATCTCCTGGGCCATCTGCAGCGACATCGCGTTGCGGGCCTGGGGCCGGTCCATGGTCATCACCAGCACGCGACCGCGCTCGGTGACCTTGAGTTCGGGCAGCTCGGGGCCACCCGCGGCTCCCGCGCTCATCGGGGCGACATCCTGATCGCGCCGTCGAGACGGATGGTCTCGCCGTTGAGGTAGGGGTTCTCGACGATCTGCTGGGCGAGCATCGCGAACTCGTCCGGAGCGCCGAGGCGTGCGGGGTTCGGCACCTGGGCGCCGAGGCCGTCGCGGATCTCCTGGGAGAACCGGGCCAGGATCGGGGTGTCGAAGACGCCGGGGGCGATGGTGTTGACCCGGATGCTCTTGGTGGCCAGGTCGCGGGCGGCGACCAGCGTCATCCCGACCACACCGGCCTTGGCGGAGGCGTAGGGGATCTGGCCGATCTGGCCCTCCCAGGCGGCGACCGATGCGGTGAGCACGCAGACGCCTCGCTCTCCGTCGACCACCTCGTTCCTGGCCATCCGGGTGGCGGCCAGGCGCAGGACGTTGAACGTGCCGACCAGGTTGATGTTGATCAGCTGCTGGTAGAGGTCCAGGTCGCCGGGGGTGCCGTCCCGGTTGACCAGGCGGACCGTGCCGCCCTTGCCGGCGCAGTGCACCAGGGCCCGCAACGGGCCCTGCTGCTCGGCGGTGTCCAGGGCGGCTTCGACGGCCTCGGGGTCCGTCACGTCGCCGTGGCTGAAGGTGCCGCCGATCTCCGCGGCGAACTCCTTGCCCAGTTCCTCGTTGAGGTCCAGGACCACCACGTGCGCGCCGGCCCGGGCGAGCCGTCGAGAGGTGGCGGCCCCGAGACCGGAGGCGCCTCCGGTCACCAGGGCCGATGCTGCGGTCAGGTCCATGTCGTGCTCCTTGCTGGGGAGTGGGTGCCGCGGTGCGGCCGGGCGAGGCGGGTCAGAGACGTTCGATGACGGTCGCGTTGGCCATGCCGCCGGCCTCGCACATCAGTTGCAGGCCGTAGCGCTGCCCGTTGTCCTCGAGGGCGTGCAGCATGGTGGTCATCAGGCGGGCGCCGGAGGCGCCCAGCGGGTGGCCCAGGGCGATCGCGCCGCCGCGGGGGTTGAGCTTCGCGGGGTCGGCGTCGAAGTCCTCGAGCCAGGCCAGCGGCACGGGGGCGAACGCCTCGTTGACCTCGACGTGGTCGATCTCGTCCAGGGTGAGTCCCGAGCGGGCGAGGATCTTGTGGGTGGCGGGGATCGGTCCGGTCAGCATCAGCAGCGGGTCGCTGCCGACCACCGACATGGAGTGCACCCGGGCGCGGGGACGGAGGCCGAGCTCGTCCGCCTTCTCTCGCGACATCAGCAGCAGCGCGCTGGCGCCGTCGGTGATCTGCGAGGAGTTGCCGGCCGTGGTCGCCCACGTCACCTGCGGGAAGCGCTCGGCGACCTCGGGGGTCTCGAAGACCGCCTTGAGGCCGCCCAGCTTCTCCGGGGTGGTGCCGCGGCGGATGGTCTCGTCGGCCTTGACGATGCCGTGGGGGGTGGTGATGGGCACGATCTCGCGGTCGAACGCGCCTGCGTCCTGCGCGGCCGCCGCGCGCTCGTGGGAGAGGGCGGCGTACTCGTCGAGCTGCTGGCGGGTGAACCCCCACTCGGCGGTGACCAGCTCGGATGCGACTCCCTGCGAGACCAGCCCGGGGGCGTAGGCGGCGCGGACGCCGTCGCCGTACGGGTCGGCGTCCATCCGGGCCGATCCCATGACCACCCGGCTCATCGACTCGATGCCGCCGGCGATGACGATGTCGGCCTCGCCCGAGAGGATTCCCTGCGCGGCGAAGTGGACGGACTGCTGGCTCGAACCGCACTTGCGATCGATGGTCGTCGCCGGCACGTGCGCGGGTAGTCCGGCGGCCAGCCAGGCCATCCGGCCCGGCGTCGCCGACTGCTCGCCGACCTGGGAGACGCAGCCGATGATCACGTCGTCCACGGTGCCGGGGTCGACCTCGGGGGAGCGGGCCAGGAGGGCCTGCAACGTCTGCGCGAGCAGGTCCACCGGATGCACGTCGGCGAGCGCGCCGCCCGCCTTGCCTCGCCCCACGGGTGTCCGTACGGCGTCGACGATCACGACGTCGCGGGGGTTGTCCTCTTGCGTCTTGACCATGGCGATTGCTTATCATGATTGTCATCCGTATGTCCACGGAGGTCGCGCACCGAGGGGTCTGAGACTCGAGGTCAATTCCTTGACAGGGTTTCTTGGATGAATCTAGGATAATGATTACAACCAAGGAGGTGATTCCGTGACGGACAAGTACGCGGAGATCCGGCAGCTCGCGGCACAGGTGGCGCGTGAGGTCTACGAGCCCATGGCGGAGTCGCTCGACGTCGACCGCACCCCGCTGCCCAAGGAGGAGAGGCGCCGGCTCGGCGACCTCGGATTCCTCGGCATCGCGCACCCCGAGAAGTACGGCGGCTCCGGCGCGCCCCTCGAGGAGGCGCTGGTGGTCATCGAGGAGCTGGGCAAGGTGTGCCGGCCGGCCGCCTTCCAGGTCTTCGAGGCCAACACCGGTCCGGCTCAGGTGATCACCCACCTCGGCTCCGAGGAGCAGCGCGAGCGCTGGCTCCCGGCCATCGTCAGCGGCGAGAAGACCATGGCGGTCGGCATCTCGGAGCCGGACGCCGGTTCCGCCGCCACCGACATGCGGACCACCGCCAAGGAGGTCGACGGCAAGCTGGTGATCAACGGCTCCAAGCGCTGGATCTCCAACGGCGGTGAGGCCGACCAGTACCTCCTCTACTGCCGCCTCTCCGACGCACCCGGGGCCAAGGGTGTCGGTGCGGTCGTCGTGGAGAAGGGCACGCCCGGGTTCTCCTTCGGTGCCAGCGAGCGACTCATGGGTTTCCGCGGCATCCCGTCGGCCGACCTCTACTTCGACAACGTCGAGGTGCCGCTCGAGGACGTGGTCGTCCCTGCCGGCTCCTTCGGCAAGCTCTTCGGCATCTTCTCGATCGAGCGGATGGGCAACACGACGATGAGCCTCGCCATCGGCCAGGCAGCGCTGGACAAGACCCTGAAGTACGTCGAGGAGCGCGAGCAGTTCGGCAAGCCGCTGGTCGAGTTCCAGTCGATCCAGGTCATGCTCGCTGACATGGTGCTCCAGGTCGAGGCAGCACGTCTGCTCCGCGACCGAGCCGCCGCCTCCGCCACGGCCACGGGCATCCCGGACCCGCTCCAGGTGTCGCTCGCCAAGTGCACCGCCAACGAGATGGCCAAGAAGGTCACCGACCTGGCGATGCAGATCCACGGTGGGAACGGCTACACCGAGGAGTACGGTCTCGAGCGGCTGCACCGAGACTCCCACGGCTGGGCGATCGCCGGTGGCACCCCGACGATGCAGCGGATCCGCATCGTCTCCGAGGTGCTCGGCCGCAAGTTCGACCAGCGCCGCTGACCTGGCCGCCGGCCATCACCAGACTTCGAGAAGGGACTCATCGTGGAAGACGGCCAGTTGTTCGACCTCGGACCGCAGCACCGCAAGGTCCAGGAGATCGCTCGGGAGGTGGCCGCAAAGGTGGAGCCCTTCGCGGCCGAGGCGGACGAGGCGGTCGACGTCCACCAGGGCTGCCTCGACGCCCTGCGCGCCAGCGGACTCGCCCGCTACGTCGTCCAGGCGGCGTACGGCGGACACGACGAGGTGCTGGACCCGCTCACCATCGCGGTGGTCCGCGAGCAGCTCATGTACTCCTCGGGCCACCTGGACTCCATGTTCGGCATGCAGGGCGTCGGCAGCTACTCGCTGTCGGTGGGGGGCTCGGAGGAGCTGAAGCAGGAGTGGCTGCCGAAGGTCGCGACCCTGGACGCGATCGCCGCGCTGGCCCTGACCGAGCCTGACGTGGGCTCGGACCTGCGGGCGATCACCACCACGATGGTGGCCGACGGCGACGAGCTGGTCGTGAACGGGCGCAAGTCGTTCATCACCAACGGCGGTGCGGCTGACTTCTACTGCACCCTGGTCCGCGAGGGCGAGGGCTGGTCGATGGTGCTGGTCCCGGCGGGGACGCCGGGGCTGAGCATCGAGCGCGGCGACGACCTGCTCGCCCCGCACATCCTGGGCGAGCTCGCGTTCACCGACGTCCGGGTGCCCGCGGGCAACCGGCTCGGGGTGCCCGGCAAGGCGTTCTCGCTGATGCTGCAGACCCTGGCCGTCTTCCGGGTCACCGTCGCCGGCTCCGCCGTCGGCCTGGCCCAAGCGGCGCTCGACGAGGCCAAGGGCCACGCCCTGACCCGGGAGCAGTTCGGCGCTCCGCTGATCGAGCTGGGCGCGGTCTCGCAGAAGCTGGCCCAGTCGTGGACCGACGTGGAGGCCGCCCGCGCGTTCGTCTACCGCGCGGCCGCCCTGGCCAAGAGCGACCCGCTCGGCCACCTCGACTACTCCTCGATGGCCAAGGTGCACGCCACCGAGGCCGCCGCGCAGGTGGTGGACCGGTCGGTGCAGACGATGGGCCGGTTCGGCCTGGTCCGCGGCTCGAAGATCGAGCGGCTCTACCGCAACGCCCGCCCGCTGCGGGTCTACGAGGGCGCCACCGAGGTGCTGCTCGACTCCCTGGCCCGCCGCCTCGCCAAGGGCGTCCGCTGATGGATCTCCAGCTCGAGGGCAGCGTCGTCCTGGTCACCGGCGCCAGCCGCGGCCTCGGCGCAGCGATGGCGCTGGGCCTGGCGAAGGAGGGTGCCACCGTCGTGGCGGCCGCCCGCTCCAAGGACAGCCTCGCCGAGGTCGCCGCGCAGGGCGGGGGCCGGATCTCGGCCGTCACCGTCGACATGCGCGACGAGGAGTCGGTGCAGGCCCTCGTCCCCGAGGTGATCGCTCGGCACGGCCGCATCGACGGGCTGGTCAACAACGCCGGCATCGCCCCTGCGGGCAAGTTCGCCACCCAGGATCCGGCGATCTGGAAGGACGCGATGGCGGTCAACGTCATCGCGCCGATGCTGCTGGCCCAGGCGGCCGGCGTCCAGATGATCGAGCAGGGCGCGGGTCGCATCGTCAACATCGCCTCCACCACCGGCGTGCGCGGCAAGCCGTTCCTGGTGCCCTACTCGACCTCCAAGGGAGCGGTCGTCCGGTTCACCGAGGCGCTCGCGGCCGAGTGGGCCGCGAAGAACGTGCAGGTCAACTGCATCGCGCCCGGAGCCTTCGTCACCGAGGCGCAGAAGGCGGTGACGGAGTCACCCGAGCTGCACGCCAAGCGGATCGCCAAGATCCCGGCCGGCCGGATGGCCGACCCGTCGGAGATCGTGCCGCTGACCTGCCTGCTCGTCTCCCCACTGGCCTCGTTCACCACCGGAGCGGTCTTCGTCGTCGACGGCGGCGAGTCCGGCAAGCTCTGATCCGCCCACCCTGTCCTGAGAGGACGCGCCCGTGATCATCGACGCCCACACCCACGTCTGGCCCGACAAGATCGCCCAGATCGCTCTCGGCGGCAACCGCGTCGAGGGGCTCGAGGCCCGCGGCGACGGCACGGTCGGTGGCCTGACCCAGGACATGGCTGCGAGCGGCGTCCAGGTCAGCTGCTGCCTGGCCATCGCCAACGAGGCCCGGCACGTCGACTCGGTCAACCGCTTCGTCGCCGGCCTGGCGGACGAGACCCACGTGCCGTTCGGCACGGTCCATGTCGGGCTCTCCGTCGAGGAGAACCTGGCGAGCCTCCAGCGCCACGGCGTCCGCGCGGTCAAGATCCATCCGCTGTTCCAGAAGTACGCCCTCGACGACCCACGCTTGTGGGAGATCTTCGAGGCGTTCGGCAGCGACTACGCCGTGATCACGCACGTGGGGGAGGGAGGTGACCCGTTCACCAACAGCCTCTCCAACCCCAAGATGATCCGGGACATCACCCGGCAGTTCCCCGACCTGCGGTTGATGGCCTGCCACTTCGGCGGCTACAAGATCCTCGACGACGCCGAGGAGATGCTCGCCGGCACCGACGTGGTGCTGGAGACCTCCTGGCCGCCGTCACTGGCGACGCTGCGCCCCGAGCGGGTGCGCGACCTGATCCGCAAGCACGGCGCCGAGCGGATCGTCTTCGGGTCCGACTGGCCGATGACCAGCCCCGCCGAGGAGATCCGCGCGATCGAGGCCCTCGGGCTCACCGACGACGAGACCAAGATGGTGCTCGGCGGCACGCTGGCGAGCGTGCTGGGGGACCAGCTGCCTTCCTGAGGTCCGCGACGCGAGGTGGTCGCTCGGAGGGGCCCAGAAGATCCTGGGCCCCTCCGAGCGACACTTCCGAGGCCCGGTCGGCGGGGGAGAGGGCTAGACCCGACCCCAGACGATGGGCGCGTCCAGCACCTCGGGGAACTTCTTCTCCGCGTAGCGGACGTATTCCCTGATGTGGTCGCGCATGGCCTCGGCTGCGGCCGAGGGGTCGCGCGCCTCGATCGTCTTGTAGATGTGCAGGTGCGCCTTGTGCACGGCGGCACGGCGCGGCTCGGGGTAGTCGATGCCGATCGCGGACCCGTCCAGGATGCCGAGCAGCGCGTCGACCAGGAGGCCGAACATCGCGTTGCCGGAGCCGTGGGAGATCACGTCGTGGAACCGCTTGTTCTCCTCGAGGAAGATCGCCTGGTTCCCGAGGTTCTCGTGCATGTTCTCGACGCTCTCCTTGAGGGAGGCGAGCGACTCCTCGCTCATCCGCTCGGCGGCGAGCTGGGACATCATCGGCTCGAGACCCAGCCGGGCCTCCGCGATGGTGCGGAACGGCGCCTGGGAGAACTGCAGGAGAAGGGTGAGCGAGGTGGCCAGGCTGCTGGCGTCCGGCTGCACCACCACGGGACCGCCGCCGGGGCCCGGCTTGAGGGTGATGACCCCTTGGAGCTCCAGGAAGCGGAGCGACTCGCGCAGCGTCCCTCGCCCGACGTCGTACTTCTCCAGCATCGCCCGCTCGGGCGGGAGGCGGTCGCCGATCACGTTGCCGCGCTCGTTGATGTCCGCGACGATGCGCTGCGCGACCAGCATGGCGGTCTTCATGGGCCGCAGGGTGGTGGCGGTCATCAGTGGGTTCCTTCCGAGACGACGCTCGCAGGCTGGCGCGGACGGGGAATCATAATCATCTTTCTGTCCATGATGGGTCCGACGCGCGAGGCGACGCGGGTGTCAGTTGCTGAGTACACCGGCGGCGGCAAGACGGCCGACCTCGTCGGCGTCCATCCCCAGCTGGTCGACGAGGACCTCACGAGTGTGCTCGCCGATGGCGGCGACACCGTCGTACGTCGGTCCAGTGTAGTCGTCCATGTGCAGGATCGGGCCGGGCATCAGGGCCGGACCGAGCACCGTGTTCGCCAGCTCGACCAGCGTGCGCTCGCGGAAGTGCGGGTCCTGGGTGACGTCCTTGGCGTCGTTGACCGCGGCAGCGACCACCTCGTGCTCGTCCAGGATCGCGAGCGCCTCGTCCCGCGGGTAGGACCTGACCCAGTCGATGACGATCTGCTGCATCGCCTCGTTGTTGGCCATCCGCGCCGTGTTCGTCGCGAACCGCCCGTCGTCCTTCAGCTCCGGGCGGCCCATCGCCTCGAAGAGACGGAGCGCGATCGACTGGTTGGAGGCGGCGATCGAGAGCCAGCGGCCGTCGGCCGCCTCGTAGATGCCGCGCGGGGACGCGGCGCCGGAGGCGTTGCCGTGGCGCTGCATGATCGTGCCGGAGGACGTGTAGTTGAGCACGGCGTCGCCGAGGATGAACATCAAGGGCTCGTAGAGTGCGACGTCGACCTGGGAGCCCTGCCCGGTCATCTCGCGCTTGAACAGTGCCATCGAGGTGCCGAACGCGGCGGAGATGCCGGCGATCGAGTCGGCGAAGCCGAACGGCGGGGCGGTCGGCGGGGTGTCCGGCCATCCGTTGAGGAAGGCGTAGCCCGAAGCGGTCTCGGCGACCGTGCCGAACCCGGGGCGCGCCGAGTACGGGCCGGTCTGGCCGAAGCCGCTGACCCGGGTCATCACCAGGCGCGGGTGCTCCGCGGAGAGTTCCTTGAACCCCAGGCCCCAGGCCTCCATCCGACCGGGACGGAAGTTCTCGATCACCACGTCCGCGTCGGCGATCAGCGCCTTGGCCACCTCGCGGCCCTCGGGGCTGCGCATGTCGATGCCGACCGAGCGCTTGCCGGAGTTGAGCCGCGAGTAGCCGATCGCCAAGCCGTTGTGGGCGGGCTGCCACTGCCGCGCGAAGTCGCCGGAGGCCGGGTCCTCGATCTTCACCACGTCGGCGCCGAAGTCGCGCAGCATGCGCCCGGCCGTCGGGGCGGCGTACATGGAGCCGAGCTCGACCACCTTGATCCCCGCGAGCGGGCCGGAGGCCACGGAGGCGTCCGTGCGACGTTCTTGTCCGGCCTGACCAGCCATCGCTGAGTCCTCTCCTAGGGCGATAAATCAATGCATATGAATAGTACCGTTGCTCGGAACTGCCCACAACTGGGGACTGCCACATGCGCCAGGCCCGGGCGGTGTCCCATGGGCGCCGCGAAGACTCGCTCCGGAGATCGTGGCGTCCTCGAGGCGGGCGGGTGTCTGCTGCGCCTCGGTGAGGCGTGTGTCCTGGACCGCCCCCCCCCGATGTGAGTTCTGGGACGGGGGCAGGTACTGTTGGGCTCACCGACGCGGGGTGGAGCAGCTCGGTAGCTCGCTGGGCTCATAACCCAGAGGTCGCAGGTTCAAATCCTGCCCCCGCTACAAGGAACAAGGCCCGACCTGCGGACACCGCGGTCGGGCCTTGTTGCGTCTCCGGCGACATCGGCGGTGCGGCTGCTGCAGAGCTCGAGGGAGAGCGGCGCGGCCTGCAGGACCTTGTGATCCGGGTCGCGGACCTCTTGGCCCGCGCGCGTTGCTCCACCCTTTCGGGTGCGCCTACGCAGGCATCGGCGGGTTACCGCAGCCGGCATGACGAGCATTGCCGACCAGGACGCCAGCCAGCTCGGCGGGCCGCTCAGCATCCTCGTGCGGCAGCGCCGGGACCACGAGCGCCTCGACGTGCTGCTGCACCAGCTCGACGGCGCGCGCCCCGGCGCGGACGAGGACCGGGTCCTGGGGCGGATCGCCCGGCTCGTGTTCCCCCATGCCTTCGCCGAGGAGTCGGTGCTGTGGCCCGAGCTGCGGCGCCGGCTGCCTGACGGTGAGGCGCTGACGCTGCAGGTCGAGCGCGAGCACCAGGAGGTGAACGAGCTGTGGGCGGCGCTCGAGCAGCTGCCGCCCGTCGGCGCCGGCCGGAGTGACGTGCTCAAGCGCCTCGCCGACGTGCTGCGCGAGGACGTGCGCGACGAGGAGGACGTGCTCCTGCCGCGCCTCCAGGCGACGACGAGTGTGCCGCGCCTGCGGGCGCTCGGCGTCGCCTGGGAGGCGGTCCGTCGTACGGCGCCGACACGGCCGCATCCCGTCGTCTCGCGCCGGCCCCCGGGCAACGCGCTGGCCGCGGCCCCGCTGACCGTGCTGGACCGCAGCAGGGACGGCCTGGACGCCGTGGCTCGGCGCGTACCCCGACTCCAGGCGGCCACGCGCGCGAGCGGCGCCCTGGCGCGGGTCGCCGGACGAGTGGAGCGCGCCGGGGTGCTCCGTCTGGGCGAGGACCCGTCCACCCGGGTGGAGTGAGGCGACAGGGCGGCGCTCAGGTGGCGTCGGCGCGCAGCAGTCGCCGGGCGACGTGGAGGGTCGGCGTCCACTGCGAGAGCGTGGCGACCAGGTCGTCGGCGGCGGCGCCGAGCGCCGCGTCGGTCATCGGGTCGAGCGCGTCGAGGATGAACAGCGCCGCGGTCGTCTCCTCGCCCAGCTGGGTGCGGCGGGTCTGGCGCCAGTTCCAGCGCCGGCAGGTGACGCCCGCGTCGTCGCACCAGACGACCTCGCCCTCATCCGGGTGCTCGATCACGACCTCGCCGCCGGCCGCGGTCTCGAAGGCCTCGCTGCCGGTGGCCCGCAGCAGGCGCGGCGGGCCCACGTAGCGGGTGAGGTCCTCGCCGCCGACCGGGAGCAGGTGGGAGACGCTGACCGCGTTGTAGACGTCGGTGAGCCGGTTGACCCGCGGCAGCCCGGTCGGGACGCGGCGCAGCAGCGCCTCCAGGCTGTTGCGGGTGCGCTGCGGCTTGGCGCCGAACGCGCGGTAGGCCTCGCGCCAGGCCGCGACGTGCGGGATCTCCTCGGGGGAGCGCTCACCGAGCGCGTCCAGGGCGGCCTGCTCGGCGCCGCGCAACAGCGCGTCGCTGGCCTCGTCGCTGGGACCGGGACGCACTCCGTCGACGGCGAGCAGCACCGCGCGGTAGTCCGGCCGCAGGGCGAGCACCTCGGGGTCGATGCGCGCCCCGGCCAACAGCTCGTCGGGGGTGTGGGGCATGCCTCAGTGCAGCACATCGGGCCGCGCGGCGCACCCGTCGGCGGGAGACGGCCGCAGGATCAGCGCGACCCCGCGTAGTAGCCGTGCATGCAGCTCTCCCCGGCACAGTCGCGCAGCTCGCGGTGGAGCTCCCGCAGCTCCCGCAGGGCCGCGGCGCCGCGCCGGGAGCGGGCCAGCGAGCGCAGCTCGTAGGGGTCACGACGCCGGTCGAAGAGCTCCTCGCCGCCGCGGACGTAGCGCACGTAGGTCCAGCGCCCCGTCTTCACCCCGCTGTAGACCAGGCGACCGCGCGGGTCCCCGCGCTTGGAGATCGGGACCGCGCGCTGGGGGTTGCCGCCGGTCCGCACCCAGCCCAGCACGTCCACGCCGTCGAGCTCCCGCCCCGGCTCGGCCCTGGCCAGCGCGGCGATGGTGGCGGCGATGTCGGGGTTGGTGACCAGCAGCCGGGAGCGCTTCCCGCGCGGGATGCCCGGCCCGGACATCACCAGCGGGATCCCCGCGTGCTCGGCGTACGGCTGGTGCTTGCCGACGATGTTGTGCTCGCCGCTGCCCCAGCCGTTGTCAGAGGCGTAGATCAGCACGGTGCGGCGCAGCTGGCCGGTGGCGCGCAGCTTCCTGACGATCTTGGCCACGCCCTCGTCGACGGCCTGGAGGGCCTCGAGGCGCTGCTGGTACTGCTCGCGCAGGATCGCCTTGTCCAGCGGCGACCAGCCGCCGCGGCGCCGGGTGGAGGGGTTCCGCTTGTCGCTGACGTCGGCCTCGAACATGTTCGGCTTGCGCGGCAGCCGGGTGCCCTCGAACAGGTCGCGGTGGCGTGGCGCGGGCGCGGGCGTGGTCCGCCGGTCCCGGTGCCGCGGGTGGCGTGCCAGCGGGTCGTCGGCCTCGACCGGGCCCCCGGCGTGCGGCGCCACGTAGTTGAGCCACAGGTAGAACGGCGTACCGCGCGAGCGGCGCTGGCGCGAGGCGTCGGCGAGCAGGTCGGTGGCGAACCCGGTGAGCGCGTCGCTGCTGTAGCGGCGCACCTTCTGCAGGCGGTGGTCGTGGTTGACCGTGAAGCGCCGGTAGCTGTACGTCGAGGGGTCGACGGTGGCGATCCAGTCCGACCACCCCGGAGGGACGTAGGTGCGGGAGCGTCGCGGGCTGGCGCCGTAACCGTTGAGGTACTTGCCGACGAACATGGTGCGGTAGCCCGCGTCGTCCAGCCAGGTCGGCAGGGTGTCGCCGTCGTCGAAGGAGCGGAACCCGCCGTGGCGCCCGTGGATCGTCTCCGCGCCGTGGTTGTGGGCGAACTGGCCGGTCATCAGTGAGGCGCGGGCGGGGACGCAGATCGGGCTCGGGGCGATGGCGTTGTCGAAGCGGGTGCCGCGGGCCTCGATCAGGCGACGCACGTGCGGCATGTGGCGCAGGTCGTCGACGCTGGCGTCGTCGGCGGTGACCATCACGACGTTCGGGCGCCCGGCGGAGCGGGGCATCGCCGGGGTCAGCGCCCGGGTCCCCACCGTCACCGGGAACCGACCGGCCTCGGCGGCCGCGCCCACTGACCCGGAGGCCTGCTCCGGTGGGCTCATGGCCGGGGTCGACAGCGCGGTGCAGGCGGCGATCGCCACGGAGAACGAGGCCACGAGGGCGGCGCGGCGGCGGGACATCGGTGCTCCTGGCGGTTCGGGTCGGGCGCTCCCGGCTCGGGGGCATGGCACACCCTGCCGCACTTCGGGCGGGCGTCAGTCGGGAAGCCGACATCTGGCGCAGATGCGTGGGCCACACCGGCCGGCGCTCGTCGTCGGTGTCCGTGCCGCTCGGAGGGGTGCGCGGCGGCCGGTCAGCCGCTACGATCCGAGAACAAACAGTCACGCCTGACTTTTTTTGGAGATGCGATGGCCCCCGCCGACCTGCCCGCCCAGCTCACCGGCTTCCCGCGCCTGGTGGAGGCGCGCGCCGACCTCGCGGCTCCGCTCGCCGTCGCGAGCGCCCTGGTCGCCAACCCCGCCCGGCACGCCGATTGGCTGAGCATGCACGCGGCGTTCCGCGAGGCGCCGCCGGAGGTGGCCAGCACCGGGGACAGCTTCGAGGAGCAGGTGACCCTGATGGGGATCCCCGCCGACATCTCGTGGGTGGTGAGCGAGGCGGCCGAGGGGCTGACCGCGCTCGACGGCGCCGGGCCGATGAACCTCACCCTCGCGCTGCGCCTCGAGGTCGGGCAGGACGACGACGGGCAGGTCGCCTTCAGGATCCGCGCCGGCATCGGCGGGGACCCGGTCGAGGGCCCGCTCGGCGCCACCGTCGCCGCCAGCGTCGAGGAGGCGCTGGTCGAGTCCGCCGAGCGGTTCGCGGCCCTGGCCGCGGAGCTCGCCGCCGACCCGGCCGAGAGCACCGGCGCCCGGTTCCCCCAGCGCAGCGTCGTGCACGAGCGCACCGGCATCCGCCTCGACCCCCGCACCCCAGTCCTGGTCGGGGCCGGCCAGGTCGTGCAGCGCCGCCCCGACCTCGAGGACCCGCAGGGCACGGCCGACCCGGCGACGCTGGCGACCCGGGCCCTGCGCCGGGCGGCCGAGGACAGCGGGGCCGGCGAGCAGCTGCTCCAGGCCGCCGACGCGGTCTACTACGTCGCCAGCGCCTCGTGGACCTACCGCGACGCGGGTCGCCTGATCGCCGAGCAGCTTGGCGCGACCCCGCGCGAGACCGCGATGTCCGCGCCGTACGGCGGGGACGCGGGGCAGGTGCTCATCAACACCGCGGGCCAGGCGGTGGCCGATGGCCGCGCCGAGGTGGTGCTGGTCAGCGGTGCCGAGGCGGGCGCGACCCTCGCCGCCGCGCAGAAGCAGGGCCTCGACCTCGGCTGGCCGGTGCAGGAGCGCGACGTCGTGCCGACGACCGTCCTCGGCAGCGACCGCGAGGCCAACAACGGGCCGGAGACCGCCGCTGGCCTGAGCGTGCCGGTGTACACCTACGCGCTGATGGAGTCCGCGCTGCGCGCCAAGGCGGGGGAGTCCCCGGCCGAGCACCGCCGCACGATCGCCGGGCTCTGGTCGCGGCTCTCCGAGGTCGCGGCCGGCAACGAGTACGCCTGGCTGCCCCGGGCGCACACCCCCGAGCAGCTGGCCACGCCGGACGCCGGCAACCGGATGATCAGCGAGCCCTACCCGAAGCTGCTGTGCGCGAACCTGCAGGTGGACCTCGCCGCCGGCGTGGTCGTGACGAGCGTGGCGGCCGCCACCGCGCTGGGCATCGCGCAGGACAAGTGGGTCTTCCTGCACGCCGGCGCCGCGGCGTACGACGAGTGGTTCGTCTCCGAGCGGCGCGACCTGGCCGCGTCGCCCGCGATCCGCGCGATCGGCGAGGCGGCGTTCGCCCACGCGGGCATCGGCCCCGACGACGTGCGCCACGTGGACCTGTACTCCTGCTTCCCCGCGGCCGTGCAGATCGCCGCAGGCGAGCTCGGCTTCCCGCTCGAGGACCCCGAGCGCCCGCTGTCGGTGACCGGCGGCCTGACCTTCGCGGGGGGACCGGGCAACAACTACGGCACCCACGCCGTGGCCACCCTGGTGGACCGGCTGCGCCGCGACCCGGAGTCCTACGGACTGTCGACCTCGCTGGGCTGGTTCGTCACCAAGCACGCGCTGGGCATCTACTCCGCCACCCCGCCGCGCACGCCGTACCGCGCGCTCGCGCCGGTGCTGCTGCCCGAGCGCGCCCGCCCGGCGCTGGACTCCTACGCCGGACCCGGCGTGGTGGAGGCCGCGACGGCCCAGTACGGGCGCGACGGCGCCCCCGAGGCCGGCATCCTCAGCGTGCTCACGCCCGACGGCGCGCGGGTGCTGGTGCGCAGCACCCAGCCGGAGGTGCTCGACTGCATCGTCGGCGCCGACCCGCTGGGGCTGCCCGTGCAGGTCGAGGACGTCCGCACCCTGGCGTTCGTCGGCGAGGAGCGCGCCACCCTGCCCGAGCCGCCCGAGCCGCCGGTGCTGGTCGAGCGCCGCGGCCCGGTGCTGGTGGTCACGCTCAACCGCCCCGAGCGCCGCAACGCCATCGACCTGCGCACCGCGCGCCTGCTGGAGCGCGTCATCGACGCCTTCGAGGCGGACCCGGAGGCCCGGGTCGCGGTGCTCACCGGGGCGGGCGGGACCTTCTCCGCGGGCATGGACCTCAAGGCCGCCGCTGCGGGGCAGTTCGCGCTCACCGAGAAGCGCGGACCGTTGGGGATCTCGGCGCTGCCGATCGCCAAGCCGGTGATCGCCGCGGTCGAGGGCCACGCCCTCGCCGGCGGGTGCGAGCTCGCCCTGATCGCTGACCTGGTGGTCGCCTCGACCGAGTCGCAGTTCGGCATCCCCGAGCCGAAGCGCGGGCTGGTGGCCGCCGCCGGCGGCGTGATGCGGCTGACCGAGCGGCTGCCACGCAACGTGGCGATGGAGCTCGCGCTCACCGGCAACCCGATGCCGGCGACCCGCCTCGCCGAGCTCGGCCTGGTCAACCGGCTGGCCGAGCCGGGCGCCGTGCTGGACGCCGCGCTGGCGCTTGCCGAGGAGATCGTGGCCAACGCACCGCTGTCGGTGCAGGTGAGTCGGCGCATCGTCGAGGAGTCGCCGTACTGGGCGCCGGGAGAGGCGTTCGCCCGGCAGAGCGACCTCGCCTCGGTGGCGGTCACCTCGCAGGACGCCAAGGAGGGGATCGCCGCCTTCGCGGAGCACCGCAGCCCGGTGTGGCAGGGCCGTTGAGCAGGCGCTCGGGCGGGCCGTCGTCGACCCGCCCGGGCGCGGCGTGGGACCGGGATGCTTGCATTCTCCCGTGAGCGATGAGAAGGCGATGGCCGAGCTGACCCGACTCCGGTCGAGCATCGACAACCTCGATGCCGCGCTGGTGCACCTGCTGGCGGAGCGCTTCAAGTGCACCCAGCAGGTCGGCGAGCTCAAGGCGCGCGCGGAGATGCCCGCGGCGGACCCGGCACGCGAGGCGGTGCAGATCGCCCGGCTGCGTCAGCTGGCGGAGAGCTCGGGGCTCGACCCGCACTTCGCGGAGAAGTTCCTGGCCCTGGTCATCGACGAGGTCATCCGCAACCACCGCCGGCTCCAGGAGCCCGGGGACCCGCAGTCCTGAGACGCAACGGCGCCGGCGTCGCGGTCCTCACCGCGGCGCCGGCGCCTCGCTCCGTGCTCAGCCCTTGAGGGTCTTGAGCGTCAGGCGGAAGGCCTGGCTCTGGTCACGGGGCTTGCCCCGGCAGCTGTAGATCGTCGTCGCGGTCGCGGGCTGCTTGTGGCAGCGGTAGCGCGTGGAGCCGTTGCTGAGGGTGATGGTCACGCTGCGGACCGCGCGCTTGTTGAAGGCGATCGTGGTGCCGCCCTTGCCCTTGCGGTTGAGGCTGATCGCCTTGCCGGCGCCACCCTTCTTGCGGTTCACGTGGAGGTAGGCGCCCGGCGCGGAGGCGCGGTTGGGGCCGTTCACGGTGACCCGCAGCTTCCACTTCTTGCCCTTCAGCGACTTCGCGGGCTTCACCACGTAGTGCTGGGCGCTGAGGTGGTTCAGGCGCAGCGAGACCTTCCGGGTGTCCTTGCGACCGAGCTTGTAGCGCTCGGCGATGGTCGGGGAGGGCCACGCCTTGCCCTCGGGGTACGACGCCGCGGGGCGGGCGTTCGCGGCCGAGTACGCGCGGAACACGTTGGCGAACCCGCCGCGCTTCTTCAGGACGGCGGCCGTGGCCTTGATCGAGTACAGCTTGCCGCGCTGCGGGACGGCGCGCTCCCAGATCTGGCGCACGATCTTGTTGCCGAAGCGGTTGCCGAGGTACTCCCAAAAGATCCAGGAGGCGTACTGGGTGAAGCCGGTGGTCGACAGCGAGTCGAGCGCCCGGCCGGGCAGCACGACCTGGCTCTGGCTGAGGTACTGGCGGTTGTCGTTGACGGCGTCCGCGAAGCGCTCCTCGATCCAGGTCGCGGTGGACTCCATGAACCAGCGGTCCTCGTTGACGTCGTAGGCGAACTGCACGGCGTGGAAGAGCTCGTGGGCGGCGGTCACCTTGAGGTTGGCCTTGGGCGAGCCGCGGAACTCGGAGAAGTCGTTGTCGAGGACGCAGAAGCTGATCGCCCGTCCCCGGCCCTTCTTGCCCCCGAGGACCGCCTCCGGGGCGCAGTAGCCGTAGAGGCCACGGCTGCCGAGGTCGGCGAGGTAGACGTCGAACTTGCCGTTGCCGCCGTTGTCGCGGTACCAGCGGCGGTCGCTCGGCGGGCTGCGGTAGCCCATCGTCTTGGTGTGGTGGCGCCAGACCTTGTTGAGCACCGTGAGGTTGGTGTTCACCCAGGCCTGGCTCGGCGGGGCGTCGGAGGTGCTGGGGACCCAGTGGACGCACACGTTGCCCTTGCACTTGCGCTTGGAGGGCACGGTGTACCCGTCGCCGTAGGGGTCGCCGGCACCCTGGGTGGGCCGGGCGAGGATCGCCTTCGCACGGGCCCGGTCGTCGCCGCGCAGCAGCGGCATGGAGAGGGCGAGGTCGCGCAGGGTCAGCGTCGCCTCGGCCCGCTCGGCCTCGCCGGCGGTGCCCTCGATGAGCTCGGTCGCGCCCTCGAGCGCGGCCTGTGCGGACTCGGCGGTCGGGGCGACCGCGCCGCCGTCCTCGAGCGGCTCCTCGAGCTCGTCGACCGGCAGGGGCGCCTCCTCGTGCGCGCTCGCGGTGGGCATCGCGGTCGGGAGGGTGGCGGGCAGGACCGTGAAGGCCGTGCTCAGTGCCACCAGGACGGCGGCGGCGGTGCGGCGCATGAAGTTCCTTCGTGTCTCGGGGGCGGCGCCCCCGGGCGCCGTGCTCTGGTCAAGACTGCCCGTCCGGAGCGGAATGGCAAACCCCCCGCGCTTCGGGCGTCGGCCACAATCGCGACGTGAGCGCCACTATCGAGATGATCACCGGGGACCCGGCCGCCGACGAGGTACGGCGCCAGGGGCTGCGTCGGATGCGTACCGTCGCGGTGTCCCTGCTCCTGCTCGCCGCGCTCGTCTACGCCCTGACGCTGGGCGAGGACGGGTTCTGGGGGTTCGTGAACGCGGGCGCGGAGGCCTCGATGGTCGGCGCGATCGCCGACTGGTTCGCCGTGACGGCGCTGTTCCGCCACCCGCTGGGGATCCCGGTGCCGCACACGGCGCTGATCCCCAAGCGCAAGGACCAGCTGGGCCAGGGCCTGCAGGAGTTCGTGGGGGAGAACTTCCTGCACGAGGACATCATCCGCGAGCGGATCACCAGCGCCGAGGTCTCGCTGCGTGTGGGGCGGTGGCTCGGGGAGCCCAGCCACGCCCGCCGGGTGGTCGACGAGGTCGCCGACGTGGCCGCGATCGCGCTGACCAAGGTCCGCGACGAGCACGTCGAGTCCCTCGTGCGCGACGCGCTGGTCCCGCGCTTCCACGAGGAGCCCATCGCGCCGCTGCTCGGCGGCCTGCTCGCCGAGACGCTGAACGACGACCTGCACCGCGGCCTGGTCGACCTCGCGGTCTCCGAGCTGCACGACTGGCTGGTGGCCAACCCCGACACGGTGACCGAGGTCCTGGGGGAGCGGGCGCCCTGGTGGACGCCGCCGGTGCTCAACGACAAGGTGACCGCCCGCATCCACGTGGAGCTGGTGCGCTGGGTGGCCGACATTCGCGACGACCCGCGCCACCACGTCCGCGAGGCGCTGGACTCGGTGCTCGGCCAGCTCGCCCACGACCTGCTCGAGGACCCCGCCACCCAGGAGCGCACCGAGCGGCTCAAGGACCGGCTGCTGGACCACCCGCAGGTGATCGCCTCCTCGGTCTCGCTGTGGAACGCCCTGCGCCGGGCGCTGACCACCTCCCTGCAGGACCCCGAGGGAGCGGTGCGCAGCCGGCTGCTGGTCGAGCTCGCGGCGTTCGCCCAGCGCCTCCAGGACGACCGCGCGCTGCGCGAGCGCCTCGACGGCATGGCCGCGGACGCCGCCGTCTTCGGCGTGGAGCGGTACGGCGAGGAGATCACCGCGGTGATCACCCACACGATCGAGCGCTGGGACGGCAAGGAGGCGGCGCGGCGCATCGAGCTGCACGTCGGCCGTGACCTGCAGTTCATCCGGATCAATGGCACGATCGTCGGCGGCCTCGTGGGGGTGCTGATCCACACCGTCAGCGTGCTCGCCGCCTGACCCGGCCCGCCGCGGCGCGTGCGGGCCGGTGGGGTTGACTTGTCCCATGCCCACCCCCGAGCCCTTCGACGTCCCGGTCCGCGACACCATCCGGCTGGGCCAGTTCCTCAAGCTGGCCAACCTGGTCGAGAGCGGGGCGGAGGCGAAGATCCCGCTCTCCGAGGGCCGCGTGCTGGTCAACGGCGAGGTGGAGACGCGTCGGGGCCGCCAGCTCGTCCGGGGCGACGTGGTGGTCCTGGGGGAGCAGGCCGCGCGCGTGGCCGACGAGTCGGCGTACGACGACCTGCCCTGGTGAGGACGGCACGTGCCCCGGTGGCTGACGGCCCCGGGGTGCGGTCAGCGGATCAGCGCACCGCGACCAGGTCGCACACGAAGATCAGCGTCTCGCCGGGCTTGATCACGCCGCCCGCGCCGCGGTCGCCGTACCCCAGGTGCGGCGGGATGACGAGCTGGCGGCGGCCGCCGACCTTCATGCCCTGCACGCCGGTGTCCCACCCGGAGATGACCTGGCCGACGCCGAGGCGGAACGTCAGCGGCTCGCCACGGTCGTAGGAGGCGTCGAACTGCTCGCCGGTCGAGTGCGCGACCCCGACGTAGTGCACGGTGACGGTCTGCCCGGCCTTGGCCTCCTCGCCCTCACCGACGGTGAGGTCGGTGATGACCAGGTCGGACGGCGCGTCGAAGTCGGGGAAGTCGATCTCAGGCTTGTTCATGGTGCCCTCTCAGTTGCGTCAGGGATGACGTGCCACGATAGCCACCGCCCCGGTGAGGCTCCGGGGCGGGAGGAACAGAGGTAGACGTGCACAACGACGATGAGCGCCCGGACGCGCCCGACGTGGAGGCGGCCCCGGTGCACCATCGCCGTCTCTCGGTCTGGCAGGAGTCGCTGATCCTGCTGGCGGCGGCCCTGGTGCTGTCCTTCATCGTGAAGACCTTCTTCGTGCAGGCCTTCTACATCCCGTCCGGCTCGATGGAGCCGGGGATGGAGGTCGACGACCGGATCCTGGTGCAGAAGGTGTCCTACTGGGGCGACGGCACCCCCGAGCGCGGCGACGCGGTGGTCTTCGAGGACCCGGGCGGCTGGCTGGCCGGCAGCGCCAGCGAGCCGGGCGGCGCGATGGCCCAGGCGCTGAGCAAGATCGGGCTCTACCCGACCGGCGGGCACCTGGTGAAGCGCGTCATCGGGGTCGAGGGCGACGTCATCCGCTGCTGCGACGACCAGGGCCGGCTGCTGATCAACGGGGTCCCGCTGGACAGCAGCGAGTTCACCCGCAACGACGAGGACTGCGACGGGCCGATGCCCACCCAGGACTGCTCGTGGAGCGCCGGACCGGTCCCGCCCGGGCACGTGTTCGTGATGGGCGACCACCGCGACGCCTCGGCCGACTCCAGCGTCCACCTGTGCCGCGGCGCGAGCGTCGAGACCGACTGCGTGTCGGGCGAGGAGTTCGTGCCGGTCGAGCTGGTCGTCGGCAAGGCGTTCTCGCGGGTCTGGCCCGCGGACCGGATCGGCCTCCTGCACCGTCCCAACGCCTTCGACGAGCTCGCCCGGGCGCTCGGCGAGAGCTGAGACCCGGCGCGGCTGCCCGCGCCTCAGGACTGGTGCACGTAGCGGTCGAGCTCGTCGCGCTCGAACTGCAGCTGGCCGATCTTGTGCTTCACCACGTCGCCGATGCTGATGACGCCCACGACGGCGTCCTCGTGGACCACCGGCAGGTGCCGGACCCGGCGGTCGGTCATCGTCTTCATGACGGCGTCCAGGTCGGTGTCCGGGGCGCAGGTCTCGACGGTCGGGGTCATGATCGCCCCGACGGTGTTGTTGACCACCGTGCCGTCGGCGTGCAGGTGCCGGACCACGTCGCGCTCGCTGACGATGCCCTCCAGCGTCGTCGCGTCCCGGCTCACGACGACGGCGCCGATGTTGTGCTCGGCGAGCAGCGCGAGGAGCTCGCGCACGCCGGCGTCGGGGGAGATGGTGACCACCTCGGGGTGCTCCTTGGCCCGCAGGACGTCGTCGATGTTCATGGCGGACCTCCGTCGCTGGCGCCGTGCCGGTGACGGCGTGCGACGACGCTACTGCGGATCGCGGGCGCCGAACAGGCTCCCGGACCCGACGATCGCCCCGGTCAAGACCAGTCGGTCAGGGCAGGTCGGCGGGACGCCTACTCGGACAGCTCGTCCGCCGCACGCAGCCGATGGGCGCGCAGGTCGGAGACCGAGGCGTGGCCGTGCGAGCGGGAGTCGGGGTCGGACTCGTCGTGAGGCATCGAGGCGAGGAAGGCCAGCGCCGCGTCGTGCAGGTGGGCGTTGGTGGCCAGCGCGTTGCCGCCCCAGGGGCCGGCGTTGCCGTCCAGGGAGGTGAACCGGCCACCGGCCTCGCGCACGATCACGTCGAGGGCGGCCATGTCGTAGACCTCCAGCTCGGGCTCGGCCGCGATGTCGACCGCGCCCTCCGCGAGCAGCATGTAGGACCAGAAGTCGCCGTACGCCCGGGTGCGCCAGCAGCGGCGCATCAGCGAGAGGAAGTCGTCGAGGCGGCCGCGTTCCTCCCACCCGGACAGGCTGGAGTAGGACAGTGAGGCGTCCTCGAGACGGCGCACGTCGGAGACGTGGCACTGGGTGGCCTTGAGCAGGGAGCGCCCGGTCCAGGCGCCGCCGCCCTTGTGGGCCCACCAGCGGCGCTGCAGCTGCGGAGCGGAGACCACGCCCACGACGACCTCGTCGTCGACCACGAGCGAGATGAGCGTCGCCCAGACCGGGACGCCGCGCACGAAGTTCTTGGTGCCATCGATCGGGTCGACGATCCAGCGGCGCGCGCTGGTGCCGGTGGAGCCCTGCTCCTCGCCGGTGATCGCGTCGCGGGAGCGGACTCGGGACAGGGTGCGCCGGATGCCCTCCTCGACCGCCTGGTCGGCGTCGGTCACCGGGGTCAGGTCCGGCTTGCTCATGACGTGCAGGTCCAGCGCCTTGAAGCGCGCCGTCGTCAGCGAGTCTGCGTCGTCGGCGAGGACGTGCGCGAGGCGCAGGTCGTCGGTGAAGTCGGTGGCCACAGGCACAGGCTACTTTCAGCCTGCCGGTGCATCATCTGCGCATGCAGATCAACGGCGTCCCGCTGCACGCGCTGGTCATCCACGGCGCGGTCGTGCTCGGTCCGCTCGCCTCCCTCCTCTCGCTGCTGTACGTCGTCCCGCGCACCCGGGAGTGGGCCCGCTGGCCGATGGTGGCGGCGGCCGTGACGGCGGCGGGGTTCGTGGTGGCGGCGTTCCTCTCGGGCCGCGACCTGCTCGACGCCAACCCCGCGCTGCGCCAGCTGCCGGCGGTCTCCACCCACGAGGACCGGGCGGCGTACGCGCTGGCCACGACGCTGGTGCTGGCGGTCCTGGCCGTGCTCGCCGGACTGCTGCACGCGCGCTCGGGGGCCGTGCGCCTCGTCGTACGCGTGCTGCTGGTGCTCGCGGCGCTGGCCTGCCTGGTCGCGGTGGTCGCGACCGGTGACGCGGGCGCGCAGGCGGTGTGGGGCGGGCGCTGACGCCTCAGTAGCCGGGCTCGCTGCGCGCGGCGAGCAGCCGGCGGAACGACTCCACCCGCTCGGGGTCCACGGTGCCGGCGGCCAGCGCGTCATCGAGCCCGCACTCGGGCTCGTCGCTGCCGTGGGTGCAGCCGCGCGGGCAGTCCTCGGTCATCTCGTCGAGGTCGGGGAAGGCTTCGATGAGGTGCTCGGGCTCGACGTGGGCCAGGCCGAAGGAGCGGATGCCGGGGGTGTCGATGATCCAGCCGTCGCCGCCGGGCAGTGAGAGCATGTAGGCCGAGGTCGAGGTGTGCCGCCCGCGCCCGGTCACCGCGTTCACGTGGCCGACGTCGCGGTGGGCGTCGGGGACCAGTGCGTTGACCAGCGTGGACTTGCCGACGCCGCTGGAGCCCAGCATCACGCTGGTGCGGCCCGCGAGCCGCTCGCGCAGCTCGTCGAGGTCGCCGCCGCGCTGGGTCACCACCCACGGCACGCCCAGCGAGCTGTAGGTCGACAGCAGGGGCGCCGGGTCGGCCAGGTCGGCCTTGGTCAGGCACAGCAGCGGCTGCATGCCCGCGTCGAAGGCGGCCACCAGCGCGCGGTCGAGCAGGCGTGGCTGGGGCTCGGGGTCGGCCAGGGCGGTGACGATCACCATCTGCTCGGCGTTCGCCACGATGATCCGCTCGACGGGGTCGTCGTCGTCGGCGGTACGCCGCAGCGTGGTCAGCCGCTCCTCGACCTCGACGATGCGCGCCAGCGCCCCGTCGGCCCCGGAGACGTCGCCGACGACGCGGACCCGGTCGCCGACCACGACGCCCTTGCGGCCCAGCGGGCGGGCCTTCATGGCGGTCACGGTGCGGTCGCCGACCAGGAGCGTGAAGCGGCCGCGGTCGACGGTGACGACCACGCCGCGCACCGCGTCGTCGTAGGTGGGGCGGTCCTTCGTGCGGGGGCGGGTACGCCGCCGCGGCCGGTCGTAGTGCTCGACGTCGTGGGTGGAGTAGCGACCGGTGGCCATCAGCCCGCTCAGCCGAACAGGCCGGCCCAGAAGCCGGCGAAGTCGGGGAAGGTCTTGGCGGTGGTCGCGACGTCCTCGACGAGCACGCCGTCCACGGCGGCGCCGACGATGACGCCCGCGTGGGCCATCCGGTGGTCGGCGTAGGTGTGGAACACCCCGCCGTGCAGCGGCGCCGGGCGGAAGGAGAGCCCGTCGTCGTGCTCCTCCACATCGGCGCCCAGGTGGCCGAGCTCGGTGGCCAGCGCGGCCAGCCGGTCGGTCTCGTGGTGGCGGATGTGGGCGATCCCGCGCAGGTGCGAGGGGGTGGTGGCCAGCGCGCAGAGGGCGGCGACCGCGGGGGCGAGCTCGCCGACGTCGTGCAGGTCGAGGTCGACGCCGCGCAGCTCGGCCGGGCCGGTGACGCGCAGCCCGGTCTCGTCGTGGGTGACCTCGCAGCCCATGGCGCTCAGGATCTCACGCAGCGCGTCGCCCGCCTGGGTCGTGGAGCGGGGCCAGTCGCGCACGGTCATGGTGCCGCCGGAGACGGCCGCGAGAGCGAGGAACGGCGCGGCGTTGGACAGGTCGGGCTCGATCAGGTGGTCCACGGCGCGGACCGGGCCGGGGGAGACCCGCCAGGTGTTCGGCTGGGAGTCGTCGACCTCCACCCCGTGGCGGCGCAGCACCGCGACGGTCATGTCGATGTGCGGCAGGGACGGGACGGGCTTGCCGTCGTGGACGACCTCCACGCCGTGCTCGAAGCGCGCGCCGGCAAGCAGCAGCGCGGAGACGAACTGCGAGGACGACGACGCGTCGACGACGACGCGGCCGCCGCGCACGGAGCCGGCGCCGCGGACCGTGAACGGAAGAGCGTCGCCCTCGACGTCCACCCCCAGCGCGCGCAGGGCGGTGAGCACCTCGCCGACCGGCCGGTTGCGCATGTGGGTGTCGCCGTCGAAGGCGACGGTGCCCGTGGAGAGCGCCGCGACGGGCGGCACGAACCGCATCACGGTGCCGGCCAGCCCGCAGTCGACGTCGGCGTCGCGGGTCAGCGGAGCCGGGGTGACCTGCCAGTCCTGGCCGTCCTCGCCGGCCGTCTCGAGGCCCACCCCGAGCGCGCGCAGCGCGGCGACCATCAGCGCGGAGTCGCGCGAGTGCAGCGGACGGCGCACGGTCGAGGGGCCCTCGGAGAGCGCGGCCAGCACGAGCGCCCGGTTGGTCAGCGACTTGCTTCCCGGCAGTGAGACCACGGCGTCGATGGGTGCGTGCGCGCGGGGCGCGGGCCAGGGGTCGGGCAGGCTCGTCACCCGCGACAGACTAGGGCACCTGCGGCGGGCCGCACTCAGGACACCTTGGCCTTGACGAGCGCGGCCTCGCGGCGGGCGGTGACGGCCAGGTGGCGGGCCTCGCGGCGCGCGTCCTTGGCGGCGCGACCGGCACGCCAGGCCAGTCCGGGCTTGCCCTCGGTGTCGCCGGAGGCGATCAGCAGGCCGCCGAGGATCGAGGTGTTCTCGAAGAAGGCGATCATCTCCCGCTTGCGCTCCTTCGGGTCGGACTCCTTCCAGAACGCGTGCCCGGCGAGGGTGGTCGGGATCAGGGACCCGGCCAGCACCAGCGAGGACAGCCGCGGCGCCCGGCCGGTGGCCAGCATCAGGCCGGCGGCGATCTGGGTGCCGGCGTTGATCCGCACGAGCACGGCGGGGTCGGCGGGCACCGGGACTCCCGCGTTGCGGAGCGTGGGCGCGATCTTGTCGGTCACCGTGGCGGCCTTGGTGCCCAGCGCCTCGGCGTTGCGCAGTGCGTTGACCGAGCCGACGACGAACGGCGAGGAGAGCAGCGGGCGGGCGATCAGTCTGCTGAGGGTCATGCGCGCCCCGTACCCGCTGCTGGGACCAGTCACGCGCGTCAGTCGCGCCGTTAGGCTGGCCACCATGTGTGGCCGATACGCCTCGAGCCGGAGCCCCGAGGAGCTCGTCGAGGAGTTCGACGTTGCCGAGACGATGATCGAGGCGGCCCTCGAGCCCGACTACAACGTCGCCCCCACCAAGGAGGTGTACGCCGTCGTCGAGCGCCCGCCGTCGCGCGAGAGCGAGGAGCCGCCGCGCCGCCAGCTGCGGGTGCTGACCTGGGGACTGGTGCCGTCCTGGGCCAAGGACCCCTCGATCGGCAACCGGATGATCAACGCCCGGATGGAGACGGTCGCGGAGAAGCCGGCGTACCGCAAGGCGTTCGCGGCCCGCCGCTGCCTGCTGCCCGCCGACGGCTACTTCGAGTGGTACGCCACCTCCGAGACCGGCCGCAACGGCAAGCCCGTGAAGCAGCCGTTCTTCATCCGTCCCCGCGACGGTGGCTCCCTGGCGATGGCCGGGCTGTATGAGATCTGGCGCCACCCGGACAAGGCCGAGGACGACCCGGCCCGGTTCCGCTGGACCTGCACCGTGATCACCACCGACGCCGAGGACTCCCTCGGGCGCATCCACGACCGGATGCCGCTGATGGTCGAGCGCGAGCGCTGGCACGCCTGGCTCGACCCCCGCGCCGCGCAGGACTCGCTGCTGGACCTGCTCACCCCGGCCGAGCCCGGCCGCTTGGAGGCGTACGCCGTGTCGCGCGCGGTCAGCAACGTCCGCAACAACGGCCCGTCCCTGGTCGAGCCGCTGCCGCTCGAGGACGTCCCCGAGGAGCTCCTGACATGAGTGCCGAGCAGATGCTGGACACCGCCCACGGCCCCGCGCGGCTGGTGACCACACCGGCCGCCGGGACCCCGACCGCGGTCCTGCTGATGAGCCACGGCGCCGGCAACGGCATCGAGAGCCGGGACCTGGCGGCGCTTGCCGAGGCGCTGCCCGCGCAGGGGGTGAGCGTCGCGCTCCTCGAGCAGCCCTGGCGCGTTGCCGGCCGCAAGATCGCGACCGCGCCGCCGACCCTCGACGTGGCGCTGCTGGCCGCGGTCGAGGCGCTCCCGCCGCGCGGCGGCGTGCCGCTGGTGCTCGGCGGGCGCTCCGCAGGTGCGCGCTCCGCCGCCCGCTGCGCCTCGCTGGCCGACGCAGCCGGGTGCCTGGCGCTGTCGTTCCCGCTGCACCCGCCCGGTCGCCCGGAGCGCTCGCGCCTGGCCGAGCTCCAGGGCGCCGGCGTGCCGACGCTGGTGGTGCAGGGCGAGCGCGACGCCATGGGCCGCCCCGAGGAGTTCCCCGAGGGCCTCCGCGGCGTCGACCTCGCGGTCGTCCCCGGCGCGGACCACGGCCTCAAGGTCGGCGCGCGCGGCCCGCTCTCGCAGGAGGAGGCGCTCGACGTCGTCGTCGAGTCGGTGCTCGAGTGGGTGGTCCGCGACATCTGCGGGTCCCGAGACAGCCCGGGGGCCTGACCGTCCGGGGAGATATCCCCGGCAGGCCGAGCTCGTCGAAGTCACGGAGTTCATGGCGTGGCCCGCCGGCGGGAGCTCCCCCGACCTCGGGGGATCGACCTGGCGGCCGACCCCGGCGCTGACGACGCGTTGAGGTGGCGACCGCGGACCGCTGTCGGAGGTGATCCCGGCGGTCGAGCTCGCCCGAGGCCAAGGAAATGCCGGCAGGACAGGGGTATGGCCCCGCCGGCTGGGTGCTGACGGGGTCCGGGGCGGTGGATCTACTCGTCCGGCGGGTGGGCGGTGACGAGGCGGGTGGTGGCGTGGTCCTTCACGAGGTGAAGACCGTGGGGCGAGCGCCAGAGATAGGTGGCGGCTTCGGTCTTGTCGTAGGTCCACGCGGTGTGGGTCTTGGCCCGGTGATGTCGCCGGCACAACGGCGCGAGATTGCAACTGCACGTCGGGCCACCGTCGCCATGCGCGACGACGTGGTCGGTGTCGCAGCGGCGTGCGGGGCGTTCACACCATGGGAACGCGCACACCGGTTGGGCAAGCGTGGTCTGCTCGGTCAGCCGGTCGGGGATCGCGTAGGCGTTGGTGTGGTGGTGGGCCTCGAGGTCGATGACCGGCTTGATGGTCACGTGGGCGTCGGGGTTGGCGCACCAGTCGCGGACCTGGTCGGTGGAGACGATGGACCGGGTCTCCTCGATCTGCGCGAAGCCGGCTTCGTCACGGCTGATCGCGGCGTGGGAGAGGTGGACGTGGATGACGACCTGGCGCGGCTTGAGGACCGACGCGGTGCCGTCGCCGGCTTCGGCACGGAGGTCGAAGGCGAGCTGTCGTCGGGCGAGCTCGCCGGCGGCCATCGAGCGGCGCACGTCAAGGGACTCGGTGCTGCCGAGGGCGGCGAGCTCGTCGGCGCCGTGGCGGATCGCGGTGTCGAGATCCATCGCGTCGGCGAGGTCGAGAATCCCTTCGACGTGGATGGTGCCGTCGTGCGCGGCCTCGCGGGTGTGGACGTCGAACCGTCGGCCGTCCGCGGCCTCTCGGCGCTCTGTCTCCGCACCCTCGGGGTCGAACATCACTTTGGCTCGGTCGAGGAGACGCCCGATCGCCGCCCACCCGACCTTGTCCACGACCGCGGCGAGCTGGCGGTCCACGAACTCGGCGCCGGCCAGCGGCAGCGTGGTGGTGAGCTGCGCGATGCGGCGGGCCTTCCAAGCGGGGACCTCGCCGGCGCGGACGCGCTTCCAGATCCGCGGCAGCCGGTGGGCCAACTCGAGGGCGTCACCGACGAGGCCTCGGGCGCCGTCGGTGGACATGCCGAGAGCTGCGCCGAGCTCCATCGGGGCGAACTCCGCCACCAGCGGCGTCCCCTCACCGGCAAGAGGGACGGCCAGCTCTCCGAACACCAGCCCGGCGGCCGGCGCAGCGACCGTCTCCTCCGGGTGCATCGCCGCCCACACCAGGGCGGCCTCCAGGATCAGCACCTCGCCCCGCTGCACCGCAGCCCGCTGCTCCTGCGCGAACGCCAGCACGGCGGCTGGGGTGTCGCAGTCGGGGAGTTCGGGCGAGGCCATGCCTCATCTTACTCGAACATGCGTTCGAGGGGAAGGGGTCGGATGGATTCGAAGGTAAAGACCTGTCCCGGCGCGAGGCTCCCCGGAGGGCCCGCGCGGACGGTCCTCTCGGAGCGGACGGCGTTCGCTGTCGCTGGCGCTCAGTCAAGGCTGGTCGAATAGTCCTCCGCGCTCGTGATGTCCTCGACCACGACGAGGATGTCAATGATGGGCTCCGCAGCTAGCTGTGATGCCCCGGCACCGAGGTCGACCCGATGTGCTCGACCTGGGTGGTCGGTCCGAGCGCCTCGCGGATGCGTCGTTCGTGGCTGGCGAACGCCTCCGGCCAGCCGGCTTGATGGTCCTCCAGGACGAGGTCGCGCTTCTCCACGCCTCCGACGAGCTCGACCGGCGGAGTCTCGATGAGCTCGACCGGCGGGAGCGGCGGGAATGACAGCGCGGCGTGCGACGTTCTCGACTGCGTGACGGTACTGATGGAAGCGCCCGTGGGCGGCGTACTCTGGGACGTGATGACTGATATCACCGAGCCCGGCCTCGAGGAGTCCCTGCAGGCCGCCCCTGCTGACGCCCCCGTCGACCCGGCCACCGAGAGCGAGGCGGAGCGCGCCGCCCGGTTCGAGCGCGATGCGCTCCCGTTCCTCGACCCGCTGTACTCCGCGGCCATGCGCATGACGCGCAACCCGGCCGACGCCGAGGACCTGGTCCAGGAGACGTTCGCGAAGGCGTACTCCTCCTTCCATCAGTTCCGGCCCGGGACCAACCTGAAGGCCTGGCTGTACCGGATCCTGACCAACACCTTCATCAACACCTACCGCAAGAAGCAGCGCCAGCCGCAGCAGTCGATGTCCGAGGACGTCGAGGACTGGCAGCTCGCCCGCGCGGAGTCGCACAGCTCCACGGGGCTGAAGTCGGCGGAGATGGAGGCGCTGGAGCACCTCCCCGACTCCCAGGTGAAGGACGCACTGCAGCGGCTGCCCGAGGAGTTCCGCCTCGCGGTCTACCTCGCCGACGTCGAGGGCTTCGCCTACAAGGAGATCGCCGAGATCATGGAGACCCCCATCGGCACCGTGATGTCGCGGCTGCACCGCGGCCGGCGCCAGCTGCGCGACATGCTCTCCGACTACGTGCGCGCCAACGACCTGTTGACCGCCAGCTCGCGGGCGGGGGGCAAGTGATGTCCCAGCCCGAGCACCCCGACGAGGTCTCGGCCACCGACTGCGCCGACTACCTCGAACAGATCGTCTACTTCATCGACAACGAGCTGGCCGAGGCCGACTGCGACGCCGTGCGCGTGCACCTCGACACCTGCAACCCCTGCCTGGAGAAGTACGACCTCCAGCGCACGGTGAAGTCTGTCGTCGCCCGCTCCTGCTCCGAGGCGGCCCCCCAGGAGCTGCGCGACCGCGTGGTCTTCCGCCTCCGCGAGGTGCAGATCCGCATCACCGAGGGCTGACCCGCCCCACTCGTACGCCGAGTCGGCGCTTGTGGTGCGGCGAGTCGGCGCTTGTGGTGCGGTGAGTCGGCTCTTGTGGTCTGCCGAGCCGGCGCTCGAGGCGCGGGTGCTCGGTGCACGCAACCGCGCAGTTGCTGGGTTGTGCGCACCCCCGGGGCCGGAGCCGCCCCGCTAAATGCCCCCGAAACGCAGCGAACCCCCGGCCGTGAACGGCTCGGGGGTTCAGTGCTTGTGTCAGCGCTCAGGCGTTGGGGCGCTTGCCGTGGTTCGCGCCCTTCTTCTTGCGAGCGCGGCGCTTGCGGCCGGTCTTGCCCATGGTGTCCTCCTGCGGAATCGACGTCGACCCTGCAACGGATGTCCGGCGGGCCACGGAGAAGTCTCCCAAATGTCAGGGGCGAGGCGAAATCCGGGTCAGGAACCGGTCGCCGTCGACCACCACGCGGGTCACCTCACCGTGCGCGACGACGGCGCCGAGACGGTCTCCCGCGACGTGCCGGGCCGCGACGGTGAAGCGGTGCAGCCGCCCGTCGGCGTACGTCGTGGAGGCGCTCACCTCGAGCTCCTGGCCGACCGGGCTGGGGGAGAGGTGCTCGAGCGTCACGCGGGTGCCCACGGACGCGGAGCCGGGCGGCAGGGTGGGGTCCAGGGCCGCGCAGGTCGCGGCCTCGAGCCAGGCCAGCAGCCGCGGCGTCGCGAGCTCCGGGAGCGTGCCGGAGCCCACCGACACGGCCGTGTCGGCGGAGGCGACGGTGAAGCGCAGCGTCGCCTCGCTCACAGCGCCAACCGGTAGGCCCGCAGGAAGACGTCCGGGCTCGGGCGCCAGTCGCGCTCGGGGACGGCCACGAAGCCGAACCGCTCGTAGACCCGGTGGGCGGCGCGCATCTGCGCGAGGCTGGACAGCACGACCGCGCGACGTCCCTCCGCCCTGGAACGCTCGACGACGAGGTCGACCAGGCGGGCGCCCACGCCGCGCCCCTGCGCCGAGGGCGCCACGGCGAGCATCCGGAACTCGCCCTCGTCGGGCCGGGCGATCTCGCGCCACGGGGAGCCGTCCGGGCAGATCGTGACGCTGCCCAGCACCTCGCCCGAGGGGTCTGCGGCGACCCAGACCTCGGCCCGGGCCGCGCGGGCGGCGGTGTCGCGCAGCCGGGCGGCGTACGGGTCGTCCGGGCCGCTCAGGAAGCCGGCGTAGGCGGCCAGCACCAGCGCACCGACCGCCTCGTGGTCGGCCGCCGTCGCGAGGCGCACGCGCAGCCCCTGACCCGTCTCGCGGGCGTCGGTCGGGCGCGCGGCGGTCATCGGCTCAGCCTCGGGCGGGGCCGCGTCGGGTGCCGGCGTAGTCCTCGCCCGGAGCCCGCAGGTGGTCGGGGTTGGTGCTGCGCAGCGCCTCCACGACGACCAGCAGCAGGTCGGAGCGCACGGCGGGCGGCCGGGTGCCGAGCGCGAGCTGGAGGTAGAGCGCGCGCAGGAACGCCTCGGCGTTGCCGCGCACGAGGTAGGGGTCGCGCCCGTCGTACGTCGCGCGTACGCCGGCCTGCGCGGCGATCCGCGCGACCCAGGGCTCCAGCACCGACAGCGGGACCAGGTCGCGGTGCAGGACGAGCATCGTGGCGGCCGCCAGCCGGTCGGGCTCGCCGTGGCTGAACAGCTCCTCGGCCGGTAGCAGCACCCGGTCGGCGAGCACGTCGAGGACGACGGTCAGCTCCGGGGTCCCGAGGTGGGTGGAGCCGGCGAGGGCGCCGAGCGCGTCGGCCCCGTGGGAGACCGCCTCGGCGCGACCCTTGCCCGGCACGAAGCCGCGCAGGTCCTTCTCGCGCAGGAACCAGGTCGCGAGCCGGTCGCCCCAGTCCAGGACCCGGTCGGGGGAGACCAAGGCACGCTCGGTGCCGCGCTGCAGGCAGGCGCCGAGGAGCCGCGCGGACAGGCTGCGCCGGAAGACGCTGTCGGTGCCGGACTCGCCGAGCCCGGCGGACAACCCGATCGCCATGCCGTCGCCGAGGCCGCCGAGCAGGTCGTCGTAGACACCGCGGTCCAGCCAGGTGAGCAGCGCCGGCACCGCGAGGCCCTCGCGCACGGCCGGGTCCGGGTCGCCGAGCATCGCGGTCAGCTCGACCGTGAGCTCGTGGAGGGAGCGGTCGGAGGGGACCGCGAGGCCTTGTGCGTGCAGCTCTCGCCAGTACGTCCCGGACATGGCGCCCATCCTGCCAAACCCCACCGACGGTGCACGATCCCGGTGGTCGGGACGGGTGAGCGCGGGCCTACGCTGAGCCGGTGCCGTCCCTGACCGAGCTCGTGCGCGACCACACCGACCTCGACGACGCGGATGTGGCCTGGCTGCAGCTGCTCCAGGCGGACTGGCAGATCATCGCGGACCTCTCCTTCGCCGACCTGGTGCTGTGGGTGCCCGACCGGTCCGGCAACGGGTTCTGGGCCGCCGGCCAGATGCGCCCCACCACGGGCCCCACGGCGTACGTCGACGACGTGATCGGCACCTTCGTGCCGGCCGGGCGTCGCCCGCTGCTCGACATCGCCGCCCGCGAGGGCCGACTGGTGCGCGAGGGCGACCCGGAGTGGCGCGACGACGTCCCCGTGCGGGTGGAGTCGATCCCGGTGCGCCGGGAGGGCCGCGTGATCGCGGTTGTGGCGCGCAACACCAACCTGCTCGGCGTGCGGACCCCCAGCCAGCTCGAGCTGTCCTACCTGCAGACCGCCGCCGACCTGACCCAGATGATCGCCCGCGGCCACTTCCCCTCCCCGGGGCAGCGCAGCGACCACGCGGACTCCCCGCGCGTCGGCGACGGGTTCCTGCGCGTGGACGCCGCCGGGCGCGTCGAGTACGCCAGCCCCAACGCGCTGTCGGTCTATCGCCGCCTGGGCCTCTCTGGCGACCTGGCCGGCCTGACCCTCGCCGACGTCACCCGCGAGCTGGTGCCGCCGCGCCGGCGCCCCGACGAGGAGACCCTCAGCGCCGTCCTCGGCGGCCGGGCGCAGCGCGACCTCGAGATCACCAGCGAGCGCGGCGACGGGTTGTCGCTGATCGTGCGTGCGGTGCCGCTGCGTCCCGCAGGGGAGCGGATCGGGGCGCTCATCCTGGTCCGCGACGTCACCGACCTGCGCCGGCGCGACCGCGAGCTGGTGACCAAGGACGCCACCATCCGCGAGATCCACCACCGGGTGAAGAACAACCTGCAGACCGTGGCCGCGCTGCTGCGGCTCCAGGCGCGCCGGATGGACTCCGAGGCGGGCCGGTCGGCGCTGGAGGAGGCGGTACGCCGCGTCGGCACGATCGCGATCGTGCACGAGACCCTCAGCCAGGCCGTCGAGGAGACGGTCGACTTCGACGACGTGGCCGACCGGCTCGGCGCGATGATGACCGACGTCAGCTCGGTCGGCGGCCGGGTGCGGGTGCGCCGCGACGGCGCCTTCGGCGTGCTGTCCTCGGAGTCGGCCACCGCCCTGGCGATGGTGCTCACCGAGATCATGCAGAACGCCGTCGAGCACGGCTACGACGCCGGCAACGCGGAGCTTGCCGGCACCATCGGCGTCCGGGTGCGTCGCCTCGTGGGACGCCTGCACCTCACCGTCGACGACGACGGGGTCGGTCTCCCGGAGGGCTTCGACCTGGACGGGTCGACGAACCTGGGGCTCTCGATCGTGCGCACCCTGGTCGAGTCCGAGCTCGGCGGTCAGCTCGAGATCGGGCCGGTGCCGGAGGGGAGCGGTACCCGGGTCGTGGTCGACATCCCGCTGGAGTGAGCGGTAGGAGCGGGGGCGGGCAGCCGGGCCGAGGGAGAAGCGGGCCGAGGAATCAGCCCGGCCACGAGCGCCGACTCGGCGAAGGCACCCGCGGGCTTCAGAAGCCGGCCGGGAAAGAAGAAGGTCCGGTCACCCGGCACGAGTCGTGCCGGGGCCGGACATGTCCGAGCGGTCCGTGCTCAGGCGGTCCGGACGCGGGCGCGGGCGTTGCGGCGCTTCAGAGCACGCCGCTCGTCCTCGCTGAGGCCGCCCCAGACGCCGTGGTCCTGACCGGCCTCGAGAGCCCATGCGAGACACTGCTCGCGAACCTCGCAGCGTCGGCAGACCTGCTTGGCCTCCTCGATCTGGAGGATGGCAGGACCGGTGTTGCCGATCGGGAAGAACAGCTCCGGGTCCTCGTCGAGGCATGCGGAACGGTGGCGCCAATCCATGGCTGGAGAATCCCTCATCTCTACTGCGAACGTGCAGACCAGGGGCAACTCAGGCCTGCGTTGAAAGCGCTGGGTGCCGAGGGCACCGCGTTGTGAACGCATTCACGAGCGCACGACCAGACTCGCAACTATCGGCGGTCGAGACAAGACCCTCGGATGGTCTCTTTCGTCACAGGGCGCTGCGTGAGACGACCCTCGACGACGGTACCCCCGACCGGCTCGGGTGCCGGATCTCCTACGCTGGGAGCGTGACCGACCGCCGTGCCGACCTGCCCGTACCGCTCGTGGTCGCCGCCGCCGGTGCGGCGCTCGAAGCCCTCGCGCTGCTGGCCCTCGCGGTGCTGGAGCTGGTCAACATCTCCGCGCTGCGCATCACCATGGGCGCCTCGACGGCCGTCTTCTTCCTGATGTACGGCGTGGGGCTGATGGCCTGCGCGGCGTTCCTGCTCCGGCGGGCCCCGTGGGCGCGCGCGCCGATCATCTTGACCCAGCTGATCCAGCTCGGCACCGCCTGGAGCTTCACCGGCGGCTCGACCACCCTCGTCGCGGTGGTGCTCGCCGTCCTCGCGGTGGTCGTCCTGGTCGGTGTCCTGCACCCCGCGAGCACCGCGGCGCTGATCGACGACCCGACCGGCGAGGGACGCGACTGAGCCGGCGCGCGCTCGCGCGACGTACCTGATCGGCCCGCCGCGGGGGATCAGTCCTGCTGCTCCAGCGAGGTGCGCAGCTGCACCAGGGTGCGGGTGAGCAGCCGGGAGACGTGCATCTGGGAGACGCCGATCTCGGCGGCGATCTGCGACTGGGTCATGTTCTTGAAGAATCGCAGCAGCAGGATCTTCTTCTCCCGCGGCTCGAGGCGGTCCAGCAGCGGCTTGATCGACTCGCGGACCTCGACGTGGGCCAGACCGGCGTCCTCGATGCCGATCGCGTCGAGCATGCTGGCGGCACCGTTCTCGGAGTCGTCGGCGGCGTCGAGGGAGAGGGTGCTGTAGGCGTTGCTGGAGTCGATGCCCTCGACGATCTCCTCGACCGTGCAGCCGATCGCCTCGGCGAGCTCGCGGGCGGTGGGGGAGCGCCCCAGCGTCTGGGTGAGCTCGGCGGTCGCGGTGCCGATCTGCATGCGCAGCTCCTGCAGTCGGCGGGGCACGCGGATCGCCCAGCCCTTGTCGCGGAAGTAGCGCTTGATCTCGCCGATGATCGTCGGCGTCGCGTAGGTGGAGAACTCCACGCCGCGGTCGAGGTCGAAGCGGTCGACGGACTTGATCAGCCCGATCGTGCCGACCTGGACGAGGTCCTCGAAGGGCTCGCCGCGGTTGCGGAAGCGGCGCGCGCAGTGCTCCACGAGCGGCAGGTGGAGGTGGACCAGCGCGTTGCGGGCCTGCTCGCGGGCGGCCTCGGACGTGGCGTCGTCGCGCAGGACGACGAAGAGCTCCGCGCTGCGGCGGCGGGTCACCTCCGCCGCAGTCGGGGGCAGCTGAGGGTCGGGAGCTCCAAGGTCCTCGCTCATCAGACGTCCAGGCCGGCGCCTCGTGCTGCACCGGGCGAGCCGAGCGCCGAGGAGGTCATCGACATGGTGATCGCGAGGTGGCCGTCGACGTACTCGACCTCGGTCAGGTCGGTCAGCGTGGTGAGCACCTGCCAGGCGAAGCTCTCACGGTCCGGGGTCGAGGGGTGCCGCGAGTCCACGCCGACGGTGACGGTGATCCGGCCCGGGCGCAGCCGGAAGCTGCACAGCATCTCGGCGGCCTCGTCGGCCTCGGGGAGCAGCAGCGCGCTGGCCTCGCCGACCGCGACCCGGAGGTCCTCGATGTCGTCGATGGTCAGGTCGAGGCGGGCGGCGATCGCGGCCGTGGTGGTGCGCAGGACGGAGACGTAGGCGCCGTCGGCCGGCAACCGGATCTCCACGTCGGCGCGCTTGCCCCGGGAGCCGGCGGTGGACGGTGCCATGGGTGTGTTCCTTCGGCGAGCTTCGGTCGGGGGAGGTGCCCCGACCCTAGACGACCCCCTCGCGCGGTGCCGCCCGGGACCCACCGATCGGCACGGCGGCGTCGAAAAGCGCCTGTCGGCGCGCGGAAATGCGTCCGGGGCCGATCCGCGGGTCTCCCCGCCGATCGGCCCCGGTGTACGCCGTGGGTGATCAGGCCTTCTTGGTCTCCCAGAAGATCTCGGCGATCTGGTCGATCTTCGCGAGCAGCTGGTCGGCGGCGTCGGCGTCGAGCGTGCCCTTGGTGCCGCCGGCACCCGCGAGCTTGGTGGCCTCGTTGAAGAGGGTGTGCAGCTGCGGGTACTTCTCGAAGTGCGGGGGCTTGAAGTAGTCGGTCCACAGCACCCAGAGGTGGTGCTTGACCAGGTCGGAGCGCTGCTCCTTGATGAGCACGGCGCGGGTGCGGAAGTCGGGGTCGTCGTTGTCCGCGACCTTGGCGATGATCGCCTTGATCGACTCGGCCTCGATGCGGGCCTGAGCCGGGTCGTAGATGCCGCACGGCAGGTCGCAGTGGGCGGAAACCTCGAGGGTGGGTGCGAACAGTCGCGCGAACATGCGGGTCCTCTCGTCTTCGTCTATGGGGTTCTCGACCGTACGACGGTCACGGAGCCGAGGCTCGACTGGGACACTACTCGGGTGACAGTGCGAGCACGAGGCATCCGCCGTCTGGCGGAACGAGTACCCCGCGTGGGGATCGCACATGTCCGTGGCGCCTCGATGCTGCCGACGCTCGCGCCCGGCGACGTCCTGCTCGTCGACCACCGCGGGCGTCCGCGTCCCGGCCGGGTGGTGGTGGCGCGGTTCGCCGACGGGACGCTGGCGGTCAAGCGCGCCACCGAGCGCCGGCAGACCCGCACCGCTGGTCCCGGGTGGTGGCTGCTCAGCGACAACCCCGCCGAGGGGGTCGACTCCCGCCACCGCGGCCCGGTGCCCGACCAGGACGTCGTCGCGGTGGTCCTCGGGCGGCTCTGGCCACGGCCGACCTCGCTGCGCTGAGGTCGCGTCGAGGACCGGGCTGAGGCCGCGCTGAGCCCGGGGCGGGGCCGGGTGCGCGCCGCCCGCGGCGTACTCGCGAGTCACCTACGGGTGTGAGAGATCGCACGTCCCACTGCGTCGCTCTGCTCACTGAGTGAGAGGAGCGCGTTGTGCCAGACTGGCCGTACCCCGATCCCCTCCGACCGGATCCGTGGTCCGGCGCACACCCGCAGCGCCGACCGCGTTCCTCCGTCCTCCGACGCGGCGCCCCCCCTCGGCGCCTGGAAAGTTGTCCTTCCCAGATGAGCGCAGCACCTGTTCACCCGAGCCACCCCCACGAAGGCGACCCGGTCTTCGACCTGCACGTCGGCGGCAAGATGGAGGTCGCCTGCACCGTGCCACTGGCCGGTCGCGACGACCTGTCCCTCGCCTACACGCCGGGTGTCGCACGCGTCTGCGAGGCGATCGCCGAGAACCCCGAGCTGACGCAGATCTACACCTGGGTCCCCAATACCGTCGCCGTCGTCACCGACGGCACCGCCGTGCTCGGCCTGGGCGACATCGGCCCGGCCGCCGCGATGCCGGTGATGGAGGGCAAGGCCGTCCTGTTCAAGCAGTTCGGCGGCGTCGACGGCGTCCCGATCTGCCTGGACACCACCGACACCGACGAGATCGTCGAGACCGTGGTCCGCCTCGCACCGAGCTTCGGCGGCATCAACCTCGAGGACATCTCCGCGCCGCGCTGCTTCGAGATCGAGGACCGGCTCAAGGAGCGCCTCGACATCCCGGTCTTCCACGACGACCAGCACGGCACCGCCGTGGTGGCCCTCGCGGCCCTGGAGAACGCGCTGCGCCTGACCGGTCGCACCCACGCGAACACCCGCGTCGTGGTCGGCGGGGCCGGCGCCGCCGGCGTCGCGGTCACGAAGATCCTGCGCGAGGCGGGGATCGACGACATCGCCGTGGTCGACCGCCAGGGCGTCCTGCACTCCTCGCGCACCGACCTGACCCCGGTCAAGCGGGCGCTGGCCGAGCTCACCGCCGACCGCACCGGGCGCACCGGCAAGCTCGCCGACGTGCTCGACGGCGCCGACGTCTACATCGGCGTCTCCGGCGGCACCGTGCCCGAGGAGCACGTCGCCACGATGGCCCCCGACGCGATCATCTTCGGTCTGGCCAACCCCACGCCCGAGGTGCACCCCGACATCGCGCACAAGTACGCCCGCGTGGTCGCCACCGGCCGCTCGGACTACCCGAACCAGATCAACAACGTGCTCGCGTTCCCCGGCATCTTCCGGGGCGCCTTCGACGTGCACGCCAGCGCGATCACCGAGGGCATGAAGCTCGCCGCCGCCCAGGCGATCGCCGGGCTCGTGGGCGACGACCTGAGCGAGGACCTGATCATCCCCTCGCCGTTCGACCCCCGCGTCGGCCCGGCCGTGGCCGCCGCCGTCTCCGCGGCCGCTCGTCGCGACGGGGTCGCGCGCCGCTGATCGCCCCCGCGCGGCGACGCGCACCCCGGGCCGACGGCCCGCGCTGAACCCCCGCACATGGTGCCGACCCGGTCGCTAGGGTCGGCACCATGTTTGCCGTCTACGCCGATGAGTTCTCCAGCGACGACCCGGTCTCGGTCCTGAAGGTGGGGGAGCGCCCCGACCCGGAGGTCCCTGACGGATGGGCCCGTGTCACCGTCAAGGCCGCCTCGCTGAACCACCACGACCTGTGGTCGCTGCGCGGGGTCGGGCTGCGCCAGGAGGCACTGCCGATGATCCTGGGCTGCGACGCCGCGGGGTACGACGAGGACGGCAACGAGGTCGTCGTGCACGCCGTGGTCAACGACCCGGGCTGGACCGGCGACGACACCCTCGACCCGCGCCGCTCGATCCTGTCCGAGCGGCACCAGGGCACCTTCGCCGACACCGTGGTGGTGCCGCGCCGCAACATCGTGCGCAAGCCGGCCACCATGTCCTTCGAGGAGGCCGCGTGCCTGCCGACCGCGTGGCTCACCGCCTACCGGATGCTGTTCACCCAGGGCGGGCTCAAGGCCGGTGACACGGTGCTGGTCCAAGGTGCCGGCGGCGGCGTCGCCACCGCGCTGATCTCGCTGGCTCGCGCCGCCGGCCTGCGGGTGTTCGCCACCAGCCGTGGCGAGGAGAAGCGTGCGCGTGCGCTCGAGCTCGGCGCCCACGAGGTGTTCGAGTCCGGTGCGCGCCTGCCGGTGAAGGTGGACGCGGTGATGGAGACCGTCGGGCGGGCCACCTGGTCGCACTCGGTGCGCTCGCTGCGCCCCGGCGGCGCGATCGTCATCTCCGGCACCACCTCGGGCGCCCAGCTCGACGACGCGGAGCTGACCCGGATCTTCTTCCTCCAGCTGCGGGTGGTCGGCTCGACCATGGGCACCCGTGAGGAGCTTGCCGCGCTGGTCAACCTCTGCGACGCCACCGGCGTGCGTCCCCTGATCGACCGGACGCTGCCGATGACCGAGGCGCGCGAGGGGTTCGCCGCGATGGCGGCAGGCGAGCTGTTCGGCAAGGTCGTGCTCACCCGATGACCGCGCGCCACCTGGTGACCGGGGCCGGCTCCGGGATCGGCCGGCTCCTGGCCGAGCGGCTCGCGGAGCGCGGCGACGAGCTGGTGCTCGTGGCGCGCTCCGCCGAGCGGGCCGAGGACCTGCGCGCACTGGTGCCCCGCGCCGAGGTGCTGGTGGCGGACCTGGCCGACCCGGAGTCGGTCGAGGGGCTCGCCGCCGCGCTGCCGGAGCTGCTGGACTCGGTGGTCCACGCAGCGGGCGTGGTCGAGCTCGGCGAGGTCGGCGAGCTGACGGCCGGTGCCTGGCAGGAGACGCTCGCGGTCAACCTGGTCGCGCCGGCCGTCCTCACCCGGGTGGCGCTCCCGGCGCTGCGCAATGCCGCCGGCACGGTCGTCCTGGTCAACTCGGGCTCGGGACTGCGGGCCAACCCGCAGTGGGCGGCGTACTCGGCCTCGAAGCACGGGCTGCGTGCCCTCGCCGACGCACTGCGCGCCGAGGAGCAGGACCGCGGGGTCCGGGTCTCCTCGATCTACCCGGGGCGGGTGGCGACCGCGATGCAGGCGGAGGTGCATCGCCAGGAGGGCCGCGACTACGACCCGGGCGCTTGGATCGACCCCGCCACGGTCGTGGACGCGATCGTGCACGTGCTCGACCTGCCCCCGGACGCCACCCTCACCGACCTCACGCTGCGCCCCCGCTGAGGTCCGCCCCGCCACGAGCGCCGACTCGGCACGCCACAAGGGCCGACTCGGGTCAGGTGGGGCGCCAGTGGAGGGCGCCGACGAGGACCATGCGGAGCTGGGCGCGGGCGGTCTCGACGACCCGGCGCTCGTCCTGGGGCGTGGCGGCGAGGAGGACCGCCTCGGCGGTGGCGACCATGGCGGAGACGATCAGCGAGGAGAGGATGCGCAGGTCCTCCGCGGACCAGCCGGCGGTGCCGGGGAGCCGGGCGACGTCGGCCGCCAGCTCCTGCTCGCACAGCGCGATCTCGCGGCGCACCGCCTCGCGCACGGCGGGCGGTCCGGCCGCCCGCTCGCGCGCGATGAACCGGAAGTGCGCGCGCTGCTGGTGGACGTGGTCCACCAGGATCCGCACCGAGTCGTCCACGACCCCGACGTAGTCGCCGGCGCGGGCAGGCTCGGCATGGCGCACGTCGCGCAGCATCGCGCGCAGCGACACGAACGACTCGTCGACCAGCGCCAGTCCGAGCGTCTCGAGGGAGTCGAAGTGGCGGTAGAACGCCGTCGGCACCACGCCGACCTCTCTGGCGACCTGGCGCAGCGACAGCGCCACCAGGCTGCTGTCCTCGCTGAGCGCCAGGGCGGCGTCCAGGATGGCGCGCCGGGTGCGCTCCTTGCGCTCGACGCGGGTCTCGCTCACCCGGCGATGCTAGTCGGCGCCCGGTCTCGGCCGGAGGCGCACCCGCGCCCGCGACGTGGCCCGGGTCACACCGAGGAGGCCTTGACCGCAGTGCCCGACGTTTCGCAGGGTATTGGGAGAACACTTGTTCACTCACTCGGGGGGAGTCGGCATGAGCCTGACCCAGGACCTCGGCGGACGGATCCTCCGCTCCCGCGCCCTGGCGGCGCTGGCCTCGCCGCACGGCGTGGACCGCTACCTCGAACAGGTCAACCCGATGTGGGCGGCCCACGAGGTGCGCGCCCGCGTCGTCGCCGTACGGCGTGAGGTCGACGTCGCGGGGGAGCCTCCGGTCACGACCCTGACCCTGCAGCCCACGGCGACCTGGCGCGGGCACCGTGCTGGGCAGCACGTGCAGGTCGGCGTCGACCTGGGCGGCGCGCGGCGTACCACCCGGGTCTTCTCGATCTCCAGCGCGGAGTCCGGCCCGGGGGAGCGCTTCACCCTCACCCTGCGCGCCAACCCCGACGCGCCTGCCGGGCGCGGGGTGTCGCGCCACCTGGCGCAGGACGCGCGCCCCGGCACGCTGGTGCACCTGTCCCAGGCGGAGGGCGGCTTCGTCCTGCCGGACCGGGTGCCCGAGCACGTGCTGCTGGTCTCCGGCGGCTCCGGCATCACCCCGGTGATGTCGATGCTGCGCAGCCTCCAGCGCCGCACGCACCGCGGGCGGGTCACCTTCGTGCACTTCGCGCGCAGCCCCGGCCACGTCATCTTCGCCGACGAGCTCGCCGCCGCCCGCGCGTCGGGGCACGGCCTCGACGTCCACGTCCTGCACCGACGCCTCGGCGACCCGGCGCTCTCCCCGGTGCTGCTCGAGCGCCTGGTGCCCGGGTACCGCGACGTCCCCGCGTGGGCCTGCGGTCCCGCTCCGCTGCTGGACGCGGTGCAGGCGGCGTACGCCGAGGACCGCACGGGCGCGCCGAGCGCGCCGCTGCACCTGGAGCGCTTCCGGCCCCCGGTCACCGCCTCGCCCGCGGACGCCGCCGGCGAGGTCGCCTTCACCCGCTCCGGGGCCCGTGCGGCCAACACCGGGGCACCGCTGCTCGAGCAGGCCGAGGCGCTCGGCCTGGCCCCCGAGCACGGCTGCCGGATGGGCATCTGCTTCTCCTGCACCGCGCGCAAGACCGAGGGGACGGTGCGCCACGTGATCAGCGGCGCGACGTCCTCCCTGCCCGACGAGGACATCCAGATCTGTGTCTCCGCCCCGGTCGGCGACTGCGTCGTCGACCTGTGAAGGAAGGACCGCCATGACCACGACCCGTCCCGCCAGCCAGCGCCTCGACCCCGAGGACCTCGAGCGCTTCGGCGCCGAGCTCGACGCCATCCGCCAGCGCATCCTCGCCGACCTCGGCGAGGACGACGCCCGCTACATCCGCAACGTGGTGCGCGCCCAGCGCGGCCTCGAGGTCGCCGGACGGGCGCTGTTCTACCTCCCGCCCGCGTGGCCGCTCGCGGTCGGGGCGCTGAGCCTGGCCAAGATCCTGGACAACATGGAGATCGGCCACAACGTCATGCACGGCCAGTACGACTGGATGGGCGACCCGGCGCTGAGCTCGCGGCGCTACGAGTGGGACAACGTGTGCCCCTCCGAGCAGTGGAAGTACTCCCACAACTACATCCACCACACCTGGACCAACGTGCTCGGCAAGGACCGCGACATCGGCTACGGGGTGCTGCGGATGGACGAGGACCAGCCCTGGCACCCCTACTACCTGGGCAACCCGGCGTACGCCTTCTTGCTGATGGTGTTCTTCGAGTGGGGCGTCGCGATGCACGACCTGGAGGTCGAGAACATCGTCGCCGGGCGCCGCAAGGTCTCCGACAACGCCCACCTGCACGCCGCGATCATGCGCAAGGTGCGCCGCCAGGCGCTCAAGGACTACGTGCTGTTCCCGGCGCTGAGCGGTCCGCTGTTCCCGCTGACCCTCGCCGGCAACGTGAGCGCCAACCTGGTCCGCAACGTCTGGGCGTTCACGATCATCTTCTGCGGGCACTTCCCGGCCGGGGTGGCGACCTTCTCCCAGGAGGAGTGCGAGGACGAGAGCCGTGGCCAGTGGTACCTGCGCCAGCTGCTCGGCTCGGCCAACATCACCGGTGACCGGCTCTTCCACGTGCTCAGCGGCAACCTCAGCCACCAGATCGAGCACCACCTCTTCCCCGACCTCCCGGCCCGGCGCTACCCCGAGATCTCCGCGGAGGTCCGCGAGATCTGCGAGCGCTACGGGCTGGCCTACAACACCGGGCCGCTGCGCCGCCAGATCGGCAGCGTCGCGCGCAAGATCGTGCGCCTCGCGCTGCCGCCGCGACGCCGGGCCGACGAGCCGGACCCGGTGGCGGTGCCCGTCGCGGCCTGAGCCGCCGATCCGCTGATCGGTCTAGGTGAACGACATCCGGAAGTCGCTCATCCGGAACGACGCCAGCTTCCGCGCGCCCGCGAGCCAGCCCAGCGGCCCGTCGGGGGCGAAGTCCCACTGGGCGCGGCACGGGAGGGCCTTCGCGGACCCGGTGAGCTGCGCGGTGCGCTCCTCCCCGCCGGTGTCGGCGATCCCGGGCTGCCAGGCGCCGCCGCGGAACGGCGTACGCAGCGCGAGGCGTGAGGCGTCGCCGAAGCGGGCCTGCACGACCGGGCGCCCGTCGGCCTCGACGCTCCACTCGGTGTGGGAGAACGGCCCGCGCCGCGCAGAATCGACGGAGAACGCCGCGAGCTCCTTCGGGATCGCCCACAGCTCCCGGCCGCCGGCCACGGAGGCGGGGGAGTCCACCCAGATGTCGGAGATCGACACCCGCCGGCCGCGGCCAGCCCCGGAGACCGGGCGGGCGACGAGCAGCTCGGAGTAGGTCAGCGGGCTGCCCTCCTCATAGCGCACCAACGCCACGCCGTGCACCCCGGCCGGGCGCAGCTCGTCGACGGGCACGGGCACGCGGAACAGCGAGAGCCACAGCTGCCCGACCATGTCCCACGGGGGATCGGGGTAGGTCGTCATGCGCGCACCCTAGGCGCCGCGCGCCGCTCGGGGGAACGGCGCGCGGCGGTCGTCTCAGTCCTCGGGGTCGTCCAGGCGCGCCAGCCAGGTGGCGAAGCGCTCCACCGCGGTCTCGAACTCCGGGTGGGTGTCGGTGAACTCCTGGAGACGGTCGGCGAGCCAGGCCAGCGTGACCTCCTCGTCACCCCGGCGCTTCTCGAGCTCCTCGATGCCACGGTCAGTGAAGTACATCCCTCGATCCTCCTCGAACAAAGACGTCTGGCACATGCGTGTGGCCCACCGTGCGCGAGCACGGTGGGCCACACGAGAGACCGGAAGGTCAGGCGAAGGCCCGGCCCAGGAGGTCCTTCTGCTCGGCCTGGTGGCGCTTGACCGTGCCGACGGCCGGCGAGGAGGACTCCTCGCGGGTCACGGCGACGACCTTGGCGTCCAGCTCCGGCACCACGTTGAGCGCGTAGTGCGGCCACGGGCCCATGTTGAGCGGCTCGTCCTGGACCCAGCGCACCTCCTTGAGGTGCGGGTAGCGGGCGATCTCGGCCTGGATGTCGTCCAGCGGGCGCGGGTAGAGCTGCTCGACGCGACCGATGGCGAACCGCTCGCCGTCCTCACGCTTGGCGCGCTCCACCATCAGGTCCCACGTCACCCGGCCCGAGCACAGCAGCAGGGTGTCGACCTTGCTGGCGTCGGCGTCGGCGTCGGCGATGAACGGGCGGAAGGTGCCGTTGGTGAAGTCCTCGGGCTTCGAGGCGGCCTCCTTGCGCTTGAGCATCGACTTCGGGGTGAAGACGATCAGCGGGCGGTGCTCCTCGCCGAGGGAGTGCTGGCGCAGCAGGTGGAAGTGCGACGCCGGCGTGCTCGGCTGGGCGACGACGAAGGCCTCGTCGGCCGCCATCGTGAGGAACCGCTCGATGCGCGCGGAGGAGTGGTCCGCGCCCTGGCCCTCGTAGCCGTGGGGCAGCAGCAGGACGACGCCCGACTGCTGGTTCCACTTGCTCTCACCGGAGCTGATGAACTCGTCGATGACCGTCTGGGCGCCGTTGACGAAGTCGCCGAACTGCGCCTCCCACAGCACCAGGGCGTCGGGACGGGCCACGGAGTAGCCGTACTCGAAGCCGAGGGCGGCGTACTCGCTGAGCAGCGAGTCGTAGACGTGGAACTTCGCCTGGTCCTCGGTGAGCGCCGAGAGCGGGGTCCACTCGTCGGCGTTCTTGCGGTCGATGATCGTCGCGAAGCGCTGCACGAAGGTGCCGCGACGCGAGTCCTGGCCGGCCAGACGCACCGGGCGGCCGTCCATCAGCAGCGAGCCGAAGGCGAGGATCTCGCCGGTGCCCCAGTCGATGTTGCCGTCGGTGATCGCCGTGGCGCGACGCTGCAGCTGCGGCATCACCTTCGGGTGGACGGTGAAGCCCTCCGGCGGGGTGACGTAGGCGTCGGCGATCCGCTTGAGGTACTCCGCGGGGACCGCGGTGGCGGCCTTGCCGACCGACTTCTCAGGGTAGTCCGGGACGGTCGTCCACTCGGCCGGCGGCTCGGTGCTGGCCTGGCGGACCTCGGTGAAGACGCGCTCCAGCTGCTGCTGGTAGTCGCGCAGGACCTGCTCGGCCTCCTCGATCGTGATGTCGCCACGACCGATGAGGGACTCGGTGTAGAGCTTGCGCACCGAGCGCTTCTGCTCGATCAGGTCGTACATCAGCGGCTGGGTGTACGACGGGTCGTCGCCCTCGTTGTGACCGCGACGGCGGTAGCAGACCAGGTCGATGACGACGTCCTTGTTGAACGCCTGGCGGTACTCGAAGGCGAGCCGCGCGACGCGGATGCAGGCCTCCGGGTCGTCGCCGTTCACGTGGAAGATCGGTGCCTGGACCATGCGGGCCACGTCGGTGCTGTACAGCGTCGAGCGCGAGGAGCCCGGCGAGGTGGTGAAGCCGACCTGGTTGTTGATGACGACGTGGATGGTGCCGCCGGTGCGGTAGCCGCGCAGCTGGGAGAGGTTCAGCGTCTCCGCGACCACGCCCTGGCCGGCGAACGCCGCGTCGCCGTGCACGAGCAGCGGCAGGACGGGGTACTCCGCACCGCGGTCGAGCACGTCCTGCTTGGCGCGGGCGATGCCCTCCAGGACCGGGTCCACGGCCTCGAGGTGCGAGGGGTTGGCCGCCACGGAGACCTTCACGGTCTCGCCGGAGTCGGCCTCGAACTCGCCCTCGGCGCCGAGGTGGTACTTCACGTCGCCCGAGCCCTGGACGGTGCGCGGGTCGATGTTGCCCTCGAACTCCCGGAAGATCTGGGAGTACTTCTTGCCCACGATGTTGGCGAGCACGTTGAGGCGGCCACGGTGGGCCATGCCCATCGCGACCTCGTCGAGGGAGGCCTCGGCCGCGGCCTCGCAGATCTCGTCGATCAGCGGGATCGTGGTCTCGCCGCCCTCGAGGCTGAAGCGCTTCTGGCCGACGAACTTGGTCTGCAGGAAGGTCTCGAAGGCCTCGGCCTGGTTGAGCTTCAGCAGGATGCGGAGCTGCTCCTCGCGGGGCGGCTTCACGTGGGGGACCTCGATGCGCTCCTGGATCCACTGGCGCTGCTCGGGGTCCATGATGTGCATGTACTCGATGCCGGTGGTGCGGCAGTAGGAGTCGCGCAGGATGCCGAGGATGTCGCGCAGCTTCATGAAGCGCCGGCCCTCGGGGCCGAACGCGCCGGTCGCGAACTCGCGGTCGAGGTCCCACAGCGTGAGGCCGTGCGACTCGATCTCGAGGTCGGGGTGGCTGCGCTGGCGGTACTCCAGCGGGTCGGTGTCGGCCATCAGGTGGCCGCGCACGCGGTAGGCGTGGATCAGCTCCAGGATGCGGGCCTGCTTGGAGATCTCGTCGTCGTGCGACGCCGAGATGTCGTTGCTCCAGCGGATCGGCTCGTAGGGGATGCGCAGCGAGCGGAAGATCTCGTCGTAGAAGCCGTTCTGGCCGAGCAGCAGGCCGTGCAGGATCTTGAGGAACTCACCCGACTGCGCGCCCTGGATGACCCGGTGGTCGTACGTCGAGGTCAGGGTCATGACCTTGCTGATCGCGTTGCGCGCGATCGCCTCGGCGGAGGCGCCCTGCCACTCCGGCGGGTACTCCATCGCGCCGACGCCGATGATGGCGCCCTGGCCCTTCATCAGGCGCGGGACCGAGTGGCTGGTGCCGATGCCGCCGGGGTTGGTCAGCGAGATCGAGATGCCCTGGAAGTCGGCGACCGTGAGCTTGTTGTCGCGCGCCTTGCGTACGACGTCCTCGTAGGCGGTCCAGAAGCCGGCGAAGTCCATCGTCTCGGCGGCCTTGATGGCCGGCACGAGCAGCTGACGGCTGCCGTCGGGCTTGGGCACGTCGATGGCGAGGCCGAGGTTGACGTGCGGCGGCGTGATCAGGTTGGGCTTGCCGTCGACGACGTCGAAGCCGACGTTCATCTCGGGCATCTGCTTCACGGCCTGCACCAGCGCGTAGCCGATGAGGTGGGTGAAGGAGACCTTGCCACCACGAGCGCGCGCGAGGTGGTTGTTGATGACGGTCCGGTTGTCCCACAGCAGCTTGACCGGCACCGAGCGCACCGACGTCGCGGTCGGGACGCTCAGCGACTCGTCCATGTTCTTCACGACGCGCGAGGGCGCGCCGCGCAGGACCGTGTAGGTCGGCTCGGCGCTGACGGCGGCAGGCTCGGTCGGACGCGAGTCCTTCGGGACCGGCTGGCTGGTGCCCTTGGCGGGCTCGGCCGCCTTCGCGGCGGGCCGCGGCTTGGCGACCGGGGCCGGCTTGGACTCGCTCTTCGGCTCGCTCTTCGCCTCAGCCTTCGCCGGGGCCTTGGCGGGGGTCTCGGCCTTGGCCGGAGCGGCCGGGGCGGCCGGCGCCGAGGCGCCGTTCTTGCCGTTCGACTTGAAGTAGCTCACCCACGTCGCGTCGACGCTGCTCGGGTCCTTCTGGTATCGGTCGTACATCTCCTCGACGAGCCACTCGTTGGCGCCGAAGTCGTCCGCCGGGGGTTCATGGGAGCTGGTGGGAGTCTGGTTGCCTGAGGACTGCGGCACGACTTGCTTCGCCTCTTCCGAATGAGCGCGCGGTGGGTGGGTTTCCGGGAGTCAAGGCTAGACCCCCGGCCCTGGCAGCGCAGCGTTGAGGACCATCTTTCGGTCGGGGTGTTGCCAGGGGCACACTCTTGGAGCCTGACAGGCTCCTGGCTAACGATCACTGGATGCGACGAGGCGGTCCATCGCTCGGTAGAGTCCACGCGGTGATTCGACGACCACGAGCGACCAGGCGCCCCTCGCGGCCCCGCGCAGCACGACTCGCCGCCGCCTCCGTGAGCGCCGTGCTGGTGCTCGGCGCGAGCGCGTGCACCGGCGACGACGACGACGCGCCCTCGGGCGAGGAGGCCTCGCCCGAGGCGAGCGCCGCACCCCTGGCCACCCGGGTGTCGGTGGGCCAGGTCGCCGGCGAGCTGTCCCCGCAGCGGCGCGCGCAGGCGAAGCAGGCCGTCGCCGACGTCGTGGACGGCTGGATCGACGCGGCGTACGTCGGGGGCGAGTGGCCGCGCGAGGGCTTCGCGGCGTACACCGACGCGCTGCGCGACTTCACCCCGGACGCCCGGCGGCGCGCCGCCCGGGACCGGGGGCTGCTGACCAACGTCGCGATCGGCGACCGGGTGGAGTCGGTGCGCGCGAGCCGCCGGGTCCTCCAGATCGACGTGCTGGGCGCCGGTGGCAAGCCGGTGGGCGCGACGGCGCGGATCGGCCTGCGGTTCCGCACCGACGGCGAGGTGCGCCGCGTGGACGTGGTCAGCGGACGGCTGATGCTCACCCCGACGAAGAAGGGCTGGAAGGTGTTCGGGTACGACGTGTCGCGGTCGACGATCGCGCCGGGCAAGGCCGGCAAGGGCAAGGCCGGCAAGCAGGGCGAGCAGGGCCGGACGGGGGAGAGGCGATGAGGGCCGGCGTGCGCGCACACCTCTCCCGCGGCCTGCGCGTGCTCACGCTGGGTGCGGTGCTCGCGGTCTCGCTGGTGCTCGTGCCGGACTCGGCGGTGCACACCCGCGAGGTCGAGCTGGTCAAGGTCGAGCGGGCCGGCGCGGTCGACGTCGACCCCAAGGTGGTGTGGATCCTGGCCATCGGGTCCGACATGCGCCCGGGCGAGGACATGCTGCGCACCCGCGCCGACGCGATCCAGCTCGTCGGCATGAATACGCGCACCGGCGCGGCCACCTCGATCGGCATTCCGCGCGACTCCTGGGTCCCGATCCCCGGCTTCGGCTCCAACCGGGTCAACGCCGCGCTCACCTTCGGCGGCCCGCAGCTGATGGGGGAGACCGTCGCCGACCTGGTGGGGGTGCAGCCGGACTACGTGTTCGTGACCCGCTTCCCCTTCTTCGAGAACATGGTCGACGACATCGGCGGCATCACCGTCGACAACCCCTTCTACTTCTACGACGAGAACCTCAAGCCTCGCGGGTTCAAGGCGGGCCGGGTCAAGCTCAACGGCTACGACGCCATGGCGTTCGCCCGGATCCGCAAGACGCTGCCGAGCGGCGACTTCGGCCGCTCGGCCAACCAGCAGCGGGTGCTGCGCGGCATCCACAGCACGGTGCGCGCCCGCGCGGCCGAGCCGGGCTTCATCGAGCGCGGCGTGCACAGCGTGCTGCAGCACATGCACACCGACCTCGCGCCGGCCGAGCTGTTCCGCCTCGGGCAGGCCGTCGCGGCCGTCGACCCCGCCAAGGTGAGCACCTGCGTGGTCCAGGGCTCGATCGGCAACGTCGGCAGCGCCTCCGTCGTGCTTCCCGACGTGGCCACCGCCCGCCGCTACGGCAACGACGCCCGCCAGGACGCCACCATCGACCGCTGCTGACCCCTCGCCCCGCCCGGCCGACAGGTCGAATCGAGACTTCTGCCGGTCGAATCGAGGGCGGAGTCAGGCGGTCGAAGCAACGCTGAGTGATTGGCGGTGTGGTGATGCCGAAGTTCGTGCCGTACGACGATGTGAACGAGGTCTTCGACCTGGTCTGTTCAGGGATGTCGTTCCAGGC